>NZ_CP014989.1:1200000-2400000 GCF_001685415.1 Serinicoccus hydrothermalis | reverse complement strand
AGGGTGGCGGGGATGGTCCAGCCCAGCGGCCCGGCCTGCCCGCAGTTGATCCAGTGCCGCGGCCGGTAGACGTGCAGGAACTGCCCGCCCGCGATCTGCGAGAGCCCGATCGTGCTCACGTAGCGCGCGTCCGGCCCGAAGGCGCGGTTCATCTCCTCGTAGACCCGCTGCGGCTTGAGCGGCACGTCCTCGAAGTGGGTCTTGCGCTGCATCGTCCGCTTGCGCTCCCGGCACTCCTGCGCCCAGGCGGTGCGGTCCGGGAGCTCGGAGTCCCGTGCGACGGCCAGCAGCTGGTCGAGCGCCGCGCCCGCGTCGGAGACGACGGAGTAGTCGGGCGGGAAGACCCGCCCGATCTGGGTCGGCTCGATGTCGACGTGGATGAAGGTGCGCGCGCCGCGGTAGGTGTCGAGGCCACCGGTGTGGCGGTTGGCCCACCGGTTGCCGATGCCGAGGACCAGGTCGGACTCGAGGAAGGTCGCGTTGCCGTAGCGGTGCGAGGTCTGCAGACCGACCATCCCCGCCATGAGCGGGTGGTCGTCCGGGATCGTCCCCCAGCCCATGAGGGTCGGGATGACGGGTATGCCGGTCAGCTCGGCGAGCTCCACGAGCCGGTCGGCGGCGTCGGCGTTGACGATCCCGCCCCCGGCGACGATGAGCGGGCGCTGCGCCCCCGCGACCATCTCCATGATCTTCGCGGCCTGCGCCGGCGTGGCGACCGGCCGGTGCACCGGCAGCGGCTCGTAGGTCTCGATGTCGAACTCGATCTCGGCGAGCTGCACGTCGATCGGCAGGTCGATGAGCACCGGGCCGGGCCGGCCGCTGCGCATGAGGTGGAAGGCCTGGGCGAAGGTGCCGGGGACCTGCGCCGGCTCGAGGACGGTGACCGCCATCTTCGTCACCGGCTTGGCGATGGCCGCGATGTCGACCGCCTGGAAGTCCTCCTTGTGCAGGCGGGCGACCGGGGCCTGGCCGGTGATCGCGAGGATGGGGATCGAGTCGGCACTCGCGCTGTAGAGCCCGGTGATCATGTCAGTGCCAGCCGGGCCCGAGGTCCCGATGCAGACGCCGATGTTGCCGGCGGCGGCACGGGTATACCCCTCCGCCATGTGCGAGGCGCCCTCGACGTGGCGGGCGAGGACGTGGCGGATCCCGCCGTGGGCGCGCATCGCCGAGTAGAACGGGTTGATCGCGGCGCCGGGGACGCCGAAGGTCTGGGTCGCCCCCTCCTTCTCCAGGATGAGGACTGCGGCGTCGGCCGCGCGCATACGTGCCATGTCAGTCTCCTTCCGGGGAGGTGTCGCCGCGGCCGGAGAGGCGCTCGACGCCGCGCAGGAGCGCGGAGTGGTCCAGGCCGCCGTCGCCCTGGGCGCGGGCGGAGGCCATGAGCTGGGCCACGACCGCACCGAGCGGGATGACGACCCCGGCCTCGCGGGCGGCGGAGGTGACGATGCCCAGGTCCTTGTGGTGCAGGTCGATGCGGAAGCCGGGCTCGAAGGAGCGGTCCAGCATGTTGCCCCGCTTCTGCTCCAGCACCTTGGACCCGGCCAGGCCGCCGCCGAGGACGTCCATGGCGGCGGCGGTGTCCACGCCGTAGGCCTCGAGGAAGACCAGCGCCTCGGCCACGAGCTGGATGTTGCCGGCGACGATGAGCTGGTTGGCCGCCTTGACCGTCTGGCCCGAGCCGGCCGGACCGACGTGCACGACCGTGCGTCCCACCGTCTCCAGCAGGGGACGGGCCTCCTCGACGTCAGCCTCCTCGCCGCCGACCATGATCGAGAGCACGGCGTCGACTGCGCCCTTCTGACCACCGGAGACCGGGGCGTCGATCATCCGCAGCCCGGCCTCCGTGGCCCGCTCGGCGAGCGAGCGCGCGACGTCGGGGCGGATCGAGGAGAAGTCGATGACGAGGGCACCGGGGCGGGCGTGCGCCAGCACGCCGTCCTCGGCGGTGAGGACCTGCTCCACGTCCGGGCTGTCCGGGACCATGACGCAGATGACGTCGGCCTCGGCCACGGCCTCGGCCAGGCTCCCGGCGGCGCGGCCGCCCGCCTCCTCGAGCGGGCCGTAGGCGTCGGGCGAGCGGTTGAAGCCGACCACCTGGTGGCCGGCGGTGGCGAGGTGGACGGCCATCGGGCTGCCCATGATGCCCAGGCCGATGAAGGCGATGGTGCTCATCGTGTCTCCTTGGTGTCGATGTCGAGGGGGGTGTCAGGGGTGAGGTCAGGCGGTGACGCCGCGCCGCTCGCGCGGCAGCCAGCCGTCGAGGCCGGTGACCGTGTCCGAGGCGGCGGTCTTGTACTCGAGCCCCACGTGGCCGCGGTAGCCGAGCTCCTGGATCCGCTCCAGCCAGGTGTCCAGCTGCAGGTCGCCGGTGCCCGGCTCGCCGCGCCCGGGGTGGTCGGCGATCTGCACGTGCGCGGTGCGGCCGGTGTAGGCCTCGACCGCCGCCGCGGGGTCGTCCCCGTTGGCGGCGAGGTGGTAGAGGTCGAGCAGGAGACCGAGGTTGGTGACGCCGGTCTGCTCGGCGACACGGTCGATGACGGCGACCGCGTCGGCGGCGGTCTTCAGGGGGTATGCCGGTGCGCCGCTGACCGGCTCGACGAGCACCGTGCCGCCGACCCGGGCGGCTGCCCTGCCGGCGGCCGCGAGGTTCTCGGTGGCGACCTCCTCGGAGTGCTCGACGTCGGCACCCTCGGGGCGGTTGCCGTAGAGCGCGTTGAACGCACGGCAGCCGAGCTGCTCGCCGATCCCGACGGTCGCGTCGATGGTGTCGAGGAACTCCTGGCGCCGCTCGGTCCAGCACACCAGGCCGCGGTCCCCGCCCGGCATGTCGCCGGCGAAGAAGTTGAGGCCGGCCAGCTGCACGCCCGCGTCCCGGACGGCCGAGACGAAGTCCTCGGCCTCCCGGTCCGTGGGCACCGCGGTGGCGAAGGGCCACCAGAACTCGACGGCGTCGAAGCCCGCAGCGCGTGCGGCCGCCGGACGCTCCAGCAGCGGCACCTCGGTGAACAGGATCGAGCAGTTGACCAGGTAGGGCAGGTCGTGAGCCATCTCGCCTCCTTGCGATTCCGTATGTTGGAAGTATTATTCCGTTATGCGATAAGTTAAGCCGCGACCCGACGAGGCGTCAACCCCTTGTCGTGAGGCCGGCCCGTCAGCGCAGCAGCGCGACCAGCCCGTCCCGGTCCAGCCCCGAGGCGGAGCGCACCTCGTCCTCGTCGAGCGCCCCGCAGTGCAGCCCGCGCAGCACCGCCGAGGCGAGCATGCGCGCGGTGGCCGGCTCGTCCATGACGTCGCCGCCGGCCTGGTCGACGTAGGCGCGCAGCCGCCTGGCCGACGCGGGCAGGGCGGCCCGGAAGAAGGCATACGTCGCGAGGTAGCGGGTCGGCAGGTGCCCGGGGTGCATGTCCCAGCCCTGGTAGTAGCCGCGCTCCAGCGCGCGGGTGACGAGCCGGTGGTGCAGCGCCCAGGTCGAGGCCGCGTCATCGGCGGTCCCGAAGGCGATGACATTGGTCGACCCGTCCGAGCAGCGCACCCCGGTCTGGGCGGCGGCGAGCTGCATCGTGGCCTTGGCGTGGTCGGCGGCAGGATGCTCCAGCGTCTGGTGCGCGGCCGCGATGCCCAGCCCGGCCGAGTAGTCGAAGGTGCCGTAGTGCAGGCCGGTGCACCTTCCCGCGGAGGCGTGCACGAGCGGCGCGACGGTGGCCCGCCCGTCCGCCCCGAGGATCGCCTGCGGCGTCTCGACCTGGATCTCGAACCCGAGCGCGCGATCCGCCAGCCCGAGCGCCTCCTCGATCCGCGCGCAGGCGGCGACCATGGCCTCGACCTGGTCGGTCGAGGTGACCTTGGGCAGGGTGAGCACGAGGCCGGGCGGCACCTCGGCCCCGCTGGCCAGGCCGGCGACGGCGTCGACGAGGGTCCGCAGGCCCCGGTGCCGGTAGTCCCGCTCCAGGCACTTGATGCGTATGCCGTACCAGCTGGGCGCTCCGTCCAGCCCGGCATACGTGCGCAGCGCCTCGACCGCGGAGCCGAGGTGGGCGTCCTCGACGTCGTCGGGGCGTCGCCCGTAGCCGTCCTCGAAGTCCACGCGCAGGTCCTCGACCGGCTGCTCGGCGAGCTTGCGCCGCACCCGCGGGAGGACCTCGTCGGCGAGCCCCGCGTCCATCCCGGTGACCCGGGTGACCGCGGCGGCGTCAGGGAGGTGGTCGTCCATGAGCTCCAGCGCCGCGGCGCCCCAGCGCCACGGCGTCTGCTGCTCGAAGGCGTCGGCCGGCACGTAGACGGTGTGCACCGGCTGCCGCGTGGCCGGGTCGCCCGGGTAGAGCCGGGCCAGATCGGCGTCGGCCGCCGCGAGCCGCTCGTCCGCCTCCGCCTGCACCGCGGCGACGAGCTGCTCCAGGCCGGTGCTCACCGCTCCTCCTCGGCCACCCGCGCCACCGCCTGGGCGACGGCGGGCGCGACGTCGGGGTGGAAGACGCTGGGGATGATGAAGCTGGAGTTGAGCTCGCCGTCGGCGACGCAGCCGGCGATCGCCTCGGCCGCCGCGCTGAGCATGGCGTCCGAGATCGAGGTCGTCTGGGCGTCCAGGAGCCCGCGGAAGAAGCCGGGGAAGGCCAGCACGTTGTTGATCTGGTTGGGGTAGTCGCTGCGTCCGGTGGCGACGATGGCGGCGTGCGCCAGGGCCTCGACCGGGTCCACCTCCGGGTCGGGGTTGGCCAGCGCGAAGACGATGGCCCGGTCGGCCATGGTGGCGATGTCGTCCCCGGTGAGGATGCCCGGGGCGGAGACCCCGATGAAGACGTCGGCACCCTCGAGCACGTCCTGCAGCGAGCCGGTGACCTGCCGCGGGTTGGTGTGCTCGGCGAGCCAGACCCGCATGGGGTCGGGCAGCTCCGCACCCCGGTGCACGGCGCCGGTCCGCCCCACGCCGACGATGTCGGTCACCCCGGCGCGCAGCAGCAGCCGGATGATGGCGCTGCCGGCGGCCCCGACCCCGGAGACGACGACCCGCAGGTCGGCCATCTCCTTGTCGACGATGCGCAGCGCGTTGATGAGGGCGGCGTAGACGACGATCGCCGTGCCGTGCTGGTCGTCGTGGAAGACCGGGATGTCGAGCTCGTCCCGCAGCCGGCGCTCGATCTCGAAGCACTGCGGCGCGGCGATGTCCTCGAGGTTGACCCCGGCATACACCGGCGCGATCGCCTTGACCACCGAGATGATCTCCTCGGTGTCCTGGGTCGCGAGGCAGACCGGCCAGGCGTCCACGCCGGCGAACTGCTTGAAGAGCGCGGCCTTGCCCTCCATCACCGGCAGCGCGGCCTCCGGGCCGATGTTGCCCAGGCCCAGGACGGCCGAGCCGTCGGTGACGACCGCGACGGTGTTGCGCTTGATGGTGAGGCGCCGGGCGTCGCTCTTGTCCGCGGCGATGGCCCGGCTGATCCGGGCGACGCCGGGGGTGTAGGCCCGGCTGAGGTCGTCACGGTGGGTCAGGGGCACCTTGGGCACGACCTCGAGCTTGCCGCCGAGGTGCAGCAGGAAGGTCCGGTCGGAGACGTGCCGGACGGTGAAGCCCTCCGCGGCGTCCACCGCCGCCCGGATCTGCTCGCCGTGCTCCTCGCTCGTGCCGTGGACGGTGACGTCCACCGTGACGTGGTCGCCGCTGGACTCCGCGACGTCGAGCGCCTGGACGGCGGCACCTGCCTCGGCGACCACGTGGGCCAGCCGGGTCGTCGCGCCGAAGTCGGGCGGGCCGTCCACCCGCAGGGTGATCGAGTATCCGGGGCTGGGTGCCGCCATGGGCGCTCCTGGGTGACGTCGGGGCAGGGGTGCGAGGCATACTCTTGCACTTCTACGATGCGGAGTCCAGATCTCATTCTGCGAAAGTATGTGCGGAGTGGTGTTTCCGCATCGCGAGAACGTGCCGGATAGACTCTTCCCCGTGAGCCCAGACAGCGAGTCCCCCGCCCCCAAGCGCGCCACGGGCGTGCAGTCGGTCGGCAAGGCCATCGACGTGCTCGAGATCCTCACCACCTCCCCCACCGGCGAGCTGTCCCTGAGCGACATCACCGCCGCGACCGGGCAGCCGATGCCCACCGTGCACCGGCTCGTGCGCACCCTGCTCGACCGCGGCTTCCTGCGCCAGCTCCCCAACCGCCGGTATGCCCTCGGCACCGAGCTCATCGTGCTGGGCCAGGCCGCGCGCTCCTCCTTCGGCAGCTGGAGCGCGCCGGTCCTGCACGAGCTGGTCGGCGAGTTCGGCGAGACCGTCAACCTCGCCGTGCTCGACGGGGACGACGTCGTCTACATCGGCCAGTCGCCCTCCCCCCACGCGGTGCGGATGTTCACCGAGATCGGCCGCCGCATCAAGCCGCACGCCACCGGCGTCGGCAAGGCCCTGCTCGGCCGGCTGCCCGACGACCAGGTGCTGGCGCTGCTGCGCCGGACCGGTATGCCCGCCCGCACCCCGCACACCATCACCACGCCCGAGGCCTTCCTGGACAAGGTGCGCGAGGCGCGGAAGCAGGGCCACGCCCTGGACAACGAGGAGATGGAGCTGGGCGTGCGCTGCGTCGCCGTGCCGCTGCCCGAGGCCCGCCTCAACCTGGCCCTGTCGATGTCCGGACCGGCGACCCGCATGACCGACGCCGTCATCGGCCGCGCCCTCCCCCGGCTGCACGAGGCGGCCGACCAGCTGGCCGCGGACTTCTCCGCCGGCTGAGCCGCCGTCGTGAGGACCTCGCCGGCGACCCCTTGACGCCTCACCGATGAGGCTCTACTTTTGGCATACGGAGTAGTTCTTCCACGATACGGAGAGTGAGCGATGGCGCAGCAGCCGAGCGACGAGACCGACGACGCGCTGGACCTGACCGCCTGGCAGGCGCTCGGGCCGCACGCGGCCCGCGAGACGCTCCTGTCCTGCTGCTCCAGCCCGCGCTGGGCGGACGCCGTCGTGCAGGGCCGCCCCTACGCCGGGGTGGAGGAGCTGCTCGAGGCCTCGGACGACGCCTTCGGGTCATTGACCGCCGAGGACGTCGCCGACGCCCTGGCCGGGCACCCCCGCATCGGCGAGCGCGCGTCCGGCTCCGGCCGGGACGCCCGCTTCAGCCAGAGCGAGCAGTCGGCCGTCGCCGGCTCGGCGCAGGACGTGCAGGATCGCCTGCGCGCCGGCAACCAGGCCTACGAGCAGCGGTTCGACCGCGTCTTCCTCATCCGGGCCGCCGGCCGCGGCCCCGAGGAGATCCTCACCGAGCTCGAGCGCCGCCTCACCAACGACGACGAGACCGAGACGGCCGAGGTCGTCGAGCAGCTGCGCCAGATCACCCGCCGCCGACTCCAGGAGCTGATCCACCCATGAGCACCGTGTCCACCCACGTCCTGGACGCCGGCACGGGGCAGCCCGCGGCCGACGTCGCCGTGACGCTGACCACCGCCGGACCGGGCACCCCTTCCGGCCAGGAGGTCGGCGCCGGCCGCACCGACGCCGACGGACGGGTCGCGAGCGGCGACCTGGCCCCCGCGGGCCTAGCCCCCGGCACCTACCGCATCACCTTCGCCACCGGTGACTACCACGCCCGCACCGGCACCACGGGCTTCTACCCCGAGGTCGCCATCACCTTCGTCGTCGACGAGGAGCGGCACTACCACGTGCCCCTCCTGCTCAGCCCGTATGCCTTCTCCACCTACCGGGGAAGCTGACCCACCACCACCCCCACCTCAACCCCCGGTCATCGTCGACCGGACCGCACGAGAGGACACCCATCATGAGCTCGAACGGCTACGTGCTCGGCCACAGCCAGTACGGCAAGGCGGAGACGCACGTCGTCCGCGTCTACCGCGACGACCCCGAGGCGCCGCACGACATCGTCGACTACAACGTCTCGGTGGCGCTGAGCGGCGACTTCGCCGACACCCACCTCACCGGCGACAACGCCAAGGTGCTCACCACCGACGCCACGAAGAACACGGTCTACGGCTTCACCAAGGAGCACGGTGAGGAGGCCCGGACGCCGGAGGGGCTGGCCCTCGCGCTCGCCAACCACTTCGTCGACACCGTCGAGCACGTCCACTCCGCGCGGATCACCGTCGAGGCCTTCGGCTGGCGCCGCTCGCACGACCACCCGCACGCCTTCGTCAAGGCGGGTGACTACGTCCGCACCGTGTCGGTGCGCCGCTCCGCCGAGGGCGTGAGCGTCGTCTCCGGGGTCAAGAACCTCACCGTGCTCAAGACGACGGACAGCGAGTTCCACGGCTTCTTCCAGGACCGCTTCACCTCGCTCAAGCCCACCGACGACCGGATCATGGCGACCGCCGTCCGCGCGCAGTGGGCGCACGAGGGCACCGACGTCGACTGGGACGCCTCCTTCGCCGCGGTCCTGGACGCCATGACCGGCGCCTTCGCCTCGTCCTACAGCTACGCGCTGCAGCAGACCGTCTGGGAGATGGGCCAGGCCGTGCTCGACGCGGCGCCCTCGGTGCTCGACGTGCGCTTCTCCTGCCCGAACGTGCACCACTTCGTCATCGACCTCTCTCCCTACGGCATCGAGAACAACCGCGAGGTCCACCACGCCGACGACCGCCCCTACGGCCTCATCGAGGCCACGGTCAAGCGGTCCGAGGACGTCGACACCACGGCCGCCTACGACCCCGGCCAGGCCTGGTAGGACGCCCGGCCCGGTGGGGACGGCATACCGGGACCTCGACGAGCTGAGCCAGGTCGAGCTGCTGCGGACGGTGGCGCTGGCTGCCGCGCCGCAGTTCGGGCTGGAGCCGACCGGTGTGGAGCTGGTCCTGCACGGCTACAACACGACGTTCCGGCTGGAGACGGCGCAGCGCACGGTCGCGCTGCGGGTCAACACCAACTCGGCGAGCTCCCCGGAGGCGGTCGAGGCGCAGCAGGAGTGGCAGCACGCCCTCGCGACGCAGACCGAGGTGCTCGTCCCCGACCCGGTCCCCACGCTGCGGGGCGGGTATCTCGCCCGGGTGCCCTCGGAGTCGGTGGGCCGTGAGGTCCTCGTCACCGCGAGCGGCTGGCTGCCCGGCGAGGACCTCGGCGTCGTCGGGACGCTGGAGCAGTGCCGGGCGCTCGGCGAGCTGACCGCGCAGCTCCACGACCAGGCCGAGCTCTGGGGCGCGGCGGTCGCCGGCCGCCTCCCCGCCCTCGCCGAGCCGCTCTTCGGCGACTCCGACGTGCTCACCGGCGCCTGCGCCGACGACGCCCGGCTCGCCGCCGTCGTCCGGGCGGCGACCGCCCGGTGCACGGAGACGTTCGAGCGGGTCGCGGCCGGGGCGGACGTCCTGCCGCTGCACGCCGACCTGCACGGCGGCAACCTCAAGTGGCACGAGGGACGGCTCGCGGTCTTCGACTTCGACGACAGCGGGGTGGGGCCGCCGGTGCTGGACCTGGCGATCTCGTCGTTCTACCTGCGCGACGGCGACGACGCCCCGGAGCGCGCGATGCTCGAGGGGTATGCCCGCCGCCGCCCGCTCCCGGACGTCGAGCCGGCGGACGTCGAGGCGCTCATCGCCTCGAGGCAGCTGCTCCTGGCCAACGCCCTGCTCGCGAGCACGACGGCCGCCTTCCGGGCGGACGCCGCGGCATACCTGCAGGTCACCGGTGACCGGCTGGCGCACTGGCTGGACACGGGCAGGTTCACCCGTGCCCAGCCGGGCTGAGCGGCAGGCTCAGCCGTGGTCGCGCGGGGCGTCCTCGAGGGTCTCGCGCAGCGGCACGTGCTTGATCATCGCCGTGGCGATGAAGACGAGCACGAGGATCGGCAGCCCGATCATGAAGGCGTTGTGCAGCTGGTCGGCGAGACCGGCCCGCAGTGCCTCCTCGACCACCGGCGGCACGTTGCCGAGCGAGGAGGGGTCGAGCACCGAGCCGACGTCCATGCCGCTGGCCTGCTGGGCCGCCTGATCCCGCATCGAGGCCGGCAGGTGCGCTGCGACCGCGGCGCCGAGGCCGCCGGTCATGATCGAGCCGTAGACCGCGATCCCCACCGTCGAGCCGATGTTGCGGCTGAACTGCGTGGTGGCGGTGGCGACACCGAGGTCGCGCCGGGCGACGACGTTCTGGACGACGAGGGTGTACTGCTGCATCGCCATGCCGAGGCCGACACCGACGACCGCCATCGACCCGAAGAGCGCCCAGGCGCTGGAGGTCTCCGACAGGCGGGTCAGCAGGAAGACCCCGAGCGCCATGATCGCGATGCCGGTGAGCATGAACGGCTTGTAGTGGCCGGTCCTCGTCACGAGCAGGCCGGTGAGGATGCCCATGACGATGAGGCCGAGCATCATCGGCATAAGGATGAGGCCGGACTGGGTCGCGTCGACGCCGAGCACGCCCTGGGCGAAGACCGGGATGTAGATGATCGAGCCGAACATCACCATCGCCACGCCGAGACCGGCGACGTTGGACCAGCTGAAGACGCTGTTGCGGAAGAGGCGCAGCGGCAGCAGCGGCTCGCTGGCCCGCAGCTCGACGGCGACGAAGGCGAGCGCGCCGACAAGACCGACGGCATACAGGCCGAGCACCTGCGCCGAGACCCAGGGGTAGGTCGTGCCGCCCCAGCTCGTGGCGAGCAGGATCGAGACCATGGCGACCGAGAGCGTGATGATGCCGGCGACGTCGATCTTGGCCTCGCGGCGCTGGTGCGGCAGGTGCATGTAGCGGGCGACGAAGGCGAGCGCCAGCAGGCCGACCGGCAGGATGGTGAAGAACAGCCAGCGCCAGCCGAGGTGGTCGGTGATGACGCCGCCGGCGAGCGGGCCGGCCACGGAGGTCACGCCGAAGACGGCGCCCATGAGGCCCTGGTACTTCCCGCGCTGCCGGGCCGGGATGATGTCGCCGATGATCGTCTGCGACAGCGGCATGAGCGTGCCCATGCCGGCGCCCTGGATGGCGCGGCCGGCGACGAGCATCCAGAAGCTGCCCGCCAGCCCGGAGACGACCGAGCCGACCATGAAGATCACGAGGCCGGCGAGGTAGAAGGTCTTGCGCCCGTAGAGGTCGGACAGCTTGCCGACGACGGGCACGACGACGGCGGAGACGAGCATGGCCGCCGTCGCCACCCAGGAGTAGTGCGCCATGCCGCCGAGGTCGGCGACGATCTGCGGCAGCGCCGGGCCGACGATGGTCTGGCTGATCGACGCGACGAACATCCCCAGCATGAGGCTGGCGAAGACGATCTTGTGCTCCCGGTCCAGGCGGAAGGGTGCGGTGCCGCTGTCGGCCTGCTGCGCGGGCGCCGACTCCGTGCCCTGGGTGGGCAGGTCGGTCCTGTTGCTGCCGGTCGCGGCGGATGTGGCGGTGGCCATCGAGCTCCTCGGGGCGGTCGTGGTGGTGTCAGGTGTGCTGCGGGTCACGCTCATGAGGCGGACCTGGTCTCGGTATGCCCGTCGCGGGCGGCGTCGATCGAGTCGGCGAGGCGGCCGAGCAGGGCGGCGAGCTGGTCGCGCTCGTGCTCGGGCCAGTCGGACAGGGTGTCCGTGATGAGGGTGACCCTGCGGGCGCGCTCGGCCGAGAGCGTCTCGCGGCCCTGCGCGGTGAGGCCGAGCACCTGCGCGCGTCGGTCGTCCGGGTCGGGGTGCCGCTGGATGAGGCCGCGCTCCTCGAGCGAGGCCAGCCGGCGGCTCATCGTCGAGGGGTCCAGCCCCTCGGCGCGCGCGAGGTCGCGCGAGCGGGTGCACTGGCGCCCCGCGAGGCGGACGAGCACCTCGACTGCGCTGGGGGACAGCAGCCCCTCGTGCTCACGCAGCATGCGGCCCATCGCGGTGAAAGTCCGGGCGAGTTCCTCAGATAGTTGCATGATGCATACATCATATCACCGATGAGTCCGTGCCCGCGTCGTGGTCATACCCAGCACGCCCCCGCCGACCGGCGCGACCAGGGGCACCGGCAGACCGAGGAGAGCGGCATGCACCAGGTGATCTTCGTCAACCTCCCCGTGCAGGACCTCGAGCGGTCCCGCACCTTCTTCACCGACGTGGGCTACACCTTCAACACCGACTTCTGCGACGACTCCGCGCTGTGCCTCGAGCTCGGCCCGACGGTCCACGCGATGCTGCTCGACCGGGACTTCTTCGCGACCTTCCACGACTCGCCGGTGGCCGAACCCGGCACGGTCGAGGCGCTGCTCTGCCTGTCGGCGAGCAGCCGGGAGCAGGTGGACGGCGTCGTGGACCGGGCGGTGGCCGCCGGCGGGACCGACCTGCGGAGGGTGGATCACGGCATGATGTACGGCAGGACCTATGCGGACCTGGACGGCCACGTCTGGGAAGTGATGTGGATGGACCGGGACGCCGCGACGAGGGAGAGCGTATGAGCACGCAGGTGGAGGCCCCCCGGGCCGACTTCGAGGAGAGCACCGCGCCGCTGCGGGGGGAGCTGATCGCGCACTGCTACCGCATGCTGGGTTCGGCCAGCGAGGCCGAGGACCTGGTGCAGGAGACCTACCTGCGCGCGTGGAAGGCCTACCACCGCTTCGAGGGGCGCTCCTCGGTGCGGACGTGGATGTACACCATCGCCACCAACGCCTGCCTCACCGCGCTCAAGCAGCAGGGCCGGCGGCCGCTGCCCAGCGGTCTCGGCGGGCCTCCGGGCGACCCGCGCGAGCCGGTGGTCGAGGACCGCTCGCGCGACTGGCTGGAGCCGCTGCCCGACCAGCTCGTGTGGGGACGGGACGCCGTGCCGGTCGACCCGGCCGAGGCGACGGAGGCCGCCGAGGCCACCCAGCTCGCCTTCGTCGCGGCGCTGCAGGACCTGCCCCCGCTGCAGCGCGCGGTGCTCGTGCTGCGCGAGGTGCTCCAGCTCTCCGCGGCCGAGACCGCGTCCGTGCTGGAGACGACGGTGGCCTCGGTCAACTCGGCGCTGCAGCGCTCGCGCGCCACGATCGGCGAGGGCCTGTCCCGGGCCGGCCGGCGGGTGGACGAGCTCACCCCGGCCGACCGCGCGGTCTTCGCCGCCTTCTGCGAGGCCTTCGAGCGGCACGACATCCCGGCCGTCGTCGCCGTCATGACCGACCAGGCCACCTGGCAGATGCCGCCCTTCGACCGCTACTACCTCGGTCCCGCGGACATCGCGGCGCTGGTCGAGCACCAGTGCCCGGCCAAGGTCGCCGGCGACCTGCGGATGGTCCCCGTCGTCGCCAACGGGCAGCCGGCCGTGGGGATGTACCTCCGCGGCCCGGACGGGGCATACCGGCGCTTCCAGCTGTGCGTCGTCGACCTCCGCGACGGCGAGATCCACGGCGTCGTCGGCTTCTTCGACGGGTCCGCCTTCGAGCACGCCGGGCTGCCCGAGGATCTGCCCGCCGGGTGAGTCAGGAGCGGCCGCCCACCGAGGCGATGCCGAGCCAGGTATGCCGGTTGCCGGCCCAGCACCAGCCGAGCTTGGGTGCGTCCTTGCGCGCCCAGCCGTCGCGACCGGTGCCGTTGCTGATCCACAGCGCCGGGACCCGGGCGTCCAGACCCTTCCCCGACGCCTTCGGCCGGCGTGACCCGGTCGTCATGAAGCAGTGGTTGCGCTCGATGACCGACGGTGCCTGGAGCGCCCAGCACACGCCCTCCGCGACGGTCATGAGGTCGCGGCCGCGGGCCCTGATCTGCGGGTCGACCTCGTCCGGGCTGAGGTGCGCGTACTCGTCCCCGCGCTCGGGCACCCGCACCGCGTAGAGGTCGGCTTCGGGCACCTCGACCCCCGGGGACGGACCGAACTCGGCGAGGTCGGTGAGGTCGGTGACGACGAAGCCGGGCTGCTCCCCGCGGCGCAGGTGCGGCACGAGCTCCTGCACCGGCAGCAGGCGGGGATGGACGACGAGCAGGTCGCCGGAGAGCCCTGCGGGCAGGTCGGGCAGGGCCAGGCCCAGGTCGGTGAGGTGTCGGTGCTGGGCGGGCAGGTCGGGCAGCGCGGGAGCGGTCACGGTCCTCCTCGTGGTGGGTCCAACGCAACGCCGCGGCGCCGCCGCCGATTCCCGAGCCGCACTCCTACGCAGAAGGTGTTCCTCTTCGGTGATGCATCACGACATCGGTACTCGATCTGCGTATGAGTCGGGCCGGCCCCCGGCACAGCGCGCCGCGGCCCGGTGGGTGACCGCCCCGTGACGACCCGGCGCGAGGTCGTCAGGGGGGAGGCATACGGTGAGGACATGGACTTTCGATACCTCGGCAACAGCGGCCTCAAGATCAGCGAGATCACCTACGGCAACTGGCTGACGCACGGCAGCCAGGTCGAGAACGACGTGGCGCACCAGTGCGTGCGCGCCGCCCTCGACGCCGGGATCAGCACCTTCGACACGGCCGACGTCTACGCCAACACCAAGGCCGAGAGCGTCCTCGGCGAGGCGCTCAAGGGCGAGCGCCGGGAGAGCCTGGAGATCTTCACCAAGGTCTACTGGCCGACCGGCCCCGGCGGCAAGAACGACACCGGGCTGTCCCGCAAGCACATCCTGGAGTCGATCGACGGGAGCCTGTCGCGGCTGCAGACCGACTACGTCGACCTCTACCAGGCGCACCGCTACGACACCGAGACGCCGCTGGAGGAGACGATGCAGGCCTTCGCCGACGTCGTCCGGCAGGGCAAGGCGCACTACATCGGCGTCAGCGAGTGGACCGCCGACCAGATCCGCGCCGGGCACGCCCTGGCGAAGGACCTGGGCATCCAGCTCATCTCCTCCCAGCCGCAGTACTCCATGCTGTGGCGGGTCATCGAGCCCGAGGTCGTGCCGACCTGCGAGGAGCTCGGGATCTCCCAGATCGTCTGGAGCCCGATGGCCCAGGGCGTGCTGTCCGGCAAGTACGCCCCCGGTGAGGCGCCGACCGAGGGCCGCGCGGCGGACGAGTCGATGGGCAAGGGCATGCAGGGCTTCATGCGCGAGGAGGTCCTCACCGCGGTGCAGAAGCTCAAGCCGCTGGCCGACGAGGCCGGGCTCACCATGCCGCAGCTCGCGGTCGCCTGGGTGCTGCAGAACCCCAACGTCGCCGCGGCCCTGGTGGGTGCGTCCAAGCCCTCGCAGGTCGAGGACAACGTCAAGGCGGCCGGGGTCAAGCTCGACGACGACCTCATGGCCAAGATCGAGGAGACGGTCGGCGGCGTCGCCGAGAAGGACGCCGGCAAGACGGCCGAGAACGCACCGAAGGAGCGGGTCGCGTGAGCGCAGCGACGGTGGCGGTCGTGTCCCGTTGTGAAGCCCTGGTGCTGGTGGCACACTCGGCCTCATGAACCTCACGGAGGTCTTCGCCCGACACAGCGACGGCAACCCTGACACCGCGGCGCTGGTCACGCCGGTCCCCCGCCCCTCGATCAAGGACCAGCTCGCCACCCTGGACAAGCTCGGTCTCCACGCGCAGGACGGGGTGACCGCGGCGGACATCGCCGACGACCCCCAGGCGGCGAAGGCGCTGAAGCAGCACCCCTACGTCGCGGCCATGCACTGCCTGGCCCGGGACGACGACGGCGGCCTGACCCACCACTCCCAGGTGACCGTCGTCGACCTCGAGCACGTCGTCGGCCCGGACTCCTGGGCCGACCTGGTGCGCAGCCTGGCCGCCGCGGCCCGTTCCACCTCTGAGCTCGGCGAGGTGCGGGTCCGCCAGGACCCCGACCGCAACCGCTGGGTCGTGCGCTTCCAGCTGGGCCGCGTGACCCGCGAGCTGCACCCGCGGCTCGACCACGACCTGGCTGACCCGGAGGTCCTGCCCTGGCTCTTCGACGCCGTCTGCCTCCCCGGCTGGGCCAGCGCCCACGTGGTCCACGGGCAGCACGTCACCGTCGCCTACGTCGACCGCTGGCACGTCGAGGAGCTGCAGCGGGTGCTCAACATGTGGAAGTTCGCGGCCTGAGCCGAACCGGGCTCGACAGCACGTCGCCGTGGACGCTCCACGGCAGCTCGTGCCGGAAGGTCGACGGGGCACTGTCCGGCGGATAGACCTCGAGCACGTCCCCGTCCACGAAGACGCGCGTGCCCGCTGACAGAGGATGACGGCCCAGCTCGGCGTGGCCGAGCTCGGCGCCGCCCGGGCCGACCAGCACCGACGCCGCGCCGTGCAGCCTTCCCTCCCCCGGTGCGGGCGGACCGAGCTCGAGCCCGTCGGCCACGGCAGGGTCGAGGGTCAGCCGCGCGTCCGCGCCGTCGAGCAGGAGCCGGCGCGGCAGGGTCATGCAGCCCGCGTGGTCTTTGACCGCGGCGTCCTGGTCGAGCTCGCGCACCCACCCCATGAGCCACCAGCCCGGCCGACCGTCCTCCGCGAGCTGCGGGGCGTAGAGCGCCTCGCCCGCATCGAGCACGGTCACCTGCTCCGGCTCCAGGCGCGGGAGACCGCCGTCGTCCACGAGCCGACCGGTGCACGCGACCACGTCCCCCAGCACCCCGCCGTCGTGCAGCGACAGCACGAGCGCCGCCCGGTCGCCGGCCACCGCGAGCTGCGGGCACTCCCAGACGTCGGCGGGTCCTGCGCCGGGCGGCAGGTCCGCACCGGTGAGCCAGACGCCGAGGTACTCCCAGTCCTCGATGTCGTCGCAGGAGAAGAGCAGGATCGCGGGGGTGCCGTCGTCCAACCCGGCCCCGACGATCGCGAACCGGCGCCCTGGTGGGTGAGGACGAAGGGGTCGCGCATGACCGCGACGTCGTCGACCTCCGGGGTGGTCGCGACGACGACCGGCGCCGACCAGTCGTCCAGGTCGGCGCCCGAGCCCCAGCGCAGGCATACCGTGCTCCCGTGGTCGGCCCCGGTGATCCCGGAGTAGACCACGGCCGGCCGGTCCAGACCGGGCACGAAGACCCCGGACCAGCAGCCGAAGCTGTCCGGGCCGCCCGGAGTGGGTGAGAAGGCGACCGGGTGCGGGTGCCAGGTGACCAGGTCGGTGCTGCTCGCGTGGCCCCAGGCGATCGCGTCGTGCCGCGGCGCGTCCGGGTTGTGCTGGAAGAAGACGTGCCACCGGCCGTCCTCGAAGACCATGCCGTTGGGGTCGTTGAGCCACCCGCTGCGCGGACGCAGGTGGTAGCTCGTCGCGGGACGGGACGCGGGTGTCGCAGGGGGCATACGGGACATTCTGGGCGTAGGGCAGGCTGGGCGCATGAGCTCTCCCTTCGACCTCACCCTCGAGGACATGCGCACCCACCGCAGCGCCAAGTGGAGCCGGGTGCCCGACGACGTGCTGCCCGCCTGGACCGCGGAGATGGACGTGCGCACCGCGCCGCCGATCGCGCAGGCGCTGCACACCGCGATCGACCGCTCCGACTTCGGGTATGCCGGTGAGCCCACCCCGGTCCTCGACGCCTTCGCCGGCTTCGCGCGGGACGTCTGGGGCTGGGAGACCCAGGGCACGCCGGGGCGCACCCGCCTCTTCGCCGACGTGGGGCAGGGGGCCAAGGAGACGCTGCGCGGCCTGACCTCCCGCGGCGACCGGGTGGTCATCAACCCGCCGGTCTACCTGTCGTTCTACCCCTGGCTGCGCGACCTCGGCCTGGAGCCGCTCGAGGTGCCGATGCTCGACATCGCCGGCGGGGGGCGGCTGGACCTCGACGGGATGCGCGGCGCGCTCACCAGCGGCGCCAAGGTGGTGCTGCTGTGCACGCCGCACAACCCGCTCGGCTACGTCTACTCCCGCGAGGAGCTCGCCGCGCTGGCCGAGCTGGCGGCCGAGCACGACGCCGTGGTCATCTCCGACGAGATCCACGCCCCGCTGGTGCACCCCGGCAGCCCGCGGCCGTTCGTGCCCTTCCTCACCGTGAGCGAGACCGCCCGCGAGGTCGGCATCGCGCTGCACTCCCCGTCCAAGGCGTGGAACACCGCCGGCCTCAAGCTCGCCCTGGGCGTCACCGCGGTCGAGGGGCGCTGGCCGGCGCTGCAGGCGGAGACGGACTGGTCCCCGAGCATCCTGGGGCAGTATGCCGCCGTCGCCGCCTACGCCGAGGGGCGCGACTGGCTCGCCACCACGGTGGCCGAGCTCGAGGCGCGCACCCAGGCCCTGCCCGCCCTCCTCGAGGAGCACCTGCCAGGAGTGCGCTTCCAGCCCGGGCACGCGTCCTACCTCGCGTGGTTGGACTGCCGCGAGCTCGGGCTCGGCGACGACCCGTCGCAGGCCTTCCTGCAGCGGGGCCGGGTGCTGCTCTCGCCGGGGCCGGCCTTCGGGGCGACCGGCGCGGGCTTCGCCCGGCTCAACATCGGCACCAGCGAGGAGCTCATGACCGAGGCGGTGCGGCGGATGGCCGCGGCGCTGGCCTGACCGGTCACACCTCTCGCGGCGGCGTGACCTTGGAGCGGCCGTAGGTGAAGGGCTCGCGGGGAGGGCGGGCCAGCAGGTCGGCGGTGAAGAGCCGGCGCGAGAGCAGGATGAGCGCGCCGGCGATCGCGAAGCACCCCGCGGCCACGGCCCAGGTCAGCGGGAAGCCGGCCGCCCCGGAGAGCCCACCGAGCAGGGCCGGGCCCAGCGCACCGCCGGCGAAGGCCCCCGCCTGGATCGCGGCCGAGGCCTGCGCCGGGTTGTCCCGCCCGAGCCGGGCGACGGCATACAGGAGGAGGCCGGGCCAGGACCACCCGATGCTGAAGGCGAGCAGCCCGAAGACCCAGAACGCCCACGGCGAGGGGACCATGAGCCCGAGGCACCCGAGGGTCCCGACCCACATCATGGCGGCGACGACCGGGAGGTTCGCTCCGTGCCGGTGGTCCGCACGCCACCCGGAGAAGACCCGGAGCGCGATCGACCCGCCGGAGCCGAGGGCCATGAGGATGCCGGTCTGGGACGGGCTGAGGCCGACCTCGAAGCCCCAGGACGCCGCGAAGGACCCGACGTAGTTGGCGGCGGCGCTGGCCAGGGTGATCGCGATGGCTGCCAGCAGCAGCGGCAGCGTGGGGGGTGACTCCAGGAGGTCGGCGGCGGTGGTGGAGGCCGGCCGTCGGCCGCGTCGCCTCCCCCGCAGCAGCAGTCCGGTCGCTCCCAGCATGACGAGGACCCCGAGGCAGGTCGTGATGACGAAGGTCGAGCGCCAGCCCCAGATCGCCCCGGTGGTGGGCACGGCGAGACCGCCCAGCATGATCGCCAGCGGCACCGCGGACTGCTTGACGCCGAAGCCGAGGCCACGGCGGTCCGGAGGCAGGGTGCGGGCCATCAACGAGTTGGCGGTCGCCTGGCAGGCGGCGTTGCCCAGGCCGAGGACGACCATGACCGCCATGAGCGACCAGCGGCCGGAGGCGAGCAGGGTCATGGCGAGGCCGCCGCCGGTCACGAGCGCCCCGGCGAGGAGCAGCAGCAGACCGCGGCTGAGCCGGTCCACGACCGACGAGGTGGAGAGGGTGGCGAGCGCCGCGGTGGCGAAGAAGAGGCTGACCGCGACCCCGAAGGCCCCGAGCCCGAAGTCCAGGTCCTCGCGGATCTCCACCGCCTGCGCGCCCAGCAGGAAGGGCGGGATCGCGCCGAGGGTGGTGACTGCGGAGGCGACCGCCATCACCAGGGCGGACCGGCCGGGGCGGGGAGCAGGAGACATCAGGTGCCCCATCCTCCTCCTGTGGTGCCGGCCCGCCGCCGGCCGCTAGATCACGAGCCCCAGGGCGAAGGGGCCGATGAGCACGGTGAAGAGGGTGATGAGCACCACCCCGACGACGTTCAGGACGATTCCACCACGGGCCATCTCCTGGATCTTCACCGCCCCCGTGCCGAAGACGATGGCGTTGGGCGGGGTGCCGACCGGCAGCATGAAGGCGCAGGTCGCCGCGAGCGCCGCCGGGATGAGCAGCGTCATCGGGTCGACGCCGATGCCGACGGCCACACCGCCGAGCACCGGGATGAAGGTGGCCGCGGTCGCGGTGTTGCTCGTGACCTCGGTGAGGAAGAGCACGATGGTGACGACCGCGGCGAGGAGCAGCACGATCGGGAGGGCGCCGAGGCCGGTGACCTGCTGGCCGAACCACTGGTCCAGGCCGGTGCCGGCCACGGCGGCGGCCAGGCTGAGACCACCGCCGAAGAGCAGGAGCACGCCCCAGGGCAGCCCCTCCTCGGCGTCGTCCCACTCCATCGTCATCCGGCCCTCGCGGTCACCCGGGATGAGGAAGAGCACGATGCCCGCCCCGATGGCGATCGCCGTGTCGTCGAGCTCACCGAGCCAGGGCAGGGCCTCCCCGAGCGCGGGGATGTTGGAGAGCAGCCCGGGCACGATCCACAGGAAGGCGGCGCCGCAGAAGACGGCCAGCACGACCTTCTCCCCCTGGCTCATGGGGCCGAGCTTGGAGATCTCGGTGTCGATGAGCTTGCGGCCGCCAGGGATCTCCTCCAGCTTGAAGCGGAACATGAGCCGGGTGATGAGCAGCCAGGCGACGCCGATGAAGACCACGACGATCGGGACGCCGAGCAGCATCCAGGCGAGGAAGCCGACGTCCTCGCCGATCTCGTCGGCGAGGTAGCCCGCCACGATGGCGTTGGGCGGGCTGCCGAGCAGCGTGCCCAGGCCACCGATGGAGGCCGACCAGGCGATGGACAGCACCAGCGCGACGCCGAAGAGGCGGACGTCCGGGTCGTCGACCACGTCGCTCACCGCGCGACCGGCCGAGACCTCGTCGGCGACGTCGCCCTGGGCGGCGGCCGCCTCGGAGGTCTGGTGGCTGCTCTCCACGACGAGCGCCAGCACGGAGATCGCGATGGGCAGCATCATGAGCGTGGTCGCCGTGTTGGAGACCCACATGGAGAGGAAGGCCGTCGAGATCATCATGCCGAGGATGATCCGGCGCGGGTGCGTGCCGACGCGGCGCAGCGTGAGCAGGGCGATCCGGCGGTGGAGGTTCCACTTCTGCATGGCGATGGCGATGAGGAAGCCACCGAGGAAGAGGAAGACGATGGAGTTGGCGTAGGGCGCCGTGGCATCCGCGACACCGAGGCCGGTGAGCGGGGGGATGAGCACGATCGGCAGCAGCGAGGTGGCGGCGAGCGGGATGGCCTCGGTCATCCACCACACGGCCATGAGCACGGCGATGGCGGCGACGAAACGTGCGTCGCCCGACATGTCGGCACCCCCGAGGAGGAGATAGACGAGGGCGGCGAGGGCGAGACCGCCGAGCCGGAAGGCCCAGGTCCGGCCCGCTGGGCGCGGCGGCTCCCGGTCGGTGGGCTCGTAGTCGAACTCGCCTTGCTCGCGCACGATGTCGCCGCTCATCTCTCCTGCCCGTCCACGTCGGTGTGTGAGTGCTCAACCTAACCCAAGGGCAACCGGTGCGGGCGCATACGCTGGTCCTATGACCCGACCGCACCTGTGGATCCGCGCCGAGGCCCGCCCCGGCGAGCAGCGCGTGGCCATCGTCCCCGCCGACGCGCAGCGCCTCGTCGCCGACGGCTACGTCGTGACCGTCGAGGAGTCGCCCAGCCGCGTCATCGACCTCGAGGACTACGTCGCCGCCGGGTGCTCGGTCGCGCCCTACGGCTCCTGGGTCGACGCCCCGGAGGGTGCCGTCGTCGTCGGCATCAAGGAGCTGCCGCAGGACCCGGCCGACCTCACGCATACCCACGTCTTCTTCGCGCACGCCTACAAGGGGCAGGAGGGCGCGGACGTGACCCTCGAGCGCTTCCGGCGCGGCGGCGGCGAGCTGCTGGACGTGGAGTACCTCACGCTCGACGGCAGGCGGGTCGTCGCCTTCGGTTTCTGGGCGGGGTATGTCGGTGCCGCGCTCGCGGTGCTGCGGCACCGTGGCCTGCTCGACGGCGCAGTCGCCCCGATGGGGCGCGAGGAGCTGGACGGTCAGCTGCGCGAGAGCGCGGACGGGCACGAGCCGGAGCGCGCGCTCGTCATCGGCTCGCGCGGCCGCTCGGGGCGCGGTGCCGTCGAGGCGCTGGAGCTGGCCGGCTGCGCGGTCACCCGCTGGGACCGCGGCGACACCGTGGAGCTGGACAAGGCGGCGCTGCTGGACCACGACATCCTCGTGAACTGCGTCGTCAGCAGCACCCCGCAGCAGCCTTTCGTCGGGCCGGACGACGTCACGGCGCCGCGCCGGCTGCGCACCATCGGGGACGTGACCTGCGACGTCACCTCCGACAACAACCTGCTCCCGGTCAACACGGCGATCACCACGTGGCCCGAGCCGGTGCGGCAGGTCGGCACCGCCGACGCGCCGCTGGAGGTCATCGCGATCGACAACCTGCCCTCGCTGCTGCCGCTTGAGTCCTCGATGAGCTTCTCGGCCGAGCTGACGCCGCTGCTGGAGGACCTCGCCGAGCGCCGGGGCCCCTGGGCGGCGAGCCTGGAGTGGTTCCGCCGGCACGTGCCCCTGGGCTGACAGGCTCGACACCCGGCCGCATCAAGCCACCGCGGTAGTAAAGTGCTGCCCCGGCTGCACAAGGCCACCGCGGTGGGAAGGTGCTGCCCCGGCCGCACAAGGCCACCGCGGTGGGAAGGTGCTGCCCCGGCAACTGGAAGCCACCGCGGTGGGGGACGTCAGCGCTTGCGGGTCCAGCGCCAGCCGCGCGGGGGCTTCGTGCCGTCGTCCGGCGGCATCGTGCGCACCAGGACGTCGCCCATCAGGCTCGTGGCGTTGATCCGCACGCAGGCGCCGTTCTCCGGCATACCCTGCGTCTGCGGATCGACGTCGTGGCGCAGGTTGCCGAGCAGGTTGAAGCCCGAGAGCTCCACCCTGGTGCCGGCCGGGACGGCGATGCGGATGTCGCCCATGCCGGTGAAGGAGGAGAGCTCCAGGGTCTCGCCGGGCCGGATGACCTCGCGCAGGTCGAGCTTGACGTCGCCGAAGAGCAGCATCGTCGTCGTGCGCTCCGCGGCGTCCCACGCCCCGGTGCGCACCACGTCGCCCATGAGCGTGCCCAGGGTCTGGGTCGGCGCACGCATCGGCACCGGCGCGTTCGGGTCGGGCGCGGGGGTGACGTGGTTGCCGTTGCCGCGCCACTGCGCGGGCACCTCCTCGCGGGGAGCGGGCTGCTGCCCCGGCAGGGGTATGTCCGGCCGCCAGTCGGGCGGCACGTCCGAGGGGCCCTGGGCGGGGTCGGGGGCGGCGCGGTCGGGCATACCGTCAGCCTAGCCAGCGCACGGCGCGCCCGGGTATGACAGCCGTCACCAGACCGGGCGCCCGGTGGTCAGGGGCGTCACCAGACCGGGCGCCCGGTGGGCAGGGGCGTCAGCGGAAGGCGCTGGTGCCGGTGACCGCGCGGCCGACGAGCAGCGACTGGACGGTGCGGCTGCCCTCGTAGGTGTAGACCGCCTCGAGGTCGGCGAAGTGGCGGGCGACGTGGTGGTCGAGCAGGATCCCGTTGCCGCCGAGCATGTCCCGGGCGATCGCCACGACCTCGCGGGCCGCCGTCGTCGTGTGCAGCTTGGTCATCGCCGCGTGCTCGATGGTGCAGCGGCCCTCGTCCTCGAGCTGGCTCATGCGGACGCACATGAGCTGCATCGAGGTGATGAGCGTGACCATGCGGGCCAGGTCGTCCTGGATGAGCTGGTTCTTGGCCAGCGGGCGGCCGAACTGCTGGCGCCGCAGGGCATACGTCAGGGCACCCTCGTAGGCCGCGACCGCGTGGCCGAGGGCCTCCCAGGCCACGGTCTGCCGCGACTTGGCGAGCACCTTGTTGGTGTCGGCGAAGGTCCGCGCCCCCGCCAGCCTGTTGCCGGCCGGCACCCGCACGCCGTCGAGGCGGATGTGGGCCTGCCAGACGCCCCGGTTGCTGATCTTGCCCTCGATGACCTGCGCGTCCCACCCGTCCGTGCCCTGCGGCGACTCCACGACGAAGCCGCCGACGTCGCCGTCGTCGTCGCGCGCCCAGACGACCACGAGGTCGGCGACCGACCCGTTGCCGATCCAGCGCTTCGCGCCGTCGAGGACCCACTCCTCGCCGTCCCGCCGGGCCGTGGTCTCCAGGCTCACGACGTCGGACCCGTGCGTGGGCTCGGTCAGCGCCACCGCGCCGATCGTCTCGACCCGCGCCATCGACGGGAGCCAGCGCTCGCGCTGCTCGTCGTCGCCCAGCAGGTGCACCGAGGTCATCGCCAGGCCCGAGTGCACCGCGTTGAAGGTCGCGATCGAGCCGTCGCCGCGCGCCAGCTCGGCGCACATCATCCCCTCGGCCACCGCGGAGACCCCCGCGCAGCCGTAGCCCTGGATCGCGGCCCCGGCGACCCGGGTGGCGGCGTACCCGGGCAGCATCTCGGCCGGGAAGCGGGCGGCCTCCCACCACTCCTGCGCCGCCGCGACGACCTCGGCGTCGCACCACGCGCGCACCCCGTCGCGCAGCTCGCGCTCGGCGTCGGTGAGCAGGTCCTCGAGGTGCAGGAAGTCCGTGCCCAGGGAGGCCCCGAGGTCGGAGCCGTCGGGCATCGCGCGGTCGGGCTCGGGCATCGGCTGCGGCGCGTCGCTCATCCCTCGAGGGTATGCGTCCGCTCCCCCGGTCGCGTGCTCAGCCCAGCGGGTGCGCGTCCGTCATCCCGGGCACCCGTCCCGGCTCGATGAACCACTCGTCGCCGAAGGCCGCCGCGAACTGCTCCTCGGGCATACCCAGCATCCAGCCGACGTCCTCCTGGCTGCCGTGCGCCGAGAGCGCCGCGCGCTTGGCCGCGAGCACGGGACGGGCGTCGACGTGCCAGTGGATCTCCCCCTCCGGCGTGCCGAAGGGGTTGCCGTCGTCGGCCGGGGCGTCCGGGTCCCAGTCGGCGTCCTCCTCCGCCATGCCGGCCTCCTTGGCCGCCTCGAACATGCGCCGCATGTGGTCGCGGTTCATCGTCGCCTCGAGCACGCGGGGGCGCCGGGCGGCCAGCTCCGCGGCGCGGTGCGCGACGTGGTGGACCTTGACGTGGTCGGGGTGGCCGTAGCCGCCGTGCCAGTCGTAGCCGACCAGGACGTCGGCGTCCTCCTCGTCGAGGATCTGCGCGAGCCGCCCGCCCGCCTCGTCCGTGCTGGCGGCGTGGAAGGACTGCTCGTGGCTGTTCTGCTCCCAGCCGGTCATGCCGGAGTCGGCATACCCCAGCCAGGCGACCCGGGCGGTGCCGAGCGCCACCGCCGAGGCGAGCGCCTCGGTCCGGCGGCGGTCGACGACGCTCTCCCCCTCTGCCAGGTCCTCGGGAGTGGTGCCGTGGTCGCCGTTCGTGGCGTAGACGCAGACCACGCGGTGCCCGGCGTCGGCGGCCAGGCGCATCGTGGCGGAGGTCTGGCTGGCCTCGTCGTCGGGGTGGGCGTGGAGGAAGACGATCGTGCTCACCCGAACAACCTAGGGCCGCGCACCGACATTCACACAACCTCCACATCCGCCCGGCACCCTCTCCACCAGCGCAGACCTACGCTCGAACCCATGACCGAGACGACGCGCACCGTGCTGGTGGTCGAGGACGACCTCACGATCAACCAGGCGCTGGCCGACCGCTTCACCGCCGAGGGTTTTGCGGTCGCGCGGGCCGTCGACGGGCCGACCGCCTTGACCGAGGCGGCCCGGCATACCCCGGACGTGGTCGTGCTGGACCTCATGCTCCCTGGCCTGGACGGCCTCGAGGTATGCCGTCGGCTCCAGATCGAGCGTCCGGTCCCGGTCCTCATGCTCACCGCGAAGACCGACGAGACGGACATCCTCGTCGGCCTCGCCGCCGGGGCCGACGACTACGTCAACAAGCCATTCCGGATGCGTGAGGTCGTCGCCCGGGTGCAGGCCCTGTTGCGGCGGGTCGAGCGGGCCGCCGAGCTCGCTGACACCCGAGTCCCGGTGCAGACCGTCGGCGACCTGGAGATCGACGCCTCCGCGCGCCGGGTGCGGGTGGCCGGCAAGGAGGTCCACCTCACGCCGCTGGAATTCGACCTGCTCGGCGCGCTCGCGGAGCGGCCGGGCAGCGTCCGCCACCGGGAGGCACTCATGACGCAGGTGTGGGGCTGGTCGGACGCCCACGGCACCCGCACCCTCGACAGCCACGTCAAGGCCCTGCGCGCCAAGATCGGCAGCGCCCGGGTCCGCACCGTGCACGGCGTCGGGTATGCCCTGGAGAGCGGCCAGTGAGCCGGGCACCCGAGCGACCGCTCGACGGCGTCGGCTCGATCACGGTCAAGATCGGCGTGCTCGTCACGCTGAGCATCCTGGCCGCCGTCGTCGTCTCCGAGGTGGGTGACCGGGCGGGGGTCTCGGCCTGGCTGTCTATCCCGGTCTCCGTCGCTGCCGCGCTCTTCGTCACGCAGTGGCTGGCCCGGGGCATGACCGCACCGCTACGGCAGATGACCGTGGCAGCGGGGCGGATGGCCGGTGGGGACTACTCGACCCGGATCGCCGCGAGCGCCAGCGACGAGGTTGGGCAGCTGGGCACCGCCTTCAACACGATGTCGGCCGAGCTGGAGGGCGCCGACCGGCAGCGGCGTGAGCTGCTCGCCACGGTCTCTCACGAGCTGCGGACCCCCTTGGCGGCGCAGCGGGCGCTGCTGGAGAACCTCGTCGACGGCGTCGTCACCCCGGACGACCGGTCGCTGCAGACCGCGCTGGAGCAGTCGGAGCGGCTGAGTGCCCTGGTGCAGGACCTCCTCGACCTCAGCCGAGTGGAGGCCGGCGTCGCGACGCTGGACTTCGAGCCGGTGCAGGTCGCCGACCTGCTGGCGCGCTGCGCCGAGGAGGCCCGGGCCGTGGTCGCCGCCCGCGGCCACGCGGTGTCCGTCGAGGTCGACGCCCCCGAGGACCTGCAGGCACGGGTCGACCGCGCCCGCCTGACCCAGGCGGTCACCAACCTGCTCGACAACGCGGTGCGGCACAGCCCCGAGAGCGGGACGGTGCGCGTCGTGGCCCGGGCCGACGGGAGCGGCTGGTCGCTCGCGGTCGGCGACGAGGGGCCGGGCTTCCCACCCGGCCGCAGCGAGGAGATGTTCGCCCGCTTCGGCGTGGGCGACGACGCCGGCGGTGGCACCGGCCTCGGCCTGTCCATCGTCCGCTGGGTGTGCGAGCTTCACGGCGGAACGGTCCGGGCGCTCGAAGAAGGGCCGGGCTCCACGACGACGGGAGCCGTCGTGCGGGTCGAACTGCCGCTCGCGCCCCCGGAATACCGACATGGACAGAGGGAAGCGGCGCCGGCTGCCCAGGAAGTTGTGCCCAGAACCACAGGTCGCACGACCGATGACCGCGAGGAGAGCCCGATGACCACCCATGACAGCCCGCCGTTGCCCGCGCAGCGCACCGCAGACGACACCGGCACTGCTGACGCACCCGCCGCGACCCCCATCCCGGTGCCCACGCCGTCGGTCTTCGACACCCTCTTCGGTCGACTCTGGCCCGAGCCGACCTCACGGCTGCACACCGCACCGCTCGCGCTGTGGGCCTCGGTCGGGACGGGGGCGCTCGCCGCCGTCCTCCTACCCCACCGGGGCATCGGCATCGCGTATGCCCTCGTCCTGCTCGCCGCAGGCGCCCTCGTGCTGCGGCTCTCGAGGCGTCGGCGCGACCCGTGGACCCTCGCCTCGGCCGCCCTCTGCGTCGGCCTCGCCAGCCTGCTCGTGATCCGCGCCGCCGAGTGGCTCTCGGTCCTGGCGCTGCTCACCGCGGCCCTACTCGTCACGACCGCGCTGACCGGCGCCCGCGGGGTGCCCGCGATGGTCGCCGGTGCCGCGGCGTGGGTGCTCAGCGGCCTGCGCGGGCTGCCGCTCCTGGGCCGCACGATCACGGCGACGTCCCGGCATACCCTGCTCTGGCCGGTCGTGCGCACGGCAGCGATCTCGCTGGTCGCGCTCGTGGTCTTCGGCGGGCTCTTCGCTTCCGGCGACGCGGTGGTCGGGGCCTGGGTGAGCGACCTGCTGCCGGAGGTCGACATCGCCGAGTCGCTCGTCCTGCGCAGCTTCACGTGGTTCGTCGTCGGCGGGATCGTGCTGGCGGCGTGCTACCTCTCCCTCAACCCGCCACGAACCGACCTCGTGGCACTCCCCGAGCCGCCCCGGCCCGCTCGTGCCTGGGAGTGGGTCGTGCCCGTGGGCGTGGTCGTTGCGACCTTCGTCGTCTTCCTCCTCGCCCAGGGCGCCGCGATGTTCGGCGGGCATGACTTCGTGCAGCGCGCCACCGGGATGACGTATGCCGAGTCCGTCCACCAAGGCTTCGGCCAGCTCACGCTCGCCACCGCGCTGACGCTGGTGACGGTCGTCATCGTCGGCCGCCGGGCTTCGCGGAAGACCCCGCGAGACCGGGTGCTGCTGCGCAGCGTGCTCGGCATGCTCTGCGGGCTGACCCTCGTGGTGGTCGGCTCAGCGCTCTACCGGATGCACGTCTACCAGGAGGCCTACGGCTTCACCGTGCTCCGCGTCATGGTCGACGCCTTCGAGCTCTGGCTTGGATTGCTCGTGGTGCTGGTCATGGTGGCGGGCTGGCGGCTGCGCGGTGGCTGGGTGCCGCGTGCCGCCCTCGCCTCGGGCGCGACGTTCCTGCTGGTCATCGGACTGGCCAATCCCGAGGGGTGGGTCGCGCAGCGCAATATCGACCGGTATGCCGAGACAGGTCGCCTCGACCTCATCTATCTGCAGACCCTCGGGGCTGACGCCGTGCCGACGATCCGCGCGGGACTGGCGGGCGAGACCGCAGTCGGCGCGGACAACGGCGTGACGCTCGCCGACTGCGCGATCGGCTGGATCCCCGACGACGAGCTCACCGAGGACGCCCTGGGATGGAACCTCGGGCGCTCCCGCGCGGACGCGGCAGGGCCGAGGAGCCTGACCCCGGTTGACGGCTACTCCTACCCGACCTTCGCGGTCGGTAGCTGCCCGGTCGAGGTCGGTCCCTGAGCTGCTCCACGCGACTTCTTGACCTTGTTGCCTCTTGCTGCGGCGGAACATCACGGCAGAGGAACCACGATGCTACGAGTGGTCGGCGAGGCGGCTCAGCCCCTGAGCTCGGTGAAGTCGCTGTCGCGCCACTCGCGCCGGGCCGGCTCGACCGCAACCTCGGAGCCCCCGACCAGCTCCTCCTCGCGCGCCCGCAGCTCGACCCGGCGGATCTTGCCGCTGATCGTCTTGGGCAGCTCGTAGAACTCGACCCGCCTCACCCGCTGCCAGGGCTGCAGGTGCTCGCGGGCGTGGGCGAGGATCGAGCGCGCGGTCTCCGCGGTGGGCTCGTGCCCGTCGACGAGCGCGATGTATGCCTTCGGCACCGCCAGGCGCAGCTCGTCCGGGGCCGGCACCACCGCCGCCTCGGCGACCGCGGGGTGCTCGATGAGCACCGACTCCAGCTCGAACGGGGAGATCTTGTAGTCGCTGGCCTTGAAGACGTCGTCGGTGCGCCCGACGTAGGTGATGAGGCCGCTCGCGTCCCGCTCGGCGACGTCGCCGGTGTGGTAGAAACCGCCGGCCATCGCCTCGTCGTTGCGCGCCTCGTCGCCCTGGTAGCCGGTCATGAGCGCGACCGGGAAGGCGGAGAGATCGAGGCAGATCTCGCCCTCGCCCGGCCCGTCCACGACCTGTCCGCTCTCCACCTCGACGAGCACGGAGGGGACGCCGGGCAGCGGCATACCCATCGAGCCGGGCTTGAAGCGCCCGCCGGGGCAGTTCCCGATCTGCGCGGTCGTCTCGGTCTGCCCGTAGCCGTCGCGCAGGGTGAGCCCCCACTGCCGCTGCACCTGGGAGATGACCTCGGGGTTGAGCGGCTCACCGGCCCCGATGACCTCGCGCAGCAGTCCCGGACCGCCGGACAGGTCGGCGTTGATGAGCATCCGCCACACCGTCGGCGGGGCGCAGAAGGTGGTGACCTCGTGGCTGCGGATGACCCTGAGCAGCGCGGCCGGGTCGAAGCGCGCGTAGTTGTAGACCAGGATCGTCGCCTCGGCGATCCACGGGGCGAAGAAGCAGCTCCAGGCGTGCTTGGCCCAGCCGGGCGAGGAGATGTTGAGGTGCACGTCGCCGGGCCGCAGCCCCAGCCAGTAGGTCGTCGACAGGTGCCCGACGGGGTAGCTCACCTGGGTGTGCTCGACGAGCTTGGGCTTGTTGGTCGTGCCGGAGGTGAAGTAGAGCAGCAGCCGGTCCTGCGGCGCGGTCCCCGGGTGCTCGACCGGCTCGACGTGCTCGCGGTATGCCGCGCGCAGGTCCTCCCAGCCCGCCGCCTCCCCGACGCTCACCCGGAGGTAGTCGCCCGGGACCTCGTCGAACTTGTCGACTTCCGCGGCGTTGACGATGACAGCGCGGGCGCCTCCCCGCTCGAGCCGGTCGCGCAGGTCGGAGGGGCCGGCCGCGGTCGTCGTGGGCATGATGACCGCGCCCAGCTTCATGACGCCGAGCATCGTGTCCCAGAGCTCGACCTGGTTGCCGAGCATGACCATGACGCTGTCGCCCCGGCCGATGCCCAGGTGCGCGAGCCGCGCGGCGACCTGGTCCGAGCGGGTGGCGACCTCGTCGAAGGTCAGCGTGACGTCGGAGCCGTCCTCCTCGACGACGACCAGCGCGGGGCGGTCGTTGCCGCGCGCGATCGCGTCGAACCAGTCGACCGCCCAGTTGAAGCGCCCGCCGACGTCGGGGTAGCGGAACTCCTCCCGGGCGCGCTCCGGGTCGCCGTGCAGGGCGACGAGCTGGTCGCGGGCGGCGCGGTAGGCCGCGGTGGTCGGGAGGTCGGCGGACGTCGGCGTCATGGCTCCATGCCTACACCCCGGGAGGTATGCCTGTCAGCAGGGCCCCGGATCCGCGTGGGGGGTCTTCGTCGCGACGTGTGTCGGACCCTCGACCTACAGTCGGGCCATGACGAACCCCATGGACGACCAGCCCCAGCCCACCGAGCCCGAGGGCGACGCCGAGGTGCTGGGATCCTCCAGCCCGCAGTCGCCGGACGAGCAGATCGAGCGCGACCCCCAAGAGTGGACGACCGGCGACGACCCCGCCACCGAGGCGCAGAAGTCCTACCTCGACCGCCTCGCCAGCGCCGCCGGCGAGCAGATCCCCGCCGACGGGCTCACCAAGGCACAGGCCTCCGAGCACATCGACCGGCTCCAGGAGCAGACCGGGATGCAGCCCCGCGAGTCCTGAGGGGTCGGTGCGGGGTGGGCGGGCCTGCGGTCAGGCCTGCTCCTCGCTCCAGACGCGCCTGACCTCGCGCATCACCGACCGCACGGCGGGTCGGCGCACGCTGGAGTCGCGGTGCACGAGCATGATGCGCCGGGTGGGCGGGTCCTTGACCGGGAAGCTGACGACGGTGTCCGGCAGGTCGGGTCGGCCCAGCCGGGGCATGAGGCCGATCCCGAGCCCCGCGGCCACGAGCGCGATCTTGCTGGGGTGGGTGTCGGCCGTCGCCGCGATCCGGTAGTCGAGGCTGCGCTCGTGCAGGGCGGTGAGCAGCCAGTCGCTGAAGACGCCCGGTGAGTCGTCGACCCAGTCCCGGCCGCCGCAGTCGGCCAGGTCGACCACCCCGTTGCGGCCGATCCTCAGGTCGTGGTCGTGGGGGGCGATGAGGTCCACGACGTCGTGCCCGAGCACGTGCGCGGTCAGGCCCTCCGGCAGGGCCTTGTGGTAGTCCGTCCAGTCGTGCACCACGGCCAGGTCCACCTCGCCCCGGCGCAGGGCCCCGAGCGAGCCCTCCGGGGTGAGCTCGCGCAGGGTGAGGCGCAGCAGGGGGTGCTGCTCGTGGAGGCTCGGCAGCGAGGGGGCCAGCAGCCCGACGATCCCGGTCGGGAAGGAGGAGAGCACGAGCGGGCCGGCGACGTCGCTCGTGAGGTTCTCCAGCTCGGCCCGGGTGGCCTCGTCCAGCTGCTCGAGCTGGGAGGCCAGCTGGACGAGCACCTCGGCGGCGTCGGTGGGCACGACGTTGCGCCCGCGGCGCACCAGCACGGGCTGCCCGGCCTCCTTCTGCAGACGGCTCAGCTGCTGGCTCACGGCCGACGCCGTGAGCCCCAGCCGGTCGGCCGCGGCGAGCACCGTGCCCTCCTCGACGACGGCCTTGAGACTCACCAGCTGCTCGGGTGAAAACATGTAGCGCATCTTACACATACGTCTAAGTAATGTTCGGTTGTGCTAACGGAAAAAGGGTGTCAGAGTAGTACCTGTCAGACCCCGACACGAAGAAAGGTGGCCATCATGACCGCTCTGTCCAAGGCTCTCCGCAGCAGCACCCACGTGATCCTCGAGATCGGTCGCTCCTGGCGCCCGATCGAGCACCTGCGCGGCTGACCCGACATACCCAAGACGAAGCCGCCCCCGGACCTGGTCCGGGGGCGGCTTCGCGCATGTGGGGGGGTATGCCGGAGGCACAACCCCACCTTCTGCCCGAATTCGACTACTCGAAACGTCGCCATGGCGACGTTTCCAGCAGTCGAAATCCGGCTGAGGGGCGGCAGGTCGGCCGCCGACCACCTCGCCACCGAGGCCGGACTCCCTCAGCCGCAGGCGGCCTCGTCCAGCGCGGCCAGCCCGGCCAGGTCGCCCTCGCCGAGCTCGTCCTGGCCTGAGTTCTCCGCCGCCATGAGCTGGGAGGGGTCTGCGGAGTGGCCCAGCCCGAGGACGTGGATGAGCTCGTGCACGAGTACCGTCTCGTCGTCGAGCCCGCCCAGCCAGCCGCCGCGCTGCTCGGTGTCGAGGACGACCATGCCGCCGACCGACCTCGCGCCCCCGCCGGGGCCGATGACATAGGACGCGCCGCCCAGGCCCGCCGTCGGACCGGCCAGCTCGGGGACCTCCGTCTCATCCGCCCAACCGATGAGCACGGGCCCGCGGCCCCGACCGGTGAACTCGCGGTCGTCGGTCTCCCCGATCAGCTCGAAGCCGAAGCCGGAGACCTCGTCGACCTGGGCCACCGCGTCGGCGATGAGGTCGGCATACCCCTCGGGCGCACCCTGCGGGTTGACCTGGACCTCGATGAGCGCCTCGCACTCCCAGGTCACCGGCTGGCCGTCCTCGGTGACCTGCATGAAGGTATACCCGTCGCCGCCGGATCCGGGCACGCCGGCCGAGCTGTGGGAGGAGACCGTCCGGCGGACGTTGCCGAAGTCGAGGGCGGGCGAGACGTAGACGACCAGGCTGATGACCAGCCCCATGATGAGCAGCAGGCTCAGGACGCTGGTGCATCCGCCGCCTCGTCGCTCGCTTCTCACCCGACCAGTCTGCCCGTCGGACCTGAGGGAAGCGTGAGACGGGACCCCCTGCACGAATTCGACCTCTCGAATCGTCGCCATGGCGACGTTTCGAGAGGTCGAATTCGGGGGATGCCCACGAGACGGCGCTTGGGGATCTACTGGCCGAGGCCGGCGAGGAGGTCCTCGAAGTCGGTGACCTCCGCCTCCGACCCACGCCCGCCGCCACGGCCGGTCTCGCGGCCCGACGCCTCGGGGCCGAAGCCGGCCACCCCCGCCGAGACGACCGCCGCGGCCAGCTCACCGGCGGCCCGGCTGATCCGGCGCCCGAGGTCCTGCGAGCCCGGACCGCCGAAGTCGTCGGTCGCCGCGAAGACGCCGGTCGGCACGACGGCGGCGCGCAGATAGCTGAACAGCGGCCGCAGCGCGTGCTCCAGCACCAGCTGGTGCCGCGCCGTTCCGGCGGTCGCCGCGACGAGCACCGGCATCCCCGCGATCGCCTCGGGGTCCAGCACGTCGACGAACATCTTGAACAGCCCGGAGTAGCTCGCCGCGAAGACGGGGGTCACCGCGATGAGCGCGTCGGCCCCGGCCACGGTGGCGCGCGCCTCCTCGACGGCGGGCGTGGGCATACCTCCCGTCGTCATGGTGGTCGCGAGGTCGTGCGCCAGCTCGCGCAGCTCGATGACCTCCACGCTCGCGGCCTCCCCGCGCGCCGACACCTGCGTGGTGACGGCGTCCGCGAGGCGGTCGGCGAGCAGCCGGGTCGAGCTGGGCTGGGACAGCCCTGCGGTGAGGACGACGATGCGCCTGGTCATGGACGTGCTCCCTTCGGTATGCCGCGCGCCGCGTCAGGCGGTCGCGTGCTCGCTCTCGGTGCGGTCGGCCCGCAGGTCGACCTTGGCGGCCGGCGCCACGAGGTGGTGCGGTGCGCCCGGCCCGTCGGCGACGAGCGAGGCGTGCGTGGGCGGGTCGCTCGGCACGTGCGCGGGGCGGCGCGCCTCGAACTCGCGGCGCAGCACCGGCACGACCTCGCGACCGAGGATCTCGATCTGCTCCAGGACGACGTCCTTCGGCAGACCCGCGTGGTCCATGAGGAACATCTGGCGCTGGTAGTCGCCCACCGCGTCGGCGAAGCCGAGCGTGCGCTCGATGACCATCTCCGGCGTCCCCACGGTGAGCGGGGTCATCCGGGTGAACCCCTCCAGGCTCGGACCGTGGCCGTAGACCGGGGCGACGTCGAAGTAGGGCCGGAAGGCCTTCTTCGCCTCCGCCTCGGTGCCGGCCATGAAGACCTGGCCGCCGAGACCGACGATCGCCTGGTCCTTCGAGCCGTGGCCGTAGTGCTCGAACCGGCGACGGTAGAGGTCCACCATCTGCGCGGTGTGCTCGATGTTCCAGAAGATGTTGTTGTGGAAGAAGCCGTCGCCGTAGTAGGCGGCCTGCTCGGCGATCTCGGTGGACCGGATCGAGCCGTGCCAGACGAAGGGCGGGGCGCCGTCGAGCGGGCGCGGCGTCGAGGTGAAGCCCTGCAGCGGCGTGCGGAACTTGCCCTGCCAGTCCACGACCTCCTCGCGCCACAGTCGGCGCAGCAGGTGGTAGTTCTCGATCGCCAGGGGCAGACCCTGGCGGATGTCCTTGCCGAACCACGGGTAGACCGGCCCGGTGTTGCCGCGCCCCATCATGAGGTCGACGCGACCGCCGGACAGGTGCTGCAGGAAGGCGTAGTCCTCCGCGATCCGGACCGGGTCGGTGGTCGTGATGAGGGTGGTCGAGGTGGACAGCTGCAGCCGCTGCGTCTGCGCCGCGATCCACGCGAGGTGCGTCGTCGGGGCGGAGGTCATGAAGGGCGGGTTGTGGTGCTCGCCGGTCGCGAAGACGTCGAGCCCGACCTCCTCGGCCTTGAGGGCATACGCGCTCATCGCGGAGATGCGCTCACCCTCGCTCGGCGTGCGGCCGGTCGTCGGGTCCTGCGTGACGTCACCGACGCTGAAGATCCCGAACTGCATCTGACTCACCCTTCCTGGGATGTGGAGCGGCTGATCGACGTCTGATTGACGAATCAACTATATCAAGGCAGGACGGCCCGAGATATTCCACGCGCACCGGCCGGGCCACCGCAGGGGAGTCGGTGGCCCGGCCGGGTATGCGGTGGCGTCAGCGGGAGCAGTCGCCCGCCGCTCCGCCACCGCGGCCCGCGCCGTAGGCCCCGGCCGCGCCCTCGGCCCCGCCGTTCCGAGATGCCGGGCCTGCCTGCTGAGCCGGCGCGCCGCCCGCGTCGCCCGCGGCGGTCGTCGTGCTCGTGTCGCCCACGGTGGCCGCCGTGCCCGTGTCGGCCGACGTCGTGTCCGTCGCGGTCGCCATCTCGCCCGAGCCGCTGGTCGACTCGAAGCCCATGCCCTGCCAGCAGGAGGCGGAGGCCAGCCACGGGGTGGTGCCCTGCTCGGTGTAGAGCTCGATCGCCGCGGCGTCCTGGACCGACTCCGGCGCGTCGACGGCGCGGGCATAGCCGGCGGCGGCGTCCATGCCCTGCCAGGTGCTGTCGAGGAACTGGTAGGCGCCGGACGCCGTGGACGTCGGGTTCTGCGCGGTGTAGCTGCCGCCGCTCTCGCACTGCTTGATGGCCTCGAGCACCGGGATCCCGGTGTCGGCGGCCGAGGCGGAGCCGGCGATCACGACGCCGGCGCCCGCGAGCGCCACGGTGGCACCAGCGGTGCCCAGGGTGCGGGTGATGAGCTTCATCTGTCACTCCTTCGATCGGGGTTGCGCTGTCAGGCTCACCCGCACAGGTGTGCCGTTGATGTGCCGTCCGTGTGCCGGATCCACATCTCGGACCGGCGCGCAGCACAGGACGGGCACAGCGAGCGCCGTGACGGTGGGAGACATGAGGATCCTGCTGATCGATCTGGGCGACGAGGGGTCACAGCGGTTAGCTCGTGCTCTGCATGCCGAGGGGTGCGTGGTCGACGTGCTCGGCGGCATCGCCGAGGCGGTATGGGTCTGCGGCCAGTCGCCCCCGCAGAGCCCAGGGGGCATCGCGGTGGCCGTGGCCTGCGCGCCGACCACGGGCCGGGTCGAGCGCGACCTGTCGCTGCGCCTGCGCGCGGCCGGGATCGCCACCCCGCTGCTCGTGGTGGCCGGGCGCGCTGCCACCGACGATGTCGTCGCGGCCCTCGACAGCGGTGCCGACGACGTGGTCTGCCGACCGGTCCGGCTCCCGGAGATCGTCGCCCGGCTGCGGGCCCTGGCCCGGCGCGAGCCGGTCGTGCCGACGCCTCGGCTCGTCGTCGGGGACCTGACGCTGGACCTCGGCGCACAGCGGGTGAGTCGGGGCGAGGCCCCCATCGAGCTGTCGCCGCACCTGTTCACCCTGCTGGAGACCTTCGCCTGGCACCCCGGCCAGGTGCTCACCCGCGCGGTGCTCGTCGAGGCGGTGTGGGACCCGGCCCACGACCCGACCTCCAACGTCGTCGAGCAGTCGGTCGCGGCCCTGCGTCGACGCATCGACACCCCCTTCGGCCGCCGGTCGCTGCAGACCGTGCGGGGGCGCGGCTACCGCCTCGACCCGGCCGCCTGAGCCGGGTCGGCACGACAGAGCGGCTCAGCCGAGCAGGTCGGCCATACGCCTCGCGACGAGGTCGGTCGCCCGTTGCGGCGAGAGCCGTGACAGGCGACCCAGCAGGGCGACGTCGGAGCCTACGCTCACGTGGAAGCCACCCTGGCCCACCGCCTTGTCGACGATGATGCTCGCGGCCTTCGCGGGCGACAGCGTCCGGTGACCGCCCTGCTCCCGGCGCGCCTCGGCATCACCACCGGGGACGGTCACGCCGGAGTTCGTCGTGATCTCGGTGCCGATCGCGCCGGGGAAGACCACGCTCACCGCGACCGCTGTGCCGCGCAGCTCGGCATACAGGCCCTCGGTCAGCAGCCGGACCGCGGCCTTGCTCGCGCCGTAGAGCGTCTGCCCGGGCACCGGGACCAGGCCGCCCATGCTGGAGACGTTGACGACGCAGGCCTCGGGCCGCTCGACCAGGTGCGGCAGGCAGACCTGCGTGGTGTGGACCGTGCCCCAGAGGTTGACGTCCACGACCCGGTGCATGGCCTCGGGCGAGAGCTCGGCGAAGGGGACGAACTCCTGGATCACGCCGGCGACGTTGAGCAGGCCGTCCAGGTGGCCGTGGTGGGCGACCACGGCCTCGGGCAGCGCCGCCACCGCCTCGCGATCGGTGATGTCGAGCGTGTGCACCGACAGCCGCTCCCCCGCCGCCGCGAGCCGGGCGGTCTCGGCGAGGGCCTCCTCCCGCAGGTCGACCCCCGCGACCCGGGCGTCCCGGCGCAGCAGCTCGAGGGCGATCTCGCGCCCGATGCCGTTGCCGGCGCCGGTCACGACGAAGGTCTGGTGGGAGATCTGCACGGGCGCCCCGTCTCGTCGGCGGCTGGTGCAGGTCAGGGTAGTGCCTGCCGGATCCCTGGGTTAGGCTCGCACCGACGACAGAGTTGACGTTGGGTCAGGAGGGGACGGTATGGCGACGGTTCCGGCCGAGGCGGAGCAGCGCGAGGCGCCGCTCGTCGCCACGCACCTGCGGGTCCCCTTCATCCTGCTGCTGCTGTGCTTCGCGGCCTGGGGGATGGCCGCCAACCTCACCGACATCCTCGTCGGGGTCTTCCGCGGCATCTTCGACATGTCGAACTTCCAGTCCTCGCTGGTGCAGTTCGCCTACTACGGCGCCTACTTCCTGCTGGCGATCCCGGCCGCCTTCATCAACTCCCGTTTCGGCTTCAAGGCGGGGGTGCTGGTCGGACTCGGGCTGGCGGCCGTGGGCGGCTTCCTCTTCATCCCGGCCAGCCAGCTCCTGGCATACAACATGTTCCTGCTCGCTCTCTTCGTCCTGGCGGCGGGGTTGTCGATCCTCGAGACGTCGGCCAACCCCTTCGTCATCGCCATGGGCGACGAGGAGAGCGCGACGCAGCGGCTCAACCTCGCGCAGTCCTTCAACCCGGTCGGGGCCAACCTCGGCGTGCTCATGGGCGCGGTGCTCATCCTGCCCAACCTCACGCCGGAGGAGAGCAAGACGATCATGAGCGAGGCCGAGCTCCTCGCCGCGCAGGAGTCCGACCTCTTCCAGGTGCTGCGTCCCTACGTCTTCATCGCCAGCGTGCTGGTGATCATCTGGCTGCTCATCGCCTTCCGCAAGATGCACCTGCCCACCGAGCCCGAGGCGGTCGATCTCACCTCGGGCGGTGGCGGCACCTTCGCCCGCCTGTGGGCCAACCGGCACTACCGGTACGGCGTGGTCGCGCAGTTCTTCAACGTCGCCGCCCAGACCTGCACCTGGACCTTCACGATCCTCTACGCCCAGGACGTCGTCGGCCTCAGCCAGGAGGCCGCGGGGTGGTGGCTCCAGGCGAGCCTGCTCATCTTCCTCGTCTCGCGCTTCGTCATGACCTGGCTGCTGGGCATCTTCCGCCCGGCCAAGCTGCTGCTCGTCATGGCCCTCTTCGGCGCGGCGTGCTGCCTGGCCTCGATGTTCGTGCTCAACATCGTGGGGCTCGTCGCGGTGGTGGCGATCTCGGCGGGGCTGTCGCTCATGTTCCCGACGATCTACGGGCTCGCGCTGCAGGGCCTCGGCCCGGACGCGAAGTTCGGCTCGGCCGGGCTGGTCATGGCGATCCTCGGCGGAGCGCTCGTCCCGATGGTGCACGCGGCCGTCATGGACGGCTACGGCTCGGCGGCGGGCTACGTCGTGCCGGGCATCTGCCTGCTGCTCGTCGCGGGGTATGCCGTCTTCGACCTGCGCAACACCCGATCGTCCGCCGGTCAGCAACCGGCGGAGGCGTGAGGAGGTGAGAACCATGCGGATCCGGACGTGGACGACAGCGGCAGCGCTGCTCGCGGGGGTCGGGCTGGCCGGCTGCGCCGGCGAGGAGCAGGAGCCGGTCACGGTCGGGCTCATCACCAAGCAGGAGGAGAACCCCTACTGGGTCGAGATGCGCGAGGTGGCCCAGGAGACGGCCGACGACCTCGACGCCGAGCTGCTCACGGCCACCGGCGAGAGCGACACCGACGCCGCCTCGCAGGAGGCCGCGCTGGACGACATGGTCGAGCAGGGGGCCGACGGCATACTCCTCGCGCCGACGGACGCCGAGGCGCTGGACCCGGCCATCACCAGGGCGCGGGAGGCGGGGGTGCTCGTCATCGCCGTGGACACGCCCACCGACCCGCAGGACGCGGTCGACGCGACCTTCGCCACGGACAACGAGCGCGCGGGTCAGCTCATCGGGCAGTATGCCGCCGCGAAGGCGGAGGAACTCGGGCTCGAGCCGCAGATCGCCACCCTCGACCTGACGCCGGGGGTGACCACCGGGGAGCAGCGGCACGCGGGCTTCCTCGCCGGCTTCGGCATCGAGGAGGGGGACGAGGCGATCGTCGCGTCGGTCGACACCGAGGGCGACCGCGACAATGCGGCGGTCGTCATGACCCAGGTGCTGGCCGACCACCCCGACGTCAACGTCGTCTACACGGTCAACGAGCCGGCGGCGCTCGGGGCCCTGGCGGCGCTGGAGGATGCCGACGCCGACATGGACGAGATCGTCATGGTGTCGGTCGACGGCGGCTGCCGGACGATGCGCGAGGGCGTGCGGCCGGGTCTCATCGACGCGACCGCGTCGCAGTACCCGCAGAACATGGCGCGCGAGGGCGTCCGGGCTGTCGTCGCCGCGGTGCGCGACGGTGAGGCGCCGAGCGGCTACCACGACACCGGGACCGAGCTGATCAGCGACAGCCCGGTCGACGGTGTCGAGTCACGCCGGGTGGAGTTCGGCGTGCGGACCTGCTGGGGCTCCTAGGAGCTCAGCGGGTGATGCGCTGGGTCGCGGTCGGCCAGGCGACCACGGCGGCGCTGCGGGCCGCGGGGAGAGAACGGATGTCGTGGCGGGGGCCACCCATCATGAGCGAGAGAAAGATCTTGGCCATGACTCTACGGTCCGGCATGGGGCACCCATACGTCCAATGTCGGCAGCGAAACTCATTCATGCGCTAACGTCATAGGTGTGGATGTGGCCGCCCTGCGCTGGTTCCAGCTGGTCGCCGACGGGGTCACCGTGACCGAGGTCAGCGAGATCGAGATGGTCTCCCAGCCCGCGGTCTCGCGCGCCCTGGCCCGGCTGGAGAAGGAGGTCGGCGCACCCCTGCTGCGGCGCGAGGGACGGGTGCTGCGGATGACCCATGCGGGCACCGTCTTCAAGCGGCACGTCGACGCGGTGCTGCACCAGCTCGACGACGGGCTCGCGGCCGTGCAGCAGCTGCTGGACCCGGAGACGGGCACCGTGACGGTCGCCTTCCAGCCCTCGCTGGGGACCTGGCTGGTGCCCGACCTCGTCACGAGCTTCCGCGCCGCGCACCCGCACGTGCGGCTCGACCTGCGGTCCAAGGAGGACGAGACGGTCACCGCGGTCGGTCAGCAGAGCGAGGTCGACCTCGAGCTGTCCACCCTGCGCCCGCACCCGGGCGAGGACCAGCCGCGGTGGCGGGCCCTCGTCGCGGAGCCGCTGCGGCTGCTCGTCGGTCCGGACCACCGGCTCGTCGGCAGGACGGAGGCGGAGCTGGCCGAGGTGGCGCAGGACCCGTTCGTCGCGATGGTGCCGACGTCGGTGCTGCGCAAGCACACCGACCAGCTGTGCCGGGAGGCCGGCTTCGTCCCCGAGATCGCCTTCGTCGCCGCCGACCTGCCCACGCTGCGGGGGTATGCCGCCGCCGGGCTCGGCGTCGCGGTCGCACCGACGCGGTGGGGAGGCTCGGTGGCCGCGCCGGTCGCCGGCCTGCACGTCCTCGCGCTGAGCGATCGCACGGCCACCCGCGACGTCGGGCTCTCCTGGGCGCCGGGGCGCCGCCTGCTCCCCGCGGCCGAGCTCTTCCGCCGCCACGTCCTTGACCGCGCCGAGGCCGGCCTCCTCCCCCACCCCGTCCCCCCGACCGAGACCTGAACAGCCCCGCTCCCCCTCAGCCCTCTCGACCGACCGCACACTTTGCGTCGACCGACCGCACAGTTTGCGCCGACCGACCGCACAGTTTGTCGCTGCGCCCCGGATTTCGACTACTGGTTTCGTTGCCATGGCGACGCAACGAGAGGTCGAAATCCGGAGCGACGGCACGGGCATACCGACGACCGCGAGCGCGCCGTGAACGCCGGCCATCCCTGGAATTCGACTACTCCTTCTTTCGCCATGGCGACGAAACCCATTGTCGAATTCCGGCAGCTGGCGCCAGTGCGCCCGCGTGCGGCCGGTCTGCGCTAGCCGTGCGGCCAGTCGCAGCAAACCACGCGGCCGGTATGCGCAAACCGTGCGGCCAGTGCGACCAAACCGTGCGGCCGGTCGGTTAGGGGGCGTCGGTCAGGGGAGGAGGTCGTCGCGGCCGAACATCGTGGCGGTGTCGCGGGGGGTCGGCTGGCCGGCGTCGGGGTCGGCGCCGTGCTCGAGCAGGGTCGCGACCACGGCGTCCTCGCCCTTGAAGATCGCCCCGGCCAGCGGGGACTGGCCCCGGTCGTTGAGCCGGTCGACGTCGGCGCCGCGGTCCGCGAGCGCCGACACCGTCGAGGGGTGACCGTGGTAGGCGGCGAGCATGAGCAGCGTGTTGCCCGCGGGGTCGGTGAGGTCGACGGGGGCTCCGGCGTCGACGTACGCGGCGAGGCGCTCGGCCTCCCCCGCGCGGGCCAGGTCGAAGAGCGCGTGCGCGAGCTCCACCGCGTCGGGAGCGGGTCCGGGCTGTCCGTCGGTCGAGTCGGTCATGGTCTGCGAGCCTACGGCCACCGGATCACGGGTGGTGCTCGTGCTCGTGCTCGGTATGCCGGGGCGGCTCGAGCTGGAAGGTCGAGTGCTCCACGCTGACGTCGAAGTGGCCCGCGACGCAGGTCTGCAGCGCATCCAGCATCTGCGGGGCGTGGCCGTCCTCGAAGCAGCCGGACTCCACCACCACGTGGGCCGTGAGGACCGGGGTGCCGGTGCCGATGCGGGAGGCGTGCAGGTCGTGCACGTCGAGCACGTGGTCGACCCCGAGGATGTGCTCGCGCACCTCGGCGAGGTCCAGCCCCGGGGGCACGGACTCCAGCAGCACGCTGCCTGCCTCGCGCAGGATGGAGACCGCTCGCGGGATGATGAGCACGGCGATCACCAGACCTGCGACGGCGTCCGCCCTGGTCCAACCCAGGGTCTGGATGAGCACGGCCGAGACGATGACCGCGACCGACCCCAGCGCGTCAGCGGCCACCTCGAGGAAGGCCGCGCGCAGGTTGAGATTGCTGTCCCGCCCGCCGGCCAGGATGAGCAGGGAGGCGATGTTGCCGAGCAGCCCGACGACACCGAAGACCAGCAGCAGTCCGCCGGTCACCTCGGTCGGCTCGCTGCTCAGCAACCGCTGGACACCCTCCACGACGGCGTAGATCCCGACCGCCAGGAGGACCGTCGCCTGCGCCCCCGCACCCAGCACCTCTGCCCGGGCGAAGCCCCACGTGCGGCGCTGCGACGGCGGCCGCGCCATGAGGCGAGCGGCAAGCAGCGCGATGAGCAGGCCGCCCGCGTCGGTGAGCATGTGCCCGGCGTCGACGAGCAGCGCGAGGCTGCCGGTGAGGAACGCTCCGACGACCTCGGCAACGAGGATCGTCGCCGTGATGAGGAAGGCCAGGAGGAGACGCCTGCTGCTGGCCCCGGCCGCGTGGTCGTGGCTGTGCTCGGCGCTCATGCTGCGAGTATGACACAGCACAGGCATACCCTAGAGGGGTATGCCTGTCCGCTTGACCCTCCCGCCGCGTGAGGAATGAGCATGGGCACCGGCGCGTTCCGCGTCCGACACATGAAGGAGAGACCGGTGACCACCCTGGAGCAGGCCCGCCGGGCCGCGTACGACCTCGACCCCACCATCCGCCAGCGTGCCGCGGTGCACCTGGGGACCCTCGGCGACGACGCGCAGAGCGCCGAGCTCGTCGCGCTGCTGGTCGCCGAGCCCGACTTCTTCGTGCGCGAGACGCTGACCTGGGCGGTATGCCGTCACCCGCAGGCCGCGCTGCCCCACCTCCTCGCGGCGCTCGACGACGCGCCCGGGGCCCGCGTCCAGGTGCTGCACGCGCTGAGCAAGATCCAGTCGCCCGACGCGGTGCCGCAGATCCTGCCGTTCGCGACCGACGACGACCCCGCCGTCGCGATGAAGGCGTGGTGGGCGCTCGGCCGCACCGGCACCCCGGAGGCCGCCCCGGCGCTGCTGCCCCACCTCGGCCATGGTGACGAGGAGCAGCAGCGCGAGCTCTCGCGGGCGCTCGAGCAGCTCGGCGCGCCTGGAGTCGCAGGGTTGACCGACGCGCTGTCGACCACCGACCCGGAGGTCCGTCTGCACGCCGCTCGCGCGCTCGTGCTCGTCGGCGACCCGGCCGCCCGGCCCGCCGCCGCGGCGCTCGTGGCCGTCGCCGAGGGCGACGACCGGGAGATCGCCATGGTGGCGCTCGAGGCCCTCGCAGCGCTCGACGCGCCCGAGGTCGAGCCCGCGCTGGAGCGCCTGCGGGACGGCGAGGACCGGTTCCGCTCGCTCACCGCGCAGTGGCTGCTCGCCGACCGGGCGGAGCGGCGGGGCTGACCCGAGGTATGCCGGTCCGCGCACGACCGTGGCGCGGACTGGCATACCGGCAACCACCCGACCGGACACCCCGTGTGTCCGCGTCGCCGCGCGCGGTCTGTGAGTGGGAGCAACCCGGTGCGACGCCCGGTGGGCTGTCGGTGGTGCTGCCTAGGGTCGGCGACATGTACGCGACCGTCGCCGTCAGCGGCTACCGCTCCCTGCGCGACGTGGTCCTGCCCCTGGGCAACCTGACCGTCATCACCGGCGCCAACGGCTCGGGCAAGAGCAGCGTCTACCGCGCGCTCCGCCTGCTCGGCGCCTGCGGCCGCGGCGAGGTCGTGCGCGCCCTGGCGCAGGAGGGCGGCCTGGAGTCGGCGCTGTGGGCCGGTCCGGAGTCGTTGGCGCAGGCCCGGCGCGGGCACGAGGTGCAGGGCACGATGCGCTCGGGCCCGATCGCGATCCGGCTCGGGGTCGGCGGGGTCGAGGGCGAGCTGTCCTACCTCACCGACCTCGGCATCCCGGTGCAGGCGGAGGGGACGCGCTTCAACCGCGACCCCGAGATCAAGCGGGAGGCGGTCTGGCACGGGCCGGTGATGCGCCCGTCCACCCTGGTGGCGCGGCGCAAGCACAGCCGGGTCGAGGTGCGCGAGAACGGCGGGTGGGAGCAGGCGCCGGCCCGCCTGCCTCCCTGGTCGAGCATGCTCACCGAGCTCGTCGACCCGCTCGGTATGCCCGAGCCGTGGGCGGTGCGCGAGGCGCTGCGGACCTGGCGGTTCTACGACGGCTTCCGGGTCGACGCGCAGGCCCCGGCCCGCAGGCCGCAGGTCGGCACCCGCACCTGGGCGCTGGCCGAGGACGGCGCCGACGTCGCTGCCGCGCTGCAGACGATCCGGGAGGACGACGGCTCCCCGCTCGCCGCGGCGGTTGCGGACGCCTTCGACGGCGCCACGCTCGACGTCGTCGCCACGGACGGGCTCTTCGACATCGCCCTGCACCAGCCGGGGATGCTGCGACCGCTGCGCTCGGCCGAGCTCTCCGACGGCACGCTGCGCTACCTGCTCTGGCTGGCCGCTCTGCTCACCCCGGTGCCTCCCCGGCTGCTGGCGCTCAACGAGCCCGAGACCAGCCTGCATCCCAGCCTCGTGCCACCCCTCGCCCGCGCGATCGCGACCGCGTCGCGGCGCACCCAGGTCGTCGTGGTGACCCACGCGCAGCCCCTCGTCGACGCCCTGGCCGACGCGGTGCGCGAGCAGCGCGACCTGGACGAGGACCCCCGCGACCTCGAGCCGGAGCCCGGCGAACTGTTGCCACTGCGCCTGCACGAGCTCACCAAGGACCTCGGCGAGACGCTCGCTGCCGGCCAGGGGCTGCTCACCACGCCGAGCTGGGAGTGGGGACGGAGATGATGGAGACACGTCAATACAGGTCAAGAGCCCTTTTTTATGGAGGGGTCTGGCTGGCACGGTAGGCGCATGGAGGTTCGGATCGCTCGCTACGCACCCCAGGATCGTGAAGCCGTGCTCACGCTGGCGAACCGGCTGTCGACCGGCGCCGCACCCTGGCGGGACCTCGACGCCGTGGTCGCTGTCACGACCGGCTGGGTGCGTGAGGCCGTGGACGCTCCCGACGGCGACGACATCTGGGTCGCCCGAGAGAACGACCACGTCGTCGGCTTCGTGCACGTGGGGACACGGACCCACTGGACCGGGGCGGTGGACGCGTACGTCGGGGAGCTGGCCGTGGCTGCCTCGCACACCGGCCGGGGTATCGGTGAGCTGCTCATGCGCCGCGCCGAGGAGTGGGCTCGTGAGGCGGGGCATACCCGCCTGACGTTGGAGACCGGCGCGGGCAACGCGCCCGCTCGTCGCTTCTACGCCGGGCTCGGCTACGTCACCGAGGAGGTCGTCCTCACACGCGATCTGACCGTCTGACGGACTCAGGGGGTCGTCGGCGGGTCGTCCACGGGGGTGATCCTGGGGCGCTTCGGCACCCGGTCGTCGCCCGAGCTCTCGCCGCGCAGGCGCCGACGGATCCACGGCCGCAGGTGGGCCGCGACCCACTCGCGGTCTGCCTGCAGCGACTCGATCCGTCCCAGCGGCGGCGCCGCCTCCAGCGGCGTGGTCCAGTCGACGTCCTGCTCGAGCCCGAGGGTCCACAGCACCTGGGACGCGATCCGGGTATGCCCCTCGCTGCTGAAGTGGATGCGGTCCGATCCCCACATCCGCGCGTCCTGCAGGGCCCGCAGCGTGTAGATGTCCACGACGAAGGAGCCGGTGCGCTGGCCGACGCCCCAGAGGTTGGCGGTGTACTCCACCATCCGCGGGTGGACCCGGTTGACCAGGGGCGCCCAGGACACGTCCGGTGCGGTGACGAGCAGCACGTCCGCGCCGCTCTCGCGCAGCCGCCCGGCCGCCTCCTCCAGCCGGGCCATGACGGCCGGCATCGAGACGCGGGGGCGCAGCACGTCGTTGCCCCCCGCGGAGAGGCTGACGAGGTCGGGTCGCAGCGCGAGCGCCGGCTCGAGCTGCTCGCCGATGACCGCGTCGATGAGACGGCCGCGGATCGCGAGGTTGGCGTAGCCGAAAGGTGCTCCGACCTGCGCGTTGCGCGCGGCCAGGGCGGCCGCGACGCGGTCGGCCCAGCCGACGAAGTCCTCGGGACGGTCGGGATCGGTGTCGACCAGACCCTCGGTGAAGGAGTCCCCCAGGGCGACGAACCTCTCCCAGACGCGCGGCTGCGGGGCATCCGGGCGGGTAGGCATACCCGCAGGATAAGAAGTGACGCCGCGTCAACCAGAACCGGAACGCCGATCCCCACCCCACGTCACCGGACGCACGACGCCCGGCCGACCCTGACGGGCCGACCGGGCGTCGTGATGGTGCGGAGAGCCTCAGCTCAGGAGACGCGCTCCTTGAGCTTGGAGCCGGCCTTGAAGGCCGGGGCCTTGCTCGCGGCGATCTGGATCTCGGCGCCGGTCTGCGGGTTGCGGCCGGTGCGGGCGGAACGCTCGCGGACCTCGAAGGTGCCGAAACCGGGGAAGGAGACCTTCTCGCCCTTGGCGAGCTCGGCCGAGATGGCCTCGAGGACGGAGCTGACGACCTTGTCGGCAGCAGCCTGGGTCATGCCCGCCTCCTTGGCGACGGCCTCGACGATAACCTTCTTGCTCATGCTGACAGCCTTTCCGTAGAGCCGATGAGTCGGCCACACCGTAGGCAGAGTCTGACGCGATTTGCCAACTCCGAAGCCCGGCGCGTCGCGGAATTCCGGCCCTCGACGGTGTGTCGCGGGCTCCTCAGAACGTCAGCATGACCTTGGTCGCGCGCCGCTCGTCCATCGCCGCGTAGGCCTCGGCGGCCTCCTCCAGCGGCAAGGTGAGGTCGAAGACCTTGCCCGGGTCGATCTCGCCGTCCCAGATGAGCCGGATGAGCTCGGGCAGGTAGCGCCGCACCGGCGCCGGACCACCGAGGGCGTGGATCCCGGCGAAGAAGAGCTCGATGCCGGGGATCTGCACCTCGTGGCTCACGCCGACGTAGCCGAGGTATCCGCCGCCGCGGGTCGCCCCGACGGCCTGCATGAAGGACTCCTGCGTGCCGACCGCCTCGACGACGCCGTGCGCGCCGAGCCCGCCGGTCAGCTCCTTGATCTTCTCCACGCCCTCGTCACCACGCTCCTCGACGATGTCGGTCGCCCCGTAGTAGCGCGCGAGCTCCTGCCGCTCCGGGTGCCGGGACATCGCGATGATCCGCTCCGCGCCGAGCTGCTTGGCCGCCAGGATCGCCATGAGCCCGACCGCCCCGTCACCGACGACCGCGATCGTCTTCCCGGGCCCGGCCTGGGCGGCGTCGGCACCGAACCAGCCGGTACCCAGGACGTCCGAGGCGGCCAGCAGCGCCGGGATCTGCTCCTGGGTCGGCTGCCCGGGGGTCGCGACCAGGGTGCCGTCCGCCATCGGGATCCGCGCCCGCTCCGCCTGGGTGCCGATGGAGGCGGCGGACTCGACGTGGACGCACTTGGACTGGAAGCCGGCCTGGCAGATCTCGCAGGTGTTGTCGGAGATCATGAAGGACCCGACGACGAAGTCGCCGACCTTCACGGTGCTCACCTCGTCGCCCACCTCCTCGACGACGCCGACGTACTCGTGCCCCATGACCTGGTGGTCCGCGTCCTGCACACCGCGGTAGGACCACAGGTCCGACCCGCAGACGCAGGTGGCGGCGAGCCGGATGACCGCGTCGGTCGGCTCCTCGATCTGCGGCTCGTCGCGGTCGGTGACGATGACTTCGCCGGGCTTGGTCATGACGACGCCACGCATGGTGACTCCTTCGTGGTGGGGGGTTCAGGGGGTCCGCGCCGGGTCGTCCGGCGCGTCCCGATCCACGGTATGCCCGTGCCCACCGCCCTGGGAGAGCCTGCTGGTGACCCCCTGGCCGGGAATACGCTGGGCCCCGTGAGCAGTGCGGAGCCGGCGGTCCCCCCGGCGGGCGCGCACGGCGGGGACGGGCCGGCCGTGGCGCGCGCGCTCGGCCTGGACCCGCAGGACCTGCTCGACCTCAGCCAGACCATGAACCCGCTGGCCCCGCCTGTCGAGCAGCTCGTCGCCGGGCACCTGGAGGCGCTGCGGCGCTACCCCGACGACCGGGACGCGACGCACCAGCTGGCCCAGGCGCTCGGGGTGGAGCCGGAGCGCGTGCTGCTGACCAACGGCGGCAGCGAGGCCATCGCGCTGGTCGCCGCCGAGCTCGGCGGGGGCATACGCAGCGAGCCGGACTTCGGGCTGCACCCCCGCTCCCCCGACGGCCCGCGCTGGCGCTCGGACCCGCACAGCCCCACCGGACGGCTCGCCGCCCCCGGGGAGCGCGCGGACGTCTGGGACGAGGCGTTCTACGCCCTGGCCACCGGCCGCTGGACCGCGGGACGGCCGGACGTGGTGGTCGGCTCGCTGACCAAGACCTTCTCCTGCCCCGGCCTGCGGCTGGGCTACGTCGTGGCCGACCCCGACCTGATCGGGCGGCTGCGCGACCGGCAGCCGCACTGGCCGGTGAGCACCCTCGCCCTGGCGGTGCTGCCCGACCTGCTCGCCGCGGCCGACCTGCCGGGCTGGGCGCGCGGCATACGCGGGCTGCGCTCGGAGCTGGTCGCGCTGCTGCGGGGCCACGGGCTCGAGACCAAGGACACCGACGCGCCCTGGGTGCTCGTGCACCGGGCCGGGCTGCGGGAGGCGCTGGCGCCGCACGGCGTCCTCGTGCGCGACTGCGCCAGCTTCGGTATGCCCGGCGTCGCCCGGGTGGCCGTCCCCGACGCCCGCGGTCTGGAGCGGCTGGCGTCGGCGCTGCGGCGGCCCTCGGCCGGCCGGTGACCTCCTCGCGCCGGCGCTAGACTGACCGGGTCGTGCAGACGAAGTCCGGTGCGAACCCGGCACTGTCCCGCAACGGTGGAGTCCTTCTCGGAGGGCCGAGTCCGGTCGAACTGCCCGACGATCCGAAGCCACACGCCCTCGAGGACCCAGGGCCGGTTCGGACGGCGGAGTCACCTCCGGTCGCTCGAGCACTCCCTCCTCGACCGACAGGAGACACCGTATGCACCTCCGCCAGCCCCTCCCGCTCGTCGGCGCCCTGGCGCTCGGCCTCACCCTCGCCGCCTGCGGCGGCGGCAGCACCGACTCCGACTCCGCCGACACCGCCTCCGAGCAGGAGAGCGCCTCGGACGAGGCGAGCGACGACGCCGCCATGACCTCCGAGGGCGAGATGGCCGGCTCCGGGGACTTCCCGGTCACCGTCGACACCGCCGCCGGCGAGGTGACCATCGAGGAGCAGCCGCAGCGCATCGTGTCGCTGTCGCCCTCGGCCACCGAGATCCTCTTCGCCATCGGCGCGGGCGACCAGGTCGTCGCGGTCGACTCCTTCTCCACCTACCCGGAGGAGGCGCCGACCACCGACCTGTCCGGGTTCGAGCCCAACGTCGAGGCCATCGCCGGCTACGAGCCGGACCTCGTCGTCATCTCCGGCGACATGAACGACCTCACCGCCTCGCTGACCGAGCTCGACATCCCGGTCGTGGACAACGCCGCGCCGACGACGATCGAGGCCGGCTGGGACGGCATGGCCGCCCTCGGGCTGGCCACCGGGCACGTCGACGAGACGGCGGACACCATCGCCGACCTGCGCCAGCAGGTGGACGACGCCTTCGCGAGCTTCGACGGGGCGGAGGGCCTGCGGGTCTACCACGAGCTGGACGACACCTACTTCTCCGCGAGCAGCAACAGCTTCATCGGCGACGTCTACAGCCAGTTCGGCGCGGTCAACATCGCCGACGAGGCCGACGCCGACGGCACCGGCTACCCGCAGCTGACGGAGGAGGCCATCATCGAGGCCGACCCGCAGCTCATCGTCATCACCGACCAGGTGTCCTACACCGCCGAGGACGTCGCGGAGCGCCCCGGCTGGTCCGAGATCTCGGCGGTGCAGAACGGCAACATCGTCACGGTGAACGCCGACATCTCCTCGCGCTGGGGCCCGCGCCTGCCGGAGCTCGTGACCACCCTCGCCGACGCCATGAGCCAGGTCTCGGTCCCCGCGGGCGGCTGAGCGCCGACACCCGACCACGGGCATACCCGATGAGCACCCGCACCCACGCACCCACCGACGCGCTGGACGAGGTCGCCGACCGCGCCTTCCGGCTGTCGGTGCCCGCGCTGGTCGGGTGCTCCGCGCTGCTGCTCCTCGCGATCCTCGCCTCGGTGACGCAGGGGGCCGCGGGGCTGCCGGTCGAGGGCGTGCTGCGGGCGCTCGTCGGTGGCCTGCCCGGCGTCGACGTCGCCCAGACGCTCACGTCGACGCAGGAGGCGGTGCTCTGGCAGATCCGCCTGCCCCGGACGATCCTCGCCGCGCTCGTCGGCGCCAGCCTGGCCATGGCCGGGGCGGGATACCAGGGCGTCTTCCGCAACCCGCTGGCCGACCCCTACCTCCTCGGGGTCTCGGCGGGCGCGGGTCTCGGCGCTGTGCTCGCGCTCGGCTTCGGGCTGGACCTCTCGTGGGGACCGATCGCCGCGCTGCCGATGGCGGCCTTCGTCGGGGCCGTCCTCGCGGTGACCGGCTCGGTGCTCGTCGCGCGTGGGTCGTTCCGCGACCCGGCGACGCTGCTGCTCGCCGGTGTCGCCATGGCGGCGCTCTTCTCCGCGACGCAGACGTATGCCCTCACCCGGCTCGACGAGACCCGCTCCCGGGAGGTGCTCTCCTGGCTCTTCGGCCGGCTCGCGACGAGCGGCTGGGGCCCGGTGACGCTGCTGCTGCCCTACGTGCTGCTCGCCGGCGCGGTGCTGTGGCTGCACGCCCGGCACCTCGACGTGCTGCGCCTCGGCGACGACGAGGCGAGGTCGCTCGGCCTGTCACCGGCGCGCTCGCGCCTGGTCGTCGTCGGCGCGGCGACGCTCATCACCGCGGCCGCCGTGTCGGTCAGCGGGCTCATCGCCTTCGTCGGGCTGGTGACCCCGCACCTCGTCCGGCTGCTCGTCGGGCACTCCTACCGGCTCATCGTGCCGCTCTCGGCAGTCCTCGGCGGGGCCTTCCTCGCGACGGTCGACATCGGCGCCCGCACCCTCGTCGCGCCGGCCGAGCTGCCGGTCGGGGTCATCACCGCCTTCGTCGGCGCGCCCTTCTTCTGCGTCGTCCTGTGGCGGCGGAAGGCGGGCATGTGAGCGGGCAAGGGAGCGTGCACCCGCTGGGCCAGACGCACGCGCTGCGCGCCCGCGACGTCCGGGTCGCCTTCGACGGGACCGAGGTGGTCGCCGGGGTGGACCTCGAGCTGCGCAGCGGCGAGTGGCTCGGCCTCATCGGCCCCAACGGGTCAGGCAAGTCGACCTTCCTGCGGGCGCTGGTGCGGCTGGTCGCGCGCACCGGCACCGTCGAGCTCGGTGACGGGCGCGAGCCCGGGCCCACCGACCTGGCGCTCATGCCGCAGTCACCGGAGCTCCCGCCGGGGATGAGCGTCGTCGAGTACGTCCTGCTCGGCCGCACCGCCCACCTCGGCTGGCTGTCGCTGGAGTCGCGGCGCGACCGCCGGATCGCCACCGACGTGCTCCGCCGGCTCGGCCTGACCTCCTTCGCCGCACGCCCGGTCACGAGCCTGTCCGGCGGCGAGGCGCAGCGGGTCGTCATCGCTCGGGCGCTGGTGCAGCAGAGCCCGGTCCTGCTGCTCGACGAGCCGACCAGCGCGCTCGACGTCGGCCACCAGGTCGACGTCCTCGAGCTCGTCGACGAGCTGCGGCGCAGCGACGGCCTCACCGTGGTCGCCGCGATGCACGACCTCGGGATGGCAGCCCGGTATGCCGACCGTCTCCTGCTCCTCGAGCGCGGCGCCCCCGTGGCGCTGGGACCGCCGCAGGAGGTCCTCGAGCCCGGGCTGCTGAGCCGCGTCTACGCCCACCCGGTCCGGGTCCACCACGTCGACGGCCAGCTGGTCGTGCTCCCGCAGCCGCGGGAACGGCATACCCCTGCGGTGCCCACCGAGCTGCGCCCCCGGGCGCGGGACGAGGTCTCGTGAGCGACGCCGGCCAGGACCGGGACCACGACGAGCCGCGCCGGGAGCGGCCCTACGACCGGCGCGAGCTGCGCTCGGCGCCCTCGCTCGTGCTCGTGAGCACCGGGCACGGCAAGGGCAAGTCGACCGCGGCCTTCGGCACGCTGCTGCGCAGTCGGGGGCGGGACTGGCCGACCGCGTGCGTGCAGTTCCTCAAGTCGGGGAAGTGGCGGACCGGCGAGGAGGCGATGCTCCGGCAGCTCGGGGTCGAGTGGTTCAGCGCCGGCGACGGCTTCTCCTGGGACAGCACCGACCTGGACGAGAGCCGCGCCAAGGCGGTCGCGGCGTGGGAGTTCAGCGCCGGGCTCCTCGCGGCCGGGGAGCACCGGATGGTGCTGCTCGACGAGATCTCCTACCCGATGAACTGGGGCTGGATCGAGGTCGACGCCGTCGTCGCGGCGCTGCGCGAGCGGCCCGAGCACGTCAGCGTCTTCCTCACCGGGCGAGAGATGCCGCAGCCGGTGATCGACGTCGCGGACACCGTGACCGAGATGGTCGCGGTCAAGCACGCCTTCCAGCAGGGGATCCGGGCGCGCCGCGGGATCGACTACTAGGTGGGCGCGGTGCTCGTGGCCGGCGCCGGCAGCGGCGCCGGGAAGTCGACCATCACCGCCGGCCTCTGCCGGGCGCTCGCGCGGCGCGGGGTCGACGTCGCGCCGTTCAAGGCGCAGAACATGTCCAACCACGCCGCGGTCACGCCGGACGGCGGGGAGATCGGCCGGGCCCAGGCGATGCAGGCGCTGGCGGCGCGGGTGGAGACCGACCGGCGGTTGGGGCCGGTGCTGCTCAAGCCCTCGGGCGGTCGCTCGCACGTCGTCGTCCTCGGCGAGGAGGTCGGGGTCGACGACGCGGTGGGCTACGGCGACCGGGCGCGGGCGTTGCGGCCGGTGGTGCTCGACGCCCTGACCTCGCTGCGCGGCGAGCACGAGGTGGTCGTCGCCGAGGGCGCGGGCGGGGCCGCCGAGCCCAACCTGCTGGACCGCGACGTCGTCAACCTCCCACTGGCCGCGGCCGCCGGTATGCCCGCCGTGCTGGTCGTCGACATCGACCGGGGCGGCGCCTTTGCCGCGGCCTACGGCACCTGGGCGCTGCTGCCCGAGCCGCTGCAGGCGTGCCTGCGCGGCGTCGTGCTCAACGGGATGCGCGGCGACGTCTCGCTGCTGGGGCCGGCGGTGCGCGACCTCGAGGCGCGCACGGGCATACCGGTGCTGGGGGTGCTGCCGCACCTGGGCGACCACCTCATGCTCGGCGTCGAGGACTCGCTGGACCTGCGGGCCCCGGGGCGGCCCGGGCTCGGGATGGGCGCGGGCGAGAAGCCGGATCGCCCGGTGCGGATCGGGGTGGTGGCGCTGCCGCACCTGGCCAACCCCTCGGACCTGGACCCGCTGGTCCTCGAGCCCTCGGTCGAGCTGCGGTGGGTGACGCGGCCGGGCGAGCTGCACGACCTCGATCTCGTGGTGCTGCCCGGCACGCGGGCCACCGTGGCCGACCTGCGCTGGCTGCGCGGGCGGGGGCTGGCCGACGCGGTCGTGCGGGCGGCGGAGGATCCCGCCGGTCCACACGTCCTGGGGATCTGCGGCGGCTACCAGATGCTCGGGGTGGAGATCGAGGACGACGGCGTCGAGCACACCCCCGACCCCGACCGGACGTCCAGTCTGGCGGCCCCTGGGGTGCGCGGACTGGGCCTGCTCCCGGTGTCGACCCGCTTCGCGCGGCCCAAGGTGGTGCGCCGGGTCACCGGGCGGGTGGCGGGCGGGTCGTCGGCAGTAAGCGGCTACCAGATCCACCTTGGCCGCGTGTCCGCGCTCGAGGATGCTGCGCCTTGGCTGAGCCTCCATGGGACCGGGGACGAGGGGTGCCTCAGCGCTGACCGCCGGGTGCGCGGCACGACGGTGCACGGGGTCCTCGACGAGGACGACCTGCGGCACGCCTTCCTCGGGGCGGTGGCCGCCGTGCGTCGGCGCTCGTTTCGACCCTCGCCCGTGCCGTATGCCCGCGCCCTGGAGGATCATCTCGACCACCTGGCCGACTGGGTCGAGGCGCACCTCGACGTGGACGCCGTGCTGGACCTGGCGCATACCGCTGCCGCACCGGAGGAGGCGCCGGGATGGTGACCTTCCGGCGGGAGGACGCCGCCAAGGCGCTGGTCTGGAGCGTGCCCGAGGGGTGGTGGGGGCTGAGCTCCGCGTCGGTCGGGGGCGGGCTGGTCCGGCCGGGCTGGGTGACGAACCTCGACGTCGGCGACGACTTCACCCGCACCGACCTCGAGCGGTATGCCGCCGAGCGCGCCGCGGGTCTCGGGCTCACCGGGCCGGGGGCGACCCTGCTCACCGCGGCCGACGTCGCGCAGGTGGTGGCGATCACGGCGGGAGGGGTACGGGCCTGGGCCACCGTCGGCGTCACCAAGCCGACCTGGCCGGTGCCGCCCGGCGGAACGTGTCACGACGGGGTGTCCGGTCGCGGGGCATACACCCCCGGCACCATCAACACCGTCGTGGTCGTGCCGGTGCCGCTGTCGGCCTCGGCACTCGTGCAGGCCGTCGGCACGCTGACCGAGGCCAAGGCGCAGGCCCTGGTCGAGGCGGGTGTGCCCGGCACCGGCACCGCCAGCGACGCGGCCGTCGTGCTCAGCCCGGAGCCGCCCGCGGGCGACGACGGCGAGCCCTTCGCCGGGGTCCGGTCGACCTGGGGAGGCCGGGTCGCGAAGGCCGTCCACGCCGCGGTCCGCGACGGGCTGGTGGCCCACCCCTGGCGGCCCGACGACGGCGACGGGGCGGGGGTCGTCTGGTGAAGGCCCTTCCGCGTCCCGGCCGGCTCACTCCTACGCAGAAGCTGTTCCTCTGCGGTGATGCATCAGCGCAGAGGAACACTTCCTGCGTAGGAGTCGCGGTGGCCCGGGGGATCCGCTCCCGACAGGAGCGCCGGCCGACGCCACAGGCTCGCCGTCGGCGGGCCACGAAGCGTCCCGTCCTCGCCTACCGAGCGCTCGGCGTCGCGGCGGGGCTGCTGCTCGACCGCGCGCTGGGCGAGCCGCCGGACGCCTGGCACCCGGTGGCGTGGTTCGGCACGGCCATGGGCCGTGTCGAAGGCCTCACCTACGCCGACCGCCGCAGCGCCGGGGCCGGGTATGCCGTCGTCGGCGCCGGCCTGGGCGCCCTCGCCGGCGCATCCCTCGCCCGGCTCGGGCCGGCGGGTCTGGCCGCTGCGGTGGGGGTGGCGAGCGCCGGACGGATGCTGCGGCATACCTCCCGCGACATCGAGGCACTCCTGCTCGCCGGTGACCTCGACGGCGCCCGCGAGCGCCTGCCCTGGCTCGTCGGACGCGACCCGAGCGGCCTCGACGAGTCCGGCGTCGCGGCGGCCGTGGTCGAGTCGCTCGCGGAGAACACCGTGGACGCCGTCATCGCCCCGGCCTTCTGGGGCCTCGTCGCGGGGGCGCCCGGGGTGCTCGTCCACCGCGCGGTCAACACCATGGACGCGATGGTCGGGCACCGCAGCCCCCGGTATGCGCGTTTCGGCACTGTCGCCGCGCGCGCCGACGACATCCTGGCCTGGGTGCCGGCGCGGCTCTTCGCCGGCCTCGTCGCCCTGGACACCGCCTGTGCACGCTTGCTGGAGCAGAGCGGCGGATATTTCCTCCGCTCCGGTCCAGGAAGGGTGTTCAGGTCCGGGGAGGGACCAGGGACCGTGTTCAGGTCCGAGGGAGGGACAGGCGAGGAGGCAGCGCGGCCACGCGACGTCACGGGGCTCGGTGTCCTGGCGACCGTGCGGCGGGATGCGCCGGCCCACCCCTCCCCCAACGCCGGAGTCGCAGAGAGCGCCGTCGCGGGGGCGCTGGGCGTCGAGCTCGGAGGCCCGCTGGAGTATGCCGGTCGCCGCGAGGAGCGGCCGCGGCTCGGCTCCGGCCCTCGGCCGGGTCCGACCGACATCGCCCGGGCGCGCCGGCTCGTCGACCGGGTGGAGCTCGCCGTCGTGGCCGCGTGCCTCGCTGTCGCGGCCCTCGCGACGCTGCGCCGGCTCCGCTCGGACGCCAGGGCAGCATGATGACGCTGCGCCGGGCCCCGTGGGACGCTGGGGCAGCCCGCAGCGACACCGCATCGAACTGCCCAGGAGCACCCGCATGAGCCTGACCCTGCTCACCGGGGGCGCCCGCAGCGGCAAGTCCGCCCTCGCCGTCCGCCGCGCGCAGCGCAGCGGAGACCCGGTGGTCCTCGTGGCCACCGGGCAGGCGCGGGACGAGGAGATGGCCGACCGGATCTCCCGCCACCAGGCCGAGCGCCCCGCCTCCTGGACGACCGTCGAGGCGCCGCTGGACCTCGTCGACGCCTGCGCGGCCCTCGACCCCGGCGCCTGCGTCGTCGTCGACTGCCTCAGCCTGTGGGTCTCCAACCTCATGGAACACGGCGACGACGAGGAGACCACGCTCGACCGGGCACGGGCGCTGGCTGCGTGGGCCACGGCATACCGGGGCAGCGTGATCGTCGTGACCAACGAGGTCGGGCTGGGGATCGTCCCCATGCACCCGGTGTCGAGGGGATACCGTGACCGTCTGGGTCGGGTCAACGCCGTCCTGGCCCGGGAGGCCGGTCTGGCTCAGCTCGTCGTCGCCGGACGCACCCTGACCCTCGACCCGCAGGAGGACTGACCGCATGGCCGACACCGAGCAGAGCGCCGACCGCGCCCTGATCGAGCGCACGATCGCCGCGATCGGGGGCCCCGACCACGAGAGCTCCGCGGCCGTCGCCCGCGCCCTCGACGGCAAGATGAAGCCGCTGCACAGCCTGGGCCGGCTCGAGGGGCTGGCCGCCCGGGTGGCGAGCATCCGGGGCACCACCACGCCCCGGGTCGACTCCCCCGTCGTGCTCGTGTGCGCCGCCGACCACGGGATCGCGCGGGCCGGGGTGAGCGCATACCCGCAGGAGGTCACCGGGCAGATGCTCGCCGCCTTCGCCGGCGGACGCGCCGCCGTGGCGATCCTCGCGCACCAGGCCGACGCGCAGCTCGTCGTCGCCGACCTCGGGGTGGTCGACCCGCCGCAGCTGCACCCCACGCACGCGTATGCGCCGGTGCTGGACCGGCGGGTGCGCGCCGGGACCGACAACAGCGCCGAGGGCTGGGCCATGACCCGCGCCGAGGCCGAGCAGGCGGTGGCGGTGGGGATCCGGCTGGCCGAGGATCTCATCGAGGACGGCGCCGACCTCATCGCCCTGGGCGAGATGGGCATCGGCAGCACGACGACCGCCAGCATCCTCACCTCCGCGATCCTCGACCGCGACCCGGCGCGCGTCGTGGGCGCCGGGACCGGCCTCGAGGGGGAGGCGCTCGCGCACAAGGTGGAGACGGTCGACGCCGTGCTCGCTCGCCATGAGGACGTCGAGGACCCGTGGGACGTGCTCGCGGCGATGGGCGGGCTGGAGATCGCCGCGCTGGCGGGGGTGGCGCTGGCGTGCGCCGCGCACCGGGTGCCCGCGCTCCTGGACGGGTTCATCAGCACCGCGGGCGCGCTGGTCGCCTGGCGGCTGTGCCCGGCGGCCGCCGACGCGATGATCGCCGCGCACCGCTCGACCGAGCCGGGCCACTCCATGCAACTCGAGGAGATGGGGCTCACCCCGCTGCTCGACCTGCAGATGCGGCTCGGCGAGGCCAGCGGGGCGGCCCTGGCGATCCCGCTGATCCGCTCCAGCCTGGCGCTGCTGCAGGACATGGGCGACCTGGCCGACCTGAGCAGCGGGTCTGCGGGCGCGGACGGCGGCGGTGCGTCGGCCGACGGTGGCTGAGCGCCGATGATCGGCGCGCTGCGGGACGCGACGAGCTTCCTGACCCGGGTGCCGCTGCCGCAGCGCGAGGGCTTCGACCTGGCCCGGGCGGCCTGGGCGTTCCCGGTCGTGGGGGCCGGTGTCGGGGCGGTCGTGGGTGCGGTCGCCTGGGGTGCCGGCCTGCTGGTGCCGCCGCTCGTGGCCGCGACCCTCGCCGTGCTGGCCGAGGTCGTGCTCACCGGCGCCCTGCACCTGGACGGCCTGGCGGACTGCGCCGACGGCTGCGGCGGGCACGACCGCGAGAGCCGGCTGCGGATCATGAAGGACCACGCCGTCGGGGTCTACGGCACGGCCGCCGTGGTGCTCGCGCTGGTGCTGCAGATCGCGGCGGTCCAGACGCTGTTGGTGGCGCTCGAGTGGTGGGGCGTCGTCGCGGTGCTCGCCTCGGTCGGCGCGCTGTCGCGCTCGGGCATGCTCACCGTGGCGCTGCGGTTGCCGTCGGCGCGGCCCGAGGGGACGGCGGGGCCGCTCGTCCAGGGGCTGCGGCCCGGCTCGGTCGTCGTGGCAGGTGGCCTGGCCGCGCTGTCGACGCTCGTGCTCTGGCCGGTCGGGGTCTGGGTGGGGGTAGGCGTCCTGCTCGCCGCCTTCGTCGTGCCGCCGCTCGTCGAGGTGGCGGCGGAGCGGACGCTCGAGGGCGTGACCGGGGACGTGCTCGGCGCCACGGCGGTGCTCACCCAGCTGGCCGGGCTGCTCGCCGCCCTCGCGCTCCTCCCCTGACCCGCCTCCTCCCTGACCCACCTCATCCCCACCGAGCGTCCAGAATGGTGATCTTTCTGCCACCAGACCGGGCGCTCGGGGAGTAGGGCGACCGCCAGAGCGGACGCTCGGTGGGTCGGGAGGCCGCCAGACCGGACGTCCGGTCGGTAGATTGGCGGCCGTGAGCCAGCCCGCCCCGCAGTTCGGCCAGCACCCCGCCCCGCTGCGCACGATCGCCCACGTCAGCGACACCCACCTGCTCGCCGACGGGGCGCTGCAGCTCGGCGCGATCGACACGACGGCCCGGCTCCGTACCGCCCTGGAGCGGCTGACCCGGCTCGACCCGGCGCCCGAGGCGATCGTTATCACCGGTGACCTCGCCGACCTCGGCGAGCCGGCGGCATACCGGCAGCTGCGCGAGCTCGTCGACCCCCTCGCCGCCGACCTGGGCGCGCAGGTGGTCTGGGTCATGGGCAACCACGACGAGCGCCCCGCCTACGCCGCCGAGCTCTTCGGCCGCGAGGTCGGCGTGGACGAGCCGCAGGACGCGGTCTACGACGTCGGCGGCCTCCGGATCATCTCGCTCGACACCACGGTTCCCGGCTACCACCACGGCGAGCTGCGCGACGAGCAGCTCAGGTGGCTCGCCGAGGTCCTCTCGACCCCCGCCGAGCACGGCACGATCCTCGCGCTGCACCACCCACCGATCCCCGTCCCGCTGGTCCCGGCCGCCGCGATCATCGAGCTGCTCGACCAGGACCGGCTCGCGGGCGTGCTCGCCGGCACGGACGTCATCAGCATCCTCGGCGGGCACTTCCACTTCTCCTCGCACTCGACCTTCGCCGGGATCCCGGTGAGCGTGGCTGCGGCGACCTGCTACCTCGAGGACCCGGCGCCGGACGCGCGCTTCACCTCGGCGGTCGACGCGCACCAGTCGGTCAACGTCGTCCACGTGTATGCCGACCGCGTCGTCCACTCGATCGTCCCGGTCGCGCCGGCTCCCGAGGTCGCGGGTCACCCCGCCGAGGTGGCCGCCCAGCTCGCGCAGATGAGCCCGGAGCAGCGCCGCGAGCTGGTCTCCCGCAAGGACTCAGCACTCGGATCCGGGTGAGACGACGCTGACGGGCCCCGCCGCCGCGGCACCTAAGGTGGCCCGGTGCCCGACCTGATCCCCGACTCCTTCGCCGAGCTGGTCCGCGACCGGCCCGCGGACGAGCTGCTCGGGGCGCTGCCGGACCGGGCCGGGCAGCCCCGCGCCGTCGACGGAGCGACCTGGCTGGACGGCCTCCCCGCCCTCCTCGACCGGCTGCTGCAGGACTGGCGGCTGCGCGTCGACGGCCCCAGCCGGCACGGCGAGTGCGCGCTCGTGGTGCCGGTGCGACGGCATACCGGGGAGGCGGCGGCGCTCAAGGTGACCATGCCGCACGCCGAGGCCCGGCACGAGCACCTGGCGCTGCGGGCCTGGGACGGCCGCGGCGCGGTGCGGCTGCTCTCCGCCGACCCGGTCGCCTCCGCGCTGCTGCTGGAGCGTCTCGACGCGGACCGCTGCCTGCGGGACCGGCCGCTGCTCGAGGCGTGCGAGGTCGTCGGCCTGCTCATGCGCGACCTCGACCGGCCAGCACTCCCCCGCATCGACACCGTCGCGACGAAGGCGCAGCGCTGGGCCGAGCAGCTCAGCCGAGGCACCCCGCTCGTGCCGCGCCGGCTCATCGAGCAGGCCGCCTCGACCCTCCCCGACCTGCTGACCGGCACCTCCGCCTCGCTGGTGCACGAGGACCTGCACGACCTCAACGTGCTCGCCCCGCTCCCCGACGCGACCAACCGCGGTGACTGGCTCGCGATCGACCCCAAGCCGGTGGCTGCCGAGTGGGCGTATGCCGTCGCCCCCGTCGTCTGGAACCGCGCCGAGGAGGCGGCCCGGGCGAGCAATCTGCGCACCCACGCCCGGCTGCGCGCCGACGTCGTCGCTGAGGCCGCCGGGCTGGACGAGGACCGGGTGCGGGCCTGGACCTTCGTCCGGCTCGTGCTCAACGCCGTGTGGGCGGCGCCGCACGCGCCCGCCTCCGACGACTTCCGGGCGCGGATGATCGCCCTGGCGAAGGCGTTCACCGACTGAGCGCCGCCGCGCACCCGTATACGCTCGACAGGAAGCACTCCAGGGAGGAGCAGATGGTCCAGCAACACGAGGATGCAGGGCGCGAGCTGTGGACCTGGTGGCGGCTCGTCGTCGTCGCGGTGGCCTGCGGCCTTGGCACTGCGGCGCTGCAGGTGTGGCTGCTGGGCCAGGACAGCGGCACCGCGACGGCGGCCGCAGGGTGGACAGTCCCCATGGTGCTGCCGGCCGCGGCGGCGCTGGCGGCCGGGTGGGTCGACTCTGCAGTGTCGCGTCGCGCTCTCCTGTGGCTCGCGGTGGCGGGCTATGCCGTCCTCGGGGTGTCGAGCCTGCTTTCGGTGGCAGTGGGCTACCTCGCCGCTGGAGGGATGCTGGCGGTGGCGGCTGTCACGTGCTCGGACTCCCGCCGCAACGGCTCGCTGCTCACGGCGGACCCGGGGCACCGGCACTAGGCTCCCCAGTCATGGGCCAGGCATGGGAGCGCACCAAGGAGTACCTCGGCCTGCAAGCGCGCGACCCGGGCGAGCAAGCGATCGTCGACGGCCCGCGGGTCTGCGAGGAGTGCTTCGCGCTCGTCCCGCGCGCCAACGTGGACGACCACACCGCCTGGCACCGGAGGTTGGAGCCGCGGACCCGGTGACTGGCTGAGCGCCGCCGCGACCCCCGGCATACGCTCGAGGGATGCAGACACGGACTATCGGCAACCCCTCCGTCGGCGAGCACCAGGTCGGTGCGATCGGCCTGGGGCTCATGACCTTCGACCAGAGCGGGGAGCAGCCCCGCGAGCAGCTCCTCGACACCGTCCGCGCCGCGCTGGACGCGGGCGTGACGCTCTTCGACACGGCGGACGCCTATGGCCCGGGTGACAAGGGCGCCGGCGCGCAGGGCGAGAACGAGCGCCTCATCGCCTCCCTGCTCGACGAGCTCGGCGTGCGCGACCAGGTCCTGCTCGCGACCAAGGGCGGACACGTGCGCACCGACGGCGGCGACTGGGACACCGACAGCACCCGCAGCCACCTCACCTCGGCGGTCGACGCCAGCCTCGAGCGGCTCGGGGTCGAGCAGATCGCCCTCTGGCAGCACCACCGCCCCGACCCGGACACCTCGGACGAGGAGACGTTCGCCACGCTCAAGCACATCGCCGACTCCGGCAAGGTCGCGATGATCGGTCTGTCCAACGCCGACCCGGCCCAGATCCGCGCGGCGCACGAGGTCCTCGGCGACGCGCTGGTGAGCGTGCAGAACCAGTTCAGCCCGAAGTTCCGCAGCAGCCACCCCGAGATCGAGGTATGCACGGAGCTGGGTCTGGCGTTCCTGCCCTGGTCCCCGCTCGGTGGCCTCAACGACGCCAAGCAGCTCGACGAGCATCACCCTGCCTTCGCCGAGGTCGCGAAGGAGCGCGGCGTCAGCCCGCAGCAGGTGGCCCTGGCCTGGGAGCTCGCCCAGTCGCCGGTCGTCATCCCGATCCCCGGCGCCAAGCGGCCCCAGTCGGTCACCGACTCCGCGGCGGCAGCCGACCTGGAGCTCACCGAGGAGGAGCTGGCCCGCCTGGAGGCCTGAGGCCGGCAGGGTCGTCGAAGGGCTCGCCGCTCGCGTCGTCCTGAGCAGATCGCTCGGTGAACCTGGCAGGTCAGGTCGCCGGTGAGCATGCTCGAGGCAGGGCTGTGGGCCGGCCCGTCGGGGGCCGGCTGCGGGGCGTGGTTGTCACAGGTGCCAGGTCACAGTGCCGCCACGGATCGTGGCGCTCAGATCGTGCTGGTGGACGTGCGTGTGATGTCGCCCGCAGAGCAGCGCCAGATTCGTCAGGTCCGTGTCACCACCGCGGGCCCAGTGCTCCACGTGGTGGGAGTCGCACCACTGCGGGGGCGCACTGCACCCCGGGAAGGTGCAACCGCCATCACGCACGGCCAGCGCCTTCCACTGCGCTGGTGTCGCGAACCGTGAGGTCTCCCCCAGCATCAACGGCTCCCCTTCGGGCGAGACCCACACCGGCGTCACATCCCCCACGCAGGCGTGCTGCGCCGCTGCACGTGGCGGGACGAAGTCACCGTTGGTCGTGAATGCCGGACCACCACCTGGCCCGCCCTCGGCCGGATCGAACGGGATGAGCAGCATCACCGTGGACCGGGCCTGGGAGGGCCCGGCCCCAGGGTTCGAGACGCCGCGGTTGATCACCGTCGCCAACGCGTCGAAGCGGCGCTGACCGGGCGAGCGCAGGTCGGCCTCGGTGATCTGACCGTGCTCGTCCTTCACCGGCGTCGGCGCTGCCAGCGACGACGTGAGGACCCCCGAGATCGTCGCTGCCTCGCCAGCCGGCGCATCGATCGTGAACCGCGTCACCCCCCGCCCGATCTTCCGGCTCGTCACCGACCTCAGCTCATGCGCGGCCCTTTCCCGCTCACCCGGCGCCTTCTCCTCCAGCAAGTCCTCGATCAGCCGCTGGCACACCTTCGACAGATCCCGGTCCGACAGGTCCCTGCGAGCCGCCGCCCGGATCGCGATGCCGGTGTAGTCCTCGACCTGATCCACCTCCAACGACGACCGCAGCCGGCTCATCGTCCGCGCCACCAGCGCCGCGCGGTGGATCGGCACCCTGCCGGCCGCCACCGCATCACCGATCGCGGCCATCGCCGGGTCCGAAGCGGCCGTGACGATCGCGGTCATCTGCGTGATGTCCTGGACCGACATCCATGGGCACCGCACCCGCAACCAGTCCACGAGGGACAGCGACAACACCGTGTGCAGCCCTCGCGACGCCGCCTCCCGCGCGAGGATGAAGCCCACTGCGCCCAGCTGCGTCGTCAGCTCTCCGACCGCCTCGACCGCGCCCACCAGTCCCTCATCCAGGACGGTGACCACCTCGTCGGCGGTCAGCGACGACCGCGCCAGCCCGCGCCTGGCTCCCGTCAGCCCTTCCTGCAACTCCTGCGCGGGAAGGTCCTGGCCACTACCGGCCAGGGCGGCAGCGACATCGTCCATCAACTCCCGGTAGGCCGCGGCATCCATCGCCTCGGTGTCATCGAACCCGGCCCACACGTCGTCCGCATCGAAGGGCACCACGACCGGCGCCGCCTCGGCCGCAGCAGCCCCGCCGCCATCAGCAACCGCACGCAGCTGCGCCACCGCCGTCTTCTGCTGCCACGGCCACGGCTCCGCAGCGACGTCAGCAGCGACCACCCACGGGTCTACCCCGCCACGCTCGCCACCACTCGCCATCTCCATGGACACACTCCACCACCAGCCACCGACATACCCGCTGACCTGCAACGATGTCCTAACTGAACGACTCGTGGGTCGTCAGGGCACCAGTGGGAGCGCGAGCATCTCGCGCACCGCGGCGACATCCCCCGTGATGTCCACCGTCTGACCGGTGTTCCGCCGCCACAGGGTCGACAGCAGGTCTGCCGCCGTGCCGCGGAGCGCCCCTACCGGCTCACCTACACCGAGTGCCCAGGTGAGACCCACGTCCGACGCGACGAGAGCGATGGCGTGGTCCGGCAAGATCACGGACCCCTCCGCCTGCCGAAGTCTGACCAACGTGTCGAGGACCTCGCTGACCCCGTCGCTAGCCAGCGTGGCGTCCACGGGGGACGGCTTGCCCAACGCCTGCTCCACGTCGATGCGATGCACCAGACTCTCCATCGCCTGCCGGCGCCGCCAGAACGCCACGGACCGACCCTGAGGATCGAACGACCACGCGGGTCTCTCCGGCGGGAGTCGCAGGAGATCCACCATCTCGGCAGTACCTGCGGCCAACCACGGCGCGAGGTCGACCTCGGCACCAGGCAGGTGCGCCCGCGATCCCCCCGACGGCTCTCGGTGCCGGACGGCATGGATCACCATGCGGTGGACCCCGCCCAGGTGCCCGACGACTACCGCGACGTCCCACTCGGGGCAGGCGGCGACCGGCCGGGCGAGGTCCTGGGGGTCGGCCGCACCGAGGAGCTGGACGATCCGAGAGACATCGGCCTCGACGTGACCGAGATAGTCAGGGAGGGGCTTGTTCATCTCCCCCTCCATGCCCGAAGCCTACTCGTGAGCACGCCTGCGCATCCGGCCGTCACAGGGCATGCACAGTGTCCCCGCTCAGCGGCGCGCGGACTCGTACCTCGACAACGCCTCCTTGCGCTCCTCGGCGTGGTCGACGATGCGCTCGGGGTAGCCCTCGGCATACCCGTCGTCGTGGTTCCACGGCTGGTGCGCGGACTTGCCGGAGAGGTGGCGCAGCTCGGGCACCCAGCGGCGGACGTAGTCGCCGGTCGGGTCGAACTTCTCGCCCTGCGTGATGGGGTTGAAGACGCGGAAGTAGGGCGAGGCGTCGGTGCCGGTCCCGGCGACCCACTGCCAGCCGTGATTGTTGCTGGCGATGTCGCCGTCGACGAGCCGGTCGAGGAACCAGCGGGCGCCGGTCGGCCACCACACGTGCAGGTCCTTGGTGAGGAAGCTGGCGGTGATCATCCGCACCCGGTTGTGCATCCAGCCGACCTCGCGCAGCTGCCGCATGCCCGCGTCGACGACGGGGAAGCCGGTGCGCCCGTCCTTCCATGCCTCGATTGCGTCGTCCGGCTCGTCGTAGTCCATCCCGGGCAGCGCGTCGCGCAGGTCCTCCCACGCGCTGCGCGGGTTCTGGAAGAGCACGTCGGCGTAGAACTCCCGCCAGGCGATCTCCTGCTCGAAGGTCTGCGCTCCCTGCGAGCGCTTGTCGGCGAGGTCGGCCAGGATCGTCCGCGGGTGGATCGCGCCGATCTTGAGGTAGGCCGAGAGCCGGCTGGTGCCGTCGATGGCGGGCTTGTCGCGGTCGCCGTCGTAGTCGTCGAGCGCCTCGTCGCGGAAGTCGCGCCACCGCTGCAGCGCGGCCTTCTCCCCCGCCTCGGGCATCGTCGGCAGGTCGTCCTCGCGGAACGCCTTGTCGAGCATGTCGAGCGCCTTCTGGTGGCTGTCCACCTCGACCAGGTCGAGGGAGCGCGGGTATGCCGCGGGCTCGGGCCAGCCGTGGTCGTGCCAGGCGCGGTGGAAGGGGGTGTAGACCTTGTAGGGGTCGCCCGAGCCGTTGCGGACGAGCCCCGGGCCGACGGCATACGGGGTACCCGTCTCGACCCAGTCGATCTCCTTGTCCTCGAGCGCCTCCTGGACCTTCTTGTCGCGACGCTGACCGGCGGGCGTGACCTCGCGGGTGACGTGCACCGAGCCCGCCTCGATCTCGGCGGCGACCTGAGGCACGACCTTCGCCGGGTCACCGTGGCGGATGACCAGCCGCCCGTCGAAGTCTTCCTTCGCGGCCTCCAGGCTCGCCGTCAGCCAGGCTCGCCGGACCGGACCGCCGCGCTCCCAGAGACCGGGGTCGACGACAAAGAGCACGGCGATGCCCTCGTCCCCGCCCGCGTCGCGGGCGGCGAGCAACGCCGGATGGTCACCACGGCGTAGGTCGCGACGGAGCCAGAGCAGGGCGGTCAACGACATACCTCACAGGTCATGGACCCGACCCTAGGTCGGCCGGGGGCGGGTGGCCAGCACTAGTCGCCGAAGGACTCCAGCAGCGCCTCGACCGCGTCTTTGCCGAGCTGGTTGGCGGCCAGCGGGCTGTCGCCGGTGAGGACGTTGCGGTCGCGCGTCGTGGCGCCCGACATGTCGTCGTTCTGCACGGTCAGGCCCTGCTCGGTGAGGGTCTCGCCCAGCTTCCACGGCATCTCGCCGGGCAGGTAGCCGATGTCGAGGTTGGCACCGAAGTCCAGGGCGTCGGGGAAGGCGACCACGGAGTAGCCGGAGAGCGGGTTGGTGTCGCGCCCTATCCCGGCGGCGACGAAGGCTGCAGGCCCGTGGCAGATCGAGATGATGAGGCGGTCGTGGTCCAGGAACCAGTCGAGGGCGCGCTGCACGTCCGGGCTGGAGGGGAGCCCGTTCATCGCGCCGTGCCCGCCGGGGATGAAGACCGCGGCGTAGTCGTCCAGCCCGGCGTCGATGACGTCGGCCAGCCGGTGCGGAGCCTTGAACGCCGCGCGCGTCGCGTCCCAGGTGCCGGTGACGGCCTCGTCCTCGCGGGGGAAGGCCCACCACTCGACCTTGCCCGGTCCACCGGAAATGGTGGCGATGTCTACGGCATACCCGGCCTGCATGATGTGGTGCATCGGCAGCAGGGTCTCGACGGGGTGGTTGCCGGTGGAGAAGAAGGTGCCGTTGCGCATGAGCATGTAGCGCTCGTCGGTGGCGATGACGAGCACCTTCCACCGGTCGCCTGTGTAGGTCTGCTCGGTCCCCAGACCGTCGAAGTTGGTCGTGTCGGCGGTGTACTGGCTCAGCGAGTAGGGCGAGGGGAAGAAGGCGTTGTCCTCGGCCGGGTCTGCGGTGGGCTGACGGTCTTCGGTCTGCGACATCGGTGCTCCCTGTCTCGTATGCCTGACTCCCCTGCCCGGTGGACAGGGCTTGCCAGTGTGCACCACGAGGGAGTGGTGCGCGAGCGAGACCTGTCGCTCGCACGCGAGGCACGGCATAGTGGGGCCCATGAAGATCGCGGTGCCCACAGAGGTCAAGAACAACGAGTTCCGGGTGGCCATCACCCCGGTCGGCGTGCACGAGCTGGTGCGGCGCGGGCACGAGGTCTTCGTGCAGCAGGGCGCCGGGCTCGGCTCCTCGATCAGCGACGAGGAGTATGTCGCGCAGGGCGCCACGATCGTCCACGGCCCGGATGACACGTGGGCCGCGGGCGAGATGGTGCTCAAGGTCAAGGAGCCGATCGAGCAGGAGTACTCCTACCTGCGCGACGACCTGACACTCTTCACCTACCTGCATCTGGCCGCCGACGAGCCGCTCACCCGGCGCCTGGTCGAGGCGGGCACGACGGCGATTGCCTACGAGACCGTGCAGCTGCCGAGCGGGATGCTGCCGCTGCTCTATCCGATGTCGGAGGTCGCCGGGTGCCTCGCACCGCAGGTCGGGGCGCACACGATGATGAAGGCCTCCGGCGGACGGGGCGTGCTCATGGGCGGTATCGGCGGCGTGGCCAACGCCAAGGTGCTCGTGCTCGGCGGCGGCGTCGCAGGGCAGAACGCCGCCAACATCGCGCTCGGCATGGGCGCCGACGTGACCATCCTCGACACCGACCTCGACAAGCTGCGCACGCTCTTCTGGCGCTTCGACAACCAGGTTAAGCAGCTCGCGTCCAACAACTTGACGATCAGCGAGCTCGTGCCGGAGGCCGACATGGTCATCGGCACCGTGCTCATCCCCGGCGCCAAGGCACCCAAGCTCGTCACCGACGACATGGTCGCCACGATGAAACCGGGCTCGGTGCTCGTGGACGTCGCCATCGACCAGGGCGGCTGCTTCGAGGGCTCCCGGCCGACCACGCACGCCGACCCGACCTTCCCGATGCACAACTCGCTCTACTACTGCGTCGCCAACATGCCCGGCGCGGTGCCGCACACGTCGACGTGGGCTCTGACCAACGCCACGCTTCCGTATGCCGTGCAGCTCGCCGATAAGGGTTGGGAGCAGGCGCTGCGCGACAACGCCTCCCTGGCGAAGGGGCTCAACACCCACGCGGGGAAGCTCACCTACGGCGCTGTGGGCGAGGCGTTCGGTATGGAGTCGGTCGCCGTCGAGGAAGTGCTCGCCTGAGGCTGGGCGTCTGTGCCAGACACTGCCGACTGGCCGCACCCCGGCGGCTCTCCCGGTGGCAGTCACACCACGCCTGCCTGGGCAGGGTCCTCCTTTTGCAGGCTAGTCCGACGCTCGTGACAGACCGGATTTGCCGATCGGCTTGCCCTAGTCAGGGCTGTATGGGTGATCGGCCGCACCGAGGGCCGGTACATCGCTGTCATGCCGAGAGTCGGATGCGGACTGGGCTAGTGTGTTGCCCGCCGAGACGTACCTCACCGGGAGGGTGGCCATACCCGATCCGCCGAGTTGGGGTTCGAGTCGACCGCTCGCTTAGGAGCGGAATGCAGCCAGAGCCAGATTCGACACTAGGGTAGTGCTCAAGACCGAGCTCGCCGCCGTTGATTACCTGCGACCAAGGGGGAAGGATTGGGAGCGTTCGACCCAGTGATTGGCCTCTGGTGGCGAGCTGACCGACCAGACGAGCGATTGCCAGGGTATTTGGAGCAGCGTTCAGGGCGCCGAGCGAGCCCTTGGCGCCTGACGTTGCATGGCCAGTTCGACGACGCGCCTTCAACGCCCGGACTCGTGCAGTATCAGACGTTGTTCGGGGAGACGCCTTCGGGACCTTTTACGCTGACCGGGGCAAGTTTGTCCAGCGGTCCATCTGGCCTTCACTCAGTGGCCGTTAAGGAGACCATCTGGAGCGCGTGGCAGTTGCTGCAGGGAGGCCACGTCGACGACCAACAGCCTTACGGTGAGGCCGTATTCGAGATTCCCGGTCTGTTGCATTGGCTCGGACCGACTGGCCTCAACGTTCACATGCAAGCAGAAGTCCACGCAGGGGAGGGGCGGTGGGATCGACCTGCAGACGGAGAGGAGCCACGACGGCTCGAGTCAAAGTTGGACGACGACCTCCGGCTCACCTTGGGTCCCAGCAGTTCGCATAAGTTCGGTCGCGACAGTGACTTAAAGACATACGGCGCCACCTACGCGGTGACTTCAGCCGCAGGGGTCAGACTGGAGGTCCTTACGCGGGTCAGTGCCGCTTTGGCGGACCTGCACGCCATTGTGACCGGCGCACCGATGCAGGCCTATAACATGCGGCTAGTCACGACGGGTGAGCAAGTGCTCACCGTCGTCGACGCGAGCCGACCGGTTGGGCGACGGTGGAGCCGGTCAGGCCTCAGGGATCCATTCCTCGACACCGCCGAGATCGACTTCGAGTCGTTTATCCCGCGCTGGCTGGGCTTGTGCCAAGACCTACCTGTGGCCGTCGCGGCAGCCGTTCCACGGAACGACCGGCAGTTCGTCCAGAGCAAGTTCATCGACACGTGCAATGGACTAGAAGCTCTGGCTGCGCACAAGTGGGACGACGCGCCGTTGAGCGATCAAGAGGAGGGCTTGCTCAAGACCCTAAAGGATGTCGGGGTCAACAGGGACTTGCGGGACGCGGTCAAACTAACCCTGCGCATGCGGCGCTTCCCACTACAGAAAAAGCTGGAACGACTGGCTGAGGTGCTCGGTGAACAGTCCGCACAGTGGCTCTTGGGACATCCAGTGTCAGCCTGGGCAGAGCTCAGTGCCAGCTTGCGAAACAGCCTCGCTCATGGGTTCGCGATGAAAGGCGGCCTAGGTGATGACGACCTGTTTGTCATATTGGCCCAGCAGGCGGCCCACCAGTTGTTGTCCCTGGCATTGCTGCAGGAAGCGGGCTACAACAACGAGCGTTCGCCCAAGCCCGGTGAGCTGCTGTGGCAGTCAGGACGAAGCAACGCTGGGCACCCGAACTCGGTTCTCTTCGACAACCTTGAGTTCGTAGCGTTTCATGCGGACCGCTGGAGGGGCTGGAAGGCGGCGGCCAGCGACAGTTCCTCGAGCGCGGGAACTGCGTAGCCCGCCGCAGGCTTCCTGGGAGGGAGATGGTCGACCGGCCGTTCAGCGCACTCTTCTGCCGCCACCAGCGTGGTCGCTCGCTTCGTGCGCGTCGGCCTATCTGTCGCTCGGCCGCTCGCGTGAGTTGACATCACGGAAGGACGATCACCGAGGGTCAACGAGTGCGCCTGAGCGAGCAGAGACGGTTCACGGTCGAATAGGCTGAGGCGCATGGGCCGGTCACAGGGTGGCGAGGTGCGGGCATCTGTGGTGAGCGCGACGATGCTGGCGGTCGTGATCCTAGCCGCGTGCGCGCCGAGCGGTGATGGGGCCGGGGCCAGTAAGGACGCCTTAGCCTCGATCCACCGATGACCTGGGGGTTGTGAGCGTGCCGTAACGAGGAGATGCCCTGCCGTGCTGGGAGATTGGGACTTGCGACGGTTCCAAACTGCCACCCCGGAAGGGCATCTCTGGGATGAGACTCTCTCACAGGTTCACGGCCGACTCCGCGCTGTTCGACGACCCGAACTTGGTGTCGGCGGCGGGCCTGGTGCCGGTGATCGCACTGGCCGAGCGGGCCGGGCTCGGTGAGCTCTCGCAGCAGCGGCTCAGCGTGCCCACGGACAAGGGCGCCAACGCGGGGGCGAAGGTGTGTGCGCTGGTGGGCGGGATGGTCGCTGGGGCGGACAGCATCGATGACATGGCGCTGCTGCGCCACGGCGCGATGAAGAAGCTCTTCTCCGCCTGCTACGCACCCTCGACGCTGGGCTCGTTCCTGCGGGCGTTCACCTTCGGCCACGTCCGCCAGCTGGATGCCGTCGCCTCCCGGGTGTTGACCAACCTGGCCCGCCTCACCCCGGTGGTCAAGGGCCTGGACGAGTACGCGGTGGTGGACGTGGATGACACGATCATCGAGGTCCACGGGTACGCCAAGCAGGGCGCCGGGTTCGGCTACACCCGGGTGCGCGGGTTGAACGCGCTGCTGGCCACCGTGTCCACCGACCAGGCTGCCCCGGTGGTCGTGGCCCAGCGGCTGCGCAAGGGCTCGGTCGGCTCCCCGCGGGGAGCCGACCGGCTGGTCGCCGACGCCCTGGCGACCGTGGCCAGGATGCGCAGCAACCAGGCAAGCCGGCCCGTTCTGGTGCGTGCAGACTCGGCGTTCTACGGGTACCCCACCATCGGTGCCGCCGTCCGGGCCGGCGCGGAGGTCTCCGTCACCGTGCGGCTGACCAGCAGCATCCGGGCCGCGATCGCCACCATCGACGAGCAGGCGTGGACCCCGATCGAGTACACCGACGCCATCCGGGACGAGAGCACCGGGGCGTGGATCTCCCGTGCCGAGGTCGCCGAGGTCCCCTTCACCGCGTTCACCGCTCAGGCCCGCTCCCATCACGTGCCCGGCCGCCTGGTCGTGCGCCGCATCCCTGACCTGAACCCCAAGAAGGGTGAGGGCCAGGACCAGTTGTTCGACACCTGGCGCTTCCACGCGTTCTTCACCACCACCGACGCCGACCTCCTGGACACCGTCGCCGTTGACAAGGTCCACCGCGCCCACGCGGTCATCGAGAACGTCAACGCTGACCTGAAGAGCTCTGCCCTGGCGCACCTGCCTTCCGGCAAGTTCGCCGCGAACGCCGCGTGGCTCGTGCTCGCGGTTCTCGCGTTCAACCTCACCCGTGCCGCCGCCACGCTGACCGGCCACCAGCTGGCTCGAGCGACCACCGCCACCATCCGCCGGACCATGGTCACCGTGCCCGCCCGGGCAGCGTCCTCGGCCCGGCGACTCCGTCTGCACCTGCCTACGAACTGGCCCTGGCAGCAGGCCTGGAAGCGACTGTTCACCACCGTCTGCGGACCACCCCTACCGGCCACGACCTGACCGCTCAGCCGGCGACGGCGCAACTGTCGGCGGCGCTTGAAAAGTAGACAGTAGCGGCGCTCGAAAAGTGGACACTCCGCCAACGATTGGAGTGTGATCACCATGGAGGACTGGGCGCTGATCAGGAGGCTGGCCGCCGACGGTGTGCCGAAGGCCAGGATCGCCAGGAGGTTGGGCATCTCGAGGACGACGGTCATCAACGCCATCGCCTCGCAGGGGCCACCGAGGTACGAGCGAAGAGCGGGTCCGACGTCGTTCACGCCGTACGAGGCGAGGGTGCGGTTGCTCTTGGAGCAGACGCCGGACATGCCGGCGACGGTGCTGGCCGAGCGGGTGGGGTGGACCGGCTCGATCCGCTGGTTCCGCGACAACGTCAAGCGGCTCCGGGCCGACCACCGCCCGATCGACCCGGCCGACCGGCTCACCTGGACGGCCGGGGACGTGGCGCAGTGCGACCTGTGGTTCCCTCCACGCAAGATCCTGCTCGAGGACGGCTCACGGGCCCTGTTGCCGGTGCTGGTCATGACGTGCGGGTACTCGAGGTTCACGGTGGGCCGGATGCTGCCGACCCGCAAGACACCGGACCTGTTGCTCGGCACGTGGGACCTGCTCAGTGAGCTGGGTCGGGTGCCGCGCCGGCTGATCTGGGACAACGAGCCCGGCATCGGGCGGGGCAAGCTGACCGAACCGGTCGCGGTGTTCGCTGGGACGCTGGCCACGAGGGTGGTGCTGCTGCCGCCGCGGGATCCGGAGTCTAAGGGCATCGTGGAACGCCGCAACCGCTTCTTCGAGACCTCTTTCATGCCCGGGCGCCACTTCGCCTCCCCGGCCGACTTCAACGCCCAGTTCACCGAATGGCTGACAGGCGCGAACGCCCGGGTGGTGCGCACGACCAAGGCCCGCCCGGTGGACCTGCTCGCGGCGGACACCGAGGCGATGCTGCCGTTGCCGCCGGCGTTGCTGCACCTGGGCTGGCGCAACCACGTGCGCCTGGGCCGGGACTACTACGTGCGCGTCGACACCAACGACTACTCCGTGCACCCGCGCGCGATCGGCGCCCGGGTCGACGTGGCCGCCGACCTCGACGTCGTCCGCGTCCGGCACGGTGGACAGCTGGTGGCCGAGCACCCGCGCCGCTGGGCCCGGAGCATGACCGTCACCGACCCCGCCCACGTCACCGCCGCCGCGGCGTTGCGGCACGCCTACCAGCACCCCAGGACTCGTCCCGAGGCCGACGAGCTGGTCCGGGACCTGGCCGACTACGACAAGGCGTTCGGGATCGACGCCGGCGAGCTGGAGTCGCGATGAGCCGCAAGCCGAACTCCGCCGGGACCGAGTCGCTCAAGCAGATCACCCACCTGGCCGCCGCGCTGAAAGCGCCCCGGATCACCGAGGCCGCCGCCCGCCTGGCCGACCACGCCCGCGACACCGGGTGGACCCACGAGGACTACCTGGCCGCAGTCCTGGAACGCGAGGTCGCCGCCCGCAACGCCTCCGGAGCCCGACTACGGATCCGCGCGGCCGGGTTCGGCGCGCTCAAGACCCTGGACGACTTCGACTTCGACCACCAACCCGGCGCCCGCACCCCCGTCCAGGCGCTGGCGTCCGGGGCCTACCTGGCCGGGCACCGCAACGTCGTCCTCCTCGGCCCACCGGGCACCGGTAAGACCCACCTGGCCACCGCCCTGGGCGTCGCCGCCGCCCGGCAAGGGCACCGGGTCCTGTTCGCGACCGCCACCGACTGGGTCACCCGCCTGACCGAGGCCCACGACCGCGGCCGCCTCGCCGCCGAGCTGACCCGGCTACGCCGCTACGGGCTGATCATCGTCGACGAGGTCGGCTACCTGCCCTTCGAACAGGACGCGGCCAACCTCTTCTTCCAGCTCGTCTCATCCCGCTACGAGCACGCCTCGCTGATCCTGACGTCGAACCTGCCGTTCAGCTCCTGGGCAGGCGTCTTCGGTGACCAGGTCGTCGCGGCCGCGATGATCGACCGCATCGTCCACCACGCCGACGTCATCGCCCTCAAAGGCGCCTCCTACCGGCTACGCGACCGCGGCGTCGAGACCCTGCCCAGCATCAAGGCCGAACAAGAATCCCTAGACTGAGACCGTCCACTCTTCGACCGCCGAAACCGTCCAGTTTTCGAGCGCCGTCGACAGCAACCCCAGGAAACCTGCACGTGGAACACCCCGACAGCGAGGTCGGGAGATCTCCTACGCCCGCTCCCCAGAATCGCCTACGCGGTCGGCAACGCCCCACTCAACGACGTCTGTCGGTGGATCGAGGCTTAGGCGCCACTGGGTGAGGCTCAGGCACCATGCGTTGCGCCTCTGGCGGTGAAGGCGGGGAGCAAGATCGCCTCGATGAACCGCGGTGCATCGTCGGGGTCGAGACGTCCGGCGCGGACCTCTTCTGCTGCGCCGTTCATGACGACGTGAGTCGTGGCCAGGAGCCAAGTCACGGGGAGGTCGCTTCGGAAGGCGCCCTCGCTCTGGCCACGGAGCAACAGGCCCCGCATCCGAGCCTCTGCCTTCTCGTGCAACTCGCGGATGCGCGCGGCGGGAAGCTCCTTCTGCGCTGCCGTGAGAAGGGCTCGGGAATGGTCGACCAGCATGCAGCTCGCGGCGACGAGCCGGCGGAACGCCTCGGATGGCTCACCGTCGAGGGAAACGCCGCTAAGCACCTCCTCGCCATGTTTCAAGCTCTCAGCAAGGGCTGCGTCGATCAACTCAGCACGGTTCTGAAAGTGGCCGTACAACGTCATGCGCCCGACGCCGGCCTCAGCGGCGATGTCGGCGACCGAGGCGTCCGGGTCCTGACGGATGGCCGTGGCGGTCGCAGCCAGCATCTTGGCGCGGTTGCGCTGAGCGTCCGCGCGCCGGTTCGCCGCACGACTCGTCGACGCCTGCACCTTCCGGGCCCGCTTGGCGGACACGTCCTTACCGGGAGCCACTGATCACCTCACAAGTCGTATTGGACTGTTCGAGATAGTGTAGCCTCTTCATCTCGTACACAACTGCTTGAGTTAGGAGCACGATGACTGCCGCTACTTCATCCCCACCTCCGGAGATCGCGAATGCCCACCCACGCCGATGGCTGGCTCTGGCGCTCCTGGGAGCCGCACAGTTCATGCTGATCCTGGACGTGACCGTGGTGGCGGTCGCCCTGCCGCAGATGGCCGCCGACCTGGACCTGTCGCGTGAGGCGGTGACCTGGGTGGTTGCGGCCTACACCCTCACCTTCGGTGGGCTGATGCTCCTGGGTGGGCGTAGCGCGGACCTGTTCGGGTCCAGGCCGATCGTCTGCGCGGGGTTGTTCGCCTTCACCGCGGGCTCGCTGTTGGCCGGTCTCGCGGAGAGCGGGACGATCCTGCTGACGGGCCGTGTCGTCCAGGGCCTGGGAGCGGCGATGCTCTCTCCGGCCGCCCTGTCGGTCGTGGTGCGCCTGTTTGCCGGCGACGAGCGCAACCGCGCGCTGGGCATCTGGTCCGCGCTCGGTGGCGGGGGCGCCGCGGTCGGTGTGCTGCTGGGTGGCCTGATCACCGCAGGGCCGGGGTGGCCGTGGGTGTTCTTCATCAACATCCCGGTCGGCCTGGTCGTGCTGTTCGGACTGCTGCGAGTCCTGCCACCCCTGCCCCCGGCACTGGGGCGTCGAGCCGCGCTCGACATCCTCGGAGCGCTGCTGGTCACGGCAGCGACCGGGTCGGCGATCTACGCTCTGACGATCGCCGGGGAGGGCGGGTGGGCCAGTGGAAACACGCTCATCGCAGCTGGTTCCGCGATCGCGCTCTATCTGCTGTTCGGGTGGCGCCAGAAGACTGCCGCCTCGCCGCTGATGGACCTCGGCCTGCTGGTTCGACGGCCTGTAGGAGCCGGCGTGTTCGTCATCATGATCGCCACCGCCCTGATGGTCGCAGTGTTCTTCCTCGGCACCTTCTACTTCCAGCAGTACGCGGGCCATGGACCCCTGGCCACGGGCCTACTCTTCCTACCGATCGCCGCAGCCACCATGACCGGAGCCAATCTCGGTGGCCGCCTCGTTGGCCGACTCGGCGCACGCGCTCTCGGCATCTTCGGGATGGCCGTCGCTGCGGTCGGCCTCGCGGTCCCGGCCATGTGGCCCACCACGGCCGCGACCACGGCCGGCGTCAGCTTCGCCGCCTTCGGCATTGGCGCACTCTTCGTCGTCGCCTCCGCCACCGCGTTGGGGCAGATCGGCCCGGAGGACGCCGGCATCGCCTCGGGCCTGCTGAGCACCTTCCACGAGTTCGGTGCCTCGCTCGGCGTCGCCACCGTGTCCAGCCTCGCCGCAATCAGTCTCGCGGCAGGAGGCGGCGAGTCCGGCTTCCAGCAGGCGTTCGGGTTCGCCGCCGCAGCCGCCATCATTGCTGCGGTCGTCTCCGGCATCGCGATCCCCAAGCCCCAAAGAACCACCTGAGCCACGCCAAGGGTCACCGAGGCAGCGGCCTACTGGCTCATTCTTATACCCCCCTGGGGTATAGTCTTGCTCAAGTCAACAGCACCGAAGGAGTTCGAAGATCATGGGAACCACGACCGAGTACCAGGTGACCGGGATGACCTGCGGACACTGCGAGGAATCAGTGCGAGCCGAGGTCTCGCAGGTCCCGGGCGTCACCGGCATCGAGGTCAGTGCCCAGAGCGGACAGCTGACCGTGACCAGTGAGCAGCCGGTCGACGACGCAGCGGTGATCGCGGCCGTCGACGAGGCCGGCTACGCCGCGATCAGGGGCTGAGATGAACGCGCCTGCGCGACTCGGCCTGTACGGCGCCGGGCTCGCGACCGTGTTTGTCGTGGCGTTCGCCACGGCGGGCGCGGTCGTCCCCGAGAGCGTCGTGCAGGCCTGGGCAGAAGACAGCGGCGAGCACGCCGCCCACAACGACGGGGAAGGAGAGGACATGAACGGGCAGGGCGGACACGCCGGCCACGACGCGGGCGCATCGTCGCTGGGGCTGGGCGTGGCACAGGACGGATACCAGCTCACCGACCTGGGCGCCCCGCCCCAGATCGGCACCGACGGTGAGTTGTCGCTGACGATCACCGGGCCCGACGGCCAGGCGGTGACCGACTTCGAGACCGAGCACGAGAAGGAGCTGCACCTGATCGTCGTGCGCGCCGACGGGCAGCAGTTCCGCCACGTGCACCCCGAGATGGACGCCGATGGCACGTGGTCGATCCCGTGGCAGTGGGACGCGGCCGGCAGCTACCGGGTGTTCGCGGACTTCGTGCCCGGCCAGACCGGGGAGGGCGTCACGCTCTCGACCACGGTGCAGGTGCCCGGCGACTACGCGGCCGTGGCGGCCGAGCCGACCGCGGAGACCACCGTGGACGGCTTCGACGTCGCGGTGGCCGGTGACCTCGCCGCGGGCGAGTCCTCGGCACTGACCATGACCATCACCCGCGACGGGGAGCCGGTCACCGTACTGGAGCCGTACCTGGGCGCGTTCGGGCACCTGGTCGCGCTACGCGACGGGGACCTGGCCTACCTGCACGTCCACCCCCACGGCGACGCACCTACCGCCGGGCAGACGTCGGAACCGGACATCGTGTTCGAGGCCATCGCCCCCACACCGGGGCGCTACCTGCTGTTCCTGGACTTCCAGGTCGACGGGCAGGTGCACACCGCGCCGCTGGTGCTCGACACCGCCGGCACCGGTGAAGGCGGCTCGATGAGCACCGACGACGGGCCGGACGAGGACGAGCACGAGGACGGAGAGGACCATGAGCACTGACCAGTCCACCGGCACCAACCTGGCCGGCGTCGAACTGCAGATCGGCGGCATGACCTGCGCGTCGTGCGCGAACCGGGTCGAGAGGAAGCTGAACAAGCTCGACGGCATCACCGCGAGCGTGAACTACGCGACCGAGAAGGCGAGCGTCACCGCCCCGGAGGGCTACGACCCGCAGCTGCTGATCGCCGAGGTGGAGAAGACCGGATACACGGCCGAGCTCCCCACCCCCCAGGGCACCCCCGCGCTTGGCGACGGGGATGAGGGCGAGTCCCGTGAGGACGCCGAACTGCGCACCACCCGTCAGCGGCTCATCGGCTCGACCGTGCTCGCGGTGCCGGTGATCGCGATGGCGATGATCCCGGCGTTGCAGTTCGACTACTGGGGCTTCGCCTCCCTGGCCCTGGCGGCACCTGTGGTGGTCTGGGCGGGGTGGCCGTTCCACCGGGCAGCCTGGACGAACCTGCGCCACGGTACCGCCACGATGGACACCCTCATCTCCGTGGGTACCGGCGCGGCGATGATCTGGTCGATCATCGCGCTGTTCTTCGGCACCGCGGGTGACCGCGGCGTGGTCCACCCGTTCGAGCTCACCATCTCCCGCTCCGACGGCCTCGGGCACATCTACCTGGAGGTCGCTGCCGGGGTGATCACCTTCATCCTGCTCGGCCGCTACTTCGAGAAGCGCTCCAAGCGCCGCGCCGGAGCAGCCCTGCGTGCGCTGCTCGAGCTCGGCGTGAAAGAAGTGTCCGTCCTCCGCGGCGGGAAGGAGGAGCGGATCTCCATCGAGGAGCTGAGCGTCGGGGACCAGTTCGTCGTCCGACCGGGTGAGAAGATCGCCACCGACGGCACCATCTCCTCCGGCTCGAGCGCGATCGACGCGTCCATGCTCACCGGCGAGTCCGTGCCCGTCGAGGTCGGTGAGGGCGACCACGTCACCGGCGCGACCGTGAACGCCGGCGGACGCCTCGTCGTCACGGCGACCCGGGTGGGTTCGGACACCCAGCTGGCGCAGATGGCCAAGCTCGTCGAGGACGCCCAGTCGGGCAAGGCCGAGATCCAACGCCTGGCGGACCGGGTCTCCGGGGTGTTCGTGCCGATCGCGATCGCGATCGCCGTCGCCGCCCTCGGTGCCTGGGTCGGGGCGGGGTTCCCGGTGTCCGCGGGGTTCACCGCCGCGGTGGCGGTGCTGATCATCGCCTGCCCCTGCGCCCTGGGGCTGGCGACACCGACCGCGCTGCTGGTCGGCACCGGTCGCGGCGCCCAGATGGGGGTTCTCATCAAGGGCCCGGAGGTGCTGGAGTCCACCCGCAGGGTGGACACGATCGTGCTGGACAAGACCGGGACCGTGACCACCGGCAAGATGACCCTGACCGATGTCATCCCCGCCGGCGGCGTGGACCGGGCCGAGTTGCTGCGCCTGGCCGGTGGGCTGGAGGACTACTCCGAGCATCCCATCGCCCAGGCCATCGCCGCCGGCGCCACCGCCGAGGTCGGGGACCTGCCCGCACCGGAGTCGTTCGAGAACATCGAGGGCAAGGGGGTGCAGGGCGTCGTCGACGGCCACGCCGTGCTCGCCGGCCGGGAGTCGCTGCTGGCCGACTGGTCCCAGCACCTCGACGAGCACCTGAGGTCCGCGAAGCAGGCCGCCGAGGCCGAGGGCAAGACCGCCATCGTGGTCGGCTGGGACGGCGCCGCACGTGGCGTGCTGGTGGTCTCCGACCAGATCAAGCCCACATCTGCCGACGCCATCCGCCAGTTCACCGACCTGGGCCTGACGCCGGTCCTGCTGACCGGGGACAACCAGGCCGTGGCCGAGCAGGTCGCCGCCGAGGTCGGCATCACCGAGGTGATCGCCGAGGTGCTGCCCAAGGACAAGGTCGACGTCGTCGCCCGCCTCCAGGACGAGGGCAAAGTCGTCGCGATGGTCGGGGACGGCGTCAACGACGCGCCCGCCCTGGCCCAGGCCGACCTCGGCCTGGCCATGGGCACGGGCACAGACGTCGCGATCGAGGCCGCCGACATCACCCTGGTACGCGGCGACCTGCGCGCCGCCGCCGACGCGATCCGGCTCGCGCGGCGCACCCTGCGCACGATCAAGACCAACCTGTTCTGGGCCTTCGCCTACAACACCGCCGCGATCCCGCTGGCCGCGTTCGGGCTCTTGAACCCGATGCTCGCCGGCGCCGCGATGGCGCTCTCGTCGGTGTTCGTGGTCTCCAACAGCCTGAGGCTACGAGCCTTCCAGGCCAAGGCCGACGACCACACCGCTCCCACCAGCGACACCTCCGCCCGCGCAACCGCCTGACCGCGCTCCGTGACGTGGTCCGTGCCCTGCCGCCCTGCTGCTGCCCGCGAGAGCGGGCAGCAGCAGCACGGGCCTGGCTCAGCCGTTCGACCCCTGGAGGAGGGCCTCCATCTCCTCGATCTCTGCTTCCTGGCTCTCGGCGATGTCCTCGGCCAGTGCGACGGCCTCGGGGTCGAGACCGTCAGCGACCTGGGTCTGAGCCATGGTGATGGCCCCGTCGTGGTGCTCGATCATCATCTCCAGCCACATGGTGTCGAACTGGGAGCCCTGCGCGCCGCCCAGGTCCTCCATGTCCTCGGGCGACATCATGCCCTCCATCTGCGAGTGGTCCATGCCTTCCATGCTGCCGTGGCCGTCCGTCTCGGGCACGTCCTCGCCCCAGGCCTGCAGCCACTCGGTCATGGTCTCGATCTCGGGTGCCTGGGCCGCCTGGATCCGCTCGGCGAGCTCCCTGACCTCGGTGCCGCCTTGCTCCAGGGCCATGTCGGACATCTCGACCGCCTGTTGGTGGTGGGGGATCATCTCGGTAGCGAACTGGACGTCGGCGTCGTTGTGCTCCTCGGACGCGGCCGATGAGGACGGGTCCTGCGCGGTCTCCGTGGTGCACGCGGAGATGGTGAAGAGGGCCGCGAGGGCCATGGCGGGCATGCTCAACATTCGGGTGGTGCGGTTCACTGCTGCTCTGCTTTCGTCGAAGGTGGTTCACGAGGTAGGACGGTGCCGGGGAGAGTCCCGGCGCGTGGCCTCCTAGACCCTCATGACGCAGAGCTGATGGATCGATACCGCCCCGTGGGGCGGAAGAAGGGGTGGCACCTCCGGCGTGCGCGCCTGCGGTGGGCGCCCCCGCGTCCAGCGCGGATGTCCCCGGCGTGCCAGGAAAGGGGCGACCACCACGGCCGCCGCGCAGAGGACCGCGAGGCAGGTCGTCGCCCAGTGCGTGTGCTCCGTGCCGTGGCCCTGCTGATGGTGGGCTCGTGATGGCCCGCCATGGCTGTCGACCTGACCGTGGTCGCCGAGGGCGAGCGTGTGGCTGGTCGCGCTGAGTGGTCCGTCTGCGCCAGGTGCCAGGGTCGGCGATCGGTCGCTGACGTCGACACCGCGCATGAAGGAAAGGGTCACCAGGAGCCCCACAAGGGCCAGCACGCGCATGAAGAGTGTTCGTGACCAGGAACGGGTCGGTGCAGACTGCCGTGGCGCCGGGGCGGAGGCGGGGCGAGGCTGCACCCTGCCAGAGTACGAGATGCCGTGGGCGGGTTTGGTGGGGTGGTTACCGGATCCGGTCGCCGGAGCAAGCGAGGTCTGACTGCCCGGTGCGGGGCAGGGCGATCGAATGTTTGATTCGGCCCCTCGAGGTAGTTGTCGGTGTGAGGTCTCTCACTGGTTCACTGAGCGAACGAGCCCTAGGTACAGCAAATGCCCAGGTCAGAACGCGGCAGCGACGTTCGTCGCTGGCAGGGTCTTGACGCGGTCGTTACCTGATCGTGACATTTGGCGGCCCCCCTGTGTAACCTCGCAGAGTCCTCCTCCCTGGGGGACCCCCGAGCGCGACTGCCTAGTCCTGTCCGCGCGTCGATCGGGGCCGTGGCACGTACGACACCGCTTTGACAGGAGCGGGGGAACCACCTCTGGAGCCGCCCCTGCGGCTCTTCGGGGCGACGGACCGGCCAACCCGGTCCAGGGGCACTCCAGCCCGAAGCCCGACAGCTCACCCCGCAGGCACTGGAGGATCTACATGACGCAGCGCATCACCGGCCGCCACCGCCGGCCCGGTCGCCTCAGCACGACCAGCACCGCTCTCACCCGCACGGCGGCCGTCGCGGCCACCTCGACCGGGCTGCTGGCCGGCGCGACCCTGAGCGCCAACGCCGCCCCGGACCTGTCCCAGGACCGTGGTGAGGGCCTGCAGCGGCTGGGGGTCGACGTGAGCGCCGACCGCACCGTGACCGTGGACCGCCCGGCCGAGGCCGTGGCCGCGCCCGAGGACGTCGACCTGGCCTCGTTCGGGATCGGCGGTTTCTCCGCCTACACCCCGGTCGTGGAGGAGGAGCCGGCGCCGGTCGAGCAGACCGAGCAGGCCGCCCCGGCCACCGAGCAGGCCGCTCCGGCCACCGAGCAGGCGAGCGAGCAGGTCGCCGCCCGTGAGGAGACCACCGCCAGCCGCGACAACGAGCGTCAGGCCCAGCCCGAGCCCGTCGTCGAGGCCGAGCCGGCCGTCGAGGCCGAGCCTGAGCCGGAGCCCGCCGCCCCGGCCCCCACCGGTGGTGTGCTGGGCGTGGCCGCCGGTCTGACCGGCATCCCCTACCAGTGGGGCGGCAGCACGCCGGCCGGGTTCGACTGCTCCGGATTCACGAGCTACGTCTTCGCCCAGGTGGGCATCAGCCTGCCGCGCACCGCGGCCCAGCAGCAGGCCTTCGCCACGCCGGTGAGCAACCCGCAGCCCGGCGACCTGGTGTTCTACGGCTACCCGGCCTACCACATCGGCATCTACGCCGGCGACGGCATGATGTACGACTCGCCGACCCCGGGGAACTACTCCGGCTACCGGCCCGTCTTCAGCGGCGTCTCCGGCTACGGCCGGGTCGGCTGACCCCAGCCCGCCGCGGCGAGCACGCTCCCGCCCCGACGACAGCCCCGGCCGCACCCCGTGTGCGGACCGGGGCGTCGTCATACCCGGGCAGGCCGACGCGCGCGCACGGCCCGGGCTGACTACCGTGGGACCGGTCCCCTCGTGACAAGGACGGTCCTGGCTCAGACGCGGCCCCGGCCACGAGGTCGAGCCAGGGGAGTGATGGACCCGATCTATGCCAGATCTGCAGGCGCGGGAAGGTCCGGACCGCGATGCACAGGCTGGGCGCGGTGTGGCCGCACATCAGGCGGTGGCAACGGCCCACAGGACCCCGGCCGCGACACCGACCAGGACGCTCAGGTTGGCGGTCGCGACGGCGGTCCACCGTGACCAGGGGGCGGGCGGATCGCCGTCCTCCGGGTGCTCGGCCGTCGGGCGGGCGTAGAGCGGGGCGATCCACCGCAGGTAGTAGAAGAGGCTGGCCAGGGTGTTGAGCAGCACGAGCACGGCGAGCCACGCGTCGCCGGCGTCCCAGGCGGCGGCCGTGGTGGTGAGCTTGCCGACGAAGACCGCGGTGGGCGGGGTCCCGACCAGCCCGAGCAGCGCCACGACCAGCGCCGCGGCGAGCCACGGGTAGCGCCTGCCCACCCCGCGGTAGGCGGACAGCTCGCGGCGCCGCGGGAACGCGGTGGTGACGGCGAAGGCCGCCAGGTTGGTGACCGTGTAGCCGGCGAGGTAGAGCAGCAGGGACGGCAGCGCCAGGTCGCTGCGGCCCGCCACCGTGACGGGCACGAGCAGGTAGCCCACCTGGCTGACGGTGGACCAGCCGAGCAGGCGCCGCGGGTCGGTCTGGGTGTAGGCGGCGAGGTTGCCCACCGTCATGCTGGCGACGGCCAGCACAGCCACGAGCAGCGGCCACGCCAGGGTGTCGGGCAGGGCGGCGACGAGCCGGTATGCGGCGAGCACCGCCCCGATCTTCGGCACGGTGGTCAGGAAGGCCGCGACGGCACCGCCGGCACCCTGCGCGGCGTCGGGGACCCAGAAGTGCGCGGGGACGCCACCGGCCTTGAACAGCAACCCGCCCAGGATCCCCACAACACCGGCGGCGACCACCGCCCGAGGCGCGGCGGCGAGCGGGTCGGCCAGCCCGGCGTACGACGTCGTGCCGGACACGCCGTAGAGCAGCGTGACCCCGGCCAGCAGCAGGATGCCGAAGAGGGCACCGAGCAGGTAGGTCTTCATCGCCGCCTCGGCCGCCACGGCGGTCCCGGTGATCCCGATGAGCCCGTAGAGGGGGACGCTGGTCAGCAGGAACCCGACGGCGACGACGAGCAGGTCGTCGGCACCGGCGAGGACCAGCGTGCCGGTCGTGGACAGGAGCAGCAGCGCGTAGGTCTCGCTCTCCCGCGGGCTGCCATCGATCTCGTCCGCCGCCAGCGCCAGCACCACCAGGGCGCCCAGGGTGGCGACGAGGCGGGCCACCCCGGTGGTCGGGTCCACGGTGAAGCTGCCCTCCATGGCCACCGCCGTCGGGCCGGCCAGGGCGACGGCGGCCATCGCAGCGGCGAGCACCAGGGCGGCTGCGGCGACGACCCGGGTGACCCACTGCCGCGTGCGGGGCAGGAACGACCCGCCCAGCAGGGCGGCGAGGGCGCCGAGGAAGAGCACGATCTCCGGCAGGAGCAGGGCCGGTCGCATCGCCATGGAGTCCACCGCCGCCTACCTCCCGACGAGCTGCACGACGACCTCCGCGGCGGGCTCGACCACCCCGAGCAGCGGGCGGGGCAGCACCCCGATGAGCAGCGAGAGGGCGAGCAGCGGCGCGACCGCCCAGAGCTCGGCGGGACGCAGGTCGCCGAAGCCCCGCGAGGCGCCACGGGTCGGTCCGGTGAAGAGACGTTGCAGCGCCCGCAGGAACAGCGCCGCGGTGATGAGGATGCCGACCAGCGCGACCGCCGTCACCGGCGCGACTGCGATGCTGCCGGCGAAGATCTGGAACTCGGCGATGAAGCCGGACAGGCCGGGCAGCCCGAGCGAGGCGAACGCACCGACGGCGAAGAGCGTGGCCAGGCGCGGTGCGGTGCCGGCCAGCCCGCCGAAGGAGCCCAGGTTGTAGGTGCCGGCGCGGTCCCAGACCACCCCCGCCATGAGGAACAGGGCGGCGGTGACGATGCCGTGGCTCACCATCTGGGTCACGGCGCCGGTGACCGCCACCGACCGCGCCTGCTCGCTGCCCTCGGCGACGATCCCGGCGGCACCGACGGCCAGGACGACGTACCCCATGTGGTTGACCGAGGTGTAGGCGATCATCCGCTTGAGGTCGGTCTGGGCGAGCGCGACGAGGGCGCCGTAGACGACCGAGACGACGCCGACCACGACGACCACCCAGGCCCAGGCGCGCCAGGCCTCGGGGAGCATCGGCATCGCGATCCGGACGAAGCCGTAGGTGCCCATCTTGAGCAGCACCCCGGCCAGGACGGCCGACCCGACCGCGGGGGCGTCGGTGTGCGCGGGGGGCAGCCAGGTGTGGAACGGCACCGTCGGCGTCTTGACGGCCAGCCCCAGCAGGATGGCCGCGAGCACCAGGCCCCCGGCCGTGGGCGACCCGTCGAGCGGGGTCTGCCGGGCCAGCTCGACCATGTCGAAGGTGTGCGGCTCGGCCGCGACGTAGAGCCCGATGAAGCCGGCGAGCAGGGCCAGCGAGCCCAGGAAGGTGTAGAGGAAGAACTTCATCGCCGAGCGGCCGCGGTCACCATGGCCCCACCCGGCGATGACGAAGTACATCCCGACGATGGACAGGTCGAAGAAAAGGAAGAACAGGATGAGGTCGGCGGCGGCGAACAGGCCCAGGCTGACGCTCTGCAGGAAGAGGAAGAGCGCTGCCCGGGTCCGGGGCCGGTCCTCGTCACGGAGGGCGAAGACCGCACAGGCCAGGAACACCACCGTCGTCATCGCCATGAGCGGCAGCGACAGCCCGTCGACCCCCACGTGGTAGCTGCTGTCGACCCCCGGGATCCACGGCACCCGCTCCTCGAAGGCCAGCCGGCCCGGCCCCGGTGGCTCGTAGACCAGCCACACCGCGGCGACGAGGAGCAGGTCGACGGCCGCGACGGCGACCCAGACCCACCGCGCCGCGCCGTCACCGAGCCGAGGGACGGCGACCAGGGCCACCGCGGCGAGCAGGGGCAGGAAGACGATCAGACTGAGCACAGTCACCTCACCGAGAGCAGGAGCAGGACGCCGACCGCGAGGACCGCGACGGCCTGGACGTAGTAGTGGTGCAGCTGCCCGCTCTGCGGGCCCCGCGCCACCTGGGCGAGCCGGCGGACGCGGGCGGCGAAACCCTCGACCGCGCCGTCGACCCCTCGCTCGTCGGCCCGGGCGGCGACCCGGGCGAGCCGCGTGGTCGCACGGGAGCCGGACCCGACGGCGCCGTCGAGCACCCGGTCGTCGAACGTCGCCGCCCTGCGTGCCACGCCGACGGCGCCGGCCGCGGCCGCCCCCACGGCACGGTCCAGCACCCGGTCGTCGAAGGACGCCAGGGCCCGGGCCAGCGCCAGCGTGGGGCCGACGACCACGGCCCGGACGGCCGTCTCCAGACCGAGCCAGTGCCGTGCCCACCCGGGGCGGGGAGCGGGACGCCACCGGACGAGCGCGAGCACCGCGAGGGCGAGGGCCGCCGAGGCCCCCATCTCCGCCAGACCGGGGTGCACGGGCTGCTCCCCGAGGGCCCGGGCCAGGACGTCACCCATCGGGGGCAGCGCGAGCAGGCCCAGGGTCAGCGCCCCCAGGGCCAGCGCCAGCAGCGGCAGGGTCTCCAGCCGGCCGACGTGCCGGGTGCCCTCCTGCTCCTCGTCCAGATGCTGCGCCACCCGTGCACGGTCCGCCGCGGGCACCCGTGCCCAGACGGTGAGCAGGATCCGGCCCGAGTAGGCGGCGGACAGGGCTGCCGCAGCCAGCCCCACGGCATACAGCCACGGCGACCGGGCCAGCGCCACGGCCAGCACCGCGTCCTTGGTCGCCCACAGGGCCAGGGGAGCCACGCCAGCGAGCGAGAGGGCGCCCACGGTGCTCGCCACGCCCACCAGCGACCAGCGCCGGGCGGCACCGCGCAGCCCGGCCAGCTGCTTGGTGCCCAGGGCGCTCAGCCAGGCCCCGGCGGCGAGGAAGAGCAGCGCCTTGGTCGAGGCGTGCGCCACGAGGTGCGCCGCCCCACCGCCGACGGCGCCCAGCCCCGCCCCCATGACGACGAAGCCCAGCTGGGCCGCGGTGGAGGCCGCCAGGACCTGCTTGAGGTCCTGCTGGGCCAGCGCCACGGCACCCAGCAGCAGCGCGGTCGTGGCTCCGACCCAGGCGGCGGCCGGCCCGGCCCACCCCGTGGCGGCGAGCAGCGGCTCGGTGCGCAGCAGCAGGTAGCCACCCATGGCCACCATGGCGGCCGAGTGCAGCAACGCGCTGACCGGGCTGGGGCCCTCCATCGCCCGGGACAGCCAGAACGAGAACGGCAGCTGCGCGGCCTTGCCCAGAGCAGCCACGAGCACCCCGGCCGCCAGCACGTGCCGCCACCCCTCGCTCGCGGCGGGCAGATCGGCGAGCACCAGCCCACCGCCCCCGGCGAGGGCCGCCCCGGCGGCCAGGTAGAGGCCGACGTCCGCGGCCCGGGTCACGAGGAACGCCGTCGTGCCGGCGGACACCCGGTGCTGCTCGTGCCACCAGAAGCCGATGAGCGCGAACGACGTGGCGCCCATGACCTCCCAGGCCAGGAGGAGCCCCGGCAGGGTCTGCGCGGTGGCGGTCAGCAGGGCGCCCGAGGCGAAGAGCAGCATGAGCCCGTGGAAGCGCCCCCGCGACCGCCCGATCTCGCCGGCCGAGAAGACCAGCACGAGCAGGGTGACGACCGCGACGGTCGGGACGACCAGCGCCGACAAGGCGTCGACGCCGAGGGCCAGGTCGGTGCCGGCCATGAACGGCACCGACACCTGCGGCCCGCTGATCGCCACGAGGAGAGCCAGGGCGGCGGTCAGCGCCGCGGTGAGCAGGGAGACGGGCACGGCGACCCGCTCCGGGCGCGCGACCACCAGGAACGCCCCGACGAGCGCGGGGACCAGGACGAGGAGCCACAGGGCGGTCTGGGCGCTGCCGTCGCTCATCGGGACAGGTCCGTCGCCATGTCGGTCATGTCCGTCTGACGGGCCCGGTGCAGCAGCACGGCGACGGCGAACCCCATGGCCATCTCGAGGGTCATGGCGGCGATGACGACCATGAGCAGGACCTGCCCGGTGGGGTCGGGGGCCAGGAACCACCAGCACGCGGCCGCCGCCAGGATGACGCCGTTGATCATCAGCTCCAGGCCCATCATGACCATGACCACGACCTGCTGCGAGATCGCGCCGTAGAGCCCGACGGAGAAGATCGCCGCGCTGAGGAGCAGCGCCGCCTCGAGGGTCATCGGCCCACTCCTCCGGGCTGCGGGTCGTCCGGGGGCCGCTGCCGCAGGTCGTCGCCGAACCGGTCGTAGCGCGTGCGCGGCGCGGCCAGCACCACCCCGGCCACGATGGTGGCCACCATGACCGGGCTGATGACGGCCATGACGAGCATCTGCGGGCCCATGAGGGCCTCGCCGAGCGCCTCGGTGACGTCCCGTGGGGGGCTGCCCCGGCGGGCGGGCCAGTCCACCACGAGGATGCCGGCCGCCAGGAGGAGGAAGGTGAGGACCGCGGTCGCGACGGCGGTCCGGTTGCTGTGGACCATGCTCATCGGCATGAGGGCCGGGTTCATCCCCATGAACATCACCATGTAGACGGCCATCACCGCCATCTCCATGACCATCATGAGGATGACGACCACGCCGACGTAGCTCTGCTGCAGGAAGAGCACCTGCACCCCGACCGCGACGAAGGACACGGCGAGGGCGTAGGTGGCGCGGGCCATCGAGTCCACGACGAAGACGGCGCCGCCGCTGAGGACCGCCACGACCCCGAGCGCCACGAAGGCGATGTCGACGAGCACGGTCAGGACCTCCATACCGTGACGACGGCGACGAGCAGGTCCTGCACCAGCGCCGCGGGCAGCAGCACGAGCCAGCCGATCTCCATGAACAGGTCGGGACGCAGGGCGGGGAGCCGCCGACGCGCCCAGACCAGCAGCGCCAGCACGGCCAGCGTCTTGACCAGCGTCCAGGCCCAGTCGGGGAGCAGCGGCCCCGCCCCGCCGCCGAGGAACATCGGCACGGCGAAGGCCGCCCCGGCCGCGAGCAGGGCGTACCGCCCAGTCTCGAGCACCAGGCGGTCCACCCCTGACAGCTCGGCTCGCACACCACCGGCGACGTCCGTGCCCAGCGCCGGGGCGAACGGGCCCCACACCGAGAAGCCCGCCACGCCCAGCAGGTAGACGAGGAACGCGACCGGCATCCAGGCCGCGAACCACAGCCCGTCCTGGGCGGCGGCGACGGCGCCTACGTTCAGGCTGCCCGCGGCGATCGCCGGGGCGACGAGGGCGAACATCAGCGGCAGCTCGTAGCCCAGGCCGTGGGCCAGGAACCGGTAGCCGCCGACCAGCGCGTGCGCCGAGTTGGCGCCCCAGCCGACCAGCCACACCAGGGCCCAGACCATGACGTCCATGGCGTTGAACCACACGACGCCCACCGCCAGGTCGGCGACCGTCCACCGCCCCAGCGGCACCACGGCGAGCATGAGGGCCGCCGCGACGAGCAGCCCCGCCCCGCCGGTGCGCCAGAGCAGGGTGTCGGCCTGCACCGTGGTGCGTCGACGCTGCCGCAGCAGCCGGGACGCCTCACCGAGGGGTCGGCCAGCTGCGCCCACGGCACCACCCGCCGACGCGGAGCGCGCGGACAGCACCCCGTCGAGAGCGGCTGCGGCCAGGGCCAGGGCTCCGAGCACGGCGACGACGGCGACCGCCCAGGCGGGCGCCACGGTGACGACCGCCGGGCCCGCCGCCGCGGGGAGCGAGGTCAGCAGCGGCTCACCCACGGGTCGCCTCCGGACGCGGTGCCGGTGCGGCGCTCAGCGTGCCGAGGTCGAGACCGGCCAGCACCAGCCGCGCGGCCGCGAGGTCGAGACCGACGACCGGGTCCGCCACGGCGTCGACCGGCACAGCCCGGCGACCTCCGGGCGGCGCCGGCTCGTCGACGTCGTCCAGCAGGTGCAGCAGCCGGTCGTAGGCGTCGCCCACGGCACCTTCCGGGAGTTCGAGACGGCGGACGTCGTCGGCAGTCAGCGGGCCCAGCCCTCGCAACGACCAGCGCAGCATCCGGGAGCGGCGCACCCGTCGCCGCAGCCGCGCCAGCCCGGGAGAGGCAGTCGGGTGGTCGGCGGCGGCGGTCGTGCGGTCGACGGCGGGGCGGGCGTCGCCGGTCGGCGGTACGTCGCGGATCCGCCGTGCGCGCTCGGCGGCGTCGTCCCAGCCCACGAGCGCCAGCACGGACACCACCCGGTCCAGCGCCCGGGTCCGCGGGTCGGCCGCGTCCCCGCCCTCGCATTCCGCACCGAGGAGCTCCGCGCGGGCGCCGGTGAGGACGTCACCCTGGAGGGAGCAGTGCAGCACCAGACCTGCCGGCCAGTGCGGCAGCACCGGGCCGAGCCGGACCGCCAGGACGTCCATCTCCAGCCCGTCCCGGTCCTCGCCGCCCTCCGCCAGGGGGATGCCGTCGGGGGACATCTCCATGTCGTGGCCGCCGTGGTCCGCGTGATTTCCGTGGTCCTCGTGCCCGCTGGGTTCGTCCGAACCCTCGTTCGCGCCGTAGTCGGCGTGGTCGGAGTGGCCCTCGTGCCCGCTGGGTTCGTCCGAACCCTCCTTCGCGCCGTGGTCGGCGTGGTCGGAGTGGCCCTCGTGCCCGCTGGGCTCGTCCTCCGCCTCCCGGCCGGCCAGCAGGTCCGGTGCCCCGGGGCGGTCGCGGGCGTCGCGCCGGTGGTGGTCGTCGTCGAGTAGCCCCGCGTGCGCGCCGCGGAGGGCGTCTGTCAGCTCGGAGCGGTTAAGCACGACGATCCGTACCCGGGGGCCCGGCAGCTGCTCCCACACGAGGTCCACCGCCTCGGCCAGCCGGGGCCCCGGGGTCCCGCACACCACGAGCACGTCCGCGTCCGCTGGCGAGCACGCGAGCCGCCACCCCCGCTCGAGCACAGCCCGCTCGGTCGCCATGCGGAGCCCGTCCCACCCGGGCACCTCGACGACGAGGACGTGCGCGTGCCGGGCCGCTGACCGGGCCAGGACCTCCCTCAGACCCACCGGAACGCCCCCTCGCGCCAGGCCCAGACGACCGCGACGAGCAGGGCCCCGAGGAAAAGGAACATCTCGAGGACGGCGGACCACCCGACCTGGGCCACGACGACGGCCCAGGGGTACATGAACAGCATCTCGACGTCGAAGGCGAGGAAGACGAGCGACGCGAGGTACCACCGCACGTGGTAGCGGGACAAGGCGTGCTGCTGGGGGACCCAGCCGGACTCGAACGGCAGCGTGTGCAGCGGGTCGGCGGCCACCGCGGTGGCCCGGTGCAGCGCGAACATCCCCGCCAACGCCACCAGGCAACTGATGGCCACGCCTATGAGACCCAGATACATGAACTTCCCTAGAAGCCGTTCGAAGGTGTTCTTGTGTCGTCTGTCTGCCGCGGCCCTGCCGCATCGACACTGCCCGACAGATGGACACCAGCAGACCTGAGTGGGTCACGTGCGGCTGTCGCAGACCGAAGAGGGGGCGTGCGCCCTTCGGTCGGACGGCGACGGTCATAGCGCCGGGCGCGCCTCATGCCTTCTGCCCCGGCGGATGAGGCCGAGACCAGCCTCTGACCGCAGACCCGGGCAAGGTCTCGGCCTCCTTGGGAGAACGGCTCAGCGCCTGCCACTGACGGCGTAGTCGCCGGCATCGGACAGGGCGGTACGGACGCGCTCGGTGCGTGCCTCTGTGCTCGCGACCCGGACCGAAGACTCGCCTCCCGGGACAACGTCCACCCGGACTGCTGAGACCTCATCCAGTGCCTCCAACTCCTCGGTGACCGAGGTAGCGCAGTGATGACAGGTCAGTCCGGTCACGAGGTTGGTGGTCTGCACCAGCGCTAGTGATCTCTCGGCCGACCCGGTCGCGCTCCCTGCCTCGGTGGCGCAGCAGTCGCACGACGTCGCTTCAGCGGTGGTGGGCCGCTCGCCGACCTGTGTCGACTGTGTCCGAGATGTACACATGAGGTCATCCTCCGTCGGGGTGAGGGGTGATGGTTCTGCTCGTGGCGTGCTGCAAGGTCGTGTGGCGCCGATGATACCCTAACGGGGTATGGGTTCAGACAGAACTGGCTGCACACGTGGTCCGCGGACGCCCGCTCTTAAGTCTCACGTGGAGACCGCCATCAGAACACTCTCGAGAACGACAAAGAAGCACCTCGGGACCGCGAAGTCGGCCACGATCGCTTCAGCTGCATCGTTGGTGCTGTCGGCCTGCTCCTCTGACATCACGCCTGCCTCTGAGCAGTCAGGTGCCTCTGGCGGAACGGCGGGCCAGAAAGCCGGGGTCCTGGAACAACCCATCACCCACATCCACGGAGTCGCGCGCGACCCCATCACGCAGAGTGTCGTCATGGCCACCCACGAGGGCGCGTTCGAGCGCCGCGACGGCGGCTGGTACGGACGGGGGGACGTCGTCGACCTCATGGGTTTCGCCATCGCTCCGGACGGCACGTGGTTCGCCTCCGGTCACCCAGGATTCGGCACCGACCTGCCCCAGCCCGTCGGTCTCATCGCCTCGACAGACCGGGGCCAGACATGGCAGACGTTGTCGCGAGGGGGCGAGAGCGACTTCCACGTGCTGGCGGTAGGACCTGCGGGCGTTCTGGGCTTCGACGGAACGCTACGCGCCAGCGCAGACGGCACCCGTTGGGACGAAGCGTCGATCCCGGCGCCACCCGTGGATCTTGCCGTGAACAGAGCCACCGGTGCCGTGCTCGCCACCACCGAGCAAGGTCTGCTGCAATCCACCGATGACCTCGCGACCTGGGCCCCGCTGGATCCTCCGGAGAGCGTCGTGCTCGTCGACTGGGTGGACGAGGAGACCATCGTCGCGACGACGGCGGCGAACAGGGTGCTCCGCAGCCATGACGCGGGGCAGTCTTGGGAGGCTGGTTCGCCGCTCTCGGTGGAAGTGCAGGCCCTCGGTGCGCACCTCCTCCCCAGCGGCAAGACGGAGATCCTTGTCGCGACCCAGAACGGTGTGCTGAAGAGCCTCGACTTCGGATCCACATTCGTGCAAGTGCCGTAATTGGGGTAGCGCGTCCCGTTGAGCCTACCTCCGGACGTCAGTGTTCCTGGTCGGGGTCGGTGGTGTCCCCGCCGCTGCGGCGCAGGGCGCGGTCCTGGTCCCGGTCCTCCAGCTCCTTCTCCTCGTTCGTGCGGATCTTGGCGTCGTCGCGCGGGGGCAGCTGGATATCCTCCTCGGCCTCAATGCCGGCGATGAGCTGGCGGGACCGCTCAAGCTCGGCGTCGACCTCTGCACCGAGCAGCAGCGCGAGGTTGGTGATCCACAGGTAGAGCAGGAAGTCATCACCCCGGAGGGCGAGCCGTAGGTGGCCGCTACCACTATGGATAGGCGCTGCCAGCGGCATGGCGTTGAAGTACCGACCGCCTGCTCGAGGGGGGAGGCTGGGTGGCACAGCGGCCACGAGGAGCCAAGACGGTCCTCTCCTGATGCACGTATGATGCACGACACCGTCGAAACGCCTCTATTTGGGGGATATGCGCTGGTCAGCGCGCTATGGCTGGGAGTCTTGTAAATAGGTGGTTGAAGGTTCGAGTCCCTTCGCCAGCTCTGAAATCGCTTGTGTCGCAGGCGATTTGGGCTCCTTGGTCTGCGCTTCAGTCTGCTGTTCGAAAAACAGTAGCGCGGCCCCTGCGGTGCGCCTGTGACCTGCGGTTTCTCGACTCCGCCTTGACCGGGGGTGCTCCCGGCCCTTCAAGTCGCTGATGCACGTATGCTGCACGCGCGACGGGGCGAGGGCAGGGGCTCAGTCCTCGGGCTTGCAGTGGGGACGCCGCACAGTTTTCCAGCATCGCTTAGCCTCGATCCACCGATGACCTGGGGGTTGTGAGCGTGCCGTAACGAGGAGATGCCCTGCCGTGCTGGGAGATTGGGACTTGCGACGGTTCCAAACTGCCACCCCGGAAGGGCATCTCTGGGATGAGACTCTCTCACAGGTTCACGGCCGACTCCGCGCTGTTCGACGACCCGAACTTGGTGTCGGCGGCGGGCCTGGTGCCGGTGATCGCACTGGCCGAGCGGGCCGGGCTCGGTGAGCTCTCGCAGCAGCGGCTCAGCGTGCCCACGGACAAGGGCGCCAACGCGGGGGCGAAGGTGTGTGCGCTGGTGGGCGGGATGGTCGCTGGGGCGGACAGCATCGATGACATGGCGCTGCTGCGCCACGGCGCGATGAAGAAGCTCTTCTCCGCCTGCTACGCACCCTCGACGCTGGGCTCGTTCCTGCGGGCGTTCACCTTCGGCCACGTCCGCCAGCTGGATGCCGTCGCCTCCCGGGTGTTGACCAACCTGGCCCGCCTCACCCCGGTGGTCAAGGGCCTGGACGAGTACGCGGTGGTGGACGTGGATGACACGATCATCGAGGTCCACGGGTACGCCAAGCAGGGCGCCGGGTTCGGCTACACCCGGGTGCGCGGGTTGAACGCGCTGCTGGCCACCGTGTCCACCGACCAGGCTGCCCCGGTGGTCGTGGCCCAGCGGCTGCGCAAGGGCTCGGTCGGCTCCCCGCGGGGAGCCGACCGGCTGGTCGCCGACGCCCTGGCGACCGTGGCCAGGATGCGCAGCAACCAGGCAAGCCGGCCCGTTCTGGTGCGTGCAGACTCGGCGTTCTACGGGTACCCCACCATCGGTGCCGCCGTCCGGGCCGGCGCGGAGGTCTCCGTCACCGTGCGGCTGACCAGCAGCATCCGGGCCGCGATCGCCACCATCGACGAGCAGGCGTGGACCCCGATCGAGTACACCGACGCCATCCGGGACGAGAGCACCGGGGCGTGGATCTCCCGTGCCGAGGTCGCCGAGGTCCCCTTCACCGCGTTCACCGCTCAGGCCCGCTCCCATCACGTGCCCGGCCGCCTGGTCGTGCGCCGCATCCCTGACCTGAACCCCAAGAAGGGTGAGGGCCAGGACCAGTTGTTCGACACCTGGCGCTTCCACGCGTTCTTCACCACCACCGACGCCGACCTCCTGGACACCGTCGCCGTTGACAAGGTCCACCGCGCCCACGCGGTCATCGAGAACGTCAACGCTGACCTGAAGAGCTCTGCCCTGGCGCACCTGCCTTCCGGCAAGTTCGCCGCGAACGCCGCGTGGCTCGTGCTCGCGGTTCTCGCGTTCAACCTCACCCGTGCCGCCGCCACGCTGACCGGCCACCAGCTGGCTCGAGCGACCACCGCCACCATCCGCCGGACCATGGTCACCGTGCCCGCCCGGGCAGCGTCCTCGGCCCGGCGACTCCGTCTGCACCTGCCTACGAACTGGCCCTGGCAGCAGGCCTGGAAGCGACTGTTCACCACCGTCTGCGGACCACCCCTACCGGCCACGACCTGACCGCTCAGCCGGCGACGGCGCAACCCCAGGAAACCTGCACGTGGAACACCCCGACAGCGAGGTCGGGAGATCTCCTACGCCCGCTCCCCAGAATCGCCTACGCGGTCGGCAACGCCCCACTCAACGACGTCTGTCGGTGGATCGAGGCTTAGTGGATACGCGCATGGACCCTTCGGACGCTCACGCCCCCACCGAGTCGGTCACGGAGACCGGAGCAACGGGGGCTGCCCAGGAAACCACCACGATGGAGACCGGCGCCGAGGAAACCTCGACCGTGGAGACGACCGCCATGGAGACCACCGACGCGGCGGAGGAAACCTCGGAAGTGGAGCCAAGTAGTACGCAGACTGAGACCGCCGCGCCCGGCGATGTGATCGTGGTATCGGATTTCACCACCTTCACGACGCCTGCCCGGGCGGCCTACTGCATTATCAGTGCACCGACCAGCGACATGGCAGCCTCCATCAGCTGCGAAGTGGCGCAGACCAGCGTGCCGCCGGGCGAACCACTGATCGGTGTCTGCGATGCAGAGGGAATCGGCTGGTTCTTCAACTTCTTCGCCGACAGCGGCCATGGGGGCTTCTTCTGCAACCACATTGATGGCATCACTCGAGGTGGGGGGAACCCGCACTATTGGCAGGACGACCCCTGGATAGACCCGAACAACGTCGTTACGCTGCAGAGCGGTGCCCGAGTGGCTGTCCTGGACTACGGCCGCATCATGCGCGCCGGTGACCTGGACTGCAGTGTCCAGCCGGACGGATTGACCTGTCAGGCAGCCGGCAGCGGTCACGGCTTCACGGTCAACTCAGGGTCCTACTCGACCTGGTAGCCCCTGGCCGATCCTCATACGTAAGTCGGGCTGTGGCGAATGCCGCAGCCGACGGTGTGGCGCCGTAGTCCACTGCACTCGGCCACGGCTGGGTGAATACGTCCGGAAATGCCGCGGGCCGGCAGCTGAAACTAGTGCCATCGGGCCAATTCGCGGGCTGCTACTCGGTGGTCGGCGGCGCCGCTGGCGACGGCGATGACCAGGTCGTACGCGTCGTCGTCGGGTGCATGCAGATCGATGTCGTTGAGTCCGTAGCACACGGCTACTGCGAGCCATCCCAGGCGCTTGTTGCCATCGGCGAGCGGGTGGTTGACGACGATGGACTCCAGCAGCGCGCCCGCCTTGGCGTCGATGTCTGGGTAGGAGTCACGTCCGAAGACACTGGAGCTGGGGCGGTGGGCCGCTGAGTCCAGCAGGCCAAGGTCCTGGATCGGACCTACGCCCAGGTCGGTTGCCAGGGTGAGCAGATCCTCGGTCGTCAGGTACTCCAAGGGTCAGCGCCCGAGACGCTCGAGCAGGTCGGCGTACCGCTCTCGGCCCCGTGCGGACAGCTCGCGTACCTGCTCCTCATGCCCGCGCCGTGCAGCCGCCTCCCGGATCGCCCGAACGGTCGCCTCCTGCTTGCTTACACCCTCAGCCTCGGCCAGAGCCGCCAACGCTCGCTCATCCTCTGGAGACAGCCGCAGAGTCATCGCCATGCGATCATGGTACCACTTTGGTATCTAGCGTCCATACCGCCGTGCGTGCGGTGGGCTGCCACCCGTCGCGTCGTGAAGCAGACGGAACCGGCCGCTTCCTACACTCCTTCCGTGAACGGACAACTGGCCCTCGTAGCGGCGCTGGCAGCGATCGGAGGGCGCTGGCTCCGGGCAGGGGCGAGTGCACCCATACCCGACTTGTCGGGCGGCAACTCAGCCTTCCAGTACGTGGGGTCGTTCACCGCCACACTGCCCCCGCGCGGCTTCCTGAGGCGCACGTCGGCGGCGACGGGTCCAGAGGAATGGCTCACCGGCCTGCACTCCCGGGGAGTCACGGATCTCTCGTTGGTCACCGACCTGCCCACCACAGGGCTACTGCCTTCGCATGTCGCCTCGGGATTCTCCAACTCTGGCACCTGGGCCCTGCTCGCCACGGGCACGTCAGCGCCGACGGTATGGGCGTTCGGCTGGCAGGTCGGCGACCGCACCGCCCCGGACTCCCGGATCTGGTCAGTGTCTGCACACGGCTCGTCGGCGGAGGGCCTCAGAGCACCACAGGTCGGCGTGACAGAGGCCAGGACGGCGCTACAGGTCGCGCTGCACGACATCGGGGGCTTAGCCCAGCAGTTCGACGAACTCCACAGGTGGGCGTCGTGGTTCACGAAGGCCGAGAGCCTCCTCACCGACCCGGCCCCGGCTGCCCCCTACCACCAGGACCTGCTTCCGCCCGATGCCGACCTCGAGCGTCGCCAGCTGGCAGCCGCGGTCGTGCAGGGTTGGGTGTTCGGCGGGATGGGGTCGTGGAACGACGGCGGACCTGCGGATCCCGGGGCGCAGCGAGAGTACGAGCGCGTCGGCGCGCACTTGTACTCCGCTCTGCTCACCGCGCTTCCGGCCGCGACCAACGGTGCGTGACGCCCGCCCTGCCTCGCCCGGAGGTCAGGCAGCGACGAGCAGCAGTCCGTTCCTCAGAGCTTCTCGAGCTTGTGGAACGGACTCGGGATGCGCATCGTGCGGGTGCCGAAGTCCACCGTGACCGCCGAGCTCTCCGTGCCCACGACACGTCCGAGGCCCAAGGCCTGGTGCGAGACCCTGTCGTCGACCTCGAAGTGCTCGACGTCCGGCTCGACTCGCGGCTTGAAGGGGCTGGAGACAATGCAGCCAAGGGCGGGCCTCCTCGAGCACCGCGTCCAGGCCGCGCACCGCTGGGTCGGGGTAGAACCCGGAGGTGTCGTTGGCGCGGTAGTAGAGGCCGGCTGGACGGTCGGCACCGTCGACCTCGTGCCGCCACGGGAGATAGATGACCGTGACCGGTTCGCCCTCGAGGTCGACCTCCCGGCTGCGGGGGGCCTCCTGCTCCGTCGGGAAACTCAGGATGGTGGCACCCTCGTCCCCGGTCCCTGGGCCCTGCTCCGTCATGTCGATCACCGTACCGCTCCGGTGAGGGTCCCGCCGGATGCTGACGGCCCAGTTGCGGGTGGGGAACGCCGTGGCCAGGATGTGCATCCAGGACAACGTGAGTCTGCTGCGAACACGGCGTAGGACAGGGACGACCAGGGAGGCCGACGATGCGCTGCTACCGACGTGCGCTCTCGATCGTTGTTCTCGTCTTTGCTGCTGCTTGCTCCGAGTCGGAGGGGCAGGACTACGTGCTCGACACCCACTGCGGGATCGACGAGCTCCACGTCGAAGGACAGTGGTACGAACGCGCTCAGGGCCCTCTCGATGACGGCTCCGGGAACCCGCCCGACGATTGGGACAACCCGGAGCAGATGGGCACCATCACTCGGGTCGACGAGACCACCCTCGTCTTCACCGACGAGGTCGGACACCGAGAGGAGTTCGTCCTCCGTCCGGGGGCGAGCGAAGCGAAGCGGGCCTGCGACTGAGCCAGCATCGCCGTGTGCCGCTCAGTCCTCTCAGGCAGTCAACACCTCTCGCGCGTATGCCTCTTGACCGCTCGTCTGCGGCATCGCCAGCGCGCACGATCAGGCGAGGGAGGACCCACCAGCGAGGTCGACGTCGATCTCGAGGAGGACGCCGGTGAACTCCTCTGTCCTGGGGTGCTCAGCCGTCGGAGACCACCTGCCGTCCCACGCCGCAGCGCTCGACCTCCTCGTACCGTGCGCTCGGGGACTCGAAGACCCAGGTTCCGTCCCCGGCGGGGTCCTGGACGTACCGGCGGTGCTCGGTCCACATCCGGACCACCAAACCCTTGATCTCGGGCCAGTCAGGCGGGGCGACGTAGGTGTCGATCCACAGCACCCCGGTCACCACCCCAGGACCAGGGTCCATCTGCCCAGGCCATTCGCTGTAGACCAGGACCGGGCCGATGTCCAGACGATAGGCGTGGTAGCCCAACGACAACCCCTCCCACGGCTTCAGCGGGGTCACGACTGCCACGTCGGTGGACGTGCCGCCCCCGTCCAGGACCGCTACGGTCCACGGCATGGACGACTACCCGCGGCTGCTGCATACCGTCCTCGACACCCCTGAGGTGCGACGGCTCGCCGAGTTCTACCGCCAGCTGCTCGGTCTGCAGTACCGGCCCGGCGACGAGCCCCCGGCGGAGGGGAATGACGACGCCGACTGGCTGGTCCTCACCGACGCCCAGGGCGACCGCACCCTGGCCTTCCAGGAGGTCGACCGCCTCGAGCGGACGACGTGGCCGCGGCCCGACGTGCCGATGCAGATGCACCTGGACCTCACGGTGCCGGACCGTGACGCGCTCGAGACGCAGCACCGACGGGCTCTCGACCTGGGCGCCGAGCTCCTCCTCGACCGCACCGACGACCCGGACGAACCGTTGTACGTCTACGCCGACCCGGCCGGTCACCCGTTCTGCATCTTCGTCGCCTGACAGACGGGTCGGTCAGCGCACCTCGCCGACCGTGGCGACGGAGCGACCTCGCTCGAGGTAGGTCACCCGGCGCAGCACCACCTCCGCCGGACCTGGCCGACCGGCGCGGTCCAGCCAGGCGCACCACCCCACCGACGCCAGCCAGATGAGGACCGCGACCGCCGCCGCACCTGCCGACCCGATGCGACCGCCGAGGCCGAACCCCCAGGCCGCCATCAGCGGCGCCATCGCCACCGACTGCCACAGGTATGCCGACAGCGAGCGCCGACCGACCGACGCCAGAGCTCCGGCCACCGGCCCCGGCTTGGCGCCGGCGGCATCCCGCTCTGCCGCCCCGACCCGGGACTGCAGGCGGGCCGCAATCAGGCCGAAGACCGCGGCATACCCGAGGCCCCCGGCAAGCCCGGTCAGCATCTGCACGCCGATGAACATGAAGCTGAGCTCCGGCGTCAGCCAAGCCCCGGTGTGCACAAGCATGAGCGGCACACCGCCGAGCCAGGCGACGGGCAGACCGACCACCGCGGTGCGGCGCAACCGGGGCAGGTGCTCGGCGGGCCGGTCGAGCACGCCCTCCCGCGCCCACAGCCACCCGGTGAGGATCGCGGCCGGCACGCTGAGCGAGAAGACGCTGAACCCGAGGATGAAGGCGTACTCGCCCAGGCGCGGCAGGATGGACGCGGCGTAGGACGAGATGCCGTTCGCGTCCGTCGTCGCCGACATCCACATCGCCGTGTCCCACGATTCCTGCGGCACCGACAGCAGCGCCACGCCGGAGGCCACCCAGAGCGCGGCGAAGACCGCGAGCAGGCCGACCAGCACGCCGCGGACGATCCTGATGGCGCGCGTGCTGCGCCAGAAGAGCAGCGGCACCAGCACCAGACCGAGGAGCCCATAGGGCCCGAGCACGTCGCCGTACCAGAGCAGCGCCGCGTGCACCACCCCGATGACGAGCAGCGCGACGTGGCGGCGTCGCAGCATGGCCCGGAAGGCGGCGACAGGCGTGCCCCGGGCCCCCTGCGCACGGGCGAACTGCACCATGCCGTAGCCGAAGAGCAGCGCGAACATCGGCAGCGCGCGTGCGTCGACGAGCACGATCATGAGGGTCTGGACCACCCGGTCCGCCCCCGTCGCGCCGGTCGGGTGGCCGACCGACAGGCCGTGCGGGACGCCGTAGAGGAACCACGGGATGTTGGCCAGCACGATGAGCAGCAGCATGAAGCCGCGCGCCAGGTCCGGGGCCAGCGCCCGCCGCGGAACCTCCCGGGCGGTGTCCACCACCCCCACCGGATCCGTCGTTTCCGTCATGCACCACATCTTGGCAGTGGCGGCACGGTCCCGGGACTGACGTCTGTCACGGTTGTCCAGACTGGGCGCGGACGTGACGATCCGGTGCGGTCTCCCCTCAGTCGTCGATCTGCGCCGTGCCGTCGCGCTGCATCGACGCGAGCCCGTCCCGCATCGCCTGCAGCTTCTCGGGAGGGTGGTCCACCCAGCCGAGCAGCTCCCCGACGCGCACCGGTTCGCGGGACCGGAAGGAACGAGTCGGGTTGCCCGGGAACCTCCTGTCGGTGACGTTGGGGTCGTCCTCGAAGACGCCGCTCGGCTCGACCAGGTAGATGCGACCGCGGCCCGGGCCGGCGGCCAGCTCGGCACCCCAGGTCGCTGCGTCCAGGGTCTCGGTGAAGTAGACGAAGTTCATGACGCGGCCGGCCTCGAAGTTCGACTCGCGCCCGGGCGTGAGGACCTCCCCGACCTCGAGGTCCGCCTTCGTGCCGTGCAGGTAGACGCCCTCCTCGAAGACCTCGAAGGGCACGGGCTCCCTGGCCGAGTCCACGCGACCCTCCCTCAGGGGCCCACCATCACGACGCCTGCTGGCCGGCGATGTTGACCATCCAGCTCACCCCGAACCGGTCGGTGACCATCCCGTAGGTATCGCCCCACATCTGCTGCTCGAGCGGCATGTCGACGTGTCCGCCGTCGGCGAGGCCGTCCCAGTAGCCGCGCAGCTCGGCGCCGTCGTCCCCGCTGAGGCTGATCGAGATGTTGCCCTGGGACGCGGCGGCTGCCATGCCGGGCGGGGTGTCCGAGGCCATGAGGGTGAAGCCGGCCGGCGTGGTCAGCTGGGCGTGCATGACGCCGTCGCTGCCCTCGCCCTGCATGCCGTACTCACCGAAGGTGTTCATCGTCAGCTCGCCGCCGAAGACCTGCTGGTAGTGCTCCATCGCCGCCTTGGCGGTGCCGTCGAAGGAGACGTAGGGGTTGAGCGTGGACATGCCGGGACCTCCGTGGTCGCTGACGGCCCGTCCGTCAGGCTGAGGCGAACCTACTCCCGCATCCCGACAGTCGCGACCCCCTCGCTTCAGGGGGTGTCGATGTCCCGCGCGTCCTCGACTTTCGTCGGGGGCGTCTACGCCTCGAGACCAGGCTCGCCCTCATCCTGCAGGACGACCTCTTCGCAGCCACCGCGTCCGTGCCCGTGGCACCTCTGACGACGACCTTCATCGACACCCCGCTCTTGCGCGTCAGTCTCCCCGCCGATGAGCGCGTCGGTCGCGTCCGCCCCGAGACGTTCGTCGAGATCGCACGAGCCGCATGACGTTCCTCGGGTTGGCGCGCTAGGTCGTCAGGGCACCCCATCAGGGCGACAGGGACGTCCGCCCGGGCGGATCGACCCGTGACGCGCCGCCGATTCCCTGCCATGATGCCTTGATGACGGACCACGAGCCCGAGGTGCTCCGGGACCGGACCTTCCGCGGCAGGAGCCTGCGTGGGTCGCGCTTCGTGGGGTGCGACCTCGGCGATGTCGTCGTCCGCGGCAGCGATGTCGCAGGTATGGAGCTCGACTCGCCTTGGCTGCTGGAGGGCGACGGCGTGCTGCTCGTCAACGGCGTCGACGTCGTGCCGCTGGTCGAGGCCGAGCTGAGTCGGCGTTTCCCGGGGCGTCAGCTACGCACCGCCGAGGACACCGACGGCCTGCGCGAGGCCTGGGCGGCGCTCGAGCGCACCTGGGCCGCAACCCTGGATCGCGTCCGCGCCATGCCGGAGGGCACGCTGGACGCCTCGGTCGACGGCGAGTGGTCGTTCTCGCAGACACAGCGCCATCTCGTGATGGCGACCGACACCTGGCTCGGCAAGGCGATCCTCCAGCGAGAGGCGCCCTTCCACCCGGCGGGACTGGCCGACGACTCCGACAGTGACGCCTACAGCGATGGCGACTTCTCGGCCGAGGCGCCGACATTCGAGACAGTCCTCGCGGCCCGCGCCGAGCGGCAGGCGATGGTCCGCGACTTCATCGCCACCCTCACCCCGGAGGTGCTGGGCGAGCCGCGGCCTAATCCGCATGCTCCCGAACACGCGGAGACGGTCCTCTCCTGCCTGCGCACCATTCTGGAGGAGGAGTGGGAGCACCACCGCTACGCCGTGCGCGACCTCGATGTGCTATCCGCATCCGGCTCCGCAGAGTAGCCGGCCCCCTCAGTGGGTGTCGGTGTCCCGCGCGTCCTCGTCCAGTCCGGACCGGTCGGTCGACTCGATCTCGCCGATGTGCACGAGCGCGTCACCCCGGTTGACCAGCGGCGCCTCGGCCCTGCCGATGACGACACCGGCCCGGTCCGCCTTGACGATCGCCAGCCGCTTGCCGAAGGAGTTGAAGAGCTCGCCGAGCTTCTGTCCCTCCGCGACGTGCTCGCCGATGCCGACGACGAGATGGATGATGCCGGTCCGGCGCGCCCGCACCCAGCCGCTGCGCCAGCACACCTCGCTCGGCGTCCCGACCGGCTCGACGTCGACCTCGTCGGTGTCGATCATCCCGAGGTGCGCCAGCACCCGCAGCACCCCGACCACGCCGGCCTCGATGGCCCACTCGTCGAAGCGCCAGGCCTCGCCGCCCTCGTAGAGCAGCACCCGCGCTCCCCGCTCCCGCGCGGCATAGCGCAGCGAGCCGTCGCGGAGCTTGGCGTGATACATCACCGGCGCGCCGAACGCCTCGGCCAGCGCCCGGGTCTGCGGGTCCTCCAGGTCGCAGCGGATCTGCGGGAGGTTGGTGCGCCGGTCCGCTCCGGTATGCAGATCGATCCCGACATCCGACGGGCCGATGATCTCCTTCATCATCAGGTGGGCGATGCGCCCCGCGAGCGATCCGCGCGCCGACCCGGGGAAGCTGCGGTTGAGGTCGCGGCGGTCCGGCAGGTAGCGGTCGCCGGACATCACGCCGAGCACGTTGACGATCGGCACCGCGAGCACGGTGCCGCGGATCGTCTTGGGGTCGAGCACCGCCATGACCCGGCGCACGACCTCGATGCCCACGACCTCGTCGCCATGGATCGCCGCGGACAGCCACACCGTCGGCCCGTCCTCGCGCCCGTGCAGCACGTGCACCGGCAGGCTCACCTCGGCACCGGTGACCAGCCGGGAGATCGGCAGCGACACCTCGCGGCGGCTACCGGAACGGACCTTGACCATGCCGATGGGGAAGGAGGGCCGCAGCTTGCGCGCCCGCGAGCGTTCCTTGGTCTGCGTGCTCACCGGCCCCCTCATCGCTTCCCCCAGTTCCGGCGGCGCACCGCCCGCTCGGGCCGGCCCCCGGCATAGCTCAGCGACGGGTCGACGACGTAGCCCTGCACCAGCGCCTCACGGCCGATGAGCATCCGGAAGCCCATCTCGTCGCGGTCGGTCAGGGTCAACTCGACCGGCACCTCGCGCCCGCCGAGGACCACCGGCAGGCGCACGACATACCTCTGCTCCTCGTGCCCCGAGGAGGACCGGACCGAGCGCGAGTCGTGCACCGGCAGCTCGACGGCGACCTCGTCCTGCGCGGTCGCCTGCCACGGGTGCACGGCGAAGCTGACCCAGTCGCGCCCGTCACGGTCGAAGGAGCGCAGGTCGAAGGCGTGGATCGCCGAGGTCTTGGCGCCGGTGTCGATCTTGGCCTTGATCCACGGCACGTCGACCTGCGGGATCTGCACCCACTCGCGCCACCCGACGACCGTCTGCTCCGTGATGGAATGGTTGGACCCTGTCACCCGCGCATCCTCTCAGGACGTCCCCATGAAACTCGCCATCCTCTCCCGGTCCCTGCGCGCCTACTCGACCCAACGGCTGCGCACCGCGGCGCTCGACCGCGGGCACCAGGTCAAGGTCCTGGACACCCTCCGCTTCGGCATCGACCTGGCCGGCGACGAGCCCGACCTGCACTTCCGCGGCAAGCCGCTGTCCAGCTACGACGCGGTCCTGCCCCGGGTCGGCGCGTCGGTGACCTACTTCGGCACCGCGGTCGTGCGGCAGTTCGAGCAGATGGACGTCTACACCCCCAACACGTCCAACGGGATCATGAACAGCCGCGACAAGCTGCGCGCGAGCCAGATCCTGTCCCGCCACGGCATCGGTATGCCTGCGACCGCCTTCGTGCGCAACCGCGCCGAGATCCCGCACGCCATCGAGATGGTCGGCGGCGCCCCGGTCGTGGTCAAGCTGCTCGAGGGCACCCAGGGCATCGGCGTCATCCTCGCGCCGACGATGAAGGTCGCCGAGGCGATCATCGAGACCCTGCACGGCACCAACCAGCAGGTGCTCATCCAGCGCTTCGTCAAGGAGTCCAAGGGCAAGGACGTGCGCGCCCTCGTCGTCGGCGACCGCGTCGTCGCGGCGATGCGCCGGGTGGCGCAGGGCGACGAGTTCCGCTCCAACGTGCACCGTGGCGGACGGGTCGAGCCGGTCGACCTGGACCCGGCATACCAGGAGATCGCGGTGCGCGCGGCGCAGATCATGGGCCTGCGGGTCGCCGGCGTCGACATGCTCGAGGGCAACGACGGTCCGCTGGTGATGGAGGTCAACTCCTCGCCGGGCCTGGAGGGCATCGAGGCCGCGACCAAGCTGGACGTCGCCGGCGCGATCGTCGACTACATCGCCGACCAGTCCGGCTTCCCCGACATCGACGTGCGACAGCGGCTCGCGGTCTCGACCGGGTATGGCGTCGCCGAGATCGCGGTCATGTCCGGCTCGGACATGGTCGGGCAGGCGCTGCAGGACTCCGGCCTGTGGGAGAAGGACATCCAGGTGCTCACCCTGCACCGCGGCACCCGCGTCGTGCCCAACCCCTCCGGCCAGAAGGTCCTCGAGGACGGCGACCGGCTGCTCTGCTTCGGCAAGCACGAGAACATGCGCTCGCTCATCCCCGCCCGCTCCCGCCGCCCCCGGCGCGTCCGCAAGCTGCCCAAGCAGCCGATCCACGCGGACGTGCCCGGCGTCCCGGTGCCCTCGCCCGGCAGCTGAGGGTCCTGTCCGGCTACCCGCGGCGCAGCACGTCCAGCACCATCGGGGCGTAGTAGTGCCGGTTGTAATTGCGGCCATGCACTGGAGCCAGGACATCGATCCCGACGAGATTGTCGATGAGCTTCTTCGCGGCGGACCTGGTGATCCCGAGCTCACGGGAGACATCGGCGACGCTGACGGTCGTCGCGGCCAGCGCCACGTCGACGACATCGTAGGCCCTGGCCGACCTCAGCGGCGAGTCACGGATCAGGTCGCGAAGATGGTCACGCACGACGACAAGAGCCATCATCCGACTCTCGGTCTGAGCGGCTGTCGCGGCAAGTCCGTCCGCGAAGAATCGGACCCACCCCGACCAGTCCCCCTCGGTGGAGACGGCCAGCAGCCTGTCGTAGTACTCCTGACGCCGAGCCTCGAACCACGGTGACACCGAGAGCGTAGGCTCCCTGAGGGTGCCGGTCCAGGCCAGGGACAGCACGATGAGCAGTCGCCCGAGCCGGCCGTTGCCGTCGTGGAACGGATGCAACGCCTCGAAGGTGTAGTGACTCATGGCGGCGGCCACCACCGGGTCGATGTCTGCGTGAGCTGCCTGCATCCAGGTGAGGAGCTCGTCGACGCGGATCCGCAGATCTGCACCAGGCGGGGGCGGCACGAACCGCGCCGCCGCGACGGGTAGGGCTTGGGGATCGGCACTCGCGCGCCGCCCCACGACGACCTGCACGGTGCGGATCCGACCCGAGTCGTCCGCCGCGTGGCGGGTGCCCAGCATGAGGACGCCCTGCAGATCTTCGAGGTGTGATGCCGTGAGGGAACGACCGCCCTCAAGCAGGGAAAAGGCCCGTTCGGCGACGTCGAGATAGTTGAGGACCTCTCGCATCGAGGCGTCCTGGAGATCGGGGCTGCTCGTGGTGAGCACCCGCTCCACCGGCTCGTAGGTCCCCTCCAGAGCTGCCGTCGACTGCGCCTCGATCCTCAGCGTCGGGGCGCGGAAAAGCCTCGGGTTGGGGAGTCGCTGCGCTGTGGCATCGAGCGAGGCGAGAGCTGCGCGGGCGTCCGCCACGGATCGATAGGTGGCGCCACTCAGGCCAGGGCTGTCATCACCCAGTGGATCCGTGACGAAAGCGACGTGCCTCCACGCCTCACCGTCGACCCAGCCCTCGATGGGCACAAGGTGCCCGGTGGGGCTGTTCTTGAAACTTTCGACGTCCACACTGTCACTTTAGGGCAGATGTGGAAACTTTTACTCGTGTGATTTGTCCACATCGACCCGCACGACGCCGTGCCTGAGCTCAGGCGCCCTTGGCGACCTCGTCCAGGGCCCGGTCGATCGGGGTGTCGCCGCCGATGAACTCGATCATCGTGCCGTCCAGGTCGCTGCGGCCGATGACCGCGGCGATGACGGCCGCGACGTCGGCGCGGGCGATGGGAGCGAGCTCCTCGCCCTCCGAGGCGGCCGGGTCGGACCCGGGCCCGGAGCCGCGCACCTCGATCGAGCCGGTGGGCTCGTCCAGGCTCAGCTGGCCCGGCGCGACGATCGTCCAGCCCAGGCCGGAGTCGCGAAGGTGCTGGTCGGCGGCGGACTTGGCCTCGGCATACGCGAAGAAGGCGTTGTCCTCGGGCACCCCGTGCTCGCGGCGGGCGCCGAGGTAGCTGACCATGAGGTAGCGCCCGACCCCGGCCTGCTCGGCGGCGTCCATGGTGCGGGTGGCGGCGTCGCGGTCGACGGCGTAGGTGCGCTCCGGGTCACCGCCGCCGGCACCGGCCGACCACACGACGACGTCGTGCCCGCCGAGCAGCTCGGCGAGGTCCTCGGTGCTCATGTCCTGCACGTCGGCGACGACGGGCGTCGCCCCGGTCTGCTCGACCTCGGACGCGTGCTGCGGGTTGCGGATCACCGCACTCACCTCGTGCTCGCCCAGCAGCGGGCTGAGCAGCATCGCGACCTTGCCGTGTCCTCCGATGATGGCTATACGCATACCTGGTCCAACAGCGGCACCCCGCCCCGATGTTCCCCGGGTATGCCTCAGGCCCGGGCGCGCAGCTCCACGACGACCGACTTGCTGGCCGGCGTCCCGCTCCGCTTCGAGCGCTGCCCGAGCGGCACGAGCACATTGGTCTCGGGGTAGTAGGCGGCGGCGCAGCCCGGGGCGGTGTCGTAGGACACGATCCGGAACTCCTCGGCGACCCGCTCGCCGTCCTCCCAGTGGCTCACGAGGTCGACGTGCTGCCCGTCCCGCAGGCCCCGCTCATCGAGGTCGGCGGGGTTGACGAAGACGACGCGACGACCGTTCTCGATGCCGCGGTAGCGGTCGTCCAGCCCGTAGATCGTCGTGTTGAACTGGTCGTGGCTGCGCAGCGTCTGCAGCAGCAGCCGACCCTCCGGGACCTTGGGGTAGACCAGCTCGTTGCAGCTGAGCTGCGCCTTGCCGAGCTGGGTGTCCCCCCACTCCCGCGTCCGGGCCACGTGCGGCAGCACGAAGCCTCCCGGGTCGTTGATCTTGTCCTCGTAGTCCTCGAAGCCGGGGATCACGCGGGAGACCGCGTCGCGGATGGTGCGGTAGTCGTCCTCGAAGGCCTGCCAGTCGGTCACCGCGGCGACCCGCTCGATGGAGCGTGCGAGACGGCAGATGACGGCCACCTCGCTCAGCAGGTACGGCGAGGCCGGCGGCAGCGGCCCGTGGCTCGCGTGCACCGCCGACATCGAGTCCTCGACGGTCACCCGCTGCGGGCCGCTGGCCTGCTCATCCCGCTCGGACCGAGCGAGCACGGGGAGGATGAGGGCCGTCTCCCCGGTGACGACGTGAGAGCGGTTGAGCTTGGTGGAGACCTGCACCGTCAGGTCGCAACGGCGCAGCGCCGCCTCGGTGACGTCGGTGTCCGGCGCGGCCTTGGCGAAGTTGCCGCCCATCCCCATGAAGAAGCTGACCCGGCCCTCACGCATGGCCTCGACCGCAGCCGCGGTGTCGTAGCCGTGCTCCCGCGGGCTCTCGAAGGAGAACTCCGCATCGAGCCGGTCGTGGAAGTCGTCGGGCATCTGCTCCCAGATGCCCATCGTCCGGTCGCCCTGCACGTTGCTGTGGCCGCGGACCGGGCACAGCCCTGCACCGTCCCGACCGATGTTGCCCTGCAGCAGGATGACGTTGACCACCTCGGTGAGCATGGCCACCGAGTGCTCGTGCTGCGTCAGGCCCATCGCCCAGCAGACGACCGTCCGCCGACTGCGCGCGAGGCGGTCGGCGAGGTCCTCGATCTGCTGCCGCTCCAGGCCGGTCGCGGTGAGCACCTCGTCCCAGTCGAGGTCGGCGAGGTGCTCGCGGTATGCCTCGAGCCCCTCGGTGTACTCGGCGAGGAACTCGTGGTCCAGCACCGAGCCGGGGTCGGCGTCCTCCCGCTCCAGCAGCAGCGCGCCGAGGGCCTGGAAGAGCGCCATGTCGCCGCCGAGCCTGATCTGCAGGAAGTCGTCGGCGAGGTCGGTGCCCGACCCGACGGCCTTGATCGGGTTCTGCGGGTTCTTGAACCGCTGGAGCCCGGCCTCGGGCAGCGGGTTGACGGCGACGATCGCCGCGCCGTTGTCCTTGGCCTTCTCCAGCGCGCTGAGCATGCGCGGGTGGTTGGTGCCCGGGTTCTGGCCCGCGATAATGATGAGCTCGGCCTTGTGCAGGTCCTCGAGCAGGACGGTGCCCTTGCCCAGCCCGATGGTGTCGCCGAGCGCCGCGCCGGAGGCCTCGTGGCACATGTTCGAGCAGTCCGGCAGGTTGTTGGTGCCGTAGGCCCGGACCATGAGCTGGTAGACGAAGGCCGCCTCGTTGGACGTGCGCCCGGAGGTGTAGAAGATGGCCTCGTCCGGGTCGGCGAGCGAGGTAAGCTGCTCGGCGATCATCCGGAACGCGTCGTCCCAGCTGATCGGCTCATACCTGTTGCTGTCCGCCCGCTTGACGACCGGGTGCACCAGCCGACCCTGCTGGCCCAGCCACCAGTCGCTGCGGGTGGCCAGGTCGTCGAGGTCGTGCTCCTCGAAGAAGTCGGGTCCGATCGTCCGCAGCGTGGCCTCCTCGGCCACCGCCTTGGCGCCGTTCTCGCAGAACTCGGCGGGCGAGCGGTGGTCCGGGTCGGGCCAGGCGCAGCCGGAGCAGTCGAAGCCGTGCTTCTGGTTGAGCCGGGTCAGGGTGCGCAGCGTGCGCACCGCGCCCATCTGCTCGTAGGAGATCTTCAGCGCGTGGTAGACCCCGGGAATGCCGGCGGCCCAGTCCTTGCGCTCGTGGATCTCCAGGTCGTCGTCGGTGAAGTCCTTGCGGGGTGCGTCGGTCGCCACGTGCGCTCCTTCTCGCGTTCGGTCAGCCGAAGAGCTGGGTCACGCGGGCGATGGTCTCGCCCACGCCGTAGAGCAGGCCGGCGCTGACGACCACCCACAGCACGATGGCCGCGGTGCGCTCTGCCGCGTCGGCGCCCTCGGGACGCTCGGCGGTGCTGGTCGGGGAATCGCTCACGAGGAGGCTCCTTCGGTCTCGAGCTGGTCGGGGTCGGACTCGTGGTGGCGTTCGTCGACCGGCTTCACGAGCAGGTTGGCGACGAAGCCGACGGCGAGCACGCCGACCATGATGTAGAGGGACAGCAGGTAGAGATCGGCGCCGGTCTCGCCGCGCGCGGTCTGCAGGTCCTGGATCCCGGAGACGATGAGCGGCCCGGCGATGCCGGCGGCGGACCAGGCGGTGAGCAGGCGGCCGTGGATGGCCCCGACCTGCATCCCGCCGAAGAGGTCCTTGAGGTATGCCGGGATCGTCGCGAAGCCGCCGCCGTAGAAGCTGAGGATCACCACGCTCATGAGCACGAAGAGAAGCAGCGAGGAGCGGCCGAGGGTGGCGACGCCGAGGTAGAGCACCGCGCCCACGCCGAGGTAGAGCATGTAGGTCGGCTTGCGCCCGATGACGTCGGAGGTCGAGGACCACACGATCCGCCCGGCCATGTTGGCCAGGCTGAGCAGGCTGACGAAGCCGGCGGCCGCGACGGCGTCGACCCCGGAGAAGAAGTTCTGCACGATCGGGGAGGCCTGGGCCAGGATGCCGATGCCGGCCGTGACGTTGCAGAAGAGCACCGTCCACAGCAGCCAGAACTGCGGGGTGCGCAGCGCGTTGCGGGCGGTGACGTTGGCGGTCGTGCGCATCGAGGTCTGCTCGGACTTCTGCGGCGGGGTCCAGCCCTCCGGCTTCCAGTCGTCCGCGGGCACCCGGATGACGTAGGCGCCCAGACCCATGAGCACGGCATACACCACGGCGAGGGTGAGGAACGTCGGGACGAGACCGGCCACCGGGTCGCCGCCCCCGTAGAGGCCGAGGAGCCGGTTGCTCAGCGGCGAGGCGATGAGCGCGCCGCCGCCGAAGCCCATGATCGCCAGCCCGGTCGCGAGACCGGGACGGTCCGGGAACCACTTGATGAGGGTCGAGACGGGTGAGATGTAGGCCAGGCCCAGGCCGATGCCGCCGAGGACGCCGTAGCCGAGATAGACGATCCACAGCTGTCCGGTGGCGATGCCGAGCGCCGAGACGAGGAAGCCCGCGGTCCACAGCGCCGCGGAGACGGCCATCGTCTTGCGCGGGCCGTTCTTCTCCACCCAGGTGCCGAGGATGGCGGCGGAGAGGCCGAGCATGACGATCGAGATCGAGAAGATGATGGAGACCGCGGTCGCGGAGGCGTTGAAGCGCTCCTCGAGCGGGATGTTGAAGACGCTGAAGGCATATACCTGGCCGATGGACAGGTGCACGGCGAGCGCTGCAGGGGGGACGAACCAGCGGTTGAAACCGGGACCCGCGACGGTGCGCTCCCGGTCGAGCATGGCGAGCATGAGGTTCCTGGGCGTTGCAGATGTGACGTACGGGACACTCCACCCTCGCACGCGACCGGCGTGTCGGCACGTCCAGGTGGCGCACAGCCGGTCTGCGACGCGCGCCGTGACGGCGTCAGGCGGCGGCGGGCCGGTCCAGGCCGGCGCGGGCCGAGCGCATCATCGCGGCGTGGTTGGCGCGCAGCACCCAGCGGGCGGGCGGGAGCGCGGCGAGGTGGCGCAGGCCCGGCTTGGTGAGTAGCACGCGCTGGTCCCAGACCATCCGGCAGCCGCCGGGGGCCTGCGTGACCTGCACCTCGACATACCCCTGCAGGTCGCCCTCGATGCCGACCCGCAGCCGTCCGGCAGACCGGTCCTCGTGCTCGCGGACGAGGACCAGCTCCAGCGGGGCCGGGAGGCGGCTGCGGATCTGCACCCGCGCGCGATCCTCGGCCAGCTGCTCGACCGCGCGCACCTGCCGCCACCAGCTCGGGTATGCCCCGAGGTCGACGAGGCGGTCCAGCACCGTCGCGGGCTCGACCGGCAGCGTCCAGTCCTCGTGGAAGTGGAACTCACGGGCACCGGACGAGGACCGTGGCGAGGTGGGCATACCGGCATCCTCGGACACGCGGCGAGGAACGTCTACGCAGAAGGTGCACCGATGTCGTGACGCATCACGGCAGAGGAACAGCTTCTGCGCAGGAGTGGTCTCAGGACGCGGCGACGGCCTCGCGGTAGCGCCGGGCGACGAGGCGTGCGAGCAGGTCGTGGGTGGCCAGCGGCCGGGTCCGGGCGACGCCGGCGGCCTCGGCGGCGGCGTGCGCCTTGTCGAGGAAGTGGCCGGGCGAGAGCAGGTGCGCGGCGACCGCGACCCGGGTATGCCCGTCCTCCCGCAGCCGGGCCAGCTCCTCCTCGGGGCGGGGGCCGGGACCGCTGAGGAAGGCGGTGCCGGCGGCGCAGCCGAGGTGCTCCGCGACCCGCTCGGCGACCGTCGCGACCTCGGCCCGCGCGTCGTCGTCGCTGCTCCCGGCGCCGAGGACGAGGACGGCGTCGGGTGGCTCCCCCGCGGGCAACGTCTCGCGCACCCGCTCGGCCAGGGCCTGCACGACCTCGTCGGCGGTCCCGAGCGCCGGGGTCGCCGTCGCGCCGGGCACGTCGGCGAGCGCCGCGGGCACGTCGTGGTTGACGTGGTACCCCGAGGAGAGGAAGAAGGGCACGACGACCGGGTCCTCCAGCCCGACGAGCACCTCCGCCAGCGTCGGCCCGCACACGTCGACGAAGCCGACGACGGGCGGGGCGGGCATACCCAGCACCTCGCCCGCGCGGGCGGCGCAGGCCCGCACGACGGCCTGTCCCTCGGCGCTCGCGGTGCCGTGCGCGGCGACGACGAGCGGCCGGGTCACGCGACCGCCCCGGCGCCCTCCGCCCGGGCCGGCCACCCGTGCGCGAGGGTGACGACGTCGCCGACCACCACGACGGCGGGCGAGGCGACGCCGACGCGTTCGGCGCGGTCCGCGATGTCGGCGAGCGTGCCGAGGGTGACCCGCTGCTGCGGCGTCCAGCCGTTCTCGACGATGCCGACGGGGCAGCTCGCGGGCCGGCCCGCCTCGACGAGCCGGGCGGCGGTCTCGCGCAGCCCGGCGACACCCATGAGCACGACGAGGGTGTGGTCGCCGCCGGTCGGGAGGCCGGGCAGCTCCTCGTGGCCGGTCACGACGGTGAAGCCGCGGGCCAGGCCGCGGTGGGTGACGGGGATGCCCGCCGCGGCCGGCACCGAGACCGCGCTGGTGATCCCCGGCACCACCTCGACGGCGAGACCCATGGCCTCGCAGGCGGCCCGCTCCTCGCCGCCACGGCCCAGCACGTAGGGGTCCCCGCCCTTGAGGCGCACGACGCCCCGGCCCCGGAGCGCCTCCTCGACGAGGATCCGGTTGATCTCGTGCTGCGGGACGGGGTGGTGGTGCGGCGACTTGCCCACGTCGACGACGCGCGTGCTCTCCGGGAGGCGGGCGAGGAGGGCGCGGGGCACGAGCCGGTCGGTGACGACGACGTCGGCCGCGGCCAGCAGCGTGGCGGCGCGGCGGGTGAGCAGCTGCTCGTCCCCGGGGCCGGCGCCGACGAGCGCGACCCAGCCGCCGTGCGGGCGGCGGCCCCGCAGGTTGACGACGCCGCTGGTCAGGTGTTCCTCGAGCCCGCTGCGCACGGCGGCGGCACGGGCCGGGTCGCCCCCGGCGTGGACCGCGACCCGCACCTCCCCGGTGGGGGTCGGCACGACGGCCCGGGCCGGGACCTGGGCGCTGCCGGCCGCCGCGTCACCGGCGTTGACGCAGAACGTCTGCGCCGCCTCCGCGTCCGCGGCGACGCGGCAGTCGGTGTCAGGGTCGCCGGTCGCGGTGTGCACGAGGAAGGCGCCGGCGAGGTCGGGGGCACCGGCATACCGGCGTGGGGTCCAGGTGATCTCCCCGCGCTCCGCCCACGCCGCGAGCTCGGGCGCGACCTGCGGTGCGAGGACCTCGACCACGGCGCCCTCGGCGAGGAGGTCGCGCACGCGTCGCACGGTCACGGCTCCCCCGCCGACCGCGACGACCCGGCGCCCGCCCAGCGACAGGCCGAGCAGGAAGGGACCGGGTGACATGGGACCATCATGCACCGTTACCGAAACGGTCACCAAGTCTTGGGTATGCGTGCGGCCGGGTCTGCGCGGTGGCGTCAGGCCGCGCCGACGAGGGCACCCACGCCCAGGACGAGCGCCGCGGCGAAGATGGTGACGCCCATGAGCGGGCCGACCCAGCGGCTGGTCGGGGCCTCGGTGCGGCGCAGCGGGGCGACGAGCGCGGCCAGGCCCACCACCTGCACGATCGCCAGGGCGGTGAGGACCCACCCGCCGAAGATGCCCGACAGCGACAGGAAGTGGACGGCCACGACCATCGCGACCCACCAGGCGATCCAGCGGCTCTGTCCACGGCGCACGAGGACGAGCGCACCGACGCCCGCGGCCAGCACCTCCGCGGCGACGACGACCCCGAAGGTGGCGTAGCGGCCCTCCAGGGCGGTCGGCATACCCCAGCTCAGGCCGGTCCAGACGCCGAAGCCGGCGGCAAGCAGCACCCCGGCCACCGAGCCCACGATGAGCGGCACCCGCCAGCCGCGCGCGGGCGACTCCTGCGCCCAGCCGCACCAGACCATGGTCATGAGGCCGAACCACGCGGTGGTGAAGATCACGTCGCGGAACTCGCTCAGCACGCGCCGCCTCCTACTCGTCCACCAGCGTGGGTTGCGGGTCGCGCGAGCACTCCAGGTATCCCTCGTCGGTGGCGTCGCAGTCCGACCGCTCCACCCCGTCGAGGATGACGTCCTCGCGCGTGTGGTTCCGGTTGACGGTCACGCGGATCGTCACCGACTCCTCGTAGCGCCCGTTGAGCGTCCGCTCGAGGGCGGCGTGATCGTCCTGGATCCCTCGACCGAGCCAGACCACCACCGCGCCGGCGGCACCGAGCAGGAGCAGGCCGACCAGGACGAAGACGGCGATCCCCAGCGGTGTCGACTTGCGCGAGCCCCACTCGGCGAGCCTCGACCTCTTCTGCGGCGTCGTCACTCTTCCCCTCCCTCGGATCTGGCGGTCACGATATCGTGCAGACCGGGGGACGGCCGGCAGGTCGGATCTGCGGCCCGCAGGGAGGGCGGCCCCACGAGGGAGGAGACTTCTCATGACCGATCGTCTCGTCGTCGACCGGCCGCTGGCGCTGGACGCCGTCGTCGTCATGCTCAGCCCGACCAAGGGCACGCTGTGGAGCCACGCCAACCTCGTGGTGGCGGCGGCGCTCCTGGTCGAGCTGACCCGTCTCGGCCGACTCACGGTCACGGGCAGCCAGCAGCAGCTGGAGGTCGCCGTCCACGACCCGACGCCCGTGGGCGACGACCTGCTGGACGAGGCCCTGCGCACGGTCGGTGCCGCTGACGGGCCGATCCGGGTCACCAAGGTCATCACCATGCTGCCGACGTCCGACCAGGTCCTCGACCGCCTGGTCGCCGAGGGCGCCGTCACCGAGGGGTCGGACCGCAAGTTCGGGCTGTTCAAGGTCCAGCGGCACCGCCCGACGCCCGCCGCGGGGCGGGACGCGCTCAGGTCGACGGTTCGGGCCGCCTTCAAGGGCGAGACCGAGCCCGATTCCCGTTCGGTGATGCTCTTCAGCGTCGTGGACATCGGCCCGAACCTGCGCGGCGGCCTCCCCTCGGAGCGGCGCCCCGAGGTGGCCCGCCAGGCCTACGCGATCCGGGACACCATCGGCGAGGGCGAGTCCGCGCTGGTCTCGACCATCGACGAGGTCGTCCGGCGCGCCAACGCCGCGGCCCGCGACTCCATCGGCTGAGCCCTCCCTAGCGCGGGACCCGGGCGAGCTGGCGGGACTGCGCGACGAGTCGACCTGCGGAGTCCCAGACCTCGCAGTCCTCCTCGAACATCCCGCCCGCGATGTTGCGCGTCGCGTGCCGTACCCGCAGCCAGCCGGGCGCCGGCACGGCGCGCACGTGCACGGTGAGCTCCATGGTCGGCGCCCACCCCGTCCGGCCGAGGTCGAAGGTCACCGGGGGCAGCGCGTCGACGACGGTGAGCAGCGAGACCGGGTCGGGCTCGCGCCCATCTTTCAGGCGGAACCACGCCTGCAGCGCGCCCCGGCCGCTCGGCTCCCCCACCGCCCAGCCGGCGTATGCCGGGTCGAAGAGCATCTCGAACCGGGCCATGAGCGGCGCGAACCGGCGCAGCTCCTCGGGCGCCATCGTGTTCGGCACGCACTCCTCGGGCGGGGGCAGGACGAGCTCGTCCGCGGTCGTGGCGACCTCGTCGGTGAGCCGGGAGAGGTCGCCGTAGGTCGCCAGCGCGGTGATCCGCACCTCCTCGCCCTGGACCAGGTCGGCCGCGACGGTGGTGGTGCTCCGGCCCTCGCGCACGGTGCGGGTCTGCACGGTCGCCGGGCCGGCGACCGAGGCCGAGAGGTAGTACGCCGACATCGCGATCGGGTCGGGCCTGTCCGGGTTGGCCGCCCGCAGGGCGTTGCCGATGACGGCGAGCAGGTAGCCGCCGTTGAGGCCGCCGCCGACGGCCCACCCGTCGGTGAGGTCGGCGGCATACCCCCCGTCGCCGGTGGCGCGGACGGCGATGTGGCGGTCGTACTCGGCCTGGCTGCCGGGCTGGTCGCTCATGACGCTCACCCTAGGGCGGCGTCGCGCCCGCCGGCCGCCTCCCGGGTGACCTCAGTCCGACGTCGCGGCCCGCGAAGGCGGCGAGGTCGGCATACGCGTCGCCGGCCTGCGGCTCGGGGCGAGCGGGCCCGAAGGCCTCGCCACGGTTCTCGTCGCTGAGGTTGACCCGCATGAAGGCCGCGCCGCGCTCGGCGACCCGCTGGTCCAGGTCCGCCGTCGGGCGCCCGAGCGCGGTCGCGAGGTCCCAGGTGTGGACGGCGTACTCCGCGAGCTGCCAGTCCGGGGGATCCACGCTCTCCCCCGCGGTCGACCTCGCGTGGAAGAGTTCGTCGGCGGCCTGCGCGAAGGCCTGCGCCACCTCGCCCTCCACCGGCTGCGGCGACGCGGTCCAGTCGACCGCCTCGCCGCGCACCCCGCGGGTGAAGGCCTCGGTCGTCGTGACGAGGTGCTCGCTCAGCCGTCGCACGTCCCAGCCCTCGCAGGGGGTGGTCATGGTGGCGGCGTCGCCGTCGGCGCCGGCCCTGACCAGGTCCTTGAGCTGCCCGAGCGCCGACATGAGCAGCGCCTCGCCGACCTGCGCCTCGGGCAGGTCGAAGGCCGCGGCGTACTCCGACCCCATCGCGAGGTAGCCGTCCCAGGTGGTCGTGGCCACCTCGCCGGTCCGCACGGTGTCGGCCATCCGGTCCAGGTAGTACTCCCACCCGGGACCGACGTGGTGGACGGAGGAGGTGTCGGTGAGGACCTGCGCGAACCGCAGCGTCGTCACCCCGTCCTCCTCGGCCAGTCGCAGGTCCAGCGTCCAGAGCTGCTCGGCGTCGTCGCCCTCGTTGTGCACCCGCAGCCGGGTCGGCTCCTCGCACACCTCGATGACGTAGGGCTCGCTGGGCGCCCCGTCCTCGTAGGCCCAGGTGACCTCCACCCGCCCGCTCGCCGGGTCGCCGGTCCAGGTGCCGAACCAGCGGCCCAGCCGCTCGCTCTGCGTGATCGCGTCCCACACGTCCTGGATCGGCGCGGTGAAGGTGCGGGTGAGGACCAGGTGCAGCTGGCCGTCGACGGTCTCGGGTGCTCCGGTGATCACGCGCTCTCCTCGGTGTCCGTGGTGGTGTCGTCGGTATGCCGCTCCCCCGCGTGGTGGGAGCGGTCGCGGACGGTGCGGCGCACCTCGAGGTCGAGGGCGTCGAGGGCGGTGGCGCTCACGGGCGGCTGCGCGGCGGCATACCCGCCACCGTGGCGGAGCCGGCCGAGCAGCTCGTCGACCTGGGTCAGCGGGGTCGTGTCGAGGGCGTAGTGGCGCTCCCGCCCCCGCTCGGTCGCCGAGACCAGCCCGGCCGCACTGAGCACCCGCAGGTGCCGGCTGACCGCGGGCCGGGAGATGCCGCGGTCGCGCGTCAGGTCGACCACCCGGCTGGTCCCCTCCTCCGCGAGGTGCGCCAGCAGGTCCCTGCGCACCGGGTCGGCCAGAGCGGCGAAGACGTCCATGCGGACAGGTAACCACATGGTTACCGATCGGTCAAGAGGATGCCCTGTTGGCACTCTCCGGGCGCTGGCAGTCGGCTCGTCCCCGCTACCCCTACGCCGACTCGGGGTCGTTCGCTCGCGAATTCACGATGGCGTCCCGGCGCGCGAGGCGGTGCGAGCGCCGGATCTCCGCCTCCCGGAAGCGTCGCCGCTCCTCCTCGGTCTGCGGCAGCAGCGGAGGCACCTGGCGCGAGCCGCCCTCCTCGTCGACCGCGACGAAGACGAGGTAGGCGCTCGCCACGTGGATCGGCGGGTCGGTGCGGTCCCACCGGTCGGCCATGAGCCGCACCCCGGCCTCCATCGAGCTCGTCCCCGCCCAGTTGACCTGGGAGTGCAGGTGCAGCACGTCGCCGACCTGGACCGGGGTGACGAAGACCATCTCGTCGATGGCCACGGTGACGGTCGGGCCACCGCTGTGACGTGCGGTGACGACGCCGGCGAGCGAGTCGGCCAGCCGCATGAGGACACCGCCGTGCACCGTCCCGAGGAGGTTGGTGTCGGTGGCACCCATGATCTGCGACAGGGTGAGCCGCGACTCCTCCGGCGCCTTGCCGGCAGGCGTCACGCGGACCCGCCGAGCGCCTTGATGTGCTCGGGAAGCCGGACGTTGTCGCCATACATGAAGTGGTTCTGCATGTTCTCCGAGAACCGGCTGGCCTCTGTGGTCAGACCGACCGCCTCGGCGACCTGGCGCACGAGCATCGGGGACGCACCGCAGCAGACCCCGAGGTAGTTGATGCCGAGCGCGAAGGCCTCGGTGGCGAATGCCCCGACCTCGTAGCGGTTGCAGGACAGCGGGTCCAGGGCGGTCGGGAAGGTGCGGCCGTGCGGCGAGGGCACCATCACGCCGTTGTTGTCGGTGAGGTTGAAGAAGGTGGGCTCGGCGTCCGTGGTGCGGTAGGGGACCGGCAGCGCGGCGACGTGGCAGCTCACGGCCTCCCGGATCTGCCGCAGCCACGGCAGCATCGTGGCCGGGCCGCGGAAGCAGTTCATGCCCACGACGTCGGCGCCGCCCTGCTCCAGCCGCTGGCAGAGCTCGACGATCCCCACGTCGTCGCGCATCTGCTCGCCGGCCATGGGCGCGACGGTGAGGACCACGGGGAGCCCGCTGGCCTTGGCGATCTCCAGCGCGGCCTGCGCCTCACCGGCGTAGTAGAAGGTCTCGCCGATGATGAGGTCGGCGCCCTCCTCGACCGCCCACCCGACCATCTCCTCGAACATCGAGCGCACCTCGCGCTGGGCGTCGGGGTCGCTCGGGTCCCACAGGTTGCTGTTGGAGATGTTGCCGGCCACGAGGTTGCCGGGCTTCTCGTCGGCCACGGACCGGGCGATCTGCAGGGCGGCCCGGTTGAGCGGCTCGAGCAGCTCCTCCTTGCCGATGACCCGCATCTTCTCGCGGTGGCCGTTGTAGGTGAACGCCTCCACGATGTCGCTGCCGGCGCGTTGGAAGTCACGGTGCAGCGCCCGCAGCGCGTCGGGGAACTCCAGGGCGACCTCGGGGACGAACTCCCCGGCGGTGAGGTAGCCGCGCCGCTCGAGCTCGAAGAGGAAGCCCTCGGCGCAGATCACCGGCCCCTGGTCGAGGCGCTCGACCAGGCCGGGTGCAGGGGTGGTGGTGGGGTCGGTGGGGGTATGCGTGTCGGTCATCCGTGCTCATCCCTCGCGAGCTCGTCGGGCACCAGGCCCGGACGGGCCCTGCGGTCACGGCAGGTCTTCGGACTCGTGGGCTCGCCTCGTGCAAGGCACCTACTGGCGTTCGCTTCCCAGGCACATCCGCCCAGTGCTTTCGTGACGCGCTCGTTCCCACATACCGCTGCGGGGCAGTCCAGGACTCGCACCTGGTTCCCTCTTGCGACGACCCTCCGGAGGGGGTCGAACCGCGACGCGACGATGCTACTCCAGCGCCTGCGCCGCTCGGCTCACCGAGCGCCGAGGAGCTCGGCGACGTGGCCGTCAGCCTCGGAGAACTCCTCGTCGGAGTACTCGAGCTCCAAGGTGCCGTAGACCACCTGGACATGCTGATGCGCGGCGGGTTCGGTGCCCGCACTCTCGTCCCGAGCGATGTCTGAGCTCATGACCTCATCCTAGGTCGAGTCGACGAGCGTCAGTCCTGGAACCGGTCACCCGCCGAGGTGGGCGGGCAGGTCGGGGTCGAGGCCCAGCCAGGTGGCCAGGTCGTGGATCTCGGCGACCACCCGGTCGCGTCGCGCCGCGCTCCAGTCGCCGTCCTCGTGCAGGGCGTCGACCCGGAGCACCCCACGCTTGTGCTCCGCCGTGGCGTCGAGCTTGCCGACCAGCTCGTCGCCGTCGAGCACGGGCAGCGCGTAGTAGCCGAACCTGCGCTTGGCCTTGGGCTTGTACATCTCCAGCACGTAGTCGAAGGCGAAGAGGTCGGCCATCCGGTCGCGGTCGAAGACCAGCCGGTCGATCGGGCACAGCAGCGCCGCCCGCCCGGTGAAGCGGTCGTCCGGGTCGAGGTATGCCGGGTGCACCCGCCAGGTCCCGGTGACCCCGTCGACGGTCGCCTCCTCCCCGGCCACGCGCGCGTCGCCCGGCTCGACCGGGCACTCCGGACCCCGGGAGCGCAGCAGTCCCAGGGCCGCGAGCCGGCGGGCGTCCTGCTCGGCCCGCGCCTGCTCCAGCGGCAACGTGGGCACGTCGGGGTAGACCCGCTGCGCCAGGTCCCAGAGACGCTGCCCTCCCTCGCGACCGGAGACGGCGACCTCCCCGCGGGCGACCATGAGGTCGAGCAGCCGCTGGACGTTCTTGTCGTCGGTCCACCCGCTGGAGCGCCACGGCACCTCGGTCGCGTCCGGGAGCGCGCCAGTGGGGGTTGGCCCCTCGGCCTCCAGGTGGGCCAGGATCTCGCGCCGGGCCCGGTCGTTGGCCTCGACCCACCGGGCGTTCGACTCCTGCCAGGGGCGCAGCGAGCCGTCCCGGCGCGACGGGGTCGGCCACCGCTCCATCTCGGCGCGGTAGAGCGCGACGTCCTCGCCCGGCCGGACGAAGCCGAGGATCTCCACGAGGGTGCGCTCGGCCAGGAGCCGGTCCAGCTCGCCCGGGTCGTACGCGCTGCCGAGTCGGCTCCACAGAACGAGGTGCTGGGCCGGAGCGACCGCCTTGACCGGGTCGATCTGCAGCAGGGTGAGCTCGCGCACGGTCTCCACGACGTCGCCGGGCCGCTGCGCCGTCAGCAGCTGTGCGCGGACGGCCACCCGCCGGGCATCGCGCTTCGAGAGGTGGTGGACCACGGTCACCACGCCCCCCGCGGTGCCCGGGCGACCGCGGGCGAGGCCCCCAGGAGACGTGCCAGGATCGGGGCATGCACCTTCTCGAGCACGACGTCTGGGTGATGGACCAGGTCACCGGTTTCCTCGGCAACGACTTCGTCATCCACGCCGCGGACGGTCAGGAGATCGGACGGATCCGCACCGGCGGGAGCGCGCTCGGGCGGATGCTCATGGGCAGCCGCGAGCTGACCGTGATCGACCGTGACGAGACCCCGCTGCTGCGGCTGCAGGACACCATGACCCTCGGGCGCGAGCGCATGGTGATGACCGACGGCACCGGTGGGCCGCTGGCGCAGCTGGTCAAGCGGTTCTCGCTGTTCAAGACGCGGTTCACGGTGGACTTCGACGGGCAGCCGCTCGACCTGACCGGCAGCGTCTGGGGCTTCGACTTCACCATGTCCGGCCCGCGCGGCCAGATGGCGACGGTCGCCCGCAGCTGGTCCGGCGTCACCCGGGCGCTGCTCGGCCGCAGCAGGTATGTCGTGCACCTCACCCCCGAGCTGGCGGCCAGGGAGCGCCTCGTCGTGCTGGGCACGGTCATCGCCCTTGACCTGGTCCGGGCCAAGGAGGACCGCTCCTCCGCCGGGTAGGCCGCGCGCGAGCACCTTCACCGCGGTGGCTGCGCCCGCGCCCACCCGACCCCCATCCACACCATCTCCTCCAGCAGGTGGCCGTCCGCCCCGACGTCCTCGCTGCGCACCCACTCCCGCATCGGACGGCCGCGCATCTCCATGGGCGCGATGCCCTCGCGGGCGCACAGCTCGCGCGCCATCGCCTCCTCGACGTGGATCATCACCCCCTGGTCCCCCGTGGCCGCGACCGCCATGCGCCCGTCGACGAGGAACGCCAGGCCGCCGAACATCGCCTTCTCGGTGACCCCCGGCTCCCCCGCGAGCAGGTCGCGGATGCGCTGCGCCAGCGCCTCGTCGTAGGCCACCTCAGGTCCACTCCGCGGGCGGCGCCCAGTCCGGCGGCGGGTCCTCACCCACCCGGCCGTCGACCGCCTCGCGCAGCAGGTCCGCGTGGCCGGTGTGCCGGGCATACTCCTCGAGGATGTCGAAGAGCATCCGGCGCAGGCTCATGTCGACGCCCCATTGCTTGCCCCACTCGATGATGTGGTCCAGGCCGTGCTCCTCGATGTATGCCCGCTGCCGGGCCCGCGTCGCGGCCACCGCCTCGACATACCCCGAATAGAGCTGCTCGGGGCTGTCGTCCGCCGCGCTCGTGAAGTCCCAGTCGGGCTGGGCCTCCCAGTCGACGTCGGTCCACGGGCTGCCGGGCGAGGAGCCGTCCATCCGCCACGTCCCGGCCGTCACCTCCACGCCGGTGAGGTGCTTGAGCAGCCCACCGAGGGTGAGGGACGAGGCCCCCACCCGGGCGCTCAGCCCCGCGGCGTCGAGCCCCTCGGCCTTCCACCAGAACGTCATGCGCTGCCGGTCCAGCGCGCCGAGCAGGTGGCCGATCTCGTCGCCCGCGACCGGGGGCTCCCAGGGAGGTTCGTCGCTCATAGCAGGACAGTAGTGCCCGCGGCGGACAGGCGATGTCCGCCGCGGGCACCCCGCGGTGTCAGGGCAGGGTCAGGCGACCATGCCGTGCGGGTCGATGACGTACTTCGTCGCCGCACCCTGGTCGAACTCGGCGTAGCCGCGCGGCGCGTCGTCCAGGCTGATCGTCTGGGCGTTGACGGCCTTCGCGATCTGGGCCTTGTCGTGCAGGATCATGTTCATGAGCTTGCGGTTGTAGCGCTTGACCGGGCACTGGCCCGTGGTGAAGTGCTGCGACTTGGCCCAGCCCAGACCGAGGCGGACACCGAGCGTGCCCTCCTTGGCGGCGTCGTCGACGGCGCCCGGGTCGCCGGTGACGTAGAGGCCCGGTATGCCGATCCCGCCGGCCGCCCGGGTCACCGTCATCGCGTCGTTGAGCACCGTGGCCGGCGCCTCGTCCGCGCCCTCGCCGTGGCCCCTGGCCTCGAAGCCGACGGCGTCGACGGCCGCGTCGACCTCGCGCTCGCCGACGACCTGCTCGATCTTGTCCACGAGCTCACCGCCGCTGGACAGGTCGATCCCGACGCAGCCGAAGCTCTCCGCCTGCTTGAGCCGGTCGGCGTTCAGGTCGCCGACCATGACGACGGCAGCGCCGAGCAGCTGGGCGGCGTGCGCCGCCGCGAGGCCGACCGGGCCGGCGCCCGCGACATACACCGTCGACCCGGTGGTCACCCCGGCGGTGTAGGCGCCGTGGTAGCCGGTCGGGAAGATGTCGGAGAGCATCGTGAGGTCGAGGATCTTCTCCAGCGCCTGGTCCCGGTCCGGGAACTTCAGCAGGTTGAAGTCGGCGTAGGGGATCATGACGTACTCCGCCTGGCCGCCGATCCAGCCGCCCATGTCGACGTAGCCGTAGGCGGCGCCGGCGCGGGCGGGGTTGACGTTGAGGCAGACACCGGTATGCCCCTCGTTGCACATCCGGCAGCGGCCGCAGGCGATGTTGAACGGCACCGAGCAGATGTCGCCCTCGTCGACGAAGAGGACGTCGTCACCCTTCGCGACCACCTCGCCGGTGATCTCGTGGCCCAGGCTCTGGCCGACCGGGGCGGTGGTGCGGCCGCGCACCATGTGCTGGTCCGAGCCGCAGATATTGGTGGTGACCAGCTTGAGGATCGCCGCGTGCGGGGCGGCCTTGGCGATGCCGAAGTGGTCGGCGACCTCGGCGGGGATCTCCAGCTTGGGGTAGTCGATCGTCTCCACGGCCACCTCCCCCGGCCCGGTGTAGACGACGACGCGATTTCCTTCTGCCATGGCTCTCGACTCCTGTGTCGGGGGGTGGGCCCTCCAGCGTGGACCGGCGCGTGGTCTCCCCGCAACCGCTCAGCCTCCTCTGGCACGCTCGGCGGGTGCTCGTCGACCTGTGGGACCGCGCGACCACCACGCAGCCGCCGCTGTCGTGGCAGGTCAGCCTGCTCCTGGGCGTGCTCGCGCTCCTGGTCACGTGGAGCCCGGCGGGTTATCGCCTGGTGAGACACCTGGTCACCCTCATCCACGAGGCGGGGCACGCGCTGGTCGGCGCGCTCGTGGGCCGGCGGCTGACCGGCATCCAGCTGCACTCGGACACCTCCGGGGTCACCGTCTCGCGCGGGCGGCCCCGCGGCCCGGGGATGGTGGCGACGGTGCTCGCCGGCTACCCGGCGCCGGCGCTCGTCGGCCTCGGTGGGGCGCTGCTGCTCGGGCAGGGGTATGCCGCCGGCCTGCTCTGGGCGCTCGTCCTCACCTGCGCCCTCATGCTCGTGCTCATCCGCAACCTCTACGGGCTGTGGGTGGTCGCCGCGACCGGCGCCAGCGTCGCGCTGCTGTCGTGGTCGGCGACCGGCACGGTGCTGTCCGCGGCGGCATACCTCGTCGTGTGGTCGGTGCTGCTCGCCGCGCCGCGGGCCGTGGTCGAGGTGCAGCGGCAGCGGCGCCGGGGCGCGCGCGGGAGCGACGTCGACCAGCTCGCCCGGCTGACCGGGGTGCCGGGTGCGGTGTGGTTCGGGCTCTTCTGGCTGGTGTGCGTCGCCGCGCTCGTGCTCGGCGCGCGCGAGCTCGTGCCGCTGCCCTGAGGGCCCGCGGTCAGGGCTTGCGGTAGCCGAACTCGCGGAAGTCCTGGCGGTAGAAACGGCGGATCATGCGTCGGGTGACGCGGGTGATCTCGACGTCGGAGGAGCGGCGCGGGCCCGAGCTGCTGTCCTTGAACTGCTCGGGGGTGCCCTCCAGGCCGAGGTCGTGCTCGCGGCTCAGCTTCTTCATCGCCGCGCCCAGACCGTCCTCGAGGCGCAGGACCGTGGTGCCGGGGACGAGGAACTCGTGCTGCGGCCGCACGTGGTTGTCGAAGAGGTAGTGGTTGCGCCGGTACCGCAGCAGGGTGCGGGCGAACCACGACTGGACCGCGCGGCCGCCCATGTCGACCTCGTCCTTCTTGCGGTGGCGCCAGACGTACTCCGAGCGGAAGCGCGCCACCGGGTCGCGGACGACGGTGAAGACGAGGTCGAAGCGGTCGACCCGGAAGAGCTGCTGCAGCGGCTCGCCGTGCAGGTGCTGCGGGCCGCACCACATGAGCGCGTTGCGGGTGCCGGGGCCGTACTTCGCGTCGAAGAAGGACTGCTGCCAGCCGTTGGCCCGGAAGAGGTGCTCGACCGAGGTGCCACCCGTCTTGGGGACGTGGATGAACAGCACGGACCGGCCGTCCTTGCGGTAGACGGGCACGCGGGCCTCCTAGCGGTCGGGTGCGAGCAGCAGGCTCAGGCTACGACGACCGACCGGCCGGGCTCCCACACCTCGCCGCGCACCGGGAGGCCGTCCGTCAGTCGGAGGGCATGATGACCCACAGCACGAGGTAGGCCAGGACCTGCGGGCCGGGGAGCAGGCAGGAGAGCACGAAGAGGAGCCGGACCAGCATCGGGCTCATGCCGAAGCGGCGGCCGAGACCGGCGCAGACGCCGGCGATGACGCGGTCCTGACGGGGGCGGACGAGGGCGGGTGCAGAAGCCATGGACACCAAACTAGACGCGCGGGCCGCCCGCCACCATCGGGTGCTCCACCGGCTTCGGGGTGGGGTTGTCCCCCGGGTCAGGACCCTCAGTCACTCCTGGCCGGGGGCGGCAGCGGCGGCCCGCGGCACCCGGGCGAGCCGGGCCACCTCGTCGGTCGGCACCTCCTGGGCCTCGTTGGGGTGCCGGTGCGGCACCTCGTCGGCCACCCGGTAGACGCCGTCTGCCCGCGTGAACCAGCGGTAGTCGACGAGCTCGCGGCGCAGGGACGCGACGTCCTCGTGCGCGGTGGCGAGGATCTCGTTGACCTCGCGCTCGGCATACACGCGACCGCGCTCGAAGCGGGTGAGCAGCTCCATGAGGACGGCGGCGCGCGGGCGGCGCCGGGTCGGGATCGAGCGCAGCCGGTCGCCGTCGAAGAACGAGCGCACCGCCCGGTCGGCGGCGAGGTCGGTGTCGACGACGAGCGCACGGGGCGGTGGCGATGACAGCAGGGCCGTGCGGGCGGTCGTGTAGTTCTCGCCGGTGCGGGCCATCCGCTCGCGCACCCGGGCCTTGAGGTCGGCATCGGTCGTCATGTCACTCGCTCCCGGATCGTCGCCCCAGCCGCGGTCGATCCTGGTGCAGGTGCCACGCAGGTATGCCGTCGGACCGCCGCGAGGATCCGCTCCCCTTCGCCCCGGCGACCCGCCGGCTGGGGGCGGGTCGGGCTCGGCGTGCAGCGCCGCCGTGGGCCCGAGCATACCCGCGCGGGTGCGGCGACGACGCAGATCCGCCGAGCCTGTGGACAAGTCGGAGGGTGTGTCGGTCGCGGGTGCGAGGGTGAGGTCCTCCACGAGAACGAGTCACCTGGGAGGGGATCCATGGAGGGGGATTGGGACACCGAGGGGGCCAGGGCGCGCTGCGCGCAGCTGGCCGAGATGCTGGGCGAGCTGTGGCGGCGGGGATGGGAGCCGGCCGACCTGCACGGCTGGGCGAGCCGGCAGCGGCACGGCCTCTTCGTGGCCGTGCTGGACGACGCGATGGCCGCCGACCTGGCGGCGCACGCCCGGGTCACGGTCGAGGAGAGGTGGTTCGACCAGCTGGCGGAGATCGGCGCAGGCGTGTGGTGGGACCGGGGCACGGACCACCTGAGCGCCCGGGCGCGGGACGATCCGGGAGGGTGGGTCGTCGTCGACAGGACGGCGACGGTGCTGCTCCAGCTCCTGCGCCTGCTGCCGGCGCTGGAGCAGATCGCGGCACCGCCCGGTGAGGCGAGGGAGCAGGCGACCTCCGCCTCCGACGTGGACCAGAAGCTTCTGACCAAGGTCCGGCTGCTGCTGGCCAAGGCCGAGTCCACGGACTTCGAGGAGGAGGCCGACACCTTCACGGCGGCCGCGCAGAAGCTCATGGCCCGACACAGCATCGACCGCGCCATGATGGACGCGGCGGAGCGGGTGGAGGAGCGGGCACAAGGGCGCGGGGGACCGACGGCGACGCGCCTGGGGGTCGACCGACCCTACGACCGGCCGAAGTTCGTGCTGCTGGCCTCGATCGCCGAGGCCAACCGGTGCCGCGCGGTGTGGAACCAAGGCATCGGTCGCGCCACGGTCGTGGGGTTCCCGGTCGACCTGCGGGCCGTCGAGCTGCTCTATGCCTCGCTGCTGGTGCAGGCCACCTCGGCGATGCAGGCCGAAGGACCCCGGCGAAGCGCGCACGGCGGCTCGCGCACCCGGTCCTTCCGCAGCTCGTTCCTCACCGGTTTCGCCTACCGGGTCGGGGAGCGCCTCGAGCAGGCCGCCGAGGAGGAGAAGGGCGAGGCGGCCGGGAGCCTCGAGTCGCACGTCACCGGCACGTCCCGCGATGGTGACACCGGTGCGCGGCCAGGCGTGGCGCTGGTGCTCGCCCGACGGGAGCGTAAGGTCGACGCCGCGGTCACGGAGCGCTTCCCGCACCTCGGCACGGTCCGGTCCAGGGCGACCTGGGACGGCGAGGGCTACCGCTCCGGCCGGGCGGCTGCCGAGCGCGCGCACCTGGGTGATCGAGGGCGGTTGGCATGAGGACCGTGGCGCATCGCGGCACTGCCATGCACAATGCATGTATGGGCGTTCTCGTGCAGGTCCGAGATGTGGACAGAGCTGTCCGGGACCGACTCAAGCTGAAGGCTGCCCGGCGAGGCCAGTCCCTCAACACCTACCTGCGCGAGCTCATGGAACGTGACTCCCGCGTTCCCTTGCGGGAAGAGATCGTGTCCCGGATTCTGGACCGGGGCGACCTGGTCACTTCGACGGCGCCGTCGTCGGCGGAGGTCTTGGAGACCGCGCGGGCCGAGCGGCTGGAGCGTGTGGACCGACCCACCGAACCGTGATCGTCGTCGACTGCTCGCTCGTGGCCGACCTCCTCGTGCGGCCCACCTCGCTGACGCACGTGCCCGCGGACGCGGAGTGGTTGGCGCCGGCACTCCTGGAGACCGAGATCGTGTCCGTGGTCAGAGGCCTCCTCCTCGGGGGAGACGTGGGACCGGCCGTGGCCAGGGCCGTGCTCGAGGACTACATGGATCTCGGGATCGAGATCGTGCCCAGCACGCCAGAGCTGCGCAGCCGCATGCTCGACCTCGCGCACAACTTCTCGGCGTACGACGCGAGCTACGTCGCGCTGGCAGAGGGGCTCGACGCTCAGCTGTGGACACGTGACAGGCCCCTGGCGCGGGCGGCACAGCACGTCGTGGACTGCGTCCTGGCCTGAGCCGCGCCTCACGCGGGTCCCGACACGTGCCCCGGGAGACCTCGGGTCCGGGTCATGAGGAAGGAGACAATTCAGCCGGGTCGCTCAGGGCCGGCGGGGGCCGGTGTAGATCCCGCGCAGCCGGAAGCGCATACCGGGCTCGGCGAGCTCCTCGATCGCGTGAGCCGTCCACCCCGCGGTCCGGGCGCAGGCGAAGATCACTGCCCCCGCGTCGCGCGGCAGGTCGTGCTGAAGGGTGAGCAGGGCGAGGGCCGCGTCGACGGTGAGGACCCAGCCGCGACGCTCGAGCAGCTCGGCCTCCAGCAGGGCCACGGCGTCGCACACCGCCGGGTCGGCGGCGGGGAGCAGCCGCTCGAGCAGAACCTGGGCGCGCGGGTCCTGCTCGGTGTAGACCACGTGGCCGAAGCCGGGCGGCGGGCCGTCGGTGAGCGCCGCGTCCAGCGCGAGGCGCGGGTCCAGGATCGCGGCCCGCAGCCAGTCGACGGCGCGGAGGACAGCCCGGACGTGCAGCGGGCTGTCCGCCGCGGCCAGACCGGCGAGCAGCGCGGAGTACGCGTCGCTCCCCGCGGACACCGCCACGCGCACCGCGGTCGTCGACACCGCCAGGTCGTGGTCCGCGAGCAGCACGAGCGCGGTGTCCAGCAGGTCGGTCGGCAGGTCGAGGTATGCCCCCAGCTCGACCGCGAGCGGGCCGTCCGCCGCGCTCCCGGTGAGCGAGCCGACCATCGCGGCGGCAGCCCGCTCCCCCGCTGCCGCGAAGCTCTCCGGCGTGCGGTCGTAACGGCCCACGTCGGACCCGCCGGCCACGAGCACGGCGTGCTTGAAGCGGTCGAGCACGGGAGTGCCCGCGGGCAGCGCGGCCGTCACGGCGGCGACGGCCTGCTCGGAGCCAGGTCCCCTTCCGTTCACGACCGTATGTTCGGTGAGCAGGTCACGGACCTGCTCGAAGGTCCACGTGCCCGCGAGCCCGCGCACGTCGTGCCCGCGGTAGGCCAGCGAGCCGGGGCCGACCTCGGTGATCCGGGTGCGCACGTCGTCGCTCGTGGCGCGGGTCCGGTCCCGGCCGCCGCGGTGCCCCGACCGACCCGGCCGACCGGCGAGCGCCCGCACGTCCTCCACGGCGAAGAGGCTGCCCGTGCCCGCCTCCCGACGCACCGGCGCGAGGACGCCGCGGCTGACGTAGGCATACAGCGTCTGCACCTTGACCCCGAGGTAGTCCGCCGTCTGCGCCGTGGTCAGCAGCTCCGCACCGCCGCTCATATTGACCGAATCAACGTTGACATGAGATCAACGTTAGCGTCACGCTCAGGCCATGACCACCGACCCGCAGCACGCGCCACCCGGCCTCAAGGGCCTGATCGTCGCCGAGACCAGCACCGGCGACGTCAAGGGCCAGGACGGCTTCTACCACTTCCGCGAGTACTCCGCCGTCGACCTCGCCCGGCACCGCTCCTTCGAGGACGTGGCCCACCTCATGGTCGAGGGACACCTGCCGGACGAGCGGGAGTCGCGCGCCTTCGCCGCGGAGCTGGCCGCCGCCTCGACCCTGCCCCACGAGCTGCTCGAGCAGCTGCTGGCCATCGCCCGCTCCGGCCCGGACCGCGGCTCGCTCGCCCGGCTGCGCACCGCGATCTCGCTGCTCGGCTCGGTCGAGGACTTCCCGCCGACCTACGGCGCCACGCCCGAGCAGGTGCGGGCCGGGGTGGTGCGGCTCGTCGGGGCGGTCCCCGTGCTGCAGGCCGCCCTCTTCCGGCTGCGCGCCGGACTGCCTCCGCTGGAGCCCCGACCCGAGCTCGGCGCGGCGGGCAGCTGGCTGTGGATGCTCACCGGGGAGAAGCCGGCGCCCGAGCACGCGGAGGCGGTCACGGCATACCTCATCAGCACGGTCGACCACGGCTTCAGCGCCTCGACCTTCACCGCGCGGGTCGTCACCTCCGCCGGCGCCGACGTCGCCTCCGCGGTCTGCGGGGCGCTCGGCACCTTCTCCGGTCCGCTGCACGGCGGCGCGCCGGACCGCGCCCTGGACGCGCTCGACGAGATCGGGACGCCGGACCGCGCCCGGGAGTGGGTGCGCGAGCGGGTCGGCGGGGGCGAGCGGATCATGGGCTTCGGGCACGCGGTCTACCGCACCACCGACCCCCGGGCGGTCCTCCTGCGCGAGCACGCCGAACGGCTCGGCGGTCCGCTGGCCGAGCTGGCCGTGGCGGTCGAGCGGGAGGTCGTCGACGCGCTCGCCGAGCTCAAGCCGGGCCGCGAGCTGCACACCAACGTCGAGTACTACGCCGGCGTCGTCATGGAGCAGTGCGGCATCCCGCGCGAGATGTTCACCCCGACCTTCGCCGTGGCCCGGGTCGTCGGCTGGGGCGCCCACATCCTCGAGCAGGCGCAGGACCCCCGGATCATCCGGCCCTCGGCGGAGTACGTCGGGCCGCCGGCCCCGGCACCGCTGCCCTGAGGACCGGGCCGGGCCGGGCCGGGTCTCGGATCGCGGATCGCCCCCCACCGCCACTCCGCCCCCAACCGGCCCCTCCGGCCCCCTCCGGCCCCTCCCCTGGGGAGGATCGGTGCAGCTGGACCGACCCTCCCCGCGATCGGGCCAGATCCTGGGGAGGATCGGTGCAGGTGGACCGATCCTCCCCGGGTGGGCGCGGTCCGGACGGCGTGGCTCCGGGTGGCGTGGCTCCGGACGGCGTGGCTCCCGGTGGCGCGGCGAAGGGCGCCCCTGTCCCGCGGCCGACCGGGCCCGTCTTGCAGGCAAGGGTGGGAGACTGGGGTCATGAGCCAGCCAGCCACCCGCCGGGTCGACGTCCCCGCCTGGGCGCACCGCGTCATACCTGTCCTGGTGCTGGTCGCCGTGATGTGGGTGGCCGAGTTCGTCGACCTGATCCTGCCGCTGTCCTTCGACCAGTTCGGGATCCGCCCGCGGCAGCTGGACCACCTGCAGGGGATCGTGCTGAGTCCGTTCCTCCACCTGGGCTTCGGCCACCTCATGGCCAACACCGTGGCGCTGCTCGTCCTCGGCTCGCTGCTCGCCCTGACCACACGCCACCTCTGGCTGGTCACCGGCGGGGTCGTCCTCATCGGGGGGCTGGGCGTGTGGCTCTTCGGCGGCCCGGGGACGGTGCACATCGGCGCGAGCGGCGTGGTCTACGGGTATGCCGCGTTCCTCGCGGTCTACGGCTTCGTCGCCCGGCGGATCTGGCAGGCGCTGCTCGGGGTGCTCGTCATCGTCGTCTACGGGTCGATGCTCTGGGGCGTGCTGCCGCTGCGCGAGGGCGTGTCCTGGCAGGGCCACCTCTTCGGGGCAGCCGCCGGCGTGGCACTCGCGGTCTGGCTGGGTCGCCGGGACCGTCTGCCCGCCCGGCGCTGACGTCGCGGACCGGGATACTCGTCAGGACGTGAGGTCCAGCGCGCGACCGAGGAGCAGCGCCGCTCCCAGCACGCAGGCGAGCACCGGCAGCCAGGCGCCCACCGAGCCGAACCGGTGCGAGGTATGCCGCTCTGGCGCCTTGCGCGGCCGGCGCGGAGCCACCCGGCGCAGGAGGAACGGCAGCCAGGCCGGGGCCAGGCCGACGAGCACGATGAGCAGCAGGACGGGGAGGGACTCCACGAGCGGCAGGCGCGCGGTCCCGAGGCGCTGACCTGCGGAGAGCATGAGCGGCAGCGTGGTGAGGTTGGTCGCCATCGCCGTGAGACCGAGCACGAACGGGTCCCCGCGCCGGGCGCCGGCCGCGCCGGCAGCGGGCTGGGCCGTGCGGGCGTGACGCTCGACCCCGCGTGCCTGGACCACCGCATACGCAAGCAGCACGAGCCCGAGGACGCCGTCGACCAGCCGCGAGGCGAGCTCGCGCTCGAGCAGGGCGGTGAGCCCCCGGCCCAGCAGCCCGGCGCCGAGCGCCACGGCCAGGACGAGCACGACGGCGTTGCCGAGGGCATACCGGAGGGCGGCGGCGGGGCCGCGGCTGCTGAGCAGCGTCCCCACCGTGAGGAAGATCAGCGGCGACACCGCCCCGAGCAACGCCAGGGGCAGCACGGCGCCCAGTACCCCGATCACGCGATCACCTTAGTGAGAGCCGACAGGCCCCGTCGGACCACGAGAGTCGTCGCGACACCATTCGTCGTCACGCGTTGTCAGACGAGGACGAGCGACAGCAGCCAGACGAGCACGATGCCCGTCACGCCCTGGACCAGGGTGGCGGCGGTCTGGGCGCGGTAGGCCTGGGCGACGCTCATCCGGCTGAACTGCGTGACCACCCAGAAGAAGCTGTCGTTGGCGTGCGAGACCGTCATGGCCCCCGCGCCGATGGCCATGACCACGAGGACCCGGCCGAGGTCGCTGTCGAGCCCCAGGCTGCCGAGCAGCGGCGCGACGAGGGCGGAGGTCGTCACGAGCGCGACGGTGCTCGAGCCCTGCGCCGACTTCAGCGCCGCCGAGACGAGGAAGGGCATGAAGATCCCGATGCCCAGCCCGGACAGCGTCGTGCCGAGGTAGTCGCCGAGGTCGGTCGCCTGGATGACCGCACCGAAGGCCCCGCCCGCGCCGGTGATGAGCAGGATCGGCGCCGCCGCGGTGATGGCGTCGGCAACCTGGTCGGTGAAGGCGGTCACGCCACCCTGCCCGCGCAGCAGCGGCAGCGCGATGAGCAGGCCCACCAGCAGCGCGACGATCGGCTGGCCGAGGAAGGCGAAGGCGGTGAGCGCGACGCCCTCGCCGAAGGGCGCGGCCGGCAGCTGCGCCACCGACCCGAGCATGATGAGCACGATCGGCACGAGGATCGGCGCGAAGGACGCGACGGCCCCTGGCAGCGGACCGGCCTGCTCCTTGACCTCCTCGAAGGCCTCCTTCGCCTCTTCCGCCTCTATCCCGGCCGGCTCCTCGGAGCGGAACCGGTTGGCCCAGAGCAGGCCGGCGAGCGCGGTGACCGCGGCCACCGGCATACCCACGAGGATGACGAGGCCGAGCTGGTCCGCGAGGCCGAGGTTGCCCGCGGCGGCGATCGGACCGGGGGTCGGCGGGACGAAGGTGTGCGTGGCGTAGAGGCCGGTGGCGAGCGCGACCGACATGGCGATCGGGGAGGTCATGGTCCTCTTGGCCAGCGACTCCTTGAGCGAGTTGAGGATGACGTAGCCGGAGTCGCAGAAGACCGGGATCGACACGAAGTAGCCGATGATCGAGATGGTCAGGGTCGGGAAGCGGTCGCCGAGCAGCCGGATGATGACATTGGCCATGGTGACCGCGGCGCCGGCCCGCTCGAGCAGCACGCCGATGATCGTGCCGAGCACGATGACCAGGCCGATCCCCCCGAGCAGGTTGCCGAAGCCGCCGGCGATGACGGTGACGACACCGTCGGTCTCCTCGCCGTCGACCAGCGGCAGCCCGAAGGCGATGCCGCCGACCAGCGCGGCGCCGAGCAGGGCGATGAAGGGGTGGATGCGGAAGGTCGAGGAGGCGAGCACGAGCAGCGCGACCACGACGACGAGGATGATGACGTCGACCATGACGACACTGTGTCGTACGGCGGGCGGAATGCCGTGCAGCCTCGCGCGTTGATGACGGTATGAAGCGCATCGGCTTTCTCTCCTTCGGCCACTGGACGCCGCACCCGCAGTCGGCGACGCAGTCCGCCTCGGACGTCCTGCTGCAGTCCATCGACCTCGCCGTGGCGGCCGAGGAGCTCGGCGCCGACGGCGCCTACTTCCGGGTCCACCACTTCGCCCGGCAGCTCGCCTCGCCCTTCCCGCTGCTCGCCGCTGTCGGCGCACGGACGGACCGGATCGAGATCGGCACGGGCGTCATCGACATGCGCTACGAGAACCCGCTCTACATGGTCGAGGACGCCGGGGCCGCCGACCTCATCTCGGGCGGCCGGCTCCAGCTCGGCATCAGCCGGGGCAGCCCCGAGCAGGTGGTCGAGGGCTACCGCCACTTCGGCCAAGACCCGGCCGAGGGCGAGTCCGACGCGGACATGGCGCGACGGCATACCTCCCGCTTCCTGGACGCGCTCTCGGGCGAGGGCTTCGCCGAGCCCAGCCCCCGCCCGATGTTCCCCAACCCGCCCGGGCTGCTGCGGCTGGAGCCGCACTCCGAGGGCCTGCGGGACCGGATCTGGTGGGGCGCCGGCACCCGCGCCACCGCCGAGTGGGCGGCCGGGCAGGGCATGAACCTCATGAGCTCGACCCTGCTCACCGAGGACACCGGCGTCCCCTTCCACCAGCTGCAGGCCGAGCAGATCCAGGTCTTCCGCGACGCCTGGGCGGCGGCGGGGCATACCCGCGAGCCGCGGACCTCGGTGAGCCGCAGCGTCTTCCCGCTGCGGACCGCCCAGGACCACGCCTACTTCGGGCTCGAGCGGCGCAGCGCGGACCAGGTCGGGATCATCGACGGGGTGCGCGCCACCTTCGGCAAGACGTATGCCGCCGAGCCGGACGAGCTGGCCCGCCAGCTGGCCGCCGACGAGGCGGTCGCCGCGGCGGACACGCTGCTGCTGACCGTCCCGAACCAGCTCGGCGTCGACTACTGCGCGCACGTCATCGAGGGCGTGCTGGAGGTGGCCGCCGAGCTCGGCTGGCGCTGAGCCGGCCCCGTCCCCCGAATTCGACCTTGCCTTTGCTCGCCATGGCGACGTTTCGAGTAGTCGAATTCGGGACGGACCCCAGTGGCTCCAGGGGGGTCAGTCGGCGACGCGGAACTCGGCGACCTGCCGGTGCGTGAGGGCGACCCAGGCGGCGGCGCCGAGGCAGGCCAGCGAGCCGAGCAGCGCCGACCAGGCCGGGGTGGTGAGGCCGGCCACGAGGCCGGCACGGGCGTTGCCCACGTCGGGGCCGGCGACCCCGATGACGTGCTCGACCGCCGACACCCGCCCCAGGTGGCTGTCCGGCGTGGCCAGCTGCACCATGGCGGCGCGCGAGGTCACCGACACCGTGTCGGCGGCGCCGGCGACGACGAGCGCGGCCAGCGCCGCCCACGCCAGCCCCGTCAGCGAGGCGAGCCCGAACCCGAGCAGGGCCACACCCCAGACCCCGACCGCGAGCAGCTGGACCACCCCGAGGCGCCGGCGCCGCGTGACCAGGCCGGAGCCCAGGCCCGCGGTGACGCCCCCGATGGCGACGCAGGTGAGGAAGAGCCCGAGCGTGCGCGGGTCGCCGTCGAAGAGCGTCTCGTTGACCATGGGGAAGAGCGCCACGGGGAAGGCGAGCAGCGTGGCGGCCAGGTCGAGCAGGAAGGACCCCCGCAGCACCGGGTCGCGGCGCACCTGCGCCACGCCCTCCGCGAGCAGGGTCAGCGCCGTGCCCATCCGGCGGCGCAGCCGGGCGCCGCGCGCCCTGGGGTATGCCGTCGCGACCGCCGCGGAGGCGGCGGGCTCGGGGCGGACGGACGGGGCAGGCCCGGACGGGGCAGGTCCGGCGGGGGCGGAACGCTCCGGCGGCATCGCGGGCAGCGCCCAGACGGTCCACGCGCTGAGGGCCAAGGCCACGGCGTTGACGAGGTAGCACACCGCCGGGGAGGCGACGCCGAGGACGAGCCCGCCCAGCGCCGGGCCGACCATCATGGCGACCTGGAAGCTGATCATGTGCAGCGCGATGCCGGCGGGGACGAGGACGCGCGGCAGCAGCCGCACGATGAAGGTGCGCCGGGCCGGGGCACCCAGCGCGCTGCAGGCCGTCTGCAGGCTGAGGACGGCGAGCAGGAGCGGCAGCGGGTAGGACCCGACGACGAGCTGCGCCGCCAGCGCGGTCGCCGCCAACGACTGACCGGCCGTCGCCGCGAGCGCCACCCGGCGCCGGTCCAGCACGTCGGCGACCGGACCGCCGACCAGGCCGAAGACGATCATCGGCACCGCCTGCGCGACGCCGATCGCCGCCACCGCGAAGGGGTTGCGCGTCATCTCCCAGACCTGGAAGAGCACGGCCACAGCCGCGACCTGGTACCCCATCCCGGACAGGGCCCCGCCGACCCAGAGCCGACGGTAGGGACGGCTGTGCCGCAGCGGGGTCAGGTCGATCAGCGCACCACGGGGGCTCACCCGGCACCCGCCGAACCGGGCTCCGCGTCGTCGAGCCGGTCGGCCAGCCGCTCGGCGAACGACCGGCGACCCAGGGCGGACGCCAGGTCAGCGGCGACCTGGGTCGCGGCATACGGGATCTCGGCGTCCAGCTCGGCGATCGCCGCCTCGGTCGCGCGCCACTCGGCCTCGGCCAGCGGCACGAGCGCCCGGCCGTGCTCGGTGAGGGTGATGACCCGGGTGCGGCCGTCCTCCCCCGGCTCGCTGCCGACCAGACCCGCCTGGCGCATCTGGGCGACGGTCTGCGACAGCGCCGAGTGGGTGCGCTCGAGCTCGCGGGCGAGCTCGGTGATCGTCATCGGACCCAGGTGCGCGAGCCGCACCAGCGGCAGGATGAAGCGCGCCCTGACCTCGCCCTCGCCGCGCGCGCGGTAGACCTCGGTGATCGCGGCGTCCATGTCGGCGAGGACGTCGAAGAGCTGCTTGAAGTGGCTGCTGCGCGTGGGGTCCGGCGATGTCACAGCGCTAATGTAACAGCCCTGTTGGAAATCGTTCGGGGCCTTCCGCGATGAGGATCCGGTCGTCGTCGGGTCACACTCGGACATGAGCACACACCTGGACCCCACGCTGTTCGGCCTGGAGGACGCCTTCAACGGCTTCTCCGTCGACGACCTCGACGCCGCCGAGGTCTTCTACCGCGACACCCTCGGCATACCGGTCGACCGCAGCGAGGAGCCGATGGGCATGCTCCAGCTGCGGCTCGGCCCACGCTCGGTCCTGGTCTACCCCAAGGGCCCGGCGCACGTCCCCGCGAGCTACACCGTGCTCAACTTCCCCAGCGACGACGTGCACGCCACGGTGCGCGAGCTGACCGGACGGGGGCTGAGCTTCCTGCGCTACGACGGTATGCCGCAGGACGAGCTCGGGGTCATGACCGGTGGCGGACCGCTCATCGCGTGGTTCACCGACCCGGCCGGCAACGTGCACTCGGTCATCGCACGCGAGGGCTAGACCCGGGCGGGGAGTCCGTGGCTGGTAGACCTGAGGCATGAGACTCCTGCTGCTCGGCGGCACCGCCTTCCTGGGCAGGGCCGTCGCCACCGAGGCCGTGGCCCGCGGTCACGAGGTCACCTGCCTGGCCCGGGGCAGCGCCCCGGCCCCGGAGGGCGTCACCTTCGTAACCGCCAACCGCGACGAGCCGGACGCGTTCGCAGAGGTGCGCGACGAGGAGTGGGACGCGGTCGTCGACGTCGCCCGGCAGCCGGGGCAGGTGCGTCGCGCGGTGGCTGAGCTCACCACCCCGCACTGGGTCTTCGTCTCCACCGCCAACGTGTATGCCCCCGCGCCGGGCCTCCGTCCGGTCGAGACCGACCCGCTGCTCGAGCCGCTCGCCGGTGACGTCATGGGGTCGATGGAGGACTACGGGCCGGCGAAGGTGGCCTGCGAGCAGGCCGTGCGGGAGGGGACGGCGGCCACCGGCGGGACCGCCACGCTCGCCCGGGCCGGGCTCATCGGGGGCCCGGGCGACGTCTCGGGGCGACTCGGCTACTGGCCGTGGCGGTTCGCGCACCCCAGCGGTCCGGACGTGATCGTGCCGGACGACCCGGACTTTCCGGTCGCCGTCGTCGACGTGCGCGACCTGGCCGGCTGGCTGGTGGACGCGGCCGAGCAGCGGCTGGACGGGGCATACAACGTGACCGGCGAGGTGGTCGCGCTCGCGGACGTCCTGGCGGCCGCCGCCCAGGCGGCCGGCGCGGACGTGCCGATGCGCCCCGTGTCGCTGGCCACCCTGGCCGAGCTCGGCGTCGCCCCGTGGATGGGCCCGCGGTCGCTGCCGTTGTGGATCGATGACCCGGACCTGCGGGAGTTCGCCGCGCTGGACATCTCGCGGGCGCTGGCCACCGGGCTGCGGCTGCGGCCGCTGGCGGAAACCCTCGCCGACACGCTGGCCTGGGAGGAGACCCGCGAGAGCCCGCGTGCCGCCGGCCTCACGGACGAGGAGGAGCAGGAGGTCCGCGCCGCGCTCAGACGGTGACCGCTCGGGCCCAGTTGGCCCCGGCGCCGGTCTCGTAGCGGGCCACCTCGCTCAGCGTCCCGTCCTCGGCGACCGCGACGAGGGCCACGTCGGTGTCCTTCTCCCCGGTGACCACCGCGAACGTCCCGCCCGACAGCACGGTGAAGCCGCGAGGCTGCGCGACCGTGTCGATGAGCGACACCGGCTCGCCGAGCGAGCCGTCCTCCTCGACCGGCAAGCTCGCCAGGGTCGACTCCGAGCGCTCGCTGGCCAGCAGGAACCGTCCGTCCCGCGCCAGGTGCAGGTCCGCCCCCCAGACGAGGTGCCCCTCCACCGGGTCAGCCCCGAGCTCGCTGTGGCGCAGGCCCCGGTCCTGGGCGTAGGCCGGCACCTGACCCCGCAGCACGAGATCACCACTGGCGTCGCGGTCGTAGACGAGCACCTCGCCGGAGAACTCGGTCATGACGTAGGCGTGCGCCTCCTCCTCGTCGAGGACGAGGTGGCGCGGGCCGGACCCGTCGGGCGCGGCCGCGGTCGGCGGCGCGAGCGGGGCCAGCCCGCCCGCCGGCGAGAGGGCGTACTGCGCCACGACGTCGCCGCCGAGGGAGACGACGTAGAGCTGGCGCCCGCCGCCCGCGACCGCGACGCAGTGGGCGTTGGGCCAGCTCACCGAGGCGGTGGGCTCCTCGACGTGGCCGTCGCCGTCGACGCCGAAGACCTCGGCGCTGCCGCCGCCGTAGGACGCGCCGACGAGCAGGGTCCCGCCGTGCGCCAGCGCGAGATAGCTCATCGAGCCCTCGACGTCGGTGCGCGACAGGTGCTCCAGCCGCCCGCTCTCCCGGTCGAGAGCGAAGACGTCGATCCCGGGCGGGTCGCCCTTCGCGGCGGCATACACGAGGTCGCGCTCGACGTCGACGGCGAAGGTGCCGCACCCCTGCCCCACCTCGCTCACGGCGATCCGCTCGAGCGAGGGTCGCTCCGCGTCGACGCGGAAGGTGCTGATCGTGCTGTCGGCGGCGTTGGCCACGAGGACGAGTTCGGTCATGCCTCCACGGTATGCCGTCGCCCGCGCCGGTCGGTCAGTCGCCCGCCACCCAGCGGAAGAGCTCGCCGTCGGCGCCGGTGACCGTCACCGAGGCCTCCGGGGCGAGCACGAGCTCCACCCGCACCCACCTGTCCTGGCCGGAGGAGGTGTAGGTGATCGCCTCGTTGCTGCGCTCGTCGACGCTCGTGCGCGCCCGGGCGAGCCAGGGGTGCTGCCGGCGCAGCGCGATGAGCGAGCGGTGCAGCGACTGCATCCACGCGCCGTCCTCGGCGAGCGCATCGGGTCCGGACGGGAGCGCGGGGCGGATCGCGTCGTCGCCGCCGAGGCGCTCCTCCTTCAGCCCCTGGTATGCCCGCTCGTCGCCGTAGTAGACCGAGGGCATCCCCCCGACGGTCATGAGCACGGCGAGCGCGAGGACGGCGCCCGGCTCCCCCACCTGCGTCGCAATCCGGGTCACGTCGTGGTTGCTCACGAAGGTCTGCGGCACGAAGGTCTCGAGCAACGCGTCGTGACGCTCGAGGGCGTGCGCGAGCTCCCAGCAGTTGGTGTCCTTGATCGAGCTCCAGACGGCCTTCCACAGCTGGTACTGCGTGACCGTGTCGACCTCGCTGGCCTGCACGAACTCCGCGTAGTCGCCGTGGATGACCTCGCCCACGAAGAGCGCGTCGGGGAACTCCTCGCGGACCCTGGAGGTGCCGCGCGCCCAGAAGTCGGTCGGCACGGCATACGCCACGTCGAGGCGCCAGCCGGAGATGCCGCGACGCAGCCAGTGCAGCATCACGTCGACCACGAGCTGCTCCACCTCGGGGCTGGAGTGGTCCAGCTCGACCAGCCCCTCGTGGCCCTCCCAGGCGGCGGGCCGGCCGTCCTCGCCGCGCTTGAGCATGCCGGCGCGTGCCTCGTCCCGGGTCAGGGGGTGGTCCGCGGCGACGTGGTTGAAGACCCCGTCCAGCAGCACCGCGAGCCCCCGGCCACGGCACTCCTCGAGCACCCGGTCGAGGTCGCCCTCGTCACCGAGCCGCGGGTCGATGCTCGAGTGGTCCAGGGTGTCGTAGCCGTGGCTGCGCGAGGCGAAGACCGGACCCAGCAGCAGCCCGGAGCACCCGAGCTCGACGACGTGGTCGAGCCACCCGACCAGGTCGGGCAGCCGGTGCTCCACCGGGGCGTCGCCCGGGTCGCCCTCCAGGACGTCGGGAGCCCCCAGGGCCCGCAGCGGGTAGACGTGCCACCAGATGGCGTGGTCGAGCAGACGGGCGGCGCCGGGGGAGGGGGTGACCATGGACCCATCTTCTCAGCCCGCCGGGACGACGCACCGGAAGCCGAGGTTGCCGCTGGCCGAGTCGGGGTCGTTGCTCGTCCGCGCGGCCACCCGGTAGCGGTTGCAGTAGGAGTCGTGGCACAGGTAGGAACCGCCCCGCATCACGCGCGCGGATCCGCCCGCCGGCCCCTGCGGGTCCGCGGTCGCGGCGCCGGTATGCCCGGTGCCCCACCAGTCCGAGCACCACTCCCACGTGTTGCCGGCGACGTCGAAGAGGGCATACCCGTTGGGCGGGAAGGTGCGCACCGGCGAGGTGCCCGCCCAGCCGTCCTCCCGGGTGTTGCGCACCGGGAAGGTGCCCTGCCAGATGTTGCAGCGGTGCTCGCCGTCGACGAGCAGCTCGTCACCCCAGGCGTAGCGCGCGCCCTCGAGCCCGCCGCGGGCCGCGAACTCCCACTCCGCCTCGGTCGGGAGCCGACCCCCGGCCCAGGCGCAGAAGGCCCGGGCGTCGTCGTGGTCCACGTGGACGACCGGGTGGTCGGGCCGGTCGGAGACGTCGCTGCCCGGACCCTCGGGCGCGGACCAGAGGGCCCCGTCCACCCGGCACCACCACGGGGCCCCGGGGACCCGCTCGCCGCCGCGCAGCCGGCCGGGCAGGAAGCCCGCGAAGACGAAGGACCAGCCGAAGCGCTCGGCGCCGGTGCGGTACCCGGTGGCCTCGACGAAGGTGGCGAACTGCGCGTTGGTCACGGCCGTGGCGCCGATGGAGAACGGGCCGACCCGCACCTCGCGGACCGGGCCCTCCCCGTCCCCCGGGTTGACGTCCGGCCCGTCGGACCCCATCCGGAAGGTCCCCCCGTCCAGGCGCACCAGGTCCAGGAGGCCGTCCGCGGGCGGCGGGCCCGTCGGGGCAGACCGCTCGCGGTCGAGGGCGGGGCGGGCCGAGCTCGGCGCGCAGCACGGCCGGCCCGGGTCAGCGGCGGCGGCGTCCATGGCCCCATCCTCGCCCATGGCCGGTCGTCGCTCTCCGCACTGTGCGCCGGTTCGTCATGTGTGAGCCTGGAGGAACAGGCCTTCACATGACGAACCGGCGCACAGTCGTGCCGTCACCAGCGGTGGGCGACGTCGATCACCAGGCGCTGCCCGGAGCCGGGACCGTCGAGGACGAAGGCCCGCATCGGGAGCCGGGCGCGCACCCCGAGGCCGACCGAGGTCTGCCCCTCGTAGCTGCCGCCCAGGCGGACCTGGCGCAGCGTCCGGTAGCCCGAGGTGTTCACCAGCTCAGCGGGGCGGGCCGGGTCGTAGACCGGGTCGCCGTCGTCGTCGTAGGTGGGGTTGCCGGCGATGACCTCGATCTTCGCGCCGCCGCGCAGGGACAGGCTCTCCCCGCTCCCCGGCGCGCTGTAGGTGCTGACGTAGCGCACGGAGTACTCCCCCGCGTCGCCCGAGACGTCCAGGACGACCCGGTCGAAGCAGGTGTGCCGTCCCGCGCGGACGTCGGTCAGCGGCGCCTGCTCCAGGTCGGTCCCGGTGACCTTGGGCAGCGAACCCCAGGTGATGCCGCAGTAGGGCGCGGCCTGTGCGGCGGGTGCCGTGACCGCGATGGGCGTGAGTGCCAGACCGGCCAGCATCGTGCTGGCGAGCAGGGCACGTGGTGTGGTTCTCATGACGACCTCCTCGTCGTGCGGTGGTGCTCTCATGTCGCACGGCAGAGGCGGAAGGTTGCCCCGCAGATACACCGCCGAGGAGGTATGCCGGTGCTCAGCCGGGTGGTGCGGCGTCCCCCTGCCCCGAGGGCTGGTCCAGCGCGCTCACGACGCGCCGGAGCATGAGCTGCAGGTCGTGCACCTCCGCCTCGGTCATCCCGAGCGCCTCCATGAGGCGGCACTGCACCTGGTCGCTGTCGGCATACACCTCGCGGCCGGCCGCGCCGCACGGCTTCAACGTCTCCCACCCCGAGGAGTTCAACCAGGCGCTGCTGAGCTTCCTGCAGTCCTGAGCCCCGGGCATACACGACGGAGCACCCCGCGCGTCACCGGACGCACGGGGTGCTCTGTCGTGTATGCGGGTCCGCCCCGGTCAGGCGCTGGCGAACAGGTCGACGCCCAGGACCGCGAGCGCGCCGAAGAGCACGCCCCAGAGGATGATCGAGACGATCTGCCAGACGATGACCCCGCGGGTGTTGGCACCGAAGGCCACCAGTGCGCCGGAGGTGATCTGGCTGGGCAGCACCGTCTGGCCGAGCAGGCTCACGCCCGGCACGCCGAAGCGGTCGAAGATCCCCCGCAGGCGCTGCTTGCGCGGCGACATCTCCTCGGGCGCCTCGGTGCCGCGTCGCCGCCGCAGCCGGTCCGCCGAGAGCACGACGAGGGTCATGGTGATGACGTTGCCGACCACGGCGGCCAGGACGGCGACGACCGGGTTGAGCCCGGCGACGACGCCGATGGCCGACCCAAGGTAGCTCTCCACGAAGGGGATCGCGCCCGCCGCCATCACCCCCAGCCACTGCAGCACGGCCGGCAGCCCGGCGGTCCACTCCTGGAGTCCCTCGACCATGGTCCTGCCCCTCTCGTCGTTGGTTAGCACGGTGTACTAGAGATAGATTAGCACACTGTACCGGTACGCTGTGCTAGACAAGGAGATCACGTGAGCCAGGAACGTCGTCAGGAGATCGTCGACGCCGCCCGTCGCCTCGTCGAGCGCTCCGGCATCGAGTCGATCAGCGTGCGCAGCGTCGCGCGGGAGGCCGGGATCGGGGCCAGCACCCTGCGGCACTACTTCCCCACCCAGGCCGACCTCTTCGACGTGCTCATCGAGCCGGCGCTGGAGCGGATGCTCCCCGACCTGCGCATCGCGGACCGCCGCGTGGCACCGCGACGCCGCCTCACCGAGTGCCTCATGCAGTACTTCCCCGGCGACTTCATGCGCACGGAGTTCACCTCGATGTGGTTCTCCGCCTACGCCGCCGCGGTCGGCCCGTCCGCCACCGAGCACGGGACGCACACCCTGGAGCGGATGTCGGCCGTGTCGCGCGACCGGATCGAGAGCTGGCTGGTGCAGCTGGAGTCCGAGGGTGCCCTGCTCGTCGACCGCGGTGCGGCGATGCTGCTCCTGCTGACCGTGCTCGACGGGATGTGCGTCCAGCTCATCACCCCCGGCACGATCTTCGCCGGCGAGGACGTGCAGCCCACGCTCGAGCAGGCGGTCAACGCGGTGGTGCGCTGACCTCCTCCGGGAAGCCCGGGTATGCCTCCCCCACCGCCTGGACCGAGCCGGGGGTCGGTGCGGTGACGCCGGCGGTGGGCTCGGGCATACCCGCGACGAGGCGCAGCGGCACCACGCCGGACCAGACCTCCGGGTCGGTCGACGGGTCGGTCCCCCCGGTCCGCTCCTTGAACAGCCACGACCCCTCCTCGATGGGGAGCACCAGGCACGTCGTGGCGGCGAGCTCGCGCCGGGTGCTGCCGCGGATCTCGTCCGTGCGACCTGGCAGGAGCCGGTCGGTGAGCCGCTCCAGTGCGGCCGCGGCCTCGTCGCCGGCGAGCTCGACCGCGGTGCCGCGCAGCACCGCGCTGCGGTAGTTCGCCGAGGAGTCGAACGCGCTCTCGGCCACGACGAGGCCGTCCAGCGCCATCACGGTCAGGGTGATCGGCGCGCCCACGCGCAGGTGCCGCAGCGCACCGGCCCCGGTGGAGCCGTGCAGCAGCACCCGGTCTCCGTCCCGCGCGACGAGCATCGGCACCGACCAGGGCAGCCCCTCGTGCACCGTGGACAGCACACCCACCGGGACGCCGTCCAGCAGCTCGTCGAGACGGGCGCGCTCGTCGGTGTAGCGCTCGGGCTTGCGGGTCGGGGTCGACAGGTCGGTCATGGTGCCAGGATGCCCGGTGGGGTATGCCTCCGTCAGGTCACGTCCCGACGACGCGCCGGTCGGCGTCGGCTCCGGCGTTCACGTGAACGCCGGAGCCGCTCGGGGCGGGCGGGTCGTCGGCACTGCTAGCGTCTCGCCATGGCGACGACGACGGTCCCGGGGGGCGCGGTGCACGAGCTGCCCGACGACCTGCGCGCCGAGCTGACCGCGCACGACGACGCGCTGGAGGCCTGGCTCGACATCACGCCGCTGGCCCGCAACGAGTTCATCTGCTGGGTCGAGGACGCCAAGAAGGAGCCGACCCGCGCCCACCGCATCCGTCGGACCCGGGAGGAGCTGCAGGACGGTATGCGCCGCCCGTGCTGCTGGCCCGGCTGCAGCCACCGGGAGAAGACCGGCTCCTGACCGGCCGGCTACCGAGCCAGGTCAAGCGAGAACCCAGCCGTCGTCGGCGGCGCTGACGACCTGGTCGGGCGGGTCGGAGCGCTCGCGGATCAGGCGGGCGTTGGCCTCGTCGACCTGCTCGACCCAGTCACGCGCCTCCCGCGGGCTCTTGCCGAACCGCACGTGCCGCTCCACCAGCCGGGTATGCCGCAGCTCCTCGTCCACCTCGACCCACCAGACCGCGTCGAGCCGGGCGCGCGCCGCGCGCCAGGCCGGGTCGGGGTCGAGGAGGTAGTTGCCCTCGCTGACGACCAGCCGGGCCGTCGGCGGCACCACCAGGCTGGCGGCGACGGGCTCTTCCAGGGTGCGCTCGAAACCCGGGACGTAGACGGGCTGGTCGGTGTCCTCCCCGAGCCGCCGGAGCGTCGCGGCATAGCCGTGGACGTCGAAGGTCTCCGGGGCACCCTTGCGCTCCCGGAGCCCGAGGCGCTCGAGCTGGACGTCGGCGAGGTGGAAGCCGTCCATCGGCACGTGACCCACGCGCCCGTCCCCGTGCCGCTCCGCCAGGGCCGCGATGAGGTCCTCGGCGAAGGTCGACTTGCCCGAACCGGGCAGCCCCGCGATCCCGAGCAGGCCACGCCCTCCGGACGGGACGAGCGACTCGGCGAGGTCGAGGACGTCGGGAGCGAGCGGCATACCTTCATGGTGCCTCACCCCTCGGTCACTGACCCTCGCGCCGCCACACCGAGACGTGGCTCTCGCTCTCCGCGGTGAACGGCGCGCCGCGCCAGTCCGAGGTCCGGCGCTCCAGCCGCAGGCCCGCGAGCCGCGCCATGAGGTCCAGCTCGCTGGGCCAGACGTAACGGAAGTGGTGCGGGGAGTAGCTCCAGGACCCGTCCGCCTCCCTCGAGTAGTGGTACGACATCGCCTGCTGGGTCACCGGGTCGTAGGTGTCGAGCCCGACATGCTCCTCGCCGACGTCGAAGGGCACCGCCGCCTGACCCGGCGGCAGCCGCCGCAGCGCCGGCACCCCCACCTCGACCACGAAGCGACCGCCGGGCTCCAGGTGGCGCGCGGCGTTGGCGAAGCACGCGACCTGCTCCTCCTGCGTCGTGAGGTTGCCGATGGTGTTGAAGACGAGGTAGACGAGCGCGAAGGTGCCCTCGACCTGCGTCGTCGCCATGTCGCCCACGGTCACCGGCAGGTCCGCGGCCTTGCGGTGCAGCTGGTCCACCATCGGCGGCGAGAGCTCGATCCCGACCACCTCGATCCCGCGCTGCGCCAGGGGTATGCCCACGCGCCCGGTCCCGATGGCCAGCTCCAGCGCGCGCCCGTCCCCGGCGAGCTCGGTCAGCAGGTCCACCGCCGGGTCGAGCACGTCGGGGGCGAACATCGCCGCGGACGCCTCGTCATACGCCGCCGCCGTCTTCTCGTCCCACAGGTCGCTGGTCGTCATGGCCGACAGGCTCCCGCCCCTACGTATGCCGACGCCACCGCTTTTCCACGCCCGCCCCACGCTTTCTCGCCCGCCCCCGCCCTGCAGGGTGGGGGAGAGCAACGAAGCGCGGGGAGGTGGAGGATCCGGAGGGCCGCCGACGTCCGCGAGCGGCACACTGATGACCATGTCCCCCTTCACAGGCATACCCCACGCCGCGACCGACTTCTACGAGCGGCTGGAGCAGGACAACACCAAGGAGTTCTGGGCCGCGCACAAGGAGGAGCACGAGCGCGACGTCGCCGGGCCGCTGCGCGCCCTCACCGACGAGCTGGCCGACGACTTCGGCGAGGCCAAGCTCTTCCGCCCACACCGTGACGTGCGCTTCTCGAAGGACAAGAGCCCCTACAAGACGCACCAGGGTGCCTACGTCTCGGTGGCCGAGGCGACGGGCTGGTATGTCCAGGTCTCCGCCGACGGGCTCCTGCTCGGGGGTGGCTGCTACCACATGGACCCCGCGCGGCTGCGGGCATACCGCGCCGCCGTGGACTCACCGGGCACCGGCCAGCAGCTGGAGTCGCTGGTGGCGACCCTGCGCGAGGGCGGCTGGGAGATCGGCGGCGACCGGGTCAAGACCGCACCGCGCGGCTGGGACCGCGAGCACGAGCGGATCGAGCTGCTGCGGCACAAGACCCTGACCTGTATGCGCTGGGAGCAGGACGGCGACGTCGTCACCACGCCCCGTCTGCTCGCGGAGGTGCGGGACCGGTGGGAGCAGGTGCGACCGCTCGTCGAGTGGCTCGCGGCCACGGACACGGGCCCCCGGGCAGGCGCCGGCCGATGATGATCCGCCCCGCCGAGCTGGCGGCGATCAGGGAGGGACAGATCGACCTGGCCTTCCGCCGCTGGGACCGGCCCCGTGTCAAGGTCGGCACCCGGCTGCGCACCGCGGTGGGTCTGATCGAGGTCACCTCGGTGGAGCAGGTCGCCGCCTCGTCGCTGCAGGCGGAGGACGCCCGCCGGGCTGGCGCCGCCAGCCTCGCCGCGCTCAGGGCCGGGCTCGCGGCGAGGGCCGAGCGCCCGGCATACCGGGTGGGGTTGAGGTATGCCGGTCCCGACCCGCGCACCCAGCTCCGGGAGCAGATCCCCGACACCGAGGAGATCGGGCGGTTGCGCGCCTGGATGGACCGGCTGGACGCCGCGTCCGGCCACGGCCCGTGGACGCGCGAGACCCTGCGCGCCATCGACGAGAACCCCGGCGTCCGGGCGCCCGAGCTCGCCGAGGAGCTCGGGCGGGAGACGCTGCCGTGGAAGGCGGACGTCCGCAAGCTCAAGGGGAAGGGGTCACCGAGTCCCTCGCGATCGGCTACCGCCTCTCCCCGCGCGGCGAGGCGGTCCTGGACCACGGCGGGCCGGGGCGCGCGCGGCCGCCGCGTCCGCTCGGCACGCCGCTGCCCCGGACCATCGGAGCCCCGGCGACCCGGGCGCTGCGCGCCGAGGGCATCGAGTCGCTGGAGCAGCTCACCGGGTGGACCGAGGACGACCTGGCCGCGCTGCACGGCGTCGGTCCGGTCGCCGTGGCGCGGCTGCGGGATGCGCTGGGCGAGCTGGGTCGCGGGTTCGCCGGCTGACGCCCCGCACGACCGGCCCGCCAGCACCGTGCCCGACCCGCCCGGGGCTGCGTAGTGTCGGGCGGATGGCAAGCGACACGAACACATCGGGGTCCGGCGACGTGGTGCTCCACCTGGGCCACGAGGAGCTGGTGATCCGGCAGCGCTACGAGATCCTCAGCATCGTCAACGACGTGCTCATCGCGCTGTGGTTCCTCGTCGGCAGCTTCCTCTTCTTCAGCGACGCGACGGTGACGATCGGCACCTGGCTCTTCGTCATCGGCTCGGTCGAGATGCTCATCCGCCCGGTGATCCGGCTGGTGCGCCGGGTGCACCTGCAGCGCTACCGCCCGGCCGGGTCGGGCACGGAGACCGCCTTCGACTTCTGAGGCGGGTCACCGGCCCGGCCGGTGCTGAGGCCACCGTCCCGGGTCGTCCTCGAGGCTGGCCCGATCCCAACGACCGAGGTCCGCGGCGGCGGAGTAGGTGCAGCGTGCCGCGCGTGTCGGTCCAGTCGGCCACCTTCAGCCGGGGCCAGACTCGCGTCGGTCCCACCATCGGTCCTCTCCTCGGGTATGCCCACGCTAGGGCCCCCGGGCGAGGTCCGCCACCGACCGGGTGGCGCCGCGAGTCAGCAGGTCGTGGTGCCCGAGGGGTGCTTCGACGCGGTGAAGGTGCAGGTGTCCTGGACCGAGCCCCCGCTGCTGCGCAACGTGGCGGTGTCGCCGGGGGTGTTGTTCCACACGTAGTTGCCCTGGCCCCAGTAGAACCTGCCCGAGCCGTTCGTGCCCTTGCCGGTGTGCACGGTGACGGTCTTGCCGGGCTTGACCGTGGTGTTCTTCGGGAAGGTGAACGAGTGGTTCTGCTTGTCCCGGATGGTGTAGCCGGAGAGGGTAACCGTGCTGCGCCCGGTGTTCTTCACCGAGATCTTCTCCCGGTTGATGTGGGCGTTGGTGCGGTCGTCCTTGCCCGCCGGGTCCGCGACGAAGGTCGTGAACCGGAGCGCGGAGGCGGCCTCGACGCTCGGCACGGGACCGGCGCCGAGCGCGAGCGCAGCGGTGAGCACCGTGGTGGCACCGAGGGCGGAGAGAAGTCGGGCAGGGGTCGAGAACATGGGGGCCTCCAGGACGAGCGGTGGGTGACACCGGGGTCCCGGGCAGGAGAAAGTTACCAAGGGGTAGACCTCCCCGCCCCACCCTCGGGGGTGAGGTGGGCAGGTCTCGGAGGACGGGGCTCCGCTGCGGTGAGGCATTGACAACCCAGGTGTCATACTCGGTCCCGTGGACGAACCCCTCACCCCCGCCGACCTGGCCCCCCGCCTGGCCGAGGTCTACGGCGTGCTCGGCCCGGTATACCGCCGCGTGGCCCGGATCGTGGAGCGCGACCAGGAGGTCATGGGCATGTCCGTGGGGGTGCGCGCGGTCCTCGACCAGCTGCGGCAGGAGGGGGACCTGCCGGTGCCGGCGATGGCGCGGGAGCAGGCGCTGAGCAGGCAGTTCGTCCAGCGGATGGTCAACGACGCGCAGGACGCCGGCTTCGTGCGCCTGGTCGACAACCCCGCGCACCGGCGCTCGCGGCTGGTCCAGCTCACCCCGGCCGGGGCGCAGGCGATCGAGGCGGTCCACGAGCGCGAGCAGGGGTTGCTGCGCGCGGTGGGCGGAGATCTCACCGGGCCCGAGCTCGACGCGACCCTGCGGGTGCTGCGGCAGATGCTGCTCGCGCTGGAGGAGATCGAGCGCGGCGGAGCCTGACGTCTCATCGCGGGCGCTCGCGCCCCCCGCTCACTATCGTCCAGACATGTCGACGTCGCAGCAGATCCGTGGGACCGCCCGCATCACCATCCACGAGGGCAGGCTCGAGGAGTTCCGACGCCTCGCCGCACGCTGCGTCGAGATCGTGCGGGCGGAGGAGCCCGGGACGCTGGAGTATGCCTTCTACCTGGACGCGGACGGCACGCACTGGCTGGTCCACGAGCGCTACCGGGACTCGGCGGCCGGCCTGGAGCACATGGACAACATCGGCGCCCTCATGGAGGAGCTGTCGCAGGTGTGCACGATGACTGGCGAGGTATGCGGGACGCCCAGCCCCGAGCTGCGCGCGGCGCTCGAGGCGGGCGGTGTGACCGTCTACGAACCCGCGGACTCAGCCTGGTGAGGAGTCGGCCGACGCCCGGGTCGGGCGTCAGGAGCTCCCGTCGGACCGCGTCGCGGGGCCTCCCTCCCAGGGGTACCCGTGGTCGACGAACGCCTGGCGGATGGCGTCCTTGCCGCCCTCGACGTCGTCCTCGAAGAGCACGCGGCCCTCCTTGGCCTCGACGACCGTCTTGCTGCCCCGGAGGTGCACGCCGCCCACCGTCTCCCGGGGGATGACGCGCTGGACCTGGCCGTTCCTGCGCACCTCCAGGGCGTCGTCCCTGATCTCGAGCACGGGGGTGCCCGCGACGACATACAGCCCGAAGGCGAGGCCGAGCAGGGCGCCGATGAGCGGGCGACCCCACACCAGCCAGGTCGCGTCGAAGGAGGAGATCAGCTCCAGCGGACCCTGGAAGGGCACCCACGGCAACCCTGCTGCCCACCGAGCCAGCAGCGGCAGCACGAAGCCGGCGACGATCCCGGCCACCGCGAAGCCACCGACCACGAACACCCGACCCCCACGGTCGAACCCGCCGACCACCGTCCCCGCGTCATCACCCATCGGTCATCTCCCCTCATCCGGCACGGTGAAGGTACCAGCACCCAGGGCGCTGCCGTCGGTCCGTGATCCCTCGTTCGGTCACCGCCGCGGTCGTGGGAGAACCTGAACACGCTGATGGAAGCAGAGCTGAGGAAATATCCTCGGCTCTGCTCCAGCAACGGTGCACAGGTATGCGTGGGGCCGGCGTGGCGTGCACAGGTATGCGTGGGGCCAGCGTGGCGTGCACAGGTATGCGTGGGGCCGGGGTGGCGCGCCCGAGCCGCTAGGCGCGGGCCCCGGCGACGGAAGCTCCGTCCCAGGCCTCCAGGACGCGCCCCGGGGTGAACGGCAGCTCGCGCAGGCGCAGCCCGGTCGCGTCGAAGATCGCGTTGCCGATGGCGGCGGGCACGCCGACGATCCCGACCTCGCCGATGCCCTTGGCGCCGGTCGCCCCCATCCACGGGTCGGGCTCGCCGATCCAGCCGACCTCGACGTCGACGACGTCGGCGTGCGCCGCGACGTGGTATCCCGCGAGGTCGGCGTTGACGACGTGGCCGAAGCGCGGGTCGCGGTAGGACTCCTCGAAGAGCGCGCCCGAGAGTCCCATCGTCATGCCTCCGACGAGCTGGCTGCGCGCGGTGCGCGGGTTCATGATCCGGCCGCCGTCGAAGTGGCCGTAGAGCCGCCGCACCCGGACCTCGCCCGAGACCTCGCTCACGGCGACCTCCGCGAAGTGCGCACCGAAGGCCATCCGGGTCACCCCGCGCACGCCCTTCGGCATACGGCCCCGGGCCCGGGCCGTCGCGCCCTCGGCCGGGTCGCTCCCGTGCTCCTCCCGGAACGCCACCGCCGCCTCGACCACGGCGGAGCCCCAGCCGAAGGTCCCGGTGCTGCCGCCGGCGATGATCGCGTAGGGCGCGTCGGAGCGGCCGATCTGCGCCTCGACCTGGTCCTGCGGCACGTCGAGCGCCTGCGCGGCGATCTGCGCCAGCACGGTCCACGCGCCGGTGCCGATGTCGCTGGCCTGCATGCTCACGACGTAGCGGCCGCCGGTGAAGGTGATCCGCGCCAGGCTCGGGCCCATCCCCATCTGCGGGAAGCTCGCGCACGCGACGCCCATCCCGAGCAGCCACTCGCCCTCGCGCCGCCCGCCCGGCTCCTGCTGCTGCTCGAAGCCGAAGACCCGCGCCCCCTCGGTGAGGCAGGTGGTGACGTGCCGGCTGCTCCACGGCTTGCCCGACTCGGGGTCGGTCTCCGGCTCGTTGCGCAGCCGCAGCTCGATCGGGTCGATCCCGCTGTCGCGCGCGAGCTCGTCCATGGCGCTCTCCAGCGCGAACATCCCGGTGTACTCCCCCGGCGCGCGCATGAAGGTGCCCGGCGCGATGTCGAGGTGCTGGGCCCGGTAGCCCACGCGCCGGGTGGTTGAGGCATACATCGACAGGCTGGGGCCGGCGGTCGGGTCGAGCCACGGGATGACCCGGGAGACGGGCGCGAAGACCTCGTGGTCGACCGCCTGCAGCCGCCCTTGCTCGTCCGCGGCGAGCGTCACCCGCTGGCGCGTCTCGGGGCGGTAGCCGGTGCCGGAGAACATCTGCGGCCGGGTGAGCGCGACCTTGACCGCACGGCCGGGCAGCATCCGCGCCGCCATGACCGTCACGACGAGGTGCGGGTGCGGCATACCCTTCGTGCCGAACGAGCCCCCGACGTAGGGCGAGATCACCTCGACCTGGGTCGGCAGCAGCCCGAACGCCCCGGCGAGCACGCCCTGCGGCGCGACCACGCCCTGGTTGCTGTCCCAGAGGGTCAGCCGGGTCGTGCGCGGACCGGCCAGGCGCCCGACCCCCTCGTGCCAGAGAGCGACGGCGCTGTGCGGCTCGATGGGGTTGTGGTGGTTCACGGGCGTCGCGTAGTCGCCCTCGACCCGGTATGCCGCCCCCGCCAGGGCGGCGTCCACGTCACCGACGGCGTGCTGGCCGGGGTAGACGCCCATGACCCGGCGCACGGACCGGACGTCGCGCCCGTGCTGGTCGACCCGGACGTCGGCCTCGCCCGGGGCATACCCCACCTGCACGAGCGAGGCGGCGTGGCGGGCGGCCTCGAGGGTGTCGGCGACCACGGCGGCGACGATCTCGCCGCGGTAGCGCACCCGGGGCTTGCGCAGGACGGCGAGCGTGGGCAGCGTCGGGAGCGCAAGGCGCGGGGCGTTGTCGTGGGTGAGCACGAGGTGCACCCCCGGCACCGCCCGCGCGGCGTCGGTGTCGATGCCGGTGATCTCGCCGGTGGCGACGGTCGACAGGACCGGCGCCAGGAAGAGGGCCTCGCCGACCTCGTGCTCGTAGGCGTAGGGCGCCAGGCCCGCGACCTTGAGCGGGCCGTCGACCCGCGCCCGGTCCCGACCCTGCTCGGTCGCCGCGTCGCTCATGCCGCCTCCGTCAGCGCGTCCAGCACCGCGGGCACGGCCCGCTGCAGCTGGAGGATCTTGTAGGCGTTGTCCGGACCGGGCCTGGCCTGCTCCAGCTCGGTGGCGATCGCCGCGGCGTAGGCCTCGTGGGTGGCCGGGCCGCCGCGCAGGGCGTCCTCCGCGCGCCGCGCCCGGTAGGGCTTGTGCGCCACGCCGCCGAGGCCGATGCGCACGTCGTCGATCTGGCCGTCCCGCACGTCGAGGGCGGCGGCGACGGACACGGTGGCGAAGGCGTAGGAGGCGCGCTCGCGCAGCTTGCGGTAGCGGGAGCGGTCGGCGAAGCCCGGGCCCGCGATCTCCAGCGCCGTGATGAGCTCGCTGCGCTCCAGGGTGGTGTCCTGGTCGGGCCGGTCGCCGGGGAGGCGGTGGAGGTCGCCGAAGTCGATGCGGCGCTCGCCGAGCGGCCCCTCGACGACGACGGTGACGTCCAGGGCCGCCAGCGCCACGCACAGGTCGGAGGGGTGGACGGCGACGCAGGCGTCGGAGGCGCCGATGAGCGCGTTGTAGGTCCCGAAGCCCTCGATCGCCGAGCAGCCCGAGCCCGGCTCGCGCTTGTTGCAGGGGGTGCTGAGGTCCTGGAAGTAGACGCACCGCGTGCGCTGGAGCAGGTTGCCGCCCATGGTCGCCATGTTGCGCAGCTGGCCGGAGGCGCCGGCGAGCATGGCCGCGCTCACGACGGGGAAGCGGCGGCGCACCAGCGGGTGCGCGGCGACGTCGGCGTTGCGGGCCAGCGCGCCGATCCGCACGGTGCCGTCGTCCAGCTCGGTGACCTCGGTGAGGTCGAGGTGGCTCACGTCGATGAGCCGGTCGGCCTCGCGGATCCCCAGGCGCAGGTGGTCGACGAGGTTGGTGCCGCCGGCGAGGTATGCCGCGCTCGCGCCGTCCTGCGTCGCCCCGGCGGTCCGGCGCAGCGCGTCGGCGACGCTCGTCGCGCGCTCGTAGGTGAAGGGCTTCACGGGCGCTCCTCCGCAGAGCCGGCAGCGGCCGCCCGCTGCGCCGCCGTGTCGCGGATCGCGGCGACGATGTTGACGTAGGCGCCGCACCGGCACAGGTTGCCGCTCATCCGCTCCCGGATCTCCGCGTCGCTGAGCTCGACCGCGACGTCCGGGTCGGCGAGCGCCGAGGGGTCGGTGACGTGGCTCGGCATACCCGAGGCGACCTCGGCGAGCATCGCCTGCGCCGAGCAGACCTGCCCGGGCGTGCAGTAGCCGCACTGCAGCCCGTCGCGGTCGACGAAGGCCTGCTGCAGGTCGCTGAGGTCGTCCGGGGTGCCGAGACCCTCGGCGGTGACCACCTCGGAGCCGTCCAGGGAGGCGGTGAGGGAGAGGCACGAGACGACGCGGCGCCCGTCGACGAGGACGGTGCAGGCCCCGCACTGGCCGTGGTCGCATCCCTTCTTGGCCGAGGTCACGCCGAGATGGTCGCGCAGCGCGTCCAGCAAGGTCATGCGGACGTCGTGCGTGAGCTCCTGGGGTGTGCCGTTGACGACGATCTTGGTGGAGAGCGTGCTCGCCCCCCCGGTGTCGTGGTCCATCACCTCAGTCTGCCCCGCGACCTCCGGCGTCGCATGTCGACGTCCGGAGCGTCTGGACCAGGTGAGCACCGGCGAGACGGTGCCAGTCGGCGCGGTGGCGCATCATGCCGTGGGTGTCCGCGAGGTCCGTCCGGACGTCCACCTCGGCCCCCTGCTCGCGCAGCCGCTCGGCCGCGCGCAGCGTCCCCTCGGGGGAGGTCATCTGGTCCTCCGTGCCGTGCAGCAGCAGGGCACGGCCGCTCGTGGGCGGGTGGACTGCCGGGAGGTCTGCCTGCTCCACCCAGGCGGCCGCGGTGACGAGGGCGTCGACCTCGCCGGCCAGGTGCAGGGCGGTCCGGCCGCCCATGGAGTAGCCGAGCAGCCCCACCGGTATGCCCGGGTGCTCCTCGCGCACCCGGGCCAGCGCCCAGGTGGCGTCCCGCAGCGGCGCGCCGTCGTTCCAGCCGCGTTGTGCATACCGGAGGAAGGAGACGCCGATCCGGTCCTGCCTCCCGGCCCGCGCGACCGCCGCGGCGAAGAGACGGCTGCGCAGGACCGAGAGCTGGCGCCAGCTCGTGGGCTCGGTGCTGTGCTGCTGGCCGCCGTGCAGGACGAGGACGTGCGCGCGCTCGTCCGTGTGCCGGCGCACCGTGCGGAGGCGGGGCCTCACAGGAGGTAGAGGTACATGAGGAGGAAGTGGAAGGTGGCCGCGATCGCGACGAGCAGGTGCCAGATCTCGTGGAAGCCGAAGACGCCGGGCACGGGGTTGGGGCGCTCCACGATGAAGATGACGAAGCCCACGCTGTAGACCACGCCCCCGGCCGCCATGAGCGCGAGCGCGCCGACCGGCAGGTCCATGCCGCCGAGGACGAGCACCACGGGCATCCAACCGAGCACGATGTAGAGGGTGTTGGTGACCCACTTGGGCAGCTCGCGCCACACCGAGCGGGCCGCGATGCCGAGCGCCGCGATGCCCCAGACGGTGCCGAGCACGGCCCAGCCGAAGGCGGTGCGGTCGAGCACGAGCACGAGCGGCGTGACGGTGCCGGCGATGAGGAAGAAGACCGAGGTGTAGTCCAGCGTCCGGAGCACCTCGTTGACCTTCGGGCCCTGGTCGAGGCCGTGGTGCGCGGTGCTGGCGACGAAGAGGGTGACGAGGGAGGCCGCATACACCGAGAGGCCGACGACGCGCCAGGGATCGCCGCCCACCGCGGCCTGGGAGATGAGCAGGGCGGACCCGAGCACGGCGAAGCACGACGCGACGAGGTGGGAGATCGTGTTGATCCGCTCGTCGGTCACGTGGACGCTGCCGTCGCGGCTGCGCTGGACGGTCTCCATCGCTCGCTCTCGCAGAGGGGTTTCGGGTGCCCTTCCAATGGTAGCCGGGAACCTGTGGGGCGCCTCCCAGGTTGGGGGTCCGGAGACACTCGGTTCACACCCGTCACGGACCGCCAGGAAATCCCGGTCCGCGCCCGTTGCTGCAGAGGCGTCCCACGATTTCGTGACAGCTCGTGACCCATGCGAACTATGTGACCAGTGGGGCCGCGGTCAGGCGCGCGCCGGGCGCAGCCTCCGGGGTCAGGACCGACGCGCCCGGGCCCGGGCGAAGGCGGCGCGCAGCCGGCGGTCGACCAGCGCCGGGTTCGCGAGGTCGGCCCAGGTCAGGCGGACGACCTCATAGCCGAGCTCGCGGAGGCGGTCCTCGCGCAGCTTCTCGCTCCGCAGGACGGAGGGGTCGTCGTACTTCAGCATCCCGTCGAACTCGACGACCACCTTCTCCGCCCTGAAGAGGAAGTCGACCCGCGCGACCAGCAAGCCGTGCTCGTCGGCGATCTCCGCCTGCTGCTCCGGTATGCCCAGGCCCAGGGTGAGCAGCACCCAGCGGGTCCGGGACTCCCCGGCCGACTCGCTCAGGGGGGAGGCGAGCTCCACCACCCGTGCCGCCGCCGCGTGGGCGCGCCAACCGGTCATGCACGCCAGGGCGGCCTCGAGCTCGGCGCGGGTCGTCCGGCGCTCGCGCAGCGCGGCGTCAGCGCTGACCAGGCCGGCCTCGACGCCGGAGCGGGCTGCCACCTGCAGCACCGCCAGGGCGATGGTCACCACCGGCCCGACGTGGAGGTCGACGACGAAGGCGTCCGGCACCCGGCCGTGGACCCTGACACCGGCGTCCTGCCGCGACCTGCCGTCGTCGGTGCGGCACAGGTGGACCCGCTCATCCACGCCGTGAAGGTCGACGCCCTGGACCGCGAGCGAGCTGTGGTCGCTGAGCGCGACCCTCGCCCCCGGGGCGAGCCCGCGCAACACCGCGCGGGCCCGCAGGTCGTGGCGCTCCCAGGGAGGTGCGGCACGCCATACCGGACCGCTGACGAACGCGCCCCGGCGCACACGAACCAGGTCCCCGCTGCGGACCAGCCCCTCGGCCTCCGTGCTCCCCAGGCCCAGGGCTCGCAGGTCCCGCGTGGCGCAGACCTGCCCGAGAGCACCGAGCAACGTCCCCACCTCTTCGCGCATCTGCTCAGCATGCCCAGGAGCGGGCGCAGGCCGCTGGCGCTGTCCACAGGGCATGAGTGCCGCGCTCACCGTGAGTCACACGCGTCTCACGGCGCCAGGAAATCGGTAGGCGCGCACGTCACCGCATCGGCGTCTCACGATTTCCTGGCATCGTGGTGGGGACGGGAGCTCTGTGGCCCCTGGGCCGGACCGAGGCGCGGCATAGTGGGGGCATGGACCCAGCACTGCGCGAGATCCTCACCTCCGGCGGCACCGGCGCCCTCACGAGCATCAAGCGCGACGGGCAGCCGCAGCTGTCGATGGTGACCTACGCCATCGACCCCGAGGCGACCCTGGTGCGCGTCTCCACGACCGACGGGCGGGCCAAGGTCGCCAACCTGCGCCGGGACCCGCGCTCGAGCCTGTTCGTGACGAGCTCCTCCGGCTGGTCGTATGCCGTCGCCCAGGGCACCGTCGAGCTGTCGCCCGTCGCAGCGGCGCCCGACGACCCGACGGTCGAGTCCCTCGTCCAGCTCTACCGTGACGCGAACGGCGAGCACCCCGACTGGGACGACTACCGGCGGGCCATGGTCGCCGACCGGAGGCTGGTCGTCCGGCTCTCGGTCGACCACGTCTACGGGGTGGCCCAGGGCTGAGCCCCGCTCAGAGCTGCCGGCCGGCGGCGAAGAGCCGCATCACCTGCTCGTCCATCTCCGCCTGGGTGAGGATCACGGCATACCGTCCGGTGGCGGGGTCGGCCCAGAAGTCCGTGCCGAGGCCGCCGGACCAGCCGAAGCGCCCGGCGTGCTCGCCGCCGCTCTCGACGGCCACACCGAAGCCCCATCCCGCGCCCTCCCAGAAGCCGGGGAAGAAGCTGCCCGGGTCCTTGGCCCGCTCGGGCACCTGGTCGACCCGCATCTGCGCGAGCAGCTCGGGCGCCACGACCTGATCCCCCTCGTGCACACCACCGGCGGCGAGCATCCGGGCGAAGGCGGCGTAGTCGCGCACCGTCGAGACCAGCTCGTCGTGCGCCCGGTCCCGGACCTCGTCGGCGACGTAGTGCCCCGCACCCGCCGGCTCGATCTCGACCAGGTCACCGCCCTCCTGCCGGCGGTATGCCGCAGGGAGCCGGTGCGCGTCGGCGGGCGGGACGGCATACCCCGTCTCGTGCATGCCCAGCGGCCCGAGCAGGTCCTCTGCGAGGTGCTCGCCGAGCGGCCGGCCGACCGCGCGCTCCAGCATGATGCCGAGCAGGCCGAAGGAGTGGTGATATCGCCAGACCTCGCCGGGCTGGCCCACGAGCGGCAGGGCGGCGAGCGCGTCCAGCCACTCCTGCGAGGACGGGGCGAGCGGCTCCGGGCCCGCCGCGGCCCCGGCGCCCTCCATCGCCTCCTGCAGCGGCGACTCGGCGAGGATCATCCCGTAGCCCGAGGTGCAGGTCAGCAGGTGCCGCAGCGTGATCGGCCCGGTCGCGGGCACGGTGTCGTCGAGCGCCGCGTCGGGCGTGCGCAGCACCTGCCGGTCGGCGAGCTCGGGCAGCCAGCGGTCAACCGGGTCGTCCAGGGCGAGCGCGCCCGCGTCCACGAGGCGGAGCGTCGCGACCGCGAGGACCGGCTTGGTCATCGACGCGATCCGCACGACGGCGTCCTGCGCCAGCTCGCCCACGGCGGCGACCTCGAGCGCCCCGTCGGCATCCCCCAGGGCCGCGACGAGCCCGGGCGCGGTGCCCGCGTTCCAGTGTCGCTCCAGCAGGTCGGTCAGGTCACTCATCGGCGTCCCCTCTCGTGGCGTCGTCCTCGGTCCGACCACCGGCCGGGCCCCGACTCATCGGTGGGTGCGTACCGCCCGGCGTGCACATCGAGGCATACCGGAGGGTATGCCCGCCCCCGCCGAAGGTGTGCCCGCCGACCGGCACGCAGGGCCCGAGTTACACGCATGTAGTTCTCCACAGGATGTGCACACCCTGGGGACAACGGGAGGGGCCGGCGCTCAGGCGCGGACGGCGCTGCGGCGCAGGGCGCGGTCGGCGACGCGGTAGCCGTCCTCGGCGATGGCCCGCCAGATCGGCAGCGCCACCGCGGGGTCCTCCTCGGTGATCCGCTGCAGGTCGGCGGCGGAGAGCACGAGCAGCTCGAGGTCGTCCACGGCCACGACCCTCGTCTCCTGCACGCCGTCGGTGCCGAGGGCCAGCTCGCCGAAGGAGGTGCCCGGACCCATGGTCACCAGCGTCATCGTCCCGCCGCCCGGGGCGTCGTCCTGCGCCACCGCCCGGCCGCTGACGATGAGGTGGATGCCGGCGAAGTCGCCGCCGGCCTCCAGCACGACCTCTCCCGCCGGCACGCTCCGCCGGGTCATCGCCGAGCGCACGGCCTCCAGCGAGGCCCCCTCGAGGTCGCGCACGAGCGGGTGGTCCTCGACCGGGTCCGGCTCGGGGCGCGGCCCGCAGTGGGTGCGGATGAGCATCCGCTCGCACCACTCGATCGCCGAGGTGAGGTCGGTGAAGATCGGCGAGGCCTCGTCGGTCCCGGCCCGGGGGTCCGGGAAGACGCCGTCCGGGTCGACCGCGATCGCCTCCGCGCCCTGCTCGCGCAGCCGGTCGCGCAGCGACAGCAGCGTCAGCCGGCTCACCTGGGCGATCTCGTTGACGTGGGTGAGGTCGAAGATCGCCAGCTCGGGCGCGTCCTGCACCACCTGCCTTGCGACCGACTCGGCGCCCGCGAAGAGGATGTCGCCCTGCATCTCGTAGACCCGCGCCCGGTCCGACACCCGCTCCAGCACCTCCTGGTCCGCGCCCTGCCAGCGCGTGGTCGAGCGCGCCGTCTCCAGCGAGTAGCTGCTGCGCAGCGCGCTGCGCGACCCCCGGCTGACGTGCATGAGGTGCAGCTCCATGTCGGTCGACATCCGCTCCAGCAGAGCCACGCCCCGGGCGCTGTTGCCGTGCGGGTCCAGCCGCGGGGAGAACACGGCGATCCCCACCTGCCCGGGCAGGACGCCGATGATGCCGCCGCTCACCCCGCTCTTGGCCGGTATGCCGACCGCGGTCACCCAGTCCCCGGCGGCGTCATACATCCCGCACGTCGTCATGACCGACAGGACGTGCTCCACCAGCGCAGGTTCCAGGACCTGCTCGCCGGTGCGCGGCTGCACCCCGCCGTTGGCCAGCGTCGCCGCCATGAGGGCGAGGTCGCGGGTGTCCACGGCGACCGAGCACTGCCGGATGTACTGGTCCAGCACCTCTTCCGGGTCGCCGTCGAGGATCCCGAACTCGCGCAGCATGTGGGCGATCGCCCGGTTGCGGTGGGCGGTCTCCAGCTCGGAGGTGTAGATCGAGGGGTCCAGCTCCAGCTCCCGCCCGGCGAAGCGCGAGTACCACTCCAGCGCCCGCGCGAAGCGCTCGTCGCCGGAGTCGCCCGCGACGAGGGAGGACGCGGTGATCGCCCCGGCGTTGATCATCGGGTTCTTCGGGCGGCCGGTGTCCGGGGAGACGCTGATCTCGTTGAAGGCCTCGCCAGAGGGCTCCACGTCGACCTTGCGCGCCACCGCCTCGATCCCCTGGTCGTGCAGGCCGAGGGCATACGTGAACGGCTTGGACATCGACTGGATGCTGTAGCGGTGCTCGCTCTCGCCGACCTCGTAGACCTGCCCGTCGACCGTCGCCAGGCACAGCGCGAACCGGTCCGGGTCGGCGGCGGCGAGCTCGGGGATGTAGGGCGCGACCTCCCCGCCCGCGTCGCCGCCCTGGGCCACGATCTGCTCGAGGTACTCCTGCACCGGGTTGCGCATACCGCCTCCTCCTGACGTCCGTCACCGCGAGCCTACGGGTGGCAGGATCGGGCGCATGAGCGCTGACCCGGGCCAGCTGGTGGACGCGGTGCGACGGTATGCCGTCGCCCTGGACACGCAGGTGCTGACCGGCCCGGGCGTGTGCTCGGGGCTGGGGGCGTGGCTGCTCCTGGCTCTCGCGGCCGGCGGCGGGCGGGCCACCGACGCGGACCTGGCGGAGCTGGAGCAGGCGCTCGGTCTGCCCGCCGACGAGGCGGTGGAGGCACTGACCCGGCTCCTGGACGATCCGCACCCGGCCGTCTCCGCGGCCGTGGCGCGGTGGGCCGACGAGCAGAGCCTCACCGGCGACCTCGCCGAATGGTCCGTGCCGGAGCGGGTCGAGGACGGCCCGTTGCCGGACCAGGAGGGCGCCGACCGGTGGGCGAGCGAGCGGACCGACGGGCTCATCGAGCGCTTCCCGGTGGAGATCACCGAGCTGACCCGGCTGGTGCTGGCCTCCGCCCTGGCCACCCGGATCTCCTGGCTCAGCCCGCTCACCGAGCTCGAGGACGGCGGGCTGGGGACGGAGGGCGGCACGGCCCGGCATACCGTCATCGAGACGCAGGCGGCGGGACCGGTCGCGGTCATCACACCCCGGTCCACGTCCGGGCTGGCCGTGCTCAGCGTCATCGCTGACCCGCAGGTGCCGCGGGAGCAGGTGCTGGCGGCGGCGCACGAGATCGCGGCGCGGGCGACCGGCCCGCTCGACGGGACCGAGGTCACCTCCGACGGCCACGCCTGGACGCTCACCGAGCACCGGGAGGTGCGCCCGTCCTTCCGCGAGGTCGTCGAGGAGTGGACCGGCTGGGTGCCATCGTGGCGCCTCGTGAGCGACCACGACCTCACCGGCGCACCCGGCTTTGCGGCCGCCTGCGCCGCGCTGGAGGCCTTCGTGCTCCCGGCCGGGCGACCGGCCGACTACGAGGTGCGCCAGAGCGCGGTCGCGGCCTACACCGCGACCGGTTTCGAGGCGGCCGCGGTGACCGGTATGGCGGTGCGCGCCGCCGGGATGCCGCCGGAGCAGGAGGTGCTGGTGCGCCGCATCCACGTCCGGATGGACCGCCCGCACGCCGTCGTCGCGGTGGCGCTGGCGGACGGAAGCCCGTGGCACGGGCTCCCGGTCTTCACCGCCTGGGTCGACCCGGTGGGGACGCGCTGAGCCTCACATGCTCCCGAGGTGCCCCGCGAGCCGGCGGTGCCGCACCAGGCTGGAGTCGTTGAGCCCGCGGATGTCGACGGTGGTGCCGTGGGCGGCGTACTTCCGCTCGATCGCGTCCAGCGTGGCGACCGTCGAGGCGTCCCAGATGTGCGAGTCGGTCATGTCGATGACGACGGTCGGCGGGTCGCCGGCGTAGTCGAACTGGTGCACCAGGTCGTTGCTCGAGGCGAAGAAGAGCTCGCCGACGACCTTGTAGGTGCGGACCTGCGGGTCCTCGTCGGGCACCGTGACGACCTGGGTGAAGTGGGCCACCCGGCGGGCGAAGACGACCATGGCGGTGAGCACGCCGACGACGACCCCGATCGCCAGGTTGTGGGTGGCGATCGTCGTGGCCACGGTCGCGAGCATGACGAGGTTCTCGCTCCTGGGCATCCGGCGCAGGGTCGAGGGCGCGATGCTGTGCCAGTCGAAGGTCGCCACCGACACCATGACCATCACCGCGACGAGCGCCGCCATCGGGATGGCCGCGACGAGGTCGCCCAGCACGACGACGAGGACGAGCAGGAAGACACCGGCCAGGAAGGTCGAGATCCGGGTGCGGGCGCCCGAGGCCTTGACGTTGACCATCGTCTGGCCGATCATCGCGCAGCCGCCCATCCCGCCGAAGAAGCCGGTGACCACGTTGGCGACGCCCTGGCCCCAGCCCTCGCGGGTCTTGTCCGAGCCGGTGTCGGTGATGTCGTCGACCAGCTTGGCGGTCATGAGCGACTCCATGAGGCCCACGAGCGCCATGGCGAGGGCATACGGGGCGATGATCTGCAGCGTCTCCCAGGTGAGCGGCACGTCGGGCAGGACGAGCGAGGGCAGGCTGTCCGGCAGCCGGCCCTCGTCGCCGACGTCCGGCAGCCCCATACGCGCGGTGAGCGCGAGCGTGGTGAGCGCGACGATCGCGACGAGCGGCGCGGGCACCGCGGTCGTGACCCGGGGCAGCGCCACCATGACGAGGATTCCCGCGGCCACCATCGGGTAGACCAGCCACGGCACGCCGACGAGGTGCGGGATCTGCGCGGTGAAGATGAGGATGGCCAGCGCGTTGACGAAGCCGACCATGACCATCCGCGGGATGAAGCGCATGAGGCGGGCGACCCCGGCCAGCGAGAGCACGATCTGCAGCACCCCGGCGAGCAGCACGGTGGCGATGAGGTGGTCGATGCCGTGCTCGCGCACCACCGGCGCGATGACCAGGGCGACCGCTCCCGTCGCCGCGGAGATCATCGCCCGGCGACCCCCCACGATCGCGATCGTCACCGCCATCGTGAAGGACGCGAAGAGCCCGACCCGCGGGTCGACGCCGGCGATGACGGAGAACGAGATGGCCTCGGGGATGAGCGCCAGAGCCACGACGAGGCCGGCGAGGACCTCGGTGCGCAGCCGGGCGGGCGAGCGCAGGGCGGCGCGCACCGAGTGCGGGTCCTCGGCGGTGGTCGGGGGCGTGGGGGCAGGCAGCATGGACAGGGCGAGTCCTCGCAGGATCGTCGGTGGTGTCAGGGAGGTGTGCCGCTGGTCCGGTCCGGGCGCGAGGCCCACCGCCGGCGGCCCGCCCAGTCTACCGATGGTGCGGGCCGCCCGGGCCCACGCACGTCAGCCCCGGGCGACCTCCGAGAGCCGGTCCAGCGAGGCACGGAGGTGCTCGGCGGTGGTGCCGCGCGCTCTCGCCAGGCGGGACTCGTCGGTCAGCTCGGACCAGTCGTAGACGTGCGTGACGCGGCTGCGGCCCTCCTCCAGCGGCTCGACCTCCCAGCCCCACTCGTGCCCGGCCGGGTCCTGCCCCTCGCTGGCAGGGCGCCAGGCGACCCGGCGTCCCTCCTCGAAGGTCACCACGTGGTTGTCGCGCACCTTGCCGTTGGTGAGCCTCATGGAGAAGACGTCTCCCACGGCGTGGATCCGTTCGCCGTGGACGACCTCGGCGAGGTTGTCGTTGCCGTCCCACCCGGGCTGCCGGCGCGGGTCGGCGATGAGCTCGAAGATCACCTCCGCCGGCGCCTCGATCTCGCGGCTGGCGGTGACGACGCGTGGTTCGTCCTGCGACCTCTCGCTGCTCATGGGTGCAGTCAACCACGCGGTCGGCGCCGGGCGATGAGTCCGGCCCGGCCCAGGTGTCCCACCCTGCACAGGACGCGCACGTCGTCCGCCGACAGGACAGGATGGACCCATGACCGCAGCGCAGCGCAGCAGCGAGACCCGCACCGTCGGCGAGGGCGCCGACCTCATCACCTACGACGTGCACGGCGACCTCGCGCAGGCCACACCCGAGCGGCCGGTCCTCGTGGCGGTCGGATCGCCCATGGACGCCGTCGGGTTCCTGGCGCTGGCCGGGGAGCTGGACGACCGGCCGGCCGTGACCCTGGACCCTCGCGGCGCGGGCCGCAACCCCACGAGCACCGAGCCGATGACGCCGCAGCAGCACGCCGAGGACCTGCACCGCGTGATCGAGGCGCTCGGGGCGGGACCGGTCGACGTCTTCGCCTCCAGCGGCGGCGCGGTCAACGCGCTCGCGCACGCGGCGGCATACCCGCAGGACGTGCGGCGCGTCGTCGTGCACGAGCCGCCGCTCGCGACCTTCCTGCCGGACCGCGACACCCTGCTCGCCGCGTGCGAGGACCTGCGCGCGACCTACGAGCGCGAGGGCCACGCGGCGGCGATGGCCGGGTTCATCACCCTGGTCATGACGCCCGGGGAGATCGACGCCGCCTACCTCGAGCAGCCCGCCGCCGACCCTGCGGCCTTCGAGATGCCGACCGAGGACGACGGATCGCGCGACGACCCGCTCTTCCGCAACCTGCCGGCCTGCAACGCCCTTGAGCCCGACCTGGAGCGGCTCCGTGAGCTCGGCGACCGGCTCGTGCTGGTCGTGGGCGAGGACTCAGGGGAGACCTTCGCCGCCCGTGGTGCGCGGTCGGTGGCGCGGGCGCTGGGCCAGGAGGCCGTGGTCGTGCCCGGCGACCACGGCGGCTTCATGGGCGAGGTCTACGGCCAGCCCGCGGGCAAGCCGGAGGAGTTCGCGGTCGCCCTGCGCGAGCTGCTCGCCTGAGCACCCTGGTGCAGGAACGGTGCGTCACACCCGTTGCTCGGGCGACGGATGTGACGCACCGTTCTCGCACCACGATCCGGGTCAGGCCTCGACGACGGCCTTGATCCGCTCCAGCGTCGTGCGCATCCCCTGCGCGTTGGTGCGGCCCCGCAGCCGCCCGAGCAGAGCCCAGTAGATCCGCAGCGGCAGCACCGGCTCGAGCCGGTAGTACTCGGTCACGTCGGTGCCCTCGCCCGAGGGCTCCAGCCGGTAGCCCCAGTTGTTGATGGCGACCTTCTTCGTGCCCACGGAGAACTCGAAGAACCGCTCCGGCTCCAGGCGGGTCACCTTGCACGCGGTCCAGTAGGTCGGCCCCCGCCCGTTGCGCACCACCTTGCCGGCGAAGGTCGCGCCCTCCTCCGGCCCGGTGGAGCCGCCGGTCCAGCGCCCGGCCACCGTCTCGGGGCTGAACTCCCCGATCCGCGTGACATCGCTGACCAGCGCCCACACCTCCTCGGGCGGGGCCGCCATGTGCAGGGTGACCTCATCGGTCAGGGGTCGCATCGATCCGCCTCCTCGGGCTGGGGCTGGGGCTGCACCCCAGCATGCCCGACGGACGGAAGGGGTGCCCGGTCGGGCGGTGCGCTCGCGCGGGCTGCGGCGCCGCGGTCCCCGCCCCAGGCCGGACATGGTCACGGCGTTGGCGAGGACGATCACCGCCATGCCGACCCACTCGTGCAGCGCGAGGAGCTGCCCGAGCAGGACCATCCCGACGAGCGCGGCGAGCACCGGATGGGCGCTCATCGCGATGCCGAAGACGCTGGCCGGCACGCGGCGCAGCACGAGCAGGTCGAGGGTGTAGGGCACGACGGTGGACAGGACGCCGGCGACGACGGCATACCCGAAGGCCTCGGTCGTGAACCGGCCGGTGACGCTGAGCCACACGAGCACCGGGAGGTATGCCGTCGCCGAGACCGCGGTCGCGAGCGCCGTCCCCTGCACCCCCGGCAGCGCCTGGCCCACCGCGCGGTTGGCCAGGATGTAGCCGCCCCAGCAGGCGGCCGCGACGAGGCCGAAGGCGACGCCGAGGTAGTCGCTGCTCGGCCCGGGCAGCACGAGCACGTACACGCCGATCCCGGCGACCACAGCTAGCGCGAGGTCGCGTACCGAGCGCGAGCCGAGCAGGGCGACCGCCAGCGGGCCGAGGAACTCCAGGGTCACCGCCAGGCCGAGGCCGATCCGCTCGACCGCGGCGTAGAGCCCGAGGTTCATCCCGGCGAACATCGCCGCGAGCCACAGCACCCGGAGCCACTGCGCGCGCGTCAGCCGGTGGACCGCCGGCCGGGTGAGCGGCAGCAGCACGGCGGAGGCCACGAGCTGGCGCACCGCGACCACGCCGGCCGGGCCGATCGCGGGGAAGGCGTGGCTGCCCCACGCGGCCCCCGTCTGCGTGCTCGCCGCCGCGGTGAGCATGAGCAGCACGTCCCGCGGGCTGGTGCGGGACCGGGGCGCCGTGGCGAGGGCGGGGGGCTGCGTGACCGACATACCAGCAGTCTGCGAGGACCAGTTCTATACGGGAAATGCACGCGAGCGGATCTGCATACACTTCTCGTATGCCTCCGGCCGACCTCTCGCTGCGGGACCTGCGCTCCTTCCTCGCCGTCGTCGACGAGGGAACGTTCACCGACGCCGCGATCGCGCTGCGGACCACCCAGGCCTCGGTCTCGCGGCATGTCGGAGCGCTCGAGCGTGCCCTCGGGGTGCGGCTGCTGCAGCGCGGCGGCCGGATCGTGACCCTCACCGTCGCCGGCCGCCGGGTCGTCGCCCACGCGCGCCGGCTGCAGGACGAGGCGGAGGCGGTGCTCCGCGCCGCGCAGGACGAGGGACGCGAGGTGCGGGTGGGGTATGCCTGGGCCGCCCTCGGCGGGCACACCGCGACGGTGCAGCGCGAGTGGGCGCGCCGCCACCCCGGCTCCGAGCTCACCTTCGTCAACAGCGCCACCCGCTTCGCCGGGCTGACCGAGGGCATCGCCGAGGTGGCCGTCGTCCGGCGCGACCCCGGCGTCTCCCAGCTGGCGAGCGCTCTCCTCGGCCACGAGGACCGGATGGCCGCGCTGCCCTCCGCGCACCCGCTGGCCCGCCGGCGCCTCCTGCGGATGGCCGACTTCGCCGGGCAGACCGTCGCCCTCGACGTCGCCACCGGCACGACCACGCCCGACCTGTGGACCCCGCAGCAGGCCCCGGGGGCATTCCGCGAGGTCCGCGGCACCGACGAGTGGCTCACCGTCATCGCGGCGGGCCGGGCGATCGGTCTCACCTCGCAGGCGACCGCGGCGCAGTACTCCCGCACCGGCGTCGTCTTCCGTCGCCTCCGGGACGCGCCCACCGTGGCGGTCCACCTCATCTGGTGGCGCCAGGACCCGCCGGCCTACCTCGACGAGCTCTGCGCGGTCGTCCGGGAGGCCTACGCCCGGGCGGGCCGACCGGCCGCCGGCCCGACCCCGTGATGGGATGGGCACCATGACGACGCTGCACGACTTCGAGGCCGAGACGCTCACCGGTGACCAGCAGGACCTCGGCGACTACGCCGGCCGGGCGGTCCTGGTCGTCAACACGGCCAGCAGGTGCGGCTTCACGCCGCAGCTCGAGGGCCTGGAGCACCTCCACAGCGAGCTCGCGGACCGGGGCCTGGTCGTGCTCGGTTTCCCGTACAACCAGTTCGGCAACCAGGAGCCCGGCGACGCGCAGGAGATCGGGGAGTTCTGCCAGCGCAACTACGGCGTGAGCTTCCCGATGTTCGCCAAGGTCGACGTCAACGGCGACGACGCGCACCCGCTCTTCGCCTGGCTGCGCTCGCAGAAGAAGGGCCTGCTCGGCGGCCGGATCAAGTGGAACTTCACCAAGTTCCTCATCGCCCCGGACGGCTCGGTCGTCGGACGGTATGCCCCCACCACCGACCCCTTGGCGATCCGCGCGGACATCGAGAAGGTCCTGCCGACCGGGTCCTGAGCACGGCGTCGGGAAACTTCTCGCGCCCCGGGGCGTTGAGCCTCACCAGGACACTTCCCCGACGAGAGGACCACCATGGCCCGCAGGATCGCCGCGATCGGTGCCGCCCTGGGCGCAGCCCGTCGCTTCGCCCGCAAGAACCCGCAGAAGACGCAGTCCTACCTGGACAAGGCCGCGGACTTCGCCGACAAGCAGACCAAGGGCAAGTACTCCTCCCAGATCCGCTCGGCGAGCGACAAGGCCAGCCAGGCCGCGCTCGGCGGCGACCAGGGAGGTACCACGAGCAGCACGCCCCCGCCGTCCTCGTCCTGACGCGGACCGCGCCAGCCACCGGACTCCTCCGCAGAAGCTGCCAGCCACCGGACTCCTACGCAGAAAGTGTTCCTCTGCGGTGATGCATCAGGGCAGAGGAACAGCTTCTGCGTAGGAGTGGGTCGCGACCGTGGGGCCGGGCGCCCTGACCCAAAGCCGTCCCAGCGGCTCAGCGGCCGGCCGCCGCCTCCTGCAGCGCCGCGAGCGCCGTGGCGACGCCCGGGTGCTCGCCGCTGCCGCGGCGGATGCCGGTGCGCAGGTGCCGGGCCGGCGCCGGGTCACCGTGCAGCGGCACCCGCACCACGGGGTAGGCCGCCGGGATCTGCGCCAGGCGCGGGATGAGGGCGATGCCGAGGTCCGCGCCGACCAGCGCCGCCCCGGTGTCCCACTCCGCGGCGTAGTGCGCGACCGAGGGGGTGAAGCCGGCGCCGGTGCAGGCCGTCTGGAGCAGCTCGTGGTAGGGCCGCCCCGGCCGGTCCATGATCCAGCGCTCGCCGGCCAGGTCACGCAGGGACACCCACTCCCTCCCCGCGAGCGGGTGGCCGTCGTGCACGAGCAGGTCGATGGGGTCCTCGAGCAGGGCGCGCTGCTCGAAGCGCGGGTCGGTGCTGGCCGGCAGGCCGGACAGGGCCACGACGACCGCCACGTCGGCGCGGCCGGTGAGCAGCAGCTCGAAGCACTCCTCCGGGTCGGCCTCGACGATCTGCACCTCGCTCCCGACCTCGGCGCGGACGCGTGCCGCCACCCCCGGGAGCAGGGCTGACGCGGCCGTCGAGAAGCCGGCCAGCCGCAGCACCCCGCCCCCGGTCCGCGCCACCCGGGCGACCTCGGCGCGGATCTCCTCCCACCGGCATACCAGGTCGTCGGTGCGGTCCAGGAGCACCTGGGCCGCGGGACTGAGCCGGACCCCGCGACCGTCCTGCACCAGCAGCTCCACCCCGAGCTCGCGCCCGAGCGCGCGCAGCTGCTGGGAGACCGCCGAGGGGGTGTAGCTGAGCGCCTCCGCGGCAGCCGTCACCTTGCCGCGCTGGGCCACCATCCGCAGCACCTGCAGGCGCCGGTCGATCATGCAGCCAGTGTGCACGAGAACGTGCACTTTTCGGCGCTGGTGCGCAGGCGCCGCTGACCGCAGACTCGCCGTATGCGCACCCTCGACCCACTCCTGGACCCCTTCACGGTCAAGGGTATGCGGCTGCGCAACCGGGTGGTCAGCACCAGCCACGAGCCGGCCTACGCCGAGGGCGGGCTGCCGCGCGAGCGCTACCTCGCCTACCACCTGGAGAAGGCCCGCGGCGGCGTCGGGCTCACGATGATCGGCGGCTCGGCCGTGATCGCCCGCGACAGCCCGCCGGCCTTCGGCAACCTCGAGCTGCACCGCGACGAGATCGTGCCGTGGATGCGCCGGCTCACCGACGCCGTGCACGAGGAGGGGGCGGCGGTGATGTGCCAGGTCACCCACCTCGGGCGGCGGACCAGCAACTACACCGCGGACTGGCTGCCGACGGTCTACCCCTCCCCGCTGCGCGAGCCCGCGCACCGGGCCTTCCCCAAGGTCGCCGAGGAGTGGGACCTGGACCGCATCGTCGACGACTACGTCAGCGCCGCGCAGCGCTGCGTCGAGGGTGGCCTGGACGGCATCGAGCTGCAGAGCTACGGGCACCTGCTCGACGCCTTCCTCTCCCCCGCCACCAACCACCGGGACGACGCGTGGGGCGGCTCGCTGGAGCACCGGATGGCCTTCCCCCGCCGGGTGATCCGCGCGGTGCGCGAGGCCCTCGGCCCCCAGCCGGTCCTGGCGATCCGGATGTCCATGGACGAGGACCGGCCGGACGGGCTGCAGCAGGAGGAGGCGCTCACCGCACTGCGCGCCTTCACCGAGGACGGCGTCGACCTGCTCAGCGTCATCAAGGGCACCATCGACAGCGACGCGACACTGTCCAAGGTGATCCCGTCGATGGGCACCCCCTCGGCGCCCTTCCTCGAGTTCGCCGGGCAGATCCGCCGCGAGATCGACATCCCGGTCATGCACGCCTCCCGGATCACCGACGCGGCGACCGCGCGGCACGCCATCCGCGACGGCCTGCTCGACCTCGTCGGCATGACCCGTCCGCAGATGGCCGACCCCTACCTCGTCGCCAAGATCACCGCGGGCGAGGAGGACCGGGTCCGGCCCTGCGTGGGCGCCAACTACTGCCTCGACGCGATCTACGAGTCCGGCGACGCCAAGTGCATCCACAACCCGGCGACCGGCCGCGAGCTCACCCTCAGCCACGTCGTCCCGCCGGCGCCGGTGCGCCGCCGGGTCGTCGTCGTCGGCGCCGGCCCGGCCGGGCTGGAGGCGGGCCGGGTGCTCGGCGAGCGCGGTCACGACGTCGTCATCCTCGAGGCCGACGACCTGCCCGGCGGGCAGGTCCGGCTCGCCTCCCGCCCGAGCCGCCGCCGCGACCTCATCGGGGTGGTCGACTGGCGGGTCAGCGAGCTCAAGCACACCGGGGTCGACCTGCGCCTCGGGGTCTTCGCCGAGGCGCAGACCGTGCTGGCCGAGGAGCCCGACGTCGTCATTGTCGCGACCGGGGGTATGCCGAACCGCACCTTCCTCGCGCAGGGCCAGGGGCTGGTGCGCGACACCTGGGACGTCATGTCCGGGGAGGTGCGCTCCGGCGGCACCGTGCTCGTCTACGACGACAACGGCGCCGAGCCCGGGGTGGACGCCGCCGAGCTGCTCGCCAGCCGCGGGGCGCAGGTGCAGTTCGTCACCCCCGAGCGGATGCTGGCCCCGCTCGTCGGCGGGATGAACTCACCGGCCTACCTGCGGGCCTTCGACGAGCACCACGTCGGGGTCACCCTCGCCACCCGCCTCGTCGGGGTCGCCCGGCACCCCGAGGGCGGGCTGGTCGCGCGGCTGCGGCACGACTACTCCGGCGCGGAGGTCGAGCGGCGGGTGGACCAGGTCGTCGTGGAGCACGGCACGCTGCCCAACGACGACCTCTACCACGAGATGGCCCCGCTCTCGGTCAACGGCGGCGCCGTCGACCACGAGGCACTGCTCGCGGTGCAGCCCCAGCTCGTGGGCGCCGGGAGCGGCCCGGCAGCCCTGGCCGCTCCCGGCGGGGCGGGCGCCGCGCTCTCGCCGGGCACCGGCTTCCAGCTCTTCCGGATCGGCGACGCCGTCGCCAGCCGCAACATCCACGCCGCCACCTACGACGCCCTGCGCCTCTGCCTGGCCATCTGACCGGCATACCCGAAGGAGGACCCGATGACCACCCTCACCACCGCCACCGCGACGAGCACCCCCACCGCCCCCGGGACCACCGACCTCGCCCGGCTCGTGGCCGACCGGGCGCCGGGCTTCAGCCTGGACGCGCCCTTCTACACCAGCCCCGAGGTCTTCGACCTCGACCTCGCCGCCGTGTGGGCACGGAGCTGGATCTTCGTGGCGACCGAGGCCGAGATCCGCGAGCCCGGCGACTTCGTCACCGTCGACATCGGGCCCTACTCCGTCATCGTCGTGCGAGACGACGACGAGCAGGTGTCGGCGCTGCGCAACGTCTGCCGGCACCGCGGCTCCCGGGTGCTCACCGAGCGCTCCGGGTCCGTGGGCAACATCGTCTGCGGCTACCACCGCTGGACCTACGCCACCGACGGCACCCTGCTGCACGCCGGCGACCAGGCGCCGACCTTCGACCGGTCCTGCTTCGGGCTCCGGAGGGTGCACGTGCGGACCGTGTCCGGGCTGGTCTTCGTCTGCCTCGCCGACGAGCCGCCGGCCGACGTCGAGGAGATGACGGCCACCGTCGCGCCCTACCTCGACCCCCACCAGCCGCTGCGCACCAAGGTCGCCGCCCAGCACGACCTCGTCGAGCACGCCAACTGGAAGCTGGTGATGGAGAACAACCGGGAGTGCTACCACTGCGAGGGCGGCCACCCCGAGCTGACCTGCACCTTCTTCCCGACCTACGGCTACGACCGGGACAGGATCCCGGCCCGGCTCATGCCGGCGCACGAGCGCTACCTCGCCGCCGAGGCCGAGCTCGAGGCGGCCTGCCTGGCGCGGGGGATGGCCTTCGCCGAGGTGGAGGCGCTGGAGGAGGACCGGGTCACTGCCTTCCGCGTGCAGCGCGAGGCGCTGGACGGCGCCGGCGAGTCCTACACGCTCGACGGGACGGTCGCCTCGCGCCGCCTGCTGGCCGACTTCGACACCCCCCGGCTGGGCCGCGCCTCGGTGCACACCCAACCCAACGGGTGGTTCCACTTCCTGTCCGACCACGTCGTGACCTTCGCGGTGCTGCCCCTCGGGCCGGACCGGACCCTGGTGCGCACCACCTGGCTGGTCCACGAGGACGCGGTCGAGGGAGAGGACTACGACCTGGAGCGGCTCACCCAGGTGTGGGACCACACCAACGAGGAGGACGGCGAGTTCTGCGCCCGGGCGCAGCAGGGCGTGGCCGACCCGGCCTACATCCCCGGCCCTTACTCGCCCAGCGAGCGCCAGGTGGAGTCCTTCGTCGCGTGGTACGTCGCGCGGCTGCGCGCGGAGCTGGCCCGATGACCGAGGTGCTGGTCCGCGGGACGGGCGCCACGACATACCTCGACCACGTGGACGAGCCGCTGGTGTGCGTCCACGTCGAGCAGGTCACCCACGACGTGCGCAGCATCACCCTCGCGCTGCCGGGCGGCGCGGCGCTGTCGTTCCGGCCGGGGCAGTACGTCACGGTGACGGCGGACGTGGACGGCCGGGAGACCAGCCGGTGCTACACCATCGCCTCCTCCCCGCTGCAGGCCGGCACCCTCACGCTCACGGTGAAGCGGCAGGGTCCGGTGTCGACGTGGCTGCACGACCGGCTCGGGGTCGGGGACCGGCTGCGGGTGAGCGGGCCGATGGGCGTCTTCAGCACCCACGAGCACCCGGCGGCGGCGCACCTGCTGCTCTCCGCCGGCAGCGGCGTCACCCCGCTCATGTCGATGCTGCGGACCCTGGTCGGCACGCCGGGCCCGCACGACGTCGTCTTCGTCCACAGCGCCCGGACCCCGGCCGACATCGTCTTCCGCCGCGAGCTCGAGGACCTCGCGGCGGCCCTGCCGTGGCTGCGGGTGGCGGTGGTCTGCGAGGGCGACAGCGAGGACGAGGTATGGCGTGGTGCCCGCGGGCGGCTCACCGCCGGGATGCTCGCCGAGCTGGCGCCCGACGCGGCCGGCCGGGAGGTGTTCACCTGCGGACCACGGCCCTACATGGACGCCGTGCGCGGCCTGCTGGCCGAGCTCGGCTGCGACCCGGCGCGGTGCCACCAGGAGTCCTTCGTGCTCGACCCGGCCGGCGCGGTGCTGACCGGCGAGGGCGGGGACGGCCGGGGAGGCACCCCCGCGGCCGAGGCGCGGACGCACACCGTCACCCTCACCCGCAGCGGCAGGGAGGTGACCTGCGCCCCCGGTCAGACGATCCTCGCCGCCGCCGCGCGGGCCGGCCTCAGCCTGCCGTCCTCCTGCGCCGAGGGGGTCTGCGGGACCTGCAAGAGCCAGCTGCTGGCCGGCAGCGTGGACATGCGGCACGGCGGCGGGATCCGGCCCCGCGAGATCGCCGCCGACAAGGTCCTGCTGTGCTGCTCCACCCCGCTCGAGGACTGCGTCGTCGAGGCCTGATCCCGGCTGGCATGACCATGACCCGGCTCCGGCAGCGCATCGCGGAGGCATGTCGTCGCCAGACGAGCGGTCCGCTCGGCTGCAGCCTCACGAAGCTCACGGGCCACAGGCTGCTGGGACATGTCCGTCCGGTCGCGTTATGTCCCGGGCGGACGCACATGTCCCCGCAGAGTGCTACGCGTGGTGCCCGAGCCACGCACGTGGCGGGGGCGACCCGCGCGGGTGGCGGGCTGCAGGTCGGTGAGGTCGCACCCCCACCGCCCCACCCAGAGGCGTCGTCCTACGTCGACAGCTCGGACAGCCGGGGGCGCAGCTCGTCGGTGAAGAAGCGCATGAAGCCGTCGACGTCCGGGCCGGCGCTGATGAGGGCGAGCCGGTCGAAGCCCGCGTCGGAGAACTGCCGGGCCACCTCCAGGTGACGCTCCACGTCGGGGCCGCAGGCGAAGACCTCGCGCATCGAGTCCGGGGTGATGAACTGGGTCGCGGCGTCGAAGTGGGCCGGGTTGGGCAACTCGCTGTTGACCCGCCAGCTGCCCAGGCCGAAGCGGAACATGCGGTGCGCGGACTCGGCAGCCGCCTGCTCGTCCGTGGCCCAGGCCAGCGGCACCTCGGTGTAGCGCGGCCCGGAGCCACCGGCCTGCTCGAAGGCCTCGATGAGCGAGGCGTCCGGGTCGGTGGTGAAGATGCCGTCACCGAGGTCCGCGGCGAGCCGCGCCGCCTGCGGGCCGCCGATGGCCACGACGATGTCCGGGAGGGTGTCCGGGAGGTCAAAGACGCGGGCGTCCTCGATGGTGAGGAACTCGCCGCGGTAGGAGTGGTAGCCGCCCTGCCACAGCAGCCGGATGATCTCCAGCGCCTCCCGGAGCAGCTGGTGGCGGTCCCGGACCTCCGGCCAGCCCTGGCCGACGACGTGCTCGTTGAGCCGCTCGCCGGAGCCCACGCCCAGCGTGAAGCGACCGCCGGAGAGGATCTGGGTGGTCGCCGCGGCCTGGGCGATGATCGCCGGGTGGTAGCGGATCGTCGGGCAGGTGACCCCGGTCGCCAGGCCGATGCGCTCGGTCGAGGCGGCGATGGCTGCGAGCACCGACCAGGCGAACGGCGAGTGCTCGTGCTCGGGCAGCCAGGGGTGGAAGTGGTCGCTGATCTCGACGAAGTCGAAGCCGGCACGCTCGGCCTCCACGGCCTGGCGGACGAGCTCGGTGGGGGAGTAGTTCTCGGCGAAGAGCTTGAATCCGATCTGCATGTCCTCACGGTAGGAGGCGCCCGCACGCGGCGCGCGGCGTGCCGCCCCGGTCCGCGCACGGGGGCGGGAACGTGTGGTTGGCTGGCGCGTTGAGCAGGTGACAGGTTCGTGACACCGTCGAGCAGAGGATCCCGAATGCCGTTCCGCAAGATTGCCGCCCTCGGCGCCGCCGCCGACGCGGCCCGCCGCTTCGCCCGCAAGAACCCCGAGAAGACCAGGTCCTACCTGGACAAGGCTGCCGGTTTCGCCGACCGGCAGACCAAGGGGAAGTACTCCAGCCAAATCCGCTCCGCCTCCGACAAGGCCGGGAAGGCGGCTCTCGGCGACGACGAGCAGCGCGCGTGAGGAGCCTGCACGACTTCACCGCCGAGACCCTCGCGGGCGAGCAGCAGGACCTCGGCGCCTACGCCGGGCGGGCGGTGCTCGTGGTCAACACCGCCAGCCGGTGCGGCCTCACCCCGCAGCTCGCGGGCCTGGAGGAGCTGTATGCCGAGCTGGCCGACGACGGTCTGGTCGTGCTCGGTTTCCCGTGCAACCAGTTCGGCGGCCAGGAGCCCGGCGACGCCGAGGAGATCGGGGACTTCTGCCACCGCAACTACGGCGTGAGCTTCCCGATGTTCGCCAAGGTGGAGGTCAACGGCTCCGGTGCGCACCCCCTCTACCGGTGGCTCAAACAGCAGAAGAAGGGGCTGCTGGGACGGCGCATCACCTGGAACTTCACCAAGTTCCTCGTGGGTCCGGACGGCCGGGTGCTGCAGCGCTACGCCCCCACCACCCGTCCGGCGACGATCCGTGCGGACCTGGCGAGGATGCTGCCCCTCGTGCCGTGACCGCCCTCGGGCCCCCTGGCGGATGAGCGCGCGGGACGGCGCCACGGCGGCTAGCGTCGACGGTGTTCGTGCCGCCGGCTGACGACCTCGCCGGGGCACGCCCCGACGACCGAGGAGATCGACATGGGCCACCACGACGGCGACGCCACCACCCCGACCCCCGCGGCGCACCGGCACCAGCCGGCCGCGCCTTCCTACCCTCCGGCCCCGGAGGTGCCCAGCCCGCCGACCCCCAGCACCGCGGGTCAGGCCGCCGACAACCCGGTCTACACGCCGCGGACGCAGCCGGGGAAGGGCGGTGAGCTGCACCAGCAGCCGGGTCCGGACCAGCAGGTCCTCACCACTGCCCAGGGCCTGCCGCTCGCGGACGACCAGAACTCCCTGACCGCGGGCGAGCGCGGCCCCACCCTGCTCGAGGACTTCGCGCTGCGCGAGAAGATCTTCCACTTCGACCACGAGCGCATCCCGGAGCGGGTGGTCCACGCCCGCGGGTACGGCGCCCACGGCACCTTCACCGCGGCCGAGGACCTCTCCGACCTCACCTGCGCCTCGCTGTTCGCCGAGGCGGGCAAGCAGACGCCGGTCTTCGTCCGGTTCTCCACGGTCGCCGGGAACCTGGGCTCCTTCGACCTCGCCCGCGACGTGCGCGGTTTCGCGGTGAAGTTCTACACCGACGAGGGCAATTGGGACCTCGTTGGCAACAACATCCCCGTCTTCTTCGTGCAGGACGCGGTGAAGTTCCCCGACCTCGTGCACGCGGTGAAGGAGGAGCAGGACCGGGGCTGGCCGCAGGCGCAATCCGCGCACGACACCTTCTGGGACTTCGCCGGGCTCATGCCGGAGTCCACGCACATGCTGCTGTGGCAGATGTCGGACCGCGCCATCCCCCGCTCGTTCCGCTTCATGCAGGGGTTCGGCGTGCACACCTTCCGGTTCGTCGACGCTGACGGGGCCAGCACCTACGTGAAGTTCCACTGGGTCCCTCGCCAGGGCCTGCAGTCGGTCGTGTGGAACGAGGCGGTGAAGATCAACGGCGCGGACCCCGACTTCCACCGCAAGGACCTGTGGCAGGCCATCCAGAACGGTGACCTGCCGGAGTGGGACCTCGCCGTGCAGACCTTCGACGACGAGTTCGCCGACCGGTTCGAGTTCGACGTCCTCGACGCGACCAAGGTCATCCCCGAGGAGCAGGTGCCCCTGCGGGTCATCGGCACCCTGCGGCTGGAGCGGACGGTGGACAACGTCTTCAGCGAGACCGAGCAGGTGGCCTTCTGCACCCAGAACATCGTCCGGGGGATCGACTTCACCAACGACCCGCTGCTGCAGGGCCGCAACTTCTCCTACCTCGACACCCAGCTCAAGCGGCTCGGCAGCCCCAACTTCACCCAGCTGCCCATCAACGCCCCCCGGTGCCCCGTGGCCCACTTCCAGCGGGACGGGCACATGCAGACCGGCGCGCAGTCCGGCCGCGCCACCTACGAGCCGAACTCCTTCACCGGGGCGGCGGCCGGTCCGCGCGCGGACGCCGAGCGGGGCTACCGCAGCGTGGCCCGGCACGAGAGCGGCGACACCCGACGCACCCGACCGGAGTCCTTCGCCGACCACTACTCCCAGGCCGGGCAGTTCTGGCGCAGCCAGAGCGCGACCGAGCAGCAGCACATCCGGATGGCCTTCGTCTTCGAGCTCTCCAAGTGCGAGATCCCGCAGATCCGCACCCGTGTCGTGGCCAACCTGCGCAACGTGGACGAGGAGCTCGCCGCCGGTGTGGCCGACGGTCTCGGCATGGAGCTGCCGGACGCGACCGAGGCGCACCAGGCCCCGAGGCACGACCTGCCCGAGTCCCCGGCCCTGAGCATGACGACGCGGGCACCGGAGAGCTTCGCCGGGCGCAAGCTCGGGATCCTCGTGACCGACGGGGTCGAGGCCACGGTGCTGGACACGCTCCGGGACACCTTCGAGCAGGGCGGGGCCCTGGTCGAGACCATCGGCCTCAAGGTGGGCGGGGTCACCCTCGCGGACGGCACCCGACGTCCCGTGGACCACAAGATCGACGGCGCCCCCTCGGTGCTCTTCGACGCGGTGGCCCTGCTGGGCGACGGCACCGGCGCCGAGGAGCTCGCCGGCCACCCGGCCACGCGGGACTTCGTCTCGGACGCCTTCAGCCACTACAAGGTCATCGGCCACCTGCCCGGCGCCCGGGCGCTGCTCGAGGCCGGCGGCATCGACGGCAGCCTCGACGAGGCCTGCCACGACCTGGGCAGTGTCGACCCCCAGGAGTTCCTCGCGGCCTGCGGCGCGCTGCGCCACTGGGCCCGCGACGTCTGACCCGACCCCGCTTCGTCCACCCCCAGGAGAACCATGACCAGAGCAGACCTGTCCGCACTCCCCGGTCAGCACCAGGACTGGCCGGGCCGGGTCGCCGACCTCGACCCGCAACCCGACCACGGCGAGCAGTCGTGGACCGGCCGGGACCGCCTGACCGGTCGGCGGGCGCTCGTCACCGGCGGTGACTCCGGCATCGGTCGCGCGGTCGCGCTGACCTTCGCCCAGGAGGGCGCGGCCGTCGCGGTGGCCCACCTGCCGCAGGAGCAGGAGGACGCCGAGCGCACGCGCGAGCTGGTCGAGGCGGCCGGCGGCACCTGTCATCTCTTCGCCGTCGACCTGACCCGGCGGGACGCCAACGAGCAGCTGGCCCGGGACGCCGTGAAGGCCCTCGGCGGGCTCGACGTTCTGGTGGCGAATGCGGCATACCAGATGACCCACGACCTGCTCGAGGACTTCCCGCCCGAGCAGATCGAGCGGACCTTCGCGACCAACGTCTTCTCGCCGTTCTGGCTGGTGCGCGAGCTGGCCGAGGAGCTGAGCCCGGGCGGGTCGGTCATCGTCACGACCTCGGTCCAGGCCTACTCCCCGTCCGACCACCTGCTCGACTACGCCGCCACCAAGGCCGCGCTCAACAACCTCGTCGTCAACATGGCGGCCGAGCTGGGACCGCGGGGCATCCGGGTCAACGCCGTCGCCCCCGGCCCGATCTGGACCCCGCTCATCCCGGCGACCATGGCCGCCGACAAGGTCGAGGGCTTCGGCTCGGACACCCCGCTGGGTCGGGCCGGGCACCCCGTCGAGGTGGCCGCGGCCTACGTCTTCCTGGCCTCCGACGAGGCGAGCTACGTCTCCGGCACGGTGCTCGGGGTGACCGGGGGCAAGCCGGTCTTCTGAGGTCGCCCACACCGACCACCGCCGGGTCGTGCCCACGCCACGCCTCTCCTGCCGGACCCGCCCGGATGAGAGGCTAGGGCCATCGGACACGGAGGAGGCGCAGCCATGGCGGACGGGCTCGACCCAGGTGAGCGCGAGCAGCTGACGTATGCGTTGGACTCGCGCCTCGGGCCTCATCTCGAGGCGGCGACCGCCGCCGTGCGCGAGGCCGAGCGGGCGCTGACCGACGCCCAGGAGCGGCGCGCCGCCGCCGAGCAGGCGGTCGCCCAGGCGGCCTACACCTCCGACCCGCTGCCCTTCATGCGCCAGGGCGTGGAGGAGGAGGTGGACGGGCTGGCCCGCAAGACCACGGAGAAGAAGCTGCGGACGTCCTACCGGTTCCTGGTCGACCGCGCGGTCGACCTGGCCGCGGCCGAGGTGCAGCGCTACGGCGACGACCGGGTCGCGGACCGGAGGGAGCGCGAGGAGGGCGTGGAGGCCTGCCGGGAGGCGGAGCGGCGTGCGACGCGAGACCTCGGGGCGGCTCAGCAGATGCTCGAGCGCGTGCGCCTCGCCGACCAGGCCGCACGCCGCGGCCTGGACGTCCTGGTCGCCCGGCTCAGCGACCCGCCGCAGGGCGGCTAACCAGCCGCGACCAGCAGGTCGACCAGCTCACCGATGACGGGCCAGGCCCCGGTGGAGGTGTTGCCGAGCACGCTCAGGGTCGCGCCCGTCGCGGGGTCGTGCGTGGAGCGGAAGGACACCCCGGCGTCGCAGCCCTCCATCACCAGCAGGGGTGCGGTGGCGTGCAGCCAGAGACCGGCGGCGTGCCGCAGCCCCTCGTCGGGGACGTCGTGCCGCGGCGTGGTGAGCAGCTCGAGCAGCGCCGGACCCACGATGCGCCCCTGCAGCAAGGCGCCCCAGAAGCGGTGCAGGTCCGGCGCCGTGCTGACGATGCCACCGTCACCGTTGCCGAGGACGGGCAGGTGCAGGACGTTGGTGCGCAGTCCGGTGGCGTCGAGGTAGCCCCGTGCCGCGTCCGCGGGCAGCTCGTCGCTGCGCAGGAACCCGGTGCTGGTCAATCCGGCCCGCCCGCAGACCTCCTCCTCGACGAACCGCTGGTAGCCCTGGCCGCTGCGCCGCTCCACGACCAGCGCCAGCACGACGTAGCCACCGTTGCAGTAGGCGAAGCGCTCCCCGGGGGCGAAGGCCTGGGGGTAGCCGTCCAGCACGGGCAGGAAGGCCTCGGCGTCGACGAGGGTGTGGACGGGCACGGGCAGCACGTAGTCGTCGATCTCCCACCCGGCCGACTCGTCCAGGTAGTCACCGATGCCGGAGGTGTGGCTCAGCAGGTGCAGGGGCGTCACCGCGTCGTCCACGAGCGGCAGGTCCTCGCCCAGCACGCCGCGCACCGGCTCGTCCAGGCGCAACCGCCCCTGCTCGACCAGCCGCAGCACCGCGAGAGCGGTGAAGGTCTTGCCGCCGCTGGCGAGGGCGTAGCGGGTGGACCGGGAGTGGGGCACCTGGAAGGCGCGCTCGGCATACCCGAAGGCGCGGGTCACCGGCTCGTGCCCGGGGACGTCGAGGCTGACGAGACCGCTGAAACCGTCCTCCGCGGCGGCTGCTGACAGCGCCGTGTCGTCGAGACGGGGCATGGTGGTCATCGCAGCTCTCCTCCTGGTGCGCCTGCGCGCGGGTGCGCGCGGCGCCTCCAGGATGGCCGGGTCCCTGGCCGATGTCGACGGGTTTGTGGCGCGCCCAGGCCCGCCTCGCCGACGCCGGGAGCGAGGGCGCGCCGGTCAGGCGACGCAGAACTCGTTGCCCTCCGGGTCCTGCATGACGACGTGACCGAGGATGCTCCGGCCCTCCTCGTCGGTGTAGGCCTCCTCGCGCACGGTGCTGGCGCCGAGCCCCCGCAGCTGCTCGACCTTCGCCCGGATGAGCCCGGCCCGCACCGGCCAGTCCCACGGCGGCTCGCCCGCGACGCGGATGTCGAGGTGGATCCGGTTCTTCGCGCTCTTGGCCTCGGGCACCCGCAGCCAGCCGATCGCGGGGCCGACGCCGTCCGGGTCGACGATCGAGGCGGCGTCCGGCTCCTCGAACCCCGGCTCCCGGACGTAGCCCAGCGCCGCGGCCCAGAAGGTCGCCTGCCGCTGGGGGTCCTGCGCGTCGCAGCCGAGCGTCCAGGGAGTGGCCATGGCCCCGAGCGTAGGACCCCTCGCGGACGCCTCGCGTCCGCGAGGGCCACGTCAGCGGCTCGGGTCGAGGAGGGTCATGCCGGCGACGACCGCGCGGTCGAGGACCGGCAGCAGCTCGGCCGCCTCCTCCAGCCCGACGACACGCTCGACGAGCCGCTCGGGCGCCAGCGAGCCCTGCTCGATGAGGGCCAGCATCTCCGGGTAGTCGACGGCCGGCATGCCGTGGCTCCCCAGCAGGTCCAGCTCCCACCCGATGACCCGCTCCAGGGGCACCCGGGGGTGGCCGACCGCCCCGGGCAGGAGCCCGACCTGGACGTGCCGCCCGCGACGACGCAGGCCCAGCAGCGCGTCGCTGCACGTCTGCTCGCTGCCGACGGCGTCCACGGAGACGTGGCTGCCCCCACCGGTGAGGTCGTGGATGGCCTGCGGGACGTCGCGGCCGTCGGCGAGGACGGTGTGCTCGACCCCCAGCCCGGCGGCGACCGCCAGGGCCTGCGGGTTGCGGTCGACCGCGACCACGCGTGCGCCCACCGCCCGGGCGATCATCGCGACGCTCAGGCCGACCCCGCCGGCGCCGAGGACGCTCACCCACTCCTGCGGCGCCACCTGCGCCCGGGCGACGACGGCTCGGTTTGCCGTGGCGAACCGGCACCCCAGGCTCGCCGCCGTCGTGAGCTCGATGGTGGGGGGCACGGCGACGAGGTTGGTGTCGGCCGCGTGCAGGGCCACCAGCTCGGCGAACGACCCGTGGTGGGTGAAACCGGGCTGCTGCTGGTCCGGGCACACCTGTGCCTGACCCGAGCGGCACCACCCGCACCGGCCGCACCCGCACACGAACGGCACCGTCACGCGGTCACCCGGGCGCCACCGCCGCACCTGATCGCCGACCTCGGTGACGACCCCGGCGAGCTCGTGACCGGGGACGTGCGGGAAGGCGATGTCCTCGTGTCCCGCCCAGGCGTGCCAGTCGCTGCGGCACAGCCCGGTCGCGTGGACCTGCACGACCACGCCGTCCGGCGGGGCGACCGGCTCGGCGATCTGCTGCACCCGAGGCGTGGATCGGGCGGCGGACAGGACCAGGGCGCGCATCCGGCGAGTCTGCCACCCCGTCGGGCTAGGCGTGCAGCCGCGCCAGCCGGGTGGTGAGCAGGTCCTGGCGGTGCGCGTTGCCGTGCAGAGCGACATACCTGTCCCCGAAGACCTGGAGCAGGGAGTCGTCGAGCCGGCGGACGGCACCGGGCGGGTAGCGGTAGCCCATCCGTGCCTCGATGTCCTCGACGTCGACGTCGCGCAGCACCTCGCGCAGCTCGGACAACGAGCTGATCCCGAGCTCGAGCAGCAGGCCGCTGATCCAGGCGTAGTGATCGGTGCGCGACCACCCGGCGTCGACGAACTGGCCCGCGAGGAAGGCCGCGAGGTCGGTGGGGCTGATCCGCGGGTCGTCGTCGAGGGCGTCGGCCGGCGACGTCAGCTCCTCGCGGTGCCGGTCCCGGATCGCGGTGAACTGCTGGTCGGCCAGCTCCAGCAGCCCGGCGGCGAGGGTGAAGCGGCGGTCGAAGTCGTGCGCGTGCTCCTCCGGCACCGACCCCTTGTAGCGGATGTCGTGCTCGAACTCGGCCCACGCGTGCTGCAGCACGGTGCGGATCTGGACCGACGCGGGTTGCTCCGGGGGTATGCCCGCCTCCCGCGCCCGTTCCTCGTCCAGGGCCACGAGCAGGTGGCGGCTGGAGTAGCCGAAGCGTCCCTCCGCCGCGGTCTCCTGGCCCATGTCGCGGTCGTCGCGCACGTCGAGCTGCGCCGCGAGGAGCTGGGCGACGGCGTCCACATCGGCCTGCACGTAGGTGACGACCCGGACGCCGATCTGGTCGGTGATGTCGGTGAGCGGCTTGGGATGGACGAGCCGGCCCCCACGGCTGCGCCGGGCCGCCTTGCCGGCGAAGGACTCCACGCTCTTGGTCCGCCCGCTCACCGCGAGGTAGTTGATGCCCGCGTCGTCCAACATCCGGGTGACGACGCCGACGTAGGCGTCGGTGGCGGCCCTCAGGGCCTCGTGGCCCGCGGCATACCGCGCCACCGCCCGGCGGATCCGCGTCGACTGGTTGCTCGCCATGGGCCCAGCCTGCCGCACCGCGGCGTCCGGGCGCGCCATCTGGCGGCGGGGGGTACCGGCAGGGCCGGTCATCTGTGCACAAAGTGCTACATTTGCGCACATGCCGACGATCGCCTCGCGGGACCTGCGCAACCACACCTCGAGCGTCCTGGCCGAGGTGGGTCGGGGCGAGGTCTACACCGTCACCGTTCACGGACGGCCGGTCGCCGAGCTGCGGCGGGTCCAGGCGCAGCGCCGTCCGGGCATACCCCGCGAGGACCTGGTCGCCCTCCTCGACCGCCAGCAGCCGGACCCGAGCCTGGCGGAGGACCTGGCCTGGATCACCGAGGGCAGCACCGACGACCTCCGCGGGCTCGACTGACGTGGCTTCAAGGCGTGCTCTGGTCGACACCAGCGTCTGGATCTCCGGCGAGCTGGGCCGACCAGTGGACCGCGACCTGCTCCCTGAGGAGGCCGCGGTGTGCGTGGTCACCGTGGCGGAGCTGCAGGCCGGCGTGCTCGCCGCTGGTGACAGCGTGTCGCGCTCCCGCCGGCTGGACACGCTGCACGTCGCGCTCGACGCGGAGGTCCTGCCGATCGACACGAGGGCCGCACAGGTCTGGGCCGAGCTGCGGGTGCGACTGCGCGACGCCGGTCAGCGGATGAACGTCAACGATCTGTGGATCGCCTCGGTCGCCGTGAGCCACGGCCTTGCCCTGGTCACCCAGGACGACGACTTCGCCGTCCTGGCCGAGCTCGGAGCCGTTGACGTCATCAAGGTGTGAGGCCCTCGGGCCGTCACGCCTCGAGCGCGGCGCGGCGGCGCTCCCGGGCCATCGCGAGCAGGCCCAGCACCGGGCCGGGGAGCAGCAGCCACGCGATCGCCGGGCCGAGGCCGGCATACGCGGCGGAGGCGAGCACGATCGAGACCGCGCTGATCGCGAAGCCGGCGCTGTTCTGGATCGCGAGGGCGCTGCCCACGAGGTGCGGCGGGCAGGCGCGCGAGCTGAGCGCGGAGAACTGCGGCGAGTCGGTGATGACCGCGACGCCCCACAGGAGCAGCGCGAGCAGGACCAGCCAGGAGGGGCCGCCGGCGAGCAGCGGGTAGGCCGCGCACATCACCCCCGAGGTCGCGAGCGCCACCGCGGCCACCCGCCCGCTGCCCCAGCTGGCCGACAGCCACCCGCCGACGACGCAGCCGACCGCGCCGACGCCGATGACGGCGAAGGACCACGCCGACACCTCGGCCGAGGCCGGGGACAGCGCGTCCGCGACCAGCAGCGGGACGACGGTCCAGAGGGCATACAGCTCCCACATGTGGCCGAAGTAGCCGAGCGCGGCGAAGCGGTAGTCGGGGACGGTGAACGCGCGCAGCACCGCACCCCAGCGCAGCCCGTCCGGCGAGGCGGTGGGCAGGTGCGGCCCGTCACCGAGCCGGAGCACGACCGCCGCCGCGACCAGGGCGAGGACGGAGGAGGTGAGCATGACCTGGGACCAGTCGAGACCGACGCCGACGGCGCGGATGCCGTGCGGGAGCGCGGTGCCGAGGGTGAGCATCCCGACGAGCCAGCCGAGCGTGGAGCCGGCCCGCTCCGGTGCCCAGGAGACGACCATCTTCATCCCGAGCGGGTAGACCCCGGCCAGCGTGACGCCGGTGAGGAAGCGCCACACCATGCCCTCCGCGAGGCCGGAGGCGAGCAGCGCGAAGCCGGCGTTGGTCAGGGCGGCGACCACCGCGGAGACGGCGAAGACGCGGCTGGACCGGAAGCGGTCGGCCAGACTGGTCATGGCCATGGCGATCGTGCCCACCGCGAAGCCCAGCTGGACCGCCAGCGTGAGCCGCCCGACCCCGCCGGCGTCCAGGCCCCACTCGACGCGCAGACCGTCGGCGGCGCTGTTGGCGCTGAACCACACCGAGCTCCCGAGCAGCATCGCCAGCACGATCGTGGCGACGGCACGCCGGGGGGAGGTCGTCATGCGCCGACCCTAGGGCTCGCTGGCACCCAGGTCCTCCCGGGGCGAGGATGGGCGCCATGGGACGCCTCGTGTATGCCGGGATCGGGTCGCTGGACGGCTACGTCGCCGACGCGGAGGGCGAGTTCGACTGGAGCGCGCCGGACGCCGAGGTCCACGCCTACCTCAACGAACGGGACAAGCTGGTCAGCGCGGAGCTCTACGGCCGCCGCCTCTACGAGGTGATGAAGGTCTGGGAGACCTACGGCACCGGGCCGGACGCGGAGCCGGAGGAGCGGCAGTACGGCGAGCAGTGGCGCGGCCGCCCCAAGGTGGTCTTCTCCCGGACGCTCACCGGGGTGGACACCGCGCACACCACGCTGGAGCGCGACGTGGACCCCGGGCGGCTGCGCGCCTATGTCGACGCGGCGGAGGGGGACGTCTCGATCGGCGGGCCGGAGCTCGCCGCGCACGCGCTGCGGGCCGGGATCGTCGACGCGGTGGAGTACTACGCGAGCCCGGTCGTCCTGGGCGCAGGCACCCCCTGGCTGCCCGCGGACCTGCGGCTCGACCTGCGCCTCGTCGACGTGCACCGCTTCGGCAACGGCGTCGTGCACCTGGCCTACGAGCTCTGAGGGCAGTCCCCCGCCGGCGACGTCACAGAGCCGGCGTGAGGTCGGTATGCGTGAAGTCGTCACCCTTGAAGAGCAGCGGCTCGCCGCTCTCGCGGGCGAGGGCATACGCGAAGCAGTCACCGAAGTTGAGTCGAGCCGGGTGTCCGCTCCCCCGGCCGAAGTCTGCGAAGGCCCGCTGCGCGACGGCGCCTTGGGCGACGGTGAACGGCTCGACCGTGATGCGCAGCGCCTCCAGGAGATCCTCGACGCGCCGCTCCACGACCGGGTCCTCAAGCCGCCGGATGACGATGGCCAGCTCCAACCGCGTCCCGGTGGACATACGTGCTGCCGGCGCCCCGGCGAGCGCGGCGAGGATCGCGGGCCGCTCGGGCTCGTCCCGCAGGATCGCCACGATCGCGGAGGTGTCGACGATCACGTCGGCAAACCGGCGTCGTCGTAGAGGTCGTCGTGGTCGAGCAACGTCAGGTCGTGCCGACCCAGGTGGAGGTCCAGATCGGCCAGGATCGCGTCGACGCGGGTCCTACCGCTCGCGACGTCCTCCGTCGGCAGCCCGTCGAGGAGTTGTCGGAGGGCGAGCTCGATGACGCTGGTCTGGGAACGTCCGGTGCGGGCCGCCGCCTGCCGCGCGAGGTCGTGTACACGCGGATTCTTGATGTTCAGGCTCATGTCTACCATTCTACCTACGACATCTACCTTGGGTGGCAAAAGTAGACATCTGTGCCCAGGTCTCCGTGGATGTCGAGAACCGCGCGACGTCTCCGTCCCCTGGGCAGATGGCTGCCACCATGGTCGCCACGGACACCAGGAGGACATCATGGCGAAGTACCTGTTGCTCAAGCACTACCGTCGCAGCTCCGGGCCGGCCCCGCTGCCCGGCACCGACGTGCCGATGGAGCAGTGGACGCAGGAGGAGATCGACGCCCACCTGACGTTCATGGACGACTTCGCGGACGGGCTGCGCGAGCGCGGCGAGTTCGTCGACGGCCAGGCGCTCTCCCCCGAGGGCACCTTCGTCCGTTACGGCGGCGAGGGCAAGCCGCCAGTCACCGACGGTCCCTTCGCCGAGACCAAGGACCTCATCGCGGGCTGGATGATCATCGACGTCGACAGCGAGGAGCGCGCCCACGAGGCGGCGGCCGAGCTGTCCGCGGCCCCGGGTCAGGGCGGCGAGCCGATCTGCGAGTGGCTCGAGGTGCGGCCCTTCCTCACCCGGGAGCCCACGGCCGACGCCTGACATGACCACCGTCGAGGACCTGCTGCGGCAGCTCGGCCCCCGGGTGCTGGGCGTCCTCGTCCGGCGCGGAGCAGACTTCGCGTCGGCCGAGGACGCCGTGCAGGAGGCCCTCATCGAGGCGGTCACCCGCTGGCCGGAGGGTATGCCGTCGGACCCGCAGGCGTGGCTGGTCACCGTCGCCTGGCGCCGGTGGCTGGACCACGTGCGCTCGGAGTCGGCCCGGCACCGGCGCGAGCGGGCCGACCTGGAGGAGCCGCCGCCCGGGCCGACCGAGCAGGCCGACGACACCCTCCACCTGCTCTTCCTGTGCTGCCACCCCGCGCTCAGCCCCTCCTCGGCCGTGGCGCTGACGCTGCGTGCGGTCGGCGGGCTGACCACGCGCCAGGTCGCGGAGGCATACCTCGTGCCCGAGTCGACGATGGCCCAGCGGATCAGCCGGGCCAAACGCACCATCGCCGAGCAGGGGCTCGACGCGGAGGGCGAGCGCGACCTCGGCCGGGTGCTGCGGGTGCTCTACCTCGTCTTCAACGAGGGCTACGGCGGCGAGGTCGACCTCGCCGCCGAGGCGATCCGGCTCGCCCGGGAGCTCGTCGGGCAGACCGACGACCCGGAGGCCACGGGGCTGCTGGCGCTCATGCTGCTCCACCACGCGCGGCGCGCCAGCCGCTTCGCCGCCGACGGCTCCCTCGTCACGCTCGCCGACCAGGACCGCTCCCGCTGGGACACGGCGCTCGCGGCTGAGGCGGTCGACCTGCTCCACGCGGCGCTGGCCGCCGACCGGCTCGGCGAGTTCCAGGCGCAGGCGGCGATCGCCGCGCTGCACGCGGACGCCCCGAGCGCGCAGGAGACGGACTGGCCGCAGGTCGTGGGCTGGTACGACGAGCTGCTCGCGCTCACCGGTAGCCCCGTGGTCGCCCTCAACCGGGCGGTCGCGGTGGGCGAGGCGGACGGCCCGCAGGCCGGGCTGCGCGCGCTGGAGGAGGTGCCCGAGGGCATACCCCGGCGTGAGGCGGCGCACGCCTTCCTCCTCGAACGCTCCGGCGAGACCACCCAGGCCGCGGAGCTGTATGCCCGCGCCGCCGCCCGCGCGAGCAGCACCGCCGAGCGCGACCACCTGACCCGGCAGGCGGCCCGGTTCAGGTCCCGGTGACCTCGGCGACGCGGTCGGCCAGACGCAGCAGGCCCTGGCGGATCATCGCGCCGTATCCGTCGTCGGGGAGCGCGTCGGCCGACGCGAGACCGGCGTCGAGCTGGGCCTGCGCCTCACGCGTCTGCCCTTGGCGCAGGTAGCCGTCGCCGAGGTTGAGGTGCAGGCTCGGGGCCAGGCCGGCGGCACTCGCGATGCCGACGGGAGCCAAGTCCTCGTCGCGGACGTGCGGGTACTCAGCCAAGGCTCGCTCGTCCCAGGCCACCTCGTCGTCCAGCTCGGCCTCGAGGTCGGCGAGGTAGTGGGCCAGGACGCAGCGCTGGGCGTGGTCGGGGTCGCGGGTCTGCTCCCACAGGCCACGCAGCCGCTGGGCGCCACGCTCCCCCTCACCCGAGAGGGCCAGGCCGATGGCTGCGGTGATGTCGTCCCACGCGATCATGCGAGAAACCCTAGGTCCGGCCACCGACAACGAGGCAAGGACTCATGTCGCCCCCGCGAGGTAGGGGTCGACCCAGGCGCTGATGATCCTGGCCGCGCGGCCGGCCTGGTCGCGCCCGGTGAGCAGGTGGTCCGCGCCCTCCAGCGACACGAAGCTGCGCGGGTGCCGGGCGGCGCGGAAGATCTCGCTGGCGTTGCGGATGCCCACGGTGTTGTCGGTCGGGGAGTGCATGACGAGCAGCGCCCGGCGCAGCGTGCGGATCTGGTCGTGCAGGTCGGCCGCCCGCACGTCCTCGATGAAGTGGCGCCGCAGCGTCAGCGCCTTGCCGCCCACGAGGAAGGGCGCCTCGCCCTCGCCCATGATCCGCTCCATGAGGGCGTCGTAGTTGTGCTCGACGTGGCTGGGCTCGTACGGGGCTCCGACGCTGGCCACGGCCAGCACCGAGTCGACCTCGTGCGCGGCCGCCAGCACGGCAGCGCCACCGAAGGAGTGGCCCACGAGCAGCCGCACGTCGTGGCCGGTGTCATTCATGAAGCGCACGGCCTGCGCGGTGTCGGCGACCTTGTGCGAGAACGAACCGTCGCCCCAGTCGCCCTCCGAGCCGCCCAGGCCCAGGTTGTCGAAGCGCAGCATCCCGATCCCCTCGCGGGCCAGCTGCTTGCAGATGCGGCTCGCGGCGGGGCTGTCCTTGCCGAGCGTGAAGCCGTGGGAGAAGACACCCCAGCCGCGCACCTGTCCCTCAGGGTGGTCGACGAGGCCGGCCAGCCGCGGGCCGCTCGTGCTGGGGAACCACACGCGCTCGGCCACGCCCCACATCCTGGCAGATCGGCCGCGCGCGCCGGGTTCGTCCGGCGGCCAGGCGCCGGGGGTCGGGTAGCGTCAGCGCCGCCACCCGCCACCCGCCAGCACCCAGGAGGACCGGATGATCGACGTGATGCTGGCCGCCGGCATCTCCATGACGCTCGCGCTGCTGTGCACGCCGGCCTTCATCCGTTTCCTCGTCCGCCGCCGCTACGGGCAGTTCATCCGCGACGACCTCACCCACCACCACGTCAAGCGGGGCAAGCCCACCATGGGCGGGGCGGTGATCATCGGGGCGGCGCTGGCCGGCTACTTCGGCTCCCACCTCCTGCTGCTCCTGCTCGGGGCCACCGGCTCGCTCGACGTGGAGGCCAGACCGATCTCGCTCAGCGCGCTGCTCGTGCTCTTCCTGCTCACCGGCCTGGGGCTCATCGGCTTCTTCGACGACTACACCAAGATCAGCAAGGAGCGCAGCCTCGGCCTCACCTCCGGGCAGAAGCTCGTGGGCCAGGCCGCGGTGACCGTCGTCTTCGCCCTCGCGGCGCTGCTCGTGAAGGACGACGACGGCCGCTCCCCCGCCTCGACCGCCATCTCCTTCGTCCGCGACACCCCGCTCGACCTGGCCTTCGCCGGACCGGTCCTAGGGGTCCTGCTCTTCCTGCTCTGGTCCAACCTGCTCATCACCGGCGCGTCGAACGGGGTCAACATCACCGACGGTCTCGACGGGCTGGCGACCGGGGCGTCGACCATGGTGTTCGGGGCATACACGGTCATCGCGATGTGGCAGGCGAGCCAGAGCTGCGCCGTCGAGCCCGGGGTGGGGTGCTACCGGATCAGCGACCCGCTCGACCTCGCCGTCGTCTCCGCCGCGATCGCCGGCGCCTGCTTCGGGTTCCTGTGGTGGAACGCGTCGCCGGCCCAGATCATCATGGGCGACACCGGCTCGCTCTCGCTCGGGGCGGCGCTGGCGGGGATGGCGATCCTCACGCACACCCAGCTGCTCCTCGTCGTGCTGGGCGGGCTCTTCGTGATCATCACCTTCTCGGTGATCATCCAGGTCATCAGCTTCAAGCTCACCGGCCGGCGGGTCTTCCGCATGGCGCCGCTGCACCACCACTTCGAGCTGCTCGGCTGGGCCGAGGTGACGATCGTCGCGCGCTTCTGGATCATCGCCGGGATCTGCGTCGCCGCGGGTCTGGGCCTGTTCTACGCGGAGTGGCTCGCCAACCTCTGAGCGCCGCTTCGTCAACTGCGCGCCGGTATGTCATTCCGGAGCCTGTTCGTGCAGGCTCCCAGATGACGAACCGGCTTCCAGACGCCCCGTCAGCCGGTGCGGACCGCCCGGAGCACGACGTCGTCGACGTGGTGGGTCGAGGCGGCACCTGCCGGGCGGGGCCGGGTCTCGTGGACCTGCACCGTCCAGCCCGGCTCCTGCGCCAGCGCCGCGGCGATCTCCTCCACCCCGAGGTATGCCTCCGGGTCCCACATCCGGGTCTGCTCTGCCGGGTCGACGGGCTCGCGCATCGGCGCCTGGTCGTGGCTGACGACGAGCAGCGTGCCGCCGGGGGCGACCGCGCCCAGCAGGTTGCGCAGCCCGCGCTGCTCCGGGGTGCGCAGGAAGGAGCCGTACTGCAGCGACACCAGGTCGAAGGTGCTGCCGCCGTAGGCAGCCGGGGCGTTGGCGTCCGTGTGCAGCAGCGTCACGTCCAGGCCGCGGCTCTGCGCCGCGTCACCGACCTGCCGCAGCGCGGCACCGGAGATGTCGGTGGCGGTGACCTCCCACCCGCGCCCGGCCAGCCAGAGAGCGTCCCCACCCTCCCCGGCGCCGACGTCGAGGGCGCGGGCGGGGGGCATACCCTCCACCTCGGCGACGAGGGTGCCGTTGGGGTTGCCGCTCCACATGCGCTCGCCGCCGTAGCGGGCGTCCCAGTCGCCCTCCTCGCCCGAGGTGCGGGCGCGGGCCCGCAGGTCCTCGTCGGCGAGGCTGAAGGCGATCATCGCGCCGACCCGGCTGCCGTGCGCCGCCGAGGGCAGCACCTGCAGCGAGGGGTCGGTGAGGTTGCCCGCGGCATACACCCCGGCGACGGCGGTCTGCCCGGTCATCGGGTCCACCCCCAGCACCTCACCCAGGCCGCTGGGGTGCGCGCTGGGCTCCAGCCCGAGCGGGGCCAGCGCGTCGAGCCGGGCGCGGAAGCGGGTGCCGACCATCACGGCGTCGGCCTCGAGCGTGCGACCGTCGGCCAGCTCGACGCCCGCGACGGAGCCGTCCGGGTGAGTCGTGAGGCGGGTGACGTCGGTGCGCTCGACCGTAACGCCAGCCGTCTCGATCGCGTCCAGGGCCGTCGCGGCGGTCTCGTCGAGGTCGCCGAGGCCGTGCAGCACGACGGTGAGGCGGTCGGTGAGGTGGCGCAGCAGCGGGGTCGGGTGGAGGCCCATCGGGTGGGTGACGACCTGGACGAGGCGCTGGTCGCGCACCTCGTAGCCGTGGCAGAAGGGGCAGTGGATGACGTCCTGCCCCCAGCGCGACGCGAGCCCCTCGATGTCGGGAAGCTCGTCGACGATCCCGGTGGCGGCGAGGACGCGGCGCGCGAGGAGGGTATGCCCGCCGCTCAGCTCGACGCGGAAGCGTCCGTCGGCGGCGGGCCGGACGGCGAGCACCCGGCCGGTGAGCACCTCACCGCCGTAGCGGCGCACCTCCTCGCGACCCACGGCGACGAGCTCGGAGGGCGGTGCCGCCTCGCGGCCGAGGTAGCCGTGCATGTGCGCGGCCGGTGCGTTGCGGGGCGTGCCGTCGTCGACGACCACCACGGTGCGGCGCTGCCGGGCGAGCTGCAGGGCCGCCGCCAGCCCGGCCGCCGAGCCGCCGATCACGGCCACGTCGCAGTGGCGCTCGACAGGAGGTCGCGAGGAGTGGTCGTGATCGTGGGAGTGCTCGTGAGCCATGCCTCCACGATAGACCCGGCATGCGGCATACGCTCAACAGTTTGCAGAATTTGCAAGATCACGGCAGGCTGATGGCATGAGCCCCAGCACGGACGTCGAGGCGCTGGCCCGCGCCCGGCTGCGCAGCCTGCGGACCACCCTGGGCTACTCGCTGGAGGAGCTCGCGGCGCGCACCCACCTCAGCCCCTCGACGATCAGCCGGGTCGAGACCGGGCGGCGCACGCTCGGTCTGGACGTGCTCGTGCCCCTCGCACAGGCGCTCGGCGTCAGCCTCGACGCGCTCTTCGAGACGCCGGGTGACGAGGACGTGGTGATACGGCCGGCGCCGCACAGCTCGGGCGGGCAGACGACGTGGCCGCTGAGCCGGCCCGACGGACGCACCATCGCGATGAAGATGCGGGTCGAGCCGAGCCGGAGCCGGCCGGACCAGCGCGTGCACCCGGGGCACGACTGGTTCGTCGTGATCGAGGGGCGCGTGCGACTGCGTCTCGGGGACCGCGAGATCGAGGTGGACACGGGTGAGGCGGCGGAGTTCTCCACCATGACGCCGCACGCCGTCGAGGCCGTCGGCGGGCCGGCCGAGCTCATCATGATCTTCGACCGTGAGGGGCAGCGCGCGCACGTCCACCAGTGACGGGGGTGCCATCAGCTCCGTGGGTACGGCTGGTACTTGTGCTTCAGTCCTTGTCGGTGCCAATCACACGCCACCTGTGAACCAGCCGATGAACCGCTCCCAGATCGTTCTTCCTCCACGCTCTGACTTCTGTGCGCCCCGATCCTTCTGCCCGACTACTTCGCTGGCAGGCACCTGCCCCCCAGGGCTGTCGACGACGCAGGGCGCGGCAGGCACCTGAGGAGGTGTTGGATGAGGATCCTCGGACTTCTCTGATGACGTCCTTTCGTCCTTGGTGGAGCCTTCCGCCTCCGTGGAGGTGCACTGCGTCTGCGCACGAGGTGAGGTCACTCTTGGGGGAGCTGGAGTCACGCTCGACCGCGAGCGTTGCCACGCGCGATAGTCCTCGTCAAGGATCCACCCGCCGTAGTAGTGCGGTTCAGAACGGGGATGCCACCGGCGCACTCCTCCCCAGACCTGGCGGAGAAAGAGTGGCAGAGGCATGGGCCGCGACTCGAAGAACGACTCCCCGGGTTCGTCGCGTCGTGGGTTCAGACCGAGGACGGTCGAGGAGGCCATGATCTTGTACTGGTGCTCCTCCGAGTCGGACCACGGAGCACCCGGGCGAAATCCTCGCGGCGTCTGCACCAAGATGCGGACTTGCACGCACGGCATGTCGAACATGTATCTCGCATTAGCGTCACTGTCAGCTTGTCGCAAGAGCCATAGAACGTCGTCATAAGGCGCGGAGCGCGCCTCGATATCGGTGGCAACACGCTGGATCTCGACGCGACCCCTGCACGCGCCGGGTACGAAGACATCAGCCTTGATGCCGCCGCTCAGGACTGTTTCCACCTCGGCGCATGCGTATCCCGCCTCGATGGCCCATGTGTGGACGATTTTCTTGAGCCACGCATGCTCGTCCGTCTCCGGTCCCGTTGTCCCGCTGTGCGCCGACACCTCCACGGGCGTGTCCGAGTCTAGATGGCCGCAGGGAATCGCCTTCCTGGCGTACCGGAAGAAGCGCGTCACCACTCCATCGTCACGAGCCCGCTCTACGGCGATGAGCCGTTGTCCGCATTCGATATCAGGACAGAACAACCTGGGCCTTGGACCCTCTGCCGGGTGAGAGATGCACCAGTCGTGGTCGTCGTCCGCACGCAGGACACGACCACTCCCCTCCCCGAAGCGTGCGGTGATCTTCATGTGCCACCAATACAGCAAGGGTCTGACACCTACCCACTTTTCCCCTGCCTATGGGGCTAAGATTTACACATGCGTATGCACATAGAGCTCGACGACGACGTGGTGCGCGAGGTCGACCGCCTCGCCGGACCGCGTGAGCGAAGCGCCTTCGTGCGGCGTGCCGTCGTCCAGGCGCTCGATGACGCACGCCGGGCCGAGGCACTGCGCCAGTCTGCGGGCAGCTTGGACCAGGCCGTCGCTCATGCCTGGGACGACGACGCCGCCGCCTGGGTCCGACAGACGCGTCGGGCGGACGAACGTCGCACCGGTTGAGGGGGGTGCCAATGCTGCAGCTTCTCGACACGACCGTGCTCATCGACCACCTTCGGGGTCGACCTGCGGCGCAACGCGTCCTCGACATGCAGGCTCGTGGTGATACCCCGGCCACGACCGCGATCAATGTGGAGGAGGTCGTCCGCGGACTGCGTCCAGCCGAGGAAGAGGCAGCGCAGACCCTTGTCGAGGGGCTCGTGATCCTGCCGGTCACGGGTGAGGCCGCCTGGCTAGCCGGTCGCTGGCGCCGCGACAACGCCGCTCGCGGCCGGACGCTGGCCCAGGCCGACTGCCTCATTGCGGCCATAGCCTCCCTGGCCGGCACGCCACTGGTGACGGGCAACCCGAAGGACTTCCCGATGGCCGATGTCTCCGTCGTGCACTGGCCCGTCGGCACATAGACGCCTCTGATCGCGCACCCCTGCGCGTGCTGTCGAGGACGCGACGTGTCCGCGAATCGCGCAGACACTCCACCTTCGTGGCCTCGGTCCGAGTACGGTCACCACCATGGACATGCTCATGGGGGACCAGATCGCGTACGCCGGGCTCATCGGCTGGGTGAAGCTGGCGCAGGGACTCCACGCGCGTTACCTCGTCGACGACTTCACCGCGGGGGCGCGCTTCGTCACCGCGGTGGGGGAGGCCGGCGACGCCCTCGGGCACCATCCGCAGGTGGTGTCTCTGGGTGAGCGCCATGTCGACCTCAAGCTGGTCACCGCCGACGCGATCTACCGCGAGGGGGACGGCACCGAGCACGTCGTCGAGTGGCCGACACAGCAGGACGTGGACCTCGCCCGGCGGATCACTGAGGTCGCCGAGGACCACGGGCTGAGTGCCGATCCCGCGGGCGCCAGCGTCATCGAGCTCGGCCTCGACACCGCGGCCTCGGGCACGGTCGCCCCGGTCTGGGCCGCGCTGCTGGCCGGTGAGGCCGAGGCGCAGGGTCGCGGCACCCCGAGCGACGAGGTCCGGGACGGCACCGGGCGGGTGCCCAACCTCTGGTTCGGCGGCGCTCCCGACGAGGGCTCGCGCCAGCGGTTCCACGTCGAGGTCTACGTCAGTCTCGAGGAGGCCCGGAGGCGGATCGACGCCGCGGTGGCAGCGGGCGGCACCGTCGTCGACGACAGCGAGGCACCCGGTATGACCGTGGTCGCCGACCAGGAGGGCAACACCGGCGTGGTCTGCGTCGACACCTCCGCGATCGCAGATCCGTCGCCGGACGAGCGCTGAGGGGCGCGGGATGGCGACGGACACGGCATACCGGATCGAGCCGCTGAGCCCGCAGACCTGGGACGCCTTCGCGGGCCTGGTCGAGCGCCACAACGGGATCTTCGGCGGGTGCTGGTGCACCCATTTCCATCCCTCGTGCGCCGAGCGCGGGCCGGGCTACGAGGGCAGCCGGGCGATGAAGAAGGCCTACGTCGAGCAGGGCAGGGCACACGCGGCGCTGGTCATGGACGGTGACGAGGCGATCGCCTGGGCGGAGTACGGCCCGCCGGAGGAGCTGCCCAACATCCACCACCGCAAGCAGTACGACGCGGAGAAGAGCGGGGACCCGGACTTCCGGATCACCTGCGTCTTCGTCGACCGGCGATACCGGCGGCGGGGCGTGACCGAGCTGGCGATCACCGGCGCGCTGGAGATGGTCGCGCGGGCCGGCGGCGGGGTGGTGGAGAGCTACCCGCACGACCTGACGAACCAGACGAAGAAGATGTCGTCCTCGTTCCTCTACAACGGCACGCGGCGGCTCTACGAGCGGCTCGGGTTCACCTACGACCGGCCCAAGGGGCTGAAGAACTGCGTCATGGTGACGACGGTCGAGCCCGCCTGACCCCGGCATACCGCTGACGGCTCCGACCCTGCGGCGGGGTAGAGCCCCTCGAATTCGGGTGATGGGCGCTCAGGTGATCTCGGGGGTCTCGCGCCAGGCCTGCATCAGCGGCGCCATCCCGGGACCGAGCTCGGGCACGGAGGCGACGAAGGCGTGCGCGGCGACGAGCTGGACGTTGCGGGCGACGGCCATGAGGCTGAGGCGCTCGGGGTCGGGGGTCGCTCCCCCGGCCGCGGTGTATGCCTCCAGCATCTCCTCCGAGCAACCCACGAGGTCCCACTCCAGCGGTGCCAGCCCGACGTGCTCGAGGTCACCGACGAGCGTGCCGTGCGGGGTGACCAGGGCGTTGTAGTAGGGCGCGTCGCCGTGGGTCGGGACCAGGCCGTCGACCGCCGAGCAGCGCTCGCGCACGACCGCCAGCTCCCGCCGGGCGCGGGCGACGTCCTCGCCGGGCAGGGCCTCGGAAGCGGCCACGTCGTCGAGCATCGACTCGCAGCCCTCGAGCGGCACCCACTCCGCGAGGTCGCCGGGGTAGTCCTCGAGCGCCCGGTGCAGCCGGGCGACCAGAGGCATACGCCGCAGGAAGACCTCCGCCTCGAAGCCCTCGTCGCGGTGCTCCACCCAGCGCCAGGCGGTGATGGCGACGCCCTCGACGACATGCACCGTCGGGGGCAGCAGGTCGCTGGGCGCGACGACGGGGAAGTCCTGCTCGACGAGCCAGGCCGAGACGTCGAGCTCGCGCTGACGCTGCGCGACGTCGTCGGCGAGCGGTACCACGGTCAGCGTCGGCACCCGCAGCACGACGGGGGCGGGCGCGAGGTGGACGATCACGCTGAACGAGTCGTGCAGCACGCGGAGGTCGTCGGTCGGCAGTCCGTGCCGGGTCGCGAGCGTGGTCGTGAGCGCCAGTGCGCGCTCGGCACGCGGGGACATCGTGGTCATCGGGAAACTCCTGAATGGACGTGGATGGTCGCTCGGTGCCCTCCGGCGTCGAGCCTGACGTCGCAGGTGTGGAGCGGCGCGTCGAGCGCTTCCGCCAGCGCGAGGTATGCCGCGTCGTAGCTCGTGTACTGGTGCCGCAACTCCCAGATCCGCTCGGCGAGGGGCACCGTCTCGTACCGGTCGACGACCAGACTTACATAGTCGACGAGCGCAGAGTCACCGGCGGAGGGTGGCAGCTTGTTGCTCAGCGTCAGCCCTCGCAGGGCGGACAGGACCTGCAGGTCCAGCACGTGTGGCGCTGCGATCTCGCCGGCCAGTGCATCGAGAAGCGACTCGTCCACGTCACGACCGACGAGCGCCTCGACCATCGCCGAGGCGTCGACCACGATCACCGTCGAGCCTGCTGCAAAGCATCGGTGATCTCAGCCCCGGTGGGACCATCGCGGCGATCGACCCGCCGAAGGCGCTCGACGATCTCGCCATTGGTTGGCCGCGCGGCGATGCGCCCGAGCTCACCGACGACGTAGGCGGACAGGGACTTCCCCTCCTCCGCCGCACGCCGCTTCAGCGTGTCAGCGACGTCCTCAGGCACGTCGCGCACATAGAGAGTCGTCATGGCCCCATGCTAGCGCTGTGCAAGCAGCCTCGCCGGTCGGCGCCCGCCCTGTGCTCGAGGGCGGACGACAAACCCTTCCGCGAGGCGTGCGCCATGGTGGACGCTGTGTCCATGACCAACACGATCGATGCTCCCGCTGACGTCCTCCCCGCCCGGACCGAGCGGCACCTCGTCCGCTACGGCTCGGCCTTCTCGCCGCGCATCATCGAGCGGGCCGAGGGGGCATACCTCTGGGACGAGGACGGCAACCGGATCCTCGACTTCACCTCGGGGCAGATGAGCGCCGTGCTCGGCCACGGGCATCCCGACATCGTGCGGGCGGTGAGCTCGTCGGTGGCGACGCTCGACCACCTCTACAGCGGGATGCTCAGCCGACCCGTGCTGGAGTTCGCCGAGCGCCTCGCGGGCACCCTGCCGGAGCCGCTCTCGCGCATCCTGCTGCTGACCACGGGGGCGGAGTCCAACGAGGCCGCGGTCAAGATGGCCAAGCTCGCCACCGGCTGCTTCGAGGTGGTGGCCTTCGACCGTTCCTGGCACGGGATGACCACCGGGGCGGCCTCGCTCACCTACTCGGCGGGGCGTCGCGGCTACGGGCCGGCCATGCCCGGCAGCCTGACCCTGCCCAGCCCGGACGCCTACCGCTCGCCCTTCCGTCACGACGACGGTTCCTACGACTGGCGCACCGAGCTGGACTACGGCTTCGCGCAGATCGACCGCGCCTCCTCCGGCAGCCTCGCCGCGTGCCTCGTCGAGCCGATCCTGTCCTCGGGCGGGATCATCGAGCTGCCGCCCGGCTACCTGGCGCGGCTGCGGGAGCTGTGCGACGAGCGCGGCATGCTGCTGATCTACGACGAGGCCCAGACCGGCCTGGGACGCACCGGGCAGATGTATGCCTTCGAGCGGGACGGCGTGGCGCCCGACATCCTCACCCTCTCCAAGACCCTCGGCGCGGGTATGCCGGTGGCCGCGGTCGTCACGTCACCGGCCATCGAGGAGCGCTGCCACGAGCGCGGCTTCCTCTTCTTCACGACCCACGCCTCCGACCCGCTCGCCGCGAGCGTCGCCTCCACCGTGCTCACGGTCATCGAGCGCGACGGGCTCGTCGAGCAGGCCGCTGCCCGCGGGCAGGTGCTGCGGGAGCGGCTGCTGGACCTGCGTGATCGCTTCGAGCAGGTCGGCGACGTGCGCGGTCGCGGCTTGCTCCAGGGCCTGGAGCTCGTCACCGACAAGGCGAGCCGCACCCCTGCCGACGAGCTGGGCGCCGCCGTCACCACCGAGTGCCTGAGGCGCGGGCTGCACATGAACATCGTCCAGCTCCCCGGCATGGGCGGCGTCTTCCGCATCGCCCCGCCGCTCACCATCACCGACCACCAGCTGGTCGAAGGGCTGGACCTCCTGGAGGCCTCGCTGGCAGCAGTGCTCTGACCGGCTCAGATCTCGCCGCTTCCAGCCTCGAGCATCTGGGTGAGCTGGATGAGGTTGCCGCAGGTGTCGTCGAGCACCGCGGTACGCACCGCGCCCATGTCCGTGGGTGGCTGCGTGAAGCGCACGCCCTTGTCCGTCAGCTCCGCGTAGGCGGCATCGACGTCCTCGACACCGAACATCGTCAGCGGGATGCCGTCGGCGACGAGGGCGTCCTTGAACGACCGGAAGGCAGGGTGACCTGAGGGCTCCAGCAGCAGCTCGACCCCGTCGGGGTCCTCGCTGCCCACGACGGTCAGCCATCGGTCGTCGCCGAGAGGGATGTCGGTCTTCGTCACGAATCCGAGGACGGTGGTGTAGAAGGTCAGCGCCTGCGCCTGATCGTCGACGTAGACGGACGTGTGCGTGATCACGGGGTTCATGAGGCTCCTCAGGTGGGGTCGACCGGCCAGCGGTCGTGGATCTCGCGCAACGGCGAGGGGGTGAAGTGGTGCACCTTGCTGCGGCCGGCTCGTGCTGTCTCGACCAGGCCTGCCGACTCCAGCACCGAGATGTGCTGCGAGATGGCCTGCCTCGTCATGCTCACTCTGTGCACGGTGACGAGCCGGGCGCAGAGCTCGAAGAGGGTCTGCCCGTCCCGTCGCTGCAGCTCGTCCAGGACGAGTCGTCGCGTGGGATCCGCCAGTGCCGCGTAGATGTCTCCCACAGCGGAAGAATAGGCAAGTCCACGCTTGCATGTCAACGGTCGTCCGCCGCCGGCGACCACGGCCACCGGCATACTGACGTTCGTGGACCGCCTCACCCTCGTCTCCGACGTCCACGGCAACCTCACGGCATACCGGGCGGTCCTCGATGACATCGAGCGGCGGGGGATCACCCGGGTGCTCAACCTCGGGGACCTCGTGGGCAAGGGGCCGCGGGGGGCCGAGTGCATCGAGCTCACCCAGGAGAGGTGCGAGGTCACCGTTCTCGGGAACTGGGACCACTTCCTGGGGCGCCCTGACGTGGAGCTCGAGTCGGCCGGGCGGTGGTGGCGCGACCAGATGCGGCCCGGTCAGCGCGAGTGGCTCACGCGGCTGCCGTTCTGCCACGACCTCACCGTCAGTGGTCGTCGGCTGCGCCTGCTGCACGCCTCGGCCGGGAGCATCCTGACCAGGGTGTTCCAGCAGCACAGCGACGAGGAGTTCGACGGGATGTTCGCGGCGACTGAGGCGACGGGCGAGGGTCCGACGCCGACGGTGGTCGGCTACGGCGACATCCACGCGGCATACCTCAAGGTGCGGCGTGGACTGACGCTCTTCAACGTCGGCAGCGTCGGCAACTCACTCGACGAGCCGTCCGCGTCCTATGTCATCGTCGAGGGGGCGGTGGACGGCGGGCCGGACGAGCCCTTCGGGCTGCAGTTCGTGCGGGTGGCCTACGACATCGAGGGGGAGGTCGCGGCGGCCCGGCGGCTGGGCGCCCCGGAGCAGGAGGAGTATGCGATCGAGCTCCGGCGGGCGATCTACCGGGGACGGGCCCGGGCGGAGGGTCTGATCGCGGCTGACTGCTGAGCCGCCCGGACACGCGGCCCGGCGACTACGAGCGGGGGCGGTAGCGCAGAGCGGTGATCCCCGACCGGAACTCCTGACGGTCGACCAGGTTCAGCCGTCTGTGCTCGTGCAGGCCGGCGAGGAGCGTCGGCCCGTGACCGGCGACGACCGGGTGCACGACGAAGACGTACTCGTCGATGAGCCCCAGGTCGGCCAGTGCCAGGGGGAGAGTCACCCCACCCACGAACAGCCCCCTGCCGGACTCCTGCTTGAGCTGCTCCACGGCGCGCTCGAGGTCGCCCCGGATCAGCCGCCCGTTCCAGTCGACCCGGCTCAACGTGCTCGACACGACGTGCTTCGTCGCCGGGTCGATCATCTCGGCGAAGGGTTTCTGCCAGTCGGCCATCCAGGCGGGCCACGTGCCCGAGCGCGGGCGCCGCCAGGCGGACTCCATCATCTGGTAGGTGACGCGGCCGAAGATCAGCGCATCGGCACGGCCCATCTCCTCGGTCCAGAAACGCATCGACTCCGCGTCGGGAGGCAGCCCCGCCTCGTGGTGGCAGCAGCCGTCGAGGGTGGTGTTGATGGCGTAGCGGAGGGGTCTCATCTCAGTTCCTCCATCGCTCGATCGGGCTGGTGTCGAGAGCAGCGAAGATTACACAGCACGTCCGGGTAACTTGGCGCGCCCTCGCGCACGCTTCAGGGTCGCCGCGTCAACAGTGATCGTGAGCCTCGCCATGGCCGAGCGTAGCGGCGCCCCGGCGCCTTCAGTTAGTGACGGTCCGTCGCTCCAACAGTCGAACTCAGGCACGCCATGTGATTTGCGGTGGCGTCGGGGTCGTCTCAGTTGAGCCGTAGGAGCCCGCGGCAGTCGGCTCCATGCGGCGCTTTCAACCGGCCGCACGTGGCGAACTCTTGGTCTGACTTGTCTGACACAGATGTAGTATGAGTGTCATGACCACCATCACCGCACGAGACGCGTCCCGGGGATTCTCCGCGCTGCTCGACCGCGTCGAGCATGACGGCGAGGAGTACACCGTCGAGCGAGATGGCCGGGTCGTCGCTCGTATCGTGCCGGCGACGACCCGCACCGTCGCCGGCTTCCTCGCCCGCCGCGCCGGACGTCTGTCGCTCGACGACGATTTCGCCGCCGAGGCCACAAGCGCCAACTCCCTTCTCACCGTGGACTCAGCAGACCCATGGCCCGCCTGATCCTCGACACCAATGCCCTGATCCAGCTCGATCGCCAAGGCGAGCGCGCCACTGGGATCTCCGAGTCCGACGACATCGCCATCGCTGCGGTCACGCTCGCTGAGCTGCGTCATGGCGCCCTGGCGGCGGACACTGCCCGTCGGCAGGCGCGGGAGCAGTTCATCCAGGACGTCGAGGAGACGATCGAGGTGCTGCCTTACACGAGGTCGACCGCAGCCGAGCACGCCGCGCTGCTCGACCACGTTCGTCGCTCAGGAAAGCCCCGTGGCGCCCACGACCTCATCATCGCTGCGCATGCACGGCAGACCGGACGCCAGATTGTTTCCCTCGACGTCAAGGCGCGCTTCAGCGACCTGCCCGGCGTCGGCATACCCGCTGGGTAGTAGCCGCAGTCGCGCGCACAGCAGGGCCAGGAGAGTCGTGCAGCACAGCGATGCGCTGCCTCGGTGAGAGCCATGCAGTCCACGCTCACGGGACCCGCCGTACACCACCCTGGTGGACCCAACTCGTGCGAAAGTGTCTGCGATGATCCCGCCAGCATCCGATGTGCCTGCCGTGATGGACGTGACCCGTGAGTTCCAGGTCTCACTCGAGCGCGAACTGGGTGGTCGGTCCAGCACGAACTGGCTTGTCTCAGGGAAGAACGACGCTCTGGTGCTCCGGCGGTACCTCGATGTTCTCGAACTGGGTCCGACGATGCAGCGCGAGGCGATCGACTGGCAGGCCCAGACACGGGCACGGTTGCATCGGGCTGGGTGGCCGGTGGCCGCTCCGATCGAGGAGCCTCTCCGATCTGGCGGCGCGTGGTGGACGCTCGAAGAGTGGCTCCCGGGCACGTCGGCCCAGATGAGCCCGACCCAGCATGCGCACCTGTTCGCCCGGTGGGGAAACCTCGTCGACCTGGCCGAGGAACTCGGTCCGCAGCCTCATCGTCTCGACCATCTGAATGTGCTTGTCGACGACGACGCCGCCCAGTCCTTCGCCGAGTGCGCCGACGAGCAGGATCGAGGGTGGCTGCTGAGACGACTGGACCAGGTCCGGGCTGGGGCACAGGACGTGGACTGGGACGCGTCCCCGCGGACTCTGGTTCACGGTGACCTGGCAGGGCACAACCTCCTGTGGTCCGGTGGACGTCTCACCGGCGTGCTGGACCTCGAGCTGGCCACAGTCGACCGTCGAATCACGGAGGCGATGCTGGTGTGGCGGTGCCGTCACGATGACGTGCTGCTGGCCTACGACAAGGTAGCCAAGCTCAATGATCAGGAATGGCGGATGGTCCTCATCGACTGGTGGGCGCTGATGCTCAGCCTGTGCCTGTTTCACCTGCGTCGTGGACGTCAACCCGGACGCTGGGAACTCGACGCCCTCCGCCGCACCTCTCCCTTGAGCGAGAAGCTGTCCCGCGACCTCTTCAACGTCCGGCCGTGACGGTGATGCCGACGTGAGGCGCGGGCCGATGACTCGGCTGCAGGACCAGACGCTTAGCGCAGTGCGGCCAGCTCGTCAGTGACGCGATAGCCACGCTCGAGCACTCCTGGAATCATGTCGTGGCGTCCGAGACGGATGGGCCACTCGAGTTGCAAGAGGATCTGTGTCGCTGCGAGCACGGCCGCGTTTTCCCAGCCGACCACGGCCACTACTCGCGCCACCGCTGCGCTGTGACACCGTTCAGCGGACCTTGAAGGTGTGCCATAGCAGGGTGGGGAGGTCAGTCGCTCGGGTTCCGCTGCGCTGCCGCTTCGCCGCACACTTCGGGGAAGCGCCCGGGCCAGGTGAGAGTGACGCCATGCTCCGCGCGGATGTCCACCCAGTCGAGTCGTTTCGGCGGACCCTCCACCGCCAACACTCCCCGCATGCGGTCGATGTCCGGCCAGTGCTCAGCTTTGGTCCTGAACAGATACGCGAGCAGTTGACCGAGACCCAGTCGCAACTGCGACTCCTGATTTGCATCCGTGAGGCTCTTGACCTCGCAGACATAGAGGACGCTGTCCGCCACCCAGGCCACGTCGAACGGCTCGTCACCGCCGCAGGGTGAAAGCGGCAGGAGTCCGCTTTCGCGGACATGTGCAGCCACTTCGACCTCAAGATCCTTGTGCGCCTTCGTGCCGCGGTCGATCGCATCGGCGTTCCAAGGGACCAAGACTGGCTCACCGCTGACGACTCCGTCCTCGACCCCCCGGGAGGGCTCTACATAGGGCCGACCGCCCCGTTGGAGTCCGGCCGAACCAGTCCCCTCGAGCCGGTTCCGCTCCACAACTTCCTGCACGTCATGGATGTCCACGCCGTAAGCAGCCGTCAGGACGCTCATGAGCTCGAGCGGCGCACCCGCGTCGTGCAACAGCCTCAGCGTGACGGCAGCCTGCATGCCGGTCGTTGTGCGGGGCAGGTCGCCGATCGCTTCGTTGTTGAAGGCTTCATGAGGTAGCACGCCTGTTCTGACGGCTTCCAGGGCGTCGAGCGCCGCCGGTGACTCGTAGTGGCGGGGCGCGGGCATCGACTCGGCAGCATGCCAGTTGTGATGGGTGATGGCCCTCGAAGCTGCGAACGCCGTCGCGTCGCCACTGACGTCTCGCGCCCAGGATTTCAACCTCTTCGTGACCTCAAAGATGCCTGGGGCCTTTGCTGCGGGATGCTCGTTGGTCGCAGTCATGGTTGTGCCTTCCTTCGCAAGACGAATCGGGCTGCGTCAACAGCAGTCGACGTGCCGCAACGCGCCGTTCTCCGCTCTCAACTGGTGTCGAGATGCAGTGAAGATTGCACGATCGTGAGGGGTCGATCTTGCGCGACTGTCGCTCAAACCGACGATCCGCGCAAAGTAGGGCCACACGCCAGGGGGGCGCGTGGTTCACCTCCCACGTGGTCCGCATTGGCGGAGGCGCCAGGCTGGGGCCCCTGACAACGGAGCGGAGCGACGCATCGGAGGCGCTGCAGTCACCGTTATTGGTACAGTCAGTGCTGTATAGTTCAGCGCGTGCTGACCATTGCTTCTCGTCTGGATGTGATGAACCGGCTGGGCCGGGCGCTGGCGGATCCCACCCGGTCACGGCTTCTCCTGGTGCTGCTTGAGCGGCCTGCCTACCCGGCGGAGTTGGCGCGCGACCTTGGCCTGACGCGCTCGAACGTGTCCAACCATCTGACCTGCCTGCGAGACTGCGGCATCGTGGTCGCCGAGCTCGAAGGCCGCCGCACACGCTATGAGATCGCGGATCCGCACCTGGCGCGGGCGCTGACCGCGCTGGTCGAGGTTGCCCTCGCAGTGGACGAGAACGCCCCGTGTCTCGATCCGGCTTGCTCGATCGCCAGATGTTGCGCCGCCGAGGCTGGCGCATGATCCTGTCCTCGGTCCTGCAGGCGATCGGCCTGTTCATCGCGACCAACATCGACGACATCATCGTGCTCTCGCTGTTCTTCGCGCGCGGCGCAGGACAGTCCGGAACCACGGCCCGGATCGTGCTGGGCCAGTACCTGGGGTTCGCGGGCATCCTTGGCGCGGCAGTGCTCGTCACCCTGGGCGCGGACGCGTTCCTGCCCTCGGCAGTCATCCCGTACTTCGGACTCATCCCGTTGGTCTTGGGTCTGTGGGCCGCATGGGAGGCCTGGCGCGGGAACGACGACGATGGTGACGATGCCAAGGTCACCGGCAAGAACGTCGCCGTCTGGACGGTCGCGGGGGTCACCTTCGCCAACGGTGGGGACAACATCGGCGTCTACGTCCCGGTCTTCCTCAGCGTGGGACCGGCGGCCGTGGTGGCTTACTGCATCGTCTTCCTCGGGCTGGTCGCGGTCCTTGTCATGCTGGCCAAGTTCGTGGCCACCCGCCCCCCGATCGCCGAAGTCCTTGAGCGGTGGGAGCACATCCTGTTCCCCATCGTCCTCATCGGACTGGGCATCGCCATCTTGGTCAGTGGCGGAGCCTTTGGCCTCTGACCAGAGCCGTCGGGACTTACGACCGTGCACCAGTTACCCGGCCTCCGCTTGCCGAGCACTCCTGAGGTTCCCTGGAAGAGCCGACGGAGCGCAGTAGCGGCAGACTGCCAAACCTCCAGCTGGCCACCGAAGAATCGGAGGGTGTGTCAGAGCGGGTCGCGGGGCTGCCGGCGTACCCGAGGGATGCCGAAGGTGTGCAGTGTCACGCGCAGCAGGAGGGTGCGGTGGAGTAGTCGCGGGATCGGCATACCGGATGTGGTGTTCAGCGGCTGGAGGAGCGGTCCGTCAGTTGGCTGGTCGGGATGGCGTGGCAGACATGCTGGGGGAGGCACTGGCCGGGATCCAGCGTGGTCGCCCGATGGCTGAGCCAGCGCACATGCTCGAGCAGTTCGCTGAGTTGAGAGAGCCGTGCTTGGAGTGCGGCGGCGTGGTCGGCCAGCAGGGTGGCGACGTGGTGGCAGGGTGCTTCGCTGATGTCGCGGGCTGAGATGACATCTCGGATTTGGGCGAGGGTCAGTCCCGCTGCCTGTGCGGCTCTGATGAATGCGAGCCGGTCCGCCGCGCTGGCGTCGTACTGCCGGTAGCCCGATGTGGTCCGTGCGGGCGCCGGTAGCACGCCGGCCGTTTCGTAGAACCGGATGGTCTTTGTGCTCACGCCGGTTGCCGCGGCCAACTCTCCGATGCGCATACCTGCACCGTAGCTCTTGACCTTCCAGTGCACTGGAAGCCTTACGGTCTAAGCGACCCTGCGTCCCGACCGGAAGAGAGCAGTCATGGTCCAGTACGACTTGATCGTCATCGGCACCGGGGGTGCGGCCATGGCCGCCGGGATCGAGGCGCGCTCCCGCGGAAAGAGCGTGCTGCTGGTCGAGCATGGTCCGCTCGGCGGTACCTGTCTGAACGTGGGATGCATCCCGAGCAAGAGCTTGCTCGCTGCAGCTGGCCGGCGCCACCGGGCGCTGACCAGCCCGTTTCAGGGTGTGCCCACCAGTGCTGATGCCCCCGAGGTGGGGGAGCTGATGAACCAGAAGCAGGGGTTGGTCGAGCACCTGCGCCAGGCGAAGTACGTCGATGTCGCCGAGGCGCACGAGTTTGCCATCACCTACGGGCATGCGCGGTTTCTGGACGAGCACACGCTGCAGGTCGAGGACCAGATGTTGCGCGCGGCGTCGTACGTGATCGCCACCGGAGCAGCCCCGCTCATTCCGGACCTGACCGGCATGAGCGAGATCGAGTACCTGACGTCGAGCACCGCGATGGAACAGCAGGACCTGCCCGTCTCGATGGTCGTGCTGGGTGGGGGCTATGTCGGTCTGGAGCAGGCTCAGCTATGGGCCCAGCTGGGCGTTGACGTCACCCTCGTGGGCCGGATCGCCCCCTACGCCGAACCCGAGGTCGCTGACGTGCTGCGAAGCGTCTTCGCGCAGGACGGGATCACGGTGGTCGAGGAGCACGGGCGGGAAGTGGAACCCACCGCCGAAGGGGTCAAGGTCACCACGGTCAGCGGTGCTCAGGTCCAGGGCCAGCGCCTGCTGGTCGCCACCGGCCGCTACGCCAACACCACCGGTCTGGGACTGGAGGCCGCCGGGATCGGCACGGACGCCCGCGGCTTCATCGTCGTGGATGAGAACCAGCGCACGACCAACCAGCGGGTGTTCGCCGCCGGGGACGTCTGCGGTGCCCCGCAGTACATCTACGTTGCCGCGCAAACGGGCCGGGTCGCCGCGTCCGGTGCGCTCGGCGAGCTGTCTACCGTGGACTACCGCGGCCTGCCCGGAGTCACGTTCACCACTCCTCAACTCGCCAGCGCCGGACTGACCGAAGCCCGAGCCCTGGAACTCGGCCACCACGCTGAGAGCCGGGTCCTGAGCGCGCAGGACATTCCGCGCGCCCTGGTCAACCAGGACACCCGCGGGGTCCTCAAGCTCGTCATCGACACCCAGACCCGCAAGATCCTGGGGGTGCATGCTGCGCTCGACGGTGCCGGGGAGCTCATGCTTGCCGCGACGTACGCCATCAAGTTCGGCCTCACCGTCGACGACCTGACCGACACGTGGGCGCCCTACCTCACGATGAGCGAAGCCCTGCGCATAGCAGCCGGTCTATTCCGCTCGACCATGCCCACCAGCTGCTGCGCCTGAGGAGAGCCGGTGAGACGGTCGGTGCAGTAGTTCCGCCACATTCCGACGGCTGGCTGGACTACGCGGATCGACGTGCTTCGGCCGGAGCCGGAGCGCGGACGATGTAACCCTGAGCCCGTACAGCCAACTCCTCCATAACGTAAAGTGATGGTGTCCATCACGCCCGCCTATTGCCGCATACGGCGGTCGTTTGTGCGAACTTGGCTGCATCTCAACAGAAGATCGCTCTTACGGATAACCGTGGGGAATGTTACATAGGGACGGTCGCTGCGCAAGATTGGCTGCATCTCGACAACCGTGTCGAGATGCAGCGAAGGTTGCACGTCCGACCCGGTCAACCTTGCATGACCTGGCACTGCCGGCACGGGCTGTGCAAAGTAGCGCCCGACTCGCGGCATTTAGCGTGCGACCAACATCTCCACCTTCGGTGTCAGCGGCTCTCCCGTCAGTGGTCTGGCGGCGTCGGCAGGAGCTCGGACAGCCGGGTGTCGGCGATCAGGTCCTTCAGGGAGTTCGCCGTGAAGACCTTGCCGCGGGTCGCGACGATCATGTGGCTCATGTCCTCGCGGCGCACACCGAAGCCTCGGCCGTCGATGCAGGCCACCACCTCGAACGCCGGGCGACCGGCCCTCTCGCGTTCGTCGCGCATGGCCGCCAGGCGCAGGATGCGGGCGACCTTGTCGCGGGCCGTGCCGTCGTCGCCGGTGATCTTGGCTTCGATGATGACTGTGGGGTCGAGTTCATCGGGGCTGAAGAAGTCAGGTGGCCTGATCGAAGCCCCGGCACCCGATCGGCCCGCTTGGTCTTGCGGAATGGGGATGCGGGCCTTTGCCAGCAGGTCCTCGATGGCATTCTCCATCACGTCACCGACGAGCTCGGAGACACCGTCGCGGTGGCTGGCGAACGGCCGTCCAAGGTAGCGCTCGTACAGCAGGACGGCGCAGGGGACGTGCTGCTCGGCGAGGTATCAGAGGGAGTCCAGCCCCTCCTTGGTGTCGATCTTGTCGAGCCGGTGGATCAACCCGTCCTAGCTAGGTATCCGAGGCACCTTCGAGCAGCACGTTGCACGCAGCGCGGAACAACGCGGTCACCCGGCCCACGTTCAGGTCGGAGGAGCCACCCCGGGTTGTGAAATAGGCCGGATTGGCCTTCATGTTCTTGTCCAGCCCGCGAGCCCAGTTGTTCGGAGTCAGTGGGCGTGGTGCAGCTTGTTCTCGTGGTGGTGGGTTGTGGCTGTCTGTTGGTGGCTCGTCGTGGTGGTCGGGGAGTGGCGGGTGTGGGCGGCCCGGAGGCCGTTGCCGATGACGACGACTTCGGCGAGCTCGTGGATGAGGACGACGGCGGCCAGTCCGAGCGTGCCGGTGATGGATAGCGGCAGTAGTACCACGATGATCGCTAGTGACAGTGCGATGTTCTGGTTCATGATCCGTCGCCCCCGGCGCGCGTGGTGCAGTCCGTGGGCGATCAGGCGGAGGTCTTCGCCGGTGAAGGCTACGTCGGCGGACTCGACCGCGGCATCGGAGCCGGTCGCGCCCATCGCGATGCCGACATCCGCTGACGTCAGCGCCGGAGCGTCGTTGATCCCATCGCCGATCATGGCCGTAGGGGTGTCCTTGGCCAGGGCGGCGATCTCGCGGGCCTTGTCCGCCGGCCGCAGCTCGGCGCGGACGTCGGTGATGCCGGCTTCGGTGGCGATGGCTCGTGCGGTACGGGCGTTGTCGCCGGTAAGCATGGTCGTGGCGATGCCCTGCCGATGAAGGATCTGGATCACTTCTGCCGCCTCGGGACGCAGCTCGTCCCGGACACCGACAGCGCCTGCGGGCTGCTCGTTGCGGTGGATGATCACCACCGTGCTGCCGCGTTCCTCCAGCTCGGCGACTCGGTCACCGAGCGCGCCGGGAGTCAGCCAGCGGGGACTTCCCACGGCGACCGCCAGCCCGTCGACGGTGCCGGTGATGCCCTGCCCGGGGTGCTCGGTGACCGCCTCGGCACCCGGGACGTACGCGGCCGCGCGGGTGATGGCCGTTGCAAGGGGGTGGGTGCTGTGGGCTTCCAGTGCTGCTGCCCAGTTGAGCACGTCGTCCTCGCTGTGGCCTGCGGTGGTCAGCACCGCGGCGACAGTCGGCTCGTTGCGGGTCAGGGTGCCGGTCTTGTCCAGCGCCAGGTGCTTGATGTCACCCAGCCGCTCGAAGGCGGCACCGGACTTCACGACCAGCCCGAACCTGCTGCCGCCGCCGATCGCGGAGATCACCGTGACCGGCACCGAGATTCCCAGGGCGCAGGGCGATGCTGCCACGAGGACGACGAGGCCGCGGGTGATCCACTCCATCGGATCGCCGAACATCGAGCCGATCGCGGCGACCAGCACGGCCAGGACCAATACGCCCGGGACGAGCGGCCGGGCGATCCGGTCGGCCATGCGGGCACGTTCGCCCTTGTCGGCCTGGGCCTGCTCGACCAGCTCGACCACCGTGGTCAGCGAGTTGTCTGTCCCTGCCGCAGTGGCCTCGACCTCCAGGACCCCGGAGGTGTTGATGGACCCGGCGAGCACCTCGTCACCGGGTGCCACCTCCACCGGGATGGACTCCCCGGTGATGGCTGAGGTATCCAAGCTGCTGTGCCCGGAGCGGACCACGCCGTCGGTGGCCAGCCGTTCCCCGGCCTTGAGCCGTAACACCTGACCCACGACCAGAGACTCGGCCGCAACGTCACGGACCTCGCCGCTTGACTCCACGACCGTGGCCGTGGCAGGAATCAGGTCCAGCAGTGCCCGCAGCCCGGAGCGGGCCTTGTCCATCGCCCGGTGCTCCAGTGCCTCGGCGATCGAGTAGAGGAACGCCAGGGCGGCGGCCTCCCCGATGTACCCCAGGAGAACCGCACCGGTGGCGCTGATGGTCATCAGCAGGCCGATGCCCAGCCGACGCCGGGTCACCAGCGCGCGCAGCGCCTCGGGCGCGAACTGAGAGGCCCCCAGCAGCAGCGCGGCCCAGAACATCACCAGTGCGACCGTCTCCAGTCCCGACCACCCGGTGAACAGTCCTGTCAGGAGCGCCAGCCCCGAGGAGATCGGGATCTGGACGCTGCCGTCCTTCCACCAGGGCGTATGCGGTGCCGGTTCCCCAGCCGAGCCGGGAGCCGGGGCGGGGGCGCAGCATGCGTCAGCCATCAGCGCATCTCCCCTGCAGACTCACAGCAGCCCTGCACCGGACAGGCCGGATCCAGGCACGGAGCATCCTCATCGACCGCCAGGGTGGTCTCCACCAGGGCGTTGAGCGCCCGCGCCAGGTGGGCGTCGGTGATCTCATAGCGAGTCTGCCGGCCCTCCGGCTCGCCGACCACGATCCCGCAGTCGCGCAGACACGCCAGATGGTTCGACACATTCGACCGCGTCAGGTCCAGGTCTCGGGCCAGCTCAGCGGGGTAGGCGGGCCGCTCCAGCAGGGTCATCAGGATCCGCGACCGGGTCGGGTCCGCCATCGCCCGGCCCAGACGGTTCATCACATCGAGACGAGAAGCAATAGTCAGCACTTGCTGAACTATACATGGGACGCTGAACTATAGACGTGCCCATGCCTGCTCTCGCCAGCCCGGCCGCTGCCGTCCCCTGACCAGCTACCAGGTGGCCCCTTCGCAGGTGTGGTCGGCGGACTCGACCTGCAGGGTGGCGTGGGCGATGCCGAAGCGGGTGCGCAGGACCTCGGTGGCGGCGTCCAGGACCACCTGGCTGTCGGCCTGCTCGGCGGTGGTCAGGTGGGCGGTGGCGACGTCCATCCCGGAGGTGAGGGTCCACACGTGCAGGTCGTGCACGTCGTCCACCCCGGGCAGCTCTTCCAGGGCACGGACGATGTCGGCGGGCTCGACGTCCTTGGGTGCGTGCTGGCCGAGCACCGCCAGCACCTCGCGGCCGAGCATGACGGCACGGACGAGCACGAAGACGGCGATGGCCAGGGCGATCACGGTGTCCCACACCGCCGCGCCGGTGAAGGTGATGAGCAGTCCGGCGGCGATGACACCGACCGAGCCGAGCGCATCCGCCATCACCTCCAGGTAGGCACCCTTGACGTTCAGGCTCTCCCCCGCCCCGCCGCGCAGCAGCAGCAGGGCGACGATGTTGACGGCCAGGCCGACGACACCGACGACGAGCATCACCCCGGAGGCCGGCTCGGCCGGCTGGCCCAGCCGCCCGAAGGCCTCGATGGCGATGTAGACCGACACCCCGGCCATCATCAGCACGGCGAAGCCGGAGGCGAAGATCTCAGCCCGGTAGGAGCCGAACGTGCGCCTACCGGTGCGGTCCGGTCGGGTGGCGATCGAGGTGGCCAGCAGGGCCATGCCCAGGGTGACCACGTCGGCGGCCATGTGGCCCGCGTCTGCGAGCAGCGCCAGCGACTGTGACAGCAGCCCGGCGACGAGCTCGACGCTGAAGAACCCGGCGGTCAGTGCGAACGCGACGACCAGGCGCCACCGGTGCCGGGTGCCGGCCGAGCCGTGCCCGTGCCCGGCACTCACGACAGCACCTTCCCGTGCTGCGCCGCCGAGGTGACGGCGGGAGGGTCGTGGTCGACGTGCTCACGGGACAGGTCCAGCAGCATCCGGACGTGGGCGTCGGAGAGCCGGTAGAACACATTGCGCCCCTGCCGGCGCCCGGTCACCACGCCGGAGGCGCGCAGCAGCCGCAGCGCCTGGGAGACCGTGGCCTCGGCGATGCCGGTGGCCGCGGACAGGTCGCACACGCACAGTTCACCCGCCTCCAGCACCGCGTACAGCAGCCGGGCCCTGGTCGGGTCCCCGAGCAGCTTGAACATCGCCGCCACCTGGCCCAGCTGCTCCGGGTCGGGAGAGTTGGCCCAGACCATCGCCACCTTCTCAGGGTGGACACAGGCCACGGTGCAACCGTCCAGCCCGACAACCTCGGTCACGAACATCCCCAATCTCTGAGCAGATGATCAAGTATCATCGCAGAGCACGTCGTCCTGTCAAACCCAGCCCGTGGAGGCCATGTGAACCGTCAGCTGTCCATCTCGATCATCATGCTGGGCGTGTTCGTCGTGGGAGTCGCGTTCATCCTCTGGCTCGCCCGGGGCGACTCCCCGCAGGCGAGTTCGGACGCTGCGGCCGGGACGTCCACGGCCCAGCTGGTGCGCCCGGACAGCCACGTGCTGTCCCAGGCGGAGGGCCCGGACGCGCCGGTCCTGGTGGAGTTCCTGGACTTCGAGTGCGAGGCCTGCCGTGCGGCGTACCCGCTGGTCGAGCAGCTGCGTCAGGACTACGACGGGCAGCTCACGGTGGTCGCGCGCTACTTCCCGATCCCCAGTCACGCCAACGCGGTCAATGCGGCCGTGGCGGTCGAGGCCGCGGCGCAGCAGGGGCAGTTCGAGGCGATGTACAAGCGCATGTACGCCACCCAGGCCGAGTGGGGCGAGCAGCAGGAGTCCAAGGCGGACGTGTTCCGCGGCTTCGCCGAGGAGTTGGGCCTGGACATGGACGCCTACGACGCCGCGGTCGCCGACGAGGCCACCGCCGAGCGGATCGCGCGGGACTACCAGGACGGTATCGACCTGGGCGTGCAGGGCACCCCCACCTTCTTCCTGGATGGCCAGCTGCTGCAGCCGCAGAGCGAGGCTGACTTCCGCGACGCGATCGAGGCCGCCATTGCCGACTGATACCCGCGCCGCCCGCACCGGGAGGGTGACGGGGTGGGTGCTGCTGGTCACCGGGCTGGTCGGTCTGGCCGCGGCGTTCGTGCTGCTGATCGAGAAAATCCTGCTCCTGCAGGACCCTTCCTACGTCCCGTCCTGCAGCATCAACCCCGTCCTGAGCTGCGGCTCGGTCATGGCCACCCCGCAGGCAGAGGTTCTGGGCTTTCCCAACCCGGTCCTGGGCGTCGCCGGTTTCGCCGCCCTGGCCACCGTCGGCGCTGCCCTCCTGGCCGGGGCCCGGCTACGTGCCTGGTTCTGGGTCGGGGTCCAGGGCGGGACCACGGCCGGTGTGCTGTTCGTCCACTGGCTCATCTACCAGTCCCTGTACGTCATCGGCGCCCTGTGCCCCTACTGCATGGTCGTCTGGATCGTCACCATCACCGCCTTCGTCACGACCACGACCCACCTGGTCCGGCGTGACCCGCGGGCACGGACCCTGACCCGGTACGCACCCACCCTCAACCTGGCATGGCTCCTGGCCATCGCCGTCCTCATCGCCATCCGCTTCGCCGACTACTGGGCCAGCCTCCTCACCGGGTGAGCCCGCCGTGCACCCGTGCAAGGAGGAAGAACATGGAGAACCCTGGCGAGAGCCAGCACCGCAACGGACTGCCAAGCACGGGCGGATCAGACCAAGGCATGCGGGCGAGCCCCGGTGTCGATGACGACGCGATCGTGAGTGGGTGGAGCGCGATGCGCCCGTTCGTGCTGATCGGCCTCGCCTGCATCGTCACCGGTGGGCTCGTCGCCGCCATCACCGGTCCGACCGGCTTCGAGCACGGCTCGTGGATGGCCGCCTACCTCGTTCTTGTCGCGGGCGTGTCCCAGGTCGGCCTCGGCGCAGGGCAGGCGTTGTTGCCCAGACGGCCACCGACGCAGCCGACGACGACCTGGGAGCTCCTGACGTGGAACGCGGGCAATGTCGCCGTGATCACCGGGACCCTTAGCGGTACCCCGGCGCTCGTCGTTGTTGGCGGCCTTGGGCTGTTCCTCGCGTTGGTGATGTTCCTGTCCGCAGTCAGACAGACGGCTACAGCACGAGTTGGGTGGCTCGCGGCCTACCGGATCCTGGCTGCACTGCTCGCCGCCAGCGTCCCGGTAGGTCTGTTCCTGTCGCTCACGCGCCACCAATGAATCGCGTGGCTCACCGGGTGCGCCGTCACGGTGCCCGTCGCCCAACCCGGCCGGTGACCTGCCACGCGGCCAGGCCTGTCCCGGTACTGGCCAGCCGTCTGCTCCTCAGCCTTCTGGGCGGGCTGGCGCTGTGGTTGGCCTTTCCGGGGTACGACGTGTGGTGGCTGGCGATCGTCGGCTGCGCCGCCCTGGCCCTGGCCACCGCGGGCGCCCGGTGGTGGGCCGGCGGACTTGCCGGGCTGCTGCTCGGGCTCGCATGGTTCACTCCCATGTTCACCTGGGCCGGGACCTACGCCGGGACCGCGCCATGGCTGGCGATGAGCATCGCCTCCGCCTGCTACCCGGCCGCCCTGGGGAGCGTGCTCGCCCTGCTGCAACGGCACGGTGCCGTCCGCCCGGTCACAGGCGCCGCGGCCTGGGTGCTGGTGGAATGGGCCCGCTCGGTCACGCCCTTCGGCGGGTTCCCGTGGGCCCGGCTGGGGTTCAGCCAGGCCGACTCACCCCTGCTCGGGGCGGTCAGCATCGTCGCCGTCGCCGGGCTGGGTTTCCTCGTCGCCCTGTGCGGCGGACTGCTCGCCGTGACCGCGCAACGGCTGCTGCAGCCGGGCCGCACGGACCGCCGCCGAGCCTGCGGCGTTCTCCTCGTGGCTGCCGTGCTGGTGCTCGCTCCGACGCTGGTGCCCCGTCCGACGCAAGGTGAGCCCATCTCCGTGGCCGCGGTCCAGGCTGACCTGCCCGAGGGCTTCAGCCGCACCCTCAGCGCCGAACCCGGCACGATCCTGGCGCGCTACACCGACCGCACCCAGGACCTGGCCGAGCGCGTCACCCGCGGACAGGCCACGGCCCCGGAGCTGGTGCTGTGGCCCGAGGGCGCCACGGACCTCGACCCGCTCGACCCACGGAGCGGGCAGGACACCACGGCCCGGATCATGCAGGCCGTCGACGCGATCGGGGCACCGGTCGTGCTCGGCGGCATCTCCCGGAAGGGCGGCGAACCGGCGCCCTCCAACATGGTCTTCGGCTACCTGCCCGGGCAGGGCCTGGCGGATGTCTACGCCAAGATCTACCTGGCACCGTTCGGCGAGGTCATGCCGATGCGGCCGCTGATGCGCCACCTCAGCCCCTGGGTGGACCGGATCACCGACCTCGCCCCAGGCCGGGAACCAGGCGTCATGAGCCTGCCCCTGCCCGAAAGCGGAGACGTGGTGCTCGGGCTGGCGATCTGCTTCGAGGTACTCTTCGACCCCGCCATGCGCGACCTGGTCTCCGGCGGTGCCGAGCTGCTCGTCGTGCCGACCAGCAACGCCTGGTTCGGCGAGGGCGACCAGGCGGCCCAGCACATCGCCGTCTCTCGCGTACGCGCCCTCGAGTACGGCCGCTCAGTGGTGCACATCAGCAACGTCGGCGTCTCCGGCCTGATCACCCCGGACGGCACCGTCCACGACCGCACCCGACTCTACACCGAGGCGACCCTGGAAGGAGTGCTCCCCCTGCGCACCGACCAGACGCTCGCCCTCCGCACCGGCCCCTGGCTCGTCCCTGCCGCAGCACTTATCGTGCTCGTCGGTGCGCTGCGGACCGCACGCTCGGTGGCCCGCCGCATGCCCAGCTCCAGACCATGACCCCGCCTGAAGCGTGGGGCATCTGACGGGTGAGCGTCTCAGCATCGCCTCTCGGCCCGGGCACCGGACGGTAGTGCCGTTCTTCGCGGGTGGACGGGACATCGCGCTCCACACCGACCGAAGTGCCCGAAGGGGACAGGGCAGGTCGGGCACCATCCGCTGATCGCAGTCACCGGGGACCTCACCTGTCCGAGCGAGGCGTTCCCGGAGGCCGCAGACGACCGGCCTGTTCGATGTGGACCTGGCGGTGATCGGGCCCGCACCGGGGGGTCGCGGGAGCCCTGGCTAGCCTGTCGGTATGTTCTCCGCCTGCCCTGGCACGATCCTGTGCGCGCCGACCGATGGTGGCGAGTGCGTGGTGGGCCCGTGAAGCTGTCCTCGAAGCGCTGCGCCGGTGCGGTCGCCCTGCTCGCGGCGGTCTCCTTGGCTCTCGCCGGCTGCGGTGGCGACCGCTCGTCGATCAATGATCAGATGCGACAGGGGGACCAGAAGGGTTACGTCGCCGGCGACGGCACCATCCAGGTGCTCACCGCCGAGGAGCGCGAGACGGTCATCACCCTCGAGGGCACCACCCTGGAGGAGAAGGCATGGTCCTCCCAGGACCACCTCGGGGAGGTCGTCGTCGTCAACGTCTGGGGTTCGTGGTGCGGACCGTGCATCGCCGAGGCGCCAGACCTGGAGGAGGTCGCCACCGGTTTTCGTGACGCCGGTGAGCCGGTGCAGTTCATCGGGGTCAACAGCCGTGACTCGGTGCCCAACGCCCTGGCGTTCCAGGAGAAGTACGACGTCTCCTACCCCTCCCTGCAGGACGACGGCGGCCGCACCCGCGCGCAGCTGCAGGGGCTGGCCGTCGCGACCCCGACGACGATGGTCCTGGACGGCCAGGGACGCCTGGCTGCCCGGGTCAGCGGCCAGGTCGACGCCTCGACGCTGCGCGGGCTCGTCGAGGACGTTCTGGCCGAGCCCGCTGCCGACGAGGAGGCCCGGTGAGCGAGGTCGTCCTGTCCGGGCCGTTGCTGCTGGCTGCCGCGATCGCGGCGCTGGCCGGTCTGGTGTCCTTCGCAAGCCCCTGCGTGCTGCCGCTCGTGCCCGGCTTCCTGGGCTACGTCGGGGGTATGACGGCCCAGCCAGCCGATGCCCGGTCACGTTCGGAGCGGTGGCGCGTGCTCGTGGGGTCCCTGCTGTTCGTGGCGGGCTTCACCGTGGTGTTCCTGGCGATGAGTGTGGTCATCTCCTCCCTCGGGCTGGCCCTGGCGCAACATCAGGGGCTGCTGCTGCGCATCGGCGGTGTCGTCGTCCTCGTCCTCGGGCTGGTGATGGTACTGCAGCCGACGGCCGCAGTGCGGGTGACGTGGCGTCCGGCCGCCGGGGTCGCCGGGGCACCGCTGCTGGGGATCGCCTTTGGCCTGGGCTTCAGCGCGTGCACCGGCCCGGCCCTGGCCGCGATCCAGACCCTCGGCACCTCGATCCTGCCCGGCGACGACCAGGTGGGCCGTGCCCTGGTGCTCGGCACCGCATACAGCCTGGGTCTGGGCGTGCCCTTCACGCTCATCGCCGCCGGCCTCGGCTCGGTCAGCCGCGCCTCCCGCTGGTTGCGCGACCACTACCTGCTCGTGCAGCGCGCCGGTGGCGGACTGCTCGTCCTCCTCGGACTGCTGATGCTGCTCGGGGTGTGGGCCGAGGCGATGGCCTGGGTTCAGACACGCCTCACCAGCAACTTCACGACGGCGATCTGATGAGCACCGACCAGCACCACGAGGTTGCCGCGGGCGGTCCTTCGCCAGAGCGGATCGCGCCGGACTACCCCAAGAACCGCACCGAGCTCGGCGGCCCCCGCCTGGGCCTGGGAGGGTGGGCCAGGTGGGCGTGGCGACAGCTGACCAGCATGCGCACCGCGATCTACCTGCTGCTGCTGCTGGCCGCCGCATCCATTCCCGGCTCGATCTTCCCGCAACGCTCGGTCGATCCGGTCCAGGTCCGCGGTTTCTTCGAGGAGAACCCGGGGATCGCGCCGTGGCTGGACCGGTTCTTCCTCTTCGACGTCTTCTCCTCCCCATGGTTCGCCTCGATCTATCTGCTCCTGATGATCAGCCTCATCGGGTGCATCGCGCCCCGGACGAGACAGCACCTGACCAGCCTCCGCGCCCAGCCGCCACGGACCCCGCGGCGTCTGACCCGTTTTCCGGCCACGGCGCACGGCGAGGTCGACGCCGAACCTGGCGTGGTGCTGGCCGCGGCCCGGCAGGCGCTCAAAGCCAAGGGCTACCGGCTCCGGACCGCCGAGGAGGGCGAGCTCGCGGTGAGCGGGGAGAAGGGCTACCTGAAGGAGACCGGCAACCTCCTCTTCCACACCGCCCTCCTCGGCGTGATCGTCGCCTTCGCCGCCGGCAACCTCTTCGGCTGGCGCGGCGAGATCATTATCAAGGAGGGCGAGTCCTGGACCGCCGGCCCGGGGACCTTCGACACCCTGAATTTCGGTCCGCTCACCGACGCCAGCGCCATCCCGACCTTCACCGTCGAGCTGAACCAACTCGAGGTCGACTTCGAGACCCAGGCAGAGGGTGCGCAGTTCGGGCAGCCCCGCCGCTTCGAGGGGCTGGCCACCGTCGAGATCCCGGGCCGGGAGGCCGAGCAGCAGCAGCTCGCGGTCAACTACCCCGTGTCGGTCGGGGGCGACTCGATCTTCCTGCTCGGCAACGGTTACGCCCCGGTCGTGACCGTGCGGTCCCCCGACGGGAAGCTGCTGTTCTCCGACGCGGTCACCTTCCTGCCGCAGGACAACAACTACGCCAGCGAGGGCGTGATCAAGGTCACCGGCCAGGATCCTGGGCTCGGCCTCGTCGGTGGTTTCCTGCCGACCCTGCAGATCGACCCCGAGCTGGGGATGCTCTCCTCCTTCCCCGGCCTGGTCGACCCGACCCTGGCGCTGACCCCCTTCGAGGGTGAGATGTTCCCCGACGGCCGCCCGCAGTCCGTCTTCGCCCTCGACACCGACCAGATGACCCAGGTGACAGACGCGGACGGCGACCCGGTCGCGATGTTGCTGCGTCCGGGTGAGTACTACGAGCTGCCCGACGGCACCCGGGTGGAGTTCGAGAACGTGATCCGGTGGGCCGGTCTGCTGGTGCGTCATGACCCGGGCCGGATGCCCGCGCTAGCCCTCGCCGGCGTCGCCGTGCTCGGGCTCGGGCTCATGCTGGGTGTCAAACGACGCAGGATCTACGTCCGGGTCGCCCCGGGCTTCGACGAAACGGGTGCTGCACGGCATACTGACGTCAGGGTCGCGGGACTGCCCAAGGGCAGCGACCCCGGGCTGCAGACCGTCGTCGACGACGTCCTCTCGCGGATCGTCAGCACCCCGACGACCACCCGGCAGCCCTGGAGCGAGACGAGGACAAGGAATGACTGACCCGCAGCTGTCACTGGCCAGCGACATCGCCGTCTGGGCCTCGCTGGCCGTGCTCGCGCTGGCCCTCATCTCCTTCTCCGCGCACCTGGCCCTGACGGGCGCAGCCAAGGAGCGTCGTGCCGACGTCAGGGCCCACGAGCAGACGCGCATCAGTGTCCTAGCCGTTCCCGGGCACGAGGGACGCGTCGGGACGCCCGAGCCCCTTGACGAGTCACCGTCCGCCGCGGCGGTCGAACCACCCAGCGTCAGCCACCCAAGCGGGGTCACCCGCCGCTGGGGGATCATCGGTATGCAGCTGACCTGGATAGCAACCTTCGGGGTCGTCGGAGGCACCGTGCTGAGGGGCCTGTCGGTGCAGCGCTGGCCGTTGGGCAACATGTACGAGTTCGCCATCGTCAGCGCCTCCTTCGCGCTGGTCGTCTTCGCGCTGTGGAGCACCAAGCGCGACCGGCTCTGGCTGGGACCCTTCGTCGTGCTCCCGGTCATGGCGATCCTCACCGCGGGAAAGATCTGGTACACCGAGGCCTCCCAGCTCATGCCGGCCCTGGACAACACGATGTGGCTGTCGATCCACGTCACGCTCGCCACCCTGTCGGTCGCACTGTTCATCATCGGCGCCGCCCTGGGCATCGCCTTCCTGCTGCGCGACTCCGCCGAGCGCAAGGGCCGGGTCCGAGGCTGGCTCGCCGGTCTGCCGCAGGCTTCCAAGCTGGAGACGATGACCTACGGGATCCACATCTTCGCTTTCCCGCTGTGGACCGTGGTGCTCATCACCGGTGCCATCTGGGCCGAGGTGGCCTGGGGCCGCTACTGGGGGTGGGACCCCAAGGAGGTGTGGACCTTCGTCATCTGGGCGGTCTACGCGGCCTACCTGCATGCCCGAGCCACCAGTAGCTGGACCAAGCGGCGGGCGACCTGGGTGGCGCTGGTCGGGATGCTGTGCATCATCCTCAACTACACCGTGGTGAACCTGCTCATCACCGGCCTGCACTCTTACTCGGGGGTTGCCGCGTGATCGCCACCGGCGACACGGTGGCAGAGGCCCGTCCGACCGCACCCCGTGACACCAGACGCGCCCCAGCCACGTGTTCGCCGGCGGCGCGGGCAAGCCCGATCCAGCACGAACAGCCGGATCCGCGCCCATCAGCCCGGTCCGCAACCTCCGCACCCACCACGGGTTGGTGCATCCACACGGGGCAACAGTCAGCCCATGCTGACCTATCGAGTTCCAGTGTGAAGTCCGATGGCGGCCCCGTGCGTCCCGACCGAGCCCGGAACCGCGGCAGGACAGCTGCGGCGGTTCATCGACCGATGAGGTACATCGTGATCATCGTGGCGATATAGGCCACCGTCACCAGGCCGAAACCAAGCATGGTCAACCTAATACCCCAGCGTCGTCGTCGATCTGGATTATGCTCCTTACGCTTCACGTGTACCGCTCCTATCGTGCAACCAGCTCCAGGACTTCGACCTCCAGACGTCGGCCTGCGGCAAATCTAGCTGCGCTGGGCCAGGCTTAGATAAGTGGCCTCGGGTGACAGTCGTTGCCGGGCAGAACCTCCAGGGACCTCCGGATTTCGGCCGTGCGCGGTGCTCAGCAGACCCGCCCCGGTGGTCGCGAATGGCCTGTACCGGATGGTCCACGTGCTCGGCCCTTCTCCGGCTAGCCCGATGCACCTAACCTGGGTGACCGGATGTAGGCACCTCAACGCGACCTTGCGGTATGGGAGTGGCCCCGGGCCATCGTCGGCCGGTACCGGGCGTGCCTCGAGGGGGCAGATCGTCGGGGCGGGCGCCTGCGGATCTTGACATTGTCTGAACGGCACGGATGACCTGCATCCTTGCTGCGCGGCATAGTTGCCTGGGCGGCGTCTAGCCTGGGCGGCGCCTCATCAGGACTGTCCCCAGGACGGCAAGCACGCCGGCGCCGCCCAGGAGCCAGACCCAGACAGACAGCGCTGACCCCTGATCTGGCGCATCGGGGGAGGCGTTCTCCTGGGAAGGGACCTCTGCTGGGGTTCGGGACGTCTTGGGCATCTCACTGGTCGCCGTCTCGTTAGCCGTGCCAGCTGGTGTCGCGGCCTCACCAGTAGGTTCCGTCGTCGGTGGCGCCTCGGCAGGCGTCGTGGATGCTGCCGGTGTCAGAGTGAAGTTGAACTCCCCCGAGATGGGGTGGCCGTCCGAGGAGGTCACCCGCCACACGACCGTGTAGTCCCCCGCTGGCAATGCGTCTTCCAGCGGCTGGCTGAGCCGCTCGCCGGAAACTATCGGCGCCCCGTCGGCGGCGTCACCGTCTGGACCAGTCACCTGGACCTGTGCCCCGAGTTCGGAGAGCTGCCCGGAGAAGTCCAGCACCACCTCCGTCGGGGGCGTCGAGACCCGCTCATCATCGGACGGGTTGTTGCCGACCAGCTGGTCGTGAGCCATCGCCGCTGGAACCAGCAGCACCGTGAACGCCACAGAACACAGAACAGCAAGGAACGCTCTCACCATGAGGGCATGCTACCCAGCCGCGTTCTTGCTGCCCCTTGCGGGAAGTCGTGGGGCCCCGGCCGTGGATGGGCGCCCACCGAACCCTGGCATGGCGATCCTGCTGCCGGCGGGGCAGGCTTGCGTAGGGGGTGGTTAGCCGTTCGCGGTCGTTCCCTAGCATGGCGGGTATGTCGCCCCAGCCACGCGCTGCGTCCCTCAGCCCTGGCCCTGGCAACCTTGCCGAGAGGCGGGTGCCGGGCACCGTTCGCGCCTTGGGTGTGCCGGTCACGGCGACGCTCGTCGCGCTGGTGATCGCGGTGCCCGTGGCCGCCCTGTCCGGCGCGGCCGCGCCGCTGGCGCTGGGTGATGCGGGCCCGCTCGTGCGCTGGGGGTTGCCGCTGGTCGGGGTCGTGCACGACCTTGCTGCGTCGTTCACGATCGGGCTGCTGCTGGTCGCGGCCTTCCTGGTCCGCGAGGGACGGTCGACGCGGCGCCGGGAGACGGCCGCCCAGCTGGCCTTCCTGTCCTCGCTCATCTGGCTGGTCAGCGCGATCGTGGTGCTCTACCTCACCCTGGGTGAGCTGGCCGGCATACCGCTCTCGTCCCCGGACTACCTCACCGTGCTCCTCACCAACGTCTGGTCCATGGAGCTGCTCCGGCTCTACCTCGGCGTGGCGCTCCTTGTGGTGCCGGTGGTGGCGATGACCGCCTACGCGCGCACCCGTGCTGCGCTTGCGTGGACCCTTCTTCTGGCGTTGGTCGCGCTGGTGCCGCTGGCTTTCGCCGGTCATTCCGCCAGCGCTCTCGGCCACAGAACGGCAGTGGTCGCCCTCAACCTGCACCTGGTAGGGCTGACCGTCTGGGTCGGCGGCCTGATGGCGATCGCCGCCCTCCTGCCCGTGCTTGGTAAGGCGTTGCCCGACGCGGTGCGGCGCTTTTCTACCGTGGCGACCTGGTGCTACGTGGCGGTGGGGCTCTCAGGCGTTCTGTTCGCCACCGTGACGGTGGGTTCTTTCGCCAACCTGGCCACCCCCTACGGGGTCGTGCTGCTGCTCAAGGTGGCGCTCCTGGCGATCCTCGGCGTCGCCGGCTGGGCGCAGCGTCGCGCCGTGGTCGCGCGCGGCGTCGACTCGCCACGCCGGTTCGGCCAGGTCGCGCTGGTTGAGATCGTGCTCATGGCCGCCGCGGTCTCCCTCGGCGTCGTGCTGGGCGGCACACCCACGCCCGTGCCCGAGCCGGTCGACCTCACGCTCACGCTCGACCTCACCGGCTGGCCGCTGCCGGAACCGTTCACCTGGGCGCGGCTGTTCCTGACCTGGCGCACCGACTGGCTCTTCACCCTGGTGGCCCTGGTCGCCATCGGGCTCTACGTCGCAGGCGTCGTCCGGCTCCGGCGCCGCAGTGACCACTGGCCGCTGCACAAGCTGGTGCTGTGGGTGCTGGGCTGGGTTCTTTTCATGTGGCTCACCAGCGGCGGCCCAGGCGCCTACGGCCGCGTCATGTTCTCAGTGCACACGGCCACGTTCACGGGCCTGATGATGGCTGTGCCGATCCTGCTCGTGCCGGCCAACGCGTTCACCCTCACGCTCCGTGCCCTGCCGGCGCGGGGTGACAACACCCTCGGCCCGCGCGAGGTCGTGTCTGCGGTGGTGCACCCGCGGTGGGCCTCGTTCATCCTCAACCCGGTGACCGCCGGGACTCTACTGTTCGCCAGCCTTCTCGCCTTCTACCGGACCCCGTTGCTGCACTGGTCGCTGACGACGCACATCGGGCACGTGTTCATGGTCGTGCACTTCACGCTCACCGGTTACGTCTTCGTCTGGTCGCTCGTGGGCACCGACCCCGGCCCGCCCAGGTGGTCGACGCCGATCCGGGTGATCGTCCTGGGTGTCACGCTCGCCGGGCATGCCTTCTTCGCCCTGGCGCTCATGCAGGGCGCGTTCCTGCTCGGGCCGGAATTCTACAAGACGATCGCCGTGCCGTGGGTGCCGGACCTGCTCGCCGACCAGCAGCTCGGCGGCGTCTTGGCCTGGGGCCTGGGCACATCGCTGACCATCGTGCTCATGGTCATTGTTCTTCTCGACCGCAACCGCGCGCCGGGCCTGCGACGTTCTCACGCACCAGGGTGAGCCGATCAACAAGGACGCCAGCACGCGTCCGGGCTGGTGATCCAGACGAGCGACAGCCGGGCGGCGTGCCTCTTGGGTGGGCGGCGTCGGGCTGGCGCCCGGGGGCACCCGTGATGAGTGGCGCACGTCGGGTGCACCGCCCGTGGTGCAGGCCTCCTGGACCAGGCGCAGGCTCGCCTAAGAGGGTTTGCAGATTACCTACAATCAGAGTTGTGGAAAATAAGCAGTCCGGCCAGCCGCTGTCGCGTCGTGCAGTGTTCCTGGTCCCGGCCGGCGTCGCCATGCTCGCCGGGGTCAACGCCGCGCTCATGCTCGTCGGTGTCGGCGCCCCGGTCGAGGCGGCCCGAATGGGCGACCTGCACGGCATGCTCATGGTCGGCGGCTTCCTCGGGACCCTGATCGCGATGGAGCGGGCCGTCGCGCTCCGCGACCGGCTCGGCTTCGCCGCCCCCCTGCTGCTCGGCCTCGGCGGCATCGCGCTGCTCACCCCCCTGCCGGTCTCGGTCGGCAAGCTCCTGCTCCTCGACGGGGCGATCGCCTTCGCCCTCGTCTACGCCGCCCTGTTCCGGCGCAACCACGACGACGTCGTCATCGTCGAACTGCTCGGCGCCGTCTGCCTCGCCATCGGGTCGTTCCTCTGGCTCCAGGTCGAGATCCCGTGGCTGCTGCCGTGGCTCGTCGGCTTCGTGGTCCTCACGATCTGCGCCGAGCGGGTCGAGCTGGCCAGACTGCACATGCCACCGACCGGTGGCCGGACCCTGGTCCTGCACTCCGCAGCCCTGACCATCACCCTGGTCATGACGCTGCTCTGGCCGGACTTCGGCGCGCGCCTGACCGGTCTTGTCATCGTCTCCCTCGTGGTCTGGCTCGTCCGGCACGACGTCGCCCGTAAGACGATCCGGGCGACCGGCCTGCCCCGGTTCAGCGCAGCCTCCCTGCTCGGCGGCTACGTCTGGCTCCTCCTCGCCGCGGTGACGTGGGTCGTCGGTGGCGCCCAGCTCGAGGGTGACCTCTACGACCTCGTCGTCCACGCCACGATGCTCGGCTTCGCGATCTCGATGGTCATGGCCCACGCGCCCGTCATCCTGCCAGCGGTCCTGCGCCGGCCCCTGCCCTACCGGCCCATCATGTGGATCCCCTTGGTGCTCATGCACGTCGGCCTGGCCCTGCGGATCCTCGCAGGCGACCTCGGTGAGCTCTACCCGCTCTGGCAGGTCGGATCGGTCATCAACATCGTCGCCCTGCTGCTGTTCCTCGTCATCGCCATCGCGTCCAGCGTCGCCGGGCCGGTCGCGCACAAACCCCGCGGCCAGGCACCGCCCGGCGGGATCAAGCCCAGCGGCACAGCATCCACCTCGAGCAAGACTGCACCCACCCGGAGTCGTTCATGAGCACCTCCCGCGGCACGTGGTTCATGCGTGACCGTCCCGTCGCGATCTGGCTGTTCATCGCCTTCCTCGTCGCGCTGGTCCACCCGTTCTTCGCGTCGTCACGGTGGCTCATGGTCCACCTCGTCGTCCTCGGCGTCGTGACCCACTCGGCGATGGTGTGGAGCGTCCACTTCACCGACGCGCTGCTCAAGACGAAGGCGGGGTTCGAAGACCGTCGCTGGCAGACGGCCCGCCTCAGCATCTTCCAGGTCGGGATCATCCTCGTGTTCATCGGCGTCCCGACGAACATCTGGGCGCTGACCCTGGCCGGGGCCACGCTCATCTCGGTCGCCATCGTGTGGCACGCGATCGCGCTCGGGCGCCGGCTGCGCGCCGCGCTGCCCGGCCGGTTCCGGATCACCGTGCGCTACTACATCATCGCGGCGCTGCTGCTGCCGGTCGGCGCGACGTTCGGCGTGCTGCTCGCCCGCGGCCTCGCCGACCCGTGGCACGGGCGCCTCCTCGTCGCGCACAGCATGGTCAACCTACTCGGGTGGGTCGGGCTGACCGTGCTCGGCACCCTGGTCACGTTGTGGCCGACCATGCTGCGCACCCGGATGGCGCCGAACGCCGAGTCCGCCTCGAAACAGGCACTGCCGATCCTCGTCCTCGGCCTCGTACTGGTCGTCGCCGGGCCGCTAGTCGACCTCGCGCTCGTCGCGGCGGCGGGGGTCGTCGCCTACCTCGTCGGGACCCTCTGGGTCTACCGGCCGATCGTCACGGCCGCCCGGAACCGCCCGCCGGCCAGCTTCCCGGCCCTGTCCGCGGGCGCCGGGCTGCTCTGGCTGCCCATCGGCCTCGGGCTGATGGCCTGGTCGCTGCTGGAGCGCGGCTCCTGGGCCGACCTGTCCGACAACTACGGCATCCTCACCACGATCTTCGTCGTCGGTTTCGCCCTGCAGGTCGTCCTCGGCGCACTGTCCTACCTGCTGCCGGTCGCCATCGGTGGGGGCCCCCACGTGCTCCGGCTCGGGATACGGGAGATGGAGCGCTGGGCGACGGCCCGGGTCGTCGTCGCCAACGGCGCCCTGGCCCTGGCCCTGCTACCGGTGCCGAGCCTGGTCAGGGTCGTCCTGTCGGTGCTCACCCTGCTCGCGCTCGCGCTGTCGATCCCCATCCTGGGGCGCGGGGTCTACGCCGCGGTCAAGGGCAGGCGGGCTGCCGCGGAGCGGCCTCCCGCCCCCGACGGCGCCCCCCCGCAGCGGGTCGCGCCGCTGGCCACGTCCTGGTCGCGCGCCGAGCTCATCACCGGGGCGGCGGTCATCGCCGTCGGCGCGACCATCGGCGTCGGCCTCGACCCCACCGCCGCCGGCCTGAACATGACGTCGGGCAGGCGCGAACGCCAGTCCGCCTCGGCGGTCACCCCGACCGGCCGGACCACCACGGTGGAGGTCACCGCCAAGGACATGCGCTTCCACCCCGCCGAGGTGTCCGTACCACCCGGAGACAAGCTCGTCATCGAGCTGAAGAACACCGACTCCACGAACGTTCACGACATCGTCCTGGCCAACGGCGCATCGAGCGGACGCCTCTCGCCCGGCCAGAGCGCGACGGTCGAGGTCGGTGTCGTCGACGGCGACATCGACGGGTGGTGCTCTGTCGTCGGCCACCGCCAGATGGGAATGGTCTTCGCCGTCAGGACGACCGGCGCTGCCGTGTCGGGCGCGGAAGACACGAGCGGACCGGCCGGCGCCTCACCGCAGATCGACTTCATGAAGAAGTGGGGGGCCGACTTCAAGGGCATCGACCCGGTCCTGCCGCCCCTGACGCAAGAGCGGGTACGCCACGTCACCCTCACCGTCGAGGACGTCAAGACAGAGGTCGCGCAGGGGGTCCTCCAGACGCGGTGGACCTACAACGGCGGATCCGTCGCGCCCGTCCTGCGCGGCCGTGTCGGCGACACCTTCGTGGTCACCCTCGTCAACAACGGCAGCATGGCCCACTCCGTCGACTTCCACGCGAGCGAGATCTCACCGGACGTCCCGATGCGCGACATCGCGCCCGGGGAGAGTCTGGAGTACACCTTCACCGCCAACCGGTCCGGCATCTGGATGTACCACTGCAAGACGATGCCGATGACGGCTCACATCGCGGCCGGGATGGCCGGCGCCGTCATCATCGAGCCACCGGACCTGGCCAAGGTCGACCGGTCCTACGTCATCACCCAGTCCGAGCTCTACCTCAGCGAGCAGGGCGGCCCGGTCAACGCGGCAAAAGCGGCCGTGGGCCAAGCGGACGCCGTGATGTTCAACGGACTGGTGAACCAGTACGTCGACCAGCCGCTGACCGCGAAGGTCGGTGAGCGGGTGCGCGTCTGGGTCCTCGACATCGGCCCGAACCGGCCGCTGTCCTTCCACATCGTCGGGACCCAGTTCGACACCGTCTACAAGGAGGGCACCTACCTGCTCAAGGACGGCCGCGGACCGCTCGACCCACCGGACTACCACTCCGCGGGCTCCCAGACGCTCGGGCTGCTACCAGCCCAGGGCGGCTTCGTCGAGACGACCTTCCCGGAGGCTGGGCACTACACGATGCTCAACCACATCGCCGGCGACGCGGAGATCGGTGCCAGCGGGATCTTCGCAGCAACCAAGTAGCAGCCCAACCAATCCCGCCCGAAGGACCGCAGCGTCCGTTCCTGGCTGGGCTACCGCCTGACCACCCCTCAGCACTGCCGCGTCAGACTCCGCCAGCAGCTCAACACACCGAGGTGCACATGACCACGGGCTGAGTCGAATGCGTGTTATGCGCTGCTGGCTGCTGGACATAACACTTACGTCCCGACCTGGCTGGGCACGGTCTACGTCGCGTTCGTGATCGACGCCTGCTCGCGGCGGTGATCGGCTCCGCAGACCTGCCGTCCTGCTCGGCGGCCATGACCGCCGCTCGGACCAGCGGGGGTCCTTGAGGTCGAGGGAGCGAATGGTCTTGTCCCGCCTCTTCGTCGATCGCACCGGCCGGGCGCAGACCGTGCTGTACTCCTCGGCACATCTAGCCAGTCCTTGGAGTCGTTCTAGACCGTATGGAGTGACCGCCATCCGTCTTGGTGGGGGTTGCGGGCGCCTGCGAAGACTGCCCGGTGGCGAGGTCGCGCACGGCGCCACGTGGGTGGCTACGACAACCTCGGCGACTCCTGGTGCGCGCTGGCGATGTGGGAGGTCTACGTCACCGAGCCCATCCCCGACGCGGATCCGGCCACGCTTCGCACGGACCTCTCCTGGGTGCTCGCCGAGTAGGACCGGTCACCGCGGACTGGCACCGAGCCCTCGGTGCGCAACGACACCTCGGCCCAGCCGTCCGGGATGAGGTCGTGCGAGACCATGACCACGCTCTGGCGCGTGCCGCCGAGCCGTTCCAGCACCCGGCGCGCGGTCACCTCGTCCAGGTGCGCGGTGGGCTCGTCCAGCAGCAGCACCGGCCTGCCCGACAGGACGGCGCGGGCCAGGTTCAGCCGGGTGCGCTCGCCACCGCTCAGCCCGGTGAGCCGGGTGTCCAGCCCCTGGGTCAGTCGGCCAAGCCAGTCACCAAGGTCGGCCGTGTCCAGCGCGGAGAGGAGCTGGGCGTCGGTCGCCTCCGGTCGGGTCAGCAGCAGGTTGGCCCGCACGGTGTTCCGGAAGGCGTGCGGCTCGTCGTCGGCGATCGCCATCCGGCCGCGCACCTGCGCCAACGGCAGGTCCCGGATCTCGTGGGCGTCGTGGTGATAGGTCCCCGTGGAGGGGTCCAGGTGCCGGGCCAGCACCGCGAGCAGGGTCGACTTGCCGATGCCGTTCGGTCCGGTGAGGACGACCCGCTCGCCCGGGGCGACGAGCAGACTGGTCGCGGCCAGGTCCGGCAGGGTGGCTGCCGGGTCCCAGGTGGCCTCGACGTCGTCGGTGCGGAGGGTGGGCACGTGCTGCTGTGCCGGGTCGGGCTCGGTGGCAGGTATGCCGTGCCGCTCCGCCTCCTGCGCCACGGCCGGGGACTGCTCGAACATGGCCGAGAGGCGGTGCCGCGCCGCATGCGCACGGGCGCGGGCACCGAAGGCGTCGGGCAGCCCGGTCCAGGCCTCGGCCAGGGCCATCGGCGTCAGCGTCACCAGTGCCGCGACGGGTCCGCTCACCGTGCCGGCGGTGTACGCGGCGCCGGCCAGCCAGGCCACGCTGCCGACAGCGGCAGCGACGACCAGCCAGGTCGCCCCGATCGTGAGGCCCCGCGCGCGGCTCAGCCGGCGGGCCGCGCGGTCCGCCCTGGCCTGGCTCGCGTCGACCCGGTCGACGAGTCGGTCGGCACGGCCGAGTCCGGCGACCGCCTGCACCTGGGTCAGCTGTGCGGTGACCAGCGAGGTCACCCGGTGCACCGTGCCCCGCGCGCTGACCACGTGGTCGTGGGCCGACTGCTCGAGCCGCTGGTCCAGGAGCGCCAGCAGGAACGCGAGCACCGCGGCGGCGACGACGACCAGCCCCGCCCGAGGGAGGAACGCTCCGACGACCAATGCCGCGACCAGGCTGGCGATAGCGGCGTCCCACGCCGGCACGATCGCGCGGACCTGCTCGTCGCTGATGTCGTCCAGGTCGCGCACCACCGCGGTCAGCACGTCACCGCGGCTACGCCGACCCAGCCGTGCCGGGGTCAGCGGGATGAGCCGGCGGTAGGTGTCGGTCCGTGACGCGGCCAGACCCTCGAGTGCGACGTCGTGGGAGGTGACGCGCTCGGCATACCGCAGCACGGGTCGTGCCAGGCCGAACGCCCGCACACCTACGATCGCGACCAGCAGGGTGAGGACGACCGGTTGGTAGGACGCCTCGACGATGAGCCATCCCGAGGTCGCGGTCAGCGCGATCCCCGATGCCGTGGCCAGACCACCGAGCGCGGCGGCCAGCGCCAGGCGACCCCTGGGCGAGCGGCGACGCCGCTGCTGAGGTGCCCCGTCCTGCGCCCCGGGGGCACCCTCCCCGACGCGGGCTCGCTCCACGGGGGGTGCCGTGGTGGTGGCGCCGGCATCGGGAGCGTCGCCGTCACCGGTCTGTGGGGGAGGGGAGGTCAGCTGCCACTGCTCGTCGGCGAGGGCGGCCAGCACCTGGTCGTGCGTGGCCACCAGGACGCGGCGGTGGCGGGCCAGCTCGAGAACGACCGTGCGCAGCGCGGCGATCGTGTCGGGGGCGATGTGGGCGGTGGGTTCGTCGAGCAGCACGAGCGGTGCCTCGGACAGCACCGCGCGGGCCAGGCCGAGACGACCGCGCTGCCCGGCGGACAGCCCGAAGCCGTCGTCCCCCAGCACCGTGTCCAGCCCTTCCCGCAGGATCAGTGCCTGCCAGAGTCCGACGCGGTCGAGCGCCAGTCGCATCTCGCCGTCGGTGGCCGCGGGGCTGGCGAGGGCGAGGTTCTCGCGGACGGTCCCGGGCAGCAGGAGCGGGACCTGGGTCGCGAGGTGGGCGTGGGGTGCCTCGATCCGCCCGCTCGTGGGCAGCCGTAGTCCGCCGAGGAGCTCGAGCATGGTGGTCTTGCCGGCTCCGGACGGGCCGGTCAGGGCGGTCAGGCCGGGGGCGACGGACGTGGTGAGGGTCAGGTCGTGAAGGATGTCGGGGCGGCCGGGGTGGTGGTAGCGGACGTCGACGACCCGGACCTCGCCATCCGGCGCGCCCGGCCGTGGGGTGGTGGGGGCGCCGTCGTCGGCCAGGTCGTCGCGCAGCTGCTCGAGCGCCTCGGCGCCGTCGGCGGCGTTGTGGAACTCCGAGCCGACCCGGCGCACCGGCCAGTAGGCCTCCGGGGCCAGCAGGATCGCGGTCATCGCCGCCTGCAGGTCCATCACGCCGTAGGCCAGCCGCAGGCCGACGGCGACCGCGACCAGCGCGACCGAGATCGTCGCGAGCAGCTCCAGCGCCACGGTGCTCAGGAAGGCGGTCCGCAGCGTCCGCACCGTCGCCACCCGGTGCCGGCGACCGACCTCGGCCACGACGTCCACCTGGCGCTCGGCCCGGCCGTAGGCGACCAGGGTCGGCAGGCCACGCACGACGTCGAGGAAGTGCCCGGCCAGGTCGGTCATCGCCGACCAGCGTCGCCGCGTCTCGGCCTCGGTGTGTTTGCCGATCAGCGCCGCGAAGAGCGGCAGCAGCGGCAGGGTGAGCAGCACGATGAGCGCGCTCCAGAAGTCCACGACCAGCAGCGTCACCAGGCTCAGCGCCGGCACCACGGCAGCGGCGACGAGCGCGGGGAGGTAGCGCGCGACATACGGCTCGATGGCGGCGACGCCGTCGGTGGCCCGGGTGACCGCCTCGTCCGGCTGCGGGCGTGCCTCCTCGGGCAGCCGGGACCACCGCCGCAGCAGTTGGGAGCGGATGCCGGAGGCCACACGTTGGCCGGCCCAGCCGGCCAACGACTCCTGGCTCCCGGCGATCAGTCCGCGGGTGACGAGCAGCGCGACGGTCCAGGCCAGCGGTGCGGTCAGGGCACCGCCGGTCACCACCGTGCTGGCGAGCCAGGCGAGGCAGACCGCCAGTGCGACGGCGACGGCGCCGCTGAGCACCCCGGTGACGGACAGGACCGCCACCGGTGTCCGGGCATCGGGGACCCGGCGCAGCAGCTCCGGGTCGAACGGTTTCATGACTGCCCCGGACTACCTACCGAGAGGTCCTCCGCGGTGTCGGCCTGCGGGATGTGGTGCCCGCTGACCCGCTTGCGGAAGGTCCAGTAGGTGAAGGAGGTGTAGAGCAGGACGATGGGCACGAAGAGCACCGCGACCCAGGTCATGATCGTCAGCGTGTAGTCGGTCGAGGCGGCGTTGGTCACCGTCAGGTTGAAGGCGGGGTCGGTGCTGCTCGGCATAACGTCGGGGAAGAGCGCCAGGAACAGCGAGGCCACGGTCAGCGCGATGGCCACGAAGGTGCCGGTGAAGGCCCAGCCCTCCGATCCCTTGCGGGCCATCGCCAGGGATCCGAGCAACGCCACCGCGGCCAGTCCGGCAGCCGACCACGACAGCGCCGTGCCGGTGTCGAGGTGGATGGCGGCCAGCCAGACCACGGCGAGCACCGCGCTGACCCCGCCCACCCGGACGGCCAGCGCCCGCGCCTCGTGCCGGATCGGTCCGTCGGTCTTCAGCGCCAGGAACATCGCGCCGTGCGTGACGAACACGCCGAGGAACACGATGCCTCCGAGCAGCGCGAGCGGGTTGAGCAGGTTGAAGAAGCCCCCGGTGTACTCCATGTCCGCGTCGATCGGCACGCCCATGACGATGTTGGTGAACGCCACGCCCCAGAGGACTGACGGGACCACAGATCCCAGGAAGATGCACCAGTTCCAGCGCCGGCGCCACACGTCGCTGTCGACCTTGCCGCGGTAGTCGAAACCCAACGCTCGCACGATCAGGGCAACCAGGATGACGAAGAGCGGCATGTAGAAGCCGGAGAAGAGGGTGGCGTACCAGTGCGGGAACGCCGCGAACATGGCGCCGCCGGCGGTGATCAGCCACACCTCGTTGCCGTCCCAGAACGGGCCGATGGTGGAGAGCATGACCCGCTTGCGGGTCTCGCCGTCCAGCTTCTCGTCGCCGCGGCCGAGCACCGGGAAGAGCGCGCCGACGCCGAAGTCGAAGCCCTCCAGCACGAAGTAGCCGATCCACAGCACCGCGATGAGGATGAACCAGATGGTGCTCAGTTCCATTGCACTGCTTCCTTCTCGGGTATGCCGGGGGCTCAGTAGGTGAAGACGAAGGGTTGGTCCTCGGCCCGGTCGTCCGGATCGAGGGACTCGCCGTCATACTCGGGGGCACCCTCGCGGGTGTACTTGATGATCAAGCCGACCTCGATCACGGCGAGCACCCCGTAGAGCAGGGTGAACAGCGCCATCGTGGTGAAGACCTCGGCGGTGGTCGTGCCTGGTGAGACGCCGGTCTGGGTGGTCATCAGCCCGAAGACCAGCCAGGGCTGACGGCCCATCTCGGTGAAGATCCAGCCCCACGAGTTGGCGATCAGCGGCAGGAACATCACCCCGATGGCGGACCAGTACCAGAACCGGTGGTTCATCTCCTTGCCCTTCCACAACCAGAGCAGGGCTAGGGCGGCGATGACCATGGCGGCGAAGCCGAAGCCCATCATCAGCCGGAACGTCCAGTAGGTGACCGGGATGATCGGGCGGTAGTCGTCCATCGCGGTGAGCTCTTCACCGCTGTAGGTGAGCTGGTACTCGGCGTTGAGGTCGTTGATCCCCTCGACGGCGCCGTCGAAGGTGCCGGTGGACAGGTAGGAGAGGAGCTTGGGCACCGTGACGGCCCAGACCTCTTCGGTGCCGTCGAGCGTGCCGACGGTGATGATCGAGAAGGGCGCTCCCTCGCCCTCGGGCACCGAGTCGTAGAGCCCCTCGGCGGCCGCCATCTTCATCGGCTGGACCTCGGTCATTATTTTGCCCTGGATGTCACCGGTGACGATCGTACCCAGACCGCCGAGCAGGACGGCAATGGCGCCGATGGCTGCGGCCTTGCGATACATCGGCTGCTCGGATTTCGGGGTCCTGCTGCGCCAGACGTGCCAGAGTGCGATAGCCAGCATGAAACCACCGCCGGTCATCCATGCCGCGGTGAGCACGTGCGGGAAGGTGACCAGCTGCACCGGGTTGGTCAGCACCGCCCAGAAGTCGATCAGCTCGGCGCGACCGGTCTCGGGGTTGTTGAAGTAGCCGACCGGGTGCTGCATGAAGGAGTTGGCCGCGAGGATGAAGTAGGCAGAGAGCACAGTGCCGATGTGGATCACCCACATGCAGGCGGCGTGCAGCTTCTCGGGGATGCGGCCCCAGCCGAAGATCCACAGGCCCAGGAAGGTCGACTCCAGGAAGAACGCGAGCAGCGCCTCGATGGCCAGTGGCGCGCCGAAGATGTCACCGACGAAGCGGGAGTAGTCCGACCAGTTCATGCCGAACTGGAACTCCTGCACGATGCCGGTGACCAGGCCGAGCGCGAAGTTGATCGTGAAGAGCTTGCCGAAGAACTTCGCCAGCCGCAGCCACTCCGGGTTGCGTGTGCGCATCCACGCGGTCTGCAGGATGGCGACCAGCAGCGACAGACCGATCGTGATCGGCACGAAGAAGTAGTGGTAGACGGTCGTGATGCCGAACTGCCACCGAGCCAGTTCGAGTGCTTCCATTGAGGCGCGCTCCCACCTGAGTTCTTGGCGGTGCAGCAACTACTACACCGGTGTTTACACTACGCTGGGTAGTAATAAGGGGAGAAGCCGGGTCCTGCGACAAGCAGCTTCGCGGCGCCGTCACCGACTTCGCCGGCGATAGCCGCTTCGCCAACGCCTGGGCCGCGAACCTCTACGACCCGCGCCCGAGCACGCGGCCACGACCCCACGCGCGGTCAACAACTCGCCGTCCAAGCCCTCGTCGTCGCCTTCGCCGCAGGCAAGGCCATCGTGGATGAGTCCTCCGCCCGCGCCGCCATCACCGAAGTTGTCGTCGGCGCTCGAAAACTGGACAGTTTCGGCGGTCGAAAACTGGACGGTTTGGTCAGTCTAGCGAGCCCTGCTCGGCCTTGATGCTGGGCAGGGTCTCGATGCCTCGGTCGCGGAGGCGGTAGGACGCGCCCTTGAGCGCGATGACGTCGGCGTGGTGGACGATGCGGTCGATCATCGCGGCGGCGACCACCTGGTCGCCGAAGACGCCGGCCCAGGAGCTGAACGGCAGGTTCGAGGTGAGGATGAGGGAGGCGTGCTCGTAGCGGGAGGAGACGAGCTGGAAGAACAGGTTCGCGGCGTCCTGCTCGAACGGGAGGTAGCCAACCTCGTCGACCACGATCAGGGGGTAGCGGCGCAGCCGGATCAGCTCTGTGCCGAGGCGTCCACGCTGGTGGGCCTCGGACAGTCGGGTGACCCACTCACTCGCGGTGGCGAACAGCACCCGGTGGCCCTGGCGGGCGGCGGTGATCGCCAACGCCGCAGCCAGATGTGTTTTTCCCGTGCCCGGCGGGCCGAGCAGGACGACGTTGCGGTGCTCGGCCAGCCAGGCTCCGGACGCGAGGGCTTGGACGGGGGTGCGGGCGGCGGGTTGGTGGTCGAAGTCGAAGTCCTCCAGGGTCTTGCCCGCCGGCAGCCCCGCGGCGCGGATGCGCAGCTGGGCGCCGGAGGCGTTGCGGGCGGCGACCTCACGTTCGAGGACGGCGGCGAGGTAGTCCTCGTGGGTCCACCCGGCGTCGCGGGCGTGCTCGGCCAGCCGTGCCGCGGACTGGGTGATGCGCGGTGCTTTGAGCGCGGCCGCGAGGTGGGTGATCTGCTTGAGCGTCTGCTCCGCGGGCGTCGTCTTGGTGCTCACAGCGAGCCTCCTGCGCCGGCGTCGAGGCCGAAGGCGCGGTCATAGTCGGCCAGGTCCCGCACTAGGTCCTCGGGCGCCTCGGGGGCCACGGCCTTGTCGCGGTGCTGGTAGTCGCGGCGCAGCTCGGCCGCGGCGGCCACGTGGGCGGGGTCGGTGACGGTCATGGACCGGGCCCACCGGCGTGGGTGCTCGGCGACGAGCCGCCCGCCGTGCCGGACCCGCACGGTGTCGAGGTCGGCGGCCACGTCGACACGGGCACCGATCGCGGCCGGGTGCACCGAGTAGTCGCTGGTGTCGACGCGCACGTAGTAGTCCCGGCCGAGGCGGACGTGGTTGCGCCAGCCCAGGTGCAGCACCGCCGGCGGCAACGGCGCCATCTTGTCCTTGTCGACGGTGAGCAGGTCGACCGGACGCGCCTTGGTCGTGCGCACCACCCGGCCGTTCGCCCCGGTCAGCCAGTGGGTGAGCTGGGCGTTGAAGTCGGCCGGTGACTCGAAGTGGCGGCCGGGCATGAACGAGGTCTCGAAAAAGCCGTTGCGCCGCTCGACCACGCCTTTGGACTCGGGGTCCCGCGGTGGCAGCAGCACGATCTTGGTGGCCAGGGTGCCGGCGAACACCGCGGCCGGCTCGGTCAGCTTCCCGCGCCCGATCCCGGCCTCGTTGTCCCAGATCAGCCGGCGCGGCACGCAGCCCACCTGCGAGAGCAGGGCCCACATGCCCAGCAGCAGGTCGGTTGTCTTGCGGGTCGGGATCATCCGGGCGAGCATGAACCGGCTGTACGCCAGCGTCATCACCAGCACCGGCAGCAGCGCCCGCGAGCCGTCCTCGAGCAGGATCTTGCGCGGCGGGAACCACAGGTCGCACTGCGCCACGTCCCCGGCCGCCCAGGTCAACCGGTCCGCCGGATCGATCGGACGGTGGTCGGCCCTCACCCGGTTCACGTTGTCGCGGAACCAGCGGATCGAGCCGGTCCACCCGACCCGCTCGGCGAGCACGGTCGCGGGCATGTCCGGGGTGTCCGCGAGCAACGCCCGCACCCGTGCCTCGAACGGCGTGAACGACGTCAGGCCGCTCTTGCGTTCGTACTTCGGCGGTCCCTCCGAGGCGATGGCCTTACCGACAGTGGTCCTTGAGATTCCTAGCTTCCTGGCGATCGCAGCGTTCGGCACACCCTCACGGGCCAGCCTGCGGATCAGCGCCCAGTCTTCCATAGTGATCACTCTCCAATCGTGCTTGGGGTGTCCACTTTTCGAGCGCCGTTACCGTCCAGTCTTCAAGCGCCGCTGACAGAAGTCACGACAGAATGACCACCACCACGTCACCCTGACAACCAAGGCCCCGCCGGGCCGGTGCCTTCCATTCACCTACCCACATCGTCACCGATCATGACGCACTCGTCGTCACCCGACGCGGCCGTCAACAACCGAGATCGTCAACAGTGGCCCGCCAAGAGCAAGGGCTCCCACCTTCACAAGATCGTGTGTATCGACACCAGACACAGCTTGGCCGAACCGTCACCGACGCGGATCAGCCGTGGGCATAACGAGGGTGTCCCCACCACATGCTGAGATGCATAACCTGGACTGATTCTTAGAATCACGAGGCGGCGGTCTTACAATGTTGGGTGGGCCAGATCGGCGAGGACGGCCGGGTCGTGCTCGCCAGCGATCAGCGCCTCCAGCATCGCCCGCCCGGAGACGCCCATGATGTCGGTGGCCACGACCGACAGCTTGATCCCGGCGTCCTCGAGGACCTTCTCCAGCCGTTGGGCCTCGCGGGTCCGCGCCCGGGTGATCGCGGTGCGGGTGCGAGTCAGGTCACGCAGCGCCCGGATCGGTTCGGGCGGGACGAAGCTGGCGCGCAGCAGCCCGTGCGCGGCGAGCTGGGCCAGCCAGGCGGCGTCGGAGACATCCGTCTTGCGGCCGGGCAGGTTCTTCGCATCGCGGGCGTTGACCAGCATGACCTCGAACGGGCCGTCCTCGAGCAGGTACTAGAACGGTTTCCAGTAGTCACCCGTGGCTTCCATCACCACGCACGTCACGCCCGCGGCGACCAGGTGCTCGCGCAGGGCGAGGATGTCCCCGCTCATCGAGGACCAGGTGGTGATCTCCTCGATAGCACGGACCTTGCCCTCCGGCACGATCCGCACGCACGCCTTCGCGTCTCGCTTCGACAGGTCGAGCCCCGCGCAACGCGGGTGCAGCACTTCTTCCGCTCCTTCGGGTGTCGGTGTCGGGTGTCGGGTGTCGGGTGCGGACCGCGAGCGGGGCTGATCGAGTTCTGGAATCTGACTCTCGTGCTCGTAGCAACAATCCACGGTTCCCGTGGCAGGCCCCGCACCTCACACTGAGTTAACTGGCTCACCGGCACGAAGAAGTGTCCGAGGTCGACCGCGGTCCACACCCCTACTGTCCACCCACCCGCCCACGGTGACCAGCCCGGGATCTTCCGGTCCCACGATGGCCGCCCCGCGGCCCCGGTCACTGAGCTGAAGTCGCCGTGCTTCCGCATCCCGCGCAACCCGAACGTGGAGAACGTCTGCGCATGCCGACGTTCGTTTGGTGATCCCTGGCCCGGGCCGCGCCAGCCGGACTGCCGCTCCTACATGCCCATGCCCTGGGACGAAGACTACGAACCACCCGCACCCTGGCGTCGGCAAACCGGGTGGACCCGGGGGCAGACCGCAGCTGTCTCGACGGAGCTAGTAGCAACCAAGAGCTCGGGGCCGCACGCTCCCGCTGCCGAAGCGGGTGTCTGATCGCCAGTCAGTGACGAGCCACAGGCGATGAAGAACGTCCAGGTCATGCATGTCGACCACCTTGGCTCGTAACCGACCCGAAGCAACGGGATCTCTGAACGCGCATCGCCCAGCGCGCGCTCATCAGCGTCAGGTGCCCGTCAGGCTCGCCGCGCACCGGGTTCGGGGCGAGGGTAGCTGTGAGGGTCGTCGCCGCTGGCGGTGCCGGTGACATGCTCTGCGTGCGAGAGGGCCTCGGCGAGCAGACTGTGCACATGGGGGTCGGTCCCGGTGTAGTGCACGTACGTGCCGGTGCGCCGGCTGCTCACCAGGCCAGCCAGGCGGAGCTTGGACAGGTGCTGGCTGACCGTGGTAGGTGAGGCGTCGACCAGGTCGGCCAGGACGTTCACGCTCACTTCAGCCTGCGCCAATGCCCACAGGATCTTGACCCTTGTCGGGTCCGAGAGCAAGCGGAACGTCTCTGCGGCGATCCGGGCGTGCTCGTCATCAGGTGCCTGGTTCATGGGTTGTTCGTGCACGTCTCGAGGGTAGCGACCAGGCAGGGGGTGAGAATGAAGGAAAGATTCATACCTGCGTAGTTATGCAGGTATGCTGTCTCGGTGACTGCCGACCATCAGAGGAACCGCCGCTCCGCCGAGTCGGCGGCCGACCGGTCCCACGCTCCCCACCATCACCACAGCGGCCACGGGGGCGCTGACGCCCACGAGCCTCATGGACACGGAGGCGGGATGTGGGGCCGGTTTAAGCATGCGGTGACGCCGCACAGCCACGATCACACCGACTCGATCCAGACGGCTGAGGAGTCCAGCAGCATCGGCATCCGCGCAGCGTGGATCAGCCTGGCTGGGATGGGCGCCACCGCCCTGCTGCAGATCGTCATCGTGGCGCTGAGCGGTTCGATCGCCCTGCTGGCGGACACCGTGCACAACCTGGGGCACCTGGCCACCACCATCCCGTTGATCATCGCCTTCCGCATCGGGCGCCGGCAGCCGACCCGGCGCTACTCCTACGGCTACCGCCGCGCCGAGGACCTCGTGGGGCTGCTGATCGGCCTGGTCATCGCACTGTCTGCGGCACTGATCATCTGGGAGTCGGTGCGGGCACTGCTGCAGCCGCGCGAGTTGACCAACCTGGGCTGGGTCATGGCCGCCGCACTGATAGGGGCAGCCGGCAACGAGGCGGTGGCGATCTACCGGATCCGTGCCGGGCGGCGGATCGGATCGGCTGCCCTGGTGGCCGAAGGTCAGCACGCGCGCACCGACGCACTGACATCGCTGGCCGTAGCGATTGGCGTCATCGGAGTCTGGCTGGGGGTGCCGCAGCTCGACCCGCTGATCGGCCTGGTTATCGGCGCGGTCATCATTGCCGTGCTCATCGCCTCCGTGCGGACCGTCATCAGGAGGCTGATGGACGGCGTTGACGACGGCACCCTCGAGCGCGTGGAGGCTGCTGCTGCTGAAGTGCCCGGTGTCACCGGCGTCGGCGAAGCCCGTGCCCGCTGGTCAGGCCACCGGATGCACGCCGAGGTCGACATCACCGCCGACTCGGGCCTGACGCTGCCGCGGGCGCACGAGCTCTCCGCCCGAGTACGTGAGCACCTGATGCGGATGGTGCCCCACCTTGAACGGGTCGGCGTATACGTGGTGCCAGGGGCCGGTGAACCTGCACCGATCCGTGAAGCCACGCAGCCCGCCCAAACCCCGGTGGCTCCGCATGCCTGGCCCCACTGAGAAGCCCACCCTCAGCACCCGCCACCCCGCGCCCGAGGACCTGACGCGGTACGCCTGGCTGTCCATCGCCACGGCGATCGCGACGATCCTGCTCAAGGGCACCGCCTGGTGGCTGACCGATTCCGTGGGTCTGCTCTCCGACGCCGCGGAGAGCAGCGTCAACCTGGTGGCCGCGGTGGTCGCGCTGGTCGCGCTGCGCGTGGCCATCAAGCCGCCGGACCGCAAGCACAACTTCGGCCACAGCAAGGCGGAGTACTTCTCCGCGGCGGTCGAGGGCGTGATGATCTTCATCGCCGCCGCGGTCATCCTGATGGCCTCGGTTCGCCGATTCCTGGACCCGTCACCGTTGGAGAACGTCGGGATCGGCCTAGCCATCGCGATCCTCGCCTCCGTCCTCAACGGCACGGTTGCCTGGGTGCTGCTGCGCGCAGGGAAGAAGCACCGGTCCATTACCCTCGTCGCCGACGGCAAGCACCTGCTCACCGACGTGTGGACTTCCGTCGGCGTCGTCGTGGGCGTCATCCTGGTGTGGCTCACGGGGTGGGAGCGGCTGGACCCGATCATCGCCTTCGCTGTCGGGGTGAACATCCTCGTCACCGGGTGGGGGCTCCTCCGGGCCTCCACGGCCGGCCTGATGGACGGCTCGCTCCCGGCCGAGGACAACGCACGGATCGTCGGTGTCATCGAGACGTTCATCGCCCGGTTCGAGGGCGAGGACGTGCACTACCACGCCATCCGAACCCGGGAGTCGGGACACCGCAGGTTCATGGAGATGCACCTGCTGGTCCCGGGCATCTGGACGGTCAAGCGCGGGCACGACGTGGCCGAGGACCTGACCGACGCGCTTCTGGTGGAGTACCCGGACCTGCGTGTGCACCTGCACCTCGAGCCGGTCGAGGACCCACGGTCCTACGAGGACATCGGCATCTGACGTCGCGCGGCCGGAGCCGGATCAGCGGGGGCAGCGACTGCCTCACCTCCCACCGTGACATGGTTTCACGGCTCTTCGACTTTGAGCGTGGTGGGGCCCTGAAGTAGGGCTCGCGGCCCTGCGCCAGCATGGGTGTTGTCTAGGCATCCAAGAGCGAGGACCGCGAGCGTGCACCAGCGTACGTTCGACGTCGATGCGGCGTCGATACTGTTCAACCTGTCCGGCTACCGAGTCGTGAGCGCCGGCGCTGCTGTCGGCGACCAACCGAGGCGGGTGCTGATCGAGACGGTCGCCGGCGAGGGCGCGTGCCCGTCCTGCGGGGTGCTGTCCTCGCGGGTCCAGGCCCGGCCGACCCAACACGTGAAAGACGTGACCTGCGGCGGGCAGCCGCTGGATGTGGTCGTGCGCAAGCGGCGGTACGCCTGCGGTGAGGCGCTGTGCCCGCGGCGCTCGTTCACCGAGGAGACCGAGCAACTACCGGCCCGGGCACGGGTCACGACCCGGCTGGCCGAGCAGGTGATCTCCGCCTGCCGGGCCGAGCCCCGCGCGGTGTCCCGCGTCGCGGACGAAGCGGCCCTGTCGTGGCCGACGGTGATGCGCATGCTGACCACCACCGTGGACCTGGACACCGGCGTGGACCGCCGGCACGTGGCGCGCCTGGGGATCGATGAGCACCGGTTCCGCACCGTGCGCTACCTGCGCGACCCCGACACCCAGTCCGTGAAGCGGGTCGAGCCCTGGTCGATCGTGTTCACCGACCTGGACGACGGCGCCATCCTGGACGTCGTCGACGGCCGCCGCGGCGCGACCGTCAAGGCGTGGCTGGGCGCCCGGCCCCGGTGGTTGAGAATGACAAGTCCATTTGGCCCCACTGTGCTGTTCTGATTTGGCCCCACCCTCGGGGGGGGGGGGGGGCTGAGGGCGTGTCGATGGTGCTCGGTCTCCCCGGAGGGGGTCAGCGTGGTGGGGTCACCTCCTGGCGGGTGCGGGTGGTAGCGAGTCGGTAGGACTGGGTGCCGGTGTTGATGATGTGGGCGTTGAAGGTGAGCCGGTCGACGACGGCGGCGGCCAGTCGGGGGTCGGTGAAGGTGGTGCCCCACTCGCTGAACGGGGCGTTGGACGCGCAGGCGATGGAGGCTCGTTCCTCGCGGGCGGTGATGATCTGGAAGAGCAGCTCGGCCCCGCGGGGGTCGAGGTGGACGTAGCCGATCTCGTCCAGGCACAGCAGGTCCAGTCGGGCGTACCGGTTGACCACGCGGGTGAGCTGCTTGTCGTCGGCGGCCTCGGTCAGCTCGTTGACCAGGGCCGCGGTGGTGATGTAGCGGACCCGGTGACCCTGCTCGGCCGCGGCCATGCCCAGGGCGATGAGTAGGTGCGTCTTGCCGGTTCCGGAGTCGCCGAGCAGCACCAGCGGTTGCCCGGCCTCGATCCACGCGCCGGTGCCCAGGTGGGCCAGGGTCGCGGCGGGCAGGTCGGGCAGGCGGGCGGTGTCGAAGTCGGACAGGCGCTTGTGGCGGGGGAACTTGGCCTCGTTGATCCGACGTTGTCGGCGCCGGTGCTCACGGTCGTCGCACTCGGCGGAGAGCACCTCGGCCAGGAATGCCAGGTGGGTCAGGCGGGCCTTGGCCGCCGCGGCCGCGTACCGGGCGGCTTCCTCCCGCACGGTCGGCAGCCCCAGGGCCTTGGCGGCGGCGGTGACCGCGGCCTGGGCGGCGTCGGCACCGAGCGCGGTGACCGCTGGCGTGGCCGCGCTCATGCTCCGGCCCCGGTGAGCAGCTGGTCGTAGGAACCCAGGCAGGGCGCCGGGCGGTGGACCAGGGCCGCTGGTGGTGCACCCTCGGGCACGGGCACCGGTGGCGGGCTGGGCGTCGCGTGCAGGAGCCGGCGGGCGGTCATGGCGATGACGTCGGCGTCGAAGACCCCGGCTGTCGTGGCCTCGGTGATCCCGGTCAGCACCGCGTGGGTGGGCAGGGTGCGGTGCAGCAGCAGCGCCTCGATCAACGCCCTGGTGCCGCCGCTGTCGCCCAGGCGGGCACGGGCGGCCCTCCAGTACGCCTCGTGGACCGGGGTGAACGTCCGGTTCGCCCGGGCGGTCGCCAACGCGCTCGAGCCGGCCAGGGCGCCGGGTTTGCGGGTCAGGACCTCCAGGTAGTGGTCCAGCACCAGGTCCTGGGAGCCCTTGTGCAGGGAGCGGACGTGCTCGGCGATCACCGTGCCGCGGTCCAGCACCCGCACGGTCGTGGCGCCGAGCGCGACGTCCAGGCGGGTCCCGGCGTAGCGGGCCGGGACCGAGTAGTACGACTGGCGCACGCACACTCGCGCCTTGGCGTCCACCCGCACCGACAGTGCCGCCGAAGCGTCGAAGGGGACTGGTGGCAACGCCAGCAGCAGCGGGGCCTCGTCCGCGAACATGGCTCCGACGGTGACCCGGCGGGCGCCGATGCGGCGGGCGTCGTCGCGGGCGTCGGCGGCGGCCATCGCCTCGTTCAGCGCGGCCAGGGAGCCCACGTGCGGGACCGGGGTCAGGTGCCGGCGACGGAACCGGCCGATCTCTCCTTCGACCCCGCCTTTCTCGTGCGCGCCCTCGATCCCGGGCTGGCAGTAGAAAGAGTCGAAGCCGTAGTGCGACCGCAGGGCAACGAAGCGTGGGTGTTCGAACCGTTCCCTGCCCAACGCGCACCGGATGACCGCGGGCTTGAGGTTGTCGTAGCGGATCATCCCGGTCGGTGTCCCGCCGAACGCGGCGAACGCGCGCACGTGCCCGTCCAGGAAAGACTCCTGGGACTGGTTGGCGTAGGCGTAGTGGAACGCCCGGCCCGAGTGCGACAGGCGCATGCAGAACATCCACAGCCGCAGCACGACGCCGCCGATGCTGGCGCGGAACTCACCGAAGTCGACCTCGGCCTCCTCACCCGGCGGGTGCTCCTGGACGATCATCACCTGGGTCTGTGACCCGGCGACCTCGGCGCGTAGGCCGGCCACGAGGTTGCGCACCGTGGACTCGGCCACGACCGCTCCTTCCTCCTCGATCAGCCGCTGCCAGACCCGGCGGGCGGTGTGCCGCTGCTTGCGGGGCGCGTCCAGGTCCTGCGTCAACCAGGACCGCACGAGTTCCACGTGCGCACCCGTGACAGGTGCCTCACGCTCGGGCACCTTCCGTGGCGGTGGGACCGCGTCGGCCAACGCCGCACGGACCGTGCGCCGGTGCACACGGTGCTTCCTGGCGAGCTCTCTGATCGACAGGCCTTCATCGCGCCGGTCGCGTCGGATACGTTCGAACTGCTCCACTCTCGATCTCTCCTTCACCCTCCACCTCCGTGATCGCCTTGGCAGACGATCCGGACAGTAGAGGGAAGTTCGGGGTCGAGGGTGGGGCCACTTCAGACCAGCACTACACCTCCAAGTGGGGCCACTTCAGACTGGCACACTCAGGTGGTGGCGCCAGCGGGTGAAGATCGTCGCACTGGACATGTCCAGTGAGTTCCGTGCCGCCGCCCGCAAGGCGCTGCCCAGGGCGAGGGTCAGCGTCGACCACTGGCACGTGGTGCGCCTGGCCAACGAGATGGTCACCAAAGTGAGGCGGCGGCGGGTGTGGGAGCTGCACGAGCGCCGTGGCAGGGCGTGCGATACCCCGTGGAAGTACCGCAAGCTGCTCACGTGCGCCGGCGACCGGCTCACCGTGCGCCAACGGGCCAAGCTGCAGCAGATCCTGGCCGAGGACCTCGAGCTTGCCGTCGCCTGGGGCATCAAGGAGCACGTCCGCCAGCTCCTCACCGCCCGGGACACTCCCTCGTTCCAGCGGCACTGGGCCCGCCTCGAGAGCGCCGTCCGAGCCACCCACCTGCCCGAGCCGGTCGCACTGTTCCGCACCCTGAAGGCCTGGCGTCGCGAGCTCCTCACCTTCTGCCGGACCAGGATCACGAACGCGAGAACCGAGGCGGCGAACCTGACCGCCAAGACGATCAAGAGAGTCGGCCGCGGCTACCGCAACCACGACAACTACCGATGCCGCATCATTGGCTACGCGCCCCGACCCATCGCGGCGTGAACACCCGAACCACGCTCAAAGTTGAAGAGCCGGTTTCACGCGGGCTAGCCGGTCAGCGTTCACCTGCAGCTGAACAACGAGCCTGCATTCTTCGCGATTCGACCCAGAAGCTGCTGTCTGACGCTCATCCCTGCCGCCCAACCACCCACGAGCAGAACGACCGCTCTTCGGCATGAGCGCGCTGTCACGACCCTTGCCCGCTCGGGCCACCGACCGCAGGCGTGCCGTGCCGCCGACGGAACGAGTCGGGGGAACCTCGTCCACCCGGGCACAGTCCGAGGGCGTACTCGCAAACGGGTCGGCGGGCGACCGAACTCAACCCATAAGAGGGGTGGGACGACACGCACGAGGTGCATAACGTCGGGTGATTCTTGTGTCGAGATGCAGGGAAGACTGCACAGCGTCTCTGGCCATCCTTGCACGATCCGCCCTGCTGCCCCGGGCCATGCAACGTACGCGCGCGCCCCGCGGCAGATCCGGTCAGTCGCGCAGTGCGGTTGGGCCAGTCGGCTCACTTCGGTTCCGTGGGTTCACGGTGTTGCGGCATCAATGCTCGGACCTGGCTCAGAGCATGGATCCCAGGTCTGATCCGACGGTGGGGTAGGCGGCGGTCATCGACTTGAGCTGGTGGGTGGTGAGTCCCAGCTTCATGGCCAGGCCGAGGATGTTGACGAGTTCGGCGTACTCCGGTCCGAGCAGGTGCGCTCCCACAATGTGGTCGCTGGAGCGGTCGATGAGGATCTTGGTCGCGGCGGTGCTTTCCCCGATCCGGTAGTTGGAGTACCAGCTGCTGGTGTCGCTGTATCGGACGTCGATGTCGATGTCCTGTTCATGGGCTTCTTCCTCGAGCATGCCGACCCGGGTGAGCTCGGGGATCGTGAAGACGGTGGTGGGTACGCCGTTGTAGTCGGGGGTGGTCGTGGTGCTCTTGAGCATGTTCGAGGCGGCGACCTTGCCCTCGAACACGGCGACCGGGGTCAGCGGCATACCGGGGGTGCCGGCCGCGTCGCCGGCCGCGTAGACGGCTGGGTTGCTGGTGCTCTGCAAGTGGGCTGCAACGCGCACCCCGTCGTCGTCCCACTCGACGTCGGCGGCGTCCAGTTCCAGGCTGGCGAGCTCGGGGGTCCGGCCTGCACCGTGCACGACGAGGTCGAACTCGGCCCTCCTTGACCGCCCCGATTCATCGATGCTCACCTGATAGCCGGTGCTGGTCTTTTCCACCGCGGTGACAGTCGCCGAGCGCCAGGTCTCGATGCCTGCCTGGGCGCCTCGGTCGATGAGGAGGTCGACGAGGCCGGGGTCGAAGGCCTTCAGCGGTCGTGGTTTGCGGTCCAGGATGACCGGGGTGCTGCCGGCCCGGGCGGCGATGTGCGCGAACTCGAAGGAGATGAAGCCACCGCCGACGAAGAGGATCCGACGCGGCAGCTCAGGCAGGTTCAGGAAACCGGTGCTGTCCACCAGGTGCTCGTGCCCGGGGAAGTCCAGCGGGCGGGGGCGTGCACCGGTGGCGATCAGGAAGTGTCGCGCGCTGTAGGGGGCGTCGTCGATCTCGACGGTGTTGGTGCCGGTGAACCGCGCCGTCCCGTGCAGGGTGGAGACACCGTTGCTGCACAGTCCTTCCTCCATCTTTGCGGGGACGGGCTCGGTGAAGCCGTGCTTGTGCACCATGAGGTCGGCCCAGTTGATCGACAGGCCGTCGTCTTCGATCCCCTTGCCGCGCATCAGACGGGCGCTGTCAATGATCTCGGCGCCGCGGCGCAGGATCTTCTTGGGGTCGCACCCGCGCAGGGCACACGTGCCGCCGTAGGGCAGCGCGTCGACGATCGCGACCTCCCAGCCCGCGGACGCGCACTTGTTCGCCGCCGTGACGCCCGCCATGCCGGCACCGATGACGATCAGGTCGTAGTCGTAGGTCATCGCGTGACCTCCTGCGTCAGACCCAGCGCAACCCGTAGCTGTTCCAGGGTCGGTGCCCCTTCCAGACCGTCGGCCGTGCGATAGACCCGGCACGAGAACCCCGCTGCTGAATCTGGTGAGGCGAACAGGTCGGCCCCGTCGACCAGGACGGTCGGTGAACCACGAAAGCCCACCCGCTCGGCCTGTTCCATGGTCTCTACGCGCTTACGCCGGACCACCACTTCTGGGTGCTCGGCCGCGATCGCGACCAACCTCCGGTCAGTAACCTTCCAGTTCGGGCAGTCCTCGAAGTAGAGCAGGCAGACGTCCATGTCGGCGACCGTAGACCTTGTACCATGGTGCAAGGTCAAGCGCGAGAGATGAGGGACGAGTGCGGATCGGAGAGCTTGCCTACGCGGCCGGAGTGACCAGCCAGACCATCCGGTTCTACGAGAGCAGGGGTTTGCTACCCGAGACCGAACGAGGCGAGAACGGCTACCGCGTCTACGAGGAATCGGCGCTAGCACGACTGCGTTTCATCGCCTCGGCGCAAGCCGCTGGGCTCACGCTGTCCCAGATCCGCAGCATCCTGGACCTGCGCGACGCGGGGAACGTCCCGTGTCAGCACGTCACCACGCTCTTGGACACCAGACTCGCTGACGTCCGCACACGAATCCGCGACCTCACGGTGCTGCAAGAAGAGCTCGAGGCCCTCCTCAATCGCAGCCGGCTGCTGGACCCCGTTGACTGCGCGGACCAAGACATCTGCCAGATCCTCTCTCCGTCGAGGTAGCCACCGCCAGGCGGCACACCGTTGTGCTGCTGCCACCGCAACCGTGGGACGAGCGGAGGCCGATCGACCATCGGCAGCGCGACGCTTTCGGCGGCCCCTAAAGCCCACAAATTCGTTGTGTGCGTATCACCCGCATATCCCTGATCACAGTGCGCGCTCATCGGCGGATCCGGTCGTCTGCGTCCCTCGGATCGGACCGCGCGCGGTCTGCCCGGCGAGATCTCCTGACGAGAGTGGAGGCGGCCTGTGCGTCCCAACGTGGGGTTATGCCTGTGATCACTTCAGACTATTGCTGCATACAAGTGCCGGTTGTGCAATCTTCGCTGCATCTCGACATCTTGGAATCGAGTGCCGTTCTTACAAGATTGGGTGCATCTCGACATCTGCTGCCGCAGCCAGGTGTGGAGATGCAGCGAACACAGCACAGCCGGCCCGGCGAACTTTGCACGATCAGGGTCTTCCGGCACGTGCTGTGCACAGTAGCGCGCCTCGCGGCAGATGCCCGCGTTCCGCCAAGCGTGCGCGGTGAGTTGCTCCGCGACGGGGCGGGCGACGGCCGAGTGATTCGCTACTGGACGAGAAGACAGAACGGGTGTCCAGCTGGGTCGGCCATGACAAAGAGTGGTTCGTCGTCGTCTTTCGTCCGGTCATACAGCACCCGGCCGCCCAGTTCCTCGGCATGCTCACGGTGACGATGCAGAGCTTCGACGGTGGGCACCGCGAAGTCCATGTGCATTTGCATCGGCACGTCCTCTGAGGGCCAGGTCGGTGCCGTGGTGTCCTTCTTCTCCTGGATCGTGACGACTCGATTGCCCTGGTCATCGAGCAAGACGAGCCAATCGGCGTCATCCGGGCTGCCATCGGTGGAAGGTTCGTCTCCCTCGCGGTAGTGCAGACCAAGCAACTGGCGGTAGAACTCGCCGAGGGCTCGGCAGTCACGGGTGTCGATGGCGGTGTGCAGCAGCACAGGGAAATCAGCAGACATAGGTGTTCCTCTCGCCACCTCCATTCAACCCGACGCGTCTCGTCAAGGGCAAGAAGGGGGATCCGCTCATCGGCATGAGCGCGAGATCGGGAGCGGGCGAGGAGGACGCGAGCCGATGGAGCCGGACCTCGAGCAGCGCTTTGCAGATGATGCGTTAGGAGACTCCCGGGGCTGCTTGAACGGCGAGGCGCGCGGCGAGCTGCTGCTGCACCTGGGTGTAGACATCGACGTTGAGCTCGGGAGCAACCCACAGCGAGAGGACGACTGCGAAAGGCACACGCTCGCCCTGGAGTCCGCCAGCTTGGCCCTTACAGTTCACGGTCAGTTCGAGGTCGCTGCCCTGACCGACCCCGACGGCCTTGGTGACTTCCCACTCGACGTGCTGGAGCGTTCCTCGTTTGGGACGGTCACCGACCGCACCGAGCGCGGTCCCGAGTTTGGTGAATCCGGCCGGTTGGGAGAACTCCAGCGCCGCGCGCCGGTATTGGCGGTGTCGCCAGTTGACGGGAGAGAGCCACGCAAGGGTAGCCGAGACTCTCTTGATCCCTCGTTCCTGGAGGCCGTTGGGAAGGGGGAAGGCGAGCTTGCGGGACTCGTTCTCACCGATGTCTCCGATGTAGAGAATGGCGGCTTCGTTGGAGTCGCAGCCGTCGGCGAGATGGCGAGCCGGCGAGCCGTACCCGTGCGCCGAGTGGCGGAGTTCCTCATGAACGAGGAGGTTTTCGGGCACGCGCGCCGTGTGCGCCACGAGTGCCTTCGTGGCCACCGCGAGTTCGGAGCGAGTTAGCGACCGACCGGCAAGATTGATGACTGTGTCGACGGCACGTGCAGCGTCGCGAGAGACCAGGGCGGCGGCGGGACTTGTGCCGACGGTAAACGCCTCGCCGCCCTTGACGGCGGCGACCTTGATACCGGGCCCGAGCGCCGTCTTTCGGGCGGGTTCAGCCTGAGTTGCGTCGCCCGCGACGGGCTTCCTGAACAGGGATCGCCCTCCCGGAGCGACGACATCGGGCTTGACCGATCGGCGGTGTCCCCCTCCGAGTGCGCTGGTCGGGTTGACGATGAGTTCCCCGTCGGCCGGGTCGAACTCGTACCCCGCGATGTGCACGTCGCCGGCTCCATCGGTGTTCAGCGCCCCGACGCAGAGTGCATTGATGGAGTCGGCTGGCGCGAGGAGACTACGTCGTGGGTTCATCTCGGCAACGCCGGCGTTAACGGCCTCGGCTCTGTCGGAGCCGGTGAGTGCAAGCAGGGCGTCGGTTCCCCCGGGCACGGGCAGCACGGTGTGGTTGCCAGCGGAGACGACCACGATGACACCGTAGGCGGCACTGAGCCAGTCCAGGGTTCGTGCCCATGAGGAGATCACCCCGTCGAACGGCACAGCGGGATCCCCGACGGAGAGGTTAAGGACCACTACTGAAGGAGCAGTGGGTGGGATCTGTCCATCCCCTGCAAAGAGCTCGCGGAAGACCCGCCGCATCAGGTCGGGCGCCAAGACAGTGTCGGGAAGTTCTTCCCAGCCATCGGAGGTGTCGCGGGCAGGGGTGAGAATCGGGCGGACGAGGACCGGGCGTGGGGCCGGTGCTTCGTTGAGGTTGCGATCGCCCCACACGCAGACAGAGGCCATGGCAGTGCCGTGGCGCCGGAGCTCGCTCTCGACGATCGTGTCGGAACCGAGGTCGTCAGGGTCGTCGACGATGATGCGGCCCGCGAGGAGTGGGTGGTTCACAATCGGAACGCCGTCGAGAACACATAGGACCGGGTCAGAGGCCGGGAGCGGGGCTGCACCAACCGAGGCAGATGGTGACTCCTGGGAGATGAGGTACGACTGGGCTGTGACGCGCAGGTACATCACGTGCGCCGACTTCACTGCGGCTACGGCGTCGTAGTCGCCGGCGGCCAGGCCCTGGAGTAACTCGAGGGGGACAGTGCACTTCATGCCGTGGTAGCCGACTTCTGCGACCTGGGCGGTGGAGATGACTTGGCCCCCGCCTTGCTCGATGAGGGTAGCGACCTCGGCCTCGGCTCGTCGACGAGCCGCTTCGGACTGCCGATACCACAGTTCGATCTCGACGGTGTGATCGCCGGGGAGCATGCCCTCAAGGGCAGCGGCAACGTCGGCTGTTCGTACCCGGTCCTGGGGTCCCCAGGCTCGAGCATCTTTGAGATGCGCGAAGAGACGCTTGAGGGGCGCGTATCCAATGTCGACCTTGCCGGTGGTCTGCCACTTGCGCCACTGGGTGATGATGTTGGCCTTTGCCTGCCCACTGATGCAGACGGCGTGGAGGCATCCGGTGACCGGGAGGTCCTGGTTGACGGACTTGCGCGGAAAGTCGGGGTCGGGCTCGAACTCACGGTCGACCTCGGCGAGGATCTCCAGACCCGCCCGAGCAGCGACGCCGCTGAGGTCCTCTCGTTCATCAATGGCCTCAAAGACGACCACGAGCTGTGGGTCGCTGGCACCCAAGGAGGCGGTCAGGGTGGCTTGCTCGTCGAAGGCGTCGTCGAGGTCGGTAAAGCGACTGGCCAGCCGCTGTCCCTGTCTCGCCGTCGAGGGCAGGTCTACCTTCGAACCACCGCGGTTACTCGGAGAAAAAGTGATCGGCGGTCCGACGGGTCCCCAAAGCAGGGGTCGCTCAATGGCGGCTTCGTCAGCCATCGAGATCGAGCGCCGGCTTGGCTCGGTTTGCCCAGATCTTCAAGAGGCGCTCAGTCACTGCACCTGGGTCAGCGTCGAATCCGTCAAGGATCTGGCGGCGTTGGACGTCCTCTGCGAAGTCTTCGAGCTCTGCGTAACTGACATCGCGCAGACGGTCGGCGATGCTGCGTGCGGACTTGCCGAACTCTACCCCGGTGCGGGCCGACCAGGACCGGAGCAGTTCGATCTTGCCTTCGCGTGTGGCCTTCGGAAGGGAGAGCCGGATCTGCATCCGTCGCCAGACCGCGCGGTCGAGGAGCTCGGCGTGGTTCGTGGCAGCGATGACGATGACGTGGCTGGGGAGCCGGTCGATCTGCACCAGCAGAGAACTGACGACGCGCTTGATCTCACCGGTCTCGTGGGTGTCACCGCGCTCCTTGGCGACGGCGTCGAACTCGTCGAAGAAGAGCACGCAGGGCCGGATCCGGACGGCGGAAAACAGTACGTCCAGACGGCTGGCAGTCTCACCGAGGTAGGAGCCGATCAGTGCCTCGTAGCGCACGGTTAGCAGCGGGACTGCGATCTCAGTGGCAACGGCCTCAGCGAGGGTGGTCTTGCCGCTGCCGGGCGGGCCTTCCAGTAGGATGCGGTGGCGTGGTTCGACACCGTGGCTGCGCAGAAGGTCTCGGCGGTGGTGCTCCTCGATAAGGTCGGTCGTTGCTTGGCGAACGGCAGAGGGCAGCACGAGGTCGGTCATCCGACTAGTTGGCTCGGACTCGTAGAACAGGCCGGCTGATTCTTGGGACCGTGAGAGTGGCGAGACCGAGGATCCGGGGTTCCTCCGCCGGGTCAGAGCGTCCGCGAGCTGGGAGGCGAGGATACCGTGCTTCTTTGCGTTCTCTTCGGCGATGAGAGCCTCAGCGGCACGCCGGAAGGCGAGCTCGTCACCGCCAGCACCAGACTGGACCAGCGCCAGGAGCAGGTCGCCGCGCGCCATATAGTCCATCCCTTCTCGCCGCTCCACCGATCTTCGCAGACAACCCATCCTGTCATCCGCAGCGCGCGCTCCGGCGGGTCGTTCCGTCGATGGCGCCACCATCTCATCAGGGGCCGACACCTGTCAGTCCGCTGGGCGGCGCCCCGGTCGGCCCTCCTCACACTTCTTGTCGACCCTCGCTGTCGACGCATGTGTCGGGTCCGATCCCGTTACTGCCTACTCGAGCTTGAAGCTAGGGCAACTGATGCCACGGACACGGTTCACGCGCGCTTGTGCAGGGCGGAAGCGAGCCCGCTCTGCTGCTGGCCGTCGAGGGAGGTCTCGAACTGGCGGTAGAGGGCGCGGTCCTTGGCGGTGGGTGTGGTGCCGTCCCAGGCGGGTGAGAGGTCGAGGTGGGCGTGGGCGACGTGGATCCACTGCCACGTCAGCCCGTAACTCAGACTGGTGTGGTGGGTGCCGGGTCGGTACTTGCGGGCCCATTCCTCGAACCAGCGGCTCATGTGTCGGCGGTGCTCGGTCTTGGCTTCGGCGGCGCGGTAGTCGTAGCGGGGCACGTCCTGGATGGCCGCCCGGATCCGGGCCTGCCACTCCTCGGCCGCGATCAGCATCGTGCCTGAACAGGCGCGTGCGCAGCGGGTGCCCACGGGTCCGGGCATGCCGAGGGCTTGCGCGGCGGCCGCCCAGGTCTTGATGTCCGGGTGCATCCTGGCCAGAGATAGGGAGGCGAAGAGCCGGACCGTCTCTGCGCCGCTGTCAGACGCACCGGTGAGGTGGTCGAGGTACTGCTGGTGGGGGATGACCTGCGGGACAGCCTTGTGATTGATCTTCATCGCCGCTCCGGTCGGTGGGTGGGTGTCGAGCTGGTGGGACAGGCGTCGGTGACGCGACCGAGCGGACAGCACGAGCCGCGTCAGCGTCGGGGTCATGACAGTGCGGTCGGCCAACCAGCCGAGTGGGCCGTCGTCGGTAGTCGGGGTGAGCTCGGTCCACGGCGTCAAGGCGGACGCGGCGGTGTCGAGGTCGGGTGCGGAAAGGACCGCATCAGCGGTAGCCAGCGCCGCTGCGCGCAACCCCGGAGGGTCCGGTGGGCGTAGGCCCCACCGTGGTCCTCGCTCCCCGGTGCGTCGGGCTGCTTCCCTGGTGAGGCCGGAGGGCCAGGTGCCAATCCTGTGTGCGTCGGGTTGGCCTGCCAGGTGCAGCAGGAGCGTGGCGAGGTGCCGCAGGTCATCCAGGTACGCCGCCGCGTCCATCGGCTCCCCGAGGACCGTCACGGCGTGGTCGGTGAGGGCGGTCTCGACGCGGGTCTGAAGCGCCAGGACGGCGTCATCGACCGTTGCGGTGGGGATGGTGGTGAGGTCGTGCTGGCACTGTCTGGTAGGGCCGGCGCCGAGCGGGTTTCCGCAAGCGGTGGCCCCACCCACCCTGCGCAGGTGCGAGCCGCGTTGGTCCCGGAACGGCCGCCGGCAGGAGGGGCACTCGGCGACGAGCAGGCTGCGGTGGCGAAGACAGGTGGTGACGATGAGGAGTCGCCACGCGCTGCGCCAGGTCCCGGTTTCGGCCAGGCAGGTCGGGCAGGCCTGGGTGCCGTGGGCGGGTGTCCAGCCGCGGGCGGCGACCTGACGGTAGGAGTACCGGTCGTCGGGGTCGAGACCGGCCAGGTTGAGGGCGGTCCCGTCGTAGGCGGCCAGGGTGGTGGCGTGAACGTCCTGTTCGGTGACGCGGGCAAGGTCGGCGAGCACGCGGACCGTGGCCGGCGCCGGCGCGAGGGTCAGGTACCGGGTGCCTACACCTCGCCGGCGGAGGTGGGTCAGGAGCGCGGCCGTGGTCAGGCCGTTGGCGTCTGCGAGGTGCTCGAGCCAGGACTCGATCGATTCCCCGTCACGGGGTGCGACGGTGACGGGCAGCGCGACCGCAACGGTCACGCCGTCCTCCGTCGTGCCTTGATCGGGTCCCGGATCCGGTAGGTATCCTCACGGCCATTGCGGTAACCGCGTCCGCCGGCGATACCGGTGTAACCGGACAGCTCCGCCAGATCGGCGCACTCGGCAACGATCGGACATCCGGCGCAGACCTCGGCCGGTGCGATCAGGGCCCGGGCGCGGTCGCCGACCGCCTCGGCGTCCAGGTAGATCCGCTCCCAGGTCCCCCAACGGGACGCCATGCCTTTGCACTTCCCGTCCGCAAGACTCCAGGCGGCGTCGCGGGCGAGGACCTCACGGCTGATTCCTCTCACTGGTCGGTCCTTGCCTGGCCCGGGCAACTGGTTGATACGTACGCGGTCGTGATGGTCAGGCTGTCCAGGGGTTGGGCACCCTCCCCGTAGTCGGTGCGCAGCTGGTCCTGTAGGTCGGCGTGCTCTGCGCGTGCGGCGGACTCGGTGGTGTAAGAGCCGATGAGGTCGGCGCAGTCCCACATCAGCCACACCCGGGTCCCGGTCAACGATGGGTCGGGTGCCCCGGCCAGGAACTCGTCGACGAGCAGCCGTAGCTCCTCGAGGTAGTGGGCGTAGTAGTTGACGTCCATGGCCGGGATGGGGGTGGCGTCCATCGCCTGCAGGATCCGCGCCGCCCGGTCCCGCAGGTTCTCGTGGTCCTGCTCTGGCGTGTTCATCCGTACCGCCGGGTGATGCCCGCCCAGGTGGCCTGGGTGGTGGGGATGGTCAGCAGGTCCGCATCGGCGAGGAGCTGCTGTCCGGTCTCGTGCAGCAGCAGCCGCGTCTCGGGGTCGATGCGGCGGTCGAAGGCGTGCACGTCCCGATCAGGGATGTCGGGCCCGGGGCAGGAGCGCATGGGTCCATGGGTGAACCGGATCCAGATCCATGCCAGCGCCAGTCTGCTGAAGGTGGGTGCCGAGGTCACCGTGGCAGGCAGTCGCTGGCTGGTGGTGCTGGGTAGCCGGGTGGCGGGTCGCAGGATGTCGCGGCGGCGCTGGTAGTCCACGAGCCCGTCGGCGAGCAGCTGCTGCAGCGCGGTGGTGAGCAGGTCGCCGTCCTGCTCGCGCAGGCCCTCGCCGGTGTCGATGCCGTCGATGAGCGCGCTGGACGGGATGCCTGGGACCCCGAGCGCGGTCATCGCCTCCTGCGGCGTCTCGCTGTGGCCGGATGCGTCGGCGATGAGCATGTGCATGGCGGTGGCGGCACGGGTCAGCGACAGCCATGCCCCGGGTTTCCGCGCATCGTCGCCTTGGGGTGGCGGGAGCATGCTCGGGACGTGATCTGGGCGCAGGTCGTCGTGATCCACGTGATGACGCAGCCGGGTGAGGAACCAGTCGAGCCGGTCGCGGTCAGCGCCCGTGAAGGTGGACGACTGCTGGCAGCGCAGGTGAGCCGGCTTGCTCTGTCGGGAACGGCGTGGGCCCGTGATGACCAGCAGGGCAGCGACGGTGGTCGGGTCCGGGCAGGGGTAGGCCCCCCATGTCCGTGCCGCGACCAGGTCCAACGGGGGCAGGTCGCTCCCCACGCCCAAGGAGCCGCCGTCGATAGTGGCGGCCAATTGTTGGCAGCGGCGTCGCCGCCGGTACAGCACGCGCCTGGCACCCGGTTCCTCGACCGACGCCTCAGCTAACTCGACCAAGACCTGGACCACCTCGAGGACCCATGGGTGCGCAGGCACCGCGACGTGCGGGGAGCCAGCGTGGATCAGGTAGCACGAGCACCGCTGGCAGACCGGCACCAGCGCGGTCTGCCAGAACAGGTCCCGGTGGCCGGTCGACACCGTGCAGGACGGGCAGACCCAGGCCACAGAGTGGTGCAGGCGCCACCCGTGACGACGTTGAGGTCCGTGGCCACGGATCGCCAGCGGGTACCGGTCCATCGTCAACCGCGTCGCCACGGCAGGGTCCAGCGCGGCCAGGGCGCCGACGGTGGACAGCTCCGTAGGCGGGACGTCGATGTCCTGCCGCCACGCCGGAAGGACCCTGCCACGGGCCAGACCGTTGGCGTCAGCCAGCCGCGCCGCATACGAGGACAGAGGCTCCCCAGGACGTGGCGTGGGGCGGACCGGCAGCGGCGCGACCCTCACTTCTGCTTGTTCCTGTTCTCCATGGCAGCGCCCTCGATCTGACCGTCGATGGACCGTTCGCTGAGAGTGACGGCGTCGAGGTGGTCCCGGGTGATGATGGAGCGCCGGTCGCGGACGGCGTCGAGGACCGAGCCAGCGACGAGTTTGGCGACCTCACCGACGAAGCCTTGGGTGCGCTGCCACATGTGGTGGGCCAGGCCACTCACGAACAGTCCGGGCGTGGCGTCGGGCAGGTGCGCGAGGGGACGCTCCTCGGCGGTCTGGAGCAGCTTCTGCCAGGCGGCCCGTTCGTCGACGGTGGTGATCTGGAAGGCGCCGACCTTCATCGTGGTCAGGCGGGCCCGGATCTGAGGGTCGTCCAGGATGGTGGTGCTGTCCAGATGAGCCCCGACGAGGACGACGGTGCCGTTGCACCGTTCGCCGAGCTCGGTGTTGAGGAACTTGATGTAGTCCAGCACCGCGCGCCCCTGGGCATTCGTGGAGCGCAGCATGTTGGCGTCGTCGAGGATGACGACGCGGACGCCGTGCATCCGCAGAGCGTGCAGGACGCGGGTGGTGGTGGTCCGGACCAGCCCTTCGGGCGGGTAGCCGAGGTAGAGCAAGATGAGTGCGTTGACCTCCTTGATCGAGCTGGAGGCCATCAGGGTGACGTAGACGACCGGGCACCAGTCGGCGGTCACCCCGCCTTCGGGCGACCAGGTGGGACGGTCCCGCGCGGCCTGTTCGCCGAGCACCTCACGGTGGAGGCGGAAACCCCACTGCTTGATCAGAGTGGACTTGCCGGCGGAGAACGGGGCGGTCAGCGCCACCATCTGCATGGCTCCCGGTGGCCTGAGTCGGTTCGTCTCCACGACTTCGTCGAGGCATCCCTGGGCCGCTGTCATCGGCTCGGAGAACAAGACCTGTGCGTTCATGGCCGTGGCCAGCCGAAGGAAGTAGTCAGTCTGCGACGGACAGGACATCTTGTCGTAGTCGGTGGAGGAGACCGGATCGGGCCACGCCGGTGGCGTGGCCATCGCCTGCCGGTGCCAGTCGTGGGCATCCACGTCAGACCATCTGCCTGTAGTCGGGCCACGGCTCGTCATCCGGCCCCAGCAGGTCCGCCCCCGTGGCATCGACCGGGTCGACCGGGTCGCCCCGGGGGGCCGCCGGAAGCCGCAGCACGTTCGACCCGCCGGCCTCGAGGACGCGATGAGCCTCGGCGACGTCTGCGTGATCTCGCTGAGACTGTTCCCAGCGCAGTTGGGCGGCCGCCAGCTTGTTGCGCCATTCGTCCGTGGCGGGGGCAGTGGTGAGCTCGCCGATCTCGTCGATGATCTGACGCATGATGCGGGTCTTGTTGATGGACCGGTTGCCGCCCCGTTCCTTGATCCGGGCCAGCGCGCGGTCGCGGACGACATCGCCGAGGGGTGCGTGGATGAGGTGCCGCGCCTTCCACGGGATCTCGTGGATCCGGTCGGTCTCCGGGTGGCGGAACCAGAGGCGCGTCAGGTCTCGCGGGTCGGTGTGGAAGGGGATGGCGGAGTCCCGTTCGCGGAACGTCCCCTTCCTGACCGAGCGGAAGTCCCCGAGGACGGGTGCGTCATAGGTCAGGTTCTTGTGCTCGACGCCAGCATGCCCGGGTGTCAGCCAGATCGTCGGCAGGAACTGGTACAGCAGATCGGGGTGCTGTGGGACGAGGATGCGGCCCGTGGCATCTGCAAGAGCGTCGTGCATCTCCAGGGGGGTCAGGCGGATGCCGGGGGCTCCGGGGAGGGCGAGACCGTCGTGGGGCATCCGGTGGTAGTCCACGGCGACCCATCGCCGGAAGTGCCGCTCGAGCTCTTCGGCGGTCAGTAGAGGCTCGTCCGCCTCGATGCCGATGAATCGGCCACGCTGATGGATGGAGCGACCCTTGTACCCGGGCACCTGCTGGTAGGCACGCTCCAGGTCCTCCATCTTCCGCTCGGAGTGCGGGTTGTCCGTCGGCTTCTTGCCACGCGACAGTCGGAGTTCGATGCCGAACTGGTCGAGCAGCGCTCGGAAGTGCTCGCCGACGAAGATGCTGCCATGGTCGCTGCGCAGCGAGGTGGGGGCCACACCGGGCAGGTAGTGAACACCCTGGATCGTCAGGTCACGCTTGACGGTGGGTCGTCTCCCGATGTGGACAGGGTTGCCGTCGAGGTCGAGTGATTCGGGTATGCCGCACCAGCGGAAGTCGTCGATGGTGGTGCCGTCGACGACCATGGCGAACTGCCGCATTGCGTCGTAGACCAGGAGCCCGACGTCGATGCCGCGCGCTCCTCGCGGGAACACTCGTATGCCGTGGATGACACGGGTGGCGATCGAGTGGATGACCCCGACCTCGACGTTGATGGCCCGCTCTCGAAGGGGGTCGAGTACGAAGTTGTTGGCCATGGTCAGGTCGGTGGCGAGCTCGGAGGGGTGCTGGGCCGGATAGCTCTGGTGACCGGCCACCCGGCGCAAGGACTTGGAGCGCTGGGCGCGCACCGAGGATCCGGTGGCCCGCCAGTGATGACTGAGGAACTCCTGGGTGATCCGGTCCGGAAGGTACGGATCGGTGACGCCTTCGTTCTTGAGGGCCACCCGCACCTGACGCTCGATCTCCTGCAGGTTGGGCCGACTCTTCGACCCGTCGTACTCCGCGAACTTCTCCAGGGCGATCCGTCGGAAGTCGGCGTCGATGATGTCGAAGGCCTGCCTACCCTTGATGGCGCGGCCGTCGACGAGCCCCCGCAGGCCGCCGCTGACCCAGAGGCTGTCCCAGCGTTGCATCGTGCGCGCTGCGATCCGGTGGCCTGCCAGCTCCCCGTCGTAGACCCGTCGCATCACCGCTCGGTCGACGGAGCGCTCGAAGGTGATGACCTTGCTCATCGCGCGATACCGCGCCGCCAGGCTCAGACCGAAGTCGTCACCGAACGGGTGGAAGGGCTCACCGGGCTGGGCGAGCTCGCGCAGTCCGTACCGGAACCCGGTCCGTGCTTCCAGGACGCACTCCTGCTTGAAAAGGGCTTCCAGGCGCACTGCTTCCTCGAGCTGGGTCCACCACGGGAAGAGGGAGGAGTGGAGTGCCTGTGCCCCGTCCTGACCTACCGCCCGCGCCTGGAGCTGTGAGTAGGTCACGGACCGGTCTTCGCCGGTGGAGAAGCACAGACGGACCCCGTGGCGTTCGAGGTCCGTGACCACCGCGTAGCCGTCCGCTGTCAGGATCCTGGCCCCGACGGTGATGGGCACAGACGCTCCGCTCACAGCGACTCCTGGAGCTCACGGACGGGTGTCGACCGGTCTATCGGTTGGTTTAGGTCTATGACCACGGCGCCGGTCCAGGCGTAGTGCCACATCGCGCTGACCAGGTGCCCTGCGCCGTGGTCCGCGTCGAGGACCGCCCCGACGGTCGCCCGCGGTTCCCGGCAGATCCCGAGGAGCTCTTCCTTGGCATTCGGGTACCACGGCATCTGCCGCCGGTATGCCGTCAGCCAGCGGAGGTTGTCGCGACGCACCGACGACCCGCCTCCGTAGACCCGGTAGTGCCACCCGACCTCGCCGCAGGCTGCGGCGGTGAGGTCCCTGTTCTCCAGGAACTTCTCGTCCTGCTTGTCGACGGGACGGACGTCCCAGACGGTCACGCCACCATCCCGTCCCAGTGCCAGGAGGTCGGGCGTGTGCGTTCTGGAGCGGCCGCTTGCGGTCCTCAGCCCGAGCCGCACAGGTTGTGACACCATCCACTCCACGTCGGGGTCGCGGTCGAGTTCGCGCACCAGGTCGTGCTCCAGCCCGGATTCCAGGTGGATCGGACCCTCCAGCGTGACGGAGTGCGCCTGCACAGGGATGTGGCGGCTCTTCTCGGTCGACCGGGGGGTGCGGATCGAGCGCAACCCGCGCACGTCAGGTGGGCCCTTCGTCCAGTCCCACACCTGCGTGCCGGCGTCGAACCGGAACGTCCAGGAGACCACACGGGCTGGCCGCGCACGTGCGACATCTCTAGACTGACCCATGACGGATCCTCGCTTTCGCAGCGTCTCTCGGGTCTGTCGCTGAGGGCGTACCGGGTGCAACCGGTGCGCCCTCACTCCGTCTGGAGCGAGGCGAGGACCTAGGGGCAAGTTACCGCAGGGACACCCATTCTGCAAACATTTCCGACTAGGCATGCGTGTCCGTGCGCCACAGCCGAAGGCTTGTCGCGAATCGGTGAACCCCTCGACTCCGAGAGTCTGCTTGCTGCGACGCGTCCACTTCTTAGCATCTTCACAGGTCAGGGCGACTAGTCGTAAATGCTGACAGAAGCGCGGATATAGTCGTGATTAACGACTAAAGGAGGTACCATGGTGCACCTACCAACCACGATGCCTGACCAGCATCCTGAGCGCCGAGGTGGCGCGTTGAAGCGAACCTTGCAGACCTACCTGCAGTCCGTCCCGGAGCCATCGCCGGCCGACGTGGTCCGTGCGCTGGACCAGACCGTGCAGCCCGAGACCGAGCACCGCTGCCTCAATCCCGTGTGCGACCAGATGTGCGCCTGGCCATCCGGATACGCCGCCGGAAGACCGACCAGGTTCTGTTCGCGCAGGTGCCGTCAGATGTTCGACAGAGTGCGAGCCCGTCTTTCCTGGGAGATCGAGACACTCGATGTCTGGCTGCGCCGCGACGACTTGTCGGGCAAGGATCGCGTCGCTCTGGAGCGGGCAGCGAGTCAGCGCCGGTGGGCTCTGGAGCGCTATCCGGTCAACCCCCGGGAGTCTTGACCATGCCTGGTCCGCCGAAGCTCGGGGTCTCCCGAGCAGGTCTGTCGGAGTCGCTTGTTAACCTCGGCGACAAGCCCAGTTGAGACTCGAAGGAGAGCCATGCGGGGGATTGCCATTGTTGACCGCCAGCCAGATGCTGAGCAGATCGCAGTCTGGAACACGAGCAGGGATGGCGATCGAGCCACCAACGTGAACGCCGTGGTAATTGAGGCGATCAACGATCCGGACGCCATGACGAAGTTGCTCTCCCTCGTCCACCGTTGTGTGGTGCTGAAGACCGAAGGCACGAGCCTCGACGGTTTACCCATCGAAGGAGAAGCGCTGGATGTGGCCGACGTCGCGGCGCTGCTCGATGAGGTCGAAGCACAGCAGTCCCGGATTCTCGACGCGCTTACCGACTACAAACGTGCGACACGCTCCAGAACCCTGGTCGAGCCAACGTTCCCACCACGGCCTGCACCTGAAGACTTCGTACCAGCGGAAGATACGCCCAGTTTGAGGGCACTCGCCACGGCCAACTACTTCGGACGGTCCTGGACCACGTGGCTTTCAACCGACGAAGAGCGTCGCCGTCGCACCGTGCAGCCAGCGACCGGCACGACCCCGTGGATCATGCCTGAGACCATGAACGCGGCCACGGTGCCGGACTTCCCAGAGGTCTTCTCCGGTCGCCTCTACGTCCAGGGCATGGGATGAGGGTTCATGCTCAACTTCACAGCCATCGACTTCGAGACCGCGAACTCGTACAGGGGGTCACCGTGTGCGGTCGGGCTCGTGCGTGTACGTGACGGCAAGCCTGTCGACGAACGCCGCTGGCTAATCCGACCGCCCGAACCGGTCGACTACTTCGACGGTTTCAACACGATGCTCCACGGCATCGACTCCGCGATGGTCGAGGATGCACCCCGGTGGCGTCACGTGCTACCTGCGATCTTGGACTACATCGATGACGACGTCGTTGTCGCCCACAACGCCGGCTTCGACATCGGCGTCATCCGCTACGCCTGCGCGGTGGACAACATCGAATGGCCCGAGATGCGGTTCCTGTGCACGATGGTGATGGCTCGACGAGCCCTCAGCCTGCCGTCCTACCGGCTGCCATATGTCGTGGAGTCGCTGGGTGCACAGATGGGACACCATCACGATCCGCTCGCCGACGCCCATGGTGTCGTAGCCGTTGTGAACGCGCTGGCTGGCCGGTCCGGGGTGGGCGTCCTAGCGGACCTTGCGGCGAGCCAACGCATGTCGATCGGGCGCATGAGCAGGGGCATCTACACCGGCAGCGTCGCGATCGGCTCAGGCGGCCGGAACTTCACTCCCATCGAGGTCAACACCGACGCGGACCCGAGCGGGTACCTGTACGGACGGGTCGTTGTTTTCACTGGAACCCTGATGTCCATGACGCGGGACGTCGCCCGGCAGGAGTGCGCCCGTGTGGGTGCTACCCCGGATCAGAACACGACCAAGCGGACGAACGTCCTTGTGGTTGGGGACATTAACCCTGCCGTTCTGCGGCCGGGCAGCAACGTCACCGGCAAAGGCCCGTAAGGCCTTCGAGCTGCAGGACAAGGGCCAGGTCATCGAAGTCATGACCGAGGACGACTTCGTGCGATGCCTCGACGGCCTACCGCTGGATGCTGATGCCGATCTTGCCGCCCTACTGTCCGCCACCGCGTCGAAGCCAGCAGCCCACACCCCACCCAGGCTGGGCAGCCTTCGCTCGGTCCCCCTGGCTGATCGACCAGTACCCACGCCTCCCAAGCCACCCCGGCCCCTTCGGCGTGAGCGAGTACTCACCGATCAGGCCTGCTCAGTAGATGGCTGCTCACAGACCGCTGCCTTCAAGACGCGCAGCAAGCCGACGTACTGCGATACGCACGTCGCGTCGATCCTGAAGCAAGGGGGCTTGGAAGCGTTGGAAAGCTTCACTCGGCCCGATGACTGGCTGCTGACTCGCTGCCTGCGGTGCGGCAACGTCGCCCATTACAGGTTCGTCTACGTCATCGACAAGAACGAGTGGAACGAGGCGACATGCCGTGCCTGTTACTGGCGGGAGTGGGCACAGTCAGCGAGAGCCCTGCAGGGCCCATACGCGAATGTCGAGGTAGTCCCGTACGAGAGAGCGCAGGAGGTCGCCGAGGAGAACGGCTACATCTACCTCGGGCCGCTCACCAAACCCTCGTTGCCGGACGACCCGCACCGAACGGAGTGCCGTCGCTGCGGGAAGATCAGCGCGGAGCGCCTGGGCGATATCCAGTTCGGGTGCACCTGTCAGCCACGTAAGTAGTGCAGGTGCCGCCCCGCAGCCCGATCTCGGTGCGGCGGCTGCGAAGGCACACTGGACGCCGCCGTTGCTCACGAAGGCAGTGTCTCTTCAGTCGTGCTGCGAAGCAGGTGCAGGATCGTGACGTAGTGCTCGGTCACCGGCCCCGATTGAGCCACGGCAGCGGCTTGGACTGCGTCGAGTTCTGCCGGGTCCTTCCAGTCGCTGAAGGTTGTGAAAAGGGCACGGATCTGGATCGCGTCCAGGTCGATCTGCCACGGCCATTGCCAGGTGTCTACCAGTCGGAACATCCTCCCCGCCTCTAGTTCCGCCACCGTTGGTCGCGGGTCCAGCGGGTCGGCCCGTGGGATGGTCTCGCCCCGACGAGCGACGATCTCAGCCACGGCCCGTCGAAAGGGCGTCGACATCCGCGGGTCTCCGAACACCGTCCGCCACACCGCAAGAAGCCCACCTGGCTCCAACGCCTGGCCGAGCCTGGGCAGCACCGTAGGCAGGTCGACCCAATGCATGGACGTAGCCGCCACAACCGAGTCGAACCGGTGCCCGACCAGGTCCACGTCCTCGACCCGGGAGACCAGCACGCTCACTTCGGGGCACGCCTGCCGCAGGCGGGTGGCCAGCTCAAGCCCAGGTTCGACCGCGACCACCATGCTTCCGCGACGGACGAGCTCACCGGTGGCCTCACCAGTGCCGGCGCCGATCTCGAGGACCCGACGACCTGGTCCAATCGCGCCCTGCTCGTCCAGAATCTCGTAGAGCACGCTGGGATAGGTAGGCCGGGCCGCCCGGTACGACGCAGCGACCGACTCGAAGTGCCCGGGGTCCCTCACGCCCACATTCTTGCCCAGCCGGGCCTCGCACCGGCACTTGCACATCCCCACCCAGCAGTTGGGGGTTGGCATCGTCTGCTCGAGTGAGAAGGGTCCGGCCTTCACCGGGCCGGTCCTCTCGACACGGCGCCTTACTGCGACGCGGCTGGCAGGGCGAACACCTATAACTGAAAGTTATCAGTTCGGGTCAGATCGATAAGCAATGGGAATGTTACATAGGGAGGGTCGCTGTGCAAGATTGGCTGCATCTCGACAAACCGTGGGGAATGTTACATAGGGACGGTCGCTGCGCAAGATTGGCTGCATCTCGACACTCGATCGGCTGGTCAGAAGTTGCTGGCCATGTTGGTGAACCGGCTGTAGTGCCCCTGGAAAGCCACGACGACCGTGTCGGTCGGGCCGTTCCTGTGCTTGGCCACGATGACGTCCGCCTCGCCCTCGCGAGGCGACTCGCGCTCGTACAGCGACTCGCGGTGCAGCAGGATCACGACGTCGGCATCCTGCTCGATCGAGTTGTGGACCGCGATCCCATTAGCGACGAAGTTGTGGCCACCGAGCACGGTGGCGTCGTAGACCTCCTCCACGCCCACGAGCTCCACCGACCGCACCTCGTCCCAGAAGACGTCGTTCACGGCATGGAGCTCCAGATCGGCACTCCCCAGCACGGTCGCGATCCGGCCCAGTCGCTCGCGCGAGGGCGCGCTCCTGTACAGCGTGGACCCGCAGTAGCGCGTCCCCATCGCGGCCTGGAACTCGCGCGTCGTCAGGCCCTGCTCGCTCATGACCCGTCGCACGTCACCCCACACCTCGCGGGGCACGGTGTCGACGTTGGTGTTCGCCTGTCGGTCACGGATGATCTCCAGGAGCTGTGCTGCCGAGGCAGAGCGCCCACCGAAGACACCGATCTCCTGGAGGAAGCGTCGCTGTGAGTCTGACCCGGAGATGTCGAGGGTGTAGCCCGGTCGATAGCCCTGCTTGTGGACGGTCCCCACCCGCCCAGAGATACCGAACCTCAGAAGGAGACGGCTGACGCCGTCGATCAGGCGACGAGAGGTGGAGGCGTAATAGATCCGCCCGCCTGTCTGATGCTTGTTGACGGTCACGGAACCGTCCGTCGACCAGAGGTGGTGCAAGAACAGGGAGATCTGTCGCTTGGAGAGCGAGAACACCTCATCGGGCACGTACTTCTCGTGGCTGCGCAGCCCGAAGACACCCAGCTCGTCCAGCCACTCTGCGATGGGGTTCCTCCGGCCCCGGGCCAGACGGAACGGTGCCCGCAGTCGCAACGTCGTGCACCTCGCGGCGGCATAGTCGTCGCGGACGGCGACCACGCCGAACGAGAGGGCCGCCACGGTGACCGCGCGAAGGTTCTCCTCGTCGATGGAGGCATACCGCAATGGTTGCCGCTTGATCATCGATCCGTCGCCCAGCATGTGGGCGAGCAGCACGACGTGGTTGTCGTCGACCCAGGGCTCATGCCGCTCCGGCGCAGGGACGTGGCGCGGCACGGCGATGCGGTCGCCGGCGTGCAGGTCGCCGAGGGCCTTCCAGCCGTCGTAGGCCAGGAAGGGATGGTTCTCCGTCGCTGTCAGGGTCTTGCCCGAGGTGAGGGTGAGTCGGAAGACCGGCCGCGTCCCGGTGGCGAAGACGTGGGTGAGGTGCCTCCGGACATACCGCAGGGACTCGTCGAGGGACCACACCGGCACGTCGGTGGCCCCGTCCGCGTGCAGCTCACCGAGCGTGACCTCGGCCCCCGTGTCGGCGCGCAGCACGCGCGTGTCGGCGGTGAGGCAACCCGACTCACGCAGGTCGCTCATCTGCGGCTTCTTGTCCGTCCGCTGCTCGGGACCACGGTTGAGCTGCGACAGGGCGATGACCGGCACCTCGAGCTCCTTGGCGAGCAGCTTGAGGGCTCGGGAGAACTCCGCGACCTCCTGCTGGCGCGACTCGACCCGCTTGCCCGAGCTCATGAGCTGCAGGTAGTCGATGATCACGAGCTTGAGGTTGTTGCGCTGCTTGAGCCGCCGGCACTTGGCGCGGATCTCCATGAGCGACATGTTGGGGCTGTCGTCGATGAAGAGCGGGGCGTCGGTGATCCGGCCCTGGGTCTCGGCCAGCCGGGTCCAGTCGCGGTCGCGCATGTTGCCCTTGCGCATGTTCTGCAGCGGGATCTCCGACTCGGCCGAGAGCAGTCGCATGGTGATCTCGGTACGGCTCATCTCGAGAGAGAAGACGACCGTGGACATCTGGTGCTTGATCGCCGCCGAACGGGCCACGTCGAGGGCCAGGGTCGACTTGCCCACAGCAGGCCTCGCGGCCACGATCACCATCTGCCCCGGGTGCAGACCGTTGGTCAGCTCGTCCAGCTCGGTGAAGCCGGTCGGCACCCCCGTCATCTCCCCCGAGGACCCGGCGGCGTGCTCGATCTCGTCCATCGTGGGCTCGATGAGCATGCCGAGCGCCTGGTAGTCCTCGCCCCCACGCTTGTCGGCGACGGCATACACCTCGGCCTGGGCGGCGTTGACGATGTCCTCGACGTCGCCGCCCTGGTAGCCGATCTGCACGATCCGGGTGCCGGCGTCCACCAGCCGCCGCAGCACCGCGCGCTCGGCGACGATCTCGGCGTAGAACGCGGCGTTGGCGGCGGTCGGCACCTCGGCGATGAGCTGGTGCAGGTATGCCGTGCCCCCCACACGCTGCAGGTCGCCACGCTTGGTCAGCTCGTCGCCGACGGTGATCGCGTCGACCGGCTCGCCCCGGGAGTAGAGGTCGACGCAGGCCTCGAAGATGCTCTCGTGCGCCGGCCGGTAGAAGTCGTGCGCCTTGACCATCTCCGAGCACTCGGCGATGGCGTCCTTGGACAGCATCATCGAGCCCAGCGCGCTGCGCTCGGCCGCCACGTCCTGCGGCGGCAGGCGGTCCTCGGGACCGCTCGGCGCCCCCTGGTCCGGCGGTCCGTAGACGTCCATCTCGCTCAGCGTCATACCGCCTCCTGGCTCCGTCGTCGGCTCGTGCGAGAAGTCCAGCACCCACCGCTGACAGACCCGCAACGGCTCACCGTACGGCCCGGAACACCGGCGCGCACCATCGTCATGTGGACGACCTGGGGACAGGGTGTGGAGGCCGTGGGGACAACCGACGCAACGTCCCCGGAACGCATGTGGACAACACTGTGGAAACTCCCGGAACTTTCGTCACACCAGGCCTCTGACCTGCGCAAACAGTGATCGCGGACTGTGGACACAAGACAGTCGGTGGTGCGTGGCAGACTCTCCGGCGTGGCGCAGCGAGACACGCGGGAGACGGCCGGGGCGAGCCGCTCCCGGGAGATCCTGCGGCTCGCCGTGCCCGCCTTCCTGGCGCTCGTGGCCGAGCCGCTCTTCCTGCTCGCCGACTCCGCGATCGTGGGTCATCTGGGCACCTCCGCGCTGGCCGGACTCGGAGTCGCGAGCGCCGTCCTGCTGACCGCCGTCAACATCTTCATCTTCCTCGCCTACGGCACCACCGCGGTCGTCGCGCGCCGGCTCGGCGCGGGGGACGAGCGCGGCGCGGTCAGCGCCGGCATCGACGGGGTCTGGCTCGCGCTGATGCTCGGCGCGGTGGGGGCGATCGTCACCGCCGTGCTCGCCCAGCCGCTCGTGCAGCTCTTCGGGGCAAGCGACGCGGTGGTCGCCGAGGCGGTGACCTATCTGCGGTGGTCGGCCCTGGGCATACCGTCGATGCTCGTCGTGCTCGCCGCCACCGGCGTGCTGCGCGGGCTGCAGGACACGCGCACGCCCCTGGTCGCCTCGGTGGTCGGGTTCACGGGCAACGCCGCGCTGTCCCTGCTGCTCGTGCACGGGGTCGGGTGGGGCATCGCCGGCGCCGCGATCGGCACGGTCATCGCCCAGACCGGTATGGCGCTGGGCCTCGTCCTCGTCGTCGTCCGGGGCGCGCGGCGGCTGGGGTCGTCCCTGACCTTCCACGGGGCGGGGGTGCTGCGGGCGGCGCGCGGGGGCATACCCCTGCTCGTGCGGACCATCGCCCTGCGGGCGGCCCTACTGCTCACCACCTGGTCGGCGGCGGGCCTCGGCGACGAGCAGCTCGCGGCGCACCAGGTCGCGCTGACGGTGTGGTCCACGCTCGCCTTCGCGCTGGACGCCCTCGCCATCGCCGCGCAGGCGCTCACCGGCAAGACCCTGGGCGCAAGCGACGTCGAGGGAACGCGGGCCGCGACCGCGGTCATGGTGCGCTGGTCGGTGTGGTTCGGCGTGATCCTCGCGGTGCTCATCGTGGCGCTGCACCGTGTCATCCCGCTCGGCTTCAGCCAGGACCCCGACGTCCGCTCCGCGCTGGCTGCGGCGCTGCTCGTGGTCGCCGTGGGCCAGCCGATCGCGGGCATCGCCTTCATCCTCGACGGGGTGCTCATCGGTGCCGGCGACACCCGTTGGCTGGCGTGGGCGCAGGTCGCGGCGACGGTGGCCTACCTGCCGATGGTGCTCGCCGTGCGGCTCAGCGGGGCCGAGGGCACGGCCGGTCTCGTCTGGCTGTGGATCGCCTTCACCGGCTTCATGACTGTCCGCTCGGTCTTGATGTGGCTCCGCGCGCGGGGAGACGCGTGGATGGTCGTCGGCGCCGAGCGCTGACCCCTGTCCGCGGGCCCGTCCGTGGGTGGGTGTGTTCGTGAGGGTGCTCGGGGTGTCTCTGTGGGGGCCTGCTGCACGATTTCGACCTCTGCTTTGTTCGCCATAGCGAACATTCGAGAGGTCGAATTCGGGCGGGGAGGCGCCTGTGGACAACCGCCGCGGCCGCCGGGCCGGCTCGGCAAGACTGGCGGTATGCCGACCCGCACCGAACGTGCCGCCCTCGCCCAGCTGGAGCACCACCGCCGTCACCGACTCGCCCGGGCGCTGGCAGTCCCCCACGACGGCGTCGTGACGTTGAGGATGCTGCGGCGGTCCGGCCTGAGCCGCGGACAGATCCTCGTGGAGATCGAGCGCGGGGCCTGGCGCAAGCTCGGCGTGCATACCGTGCAGGTCGACGACCTGGGCCCGAAGGCCCCGTGGTGGTGCGCCCTGTGGGAGTCGGGTGCCAGCGCCGTGCTGGACGGGGCGACGTCGCTGGAGGCGGCAGGACTCACCGGCTGGACCGAGCCGCAGCTCCACGTCAGCGTGCGCAACGGCGGGATCGTGCGGGACCTGGAGGGTGTCCGACACCACCGGCTGCGGGACATCGGGCCCTCCGTTCGGCAGGGCCTGCGCCGTACCCGGCCCGAGGTCGCGGTCGTCCGGGCAGCCCAGTGGGCCACCAGCGACCGTGCTGCCGCAACCCTCGTGGCGATGACCGTGCAGCAGCGGCTGGTCGGCGTCGAGGCGCTCCTCGAGCGCTGGGAGTCGGTCGGCTACTCGGCCCGCCGTCAAGTCCTGGACGAGGTCATCCGCGACGTCTGCGACGGCGCGCACTCCCTCAACGAGCTCGACTTCGCGACGGCCTGCCGCGAGCGCGGCATACCCGAGCCGACCCGCCAGGTCCTGCGCACCGGGCCGAAGGGGCAGGTCTACCTCGACGTCTTCTGGGGGGAGTTCGGGGTGCACGTCGAGATCCACGGCACGCAGCACTACCAGGGGACGGCGGTCATCGACGACGCGCTGCGGGTCAACGACCTCGGCTTGCGGGACCGTGACCTTATCAGCCTGCAGATCCCGGTGCTGGGGCTGCGCACCCAGCCGGAGCCGTTCTTCCGGCAGATCCGCCAGGCTCTGGACGAGGGCGCCCGCCGCGCCGGCCGAGCCCCCCGGCCCCCCGCTGCCTGAGTCCCTTCACGCCTGACCCCTTGTCTACTGCTCTTCTGTTCTTCTGCTCTTCTGCTCTTCTGCTCTCCGCAGCCTCCACCGGAATTCGACCTCTCGAAACGTCGCCATGGCAGTGAAAAGCACAGTCGAAATCGGGCAGCATCCGAGCCAGCCGGATTTCGACCTCTGGAAACGTCGCCATGGCGACGTTTCGAGAGGTCGAATTCGGGGCGAGGGCAAGGAAGCTCCCGGCGCGCAGGTATGCCCACCGGCCCGCCAGTCAGGCGGGCTCGTCGCGGCGGCCGGGGTGGATGTCGGTGGGGGCGACCTGGCCGGTGCGGAAGCCGGCCCGGCCCACCATGTGCGAGCCGGCCGGGATGGTCAGCAGCTGGAAGACGCCGATGAGCAGCAGCATCCCGACGTCGAGGCCGGAGCGGCTGCGCAGGCCGACGCCCACGAGCACCAGGAGCAGCCCGAGGATCTGCGGCTTGGTCCCGGCGTGCATCCGGGTCAGCAGGTCGGGGAAGCGCAGCAGCCCGATCGCCGCGGCCAGGCACAGCAGCGCGCCGAGCAGCAGGAAGACCAGCCCGAGGACGTCGAGCACGTCGGTCCAGGTCACGGGCCCTCCTCCAGCCGGTCGGGCACCGGGTCCGGCGCCGGGGCATCCCGGTCGCGGGCCACGAAGCGCGCCACGGCGACCGACCCGAGGAAGCCGACCAGCGACAGCGAGATGAGCAGCGGCAGGGTCGTCCAGGCGTCGGTCAGCGCGGCATACGCCCCGAGCGCGCAGACGACGATCGAGACGAGCACATCGGTGGCGATCACCCGGTCGAGCACGCTCGGCCCGATGGTGATGCGCACCAGGGTCAGGGCCGCGGAGGCCGCGAGCAGCCCCCCGACGAGCCACGTCAGGACCACCTCGAGCAGGTCCAGGTTCATCGGGTCTCCTCCGCGTCCGAGGTATGCCGTCGCCGCCGCGGGTCCAGCAGCGCCTCCGGGTCGGGGTGCAGCGCCCGCAGCACCCGCGCCTCCTGCGCCCGCACCTTGTGCCGCACCCGCTCCGCCTGGGCCCGGCTCCGGACGCCGAGGGCGTGCAGGGTCAGCAGCCGGGTGCTGGGCTCGAGGTCGATGACCACCGAGCCGGGGACGAGCGAGACCATCTCGGCGGTGAGCGTCTGCAGGAAGGCGTCGTCGCCGGCGAGCCCCAGGTCCATGACCACGCCCCGGGTCACCGGCCCGGGCCGCACCGCCAGCCAGGCGACCTCGACCGAGGCCCGCACGAGGTCCACGAGGAAGCGCACGACGAGCACCACGAAGGCCACCGGGCGCAGCCGCAGCCGCAGGTCCACCCGGGGCAGCGGGAAGAGGATGAGCACGACGAGCGCCACCAGCACCCCGCCGAGCACGTTGAGGACGTTGAGGCTGCCCCAGAGCAGCACCCAGACCGCCGTCAGCCACGCCACGGCCGCCGGCGAGACCCGGGGCAGCCTGCTCCAGGCCCGACCCTGCCGGGCGCGCGCACCCGCTCCCTCCCCGCTCACGGCCGGCCCCCGTCCCCGAGCACGGCCACCAGGTAGGGGTCGCGCAGCGTGAGGTCGGCCGCCGCCCGCGTCGCGACGTCGAAGAGCGGACCGGCGAGCACGGTCAGCGCCAGCCCGACCACCACCAGAGCGGCCGTCGGCACCAGCACCCCGGCACCCAGGGCCATGTGGTGCCCGCCCCGCAGCGGCCCGCGACCGGTGACGCCGGCGACGTTCTCGGACCAGAAGGCGCGCCCCCAGACCCGCGCGACGGCATACAGCGTGAGCAGCGAGGTCAGCACCGACCCGGCGACGAGCACCAGCGCCAGCCACGACCCCTGCTCGACCCCCGCCTGCACCAGCCCCACCTTGCCGAGGAAGCCGCTGAAGGGAGGGATGCCGGCGAGGTTCATCGCGGGGATGAAGAAGAGCACCCCCACGACCGGGGAGATCCGCGCCAGGTCGCCGAGCTTGGTCGTGTCCGAGGACCCGCCGACCCGCTCGACCAGGCCCAGGACGAGGAAGAGCGTGGTCTGCACGGTGATGTGGTGGATGACGTAGAAGATCGCCGAGGCCAGCCCGTGCGTGCTCCCGAGCGCGATGCCGAAGATGAGGAAGCCGATGTGGCTGACGAGGGTGAAGCTGAGCATCCGTTTGATGTCGTCCTGCGCGATGGCACCCAGGATCCCCACGATCATCGTCAGCAGGGCGGCCACGAGCAGCAGGTCGTCGAAGCGTGCCTGCGGGAAGAGCAGCGTCTGGGTGCGGATCATCGCGTAGACGCCGACCTTGGTCAGCAGCCCGGCGAAGACGGCGGTCACCGGTGCGGGCGCGGTCGGGTAGGACTCGGGCAGCCACCCGGACATCGGGAAGACGGCGGCCTTGACCGCGAAGCCGATGAGCAGCATGAGGTTGAGCAGCGCCACCGTCCCGAGCGAGATCTCGCCCAACCGCTCGCTGAGCAGCGCCAGGTTGATCGTGCCGGTCGCGGCATACACCAGGCCGATCGCGGCCAGGAAGATCAGCGAGCTGAGCAGCGACACGAGGACGTAGGTCGTGCCGGCGCGGACCCGCTCCACCGTGCCCCCGAGCGTGAGGAGCACGAAGCTCGCCGACAGCAGCATCTCGAAGCCGACGTAGAGGTGGAACAGGTCGCCGGAGATGAAGGTCGTCGTGACCCCCGCCGCGAGCACGAGCAGGGCGGGGTGGAAGACCGGCAGCGGGGACTGCCCGTCGCTCTCCTCGTCGAAGCTGCTCGCCCCCTGCCCGATCGAGTAGGACAGCACCGCGAGCATGACCACGCTGGACACGATGATCATGAGGGCGGCCAGGCGGTCCACGACGAGCACGATGCCCTCGGTCGCGGTCCAGCCCCCGACGAAGACCACCTGCGGGCCCTGGGTGTCGGCCGCCCACAGCAGCACCGCCGCCATCCCCGTCATCCCGACGAGGACGGTGAGGCTCACGGCGCGCTGCACCGCGGTCCGGCGCGCCGCGGCCAGGGTCAGGCCGGCGCCGATGAGCGGCAGCACCACCATGAGCGGCACCAGCGGGGTGTAGTCCGGGCTCACCGCGCCTCCTCCCCGGTCGTGTCGTCGGTCTCGTCGTATGCCTCTTCGTCGCCGTCCTCGGCCTCGGAGCGCGCGTGGATGCGGGCCGACTCGGTGTCGTCGGGGACGAGGTCGTCCCGGGCCACCTGCCAGCTGCGGTGCGCCAGCGCGAGCACGAAGGCGGTCATCGCCAGGGTGATGACGATCGCCGTGAGCACGAGGGCCTGCGGGATCGGGTCGGCCATCGGCCCGCCGTCCTCGGCGCCCACGATCGGCGGCGACCCGGGCGGTCCCGAGCCGATGACGAAGAACAGGTTGACGCCGTTGCCCATGAGCAGGAAGCCCATGAGCGCGCGGATGAGCGAGCGTGACAGGAAGAGGTATGCCCCTGCGCCCACGAGCACGCTGGCCACGAGGACGAGGGTGAGGTTGACGCTCATCGGGTCCCCCTCCCCGCCGTCTCGCGCTCGGTCGCGATCTGCGCATCCAGCCCGGAGCCCAGGCTGCGCAGCACGTCGAGCATGAGCCCGATCACCACGAGGTAGACCCCGAGGTCGAAGAGCAGCGAGGTGACCAGGTGCACCTCCCCGACCAGCGGGATCGTGAGGTAGGCGTCCCAGGTGCGCAGCGCCGGCGAACCCAGGAGCATCGGGATCACGGCCGACCCGGCGGCGATGAACAACCCGGTGCCGAGCACCGCCGCGGGCATCACCGGCAGCGCGGCGCGCAGCTCGTAGCCCCGGCCCGCCAGGAACCGCAGGCACAGCGCCAGCCCGGCCACGATCCCGGCCGCGAAGCCCCCGCCGGGCTGGTTGTGCCCGGCCAGCAGCAGGTAGACCGACCAGAGCAGGATGGTGTGGAAGACCAGCCGGGTGACGATCTCCAGGATCACCGAGCGCCGCTGCGGGTCGAGCCGGTCGCCCATGGCGATCCACTGGCTGGTGGGCAGCGACCCCGTGTCCGTCGGGGTCGGCGGGCTGCGCCACCCGGCCCGGGCCCCGCGGGCGGACTGCAGGCCCTTGCGGACGCCCTCGAGCGCCTCCTCGCGCAGCCACACCAGGCTCGCCACGCCGGTGGCGCAGGCCAGGACCACGGAGAGCTCGCCCATGGTGTCCCACGCGCGGATGTCCACGAGGATGACGTTGACGATGTTCTTACCGGCGCCGTAGTCGACCGAGCGCTCGGGCAGGCCGGCTCCCGCCGGCTCGTGGATGCGGGAGGAGGTGGCGACGACGGCGAGCAGGCCGACCACCAGCCCGACCCCGGCACCCAGGGCGGCCCGCAGCCGCCGGGTGAGCACGCTCGGGTCGTCCGGGAAGCGTCCGGACAGCCGCCGCAGGACGAGCACGAGGACCACGAGCGAGACCGTCTCGACGAGGAGCTGGGTGAGGGCCAGGTCCGGCGCCCCGTGCAGCAGGAAGAGCATGGCGCAGCCGTAGCCGGTGACCCCGACGAGGAAGACGGCCCGCAGCCGGCGCCGGGCCCGGGTCGCGAGGATCGCGGCCGCGACGACGATGAGGGCGACCGACACCTGGGCCGCGCCGTCGGCCACCCGCAGCTGCGCGGACGAGGGCCAGGTCGTCCCGCCGAGCACGAGCTGCAACCCGGGCAGCACGAGCACGACCAGGAGGATCGTCCCCAGCAGCGCCGGCAGCGAGCCCCGCGACAGGAAGCCGGTGCTCTCCAGCGCGGTCCGGTCCACGCCGCGCATCAGCGCGTCGTAGGCGCGGCCGGCGTCCACGCGGACGAGCGGGGAGACCGGGCCGGCCGGGTCGCGGGTCCGCCACCACCAGAGCGCGCCGAGGCCCCACACGCAGACCGAGACCAGCAGCGGCAGGGAGAGTCCGTGCCACAGGCCGAGGTGCACCTCGGGCCCGGGGAGCAGCGTCACGGTGGAGGTATGCCCGGCCAGCACCTCCTCGAGCGAGAGCGAGGTCACCCCCATCACCAGGCCGCCGAGCGCCAGCACGAGCGGGATCCCGACGAGGAGCGGCCCGGGGGCGTGCCAGCCGTGCCCGGCGTCCTCGGAGCCGGAGCCCGTGCCGGGCCCGAAGGCCCCCACGACGAAGCGGGCGGAGTAGGCCACGGTGAGGACCGACCCGGCGACGAAGGACACGGCGGCGACCCCCTGCAGCGACACCCACCCGTTCGGCGGCTCCAGCAGGGCACCGAGGGCCGCCTCCTTGCCGACGAAGCCGATGAGGGCGGGCAGCCCGGCCATCGACAGGGCCGCCAGCACCCCGGCCACGGTCAGCCAGGGCGCGGCACGCGCGACCCCGTGCAGCACCCGGATGTCCCGGGTGCCGGTCGCGTGGTCGATCGCCCCGGTGGCGAGGAAGAGCGAGGACTTGAAGAGCGCGTGCGACACGACCAGCGTGAGGCCGGCGAGCGCGGCCGCCTCGTTGCCGTAGCCCACCAGCAGCACGAGCATGCCCAGCTGGCTCACCGTCCCGTAGGCCAGCAGCAGCTTGAGGTCGGTCTGCCGAGTCGCCCGGAACCCGCCCAGCAGCATCGTCGCCGACCCGAGGAGGAGCACCGTGACCTGCCAGACCGGCAGGTCGGCATACCCCGGCGCGAAGCGCGCGACGAGGTAGACCCCCGCCTTGACCATCGCCGCGGCGTGGAGGTAGGCGCTGACCGGGGTCGGCGCCGCCATGGCGCCCGGCAGCCAGAAGTGGAAAGGCACCAGCGCCGACTTGGTCACCGCGCCCACGAGGAGGAGCCCGACGCCCCAGGCGACGGCGGCGGTGGCGGGCCGGGGCCCGGCGAGGAGCTCGCTGATGCGGTAGGTCCCGGCGCTCTCACCCAGCAGGACCAGCCCCACGAGCATCGTCAGGCCGCCGGCAGCCGTGACGATGAGCGCCTGGCGCGCCGCCCTGGTGCTGACCGCGCTCGTCGTCAGGTAGCCGACGAGCAGGTAGGACAGGACCGTCGTGATCTCCCAGAAGACGTAGAGCAGGAGCAGGTCGTCCGTCGTGACCAGGCCGAGCATCGCGCCGGCGAAGCCGACGAGCGCCGCGCCCAGCAGCCGGGGGTCCCCGTCGGTGGAGCGGGGGTCGATGTAGGCGCAGCAGTAGAGCAGGACCAGCGCCCCGACGGCGGCGACGACGAGGCTCATGACCACCGCGAGCGGGTCCAGCCGGAAGGACAGCTCCAGGCCGAGCTCGGCGACCCACCCCGTCCGCTCGACCCGCACGGGGCCGGACAGCGCCGTCAGCATCCACGCCGCGGTCGCCGCCGGGACCAGCGCCAGGACGGCGAAACCCCACCTCCCCAGCGTCCGCACCAGCGGTCCGGCGAGGACCGCGGCGAGCAGGTGCATTCCGATGAAGGTCAGGACCATGCTGACCTCCCGGAACCTGTATGACGTGTCCCCCAAGTCTATCCGAGGGAGTGGGGCCCTCCGGACCTTCGCCCGGACGGCGTGCGACCTACCGCTTCCGCTTGCAATGTCGGCCCGGACCCGCATATATGGGGTTGACGCGGCGTCATGGTCGCCGACTCAGAGCCGAGATCCCGACGGGGAGGTGTGTGCTGTGTGGCAGTTCGTCACCGACCGCTGGCTGGACATCGCCTACCGGTCCTACCAGCACGTGAGCCTGGTGGTGCAGTCCGTCGCCCTGGCGACGGTCATCGCCATCGCGATCGCGCTGCTGGTCACCAGCTACCGACGGCTCGAGCCGGTGGCCAACTTCGTCAGCAGCGTGGGGCTGACGATCCCCTCGCTCGCCCTCCTCGGCATCATGCTGCCCATCGTCGGCATCGGCACCATCCCCGCGGTCGTGGTGGTCACCTTCTACGCCAGCCTGCCGATCCTGCGCAACGCGGTGGTCGGGCTCAAGGGGGTCGACCGCAACCTCGTGGAGTCCGCGCGCGGCATGGGCATGAGCCCCTGGACGACCTTCCGCCGGGTCCGGCTGCCGCTCGCCTGGCCGGTCATCCTCGCCGGGCTCCGGGTCTCCACCCAGATGTCCATGGGGGTCGCCGCGATCGCGGCGTACGCCCTGGGCCCCGGGCTCGGCAGCTACATCTTCACCGGCCTCACCCAGATCGGCGGCGTCAACGCCGTCAACTACGCCCTCGTCGCCACCATCGCCATCATCGTCCTCGCCCTCCTGCTCGACGCGCTCCTGCTGGCGCTCGGGTGGGTGACCACCTCGAAGGGGATCCGCGTCTCATGACCCAGTCCACCAGCTCCAGGTCCACCGGGCGCGACGACGCCGTCAGCGGGGTCGAGATCGTCTTCGACGACATCGTCAAGACGTATGCCGGCACCTCCGGTCCCGCCGTCGACCACCTCTCCCTGACGATCCCCGCCGGCGAGATCGTCATGTTCGTCGGCCCCTCCGGCTGCGGCAAGACCACCTCGCTCAAGATGATCAACCGGCTGCACGAGCCGACGTCGGGCACCATCACCATCGACGGCGAGGACATCCGGCAGAAGAACGCCGACGAGCTGCGGCGCCACGTCGGCTACGTCATCCAGGGCGGCTCGCTCTTCCCGCACATGACGGTCAAGCAGAACATCGCGCTCGTGCCCGGGCTGCTCGGCTGGGACAAGGAGCGGACCGCCAAGCGCGTCGACGAGCTGCTCGACCTCGTCGGGCTGAAGCCGGACCGCTACCGCGACCGCTTCCCCCGCGAGCTCTCCGGCGGCCAGCAGCAGCGCGTGGGCGTGGCCCGCGGGCTCGCGGCCGACCCCCCGGTCATCCTCATGGACGAGCCCTTCGGTGCGGTGGACCCGATCACCCGGCAGCGGCTGCAGGACGAGCTGCTCTCCATCCAGGAGGCGCTGCGCAAGACGATCGTCTGCGTCACCCACGACATCGACGAGGCGGTCAAGCTCGGCGACCGGATCCTCATCCTCACCGAGGGCGCCAAGATCGCGCAGTACGACACCCCCGAGAACGTCCTCGCCGCCCCCGCCAACACCTTCGTCGAGGACTTCGTCGGGGCCGGCTCCGCGCTGAAGGCGCTCAGCCTGTCCCGCGTGGCCGAGGTGGAGCTCTTCCCCCAGACCAGCGTGAAGGTCGGTGAGTCGGTCGCGGACGCGAAGGAGCGGGCGAGCCGCGCCGGGCATACCTCGGTCGTCGTCCTGGACGAGCAGGAGCGGCCCATCGACTGGCTGTGGCTCCGCGCGCTGCAGGGCGAGACCGTGCGCGAGCCGGACGAGGACCGGGACCTGCTCACGATCAGTCAGCAGGCGACCCTCAACGACGCCCTCGACTCGATGCTCGTCTCCACCCACGACGGGGTGCCCGTCACCGGCGCCCAGGACCGGTATGCGGGCGTCGCGACCTTCTCCGCCGTCACCTCGCTCATCACGAGCAAGAACCAGCAGGCCCAGGGCAGCAGCGGGGACGCCATCGCCCAGGCGCCCGACGACGCCGACCTCGAGGAGGCCACCGCTGGGGCCTCCGCGGGGTCCGGGGCCCCCGACGGCGAGGACGGCTGAGCCCCATGTCGACCGACACGGCCACGGCCTCCTCCACGAAACGGGCCCGACTGTCCCGGGAGGATCTCGGGCTGCTCCTGGGTCTACCGATCCTGTGCACCGTCGTGCTCGTCGCGTGGGCGATCTGGCGCGCGACCGCCGATCTCGACGACATCGAGCAGCGCGCGCTGGCCTGGGGCAACATCCTCACCCTCACCGGGGAGCACCTGCTGCTGACAGTCGTGGGCGCGCTCGTCGTCGTCGTCACCGCCATCCCCATCGGCATCGCGCTGACCCGGCCCGGCATGAAGCGCTTCGCCACCCCCGTCATCGGCGTCGCCAACGCCGGGCAGGCCGCCCCGGTCATCGGTGTCATCGTGCTCTTCGCGATGTGGCTCTCGTTCGGCTTCTGGACGGCGATCCTGGCGCTGTCGCTCTACTCCTTCCTGCCGGTCCTGCGCAACACCATCGTCGGGCTGCAGTCGGTCGACCCGACCCTGGTCGAGGCGGCCCGCGGCATGGGGATGTCCAACGCGACGGTGCTGCGGCGGGTGGAGCTGCCGCTGGCGATGCCGGTCATCATGACCGGCGTCCGGACCGCGCTGGTCCTGCTGGTCGGCACCGCGGCCTTCGGCACCTTCATCAGCGCCGGTGGTCTCGGGGCGCTCATCGTCGTCGGGATCACGCTCTTCCGCAGCCCCATCCTCATCAGCGGGGGCCTGCTCATGGCCGTGCTCGCGCTGCTCGTGGACTGGGCAGGGCGGGTGCTGGAGTTCCTCGCGACACCGAAGGGGATGTCGTGATGGCTGCGCACCGGGGCGGACGAGGTAGGCGCGGGCGCACCGTCGGCGCGGCCGCCGCGGCGCTGGCGGCGCTCGGGCTGACCGGGTGCGGGCTGGGCACCGGGGGTGGCTTCGTGCCCAGCGGCGAGCTGGCCGGGCCGCTGGCGGACGTGCAGCCGCTCGACGACGCCGAGATCGCCGTCGGCAGCAAGAACTTCTCCGAGCAGCTGCTCGTCGGCAAGATGGCCGTCATCCTCTTCAAGTCGGCCGGGGCGCAGGTCCAGGACTACACCAACATCCCCGGCTCCTCGAGCACCCGGCAGGCGCTGCTCGGCGACGAGCTGGACATGGTGTGGGAGTACACCGGGACCGCCTGGATCGCCTACCTCGGCGAGACCGACCCCATACCCGACGAGCAGGAGCAGTGGCAGGCGGTCAAGGACGCCGACGCCGAGTTCGGCCTCACCTGGCTGCCGCCCGCGCCGATGAACAACACCTACGGCTTCGCGATGACGCAGGAGAGCGCCGAGGAACTCGGGATCACGAAACTCTCCGAGATCCAGGACATCCCCGAGGAGGAGCGCACGTTCTGCGTGGAGTCGGAGTTCAACAACCGCAACGACGGCTTCGACCCCATGCTGGAGACCTACGACATCCCCCGCGGCGACGGGGTCCCGGAGGACAACGTCCGGCTCTACGACACCGGCGCCATCTACGCCGCCACCGCCCAGGGCGACTGCACCTTCGGCGAGGTCTTCACCACCGACGGCCGGATCCAGGCCCTCGACCTCGTCGTGCTGGAGGACGACCGCGACTTCTTCCCGGCATACAACCTCGCGCCGGTGGTCCAGGAGGACGTGCTCGAGCAGTACCCGCAGATCGAGCAGCTCTTCGCCCCGGTCAGCGAGGCGCTGACCGACGACGTGCTGCTCGAGCTCAACGCCCGGATCGACGTCGACGGCCAGGAGCCCGGGCAGGTCGCCTTCGACTGGCTCGTGGACGAGGGCTTCATCACCGACCCTCAGGAGGCCCAGGCCCTCGCTCCCGGCGACTGACCCCCGGCGACCGGCCCCTCTGCACGAATTCGACTTCTCGAATGTTCGCCATGGCGACGTTTCCAGCAGTCGAATTCCGGGGATCTCCGGGGTATGCCGACGGCCCCGGCTCCTCCTGGAAGGAACCGGGGCCGGTCGGTGCGGTGTCGCTCAGGCGGAGGCGACGACGCTGACGGTGACGTCGGCGGCGAGGTCCTCGTGCAGGCGCACGTGGACGGCGTGGTCACCGACGTTGCGGATCGGGGTACGGACCTCGATCCGGCGCTTGTCGACCGACGGGCCACCGCTGGCGGCGATCGCCTCGGCGATCTCGGCCGGGGTGACGGCGCCGAAGAGGCGGCCGCCGGAGCCGGCGCGGGCCGCGACGGTGATCTCGGCGCCCTCGAGCCGCGCCTTGGCGGCGGCGGCGTCCTCGGCGCTGCGCACGGCGCGCTTGTCGCGGGCCGCCTTGATCGAGTCGACCTGCTTCTGGCCGCCCTTGGTCCAGGCGGTCGCCACCTTGCGGGGCAGCAGGTAGTTGCGGGCGTAGCCGTCCTTGACGTCGACGACGTCGCCGGCCTCACCGAGGCCGGTGACGGGCTGGGTCAGGATGATTTTCATGGATGCGCTCCTCGTCTCTCGCCGGCTCAGCGGGCGGAGCTGCTGTAGGGCAGCAGCGCCATCTCGCGGGCGTTCTTGACGGCACCGGCGATCCGGCGCTGCTCCTGCACGGAGACGCCGGTCACCCGACGGGCGCGGATCTTGCCGCGGTCGGAGATGAACTTGCGCAGCAGCGCGGTGTCCTTGTAGTCGATCGCCTCGATCTTGGCGGACTTCAGCGGGTTCGCCTTCTTCTTCGGCTTACGCATGACGGGCTTGGCCATCGTGGTGCTCTCCCCTTTCGTGAGAGCCCGAGCAGCTGCTCGGGATGGTGGAAGTGAACTTCTGTGTGCTGGTGGTGGGTGAGCCGATCAGAACGGCGGCTCGTCGTAGGACGGCGCGCCGCCCCAGCCCGAGCCCCCACCGGAGTTGCCGGAGCCGCCGCCGGTGCTGCTGGCACCGCCGGTCGCCCACGGGTCGTTGGCCGGGGCCTGCTGGTTGCCGGAGCCACCCTGCTGGCCACCGGCGTTGCCGCCGGAGTAGCCACCCTGGCCACCCTGCTGACCGCCCTGGCCGCCCTGCTGGCCACCGCCCTGCCAGCCGCCGCCGGAGCCACCCTGGCCGCGCTGGGCCTTGGTGACCTGGGCGGTGGCATACCGCATGGACGGGCCGACCTCGTCGACCTGCATCTCCATGACGGTGCGGTTCTCGCCCTCCGGCGTCTGCCAGGAGCGGGAGACCAGCCGGCCGGTGGCGAGGACGCGGTCGCCGCGGTGCAGCGACTCCGAGACGTGCTCGGCGGCCTCGCGCCACACCGAGCAGCGCATGAAGAGCGTCTCGCCGTCCTTCCAGTCGTTGGTCTGCCGGTCGAACTGCCGCGGGGTGGACGCCACGGTGAAGTTGGCGACGGCCGCACCGCTGGGGGTGAAGCGCAGCTCGGGGTCGGCGGTCAGGTTGCCGACGACGGTGATCGGAGTCTCTCCGGCCATGTCAGGTGCTCCTCGCGTTGCCTTCGGTCAGGTGGTTGCTTGCGGGTATGCCGGTCGCGACTCAGGCGTCGCGGCGCAGCAGCTTGGTCCGCAGGACGGACTCGTTGAGGCCCAGCTGGCGGTCCAGCTCCTGGGCGGTGGCGGGCTCGGCGGTGAGGTTGACCACCGCGTAGATGCCCTCGGCCTGCTTCTTGATCTCGTAGGCCAGCCGGCGACGGCCCATGACGTCGATCTCCTCGATCGAGCCACCGTCCTTGGTGACGACGCCGAGCATCTTCTCCAGCGTGGGCTGGAGATTGCGCTCGTCGGTCTCGGGGTCGAGGATGATCATGAGTTCGTACTGACGCATGCTGAAGACCCACCTCCTTCGGTCTGTAGCGGTCACGGTCTCTCCGTGACAGGAGGGTCATACGTCTCACCGCTGCCCTGCCAGCATGCCATCGGGACGATGCGCCGCGCAGGAGTTGTCCACAGCCGCTGGGCTCGCCCGAGCGTCGCGGACCGCGGTGAACCCGACCACGATACCGGGCGCCGCCGCACCGCACCTAATCCGCGGCGCCTCCCGCACCCGCACCCTCCGCGCCGTCCTCATCGGTCTCTCACGCGCGCCACGACATACTGTCCCCGAACCGAGCAGAGGGAGAAGCATGAAGATCGCGATCGCCGGCACCGGCTACGTGGGCCTCTCGCTGGCCGTCGTCCTGGCCCAGCACCACGAGGTCTACGCCCTGGACATCGACGCCGCCAAGGTGGAGCAGATCAACGCGCGCCGCAGCCCGATCCACGACCCCGAGATCAGCGACTACCTGGCCACGCGCGAGCTCGACCTGCGGGCGACGACCGACCCCGAGGAGGCCTACGCCGGCGCGCAGTGGGTGGTCGTGGCCACGCCGACGGACTACGACACCGTCACCAACTTCTTCGACACGCGCAGCGTCGAGGCGGTCGTCGCGGACGTGCGCCGGATCAACCCCGACGCCGCGATCGTCATCAAGTCCACGATCCCGGTCGGCTACACCGAGGGGCTGCGCGAGCAGCACCCCGGGGCGACCATCCTCTTCAGCCCGGAGTTCCTGCGCGAGGGCCGCGCGCTGCACGACAACCTGCACCCCTCCCGGATCATCGTCGGCGACACGACCGCGCGCGGCCAGGAGTTCGCCGACCTGCTCCTCGAGGGCTCCCTGCACGACGACGTGCCGGTGCTGCTCACCGGCTCGACCGAGGCCGAGGCGATCAAGCTCTTCGCCAACACCTACCTCGCGATGCGGGTCGCCTACTTCAACGAGCTCGACACGTATGCCGTCACCCGCCAGCTCGACACCCGCCAGATCATCGAGGGAGTCGGCCTCGACCCGCGCATCGGGTCGCACTACAACAACCCCAGCTTCGGCTACGGCGGCTACTGCCTGCCCAAGGACACCCGGCAGCTGCTGGCCAACTACGGCACCGTGCCGCAGACCCTCATCACCGCGGTCGTGGACGCCAACACGACCCGGATGGACTTCATCGCCGCCGACATCCTGGACCGGCACCCCCACCGGGTGGGCATCTACCGGCTCATCATGAAGGCCGGCTCGGACAACTTCCGCGCCTCCAGCGTCCAGGGCGTCATGTCGCGGCTGCAGGCCCGCGGCGTCGAGATCGTCATCTACGAGCCCAGCTTCGAGGGCGAGACCTTCCAGGGCTGCCGCGTGCTGCGCGACCTCCCGGCCTTCACCGACACCGCCGACATCATCATCGCCAACCGGCTGGACGAGCACAGCGACGAGTTCGGGGACAAGCTCTACACCCGCGACCTCTACGGTCGCGACTGACCCGCCGGTCCCCCGCGACCGGTTTGGCACCATGAGCGGTATGCCGACACCGCCTCCCCGGTCCGCGTCGGCTCGGGACCGCCGGCGTGACATCGAGGGCCTCCGGGCGGTCGCCGTCCTCGCCGTCCTGCTCTACCACCTGCGGGTCCCCGGCGTGAGCGGCGGCTTTGCGGGCGTGGACGTCTTCTTCGTCATCTCCGGCTTCCTCATCACCGGCCTGCTGCTGCGCGAGGTGGAGCGCACCGGCCGGGTCTCCCAGCGCGACTTCTACGCGCGCCGCGCCCGGCGGCTGCTCCCGGCCGCCCTCGTGGTCGTCGCCGCGACCTTCGCGGCCTCCTGGCTGGTGCTCTCGCCCACCACGCGCCCGGACCTCGTCGCGGACGTGCTCGGCTCCACCTTCTACGTCGTCAACTGGGTGCTGGCCGCCCGCTCGGTGGACTACCTCGCCGAGGGCTCCGGCGTCTCCCCGCTGCAGCACTACTGGTCGCTCGCGGTGGAGGAGCAGTTCTACCTGCTGTGGCCGTTGCTCGTCCTGCTGGGGCTGGTCCTGGCGGCCCGGTCGCGGTATGCCCCGCGCACCGCCCTGCTCGCCCTGCTGGCCACGCTCACCGCGGCCTCCTTCGTGTGGTCCGTGGTGGCGACGGCGCAGAGCCCGGCGACGGCATACTTCGTCACCCCGACGCGGCTCTGGGAGCTCGGCGCCGGCGCGCTGCTCGCCTTCGCCGTCCCGGCCCTGCGGGGCTGGCCGGCGGCCGCCGCCCACGTGACGGCGCTGGTGGGGATCGGGCTGGTGGTGGTGACCGTCGTCGCGGTGGACACCTCGACGCCGTGGCCCGGCTCGGCCGCCCTGCTCCCCGTCCTCGGCAGCGTGCTGGTCATCGCCGCCGGCTCGACCGGCCACCCCACCGTCGTGTCGCGGGCGCTGGGGCTGGCACCGATGGTGGTCGTCGGCGGCTTGTCCTACAGCATCTACCTCGTCCACTGGCCGCTGCTCGTGCTCCTCGAGGAGCAGCGGGGGGCGCTCGGCCCGCTGGGCCTGGCCCTCGTCGGCCTCGGCACGGTCGCCATCGCCGCCCTCCTGCGGGTGCTCGTCGAGGACCCCGTCCGGTTCAGCACCGGCCTGTCCGCCCGGCCCGGCCGCTCCCTGCTCGCGGCGGGGACCGCCATGGCGGTGGTGGCCGGGGCCGCCGGCCTCGCCTGGGCCACCCGGCCCACCCTGGGCGAGACCACCACGGCCGGCCCCGCGGCCCTGGTCGCGGACCCGTGGGACTGGCGGTGGGAGCTGGTCGAGGACCCGCGCTCCGCCTACGACACCGAGGGCCCGTTGCAGCCCGACCCCTCGCTCGCCCGCGAGGACGTGCCGTCCTACTACGAGGACGGCTGCCAGGTCCGGGACGGCGTCGACGTGCCGGACCCCGGATGCGTCTACGGCGAGCGCGACGCGGACACGGTGGTGGCCCTGTGGGGCGACTCCAAGCTCGGGCAGTATGCCTCCGCGCTCGACGAGATCGCCCGCCGCGAGTCGTGGCGGCTCGACTACTACCTCAAGAGCGCCTGCTCGCCCACCGTCTCCGGGGCGGCGGCCGAGGACTGCAACGCCTTCGGCCGCGCGACCGTCGAGCAGCTGCTCGACGACCCCCCGCACCTGGTGATCATCGGCTCGGGCGGCTTCGAGGAGCCGGAGCAGGAGGGCATGGTCGAGGGGGCGCGCACGCTGACCGACGCCGGGATCGACGTCGTCGTCGTCGACGACAACCCCCACCCCGGCCACGCGGCCTACGAGTGCGCAGCGGAGCACCCGAGCGACCTCCTGACGTGCGAGCAGCCGCCCCAGAGCGTCGACGGACGCCCCTTCCTCGAGCTCGTCCACGAGGAGACCGGCGCACCGGTCATCGACCTCAACCCGTGGATCTGCCCGGAGGAGGACACCTGCCCCGTCGCCCTCGGCGGTCAGCTGGTCTACCGCCAGGGCAGCCATCTCACCGACACCTACGCCCGCTCGCTCACCCCGTTCCTCTACCGCGGGCTGAGCGAGCTCGGGTTCACCGAGGCATCCGTCCGGGACATCGCGATCGGCGACGTGCCCGCGCGTCCGGAGGGCGACCGGTGACGGCGGGGACCGCTCCGGCGCCACCCGTGGCGGGGAGCCCGGCGCACGGCCACGACCGGTCCGCGCTGCGCGGGGACATCGAGGGCCTGCGCGCGGTCGCGGTGCTCATGGTGCTCGCCTACCACGTGGGGATCCCCGGTGCCGGTGGCGGGTTCGCCGGCGTGGACGTCTTCTTCGTCATCTCGGGCTACCTCATCACCGGCCAGCTGGTCCGCGAGGCGCAGCGCGAGGGCCGGGTGTCGCTGCCGCGGTTCTACGCGCGGCGGGCGCGACGCCTGCTCCCGGCCGCCTCGCTCGTGCTCGTCGTCACCACGCTGGCCGGGTGGCTCCTGCTCCCCCGGGGGCGGCACGCCGACCTCGGCACCGAGGTGGTCGCGGCGACCGGGTATGTCGTCAACTGGCTGCTCGCGTGGCGCGAGGTCGACTACCTCGCCGAGGACCAGGACCCCTCCCTGGTGCAGCACTACTGGTCGCTGTCGGTGGAGGAGCAGTTCTACGTCCTGTGGCCGCTGCTCATCATCGGGGTGCTCTGGCTCGTGCGGCGACACCGGCTGCGGCTGGTGCCCCTGCTCACCCTCGTCCTGTCCGCGGTCGTCCTCACCAGCGCCACGTGGTCGGTGCTGCGGACCGCCTCCTCGCCCGGCGAGGCCTACTTCGCCACCACGACCCGGGTGTGGCAGCTCGGCGTCGGCGCCCTGCTCGTGCTCCTCACCCCACCGCTGCAGCGGGTGCCCGCGGCGGCACGCACCGCCCTGGCGGCCGCCGGCCTGCTCGGCATCGGCCTCACCGTGCTGACCGTCGACGCCTCGACCCCGTGGCCCGGCAGCGCCGCCGCGCTCCCGACCCTGGCGACCGCCGCCGTCATCGCCGCGGGCATACCTCCCGAGGGCACGAGGATCGGCCGCGTGCTCGGGGTGGCGCCGCTGCGCTTCGTCGGTGCGCTGTCCTACGGGCTCTACCTCTGGCACTGGCCGCTGCTGCGGCTGCTGGCCGAGCGGGTGCCGGACGCCGGCCTCGCGCTCCGGCTCGCCGTCGCGGCCCTCGCCGTGCTGCTGTCCTGGCTGACGCTGCGCCTGGTGGAGGACCCGGTGCGCTTCCACCCCGTCCTCCTCCGGTCCCCGCGGGCGGCGCTGCTCGGGGCGGCGGCGGCCATGGCCACCTCGGCGGGGCTGGCGGGCGCCCTCGTCCTCAGCGCGCCCACGCTAGAGCGGACGCAGACCCCGGCGCCGACGGCCGCGCCGGGGACCGGCGTCGGCGCCCAGGCGCTGGTCAACCCGCAGACCCGCGGCACCCCCGAGCTCGTCCCGGTCGAGGAGAGAGCCCTTGCCGCCGTGACCGGCGGCGTGACGGATCTGGTCCCGGACCCGGCGGTCGCCGACGAGGACATCTCGCTGGCCTACCGGGCGGGCTGCCAGGTCAGCACGAGCGGCACCGACCTGCCCGACGCGGGGTCCTGCACCTTCGGCGACCCCGACGGCACGGTCGACGTGGCCGTCGTCGGCGACTCGAAGATGGAGCAGTGGAGCTCGGCGCTCCACGCCATCGGGGCGCGGGAGGGGTGGCGGGTCCGCTTCTACACGAAGTCGGCGTGCGGCTTCGTCGCGCAGGGCCGCTCGGCGGAGTGCCACGACTACAACACCGTGCTCTCGCAGTACCTCGGCGAGGAGGAGCACGCCCCGGATCTCGTGCTCACCTCGCTGGGGCAGGGCTATCCCGCGGAGCTGGCCAACTCGATGGTGGACCTGCTGGGGCCGGCGACGGCGCGCGGCGCCGAGGTGGTGCTGCTGGCCGACACCCCGCTGCCACGACCGCGCGGGGAGGCCGAGGGGGTGAGCAGCTTCGAGTGCCTCGACCGCCACCGGGAGGACGCGACGCCGTGCTGGAGCCCCGCCGACCCGGCGTCCGGCACCCGGCTGCTCACCGAGGTCTCCGAGCGCCTGGACGCCCCGCTCGTCGAGCTGCTGCCGTGGATCTGCCCCGACCCGCAGGGGCTGGGCGGGTGCGCGCCGACCGTCGGCGGGGTCGTGGTCAACCGGCAGGGCAGTCACCTCACCGCGACCTACGTCCGCTCGCTCACCCCGGTGCTGCACCACGAGCTGGGCAGGCTCGGCGTGACGGACACCCCGCCGCAGGACGTCGTCTGGAACCTCCCGCAGGACCCCGACGTCTGAGGACGGCTCAGGGGGTGCCGCACCACCGTTCGCACGGCACGACCAGCGGGGCCCACGGCCCCGGCTCCGCCGAGCGCGAGACGTGCCCCTCCGGGTAGAGATCGGGCATCGGGTGCTCGCCGTGAAGGATCCCCGGGGGTCGGCCGGCCATGAGGTCCAGCTCCAGCCGGCTCGCGCCGGCCTCCCACCCCAGGCCCATCTTCTCGTCGTGGTGGGGGCGGAAGGGCTGCCGGCCCCCCGGCGTGCGGGTCAGCTCGCCGAGCACCACCCCGCGCTCGGTGCCGTAGAGGTCGACCCGCACGAAGGGCAGCCCGACGGCCCGGGACAGGTGGCCGGCGATGCGCACCATCTCGTCCAGGTCCTCGGGGGGAGGGATGCTCTCGTCGGAGTCCCGCCCGATCATCACCGCGCCGAGGTCGGCCCCCTCGGCGTCGACGTAGCGGAAGCCCATCGACCGCAGGTGGCCGTGCCGGGCCACCCGGCGCAGCATGACGTGCTGCACCTCGCCGTAGCTGACGTTGATCTTCACGTCGTCGGGGATCGGCCCCCCGCCGGGCTGCCGCAGCACCTCCTCGGCGAAGAACGGGCCGCTGATCCGGCCGCGCGCGGCCCGGTCGACGAAGTGACCGCGGACCTCCTCCGAGGTCAGCTGCCGCACCCCGTCGATCGTCTCGTAGCTCCCGTCGGCGACCCGGCGCAGGGGCAGCACCCCGTGGCTGCCGGCACCGCCGTCGGACTTGAGCACGACGTCGTCGGGCAGCGCGTCCAGGTCGATCTGCGCGGCGTCCGGCCAGACCCCGAGCACGCGCGGGACCGGGATGCCGTGGCTGGCGGCGAGGCGGTAGTTGCGCAGCTTGAAGGGCAGGTGGCGCAGCGGGTGATGACGTCCCGGGTCCAGCTCGCGCAGCTGCTCGGTCACCCGGCGCAGGGTGATGAGGTGGTGGGTGAAGCTGGAGCGTGCCAGGAGCTCCTCCGGGTCCACGAGCTGCTCGGCCCGGGCCTGCTCCTCCACGAGCTGCTGCTCCAGCCGCTCCCGGTCGCGCTCCAGCCGGGTCCGGTCGCGCTCCAGCTCCCGGATGCGGGCGTTGCGGGCGCGCAGCTCGGCGTCGCGCCGGGCCAGGGGCGGGACGCGCCTGACGACCTCACGGCGCAGGTTCATGGGCTCTCCTCCGGGACGGGTCTCGGTGCGGGGTCTGGTTCGTCGCCCTGGCGGGGGGTCGACCAGCGTGGTCGGGCGGCCCAGGACCAGCCCGGCGGCGGCTCGCCCCAGGCCCGGTATGCCCGCTGCGCGGCACCTGACACCGGCGCGGCCACCGCGTCGGCACCGGGGCCTGCCCCGGCGTCCGCGGTGGGGGGAGCGCGTCGTGCCTCGAGCACGAGGCCGCCCTGCTCCAGGCGGACGTCCCGCACGCCTGCCGGTGCACTGCGGAGCAGCTCGGCCGGCGACCAGGTGGGTCCGGGCGGGTCGGGCACGGCCTCGGACAGCCATCCGCCGAGCACGTCGGCGGGCAGGCCATCGTGCTCGACGACCAGGGCGTCGGCACGGGTGCCGTCGCCGGCGCTGCGCAGCGGGATCCGCAGCGGCGAGGGCTCCGCCATACCGGACGTCCGGTCGGGTTCCTGGAGCAGCGGGCGGATGCGCTCGGCGAAGCCCGCCCGGCCGTAGCGCTCGCGCACCAGCGCCAGCGTCCGCTCCACCCGCGCCCGGTAGGCCGCCGGGTCCGCGGCGTAGCGCGCGACCAGCGCCTGGGCCTCCCCCGGTGCCGCGTAGTCCAGCAGGTCGCCGAAGGTGGGCCGGTGCTTGGGATCGGCGATGGTGAGCACGCCGCTGGCCGCGGCCTCGAGCAGGGTGCGCCCGAAGGCCTCGTGCGCGTCCGGGTTGTCCAGGTAGACGTAGAAGTCCAGGTCCGCCAGGAAGGGCCGCACGTCCTCGGTGGTGGACGGCAGCACCCGCCACTCCCGGGGCTGCTCCGGCGGGACGCCCCCGTCGCCGGCGCCCGCCCGCAGCGCCGCCACGGTCTGCTCGCCGCCGAGCATCCGCACCTCGTGGCCGGGGCCGAAGGCATACCCCCGCTCCAGGGTGGCCCAGCTGGTCGGGAACTTGATCCGGTCGTCCCGCGAGTGACGCCCGACGACGACGGTGCCCCCCGCGCCCGGGGCCCGGTCCGGCGGGCGGACGGCCCAGGCGTCGGCGTCGATGAGGCCGGGGTTGTCCCACCCGGTGAGCGGCACCGTGGGGTCCTGCTCGCGCAGCACCCGGCGGATGGTCGGGCTCTGCGGCACCCACGTCACCGGCGCCCCGAAGAGCTCGCGGGTCCGCTGGGTGACGTCGGCGACGACGTAGCGCTGGTCGCTGCCGTCCGGCTCGACCGGCCCCTGGTTGGCCACGACGAGGACCTGGCGGACCCGGGCGACGCGGGCCAGGCGGGGCGGGTACTGCAGGATCGGCGGGTAGCGCACGAGCAGCACGTCGATGTCGACGTCGTCGTCCGGCAGCACCCAGCTCACCGCGCCGGACCGGACCAGCTCGACGAAGGGCGCGGCGAGCGGCTGGTCCTGGGCCGACATGAAGCGCAGCGCCTCCAGGTGCATCACCCCGACCCGCAGCCCGCCGTCGAGGGCGGCCCGGATCTCCTCCATCATCGAGCGCTGCGGACCGCCGAACTTGCGCCAGTCCCCGGCGACGACGAGGTCGAGGCGGCGGGGACCGGGCTGCAGCAGCGGGTGCGTCGGACGGCTCCACCGACGCGGCTCCGGGACGCGGCGGGGCGCCTCGGGGTCGAGGTATGCCCGCTCCGCACCGGCCGAGACCGCCTCGTGCCAGGGCGTGTAGAGCGCCTTGTAGAGCTGTCGGGCGGGGTGGCGGTAGCCGTTGGCGAACTCCTCCGCGGACAGCGTGGCGGCGCCGCCCCGCAGGATCGTCGTGGTCTCCTCGACGTCCTTGACGGGCGGGCCGCCGGCGGCCTCCAGTCGGCGGGCGAACTCGGTGTCGGCGCCCTTGCGGGTCGGGTCGAAGAAGCCGATCCGGGAGAGCACCGGCCGCAGCCGGAAGCAGACCGTGGCGGCCGAGGCGAAGCGCGGCTGGTAGCCCGGCCGGGTGAGCACGAGGTCCGGGCTGACCCGCACGCCTTGCGCGCGGGTGGCGAGCAGCCGGGGGTCGGCCAGCAGCGGCCGCAGGCAGGTCTCCAGGGTCTGCGGGTGCCACCAGTCGTCGGAGTCGACGACGATCGCGAAGTCCCCCCGGGCCTGCCGCAGCGCGGTGTTGCGGGCGCGGTAGGTGCCGCCGTTGACCGCCTTGCGGATGACCCGGACGCGGGGGTCGAGGGCCTCGACCTGCGCGAGCAGCGCCGCGTGCTCCGGCCCCGAGGCGTCGTCGACGACGAGCAGCTCGAGGTCGCTCCAGGTCTGGGCGAGCACGGAGCGGACCGCGGTGAGCAGCGGCGGGCCGGGCCGGTAGCTGCTCATGAGCACCGTGACGAGCCCGGTGCCGCGCGCCGGCGCGCTCTCCTGCACCTCCAGCCGGTCCAGGTCCGGCGCGGAACCGTCGGCGGGCGGGCGGAAGGGTGCCAGGGCCCCGCTGCCCAGGGCGGCGCCGAAGGCGCGCGCCCACTCCGCGCCGCGACCGGCGGCGGTCGGGTCGAGCCGCGGGTGCAGCGCGTCCGCCCGCACCGAGGACGCCACGCCGGGGCGCACCCGGCGGTCGGCCACCAGCGCGACGGCGCCCTGCGGGTCACCGCCCAGCACCCGCAGCTGGGCCAGCATCTCGACGTGCTCGCGGCGCAGCGCGCCCCACGTCGCCGGCCCGGAGGCCTGGAGCTGCTCCAGCAGGCCGCGGGCCACGGCGACGTCCTCGGGGTCCCCGGTCTGGACGGCGAGCACCCGCGCGTGGTCGGCCACCCCCGCGGGGTCGGCGCCCGGCGGGGGGCCGGCCTCGGGCGGACGGCCCGCCCAGGCGGCGAGGTCGGCGGGGGTGTGCCCCGGCCAGGCCACCTCGGCCAGCACCTCGCGGGCGTGGACCGACCGGGTCCGCAGCGCGGTGGCGGCCAGGGCCCGCGCGCGCCGCCGCGCGATGCGCGCGTGGTCGGCGGCCACCCCCTGCGTGGTGGACCGGTGCGGGCTCACCGTGGGTCGTGGTCGGGGCGTCCGGCGAGCTGGTCCAGCGCCTCGTCCAGCGTGACCTGCATCCGGTCCAGCCGGCCGGTGTACTGCGCCTGCAGCACCTGCACCGCGCCGAGCAGGTCGGACTGGGCCGCGGGCGCGGGGGCTGCCGGGACCGCGGCATACCCCTGGTCGGGGGTGCCGCTCACGCGGCGGATCTCGTCGCGCAGGTAGTTGCGCAACGACCGCACCCGGCGCCAGGAGTCGAGCTGCACCGCGAGGATGCCGACGCCCAGGAGTCCACCGGCGAGCGCCGCGAGGACCGGCAGCTCCAGCGCCACCCCGAGCACGAGGACCAGGACCAGGACCAGGCCGGCTGCGGTGCCGGCGAGGGGGACGAGGCGAGCGGGCACGCGGGCGACCCTCCTGCGTGGGTTGGGGGTGTCGGTGCTCCCGCACCGAGGAAGACGGTGTTCACTGTACCCCGGGGCCGGGCGCCGAGGTCCGGCACGACGCACCGCCTTCGAAAGAGCTCCAGACGCACGTGATCAGCCAGAGCACCGACCCCTCGCAGGCGTGGCTCGCCTGGCAGCTGCGCCACGGCGCGGGCGCCGTCGACCCCGTCCCCCTCTTCCACCAGACGCTGCGCACCCGCTCGGCCGCGGGGCTGGACGCCCTGGCCGACCTGGCGACCCAGGGACGCCACTCGCCGGGGACCCTGCTGGAGGAGGTGCTCGCCACCGGCGGCCCGCCGGACGCCGCGCTGCACCCCGCACGACGCCGCGCGCTGGCGGGGGTCGCCTTCGCCTGGGCCGGGATGCTGCGCACCGAGCGCGAGCTGCTGGCCTCTGCGCTGGTCTTCGAGGCGCTGTGGCCCGGGGACGGGCTGACCTGGCTCGGTCCGCAGCTGCGCCTCACCGGGCTGCAGACCCTCTTCCTCGCCGGCCGGCACGAGCAGCTCGCCGCGCTGCTCCCCGGCGTGGAGGGGCTGCACCCCGACGCCGAGCACTACCTGCGGGTGGACCTGGCCAACCCGCACGGACCGGCGACGAGCACCGCCGACGCGGGGCGCTGGGAGGACCTGCTCGCGCAGCGGTTCACCGAGCGCGGCCTGGCGGCCCCGGCCCTGCGCGACGCGACCGCCGACGGACCCGCCCCCCGCAGCCCGTTCGACCGGCTCGGCGCCCCCGGCGCACGGCCCGGGACCGCCGGCGGCGAGCTCGTCACCGTCATCATGCCGTGCTGGAGGCCGGACGAGGGTCTCGTCACAGCCGTCCGCTCCATCAGCGAGCAGACGTATGCCGACCTCGAGATCGTCGTCGTCGACGACTGCTCCGGGCCGGGCTACGAGGAGATCTTCGCCCGGGCCGCCGCGCTGGACGAGCGGGTGCGCGTGCTCCCGATGGCCCGCAACGGCGGGTCCTATCTCGGCCGGGCGGCCGCGATCGAGGCCTCGCGCGGCAGCCTCATCACCTTCCAGGACGCCGACGACTGGTCCCACCCGTCCCGGATCGAGCTCCAGGTGGCGGCGCTGCAGGAGGCCGGACCGCAGACGCCGATGACCCGCAGCCGGGCCGTGCGGGCCAAGGACGACCTCACCCACCAGTGGCTCGGCTACCGTGCGGTCCGGGAGAACGCCTCCTCGCTGCTGCTGCGCCGCAGCATCCTGCCGCGCACCGGTGGCTTCGCGCCGATCCGCAAGGGCGCGGACTCCGAGTTCGCCGAGCGCGTCGCCCGCCTGCACGGGGCGATCGTGGACGTCGGCGAGCCGCTGGCGGTGACCCGCCTGCGGGCGGGGTCGCTCTCCCGTGGTGACTTCACCTTCTCCTGGACCGCGCCGGAGCGGCGGGCCTTCCGCTCCAGCTTCATGGTCTGGCACCGGCGCCTGGCCCGGCGCCGCCGGGAGGAGGAGGCGCCGGTGCTGGTGCAGGACGCCGAGCTGGCGGCGCTGCCCTTCCCGGTCCCCGCCGCCTGGGTGCGCGACCTCCCGACCGCGGAGCACGTGCCCACCCGGCTGGGCACGGCCTACCTCGGCTCCTTCTCCCGCCCGCACGGCAGCCGCGGGGGCGCCTGGCTGCGGCAGGAGCTGCGCGGGGTGAGCCCCGGCGAGCCGGTCGGCCTGTGGCACCAGGACCTGCGCGCCACGACCGAGATGCGCCGGCCCGAGCTGGACCGCGGCTTCGACGACCCGCTGCTCGACCGGCAGGCCTGGCTGCTGTCCCGGCTGGACCGGGTCACCGTGGACCGGCTGGTCGTCCTCGACCCGTCGGTGCTCGCCCTCATGCGGGACCAGGAGGTCCGGGTCGACGTCGGCACGGTCGAGGTGTGGCTGGCCCCGGAGGACGTCTCCCCGGGTTCCTCCGGCCTGCCGGAGGACCTCCTGGGCGCCTCGGACCTCGTGGCGTCGTGGTGGTCGGTCCGTCCCCGCTGGGCGTCCGCGCCGTGGCTGGACGAGGCGGAGCGCACGCTGGTGCGCGGCGCCCTGCCCGGCCTCGACGTCGTGCCGGCCCTGACCGGGCAGGGCGCCGGTGTCGGCTGAGACGTCCCCCGACGGCGAGGGGGCCGGCCCCGACGCCGTCCTCCTCGTGGTCACCGGGGCGACGGACCGGGTCGTGCAGGACGTCGCGCGGACCCTGGGCGGCCTGGTGCCCACCGTCGTGGTGCAGCAGGTCGGCCCGGACGGTGACCGGTCGCTGCGGGGCGAGCAGCTGCGCGCCGGGCACACCCGCTCCCGGTGGCGCCGTCCCCTGCTCACCGGTGCCGAGCGCGTGCTCCCGGTACGGCACGGGGCCGGCCTGGCGGCGCGCTTCGACCCGGGCTTCCGCGACCGCCTGCGACAGAGCGACGCCCTCGTGGTGCTCGGTCCCGGGGCGCCCGCCGTCGCCCGGGCCGCGCACGACCTCGCCCCGCAGGTGCAGGTCCTCGAGGGCACCGGTGAGGCCCTGGAGCTCTGCACCCGGCTGGCGCTGCGCGTCCTGCCCCACGCGGGGATCGGGGCCCCCTCGCAGCCGCAGCCCGAGCTGCCGACCGGCGACCTCCGGCGCCTGCTGCTCGCGATCCCCGCGCTGGCGGGCCCGGCCCGGACCCAGGCACCGGTACGTCACCGGTTGCGGGCCACCCTGTGGCTGAGCCGCGACCCCGACCAGCGCGACGCGCTGCTCGCCGCGCTGGAGCCGGTGCTCGGTCCCGACGACCCGGTGCTGCAGGGGTGGGCCCTGCAGCGGGGCAGACCGACGGGACGCCCCGACGTCGACCGGGAGCGGCTGCTCGCCGCCGCGGACGCCCTGCTCGCCGAGGCCGACACCGTCCTGGACGCCGACGCGCAGGCCGCCGCGCGGTGGGCCGCGCTGGCCCTGCGCCTGCGGCACGCCGAGCGCGGCGCGAGCGGTGGACACGTCGACGACCCTCCGGACCCGTCACCGAGCCGCACCTGGCGCGCGCTCACCACGTCCGCGCCGATCGGGAGGGAGGAGGGCGAGCAGGAGGACTCCGGTCAGAGCCCGGGTGCGGCGGTGCGGGTGCTGCTCCTGCCCGCCGAGGGGTCCGGCCCGGCCCTGCGGGCGGTGCTGCGTCTCTCCCCCGCCGTCACGGTGGTCCAGCCGGCCCAGCAGGACCTGCCCTCCTCGCTGCGAGGCACCACCGTCCCCGACGCGCTGGTCGAGGGCCGGCTGCGGTCCGGTCTCGGCCTGCCCTGGACCGGCTACCCCGGCGCCGGCCGCGCGCTGCGCCAGGAGCACCCGGCCGTCGTGCTGGCCGACGGCGTGGACCAGCGGACGCTGCTGGCCTCGCTCGCCCTGCCCCGCTCCTGCCGCCTCGTGGCGCTGGTGCGGCCCGCCGACCTCGCCGCTCCCTGGCTCGACCTCGTCGACCCCCGACGGTGGGGTGCGCTGCTCGTCGAGGACGAGGCCACGAGCGACCGCGTCCGCGCACGCGTGGACCGGTCCGGTTGTGACGTCCGGGTGGAGGTCGTGCCCGGGCTGGCGAGCCTGCGCACGGACGCACCGCAGGCCCCGGCACGGGAGGCGCTGCGGGCGGCCGTCCTCGGCGACCTCGGCCGCATCGGCGAGCTGAGCGGGTCCGGCCGGCACGACGAGGCCATGGCCCTCGTGCGGGAGGCGCTGGGCTCGACCGCGACGGCGCCCGACGCGGCGCTGCTGCAGCAGGCCGCCCTGGCCACGACCCGGGCCGGCGAGCCCACGCTGCGGCTGGAGGTGCTGCGGCGGTGGGCCGCGATCGACCCCCGCCCGCACGTGCGCGCCCTGGTGACGGAGCAAAAGGCGAGGCTGCGCGAGTTCTCCCCGGGCTGGCTGCCCGGCGACCTGCCGCCCACCCCGGTGGAGGGGGAGCCGGGGCGGGTGCTGCACCTGCTCAAGGTGTCGCTGCCCCAGCGCACGAGCGGGTATGCCGTGCGCTCGGCCTACCTGCTGCGCGAGCGGGCCCGCCGGGGCGAGGACGTCCTGGCGGTCACCGCGCTCGACTTCCCGGACGAGCCCGCCCCGGCCGTCGAGACCGTGCACGGCGTCCCCCACCTGCGCCTGACCCGCGATCAGGTCCCCGCCCGCGAGGGCGCGGACGCCTACCTCGACGCCTTCGCCCGTCGGGTCCTGGAGCAGGTCGTGGAGCACCGTCCGTCGGTGCTGCACGCCCACTCCGGCCACCGGGGCTACGAGCTCGCGCTCGTCGCGCTCGCCGTCGGCCGCGCCGCGGGGCTGCCCGTCGTCTACGAGGTGCGCGGGCTGTTCGAGGGAGTGTGGACCTCGGACGTGGGACGGGCCACCGAGAGCGAGCTCTACCGGCTGCGCCGCGCCCTCGAGGCGAGGGTCCTGGGCCTGGCCGACGCGGTCGTCACCCTCAGCGAGTCGATGCGGCAGGACATCCTCGCCCGGCCCGGGACCGGCGCGCAGGCCCTCGACCCGGCCGGGGTCGTGGTGGTCCCCAACGGCGTCGACGACGAGGCCATCGCGCCCCGCCCCCCGCGTGCCGACCTGCGCCGGCACCTGCTCCTGGAGGACACCTTCGTCGTCGGCTACGTGAGCAACCTGGACCACCCGCGGGAGGGTCAGGAGGTGCTCGTCGAGGCCGTCGCCCTGCTGCGCCGCGCGGGTCACCCCGTGACCGCCCTCCTGGTCGGCGGGGGCCACCGGGCGGACGGCCTGCGGCGGCGGGCGCAGGAGCTGGGCGTCGCGGAGCACGTCGTGCTCACCGGGCAGGTGCCGCACGAGGAGGTCGGCGACTACTACGCGCTGCTCGACGTCTTCGTCGTGCCGCGCATCGACGAGCGCGCCGCCCGCCTCGTCACCCCGCTCAAGCCCTACGAGGCGATGGCGATGGGGCTGCCGGTCGTGGTCTCCGCGCTGCCCGCCCTGCGGGAGATCGTCGGCGACGCCGAGCGCGGGCTGACCTTCCCGCCCGGCGACGCGGCCGCGCTGGCCGGGGTGCTGGCCGACCTGCGGGGCGACCCCGACCGGCGCGCCGCGCTGGCGGCGGCGGGCCGCTCGTGGGTTCGTGAGCACCGCACCTGGGCGGCGCTGGCCGCGCGCTACGACGAGGCCTACGCGATCGCGACCCGGGCCACCTCAGCGGGGGGCGTCGGCGAGCCGCTCCATGGCGGTGACGAACTGCTCTGAGTGGACGCCCCAGTCGAGCTCGCGCCGGGCGAGGGTATGCCCGCTCCGACCGAGATCCGCCGCGGCGGCCGGGTCCTGCGCCCAGGCGAGCAGCTGCTCGACGGTGCGCTCGACGTCCTGGAAGGGGACGATCGTGCCGGCACCGCTGCGCTCGACGAGGTCCACCGCGCGGGGCAGCGGCGTGCTGATGACCGGGATCGCGTGCGCGAGGTACTCCACGACCTTCGTCGGCATGCTCGGGCGGAAGTTCGCGACGTCGTGCAGCAGCGACAGCCCGGCGAGCGCCCCGTCGAGCCGGTCCAGCGCCTGGTCCGCCGGGAGGAAGCCGGACCACTCGAGGTGGCCCGCGCGCTGCGCCGCCTCCAGCTGCTCGGTGGTGGCCGAGCCGTGCGCCGGGCCCACGACCTCCAGCACCGCGCGGCCCTGCGTCGCCGTGCTCAGCTGCTCGCCCACCCGCACCAGCTCGGCCACCCCGCGCTCCCGGGTGAGGCTGCCGAGGTAGACCACCCGGAGCCGGCCCTGCTCGTCCGGGGTCCCGGCCGGCGGGGGGTCGACCGGCACCGGGGTGGTGTTGGGCACGACGAGGTGCTGCTGGGCGAAGCGCTGGGCGTAGTCCTCGTCGGCGAGGATGAGCACCATCCGTCGCTCGGCACCCCGCTCCATCGTGCCGGCCAGCGAGCGCAGGGGTCCGCGCAGGCGCTCCGGGACCCAGGAGCGCAGGTCCACGACGGCCCGGGTGTCCTCGTGCACGTCCCAGACGGTGAGCGGCAGCGAGATCCCCAGGGTGCTCGGCACGAGCTCGGGGTCGTGCAGCAGGACCACGTCGTGCCGTGGCCCCTGCTCGCGCAGCACCCGCCGCACGTCCCGCTGCGCCGCGAACCGGCGCCGCCCGCTGGAGCGGGTGAGGTCGATCGCGGTGAGCCCGGGCACGGCGCCGGCACCGGGGGGCTCCACCCCGTGCCCGGTCCACGGTGCGGCGAAGGTGACCTCCCACCCGGCGGCCAGGAGGCTGGCGATCTGACGGTGCCGGATACGGGCGTCCTCCGGGTGGTGCACCACGGTGACGACGAGGATCCGGCGGGGGCTCACCAGTTGCCCTCGGGCTCCCACTTGCGCAGCAGGTCGCGGGCGGCGTCCGGCCCCTGGTCCTGCATGACCCGGTTGATCTCCTCGTAGCGCTCGCGCCACACCTGGCGGTGCTTGCCGTACTTGCGGCCGTACAGCCCGTTGATGACCGAGGGCCGGCCGTCCCCGAGGAGGCGTCCGTCGTCCATCCACAGGACCCGGGTGCACAGCTCGTTGATCCGCCGGCGGCTGTGGGCGACGAGGAAGACGGTGCCCGCCTGCTCCCGGATCCGCTCGATGCGCTCGGTGGCGCGGGCCCGCCAGTGCTCGTCGCCGGTGGCCAGGGCCTCGTCGACGATGAGGATGTCGGGGACGACGGCGGTGGAGATCGCGAACCGCAGCCGGGCCGCCATACCGCTGGAGTAGCTGCTCATCGGCAGGTCGATGAAGTTGCCGATGTCGGCGAAGTCGATGATGTCGTCCATCCGGCGGCGCACCTGGGCCGGCGTGAGGCCCTGCGCCTGCGCCCCGATCCAGATGTTGTCGCGACCGCTGAGCTTGCGCTGCAGCACGGCGTTGACGCCCAGCAGCGCCGCCTTGCCGCCGAGCCAGATGGTGCCGCTGGAGGGGGGCACCAGCCCGGCGACCGAGCGCAGGAGCGTCGACTTGCCCGACCCGTTGCGCCCGATGATGCCGATCGACTCGCCGCGGTAGGCGACGAAGGAGACGTCCTTGACCGCGTGCACCTCCTGGACCCCCAGGCCCTGGGTGCTGCGGCCGACGAGGCGACGGAAGGTCGACTCGACCTCCTCCTCGGCCGGGTCGGTGCGCTTCGGGCTGCCGTAGACGCGGTACCTGATGTCGACGTGGGAGACGACGACCGAGGGGATCCTCTCGCCCTCGACCTTCGCCTGCTCGGCCCCGCCCCGGGGCCGCTCCTGCTCAGGCGCGGCCATAGGTGCCCTCCCCCCGCCAGAAGACGATGAAGCCAGCGCCGAAGAGCAGCAGTGCCCATCCCCCGGCGAAGGCCCAGGTCTGCCACTGCAGCGGGAAGCCCTCCATGAGGGTCTCGCGCACCATCGTGAGGCTCACCGCGACCGGCTGGTAGGCCAGCGCGGCGCCGACCCAGTCCGGGACGCCGTCGAGGTCCCCGAAGCGCGCGTCGATGGAGAAGAAGACGCCGGAGACGTAGCGCATGAGCCGGACCACGAGCGGCACGAGGTTGGTGAGGTCCCGGACCGCGTGCACCAGACGGGAGACGAGCATCGCCAACCCCAGCCCCATGACCACGACGACGAGCAGCGCCACCGGGAAGAGCAACCACTCCCAGGTGATCGGTTCCCCGCTGAGCAGCGCGATGGCCACGAGCACGAGGAAGGCCGGGATGTTGCTGACGAACTCGGAGATGACGCTGACCACCGGCAGCAGGATCCGCGGGAAGGCGAGCGAGCGCATCATCCCGACCTTGCCCAGGAGCGCGCGCGACCCGGAGGTCAGCGTGGCCGAGATGAAGGTGAAGGTGAACAGCCCGATGGTGAGGAAGGCCACGAAGTTGTCGACGTCCCGGCTCAGGCCGAGCAGCACGCCGAAGATGAGGTAGTAGGCGACGCCGAGCATGATCGGGTTGATGACCGACCAGAGGATGCCGAGGTAGTTGTCCCGGTGCTGGCTGACCACCTCGCCCTTGGCCAGCGACCACATGAGGTGGCGGTAGCGCCAGATCTCCCGCACGTACTCGGGCAGCGAGGGCCGGGTGGCGACCTGCTGCATGCCGTAGCGACGCGCCAGGTCGGCCGCGGCGTCGTGGTCCAGGGCGGCCGGCTGGTGGTGCGGCTCGGGCCCGAGGTCGGCGTTCACAGCCGGACGACCTTCTCCCCTCCGGCGGCGGCGCCGCGGGTGTCGAAGAAGGCCTGCGAGGCCTCGGCCAGGGCGTCCACGTCGTAGCCGCGGTGGTTCTGCACGAGGATCGTCAGGTCCGCCTCGCCGGCGGCGGCCGCCGGGTCCTCGACCCGGCCGGCCACCGAGTCGCCGGCGGCGTGCCACTCCTGGACGTGCGGGTCGTGGAAGACCACGCTGGCACCCTTGGCCGCGAGCAGCCGGGCCAGCGGCACCGCCGGGGACTCGCGCTGGTCGGCGATGTTGGGCTTGTAGGTGACCCCGAGCAGCAGCACGGTCGAGCCGTTGAGCGGCTTGCCCGCGGCGTTGAGGATGTCCTGGGCCCGACCGACGACGTAGGCCGGCATCCCGGCGTTGATCTCCTGGGCCAGCTCGACGAAGCGGAACGGGTAGCCCAGGCGCGCCCGCACGTTGTGCGAGAGGTAGTTGGGGTCGATCGGGATGCAGTGGCCCCCGACGCCCGGGCCGGGGTAGAAGGCCTGGAAGCCGAAGGGCTTGGAGCTGGCCGCCCCGATGACGTCCCAGAGGTCGATGCCGAGCTCGTGGCAGAACCGGGTCATCTCGTTGACCAGCGCGATGTTGATGTGGCGGTAGGTGTTCTCCAGCAGCTTGGCGGTCTCCGCCTCGCGGGTGCCCTTGGTGCGCACCACGGTGTCGACGAAGGTGCCGTAGAACCCGGCCGCCGCGTCGCTGCAGGCCGGCGTATGGCCGCCGACGACCTTCGGGGTGTTCTTGGCGCCGAAGCGCTCGTTGCCGGGGTCGATGCGCTCGGGAGAGAAGGCGAGGTGGAAGTCCTCCCCGGCGACCAGGCCCCCGGCCTCCAGCGCCGGGCGGACCACCTCGTCGGTGGTCCCGGGATAGGTCGTGGACTCCAGGACCACGAGCATGCCGGGGCGCAGGTTGCGGGCCACGGCGGCGACGGCGGACTCCACGGCCCGCAGGTCCGGACCCCCGTCCGCCGAGAGCGGGGTCGGCACGCAGATGACGGCGGTGGCCGCCTCCGCGATCCGGGACTCGTCGGTGGTGGCCTCGAAGCCGCCCTCGCGCATCTGCGCGATGTCCTCGTCGGCGAGGTCGTCGACGTGCGAGCGCCCCTCGTTGAGCGCGTCCACGACCCCCTGGTGGATGTCGAAGCCCAGGACCCGCATCCCTGCCCGGGTGGCTTCCTGGGCCAGCGGCAGACCGACGTATCCCAGGCCGATGATGACAGCGTCGACAGCCACGGTGACGGGACTCCTTCGAGACGGGGGTGGGGGTGCGAGCGCGCCCCGAGCATATCGCGCTGTGCCATGATCGCCGGTATGTCGTCGGTGCTCCTCCTGTCCAGCAACGGGGCGGGGATGGGGCACCTGACGCGGCTGCTCGCCTACGCCCGCCGGATGCCGGCCGACGTGCACCGCCACGTCGTCTCGCTGTCCCAGGCGGTGCCGGTCGTCGGGGCCGAGGGGCTGCCGTGGGAGTACCTCGCCTCGCAGGGGGCCTCGGGACTGCGTCCCGCTGCGTGGCGCAGGCTCTTCGCCGACCAGCTCACGGAGGTCCTGGACCGGGTCGACCCGGACGTGCTGGTCTTCGACGGGACGCACCCCTACTCCGGGCTCGACGCCGCGCTGGCGGCCCATCCCCGCACCCGGGCCGTCTGGTCCCGCCGCGGCATGTGGAGGCCGGGGCGCAACACCGACCAGCTGGACAAGGCCTCCTGGTTCGACACGGTGCTCGAGCCCGGCGACCTGTGCGCGGCGGCCGACCGTGGCGCGACCGCCGGCGTGCCGGACACGGACGTGGTCCGGGTACCGCCGGTGACCCTCGTCGACACCGACCAGCTCCAGGACCGCGCCGCGGCGCGCGCCGCGCTGGGGCTGCCCGCTCAGGGCCGGCTCGCCCTGGTCTCGCTCGGCGCGGGCAACATCAACGACACCGGGGACGAGGTCGGTGCCGCCGCGGCCGCGCTGACCGACCGGGGGATCGGGGTGTGCGTCACCGCTCCGGCCATCGCCGAGAACGCGTATGCCGGGGACGTGCACCTCGTGCGGCACTTCCCGCTCTCCGAGCACTACCGGGCCTTCGACCTCGTCGTCGCTGCCGCGGGCTACAACTCGGTGCACGAGTCGTTGCGGCTCGGGGTGCCCACGCTGCTCGTGCCCAACACGCACACCTCCCTCGACGACCAGGAGGGCCGCGCCCGGGAGGCCGCCCGCCGCGGCTGGGCCCTGAGCGCCCCCACCCTCACCGGTGGCCGGGCCGCTCCGCTCGTCGAGGAGCTGCTCGACCGTGGGGCCGACCTGGCGCGGGCCGCCCAGGCCGCGGACCCCGGCAACGGGGCGCCGGACGCGGCGCGGGCCATCCTCGCCGTGGGGGACGCGGCGTGAGCCTCGGTCCGGCCGGCCGGCGCCGGCAGCAGTCGGCGGCACGCCTCGCGCGTCGCCTCCCCGGCTACCGCCTCGCGCTGGAGGAGGTGCTGCCGAGGGTGCGCCGCAGCCCCACGCTGACCGACCTGGCCTGGCGGGTCTTCGCCCCCCGGCACGGCGCCGGCCACGTCGACGTCCCGCTGCGCGGCGGCCGGCACGTCGTCGGCGCCGACGTCTCCCGGCTCCCGGTGGTCGGGGTGCTCGCCACCGGCCTCGACGAGGCGCAGGCCGAGGCGCTCGTCGACCGGGTCGGCGACCTGCAGGCCGAGCTGGGGTCCTTCCGGCCGGTGCTCGTCCTGGACCAGCCGGTCTTCGCCGCCGGGCGGCGGCACGACGTCGTGCTCGAGCTGCTCGTCCCCCGCAGGGCCTTCGAGCAGGGGGGCCACGGCGACCCGGGCGGCTGGGAGGAGCACGTCGCGCGACGGGTGGCCGGCCTCGTGGACCACTACCAGCTCTGGCACCTGGCGCGCGCCGGTGCCGACGGCCTGGACCCGTTGGACGAGCGGCTGGTGCGGGCGATCGGCGCCCGGCTGCCGGAGGACCTGGACGTCGGGCCGGCCGGGGGTCGCGCGTGAGCGCCCGGCGCCCGCTCGTCGTCCACGTCACCGGCGCGCGGCCCAACTTCCCCAAGGCGGCGCCGGTCCTGCAGGCCCTGGGTGAGCACGACGTCGACCAGCTGCTCGTGCACACCGGTCAGCACTACGACGACCGGATGAGCACGGTCTTCTTCACCGAGCTCGGGCTCCCCCGCCCGGACGTCGACCTGGGGGTGGGCTCCGGCCCGCACGGCGCCCAGACCGCGGCCGCCATGGTGGGCCTGGAGCAGGTGCTGACGCAGCGGCGCCCGGACCTCGTCGTCGTCTACGGCGACGTCAACTCCACGGTCGCCGCGGCCCTCGTGGCGAGCAAGCTGCACATCCCGGTCGCCCACGTCGAGGCCGGCCTGCGCTCCTTCGACCGGCGGATGCCGGAGGAGATCAACCGCATGGTCACCGACCGGATCAGCGACCTGCTGCTCGTGACCTGCCAGGACGCGGCCGACAACCTGGCCGCCGAGGGGACCGATCCCACGGCGGTGCACCTCGTCGGCAACCCGATGATCGACACCCTGCTGCGCCACCGGCACCGGCTGGACCCCGCCCGGGTGACCGCGGCGCTCGGGCTGCCGGACGCGGGCTCCTACGTCGCCGCCACGCTGCACCGCCCGGGGAACGTGGACGAGGAGGCGTATGCCCGGACCGTCGTCGGCTCCCTGCACGCGGTCGCCGACCAGTGCCCGGTGGTGCTCCCGCTGCACCCGCGCAGCCGGCCGAAGCTGGCCGCCGTCGGGCTGACCGACCACCCGCAGGTGGTGGCCGTGGACCCCCTGGGCTACCTCGACTTCCTCTCCCTCGTGCAGGGGTCGGCGGTCGTCGTCACCGACTCCGGGGGCGTGCAGGAGGAGACCACCGTCCTCGGGATCCCCTGCCTCACCCTGCGCCCCAGCACCGAGCGCCCGGTCACCATCACCCACGGCACCAACGTGCTGACCACGCACGAGCAGCTGCCCGCCGCCGTGGCCGGCACCCTGGCCGCCGGCCGCCCTGCACCGGGCTCGACGCCCGTGCCGCCGCTCTGGGACGGCCGGGCCGGGCCCCGCATCGCCACCGTGCTCGCCCGCTCCCTGGGGCTGGGCTGAGTGGGGCCCGACGAGGACGTGGACGAGGACGCGGTGCTCGCGGGGGCCCACCCGCACGGCTACCTCCTGCTGCTCGGCGCCGACCGGGACGTGCCGCCGCCCGCGGACGTCGCCCGGTGGCGCAGCGACGCGGACGTCCTGCCCGGCGCCGTGCTCCGGCTGCATCCCCGCACCGTCGCGGCGGGGGCCCGCGCGGCCTGCGGGGACCTCGTGCTCCTCGGGCACCCCGTCGACGTCGAGCACGGCCTGGTCGACGCCGCCGCGATCGCCCGCCGCCTCACCGAGACCTGGGCGGCCGCCGGCGAGCAGGCGATGGTGCGGGAGGCGGCATACCTGGGGGGGCGGTTCACCCTCGTCGCCCGCGCCCGGGGCGGCGCGGGGGACGAGGGTGGTGACCTGCTCGTCGTCCCCGACACCATGGCCAGCCAGCCCGTCCTCGTCGGCCGGCAGGGGGACCGGGTCGCCGTCGCCAGCTCGCCCGTCCTCGTGGCCGACGCCCTCGGCCTGCCGGTCGACCCCGACGCCGTGACCCTGCGGGCGGCGCTGGAGGCGAGGATGGCGGGACGGGTGAGCTACCTGCCCGGGGTCCGGACCGACTACCGGGACGTGCGGGCCCTGCTGCCCAACACCCTGCTCCGCGTGACCGGCGACGGGCACGGGCTCGGCACCACCTACGAGCGCTTCTGGCCGATCCGTCCCCGGGTGGAGAACCCGGACGTGGACGCGGTATACGCCGACGTCCACGAGCGCCTCACCGCCCACGTCGGGCTGCTCGCCGCTCTCGGACGCCCCACCGTCAGCCTCACCGGCGGCCTGGACAGCAGGGTGACGGCGGCGGTCGCGGCGCCCCGGCTCCGCGAGCGCGACGGTTTCGCGTTCACCTACCTCAACCCGCGCGAGGCGGTCACGAGCGCCGCGGCCGTGCAGGACGTCCTGGGTGCGCGGGACGTCGCCCGGCAGCTGGGGCTGCGGCACCGGACCCTGCGCTGGCGCCGGCCCCCGCCCGGGAGCACCTTCGACGTCCTCCACCGGCGCACCTACGCCCCGCGGGTCCCCTCCCGCGGCGCCGCCTACGCGATGTGGGCCGACCTGCCCGGCGACCTCGTCCAGCTGCAGAGCAACGGCGCCGAGATCGCGACGACCTACACCAAGGCGGTCCTGCGCCCGCCGCACGAGCTGGACCCCCGGTGGCTCACGCAGATCTTCGCCGGGGGTGGGCCGGGGGCGCACGACGACCTGGCCGAGGAGCTCTACGGCGACTACCTCGAGCAGGCCCCGATGCCCGGGTCCGACCTGCTCGGCTACGACGACCACGACCTCGTCTACTGGGAGCAGCGCATGGGCCGGTGGGGGTGGCAGAAGTTCTGCGACGGCGACCTCGGCCACCGGGTGCTGCTCCCCTTCAACGACCGGGTGCTGCTGGAGACGATGCTGTCCCTGCCGTACCCGCTGCGCCGGGACAAGGTGCTCTTCCACCGGCTCGTGCGCGAGGCGGGGGTCCGCGACCCCGCGACGGCGGTGGCGACGACGGCCATGGGGACGAGGACAACGCCGGCACCGGCCCGCGCACCCGCCCTCGTCCGGGCCGGCCTCGTGGGTCGCCTGCGGCGCCTCGCCGATCGCCGGCCGCGGCAGACGTCACCCTCCGGGTCGGTCCCGCCGGCCGGCAGCCCGACCTCGCCCCGGGGGTATGCCCTCGCCCCGGCGACCGCTGCACCCCCGGTGGGTCTCCCCGACGGCTTCCTGCGCAGCCTGCTGCCCGGCCGGCTGGAGCTGCACCGCGACCCCGCGCTGCCCTCGGCGGTCTCGGGCGGCCGGGGCGGCTCGGTGCTCGTGCTGGGCGACCCGCTCGACCTCCCGAGCGGGCGGGACGGGGCCGCGCCGGTCGCCGCCCTCCTGCACCGCCTCGTCCTCGAGGACCCCACCCTCGAGCGCGCCGCCACCCGCGCCGCGGCGCTCGGGGGTGCCTGGACGGTGCTGCTCACCGGACCCGGCGGCTCGCTCGTCCTCACCGACCCCGTGGGTGCCTGCGGCGCCTGGCTGGCCCCGGACCGGCGCACCCTGGTGAGCCGTCCGGACCTGGCGGGCGACGGGCAGCAGGCCGAGGCCCTGGGCGAGCGGCGCGCGGTCCTCTCAAGGAGGGGGCCGGACCGGTCGTGGCGGACGGAGGCGCTGCCGGACCTGGGGGCATACCTCGACCTGCTCGGCACCGACGCCCGCCGGCGCCGCGAGCGGCACGTCGAGCTGCTGTCCCGCAGGGGGCCGGCCCTCCTGTGCGCCGGGCCGAGGGCCGGCCTGCTGGAGCTGGGGCTGCCGAGCAGCATCCCAGCGCTGACGTGCTGGGACCCGGCCACCGAGGCCGGCACCGTGGCGATGATCCACGCCTCGGACCGCGCCTTCGCGGACCGGCGCGACGTGCGGGTGCTCACCCGCGCGCCCGGCGCCGACTGGGCAGGCACGCTGGACCGGGAGGTGGGGGCCGAGGCCGTCCTGTGGGTCGGGGCGCGACCGGGCGCGGAGCCTCGGCGGCCGGGGGCGCGGGCGCTGGACCTCCTCCAGGGGGTCCGGCGCGTGGCGCTGCCCTGGAGCGACCGGGTGCTGCACCGGCTCGGCGGCGTCCCGGGCCCGCCCGACGACGGCAGTAGGGTGCGGGGCGATGGCTGAGTCGACCCCCGCAGACCGCGTCACCGGCCCCGGCGACGCCGCTCCCCCGCCGCCCGCCGAGGACCTCGTCGTCTCCTACTGCTTCCCGCCCTACGTCGACACCTCCGCGATCGTCGCGGCCAAGCGGGTCCGCGAGATGGGCCGCCCGGTGGACGTGCTGCAGAACCGCATGTCTTCGGAGCGCAGCACCGACCCGGGGCTGGCCCGGATCGCCGACCATCTCGTGGTGCGTCGCCACCAGTTACCTTCACCGACGCGCTTCTCCGCCTGGCGCGGCATCACCGGGTTCACCCAGCGCGGCCTGCAACGTGCCTTGGAGTGGGACCGGGAGGGCGCCGGCTATGCCCGCCTCTACAGCCGGGCCCACTTCAGCGCCAGCCACGTCCTCGCGGCCCGGCTGACGCTGCTGCGGCCGGGGATTCGGTGGACCGCGGAGTTCTCCGACCCGCTGTCCCGGGACGTCACGGGGGCGGTGCGGCACGCCCCGACCCAGGACGGCCCGCTGCTGGACGCGCTCGGTGCGGGCATCGAGCGGGCCGGCTTCCGTCCCCCGGGCGACGGCAACTCCTTCCGGTGGGCCGAGCACCTCGCCTTCGCCCTCGCCGACACCCTCGTCTTCACCAACGAGCACCAGCGCGAGCTCATGCTCGAGACGGTCGAGGACGGCGAGCTGGTGGAGCGGGTGCGCGGGCGCAGCCAGGTCTCCCCGCACCCGACGCTGCCCCCGTCGTTCTACGCGATGGCCGACCCCGACTACCCCTTGGACCCCGGCCGCCGGCACATCGGCTACTTCGGCAACTTCTACGCCACCCGCGGCATGGGCAGCGTGCTCGCCGCGCTCGAGGCCCTCCCGGCACGGCTCCGCGCGCAGGTATGCCTGCACGTCTTCGCGGGCCGGCGCGAGGAGGTGGAGCAGGAGGTCGAGCGGCGACGGCTGGGCGACTGCGTGCGCGTCGCCCCGTTCGTCGGCTACCTGGACTTCCTCGCGCTGTGCACCCGGATGGACGTCCTGCTGGTCAGCGATGCCGTCACCGACGGGCTCCTGGCCACCAACCCCTTCCTGCCGAGCAAGTGGAGCGACTACCGCGGCAGCGGGACCCCGGTGTGGGGGATGGTCGAGCCCGGCTCCGTGCTCGACTCCCAGCCGCTGCAGCACCGCTCCCCGGTGGAGCACACCTCGGCCGCGGTTCAGGTGCTGGCCGACATCGCCCGCGGCTGACCGGCCGCCGACCCGAGGATCAGGTCGACGAGCTCGGAGCCCGCAGGCCCGGCGGTGAAGCGCTGCTCGACGACGGCACGGGCCCGGTCCGAGGCGGCGGACCACCCCGGTTCCTCGGCGAGCGCCCGGATCCGGTCGGCGGCCCCGGCCACGGTGTCGACGACCCAGTCGTCACCGAAGAGCCCCCGGGCCCCGTCCAGCGGCGCGAAGACCGGCCAGTCGCGCACGACCGGGACCGCACCGGAGGCGGCGCCCTCGACGAGGGCCAGGCCGAAGGACTCGCGCCGGCTCGTCGACAGGACGAAGCCGGATGCGGCGAGGTGCGGTGCCAGGTCGCGGGTGAAGCCGACGAAGCGGACGGCACCCCGCACGTCGTCCTGGGTGATGCGCTCGCGGAAGGCGCGGGCATACTCCCCCTGCGACACGACGCTCCCGTCCGGGAAGTCGGTGCCGACCAGCGTCAGGGACCACTCCGGGTCCTCCTGGCGCAGCAGGGCCAGCACCTCCACGGCCCACAGCGGGTCCTTGACCCGCTGGGCCCACCCCACCATGAGCAGCCGGCGACGGTGCCCCTCCACCTTGCCGGTGGGGATGCGGCCGGGGTCGAGCAGGTTGGGCACGACCCGGACCTCGGTGCCCGCCAGGCGGTCGCCGAGCAGCGTCCGCACCATCGTGCGCAGGTGCTCGCTCACGAGGACCAGCACGTCGACCCTGCTCCAGTCGAGCAGGTGGATCCACGGGGAGAAGGCATCCATGCTGTGGATGCGCAGGGTGACGCGCACCCCCGCCGGCGCGCTCATGACCGCCGCCAGCGACCCGCGGTCCGCCCAGTCGACGAAGAGGGCGTCGGCCGCCTCGAGCTCCTCCAGCAGCTCGTAGTCGGGCACCCACGGTGTCCCGAGGGCCAGGCCCAGCCGGGCGGCGACCAGCTCGCGGCGGGTCCCCAGCCCGCGCAGCTGGTCCCGGGTGCGCAGCTCGGCGAGGTGCACCTGCGCCCGGTCGGCCAGCGCGCGGCGGACCGGGACGGCGAACTGCGGGTAGGAGCCGGGCACGACGACCACGCGCGGCCCGTGGCCGTCGGGGTCGGGGCGCGTCGCCGCCGAGCGCCCCGCAGCCCGCTCCAGGACCGGCGCCTGCGGCACGGGGTCGGCGAGGAGCCGGCCGACGCGGGAGGCACGCCAGTCCGCGAGGAAGGCGTCCGGACCGGTGACCAGCGGGGAGGAGGTCGTGTCGGCGTGCAGCTCGCGGTGGAAGAGCAGCTGGAGCGCGAGGGTCGTGGCCCGGGTCACGGTGTCCACGTCCGGCGGCACGGCGGAGAGCTCGGCGTCGGCCACCTCGAGCAGCCCACGCACCGCCTCGGCGGTCCCTGGCTGGTCCCGCCCGGTCCGGGAGACCTCGACCAGCTGGCGCAGGCCGTGGCGCAGGGCGTCCTGCGCCGGCTCCGAGGTCCCGTCCGGGAGCAGGCTCACGACCTGGTGCGCGAGGGCATACTCCCCGGTGGCGTGGAGCGCCTCGACGAGGGGCACGAGCAACGGCTGGTGCCGGGCGGGCACCCGGCCCCCGGTGCGCGCGACGTGGGCCAGCACCTCGTGCGCGATCTCGGGGTCGAGGTGCTGCCCGCCAGCGCGGGACCGCCGGCGCAGGCTCGCCCACACCTCGTCGAGGCGCCTCTCGTCGTCGAGCCCCTCCTGCGTGAGCACGGGCACGGGTGCCGCGCCGGGCCGCCCGAAGAGCCGGACCGCCTCGGCGCCCACCGGCAGCAGCAGGTCCGCCCCGTGCACGGTCCGCCGCGCCCGCAGGTCCCGCCGCAGGCCCCGGGCGAGCACGCCCCGGTCACGGATCCAGGCGGTGGGCGGCGGCCGGAGCGCGCGGCGCACCGTCTGCCGGGCACCGCGCCCGCGACCCCGTCCCTGCAGCCGGACCCGTCCGCCGAAGGAGCGCAGCGCCGGGCCGGGCTCCCCCTCGGCCCACACCAGCACGACCCGGTGACCGTGCTCGGTGAGGGTGCGCAGCCGTGGGGCCATCTCGTCCAGCTCCGCGGCATACCGGGCGACGACGACGACGCGGCGTCCGGCTCCGCCGGTCGGTGCACCGGGCGGGGCAGGGCGGGGGTCGGGCTGCTCGGCGGGCACGGTTCGACCCTATCCAGATCGGTCAGCCGCGGATGAACGCCTCGACCTCGGCCCGTCCCTGGTCGTCGGGCAGCTGCACCGGCGGGCTCTTCATGAGGTAGGCGGAGGCGCCGACGACCGGTCCGCCCTCGCCGCGGTCCAGGGCGATCTTGGCGGCCCGGATCGCGTCGATGATGATGCCGGCGGAGTTCGGGCTGTCCCAGACCTCGAGCTTGTACTCCAGGTTGAGCGGGACGTCGCCGAAGGCCCGGCCCTCGAGCCGGACGTAGGCCCACTTGCGGTCGTCCAGCCACTGGACGTAGTCGGAGGGCCCGATGTGGACGTCCCGGTCCGCGAGGGCGGTGGAGATGTTGGAGGTCACCGCCTGGGTCTTGGAGACCTTCTTGCTCTCCAGGCGCTCCCGCTCCAGCATGTTCTTGAAGTCCATGTTGCCGCCGACGTTGAGCTGGTAGGTGCGGTCCAGGGCGACGCCCCGCTCCTCGAAGAGGCGCGCGAGCACGCGGTGCGTGATCGTGGCCCCCACCTGGCTCTTGATGTCGTCACCGACGATGGGCACCCCGGCCCGGGTGAACTTCTCCGCCCACTCGGGGTCGCTGGCGATGAAGACCGGGAGCGCGTTGACGAAGGCCACGCCGGCGTCGAGGGCGCACTGCGCGTAGAACTTGTCGGCCTCCTCGCTGCCCACCGGGAGGTAGGACACGAGCACGTCGGCGCGCGCGTCCCGCAGCGCCTGCACGACGTCGACCGGCTCCTCCAGCGACTCCTCGACGGTGAGCGAGTAGTACTTGCCCAGACCGTCCAGCGTCGGTCCGCGCTGCACCGTGACGCCGGTGTCCGGGACCTGCGCGAAGGTGACGGTGTTGTTCTCCCCCGCCTGGATCGCCTTGGCCAGGTCCTGGCCCACCTTGGCGGCGTCGACGTCGAAGGCGGCGACGAACTCCAGGTCACCGACGTGGTAGTCGCCGAACCGGACGTGCATGAGGCCGGGCACGGTGCCGGCCGGGTCCGCGTCCCGGTAGTACTCCACCCCCTGCACGAGCGAGCTGGCGCAGTTGCCCACGCCCACGACCGCGACTCTCACCGACGACATCGAGACTCCTTGCTGACACGACACGGGCGGCCCACCTGGGCCGCCCCTTCTCGCGACGTGCAACGCCGCCGAACGCGACGGCATTCCGGCCCGGGGCGTGGTGCGGGGCACAATGGAGAGGTGAGCCGCTCCAGCACCACCGCCAGCTCCCCGCCGTCCGACACGAAGAAGTCCCGCACCGGGCGCAGGAGCGTGCTGCGACGCGTGCTGCTGTGGGTCAGCGGTCTGGCGCTGCTGGCGATCCTGCTGGCGGTCGGCGTCTTCGCCGTCGCGTATGCACGGATCGACGTCCCCGAGCCCAACGACTTCGCCGAGGCGCAGAGCTCGATCCTCTACTACGCGGACGGCGAGACCGAGCTGGCGCGGTTCACCGGGGGCTACGACCGCGAGTCGGTCCCGCTGTCCGAGGTGCCCGAGCACGTGCGCTACGCCATGCTCTCGGCCGAGGACCGCTCCTTCTACGAGAACGAGGGGGTGTCGATCACCGGCACCGCCCGCGGCGCCTGGCGCACGCTCACCGGCGACGGCCTGCAGGGCGGCTCGACCATCACGCAGCAGTACGTCAAGAACTACTACCTCACGGCCGACCAGACGCTGCAGCGCAAGTTCAACGAGATCATCATCGCCATCAAGATCGACAACGAGTTCGCCAAGGACGAGGTCCTGGAGAACTACCTCAACACGATCTACTTCGGGCGTGGCGCCTACGGCATCCAGACCGCCAGCCGGGCCTACTTCGACAAGGACGTCTCCGAGCTCGACGTCGAGGAGGGCGCCTTCCTCACCGGGGTGACCAACGCCCCGTCCCTGTTCGACCCGGACTACGCCGAGGGCAACGAGGAGCGGGCCGCCGAGCGGGTGGCCTACGTCCTGGACGGCATGGTCGAGGAGGGTTGGCTGGACGCCTCCGAGCGGGAGGGTCTCGGTATGCCCGAGGTCCAGGAGCCGCAGCCCTCCACCGCCGCGCAGGGCGTCGAGGGCTACGTCGCGCAGGCGGCGCGGGAGGAGCTCAAGGACGTGCTCGGCGTCGACGACGCCGAGATCGACGGCGGCGGGCTGCGGGTGACGACCACGATCGTGCAGGAGCACCAGGAGGCCGCGCTCGAGGCGGTGGAGCTCTACCGCCCCACCGGTGAGGGCACGGACGACATCACCGTCGCGCTGACCTCGGTGCGCCCCGGCGACGGTGCCATCACCGCGATGTACGGCGGCGAGGACTACCAGCAGACCCAGCTCAACGCCGCGACCGACGCCCAGGTCCAGGCCGGGTCGCTCTTCAAGCCGGTGACCCTGCTGGCGGCCGTCGAGGAGGGCGTCGACACGCTCCAGACCTTCGCGGGCCCGACGCCCATGACCTTCGGCGACGACGGGAGCCTGGAGGTCAACAACTTCCGCGACCTCAGCTTCGGCGTCATCGACCTGCGCATCGCGCTCGCGGAGTCGGTCAACACCATCTACGTGCAGCTCAACGAGCAGATCGGCCCGGAGGCCACCCGTCAGGCGGCGATCGACCTGGGTCTGCCGGAGGACACGCCGGGTCTCGACACCGACCTGACCAACGTCCTCGGCACCGCCTCGCCGACGCTGCTGCAGATGACCAACGCCTACGCCACGCTGGCCGCCGAGGGCGAGCGGGCCACGCCCTACCTCGTCGCCCGGGTCGGCACCGTCACCGGCGACACGACCTACGAGGCCGAGCCGGAGGTCACCCAGGCCGTGGACCGGGACGCCGCGGTCGACGTCACGGACGCCATGACGTATGTCGTCCAGCAGGGTTCGGGGATGTCCGCCGGCGACCTGGGTCGCCCGGCCGCCGGTAAGTCCGGCACCAGCGAGCGCAACGTGTCGGCGTGGTTCGACGGCTTCGTGCCGCAGCTCGCGGCCGGTGTCGTCATGTACAAGGGGGACGGCACGGTGCCGATGCAGGACGTCGCCGGGCTCGACCAGGTCACCGGCGGAACCTTCCCCGCGCAGGTGTGGGGCGAGTTCATGCGGCTGGCGATGGAGGGCGAGGACGTCGAGGAGTTCTCGCCCCGGGTCGGGACCAGCGGTCCCACCGGGACCCCGGCGCCGAGCACCCCGGCTCCCGCCCCCGAGCCGACGACCGAGCCCACGACGCAGGAGCCGACCGAGCCCGCGGAGACGACCTCGGAGGAGCCGACGGAGACCTCCGAGGAGCCGACGACCACCGAGCCGAGCCCGGAGCCCACGAGCGCCGAGCCCTCCGAGCCCGAGCCCACCACCCCGGCTCCGGCCCCGACGACGCCCGCACCCTCGTCACCTGATCCGTCCGAGGGGGCCTCCCCCTCACCGACCGGGTGAGCGACGGCGGTCCCGCCGGGCGGCCCGGGGAGGGCGCCCGCCCGGCCGACCCGCCCTGGGCGGTGCCCTCCTGGTCGGACCCGGTCGTCGCCCGGGCCACGGGGGCGATCGGCGGCCCGCTGGGCCGGCTCGCGGTGGTGGGTGGCTCCGGTCTGGCGGGGGTCGCCGCGGCCCTGGTGTCGCTGGGGACCCTGGCCCTGGCGCTGGGCGTGTGGCGCTCGGGCCACTGCCTCATAAAGGGCTGGAGCACCCCGGACCAGTTCTGGCGGGCCTGCTACTCCGACCTCCCGGTCGTGCACGTCAGCTCCCCGCTCGCCGAGCGCTCGCTGCCCTGGGTCGGGGAGGGCGCGGCGACCGGCACCGCCCCGCTCCCGGGCCTGGTGATGTGGCTGATCGCCCAGGTGTCCCCCGCCGCGGGTGAGGGACTGGCCGCCCAGCAGTGGGTCTTCGCCCTGTGGGCGCTCGCCTGCGTGCCGCTGCTGGCCGCGGCGGTCGTGGCCCTGGTGAGCCTCCTCCCCGGCTCGCCCTGGCAGGCGGCGCACCTCGCGGCCAGCCCCGCCGTCGTGCTGCTGGCCCTCGTCTCGACCGACCTGCTCGGGGTCACCCTCATGGTGCTGGGGCTGTGGGCCTGGCGTCGCGACCGGCCCTGGGTCTGCGGTCTGCTGCTGGGGGCGGCGCTGCTGGTCCGGCCCTTCCCCCTGCTCCTGCTCGCGGCGATCCTGCTCGTCGGGATCCGTCGCGGTCGGGTCCTGCCGGCGCTGCAGGCCCTGGTGGGCACGGCGCTGGGTGCCCTGGTCGTCCTGCTCCCGCTGGTCACGGTGGCGCCGGAGGCGCTGTCGTCCGCCCAGCTGTGGTGGGGGCAGCCCGCCGGCAACGGCGCCCTGCAGGCGATCCCCCGGCTCCTCGGGTCGACGGTCCCCTCGTGGGTCACGACGACCGTCGCCGTGGCGGGCTGGGTGGCCGCGCTGGTCGTGGGGGTCCGGGCCTCGCGCCACCGCCGGCTGGAGGTCGAGCAGGTCACCGCCCTCATGCTCCTCGTGGTGGCGCTCAGCGCGGCCTCGTTGTCGGTCCAGTCCGGTCTGTGGGTGCTGCCCTTCCTGGCGCTCGGGGCGACCCGCTGGTCCGAGCACCTGCTCTGGGCGCTCGCCGAGGGGCTCGCCTTCCTCGCCACCTGGTTGCACCTGGCCTTCGCCAGCGACCCGGGGCGGGGGCTGCCGGGTGACGCGTATGCCCTGGTGCTGGTCCTGCGGGCGGCGGCCTGGGCCTGGATCCTGTGGCGGGTGGGCACCCGCCCGGCCCGGGTCGCGCCGGGTCAGCGGCCGGTGCCCAGCTCCACGCCCGCCCGGGCGGTCTCCCCGACCTGATCGGCGAGGACGACCGGCGCCACCTGCTCCTCCACGACGTCGCGCAGCGAGCGGACGTAGGTCGCCGACAGGTGGTTGCTGTCGCGCCAGACCACGACCTCCCCGACGATCGGGCTGCACGTGCGGCCCGGGCAGACGGCGGTGGTGAAGTCCAGCACCGGCAGCTCGGGGCGCTGCTCGGCCAGCAGCTCGTGGCCGGTGCCGGAGGTGTCCAGGCCCTCCTGCCGGTCGAAGGCGCACCGCGGCACGTCCTGCCGGTTCTCCAGGAGGCAGGCCGGGACGTCGAAGGGGGCCCGGGGCACGTCGCGGACGAGGGCCGCGCGCATACCCTCCTCCGTGAGCATGTCGACCCGCCTGCCGAGCCCGGCGGCGACCTTCTCCGCCCCGGTGGCGCCGTAGGACGCGCTGGAGAGCAGCACCACGTCCGGGTCCTGCTCCCGCAGGGCCTCGTCCAGGTTGTCCTGCCAGGTGCTGCACTGCCGGTAGTCACTGGCCTGCCCGGTCCGCTCGATGGTGAGGTCCCGCGCCGGGGGGCAGGAGGACTTCGTCATGGCGACGACCTTCCAGCCCCGGTCCCGGCCGATCGCGTCGAGGGCGGTCATCCACATGCTGGCGTGGCTGTCGCCGATGAGCGCGACGGTGGTCGCGCCGTCGGGGTCCCCGCCCTCGCAGACCCCGACCCGGGTGCCGCTCAGGCTCACGAAGCAGTCCTGCGGCTCCAGCGCCGGGATGTCGTCCGCCACCTGCTCCAGGGGCACCGCGAGCTCCCCCACCTCCTGGGGCACCTCGACCACCGCGGGTGGCTCGCCGAGCGCGTCGGACACCCCGCTGCCGGCGCTCGTGGCGAGGGTCGGCAGCTCGCCCGGTGCCGTGGCCGGTGCCGGCTCGTCGACCCCGACCGCGAGGGTGTCGGCCCCGACCGGCGAGCGCATCTCGTCCACGACCTCCGGGGTCCGCCACGCGGCCGTGCTCTCGGTTGCCGACGGTGGGGCGGCCACCATGACCGCGACCCCGAGGACCGCCCCCGCCAGGGTGCAGTTGAGCCCGAGCCGCAGGGTCCGCCAGGTCGCCTGTCCCGGCGTGAGGCGGGCGGCGAGCACCCGTCCGTGCCGCCGCACCGGGTCCTCCACCAGCACGAAGGACAACCAGGCTGGGACCACGGACAGCAGGAGCGCCACCAGCCCCCAGCCGACGGGCAGGCTGGACGGGCCGCCCCGGCCCACGTGGGCGAGCTCGGCCGCCACGGCGACGAAGGGCCAGTGCCAGAGGTAGAGGCTGTAGGACAACCGCCCGACCCACTGCAGCGGCGCCCAGCGCAGCAGGAGGACCGGCCCGCCGCGGCCGGCGGCCGGCCCGGCGAGCAGCACGAGCGCGGTGCCTCCCGTGGGGAGAAGCGCCCACAGCCCGGGGAAGGGGGTCTCCCGGGTGATGACGAGCAGGGACAGGACGATGAGCGCGAGCCCGACCCAGCCGACCGCCGCGGCGACCCACCGGGGCAGCCGTGGCCAGGCCCGCGCCCCGAGGGCCACGATCGCGCCCAGCATCAGCTCGTGCACCCGCGTCGGGGTGACGAAGTAGGCCGCCGGCTCCTGCAGCGTCCACCACCAGGACAGCGCGAGCGAGCCCCCGAAGAGGGCCAGGGTGATCGTCCAGGTGAGGGCACCGAAGACACGGGCCCGGCCGGCGGCATACACGAGGATGCCGAGCAGGATCACCGGCCACACGAGGTAGAACTGCTCCTCGACGGACAGCGACCAGTAGTGCTGGAGCGGGCTGGGGGCACGCTCCAGGTCCAGGTAGTCCACCGAGCGCCACGCCATCCGCCAGTTGACGACGTAGGTGGCCGACGCGACGAGGTCGCCGCCCACCTCGGACCAGCGGGCGCGCGGCAGGAAGAGCACCGTCATGAGCGCGGTCCCGGCCAGCGCGGCGAGCGCGGCCGGGAGCAGCCGCCGGGCGCGTCGCGCGTAGAAGCGGGCGAGGTCGATCCGGCCCCGGGAGCGGCCCTCCTCGAGCAGCAGCGAGGTCATGAGGAAGCCGCTCACGACGAAGAAGACGTCGACACCGGTGAAGCCGCCGGGCAGCAGCGTCACGCCCGCGTGCCAGAGCATGACGCCCAGCACCGCGACCGCGCGCATCCCCTCGATGTCGGCGCGGAAGTCACGGGGGACCGGCGGCACCCGCAGCGCGTGCCGGGCCGCGTGCAGCGCCCTGGCCCGGCTCCGGGTGAGCGGTGCCTGCGCGGAGGTCACGAGACCCTCGCCGGCTGCCCCGCCCCGGTGTCGGCACCGGAGTCAGAGTCGCCGCCCCGCGACCACGTCCGGTGCACGCCCTCGGCCCAGAGCGCCACGACCAGCCCCAGCGCGGCCAGCACGAGCCAGCCGGGTCCTCCCCGGTCCACCGGCTCCGTGGGCACCTCGGCCGCCTCGACCAGCTCCAGCTCGTCCGGGCTGTCCGCGACGGTGAGCGCCGCCGCCGTGTCCGCGGCCAGGACGGCGAGCCGCGGGTCGGGCGCCTGCGCGAGGACGTGGACCCGCAGGTCCGCCTGCTCGTGCCGCACGGACAGGTCCACGCTGCCGCGCAGGTCATCGCCCAGCTCGACGGCCGCCTCCACCTCCCGGGCGAGCCCGGGCTCGGTGAGACGCACCGAGGTCCGGTCGGCGGCGCGCTCCTCGGTGGCGGTGACGGTGGCCTGCGCGGCATACGTCTGCGGACGCAGCAGCTGCCAGCCCCCGAGCACGAGCGTCAGCACCAGGACGAGGGTGACCCACGGTATGCCGGTCAGCAGGAGCGCGTGGGTGCTCGCGGGTCGCTCGCCGTGCCGGGCGGAGCGGTGCCTACCCACCGCTGCGCTCCTGCTCCGCCCACCACCTCAGGAGCTCGGCGCGGGCGCCGTCCTCTCCCAGCAGGCCCTGGTCCAGCCGGACGGCCAGCAGGTGCTGGTAGGCGCGGCCCAGCTCCGGCCCCGGCGGGATCCCCAGGGCCTCGCCGATCTGGTGGCCGTCCAGCTCGGGGCGCACGGCGGCCAGCTCCTCCTCCTCGCGGAGCCGGTCGATCCGCTCCTCGAGGTGGTCGTAGCTCGCGGCCAGGCGCGCCGCCTTGCGCCGGTTGCGGGTGGTGCAGTCCGACCGGGTGAGCTTGTGCAGCCGGCCCAGGAGCGGCCCGGCGTCCGTGACGTAGCGGCGGACGGCCGAGTCGCTCCATTCGCCGGTGCCGTAGCCGTGGAAGCGCAGGTGCAGCTCGACGAGGCGGGTGACGGCCTTCACCGTGTCCTTGTCGAAGCGCAGCGCCCGGAGCCGGGACCGGGTCATCTTGGCCCCGACGACCTCGTGGTGGTGGAAGCTCACCCCGCCGCCCGGCTCGAAGCGCCGGGTGGCCGGCTTGCCGATGTCGTGCAGCAATGCCGCGAGCCGCAGCACGAGGTCCGGTCCGGGCACCACGTCCTCTCCCTCGGCGTCCGGCGCGTCCTCGAGGTCGATCGCCTGCTGCAGCACGGTGAGGCTGTGCTCGTAGACGTCCTTGTGCCGGTGGTGCTCGTCGACCTCGAGCTGGAGGGCGGGGAGCTCGGGGAGCACCTGCTCGGCCAGACCGGTGGAGACCATGACCTCGAGCCCGGCGCGGGGGTCGGCCGCCAGCACGAGCTTGACCAGCTCGTCACGGACCCGCTCGGCCGAGACGATCTGCAGGCGTTGCGCCATGTCGGTCGTCGCCGCCCGCACCTCGTCGTCGGGGACGAAGCCGAGCTGGGCGGTGAACCGGGCGGCCCGCATCATGCGCAGCGGGTCGTCGCTGAAGGACACCTCGGGGCGGTGCGGGGTGCGCAGCCGCCGGGCCGCCAGGTCCTCCAGACCCCCGTGCGGGTCGACGAAGGTGAGGTCGGGCAGCCGCAGCGCCATGGCGTTGACCCGGAAGTCCCGGCGGACGAGGTCCTCCTCCAACGAGTCGCCGAAGGCGACGACCGGCTTGCGGGTCGTGCCGTCGTAGGCGTCCGCGCGGTAGGTGGTGAACTCCAGGGTCATGTCCCCGCGCCGCGCACCGATCGTGCCGAAGGCCCGCCCGACGTCCCAGGTGGTGTCGGCCCAGCCGGCCAGCGTCCGCTCGATCTCGTCGGGGCCGGCGGAGGTGGTGAAGTCGAGATCCGTCGAGGTCCTGCCCAGGAAGGCGTCCCGGACCGGACCGCCCACGAGCGCCACGTCGTGGCCGGCCGCGGCGAAGAGCTCGCCGACCTCGGTCAGCAGCTCCATCGACGGGGTCAGCTCGCGCAGGGCGCGCAGGAGCAGCGCGCCGTCGCTCGTGATCTCGGTGGCGGACATCAGATCCAGGGTAGTCGGCCTGCCCGTGCGGGCGTGCCGTCGCTCCCGATCCGGGCCGGGCCCACTCGTTACAGTGGGGAGATGACCACCACGCCTCCCCGCCAGCACCTGGGGACGCGTCGGTTGCCGTCGGTCAACGAGACCTCGGCCGGCGGGGTCGTCATCGACGTCGTGGAGGGACGGGCCCGGATCGCCATCATCGCCCGGCGCAACCGCTCCGGACGGGTCGAGTGGTGCCTTCCCAAGGGCCATGTCGAGCCGGGCGAGACGCTGGTGCAGACCGCCGAGCGCGAGGTGGCCGAGGAGACCGGCATCGAGGGCCGGGTGCTCATCACCCTCGGCACGATCGAGTACTGGTTCACCACCCCGTCCCACCGGATCCACAAGATGGTCCACCACTACCTGCTCGAGGCGACCGGTGGCCACCTCACCATCGACAACGACCCCGACCACGAGGCGATCGACGCGGTCTGGGCGCCGCTGGACGAGGTGCACCGCAAGCTCACCTTCCCCAACGAGCGCCGGATCGCCCGCGAGGCGTGGTACCGCCTCACCCGGAGCGCCTGAGACGTCCGTGACCAGAGTCCCTGCCCGCGCCCCGGGGGCGGTCCGCTCCCGGACCCTGCCCGTGCTCGCCCTCCTCGCCGCCCTGACCGCGTCGTCCCTGCAGCCCGGACCGTCGGCTTCAGCCGCCGACCTGCGGCAGGGTCCGGTCGCGACCAGTGCCGCCGACGACGTCGCCGTGGTGCTGGACGACGTCGACCCCGTCGTCGTGACGCCGGGGGAGGCGGTCACGCTCACCGGGCGGCTCATCAACCGCGGTGAGACGTCGCACCGGGTCACCAGTCTGGGCGCCAGCGTGTCGTCCACGGGGCTGACCTCCCGCCGCCAGGTCTCGCAGTGGCTCGACGACGGACGGGACCTCGACGGTCCCGTGCTCGCACTGGGCGACGACGACGTGGGCCCCGTGGTGGCCCCGTCCCAGGCGGTCCCCTTCCAGGTCGAGGTGCCCCCGGAGGTGACCGAGGACCTGCCGTCCGCCGCCCAGGTGCTGCCCCTCGTCATCAGCGCCGGGGAGGACGGCGAGGCGCAGGAGGGTGCCGGCCCGGTCCGGCTGCGGACCACCCTGGTCAGTGCGGGGACCGAGGAGATCCAGACCCCGCTCGACACCTCCTGGGTCGTGCCGCTGACGCTGCCGCCGGACCCCGACCTCCTCAGCCCGGTGGAGGAGGTGCACGCCGCCGCGTGGCTCTCGGCGATCGGCGAGGACTCCGCCGTCACCGGCTGGCTGGACGACCTGCTCCTCCCGGGCGTCACCTATGTCGTCGACCCGGCCGCGCTGGTGGGGCTGCGCCCCGCACCGCCGCTCTTCACCCCGGAGGCGGCGCAGGACACCGACCCCACGGAGGGCGACCCGGCACCGACGCCGGCCCCGGAGGGGACGACGGCCACACCGAGCGCTCCGGCGGATGCCGGGAGCGCGACCGGGACGGTCCCGGCCCCCGTCCCCGACGACGACGCGAGCACCCAGTCGGCGACGCCGGAACCGACCGAGGACGAGCCGACGACCCCGGCGACCGCCGCGGACGTGGAGCAGGCGCTGGGGACGCTGCGCACCCGGTTGGCCGGCCTGCCGGACGACCAGGTGTGGTGGCTGCCGAGCAACGACCCCGACCTGGTGCAGCTGACCCGCCACGCGGTGCCGCCGGCGCAGGCGGGCGGACTCCTGGCCACCTCACCGGTGGGCGCCACGGACACCCTGGCACCTCTGCTCGGCACGGGCCGGCACGACGTGGCCTGGCCGCTCGCCCCGTCGCCGAGCGGCGACCTCATGACGCGGATGGTCGAGCTCGTCGACTCCGCTCGGGAGCAGGACGGGACCGGCGAGGACCTGGGTGTGGTGATCCTCCCCCGGGAGAGCTTCACCGCGGACAGCGCGGCCATGCCACGGCGAGGTGCCATCCCGCTGCAGGAGGCCGACGGGGTGACCGCCCTCGGTGTCGACTCCTGGACCTCCGCGCTGGTGGCGCAGAGCCAGGACGTGGCCGAGCTGCGCGGCTCGGGGGCCGCGGCCCAGCAGCTCCTGGCCCACACCCTCGGCACCTACCTCGAGGCACCCGGCGACCCGCGGGAGCTGGTCGTCGCACCCCCTCGCCCATCCCCCGCGCCGCCCGAGGTGCTCGGTCAGCTCAGCGAGGGCTGGCGGGCCGCGCCGTGGCTGCGACCGGTGAGCGCGCAGGACCTGGTGGAAGGGGCCCAGGGCAGCGAGGCGCTGCGGCTCACCGGCGAGGCGCCCCAGGAGGCGGTGCTGGGTGATCTCGTGGACCTCCTCGGGCCGGGGCAGTCCCCGCTCACCGACGAGCGCGCCGCCGCGCTGGGCACCACGGCGCAGGAGCTGGACGACCTCGAGGGCGTGCTCCGCGACACGACCGCCACGCAGTCCTGGAGGTCGGTGCTCAGCGCGTTGTGGTCGGGCCGCTGGCGGTCGGAGGAGACGGGGTGGACCACCGCCCGGTCGGTGCTGCGCGAGGACGTCGGCTCGACCCGCGAGGGCGTCGCCGTGCGTCCCAGCACCGTCAACTTCCTCACCGACCAGGGGGAGATCAACATCACCGTGGTCAACGAGCTCGGCGTGGCCCTCGACGACCTCGTCCTCGAGGTGGTCGCGTCCAACGGGCGGCTGCAGGTCATCCGCCAGCCCGATCCGGTCAGCATCGGCGCGGACAGCCGTGCCTCGGTGTCCTTCGAGGCGCGGTCCATCACCCGGGGCGAGACCGAGCTGACCGCGACGCTGAGCACGCCGGGAGGGACCACCCTGGGCGAGCCCGTGCCGATCGACGTGCGGGTGCAGCCCACCGGCATCTGGGTCTACTGGGTGCTCGGGGGTCTGGCCGGGCTGGTGCTCGTGCTCGGCCTGGCACGCGCCGTCCGGCAGGGACCGCGGGTGTCGGCACCGGCAGCCGCCCCGACCGGTGGGTCGGCGGACGAGGAGGGTCGATGAGCGAGCGGCAGACCTCACCGACCCGGTCGACCGCCGGGTCGAGCTCCTCCCTGGCGCGCTCCAGCGCCGTCATGGCCGGGGGAACCCTGGCCTCGCGGCTGCTCGGCATGGCCCGCATGGCGCTGCTGGGCATCGCGATCGGTGTGCTCACCCCGGCCGGCAGCGTCTGGGACACCGCCAACACCATCCCCAACACGATCTACCTGCTCCTGGCCGCGGGGGTCTTCAACGTCCTGCTGCTCCCCCAGCTCACCCGGGCCATGACCCGGGGCCGCGAGGGGCAGGAGTACAGCGACCGGCTCATCACCGTCTCGGTGTCCATCCTCGTCGTCGCGACCGTCGTCTTCGTCGCGGCGGCACCGCTGGTCACGAAGGTGTATGCCCTCTCCTGGGCCTGGGACGACCCCAAGCTCCAGCTGGCGGTCCTCTTCGCCTACCTGTGCATCCCGCAGATGCTCTTCTACGGCCTGCACACGATCCTCGGTCAGATCCTGGCGGCCCACCACCGCTTCGCCGCCTTCACCTGGAGCCCGGCGCTGGCGAACGTCATCGCCATCGTCGGCATCGCGATCTTCATGCGTCGCTACCCCGATGCCGGCACCCTGCCGCTGCAGGACTGGACCGGGGGCATGATCGGGCTGCTCGCCGGCTCGGCCACGCTCGGGATCGTCGTCCAGGCGCTGGTCCTCTTCCCCGCGGTCCGCGCGACGGGCTTCCGGTGGCAGCCGCGGTGGGGGTTCCGCGGCGTCGGCCTGGGGACGGCCGCCGTCATGGCCGGGTGGGCGATCGCCGACATGGCCGTCTCCCAGGGCGGCATGCTCGTCGTCACCAACCTGCTGAGCAACGTCATCGACGAGGTCCCGGACGCACCCGGCAAGATCACCTACACCTATGCCTTCTCCCTCTTCGTCCTGCCGCACTCGCTGATCGCGCTCTCCCTCCTCACCGCGATCTACCCGGTGCTCTCCAAGGACGCCGCGGCGGACGACCTGAGCTCCATGGCCGACCACACCAGCCGTGGGCTGCGCCTGCTGGGTGCGGCCATGGTGCCCATCGCCCTGGGCATGATGCTGCTGACCCCGCTGCTCGTGCGGGTCGTCTACTTCGGCAGCAGCCCCGCCGAGCACCGTGCGGTCGCCGCGATCGTGCTGGCCATGGTCGTCGGGCTCGTCCCCTACGGCGTCTACCTCCTGTGCTCGCGCGTGTTCTACTCCTTCGAGGACGCCCGCACCCCCTTCCTCTTCCAGGTGTCCATCACCTCCGTCCTGCTGCTCGTGTGCCTGGTGGCGGCCTTCGCCCCACCGGCCAGGGTCGCCGTCCTGCTGGGCCTCGGGCAGGCGCTCGGCCAGGGCACCGCGGCGGTCCTCGGCCTCCGTGCGGCCCGGCGCCGCCTGCCGGAGCTGGGTCTGCGCCGGACGGGCGCGACCTACCTGCGGGCCGCGGGCGCCGCGCTCATCGCCCTGGTGCCCGCCTGGGTCGTCGTCCGGGTGCTGGACCGGGGTGCCCCCCCGGACCCGTCCTCCATGGATCCGCAGGGGGTCAGCGCCTTCCTCAGCGCGGCCCTGACTTTGACGGTGGCGGGGCTGGTCTACCTGGCCGTGTATGCCCTGCTCGCGCACCGCTTCGGCGTCCGCGAGGTCACCGACGTCGCCGCGCCGGTCCTGCGCCGCATCCCGGGGCTGCGACGCCTCGCCCCCGCGGGCGGGGTGCCGCTGGTGGACGTCGAGGAGCCGGCGGCGGCCGCCGCGGCGGGCCCGCCGGTGGACCCGGGCGGTGCGGCACCCCCCACCGGCGCGGCGACGTCGGACGAGGACGCTGCTCCCGGCACACTAGGGTGGGACCGCGATCACCGCAGGCCAGGAGAGGACAGCAGCATGGATCGGCTCGAGGTCGGCACCCGGCTGGGTGACCGCTACGTCCTCGACGAGCTGCTGGCCGAGCGCGAGGGCGGCGGGCTGGAGTACTGGTCGGCCCGCGACGCCACCCTGGGTCGCCTGGTGGCGGTGACGGTGCTGCCCTCGCAGGGCGAGTCCGCGGAGATCGCCGAGGCCGTCCTGGACGGTGCCCGTCGGGTGGCCTCCGTCGACGACCCCCGGCTGGTCCGCGTGCTCGACGTCGGTGAGCGGGACGGCCTGTGCTGGATCGTCGAGGAGGGGTTGTCCGAGGCCGAGTCGCTGGCCTCGCTGGTCGAGCAGCACCCGGTCCCCGCGGAGGAGGCCCGGCGCATCGTCGGCGAGAGCGCCGCTGCCCTGGAGTCGGCGCGGCGACGCGGCCTGCACCACCTCTACCTCAACCCCCACTCGGTCCTGCGCACGACGGACGGGACGGTCAAGGTGTCCGGGGTCGGGGTCGCCTCCGCGCTCGAGGGCACCGACGACGTCACCGCCGACGAGGCCTCCCTCATCGATGCGGCCGACCTCGTCTCGCTGCTCTACACCGCGCTCACCGGCCGGTGGCCGGGCGAGGACCTGGCCGGGGTGCGACCCGCCCGCCGGCTGGCGGACGGCACGCTGCCCGCACCCTCGGAGCTGGTCTCCGGCGTCCCCGGCGACCTGGACGCCCTGTGCCGGCTCGCGCACGGGTCGGAGGCCGACCTCCAGTCGGCCCCGCACACCCCGGGTGAGCTGGCGCACCAGCTCTCGCCCTGGGCCTCGGAGATCGTGCGGGCCGCGCGGCCCGACGAGCTGCAGCCGCCGCGGGGCACGCGGGGCGAGGACCACCGCGCCGAGGACGCCCTGCGGGGCACCGCCGGGGCCTCCGCCGCCGCGACCGCCGCACGCCCGAGCCACGCCGACGACAGCCCCCAGGCCTCCGGGGAACCGACCGACGAGGTGCCCCAGCCCTACTACCGGACGCAGGGTCGCTCTGCCGCGGGCTCGGGGTCGGGCGCGCAGGCGGTGCCCGAGCGACCCGGGAACCGGACCGACGACACGATGGGCGGTCTCCTGCGCGGCGGTGAGGCACGCCAGGAGAGGGCCGACCGGGCGCAGGCTGCCGCGGGCGCCACCGCTCTCGCCACGCAGCGGCCCGAGGACGACGACGGGCTGCGCGAGGAGCGCGGCACCGGCGCGCAGACGGCCATGGTCGTCGTCATCATCCTGGCCCTGCTGGCGATCGCCCTCTTCCTGGGCTGGAGCGTGCTGCGCGGCCTCGGGGGCGGCGACGAGGACCCGGCCGGCGCCGGGGCGACCAGCCCTCCCAGCGCCAGCGAGCCGGCTGCCGACGAGGACGCCTCCACGGCGACGGGCGAGACCCCGACGGAGGAGGGCAGCACCGAGCAGGCCCCGGAGCCTGCCGCGGCGGTCGCCGTCGAGGGGATCACCTCCTTCGACCCCGAGGGGGACGGGGACGAGCGCAACGACCTGGCGCCGCTGGCCGTCGACGGCGACGAGGGGACCGAGTGGACCTCGCACACCTACCTCTCGCCCGGGTGGGGATCGCTGAAGAACGGCACCGGCCTCATCCTCGACCTCGGGGAGGACGCCACCGTCAGCGAGGTGGAGGTGGTCCTCGGCGAGGGTGACATGGGTGCGACGCTCTACCTCTCCGACAGCCCCTCCCTCGAGGACGCCACCGAGCTGGGCAGCGACGACGCCGCGGAGGGCACCTGGACGGTGTCCCCGGACGAGCCCGCCACCGGTCGCTACCTCATCCTGTGGTTCACCCGGGCCTACACCGCGCCCGAGGGCGAGATCGTGCGGGTGGCCGAGATCACCGTGCGGTGAGCTCGGCGGGGATCGTGACGGGGACCGAGCTCGCGGAGCTGGACGACCTGGCCCTGCTGCGCCGGCACCAGGACGGGGACGCCGACGCCTTCGGGGAGATCTTTCGACGGCACCGGGACCGCATGTGGGCGGTGGCGCTGCGCACGGCCCGCGATCCCGAGGTCGCCGCCGACGCGGTCCAGGACGCCTTCCTCAACGCCTTCCGGAGAGCGCACTCCTTCCGCGGGGACGCACAGGTCACCACCTGGCTGCACCGCATCACCGTCAACGCCTGCCTGGACCGGCTGCGACGCCAGCGCCCCACGGCGGACCTCGAGGACCACGAACCCGTCGACCCGCGCGACCGCCACCGCTCGGTCGAGGTGCGGCTGGACGTCCGTGACGCCCTGGACCAGCTCCCCGAGGGCCAGCGCCTCGCCCTCGTGCTCGTCGACATGCACGGCCTGAGCGTCGCCGAGGCGGCTCAGGTGCTGGAGGTGGCCGAGGGCACGGTCAAGTCACGGTGCTCGCGTGGGCGTGAGGCCATGGCGAGGATCCTGCAGCTGGGGGAGGACGCATGAGGCCCGCGCTCGTCCGTGGCGCCGGCCCCCGTGGTCGAACCACCTGGGGAACCCGTCCGGCGTCCTGCTCGTCGTACCCCCGTGGGCCGCGCTGGGCGCGCCCGGCCCCGTCGGACACCGTCCCGACGACACGAGGAAGGAGGACCCGGTATGCCGCCGCACCCGCCACACCCTGAGGCTGGCGATCCGCACCCTGCGGAGGAGCACGACCCGACCGGTGTCCGGGCCCTCCTCGCCGGGCTGCCCGACCCCGGACCCATGCCCGCCCACCTCGTCGACCGGATCACCGCACGACTGGAGGTCGAGCGGGAGCACCGCGACAGTGCGGACCACCCCCTCGCCGCCTCGGCCGACCACGTCGTCGACCTCGCGGCGGAGCGTGGTCGTCGCCGTCCTGCACGGACCCTCGGCATCCTCACCGCCGCCGCGGCGGGGCTGGCCGTCACGACGGTCGCCTTCACCCAGGTCTTCGGGGGTGGCGGCGGCGTCGACCACGGTGCCGTGGCGCAGTACCCCTCGCGGGCCGAGGCCGGTGCCGACGACGCCGGGGCCGCCGATCAGGGCGGCGACGGTGCCGACGGGGGCCCGGGCGCGGGGTCGCAGGAGGAGTCCCAGGAGGACTCCTCGGCGCTCGACCGCCCCGACGCCACGAGCATGGCGGGCGCCGACACGTTGGTCACCGATGTGACGACCCCCACGCTGCTCGCACCGCTGGGCGAGGTCCCCACCGAGGACTACGCCCTGGTGGTGCACGAGGCGAGCGAGCGCGTCGCCTCCGAGCCCGACGCCGCGTCCCAGGGCGCCGCGGGCGAGCTCACCCACGCCGCGGCGCTCCAGTGCTGGGGCGAGGTGGAGCAGCTGGAGGCCGACGCGCCGTGGTCGGACCGCTTCGCGGCGACGGCCACCCTCGTCGGCGAGGGTGGCAGCACCGAGGAGGTCGTCCTGCTCCTCGGGCTCGAGGGTGACCGGGGTCGTGCCTGGGCCGTCCCGGCCGACTGCATGACCAGTGCCGGAGTGGCACCGCTGGACCCGGCCGGTGAGCGGGTCACAGCCCCCTGATCTGCACCTTCTCGCGCCCGGATGGTGGTGGGCGGTGCCTCTCGGCGGGGTGGAACAACGACGTCCTAGGATCGGTTGACCCCATGTCGCCGTCCACAACATCTCGACCCCTCCAGGAAGGCCCCCATGAGCATCGACCTGATCTCCGGCATCGGCGGTCCCGCCCCCGGCGGCGACGACGCGACCCCTGCGCTGCGGGAGGTCATCGTCATCGGGTCCGGTCCAGCGGGCTACACGGCTGCGGTCTACGCCGCGAGGGCCAATCTCGCACCCCTCGTCTTCGAGGGGTCGGTCACCGCCGGCGGGGCGCTCATGAACACGACCGAGGTCGAGAACTTCCCCGGGTTCCCCGAGGGGATCCTCGGCCCCCAGCTCATGATGGACATGCGCGAGCAGGCCGAGCGCTTCGGTGCCGAGCTGGTCCGGGACGACGTCGTCGAGGTCGACCTGACCGGCCCGGTCAAGCGCGTGACGGACGCCGACGGCACGGTCCACGAGGCCCGCGCGGTGATCCTGGCGATGGGCTCGGCCTACCGCGAGCTGGGGATCCCGCGCGAGCAGGAGCTCTCCGGCCACGGTGTCTCGTGGTGCGCGACCTGCGACGGTGCCTTCTTCCGCGACCAGGACATCCTGGTCGTCGGGGGCGGTGACTCCGCGATGGAGGAGGCCACCTTCCTCAGCCGGTTCGCCCGGTCCGTCACCGTGGTGCACCGCCGCGACGAGCTGCGGGCGAGCAGCATCATGGCCGAGCGGGCCCGGTCCGACGCGAAGATCGGTTTCGCGTGGAACTCCGCGGTCGCCGAGCTGCACGGCACGCCCAAGCTGAGCACGGTGACGCTGAGCGACACCCGCACCGGGGAGACCCGGGAGGTCGAGGCGACCGGCCTGTTCATCGCGATCGGCCACGACCCGCGCAACGAGCTCGTCCGTGGCCAGGTCGAGCTCGACCCCGAGGGTTACGTCGTCGTCCAGGGTCGCGGCACGGCCACCGACGTCCCCGGCGTCTTCGCGTGCGGTGACCTGGTCGACCACACCTACCGGCAGGCCATCACCGCAGCCGGCACCGGGTGCGCCGCGGCCCTCGACGCCGAGCGCTACCTGGCCGCCCTCGACGACACCCTGGACGAACCACAGCTTGTCACGACATCCGTTGCGAGAGAAGGAGATTCATGAGCATCACCAATACGACAGACGCGACCTTCACCGAGGACGTGCTGCAGCACGACGGGCCCGTCCTGGTGGACTTCTGGGCCCCCTGGTGCGGGCCGTGCAAGATGATCGCACCCATCCTCGAGGAGCTCTCCGAGGAGTGGGGCGACAAGCTCAAGGTGGTCAAGCTCAACACCGACGAGAACCCCGAGACCACCGGGAGCTACGGCATCACCGGGATCCCGACGATGCACGTCTACTCAGGTGGTGAGGTCGTCAAGACCATCGTCGGGGCGCTGCCGAAGAAGAAGCTCGCCTCCGAGCTGGAGCCGTACACCGCCTGACACTCAGCGACAGCGTCAGCGGTTGTCCACAGCCGTCCACGGGGTTTGTCCACAACCCTGTGGACGGCTGTTTGCGTGGTGCGTCGGGCTTGGTCCGGTCGGCCTGGATCAGCGATGATGGACCCCTCATGACATCGGATGCTCAGCCCCTGGGATGGCCCCTCTCGTCCTCGGTCCCGCCCGTCACCTGGCAGGACCACCCGTCCTCCCCGGTGGGCTGGCCCGCCGGCAGGCGAGCGGAGGCGCGCGACAGTCACGTTTCACGGGAAACAACGGAGCGGGTGAACAATCTGTCGGCCGAGGCACCTGGGTCTGCCGACGATGTTTCACGGGAAACGACCACGATCGCCCAGCTCGACGACGTGCCCGCACGGCGACCATGGACCGGGACCCGCATCATCACCGTCTCCAACCAGAAGGGCGGCGTCGGCAAGACCACGTCCGCCGTGAACCTGGCGGCTGCGATGGCGGAGAGCGGCCTACGGGTGCTCGTCATCGACATGGACCCGCAGGGCAATGCCAGCACCGCCCTGTCCATCCCGCACTCCAGCGGGACGGCCGGCATCTACGACGTCCTCATCGAGGGAGTTCCGCTGGCCGACGTCGTGCAGCCCTGTCCGCAGGTCCTCGGGCTCTCGTGCGCGCCCGCCACCATCGACCTCGCCGGCGCGGAGATCGAGCTGGTCCCGCTCGTCGCCCGGGAGAACCGTCTACGGCGCGCACTCGCCACCTACCTCGAGGGGCAGGCGCAGGAGGTCGACCTCGTCGTCATCGACTGCCCGCCGAGCCTGGGACTGCTGACGGTCAACGCCCTGGTCGCCGCGCGCGAGCTGCTCATCCCCATCCAGTGCGAGTACTACGCGCTCGAAGGGTTGAGCCAGCTGCTGAAGAACGTCGAGCTCATCCAGCAGCACCTCAACTCCGACCTGCAGGTGTCCACCATCCTGCTGACGATGTTCGACGGACGCACGAGGCTGGCCTCCGACGTGGCCGAGCAGGTCCGGGAGCACTTCGGGGACCGCGTGCTCCGCACCGCCATCCCCCGGTCCGTCCGCATCAGCGAGGCGCCCAGCCACGGGGAGACCGTCATCACCTACGATCCGGCCAGTAGCGGCGCCCTCTCCTATGCCGAGGCCGCCGCCGAGATGCGCACGACCAAGGAGTCGGCATGAGCGAACGACGTCGAGGTCTGGGACGAGGCCTCGGAGCCCTGATCCCTCCGGCGGCCGAGAGTGAGCGGGAGCGTCCCCGGGACGTGTTCTTCTCGCGTGCCGCGCAGGAGACGCCGACAGAGGAAGGACGTTCCACGGGAAACACTGGTCTCCCGGAGGCCGTGGGGAAGACGGACACCGCTCACGTTCCGGACGCCAACGACACCACCAGCCCCACCGGTAGCACGGTCACCTCTGGTTCCACGGGAAACATCGAGCAGGACGACTCCTCGCTCGCCCCGGTCCCGGGTGCGGTCTTCGTGGAGATCCCCGTGGACCACATCCGTCCCAACCCGCGGCAGCCTCGCGAGGTCTTCGACGAGGACGAGCTCGCCGAGCTGGTGGCCAGCATCCGGGAGCTGGGGGTCCTCCAGCCGGTCGTCGTCCGCAGGACCCCGCCGCAGGAGGTGGAGGAGGGAGCGCCCGCCTACGAGCTGGTCATGGGCGAGCGACGGCTACGTGCCTCGCAGGCCGCCGACCAGGCGACGATCCCCGCCATCCTGCGCGCCACCGAGGACGAGCACATGCTCCGGGACGCGCTGCTGGAGAACCTCCACCGAGCGCAGCTGAACCCCTTGGAGGAGGCAGCGGCCTACCAGCAGCTGCTCGAGGACTTCGGGTGCACCCACGACGAGCTCGCCGGACGCATCGGCCGGTCCCGCCCGCAGATCAGCAACACCATCCGGCTGCTGAAGCTGCCGCCGATGGTGCAGCGCCGCGTGGCCTCCGGCGTGCTCAGCGCCGGCCACGCCCGCGCACTGCTCGGGCTGCCCGACGGGGCGGCCATGGAGCGGATGGCCCAGCGCATCGTCGCCGAAGGGCTGTCCGTGCGCTCGGTCGAGGAGATCATCACCCTCGGCTCGGACGACGCGCCGCCCCGCCGCCGGCGTGGCGCCGCCGTCCCCGCGCCCGACCTGGCCGAGGTGGCCGACACCTGGTCCGGACGCCTCGACACCCGCGTGCAGGTCTCGATGGGTCGGCGCAAGGGCAAGATGGTCATCGAGTTCGCCGGCAAGGACGACCTGGACCGCATCCTGGACCTGCTGGAGCAGAGCGCTTCAGCAGACTGAGAGCGCCCATCGCGACACCGCGAAGGATGGGTCAGCGACGTCGGCGCCGCGAGCGCCCCGTCCTTCCCTGTGAACCCCGTGAAGCCCGTGGTCCCTGCGGCCTTTCCTGCACGCCCTCCGGCTCGGAGGGGCGGACCACCTCGACGACCCGCACCGGCCCCGCTGCCGTGCCCTCGGCGAGCAGGTGCAGGCGGGAGTCCTCGACACGGTGCCGCCGCAGCACCTGCCCCGCCTCCTCCAGCTCCCGGGCCGCCGCCTCACCCTTGAGCGCCAGCAGGCGGCCACCCGCCGGGAGCAGCGGGAAGGACCAGCGCACGAGCTTGTCCAGCGACGCCACGGCCCGGGCCGTCACCACGGGGGCGATGAGGCTCCCGGCCAGCTCCTCGGCCCGGCCGCGGTGGACCGAGACGTTGCCCAGGCCCAGGTCCTCGACGGCGCGCTCCAGCCAGGTGGTCCTGCGCAGCAGGGGCTCGACGAGATCCACGTGCAGGTCGGGTCGGGCGATCGCGAGGACGATGCCGGGCAGACCGGCCCCGGAGCCGATGTCGATGACCGAGGAGTCCGGGGCCAGGAGGTCACCGGGGACGGCGCAGTTGACGAGGTGCCGGTCCCACAGGCGCTCCGTCTCCCGCGGACCGATCAGCCCGTGCTCGATCCCGGTGGTGGCCAGCAGCTCGGCGTAGTCCTGCGCGAGAGGCAACCTCGCCCCGAAGACCTCGAGCGCCTGGGGCGTCGGCTCGGGCGCGCGGCGGGACGGGCCCATGGCGAGATCAGTCAGCGGGCAGGACGACGACGTAGCGGGAGGGCTCGTTGCCCTCCGACTCCGAGCTCAGCCCCGCAGCCAGCACCTCGTCGTGCACGACCTTGCGCTCGAAGGCCGTCATCGGCTCGAGCTCCTGCCGCTCACCGGACTGCTTCACCGCCTCGACCGCCTCGCGGGCCTGGGTGACCAGGACACGGCGGCGGTCGGCACGGTAGCCGGCGACGTCGAGCATCAGCCGGCTGCGCTCGCCGGTGCTCGCCTGCACCGCGAGCCGGGTGAGCTCCTGCAGCGCCTCCAGGACCGAGCCGCCCGGTCCGACCAGCCGCCGCGGAGCCGCGCCGTCCTCGGAGTCGACGAGGGCCACGGCCGCGCGGTCTCCGTCGACGTCGACCTCGAGGTCCCCGTCGAGGTCGGCGATGTCCAGCAGGGTCTCCAGGAAGTCCGCGGCGACCTCGCCCTCCCGGACGAGGTGCTCGGCGCCCTGGTCGGCCGTCGAGCCGCTGGCACTCCCGTGGTCCTCGGTCGCGGCCGAGGTAGATGTGACATCGGTCACATCCTGAGTCTCGGTGTTGGTGTCGCTGTCGTTCGTCGTGGTCATGCGCTCTCCTACGTCAGGTGGGGTATGGCTGGGGGCGGGCCGGTGCGACGGCACCGCCTCAACGCTTCTTCGTGCGCTTCTTGCTCTTCGGCTGGGTCCGCTGGCCCGAGGTCCGCGCCCGGACCTCCGCCTGCGCGGCCTCCCGCTCGGCCATGAAGTTGGGGTTCTTCAGCTGGACCCCGGTGGCGGCCCTGCCCTTGCGGGCCATGCGGGCCTTGTACTTCTCCTCGGCCGGGGTGTTCGGGGCCGGCATGTTCCGGATGACGAAGAACTGCTGGCCCATCGTCCAGAAGTTGCTGACCGTCCAGTAGACCAGCAGGGCGACCGGGAAGTTGACGCCGGTGACGGCGAAGACGACCGGCAGCACGTAGATGAGAATCTGCTGCTGCCGCGCCATCGGGCTGTTCAGCGCCTCCGGCGACATGTTCTGCCGCATCAGCTGGTGGCTGGTGATGAACTGCGTGCCCGACATCACGATGATGAGCACCAGGGAGAGGATCTTGGCGGACAGGTCCTGGTCGTGCAGGAAGGTGGACGTCAGGCCCGCCCCGAAGATCTCCGAGCCCGCCATCTTGGCCGCCAGCTCGCGGGTGAACAGACCCAGCGGCTCGATCTCTCCGACGCTGACCGTCTCCGCGGTGTTGAGCAACCGGAAGAGCGCGAAGAAGAACGGCATCTGGACCAGGATCGGCAGGCACGCACCGAACGGGTTCGCCCCCGCCTCCCGGTAGAGCCCGAAGGTCTCCTCCTGGAAGGCCTTCTGGCTCGCCTGGTCCTTCTTGCCCTTGTACTTCGCCTGGATCTTCATGAGCTCCGGCTGCACGATCTGCAGCCGGCGCTGGCTCTTGATCTGCCGGATCATCAGGGGCGTCAGCAGCGCGCGCAGCGTGACGACCAGGCCGACGATGGCGAGCACCCAGGTCCACCCGCTGGTGTCCGGGAGCCCCAGCCGGGTGAGCAGCCACTCCAGGCCGACGAGGATCGCGGAGTCGAACCAGATGAAGGGGAACAGGATGGTGTCGAAGAATCCCATGGAGTCCTCAGTCTCGGCGGGGGGCGAGGGGCTCGCCGCCCGGGGTGGTCGTCGGAGCGTGCTGCTCCCGGATCGTCTCAGGTCGGGCGCGGGCAGCCGCACCGGGAGGCGGTGGCACGTGGTCGACCCCACCGGCCGCCCACGGGTGGCAGCGCAGCACGCGGCGCACGGTCAACCAGCCGCCCCGCAGCAGGCCGTGCCGCTCGAGGGCCGTCACCCCGTAGGCGGAGCAGGACGGGTAGTAGCGACAGACCGGGCCGAGCAGGGGCGAGATGGTGAACTGGTAGAGCCTGATCAACCACACGAGAGGACGAGTGAGCACGCTGCGGGGTTCCCCACGAGCGACGCCACCACGATGCACGTCGCGCAGCTGCCCGCTCATGCGACCCGCTCCATGACCCGTGCCAGGCCCTCGTCGAGCGCTCCGGCGAGCTGCTGCGTGCTCGCCGCTGCCGCCGGTGGCAGGGCTCGCACGACCAGGTCCGTGCCGTCCGGAAGGTCCTTCAGCCGCTCCCGCACGAGGGAGCGGAGGCGCCGGCTGGTCCGGTTGCGCACCACGGCGTTGCCGACGGCACGGGACACGACGAGGCCGACGCGTGGGCACGGGGACGACGCGTCGTCGGTGGCGCTGACCGCGGGGACGGAGACGTGCACGACGAGGAAAGGGGTGCCGGCCCGACGTCGCCGCCGCCCGTCACGGCTGCCCCGCAGCACGGACCTGAAGTCCTGGCTCGAGGTCAACCGGTGCCGGCGTGGCAGCATCGCAGCCGGAGGACCGCTCGGTCGCGCTCAGGCCGAGAGGGCGGAACGGCCCTTGCGACGACGCGCGGCGAGGATGCCGCGGCCCGCGCGGGTCCGCATCCGCAGACGGAAGCCGTGCTTCTTGGCGCGACGGCGGTTGTTCGGCTGGAAGGTGCGCTTGCTCATCGGTGCTCCGGTCGGGGTGGTGACGGACGGGTCGGTGATGCCGGCTCGGCCGCCAACGGAAGCCCGTCATCGTCAACGAGGACGCTGCACGGGCAGGCGAAAGCGGCCGAAAAACGGCCTGCTCCACGGTACGGGAGCGGGTCCACACCGGTCAAACGCGCGAGCGTCCAGCGGCCGAGACACCCGAACCGGGCATCCTCACCGACCCGATCAGCAGGTTCGGCGGCGACACGCCGAGGAGGCACGGATCCGGTCGAACCGGTCACTTGCGGGGCCGCGGTCACGCTTGTTAGCGTCGGCGCTTCCGGCAGATCTCCACCGCTTCGTCCACACCCTGTGGACAACTTTGTGGACAACTGTTCTTGTCGACGTCCGGTCCGTTTCCGAGAGGGGCTGAGCCCACCCATGTCCCAGCCCACGACCACCTCCGAGGACGTCTGGGCCCGGGTGGTCGACCAGCTGGAGACCGCGGGTATCAACGCCCGGGAGCGTGCCTTCCTGCAGCTCACCCGGATGGTGGGGGTCATCGACACGACCGTGCTGCTTGCGGTGCCGTACCCGCACACCAAGGAGATGCTCGAGACCAGCCTGCGCCAGCCGATCGAGGACGGCCTGTCGCGCGAGCTCGACCTCGAGATCCGGGTGGCCATCACCGTCGACGACGCCCTGCGCGAGCGGGTCGAGGAGGAGGCGGACGACGAGGCCGACGACACGTCGGGCGGCGCCACCACCCGCGAGTCCCTCACCAGGCCAGCCTCGGCACCCAGCTCCAGCACCTCCGCCGACCCTGCCCCCGACGACGCCCGGTCCAGGGCGACCAACGGCATACCCCGGCCGGCCACCCCGGCCGGTCCGGCCGTGACCGGGGCGGCCGACGAGGCCCGGCTCAACCCGAAGTACACCTTCGACACCTTCGTGTCCGGCCCCTCCAACCGGTTCGCGCACGCCGCGTCGCTGGCGGTCGCCGAGTCCCCGGCGCGCGCCTACAACCCGCTGTTCATCTACGGCGAGTCCGGTCTGGGCAAGACCCACCTGCTGCACGCCATCGGGCACTACGCCCGCAAGCTGTACCCGGGGGTGCGGGTGCGCTACGTGAACTCCGAGGAGTTCACCAACGACTTCATCAACTCGATCCGCGACGACAAGGCCGGGGCGTTCCAGCGGCGCTACCGCAACGTGGACTTCCTCCTCGTCGACGACATCCAGTTCCTGCAGGGCAAGGAGCAGACGGTCGAGGAGTTCTTCCACACCTTCAACACGCTGCACAACAGCGAGAAGCAGGTCGTCATCACCTCCGACCAGCCGCCCAAGCGGCTCTCCGGCTTCGCCGAGCGGATGCGGAGCCGGTTCGAGTGGGGTCTACTCACCGATGTGCAGCCCCCTGACCTGGAGACCCGCATCGCCATCCTGCGCAAGAAGGCGGCGCAGGAGGGTATGCAGCTGCCGGACGAGGTCCTGGAGCACATCGCCAGCCGCATCTCGACCAACATCCGCGAGCTGGAGGGTGCCCTCATCCGGGTCACGGCCTTCGCCTCGCTGTCCTCGCAGCGCGCGGACGCCGACCTGGCGGCGCACGTCCTCAAGGACATCGTGCCGGGCAGCGACACCGCCCAGATCACCGTCTCGACGATCATCCGCGAGGTCTCCGAGTACTTCCAGATCACGATCGACGAGCTCTGCGGCACCTCCCGGTCACGCACCCTGGTCAACGCCCGCCAGGTGGCGATGTACCTGTGCCGGGAGCTGACCGACCTCTCGCTGCCGAAGATCGGGCAGGAGTTCGGCGGCCGGGACCACACCACCGTCATGCACGCCGAGCGCAAGATCCGGGCTCAGATCGGTGAGCGTCGCGCGCTCTACGACCAGATCGCCGAGCTCACCGGCAGCATCCGCCGCGCCTCCCAGCGCTGAGCCGACCCCACGTTGTCCACAGCTGTGGACAACCCTGTGCGTTGTGGCTCAGCGTTCACCTTCGTCACACCCGTCCCGACGACCGGGCTCCCTCGACGCCTCCCCGCCTCGCTGCGGCCTGTGCAGGGGGTGTGGACGACGTGCGGATCGTCGCAGGTCAGGCTGGGGATGAGTGGTGCACGGCGACGGAACCCGTGGGGACCGCCGGCGTCCGTCCCCAGACGGGGAGCCGCGTCTCCCAGGGTGTCCACCGGGCATACACAGTCCGAACGCGCCCGGATCGGCACGCCGACCAGCCATGACATCCCTCCATGGCCCTGTTGTCCACAGGATCCACAGGCCCGATGACGATGACGAGTTCCTGGTCATCCCGGGTGATCCTCCTCCGTCCCTGGGGACGTGCTGCAGCGCGGTGACGGCGGACGTGGCAGAGTTGCCCCGAAGACCAACATGTCCGGAAGGTTCGAGGTGTCGTGAAGTTCCGTGTCGAGCGCGATGTGCTCTCCGAGGCGGTGGCGTGGGTCGTCCGCGGCCTGTCCAACCGCCCGCCCGTCCCGGTGCTGGCCGGTGTGCTGCTCACCGCCGACCCGGAGGGCACGTTGACGTTCTCCGCCTACGACTACGAGGTGTCGGCGACCGTCACCGTCGAGGCCGAGGTCTCCGAGGGGGGACAGGTGCTCGTCCTCGGCCGGCTGCTCGCGGACATCGCCCGCAACCTGCCGGCGAAGCCGGTCGAGGTGTCCACGGACGGGAGCAAGGTCTCCCTCACCTGTGGCTCGAGCCGGTTCTCGCTCATCCAGATGCCGGTCGCGGACTACCCGCAGCTGCCGGGCCAGGCCGAGGCCAGCGGCTCGGTACCGGGGGACTCCTTCACCCAGGCCGTCAACCAGGTCTCCATCGCGGCGGACCGCGGTGACACCCTGCCGATCCTCACCGGCGTGCGGGTCGAGATCGCCGGCGAGAAGATCACCATGCTCGCCACCGACCGCTACCGGCTCGCCCAGCGCGAGCTCACCTGGTCCCCGGGCATGACCGATGCCGACCACGTGTGCCTCATCCCGGCCCGCACCCTCTCCGAGACCGCGAAGTCCCTCGGCGCAAGCGCGTCGGTGGACCTCTCCCTGGGCGAGGCCGGCCGCGGTGACGGGCTGGTCGGGTTCGAGGCCGGCCAGCGACGCACGACCACCCGCCTGCTCGACGGCGAGTACCCCAAGGTCACCTCGATCTTCCCCTCGTCGGTGGACTCCGTCGCCGTCGTCGACACCCAGGCCTTCATCGAGGCGGTGCGCCGTGTCGCGCTCGTCGCCGAGCGCAACACCCCGGTGCGGTTGCGCTTCTCCGACGGCCAGCTCGCGATCGAGGCGGGCACCGGGGACGATGCCCAGGGCAGCGAGGCGGTCGAGTCCACGCTCGAGGGGCCGGAGATCGAGATCGCCTTCAACCCGCAGTTCCTGCTCGACGGGCTGAACGTCCTCGGTCAGCCCTTCACCCGGCTGTCCTTCACCCAGCCCTCCCGGCCGGCGGTCATCTCCGGCCAGGCCGAGCTGGAGGGCGAGGCCGACGACAGCTACCGCTACGTCCTCATGCCCGTGCGCTTCGCCGGCTGAGGGTTCTCCGCCGCACGCCTGTCCGGATTCGACCAAGGAGGAGCACATGAAGATCGGCATGATCGGGCTGGGCAAGATGGGCAGCAACATGCGCGAGCGGCTGCGACGCTCGGGCATCGAGGTCGTGGGCTACGACCTGGACGAGAACCTGCGCGACGCGGACAGCATCGAGGAGATGGTCGAGCAGCTCGAGAGCCCCAAGATCGTCTGGGTGATGGTGCCGCACGGCGACCCCACCCGGTCCACCGTGGAGAAACTCGGCGAGCTGCTGCAGGAGGGTGACCTCATCATCGAGGGCGGCAACTCCAAGTACACCGAGGACCGCGAGCTGGACGCGATCATGGAGCCCAAGGGCATCGGCTACGTCGACTGCGGCGTGTCCGGCGGCATCTGGGGCCTGGACAACGGCTACGGCCTCATGTGCGGCGGCCGCGACGCCGACGTCGAGCGGGCCATGCCCGTCTTCGACGCGCTGCGGCCCGAGGGGCCCCGCGAGGAGGGCTTCGTGCACGCCGGCGAGGTCGGGGCGGGCCACTACGCCAAGATGGTGCACAACGGCATCGAGTACGGCCTCATGCACGCCTACGCCGAGGGCTTCGAGCTCCTGCTCGCCAAGGACATCGTCAAGGACGTCAAGGGCTGCTTCCAGGCCTGGAGCCGCGGCACCGTCGTCCGCTCCTGGCTGCTGGACCTGCTCGTCACCGCGCTCGACGACACCCCCGAGCTCAAGGGCATCGACGAGTACACGACCGACTCCGGCGAGGGCCGCTGGACCGTCGAGGAGGCGATCGAGAACGCCGTGCCGATGCCGGTCATCAGCGCCGCCCTCTTCGCCCGTTTCGCCTCCCGGCAGGAGAACTCCCCCGCCATGCAGGCCGTCGCCGCGCTGCGCGGCCAGTTCGGCGGGCACGCGGTGAAGATGCTCGACGACGAGAGCAGCCGCGACCCCGAGCAGGTCGAGGTGCACCAGGGAGCCGAGGCCCAGCGTCCCGACCCGGGCGAGTCCCGCCCCGGCGACGGGTCCTGAGGCCGGCCCCGCCGGCGAACCCACCCCGACCTGCCCCGACGAGCGTGCACCTGAGCCATCTCGGCGTCGCCGACTTCCGGAGCTACCCCCGGGCCGAGGTCGAGCTGGGACCCGGCGTGAGCGTGCTGCTCGGGCGCAACGGCCAGGGCAAGACCAACCTCGTCGAGGCGGCCGGCTACGTCGCCTCGCTGAGCAGCCACCGCGTCGCGCAGGACGCGCCGCTGGTCCGTGCCGACGCAGGCGGGCCGGCGATCATCCGCGCCACGGTCGTCCGTGACGGGCGGGAGTCCCTGGTCGAGCTGGAGATCGTCCCGGGCCGCGCCAACCGGGCCCGGCTCAACCGCTCCCCCGTCGCGCGGCAGCGGGACGTGCTGGGGACCCTGCGCAGCGTGCTCTTCGCCCCGGAGGACCTGGCGCTGGTCAAGGGTGATCCCGGTGAGCGCCGGCGCTTCCTGGACGACCTGCTCGTGGCCCGCCAGCCCAGATGGGCCGCGGTGCGGGGCGACTACGACCGGACCGTCCGGCAGCGCGGTGCCCTGCTCAAGCAGGCCGCCCACCTCTGGCGGGCGCCCTCGCGCCGGTCCGGCGGACCGCGCCTCGCCCCGGGCGAGAGCCTCCAGGACGCCCGCTCCTCCGCGCTGGCCACGCTGGCCGTCTTCGACGACCAGCTGGCCCAGATCGGCGGTGCTCTGCTCTACGCCCGGCTCCGGCTCCTGCGGGACCTGCAGCCCTACCTGGACGAGGCATACCGCACGATCAGCGACAGCGACACCCCTGCCCGAGCGGTCTACCGGAGCAGCCTCGCCGAGGACTCCGACGTCGCCCGCCGCGTCGCGGCCGGTGAGGTGCCGGAGCAGGACGAGCTGGTCGCCGCGCTGCTGGAGTCGATGGAGGGGGTCCGCGCCCAGGAGCAGGAGCGCGGGGTCTGCCTCGTCGGGCCGCACCGGGACGACCTGCTGCTGAGCCTCGGTGCGCTCCAGGCCAAGGGGTATGCCAGCCACGGCGAGTCCTGGAGCCTCGCCCTGTCCCTGCGTCTAGCGGGATTCCACCTGCTGCGCCACGACCTGGGCACCGACCCGGTGCTGGTGCTGGACGACGTCTTCGCCGAGCTGGACTCGGGACGGCGGGAACGGCTCGCCGACCTGGTGGTGGACTGCGAGCAGGTGCTCGTCACGGCCGCGGTGGCCGACGACGTCCCGGATCGTCTCCTCGGGGAGGGAGCCCGCGTCTTCGACGTGACGCTCGGCTCCGTCGTCGCGCGAGCCGGCACCCCGGAGGCCTTGCCGTGACGGGCCGTCCGGAGTCCCCGCCGGAGGGTCAGGACGATGCCGCCACGTCGCCTCCCGCCCCCGTGGAGCCGATGGATGCGGCACGGGAGGCGCTGACGCGGGCGCGACGGACCGCGCGGGACAAGGGTCTGCGCCCCGGGGCCGCGGGGCGGTCCCGTCGCCGCGGCGGTCCGGCCACCACGGAGCCGGGCGCGGACGGCCGCCGTGACCCGCAGCTGCTGGGGGCCGAGGTGGACCGGCTGGTCGCCGGTCGGGGGTGGGCCGAGGAGGTGCAGGTCGGTGGTGTCGTCGGCCGGTGGCGCAGCATCGTCGGCGACCAGGTCGCGGCGAACGTCGAGGTCGTGGCCTTCGAGGGCCGCACCCTCACGGTCCGGGCGCGCTCGACCGCCTGGGCCACGCAGATGCGACTGCTCACCTCCACCGTCCTGGGCCGGATCGAGGAGCTCATCGGCGAGGACGTGGTCGACGAGATCGTCGTGCAGGGCCCGGCCGGCCCGCACTGGCGCAAGGGTCCGCTCTCCTCGGGTGGGCGCGGGCCGCGGGACACCTACGGCTGAGCCCGGACGCGGAGACCCCGCGACGGCATACGGGCTGCGAGAGGATCCGGCCGCCGCTCGCGTGGGGGGATCCCTGATCCGGGGTCGCTCCGCTCACAGGCCGTCTCCCGGGCCGCGAACGGCCACCACCGGTCTGTGGGAACTCGGAATTGCCGGTCGGACGGGGTAGACTGAGACGTCTTTGCCCGTTCATCCGAGGAGCTCCCTTGTCCACTGCCGGACCAGAGCACGGCGCACCCCCTGTCAGCGACGACGGCGACGGCGACGACAACATCGCCGCGGACGTCGCGATGCCTGAGCTCCCGGAGGCCGACGTCCAGAGCGGGGACCCGGAGTCGCTCGCCACCGCCTCGGCCTACGACGCCTCGGCGATCACCGTGCTGGAGGGCCTCGAGGCGGTCCGCAAGCGTCCCGGGATGTACATCGGGTCGACCGGCCCGCGCGGCCTGCACCACCTCGTGTGGGAGATCGTGGACAACGCGGTGGACGAGGCGCTGGCCGGAGAGGCCGAGCAGATCGACGTCACCATGACCGCGGAGGGCGCCATCCGGGTCCGCGACGACGGGCGCGGGATCCCGACCGACATCCACCCGGTGGAGAAGAAGCCCGCGGTCGAGCTCGTCCTCACCCAGCTGCACGCGGGCGGAAAGTTCGGCGGCGGGGGCTACAAGGTCTCGGGCGGGCTGCACGGCGTCGGCTCCTCGGTCGTCAACGCGCTCTCCGAGCGGCTCGACGTCGAGGTGCGCCAGCGCGGCAAGGTCTTCACCCAGACCTACAGCCTCGGGGTGCCGCAGGCTCCGCTCGCCGAGCGGGAGGCCGTCACCGATGAGGAGCGCCAGAGCGGCACGACGATCACCTTCTGGCCCAGCACCGACATCTTCGACACCGTCGAGTTCGACTACGAGACCCTGCGGGCCAGGTTCCAGCAGACGGCCTTCCTCAACAAGGGCCTGACCATCGGGCTCACCGACGAGCGTCCGAGCACGGTCGAGACCGACGTCGACGCCCTGGACGACGACCCCATCGACGGCGAGGGTGAGCAGGACGAGGACGGCGCCACCCCCGGCGCGGAGCAGGGGGCTGCCGGCTCGCGCACGAAGGGCAAGCACCACACCTACCGCTACGACAACGGCCTGCTCGACTACGTCACCTACCTCAACAAGTCCAAGCGCAGCGAGCCGGTGCATGAGGACGTCATCGCCTTCGAGAGCTCGGACGAGGACCGGACGCTCAGCCTCGAGGTGGCGATGCAGTGGACCAGCGCCTACACCGAGGCGGTCCACACCTACGCCAACGCGGTCAACACGCACGAGGGCGGCACCCACGAGGAGGGCTTCCGCTCGGCGCTGACCCGCCTGGTCAACGACTTCGCCCGCGAGCAGCGGCTGCTCAAGGAGAAGGACCCCAACCTCACCGGCGACGACATCCGCGAGGGACTGACCGCGGTCATCAGCGTCAAGCTGGGCGAGCCGCAGTTCGAGGGGCAGACCAAGACCAAGCTCGGCAACTCCGAGGTGCGCAGCTTCGTCCAGGCCGCGATGTACGAGGAGTTCGGGCACTGGCTGCAGGCGCACCCGCGGGAGGGCAAGGAGATCGTCGGCAAGGCGGTCCAGGCCGCGACCGCGCGGATCGCCGCACGCAAGGCGCGCGACGCCACCCGGCGCAAGGGGCTGCTCGAGTCCGGCGGCCTGCCGGGCAAGCTGCGCGACTGCCAGTCCAACGACCCCACGATCTCCGAGGTCTTCATCGTCGAGGGTGACTCGGCCGGCGGCTCCGCGGTGCGCGGGCGCAACCCGCACAACCAGGCGATCCTGCCGATCCGCGGCAAGATCCTCAACGTCGAGAAGGCCCGGCTGGACAAGATCCTCGCCAACACCGAGGTCCAGGCGCTCATCAGCGGCTTCGGCACCGGCATCGGCGAGGACTTCGACATCTCCAAGGCGCGCTACCACAAGATCGTGCTCATGGCGGACGCCGACGTCGACGGAATGCACATCCGCACCCTGCTGCTGACGCTGCTGTTCCGGTTCATGAAGCCGCTCATCGAGGCCGGTTACGTCTACCTCGCGCAGCCGCCGCTCTACCGGATCAAGTGGACCAACGCCGAGCACCAGTTCGCCTTCACCGACCGGGAGCGGGACGCCCTGGTCACCGAGGGCCAGAGCAAGGGCTGGCGGCTGCCCAAGGACACCGGCGTGCAGCGCTACAAGGGTCTGGGCGAGATGGACTACAGCGAGCTGTGGGACACCACGATGAACCCGGACACCCGCGTGCTGCTCCAGGTCTCCCTGGAGGACGCGGCGAAGGCCGACGAGATCTTCGCGATCCTCATGGGCGAGGACGTCGAGTCCCGGCGTGCGTTCATCCAGCGCAACGCCCGTGACGTCCGCTTCCTGGACATCTAGTCAGGCGGGGGGCTGCGCCCCCCGCCGACCCCCCGACCACCGGAGCAGTGCGAAGACCTGCGTGACCGCATACCGAGGAACTGATGGCTGACGACGACCAGACCCCCGACCTTCCCGAGATCCCGGATGCCGCCGGCGCCGCGCAGCGCGCCGACGCGGCGCTCGAGGCGGCCGTGGCCGCCGAGGGTGGTGACCGGATCGAGCCGATCGACCTCAACGCGGAGATGCAGCGCAGCTACATCGAGTACGCGATGAGCGTCATCGTCTCCCGGGCGCTGCCGGACGTGCGTGACGGGCTCAAGCCGGTGCACCGCCGGGTCCTGTACGCGATGTACGACGGCGGCTACCGCCCGGACCGCGGCTTCAACAAGTGCGCCCGCGTCGTCGGCGACGTCATGGGCCACTACCACCCGCACGGTGACGGCGCGATCTACGACGCCCTCGTCCGGCTGGTGCAGGACTGGTCGATGCGCCACCCGCTCGTGCAGGGCCAGGGCAACTTCGGCACGCCCGGCGACGACCCGGCGGCCGCGCCGCGCTACACCGAGTGCCGTATGCACCCGCTGGCCATGGAGATGGTGCGCGACATCCGCGAAGACACCGTCGACATGGTCGACAACTACGACGGCAAGACCAGGGAGCCGGCCGTCCTCCCGGCGCGCTTCCCGAACCTGCTGGTCAACGGGTCGGCCGGCATCGCGGTGGGCATGGCGACCCAGATCCCGCCGCACAACCTGCGCGAGGTCGCCGCCGGCGCCCAGTGGCTGCTGGACCACCCGGAGGCCTCCCGCGAGGAGCTCCTGGAGGCGCTGCTCGAGATCATCCCCGGCCCGGACTTCCCGACCGGCGCGCTCATCATGGGCAAGAAGGGGATCGAGGAGGCATACCGCACCGGCCGGGGCTCGATCATCATGCGGGCCGTGGTCGAGGTCGAGGAGATCCAGGGCCGCACCTGCCTGGTCGCGACCGAGCTGCCCTACCAGGTCAACCCGGACAGCCTGGCCAAGAAGATCGCCGAGCTGGTCAAGGACGGCAAGGTCAACGGCATCGCCGACCTGCGCGACGAGACCTCCGGTCGGACCGGGCAGCGGCTCGTCATCGTGCTCAAGCGCGACGCCGTCGCCAAGGTCGTCCTCAACAACCTCTACAAGCACACCCAGCTGCAGCAGTCCTTCGGCGCCAACATGCTGGCGCTCGTCGACGGGGTGCCGCGGACGCTGCCGATCTCCGCCTTCATCCGGCACTGGGTGGAGCACCAGGTCGAGGTCATCGTCCGACGCACCTCCTACCGGCTGCGCGAGGCGGAGAAGCAGATCCACGTCTACCGCGGCTACCTCAAGGCGCTGGACCAGCTGGACGAGGTCATCGCCCTCATCCGGCGCAGCCCGTCGGCGGACGAGGCGCGCGAGGGCCTCAAGGCGCTGCTCGACATCGACGACGACCAGGCGCGTGCCATCCTGGACCTGCAGCTGCGCCGGCTCGCGGCCCTGGAGCGGCAGGAGATCCAGGAGCGGCACGACGCGCTCGAGGCGCAGATCCAGGAGTTCGAGGCCATCCTCGCCAGCCCGGAGCGGCAGCGCGAGATCATCTCCACCGAGCTGGCCGAGATCGTCGACAAGTTCGGCGACGACCGGCGGACCAAGATCGACCTCTTCGACGGCGACATGTCGATGGAGGACCTCATCCCCGAGGAGGACGTGGTCGTCACGATCACCCGCGGGGGCTACGTCAAGCGGACCCCGGTGCGTGAGTACCGCGCGCAGAACCGTGGTGGCAAGGGCAAGCGCGGCGCTGCGCTGCGGGCCGACGACGTGGTGCAGCACTTCTTCGTCACCAGCACGCACCACTGGATGCTCTTCTTCACCGACCAGGGCCGGGTCTACCGGTCCAAGGCCTACGAGTTCCCCGAGGCCGGGCCCACTGGCAAGGGGCAGCACGTCGCCAACCTCATGGCCTTCCAGCCGGACGAGACGATCCGCTCGGTGCTGCCGCTGCGGGACTACGAGCAGGCGCCCTACCTGCTGCTCGCGACGAGGAACGGGCTGGTCAAGAAGTCGCGGCTGCCGGACTACGACTCCGCGCGCTCCGGCGGGCTCATCGCCGTCAACCTGCGGGAGGGTGACGAGCTGGTCGGCGCCGCCCTGGCGCACGGGGAGGACGACGTGCTCCTCGTCTCCGGCGGGGGTCAGTCGGTGCGCTTCCCGGCGGCCGACGACACGCTGCGGCCGATGGGGCGCGCGACCTCCGGGGTGACCGGGATGAAGTTCCGCGGGGAGGACCACCTGCTCGCCATGCAGGTGGTCGCCGCCGGCACCGACCCGTTCGTCTTCGTCGTCTTCGAGTCGGGGATGGCCAAGCGCACCCCGGTCTCGCAGTACCGGCTCCAGGGCCGCGGCGGCCTGGGCATCAAGGTCGCCCGGGCCACCGAGAAGGCCGGCGAGGTCGTCGGCGCGCTGCTCGTCGACGAGACCGACGAGGTGCTGGTGCTCACCGAGCGCGGAAACGTCGTGCGCTCGCGCGTCGGCGGCGAGAACGGCGTCCGGGTGACCGGGCGCGACACCAGCGGGGTCATCTTCGCCCGACCGGGCAAGGGCGACGCCATCGTCGCGGTGGCGCGCAACGCCGAGGCTGCCGCCGAGGAGGAGCTCGTCGAGGCCGGGGCCGAGCCGGTGCCCGGCGCGGATGCACCGGACGGGGCGGTCGATGGCGTAACGTCGGGTCAGGCCGATGACTCCGCGTCGACCACCGAGGCCGACCCCGAGAGCACCGAGGGAGATGGGGCATGAGCAGCACGTCTGGCCCGTCCGGGCAGGCTGCGTCCTCCACCGACGAGACGCAGGTGCACGAGAAGGCGAGCCCCGAGGAGGAGCCGGAGTCCGGATCGACGCCGGAGTCCGGTGAGGAGTCCTCGGGCGACTCCCGCTCCGCCGCCGCCAAGATGAAGGACGGTGCCCTGGCCCGCACCGCCCAGGGACGCGACCTCGCGACCCGGAAGGCGCGGGCGCTGCGCGGTGCCACCGCCGGGCTGGCCTCCGGGTCGGCCGCCGGGGCGAGCGCCGGACGGGGAGGACCTCCCCGCGGCACCGGCCCCCGTGGCGGCTCGCCGGCCAGCACGGCACGGACCTCGGGCAACCGGGTGCCCTCCAGACCCGCCCCGCGTCGTGGCGGCCCGCGCCGGGTCCGGCTCACCGCTCAGCGCATCGACCCCTGGTCGGTGCTCAAGATCAGCTTCCTGGTCTCGGTGGCCCTGGGGATCTCCGGGGTGGTCATGGTCGCGGTGCTGTGGACCGTGCTGTCCGGGATGAACGTCTTCTCCACCATCAACGACTTCCTCACCCAGATCACCAGCGGTGAGGCCGGTGGGCCGACGATCGACCTCACCGACTACCTCGGGTTCAGCCGGGTGCTGTCGCTGGCCGCGGTGCTGGGCGTGCTCAACGTCTTCCTGCTCACCGCGCTCGCGACCCTGTCGGCATTCCTCTACAACATCTGCGCCGCCCTCGTCGGAGGCGCCCAGGTGACGCTCTCCGACGAGTGAGCGCAGTGCCCGGTCAGGGCACGACCTGGACGGCGATCCTGCTCAGGTGCAGCATGTGCGAGGTCGTGGACCCCAGCAGCATCACCGACAGCCGGCCGTGACCGCGGTTGCCGAGCACGAGCAGCCCGGCTCCCTCGGTGGCCTCGAGCAGGCTCTCCTCGGTGCGCCCGGACGGGGCCTTCGTGCTCACCACCAGGCCCTCGTGCTCGCGCTGGAGCCGCTCGGCGGCCTCCCGCAGGATCTCCTCGGCGCCCTCCTGGGCCGCATCGGCCGCCTCCTGCACCGTGCTGAAGCCGACCGGGGGCAGACCCCAGGGGTCCTCGTGCGGCCGCTCCCAGCTGCAGACGATGTGCAGCTCGGCGCCCCACATCTCGGCCTCACGTGCGGCGACCGCCAGGGCACGCTCGCCGCTGACCGAGCCGTCGATCCCGACGACGACCGGCGCCCCGGGGCCCGGGACGGGCGCGTCGTGGGGGACCACGGTGACCGGGCAGCGCGAGTGCCCGGACACCCCGTAGGCCGTGGTGCCGACCAGGGCCTTGCGGACCCGACCGAGGCCGCGGGTCCCCACGACCACGCCGGCCGCCTGCGCGGACGCCTCGTCGAGGGCCTGCCGCGGGCTGAGCAGCGAGGACTGGGCGGTGGCCGTCAGCCCCGGCTCCTGCTCCCGCGCGATCCGCGCACCTGCCTCCGCCGCGCGGAGCGAGACCTCCTGCATCTGCGCGGGGTCCCAGATGCCTGCGACCTCGTCCTGCGCATAGACGATCCGGTCGGCCGCGTGCAGGACGACGAGGGGCTGGCCGGCGCGGGCGGCAGCCTGTGCCGCCCAGCGCACCGCCTGCTCGGCGCTGTCCGATCCGTCGAAGCCCACCACCAGGGGCCGTCCCGTCGACTGAACCTGCTCCACCATGATCCACCACTCCTTCGTGCATCGTCGGTAACTACTACAAAAAGTAGTATATCACTCCAGAGGGTTCCACCGTGTCAGTCGAGACCGATGGGTGGGAAGGGTTCACGGCTGAAGACCGCCTCGACCGGGAGCCCGAAGAACTCGGCGATCTGCAGCGCGAGGACGAGGGACGGGCTGTACTCCCCGCGCTCGAGGTAGCCCACGGTCTGGTAGTGGACGCCGAGCGCCCGCGCCAGCTCGCGGCGGCTGATCCGCCGCTCCACCCGGAGCACGGCGATCCGGTTGTGCAGCGCGGAGGACTCCCCCGGCACGGGCTCAGTAGCCCTTCGCGAGGACGCGCTCGCGCGCCGCCTGGACGGCGCTGCCCGACTGGCGCCTCGCCATCCGTCGCAGCAGCACCGGAGCGATGAAGAGGCCCGCGACCGCCCAGGCGAGGAGGACGACCAGCGCCAGCTCGAGCCGGAACTCGCCACCGATCTCCGCCGCCGCAGCGCCCTCCGGGAGCAGGACGCTGCGCACCGCCACACCGATCCAGTAGAGCGGGCTGAGCTGCGCGACCCACTGCAGCGGCGCCGGCCAGCCGCCGACCGGGTAGAAGACGCCGGAGAGCGCGGCGAGGGCATACATCGACATCATCGCCCAGGCGAGCCCGATCATCGTGCGGAAGACCGACCCCAGCACCGCACCCCAGGGGAGCATGGTCAGCACGCCGAGGCCGAAGACGAGGACGAGCAGGACCCACGACGCCACGTCCTGCGGCATGGAGTCGGGCAGCAGCAGCGCGGCGCCCACGAGCGCGGGGAGCACGGGCACCAGGGCGTCGACCGGGGCGGCGAGCAGCTTGGCGACCAGGTGGCCGGTCATCCCGTGGGGGACGGCCTTGGCGCGCAGCAGGGTGCCGTCCTCGCGCTCGGCCTGCAGCTCTCCGGCGACGCCGAGGACCGCGGCGGCGATGACGCCGAAGGCGAGGAAGCCGCTGAAGATGTAGCCGCCCGCGCCCACCTGCGCGGCCCCCAGCTGGACGTCGCGCACGAACCAGAGCAGCACGAGGACGGCGAGCGAGACGACGACCGTGCTGACGCCGGCGGCGGAGGTGTACTTGCGGACCAGGGTGATCCGGGCCTGGTGGGCCGCGGCCCCGAGCACCGCGGACGGGAGGGCGGTGCTCACGGGAGGGCCTCCATCGTGGGCGAGGGGGACGGATCCGGGTCGGGGGTCTCGCTGCGCCGCACGATGTCGAGGTAGACGTCCTCGAGCGAGGCGGCACGGACCTCGAGCACCTCCACCTCGCCGGGTCGGCAGCTCAGCACCTGGGTCAGGTATGCCGTGGGGTCCGGTTCGGCGTGAACGCTGACCTCCCCGGTGGCCCGGTCGCGCAGCCGCACCTCGCTGGAGCGGGAGAGCTCGAGGCGCAGGTCGTCCGGTGTCCCGTCGGCGACGATCCGGCCCCCGGCCAGGATGAGCAGCCGGTCGGCGATCTTCTCCGCCTCCGCCAGGTCGTGCGTCGTGACGAGGACGGTCGTGTCGAGGTCGGCCAGATCCGCCACCAGGTCGTGCACGTCCCGCCGCCCGGCGGGGTCGAGGCCGGTGCTCGGCTCGTCGAGAAAGAGCAGCTCGGGGCGGCCCACCAGTCCGATGGCGACGTCCAGCCGGCGACGCTGCCCTCCGGAGAGCTTGTCGATACGCCTGCCGGCGTGGTCGGCCAGACCCACCCGGGCGAGGAGGTCCTCGGAGGGCCAGGGGCGGGGAGTCCGCGCAGTGCCGTAAGGGGCGTAGTAGGCGCCGATGACGTCGACCAGGTCACGGACCTTCCAGGTGCCGTGGTCGCGCCAGCTCTGCAGCACGACCCCCACCCGTGAGCGCCACGACTCCGGTGCCGACGCGGGGTCCGCCCCCAGCACGCGTACCTGTCCGCGCGAGGGGTGGCGGAATCCCTCGAGGATCTCGACGGTCGTCGTCTTGCCGGCGCCGTTCGGACCGAGCAGGGCCACCACCTGGCCGCGGGTGACGGTGAGGTCCACGCCGTCCAGCACGACGTGGTCGCCGTAGGCCATGACGAGCGCACGGCACTCGATCACGGGTTCGTTCTCCATGCACGGAATGTAGTAGGTCTGCTACAAATCGTGCAAGGTCCGTGACACCCCTGGTCCGCTCCCGGCGCGGTTTTGGTGGCGCTCTCGGGCGTGAGGTAACCTCGATCCTCGCGTGCACGCACGTGCCCGGGCCTATAGCTCAGTCGGTTAGAGCGCTGTCCTGATAAGACAGAGGTCACTGGTTCAAGTCCAGTTAGGCCCACCACCCGTCGGCAGCAGCCGACCCGGAGGCAGGAGTTGATGCAGACATGAAGCGACTGCTCATGGTGGCCGCCGCCGCGGCCGGCCTGGTCGCCCTCAAGCGGATGCAGGACCAGCAGGCCGAGCGCGACCTGTGGGCCGAGGCCACGGACGACGTCCCCAACCAGCCGGGTCAGTAACCCCGGACCCGGTCCGTCCCGCGCCCGGTGACGGGCGCACAACTGCATACCCCTCGGGGGCGTGGCGCAATTGGTAGCGCATCTGCTTTGCAAGCAGAGGGTTGTCGGTTCGAGTCCGGTCGCCTCCACCGAGTGACGACAGAGGCCCTTCCCGGAGATCCGGGGAGGGCCTCTCGCATACCCGCTTGCATGACATATCGTTTCTCGATAGCATCGAAGAACGATAAGCCCATCCCGGGCATCGGAGTGAGGGAGGACACCATGCGTGCATCCGAGGACCGACGTGACCGCAAGGACTGGGCTCGTTTCGACCGCGCCGACAAGATCGCGACGACGGCGGTGCTCTGGCTGGCCGTCGGTGTGTCGGCGGCATACGGGCTCTTCATCAGCCTGGACTGGATGCTGCGCCGGCAGGTCACCCTCGTGGGCGTCCCGCTCGAGGTCGACGCGGGTGCCGCAGGCACGGGGCGTGTGGTGGGGATGCCGGATGCACAGGTGCTGGTCGACGGCGTGTCGGCGGGCCACTTCGCCCTGCTGATGGCCCCTCAGGTGCTGTCCCTGGCCGCGATGGTCTGGGGTGCCGTCCTGGTGACGCGTCTGCTGCGGGACATGGGCCGTGGAGAGCCCTTCACCCGGATCAATGTGTGGCGGTTGAGAGTGATGGCTCTGCTGCTGGTGGTGGTGCCGATCGTGGCCGACTTCGTCACAGCGGTCGCCACTGCGAAGATCCTCATGGCCAGAGATGTGCGCGCCTTCGCTTTCGAGTTCTCGTTCGGATGGATGGTCGGGGGGTTGCTGCTCGCAGCGATCGCCCAGGCCTTCGCCAACGGCACGAAGCTGCGCGCTGACGTCGACGGTCTGGTCTGATGCCGGCCGAGGACGGGCACCGGGTGTCCTGCCACCTGGACGAGCTGCTCGCCGCGCGGGGGATGACGGTGTCCGCGCTCGCCGAGGCGGTGGGGGTGACCCCGGTCAACATCTCGGTGCTGAAGAACGACCGCGCCAAGGCCATCCGCTTCTCCACCCTCACCGCGATCTGCGAGGTGCTGGGCTGCCAGGTCGGCGATCTCCTCAGCGTCCGTCCCACGACGGTCGGCCAGCCAGGCTGATCCGGGCCTTTCCCGCCGGGCGGGAAGGGCCTCTGACAGGATGACCGCATGAGCTCCCACCCCTCCCGCGGCGTCCTGGTCACCGGCTCCTCCCGGGGCGTGGGGGCCGCAGTGGCCCGGGCCTTCGCGGCGCGGGGCGACCGGGTCGTCGTCCACTACCTCGGCAGCGAGGCGGCCGCCCACGAGGTATGCCGCTCCCTCCCCGGTGACGGGCACACCGTCGTGCAGGCCGACCTCGCCGACCCGGACGCCGTCGAGCGGTTGGCAGACGAGTCGGTCGACGCCCTGGGCCGGGTCGACGTCCTGGTGAACAACGCGGCGATGCTCGCCGCCCCGTCGGAGGGCGGGAGCCGGCGCGGTGACCACCCGCTCGAGGAGACGTCATACCCCGAATGGGTGGAGATCTGGCGGCGCACCCTGGAGACCAACCTGCTCGGCCCGGCCCACCTGACCTGGCAGGTGGCCCGCCACATGATCGACGTCTCACCCGCGGACGGCGTCCCCGTCGGCCGCATCGTCAACGTCGGCAGCCGCGGCGCCTACCGGGGCGAACCGGACATCCCGGCCTACGGTGCGAGCAAGGCCGGCCTGCACTCCTTCGGCCAGTCCATGGCGCAGCGGCTGGGTCGGCACGGCATCGCGGTGACCTCGGTGGCACCGGGCTTCATCGAGACCGAGATGGCCGGGTATGCGCTGGCCGGGGACCGAGGGGCCGCCACGAAGGCGCAGAGCCCGTTCGGCCGGGTCGCCCAGCCCCACGAGGTCGCCGATGCCGTGCTCGCCCTGGCCGACCCGCGGGCGGAGTGGGCCTCCGGGGCGGTGCTGGACCTCAACGGCGCCAGCCACCTGCGCTGACACCCCGCCGGACCGTCGTGGTCAGCCGTCGACGGCGCTGTCCGCGGTCACGGCCGTGCCGGCCGGCCCGTCGTCAGCGGACCGCTCGGACCGCAGCATGTGGAGCAGGTCGATGCCGGTCTGCGACTTCAGCTGCTTGGCCAGCTCCTGCACCCCGGTCGAGACCTGGCCGGAGAGCCGGGAAGCCCCGTCGCGGTCGATGACGGTGATGTCGTCGATGCTGCCGAGGGCGTCGGCGTAGGGCTGCGCCATCTTGGGCAGCGCGTCGAGCACCATCTGCAGTCGTGCCGACTCGGGGAAGGTCTGGTAGGCGTCGGCCTCCGCCTTGATCGCGGCACCCCGCGCCTCACCCTTGGCCCGCTCGGCCGCCGCCTCGGCCTCGCCGCGCGCCTGCACCCCGTCGGCCTCGGCGCGGGCCTTCGCCAGCGCACCCTCGGCGCCCCGCTGCTGCTCCACCAGCGCGGCCTCGGCGCGCGCCCGGAGGGCCGCGGCCTCGGCGTCGGCCTGGGCCGTCGTGCGCTGGGCCTCGGCCTCCGCCTTGCGGATCGCGGTGGTCTTGGCGGCCTCGGCCTCCTGCTCCGCGGCATACTTGCGGGCGTCCGCCTCCTGGGCGGCCTCGTACTTGCGCGCCTCGGCCGGCTTGCGGACCTCGGTCTGCAGCTCCTGCTCGCGCAGCGCCGCCCGGCGCTGGGCCACCTGCTCCTGCTCGACGAGCACCGACTGCTGCGCCTCGGCCTCGGCGCGCTCCTGCGCCGCCCCCGCCTCGGCCTCGGCCGTAGCGGTCTCGCGGGCGATCTGCGCGTTGCGCAGCGCGAGCGCCTTGTTGGACTCCGCGATCTGCACGGCGGACTCGTTGGAGCGCTCGGTGCTCTCCTGCCGGGCCTGCGCCTCGGCGATCTCGGCGTCGCGGGCCACTGCGGCGGCGCGGGGACGGCCCAGGTTGCGGATGTAGTCGCCGGAGTCCTCGACGGTCTGGATCTCGAAGTTCTCCAGGATGAGGCCGCGCTCGGCCAGCATCGGCACGGCGATGTCCTTGACCTCCTTGGAGAAGTCCTGGCGCTCGTAGAGGATCGACTCGACCGTCAGCGTGCCCGCGATCGTGCGCAGCACACCGACGAGCACCTCGCTGGTCTGCTGCTCGATGACCTGCTCCTGGCTGCGCCCGGCGAAGCGCTGCGCCGCGGCGCGCACCATCCGCTCGGTCCCCCCGACCTTGACGACGGCGATGCTGCGCAGGGTGACGCCGACACCGCTCTTGGTGGTGGCGTCCTCGGCCGTGACCGGGAAGCTCTGGGAGGCGAGGGACAGCCGCGCCACCTGCTCGAAGATCGGCTTGACGAAGGTGCCGCCACCGATGACGACCCGCTGGCCGGACAGGTCGGTGGTCTCGTCGCCGGTCTCGGGGTTGATGACGGGGGTGCCGCTCTTGCGTCCGGTGATGATGAGCGCCTCGTCGGGGGTGGCGATCTTGAACCGCACCTTGGCGTAGACGAAGGCGACCATCCCCAGGACGACCAGGACGATGACGACGAACGCGACGATCAGGACGGGACCGGCGAGATCCATGGGACTCCTCAGGTATGACGTGTGGTCCAGCGGGAGGGCTGCCGGCCCGTCACGGACGCGGATCCCCCGGGGCGACCGTCCCGTCAGCCGTCACGACGTCGGGCGGTTCCCTTCCACCCTATCCAGGCGCCGGGCCACGACGGGGCAGGTCAGCCCGCCAGTTGCGGCCTTTCAGGACCCGGCGGCCGCCAGCAGCGCCAGGCTGGCCTCGACGATCTGGTCCTGGGCCGCCTCGCGGGTGACTCCCGGCGTCCCGTCCCCGGGCTGCTCGCCGTAGTCACCGAAGAAGGCGTGCACGCCACCGGGGATCTCGACCACCTCGGTGCCCGGCGGCAGGTCCGGGCGGCTCGCCTCGATGTCCGCGGGCGTGGCCAGCCCGTCGTTGCTGCCGAAGATCGTGCTCGCGGCCAGGTCGTCGCGGTCGCTGAGGTCACCCAGGGGATAGGACGCCCACAGGACCAGGCCGTCGACCTCGGCCGGGTAGTCCTGGGCATACGCCGAGGCCACGACGCCACCGAGGCTGTGCCCGCCGAGGCTCCACCGCGACACGTCCGGGTGGTCCTCGATGATGCCCTCCGGCGCCCCGAGCGCGGTGAAGCCGATGTCGAAGGGCTGCTTGACGACGACCACGAGGTGGCCCTGCGCGGCGACCTCCGTGAGCAGCGGCAGGTATGCCCGTGGGTCGACCCGCGCGCCCGGCTGGAAGATCAGCCCGTCGTCCGGCGCCGCCCCGGTCGGTGTGAGCGTGATCCGACCGGCCGAGTCGGTCACGTCCACGCCCGCGTCCCCGGACATCAGGCCGGTCGCCTCCGGGCTCGCGGGGAAGGGTCGCAACCACGCCAGGGCGCCGACCACGAGGACCGTCACCAGGGCGAGGGCGACACGGCCGAGCACGCGGAGCCATCCGGGCGCCCGCGCCCGACCTGCCCGGCCGCGCGCTCCGCGCACCGCCAGGACCAGCAGGGCCAGCCCGGCGAGGCCGACGACGGTGACGGAGACGAGGTAGGCCGGGTGGCCGGCCAGCAGCACGCCCGCCCGGGTCAGCCAGATCCAGGCGGCCACCACCACCGCGACGAGGCCGAGCACCGCGTGGAGCCAGGCCACGCGGCGGACTTTCCTCGTGGTCACCTGGCGATTCTCGCGCCCGGCAGGACCCTGGGCAAGGTTGTGCACCGTAGGCGTGCTTCTCGACGGCCTCCGCCGTGCATACCCTTGCCCAGGTGTCTCAGGGCAGGCCGGCCAGCCGGCCCAGGGCGGCGGCGACCGCCCCGGCGACCACGACCACGAGGAAGGGCGCGCGCAGGCGCAGCGCCACGACCGCGGCGGCCAGCGCGAGCAGCCGGGAGTCGAGGACGACCCGCTGCCCGTCGGCGACGGTGTTCATCATGACGAGCGACGCGAGGAGCCCGACCGTCATGCAGGCGGAGATCCGCATGAGCGCTGGGGACGCGAGCACCCGCTGGGGCACGAGGTAGCCGCTGAGCTTGGTCAGGTAGGCGAGCGCGCACGCGCCGAGGATCCACAGCCACAGGGTCATGCCGGCTGCTCCGTCGCGAGCTCGCGGTCACGGCGCAGCCGCCACCAGCCGATGCCGGCGGCGACCGCGGCGGCCACGAGGATCGGCACGCCCGGGGGGACCAGGGGTATGCACAGCACCGTCACCACCGCGCACACCGCGGCGATCGCCCAGGGCTCGCGCGAGCGGAGACGGGGCCAGAGCAGCCCGAGGAAGGCGGCCACCGCCGCCCCGTCCAGGCCCCAGCGCTGGGGGTCGCCCAGCGCCTCGCCGGCCAGCGCGCCGACGAGGGTCATGAGGTTCCATAGCAGGAAGATGCCCACGCCCGCGACCCAGAAGCCGCGCCGCTGCTCCTCGGCGTCCTCCTGGGCCAGCGCCGTGGCGGTGGACTCGTCGATGGTCACCTGCGCCGCGGCGAGCTTCCACCAGCCCCGGGGCCGGAGCAGGGCGTTCATCTGCATCGCGTAGACCCCGTTGCGCAGGCCGAGCAACGTGGACGCCCCGGCGGCCGAGGCGGGCGACCCGCCACCGGCGACGACGCCAACGAAGGCGAACTGCGACCCGCCGGAGAAGGTGAGCAGGCTCAGGGCGCAGACCTCGAGGACGCCGAGCCCGCTCGCCGTGCCGAGCGCACCGAAGGAGATGCCGTAGGCACCCGTGGCGACCGCGATCGACAGGCCGGCCCGGGTGGCGGGGCTGTTGCGCACGGTGGCGGCCAGGCTCATACGGCTAGGATGCAGAGCATGAGCAGCGTTCGTCAAACCGAACAATTCGGCCACGATGAAGAACGTGGTGCCGCGATCACCCGGCTGGCCGCCGCCGTGCGCGCCGAGCGGGAGCGCGCGGGGCTCAGCCTCTCCGAGCTGGCGCGGCGGGCGGGCCTGTCCAAGTCGACCCTCTCCCAGCTCGAGTCAGGACGGGGCAACCCGGGCGTGGAGACGGTCTGGTCGCTGGCCACGGTCCTGGGGGTGCCCTTCTCGGCGCTCATCGACCCGCCCCAGCCGGAGCGCGCCCTGGTGCGCGCCGGTGCCGGCGACCCCACCCGCTCGGACCTGGCGGACTACACCGCGCTGGTCCTCTCGCACAGCCCGCCGCACGTGCGCCGCGACCTCTACCGCATCGACGCCGAGCCGGGCGCGGTCAAGGTCTCGGTGGCGCACGCGACCGGCACGGTCGAGCACGTCGTCGTCATCACCGGACGGGCCCGGGCCGGCACCCGGGACGATCCCGAGGACCTCTCACCCGGGGACTACCTGCGCTACCCCGGCGACGTGGAGCACCTCTTCGAGGCGCTGGAGCCCGGGACGAGCGCGGTCCTGGTCTCGCAGCAGCGCTGACGGGGCCGGAGGCCGCCGGAGCGGACCTCGGTGGTCAGCAGCGACGGGCGCCGGCGTCCCAGCCGAGCACGCCGGTCCCGCCGGCGAGCCGGGAGAGCCCGATGCCGAGGGAGGAGTAGGCCTCGTCGACCGCGCTGGTGCGGCAGGTCTTGCGGGTGAGCAGCAGGGGCGCCTCGCGGTCGGCCGCGAGCTGGGTGCCGGCGACCGCGTCGACCGGGGCCGAGCCGGAGGCCACGACGGCGCTGGAGGCCTCGGGGAAGGCGTCCTGCGCGACGAGGGCGCTCGTGGTGTAGCGGTTGGTGCCGCCGATCCGCTCCACGCTGGCCCATGGCAGCAGCTCCTCGGCCTGCCGCACGACGGAGTTCTCCACCGCGCCGGTCCCGCCGAGCACGACGACCCGTGCGGGCTGCATCTCGGCCAGCCGGGCGGCGGTCACCGTCGTCAGGTGCCCGGGGTGGGTCAGCAGCATCGGCGCGTCGGTGTGCGCGGCCGCGGCGCCGCCGCCCAGGGCGTCGGCGAGGTTGCTCCCGCTGGCCAGGTAGACGGTCCCGCCGGTCCACCGCTGCTCGCGGCTGAGCTGGACCGCGGTGTCGTAGCGGTTGGCCCCGGCGACCCGGCGGACGGCATACCCCTGCTGCCGCAGCGAGCGCTCCACGCCGGGCGAGACCGCCGTCTCCCCGCCGACGACGACCACCTCCTCGGTGCCCAGGTCCTCCAGCGCGTCCAGGGTCGGGCCGGGGACCCCCTGGGTCCGGGTGAGCAGCACCGCGGAGCCGGTGCGGCTCGCGACCGGGCCGACGCCCAGCGCGTCGGCGATCTCCGCGCCCTGGGTGAGGTATGCCGTCCGCGCGCCGTGCACCGCGGCCTCCTTCGCCAGCCCGGCCGCCACGGCGTAGCGGTCGGCCCCGCCGATCCGCTGGACCGCCGAGCGGTCCTGCTGCTGCTGGGCGGCGACCTGGGAGCGCAGCGTGCCGAAGAGCTGGTAGAGCCGCCAGCCGGGGCAGCTCGTGGCGTAGACGTCCCGGTGGCCGTGCAGCACCGGGAGCCGGCGGGTCCAGTCGAGGTACTCGTTGGTGTAGGTGACGGTGCCGTTCACGTCGGCCCCGTGCTGGTCCAGGGCCCAGGCGGTGGTCACCGCGAGGGCGCCGAGCTCGGCCTGCGGGACCGGGCTGATCTCGTGGTTGCCCAGGCTGCTGAGGCCGAACCAGTCGGCGTTCATGCCGTAGGAGTGGGCTCCCTGCACGTTGTTCTCGAGCCCACCGGAGCGGCCCTCCCAGGCGCGGCCGTATCGGTCGACCAGGGCGTTGTAGCCGATGTCGCGCCAGTCCAGCGTGCGCGCGTGGTAGTTGTAGATGGAGCGCAGCATGGCCGGCACGTCCTGCGGCTCGTAGTAGGCGCTCGTGGCCGTGTGGTGGATCGTCACGCCCAGCTTCGGGCGGGACAGGACCGGCCCGGAGCTGGGTATGAGCTCCATGTCACCGGCCCAGTCGGCGCGCCGCCCGATGATGACGCCCTCGTTGCTGGCGTCGGTCGTGGGCATCGACTCGACCTGGGCGACGTCGGCCGCCGTGACCTTGCTGGTCCAGGTCTCCACCGTCGCCTGCTGCGCCTCCTGCGACAGCTCGACCTGGACCCGGTCCGCCTCGAGGACGACCGCGGCCTCGGTCCCCCACTCCCCGGAGCCCTGCATGTCCGGCCCGGTGGCCACCCCCTTCTCCAGCGGCGTCCACTCGCCCCACGCCTGCCCGTCGTGCAGCCGCATGCGCGCGCCGGAGTCCGCGTCGCCGGACCAGCGCAGCCCGACGACGCTGACCTCGCGGGGGTCGAGCGCCACCGTGCCGCGCAGCACGTCCGCGGACTCGGCCGAGGTCGCCGTGGCCACCGGCTCGAGGGCGACCGAGCGGTGCTCCGCCCCGTCGACCGTCTCGTCCTGGGCGGCGACGGCCAGGGGTCCGGCGGGCACCACGATGGCTGCCGCGGTGAGGGTGGACAGCAGGAGACGACGGAGCGAGGGCATGGCGGAACTCCTTGACCGGAGGGACGCCCGGCCGCGGCGTGACATTCAGGGGGACGGTGTCACCGTAACCTCAGGAACCCCAGAAGATCACTACTCTTTGCCAAACCCATACCTTGTGATCTGCACCGATGCCGTTACTGCAGGAACGCCGCCGGGTCGAACTCGTCGATCGGGATGATCCGCAGCCGGGGCAGCGTGGTGTTGAAGGCGCGGGTGTCGTGCTCGAGGTCGAAGAACTCCATGCCCTGCTGCACGAGCTGGTGGAAGCCCGAGTTGCGGAACTCCTCGAAGGCGATGAGCCCCACCCGGCGCTCGCCGTCCAGCAGCGGCGTCACCGCCTCGAGGAAGTCACCGTCGTGGCTGACGAGCATGACGTCGTCCGGCCGCTCGTGCAGCGCCTCCAGGGTGCGCTGGATGGCGATGTCCACGACCTTCTCCTCGGCCGTGCCGGAGAGCGGGACCGGCGTGTAGCCGAGCGCGCGCAGGGCCTGCACGAAGGACATCGGCAGGCCGCTGCTGGCGTTGAGGAAGAACAGGCCCCGGGCGTCCTGCCCCCAGGTCTCCTGGGTGAAGGTGAGCAGCCGGTCCCACCGTGGCCGCTCCTCGGGCTGCGGGCGTCGTCCGAGGATGGAGTTGCCCAGCGTGGCGTCGATGTTCTCCCCGTCCACGAGGAGGTAGGTGAGCTGGCCCATGGCGGGACCTCAAGCTTTCTGTCGATATATCCGATTATTCGTAGACGAGCTTCTGCGGGCCCGGGAAGATCCACGACAGGCCGTCCCGGAGCCGGTCCCGCCAGTTCTCCCAGGAGTGGCCGTCCCGGGACTCGACGTACTGCACCCGCGCCCCGGTGGACTCGAAGACCGGCACCATCGAACGGTTGGGCACGATGAGCGGCTCGTAGACGCCGCAGGTGATGAACATCCGCTCGGCGACCCGCTGAGGGTCCTCACGGTAGCGGTTCATGAACTTCACGACCGGGTCGAAGGCCGGCCCGCCGCCGTGGTCGGACCCGATGTCGGTGAAGACGAAGGACCCGGACTGCAGGAAGAGGTTGTCCCACACGCCGGGGTCGCGGGCGGCCGCGGACAGCGAGGCGACCGCGCCGAAGCTGGCCCCCATGAGGCAGCGGGCGTCGGCACGCCGGACGACGGGCAGCTTCTCCTCGACCGCCGGGAGCAGCTCGGTGGTGAGGTGCCGCGCGTGCGCCGCCGAGTTCGGGTACTCCTGCAGCCGGTCGCCGGGGTTGGAGAAGACGACGATCGTCTCGGCCATGTCGAGGTCGTGGATGAGGTTGTCGAGCACCGTGCGCATCGCCGCGTAGTCGAGGTAGTCGTCCCCGTCGTGGACCACGAGCAGCGGGTAGTGGCTGCTGCGTCGGAACCGCGCCGGGAGGTAGACCCGGTTGTGGGTCTCGCGGCGCAGGGCCTGGCTCCGCAGCGGCAGCTCGACCAGCTCTCCCGGGCGGGCGTCCGGCTGGGGCAGGACCCAGGGCGGCGTCTCGTAGCCCGCCGCCTGGCAGACGCTGGAGGAGCCCACGGGGCTGTGCGCCACGTGCGGGTTGAGCGGGTCGTTGACGGTCTCGACGGCCTCGCCGACCCGCACCTCGATCTGGTACTCCACCCGCGAGGCGGCGGGCAGCTCGATCGTGACGTACCACAGCGGCGTCACGCCCTCGGGCACGTCCAGGCGCTTCATCGGCACGTGCTGCGGCTGGTTGACGATGCGGTGGCGGACGGCGACCGCGTCGGCCTCGCCGCGGTAGAGGAAGGTGCACTTGGGGCCCTCGACGACCGGCACCTCGTGCTCGTCCAGGAAACGGGTGATGACCGCCTCGTCCAGCCTGCGTGAGCGCAGCGCGTTGATCGCCAGCTTGCCCTTGTGGCGCGGCGGAGGCGGGTATGTCTGGGGCTGGCTCACGAGCGCTCCTCACCCGGACGAGGGTCGGCCGGGGACGCCTCGCCGGCGCCGGCGGCCCGGTACCGGACCGCGCTGCCCTGCGGACCGAAGACCCGCGCGGCCTCCGGGACCCGACCCGCGGGGGTGAGGTCGACCCGGTCGCCGGGGTCCAGCGGCAGCGGGAGCCGGGGGTGGCACCGGCTGACCAGGGTCTGCATCCGCGGCGGGTCGCCGACCGCCAGCCGGTCGGACGCCGAGGGCAGGGCCACCAGCCCACGGGTCAGGCCCAGGCCGTCCATGAGCATCTCCGCGACGCCGGGCGCGATGACCGCGTCGTCGTAGAACAGCATCACCCGCTCGGTGAGGGCCATGGCCCCGGCACCCCAGGCGATGACCGGGCGGCGGACGCGGGCATGGAGCCCGCTGGGGTCGTCGGGATCGGCGACCGGCTCGGCCAGGACCGGGGCGAGGTTGAACATGTGCAGCGTGCCGAGCAGCACCCCCACGTGGCCGCCGGTGATGACCACGGCGTCGCACCCCTCGACCAGCCGGCCCACCTCGGCGCGACCGTGCACGACCGCGTCGCGCTGCTCGGGCAGGTGCCGGGCGTAGAACTCCTGGTGCAGCTCGGCGACCCGGCGGACGTGCCGCTCGTCCAGGTCGCGCATGACCCCGAGCACGTCCTCGACGGCCATCCGGTGGATCCGCGGGTCGCGGGGCTCGTGGCCGCGGATCCGGGTGAGCGCCTCCACGGCGTGCTGCAGGCCGATGACGTAGAGCTCCTGCAGCTCGGTGAGCACCGCCCGTCGGGCCCGGTCGGCCTGCTCCAGCTCGGGGTCCTCCGCCCAGATCTGCTGCATGCGCTGCCACAGGCCGAGGTTGACGCAGCTGCCGCCGAGCTGCTCCACGAGCAGGGAGTCGTCGTGCTCCCGGTCCCGCCAGCCCGCGGTGATGGTCGCGACGCGTGCGCCCTCCAGCCCGAGCGAGGACGCGACCTGGTCCAGCTGCGGGTGGCGCTGCGGGCCGAGCAGGGTGATGCGGGGCCCGGAGGGCTGACCGGGGTCGGCGGCGTGCAGGTCGGCCTCAGCCGGCATGGACGTGCACCGTGCTCCCCACGTCGTCGAGCATCCCCCGCAGCACGTCGAAGTCCGGGTGCCGCATCCGGATCCACGCGTTGGCCATGAAGCCGGCCTCGACCGGCTGGGTCCCGGTGCCGGCGACCGGGACGTGCGCGTCGATGATCCACCGGCCGTAGCGGTTCTCGATGTCCTCCAGCCCGCTGTAGCCGGTGATGACGCCGTCCCGGTCCGGGCGCAGCGACACGATGCCCGCGCTGTGGCTGCGGCTCGCGTGCTCACGCACCTCGCCGTGCACGATCGACTGGGCCCAGGCGGCATACACGTCCATGTCGTTGGCCGCGCAGTAGAGGTCCCAGCAGCCGACCCCGGGCGGGCGGCAGCCGATCTCGGAGAACTTCAGCCCCTTGGGCCCGTGGAACCACTCCATGTGCGTGGCGGAGGTGCCGATGCCGAGCGCCTCGTTGACCCGGTGCCCCATCTCCCGGATCTCGGCGTAGAGACCACCCCCGTCGATCCGGTTCGTGGCCACGAACTGCGGCGAGATCCAGCGGGTCCGCATCGCCTCGAGCACGCCCGGGAAGTAGTGCGAGGCGAAGTCGACGGCGATCCTTCCGTCGATGGAGACGGTGTCGTAGAACCCCTCGTGCCCCTCGATGAACTCCTCGACCGCGATGGAGGAGTAGCGACCCATCCGGTCCAGCGCCGCGGCGAGCTCGGTGTCGTCGTCCACCCGCACCGTGTCCGCCGCGCCGGCGGCGTCGCGAGGCTTGAGGATGATCGGATAGCCCACGCGGGCGGCGAAGTCGCGCACCTGGTCGGCGTCGTCCGCGCCGGTCGAGGCGGCGGTGGGGACACCGGCTTCGCGCAGCGCCTCCTTCATCGACGGCTTGTCGCGGCACAGCCAGGTGGTGCGCACCGAGGTGCCCGGTATGCCCAGATCCTCCCGGACGTGCGCGGCGACGAGCTGGTGGGACTCGATGGTCGACTCCAGCCGGTCCACCCACACCATGCCCTGGACCCGGCGCACCGTCTCGGTCATCGCGTGGCGGTCGGTGACCGAGCCCACCTGCTCGTAGTGCACCATCCAGGACTTCAGCTGGTCGTCCAGGTAGTCCAGGGGGGTCTCACCTATACCGATGACGTTGGCCCCGGCCTCCGCCAGCGCCCGGGCGAACTCCCGCTGGTTCTTGGGGAAGTGCGGCTCGACGAGGACGATGTTCACGGGTCCGAGCCTGCCACATCCCGGCGGTCCGCGGGAACGTGACGTCGGGAGGTCAGCCCCGGCGGGCCAGCTCGTCGAAGGCGCGCGCGACGACCTCGGCGTAGACGTGCATACCGTCGATGTCGGGGTGCACCTGGTCGCTCTGCAGCACCTGCGGCTGCTGGCTGATCGTCTCGTTCCACGTCCCCACGACGGCGTGGGGGTAGTCGGCGACGACCGACCGGATCGTCTCGTTGGACTTCTCGGTGAAGGACGCCTGGACGTAGAGGTCCATGACCACGACGTTGCGGTCCGGGCCGAAGGTGTCGAGCACCGAGCGCAGCGCCTTCTCGTCGACGCCCGCGTTGGTGCCGAGGTGGAGCACGACGTTGTCGCGGACCTCGCCGGCCTCGACGGCGGCGGCCACGAGGTCGGTCGCCCCGGACCACTGCCGGTTGGACTCGGCGAGGTAGGAGGTGCCCGGGAAGCGGTAGGTCAGGCCGTCGGCGCTGGTGACGACGAGGGAGTCGCCGATCGCGGTGAGCTCGTCGCCGGGGGGCACGAGCAGACCCTCCTCGTCCGGGCGGAAGGTGGACCCGTTGACCTGCACCTCGCCGGGGGAGGGTGCCGCCTGCTGCTCCGCCTCGTCCTCCGCGTCCTGCGCGGCGTCGTCGTCGCTGCTGCTGTCGGTGCTGTCGCCGGTGCCCTCCTCGGCGTCCTCGCTCGCCCGCTGCTCCGTCTCGTCCTCGGCGGGAGCGCCACCGAGCGCGACGCCGAGACCGGTGGCGTCCCGGCCGACGGAGGTGGTCTGCGCGGGCGGGGAGCCGGCGCTGCCGGAGTCGATGCGGGCCTGGGACTCCTCGATCTGACGCTGCGTCGCGGACTTCTCCGGTGCGGTGGCCAGTGCCACGACCGTGCCGACGAGCAGGAGCGTGAGTCCCCCGGCGACGATGCGTGGCAGCCTGCTGCGGTGCCAGCCGGAGGTGAACCACCGGCCGACGTCCCCGAGGCTGGCGCGGATGCCGCGACGGCGCACCGGGGTCTCGAGCGCCCGCCACGAGACCTCGGCGAGCACGAGGGTGACGGCCAGCGCGCTGAGCAGCACGGCGGCGCCGCGTGCCGTGCCGGCGGCATACGGCACGAGGGCACCGGCGATGACGAGCACCGGCCAGTGCCACAGGTAGATGCCGTAGGAGCGGCGACCCAGCCAGACCAGCGGCGGCAGCGACATGGCACGCCGCCACGGGGAGGGCGCCTCGAGCAGGCCGGCGATGAGCACGACGGTGGCGACCGAGGCGAGGGCGATCCCGCCCCGGAAGGTCAGGGCGGATCCTTCGCTGCCCCAGCGCGTGAGGGCGGCCAGGGTGAGCAGCGCCGCCAGGACGGCGGGACCGCGTACCCGTCGCCAGATCGGGCTGCGCAGCCCGGCGCGGTGGGTGGGGTCGGCCCAGGCGAGGGCCAGGGCGGCGCCGCCCATGAGACCGACGAGGTGGGTGTCGGTGCCGTAGTAGACGCGGGTGGCGTCCTCGCCGGAGGTGAACAGGACGGCCATGAGCAGCGTCGAGGCCAGCCCGACCCCGGCCACGGTGGCGACCCGGGCGCGGGTCCCCGGGGCGAAGGCGAGCACCACGACGAGGGTGAGCGGCCACAGCAGATAGAACTGCTCCTCGACCGCCAGGCTCCAGAAGTTGACGAAGAGGATGGGGCTGGTGCTGTGGAAGTAGCTCGAGCCGGCCGCGATCTCCAGCCAGTTGCTCGTGAAGGTCAGGGCACCCACGGTCTGACGCCCGATCCCGACCAGCAGGTCACCACCGACGAGGCGGGCGGCCACGACGCTGACGACGACGACCGCGAGGAGCGGGGGCACCAGCCGGCGCGCCCGCCGGCGCCAGAAGTTCAGCAGGTCGACCCGCCCGCGGGAGTCGATCTCGCGCAGCAGGAGCGTCGTGATGAGGAAGCCGCTGACGACGAAGAAGACGTCGACCCCGAGGAAGCCGCCGGGGAGGGCGGCCGGGACGAAGTGGAAGGCCAGGACCGCGAGGATGGCCAGGGCCCGCAGCCCGTCCAGGCCGGGGATCTGACCCGGCCTGGGGTCGACCCCGCGGGGCCCGCGGCCGCCGCGGCGCGGTCGATGTCGAGCGCCGGGGGTGCGGAGGGTGTCGTCCGTCGAGGTGGGCGGTGCCGGGGGCAGTGAGACGCGGGAGGGAGGTGTCCCGGGATCCAGGAGCGCGCGTGGCGAGGGGTGGGTCGCCGGCTGCGGGCTGTCACCGGGGTCGAGGTCGGCGTCGGGGCGCGGGGAGGAGGCGGGCACGGACACCTGACGCACACCTTCCTCTCGGCCACCGGCGCGGTGCGACCGTCGCCGTCCTCAGACTAGGGCGGGCTGGTGGCCTGACCAGGGAGGACGGCGGCGTGTCTGCACAACGTGCGGTCGCCAGACAACGCGCGAGGCGCCCACCGTGCCGGTGGGCGCCTCGTGCGCTGGTGCGGGTGGGATCAGGCCCGGGTCGGCTCCTCGTCGCCGCCGTCCTCGTCGGCGTCGTCGGAGGCGTGCGGAAGGGCCTCCGAACCGCGGGACTGGGCGGCCTGGATCTCCTGGGTCGGGGACTCGCCCTCGCCCTGGTCCTCCACGGAGCTCGGCGTGTCGGTGCCGAGCTCGTCGATCTGCTCGGTGTCGAGCATGCGGGGCGAACCGTCGTCGGCCAGGGACGGCGCCTCGACGTCCGAGGCCTCCGTCGAGCCGGTCTGCTCGCCCTGGGTGCTGTCCGTGCTGTCGTCCTGAGCGTCGTTGCTCGTGGTCGTCTCCCTCTCGGTGGTGGTGGACCCAGCCGTGGCCGCCGCCGCACCGGTGGTCGTCGCGGGCGCGGCGGTCGCCGAGGAGGTGGACGCGGACGGGGTGCTGCTGCCGGCCCACGGGTCCCGCTGGCCGTCCTTGCCGGCCCACGGGTCCGCGGCCGGGTTCTGCTGCTGCGAGAGCCACCAGGCGACGCCGGCGCCGACCGCCGCGAGGATGCCGAGCGCGATGAGCTTGCCGCCCTTGCGGCGGCGCGGCTTGGGGGTTCCGGTGACCTTGGCCACGACGCCGTCCTCCTGGGCGAACAGCCGGTCCTTGCCGGACTGGACCTCACCCAGCATGTCCTGGATCTTGGGGAGCAGCTCATCGTTGATGAGGTCGCGCACGTGGTCGATGGTCGGGGCCAGCCCGGCGACGCCCTCCTGCGCCCGCGGCACGGCGGCGTCGATCCCGTGGTCGACGCCGGCCATCGCACGGTCGCGGGTGGTCGCGGCGAGGCCGGCCAGCGCGGCCGCACCGGCTCCGGCGCGGGCGGCGGCCGCCTCGCCCAGCGGGCCGGTGTCGCGCGCCCGCTGCAGAAGCTCGGAGCCGTGGTCGCGCAGGGACTCGGCCGCGTGACCCCCGTGCTCACGCAGCGCCTCGGCACCGTGCTCGCGCCACGACTCCGACTGCTTGCGCAGGGAGTCGGCGGCGTGGCCGCCCTGCTCGCGCCAGGACTCCGACTGCTTGCGCAGGGTCTTGGCGGCCTGCGACCCCTGGCTGCGGGCCTCGCCGGCGAGCTTGGAGGCGCGCTCCGTGGCCATGCCGCTCAGCGCAGCAGCGCGGCCGCCGGCCTTCTCGCTCTGCTTGTCCAGGGCCTTGCCGCCGTGCTTGCGGGCCTTGCTCGCCGCGTCGCGGGCGGCGCCCGCGGACCTGCTCGCCGCGGCACGGTCCTTGCTGGCGGCCTTGAGCGCCTTGGCCCGGGCCTTCTGGGCGTGCCGGCGGCCCGAGGTGTCGTCCTTGGGGGCGGTCACCTCGGCCAGCGTGGCCAGGACGGCCGCACCGAGGTTGCGGGCGCCCGAGGCGGCGCTGGAGCCGGCCGCGGTGGCGTCCTGCCGGGCTTGGCTGGCCTGCGCGGCGGCCCGCTCGGCATCGGTCTTGAAGAACACGTGCTGTCCCTCCTGTTGTGGGTCTGGTCCCATCCTGCACTGTCCTGCCGACGAACTCCACTCACCCCGCCGCCCGCGCGGGCAGCGACGCGGGCGGCATACCGACCGTGCGAAACTGGAGGGATGAACGTCACGCTGCACACCAACCACGGCGACATCGCCCTCGAGCTGTTCGAGCACGCGGCACCCAAGACGGTCGCCAACTTCACCGGCCTGGCGACCGGCGAGAAGGAGTACTCCGACGACGCGGGGCGCACCAACCCGCAGCCCTTCTTCGACGGGCTCGCCTTCCACCGCATCATCCCGGGCTTCATGATCCAGGGCGGCTGCCCGCTCGGCGAGGGCTTCGGTGGCCCCGGCTACACCTTCGACGACGAGATCAGCCCGGACCACAACTTCAGCCAGCCCTACATGCTCGCCATGGCCAACGCCGGCAAGCGCATGGGCAAGGGCACCAACGGCTCGCAGTTCTTCATCACGGTCGAGCCCACCACCTGGCTGCAGGGCAAGCACACGATCTTCGGCGAGGTGGCCGACCAGTCCTCCCGCGACGTCGTCGACGCCATCGCCGCGGTGCCGACCGGGGCCGGCGACAAGCCGGTCGAGCCGGTCGTCATCGAGCGGGTCAGCGTCGAGGGCTGACCGGCCCGAGGCCACCGTGACCGGCCCCGCGGCAGCCCAGCCCCCGGAGGACACTCGCGGCAGCGAGCACGGGGGGCCTCCGGTCTGCCCGCGTCACCCGGACCGCACCTCCTACATCCGCTGCCAGCGGTGCGAGCGCCCGACGTGCCCGGACTGCCAGCGGCCGGCCGCGGTGGGCGTGCAGTGCGTCGACTGCGTGCGGGAGGGGTCGCGCACCCAGCCCGTGGCGCGCACCCGCTTCGGCGCGCCGGCGCAGTCCGGGCGGCCGGTGGTCACCTGGACCCTGCTCGGCCTGTGCGTCCTGGTGTATGTCGGCCAGCTCGCCAACCCCCTGGTCACCCGCGAGCTCGCCTTCGTCGGCGTCTGGGCCGGGGTGGAGCCGTGGCGGATGCTGACCACGGCCTTCGTCCACTCCCCGCAGAGCCTGCTCCACATCCTCTTCAACATGTACATCCTCTTCGCCTTCGGGCCGGTGCTGGAGCAGGCGCTGGGCCGGGCGAAGTTCGCGGCGACCTACCTGCTGTGCGCCGTGGGCGGGTCGGCGGGGGTGCTCCTGCTCGCGAGCCCGGACCCGGGGTGGCGGGTGCCCGTGGTCGGCGCCTCGGGCGCGATCTTCGGGCTGCTCTTCCTCTTCGTCGTGCTCGCCCTGCGGCAGGGCACGGTGCCGACGAGCCTGCTCGTCATGATCGGCATCAACCTGGCGCTGCCCTTCTTCGTCGGTGGCATCGCCTGGCAGGCGCACGTCGGGGGCGCGATCACCGGCGCCGCGGTCGGCGGGCTGCTGGTGCTCACCTCCGCGACCGGGCGCTCCCCGGAGGCGGTGCGGCGGCGGGCGCTGGCCTGGCCCGCGCTCGCCGGGGTCCTGGTCCTCATCCTGCTGCTGTCCGGTCTCCGGCTGTGGCAGGTCATGGGGCCGGCCGCCTTCGGCTGGGCCTGAGCGGCATACCGGAGCCCGAATCACACGGGTGTGGTTATCCCCACGCTGGGGATGACCTGTGGACAACTAGCGCCAGCGGGTCGCCATGCCGAAGCCGATCATGATGAGGCCCATCCCGATCCCGAGGTTCCAGTAGCGGATCGAGCCGACCGGCCACTGGCCCCCGGTGATGTAGAAGATCGCCACCCACAGGACGCCCACGATCATGAGGGCGCACATCACCGGCACGAACCACGAGGGGTTGCCCGGCAGGCTCTGGGTCTGGGGGCTGGTCTGGCTGGTGCGTTCGGCGCGCTTGCGCGCACCCTCTCGGCCGCGAGACTCGGGCACGTCCGTCTCCTTCGTGGTGGGAGTGGTCAGGATATACGCCCGATACCCTGGGTCGTGATGACCGATGACGTGGGCGAGGGGACCGCGACGGCGCGCCGTGGGCGGGTCGTCGGCGTGACGGCGGTATGCCTGGCCGCCGGGATGCTCTTCGGCACCAGCGCGTCGCTGGCCCGGGAGGGGGGTGGCGCGCCCGCCGACCTCGTCGACCTCATCACCGAGCGGGACGCCCAGGTGCAGGACCTCACCGGCCGGGCGGACGACCTGGCCGACGAGGTGGAGCAGCTGCGGGCCGAGCAGGCCTCGAGCGTGGCGTCGCTGGACGCGCGCCGTGCCGACGAGCTGGCGCTCGGGGTCGGCGCCGCGGCGGCGCAGGGGCCGGCGGTGGGCGTCACCCTCGACGACGCGGGCTACAGCCTCGACACGCTGCCCGAGGGCTACTCGGTCGACGACGTCGTCGTGCACCAGCAGGACCTGCAAGGGGTCGTCAACGCCCTGTGGGCCGGCGGTGCGGAGGCGATCATGGTGCAGGACCAGCGCATCGTCTCGACGAGCGCGGTCCAGTGCGTCGGCAACACCCTCTACCTGCAGGGCCGGGTCTACTCCCCGCCCTACACCGTCACCGCCATCGGGGACCCGGAGGCGCTGCGGTCCTCGCTGGCGGCGGACCCGGTGGTGTCGACCTACCGGGACTGGGCGCAGGCCGTGGGCCTGGGCTACGACGTCGAGGACCTCGGCGAGACCGAGCTCCCGGCCTATGCCGGCGCCGTCCGCCCGCAGCACGCGAGCGTCGTCCGGCCCTGACGCAGACCCCGGCGCGGTCGCCGAGGGTCGCCGGCGCTAGTCGCCCTCGTCCCCGTCGGCCGGCGGGTCCTCCGGCGGACCGGGGTCGGTCGGCTCGGGGTCGGTCGGGACCGGTCCGATCGTCGGGTCCTCGCTCTCGGTGGGCTCCTCGGTCTCCGTCGGCTCGTCGCTCTCGGTGGGCTCGTCGGTCTCCGTCGGCTCCTGCGTGGGCTCGGACGTCGGGGTCGGCGTGATCGTCTCGGTGATGACCTCGGTCGCGGTCTCGGTCTGCACCGGCTCGGCCGCCACGACGAGGTCGACGGTGCTGCCCTGGGCGACCGTGTCGCCGGGCTCCTCCGACTGCTCGAGCACGGTGCCGGGATCCGCGTCGGCGGTGCGCCGCGTCTCGATCTCCCACTCCAGGGTCTGCGCGTCCAGGAGCAGCACGGCCTCGTTCTGGTCCCGGCCCACGACGTCGGGGACCTCGACGTCACCGCTGGAGATGGTCAGGACGATCTCGTCGCCCGGGTCGATCTCCTCTCCCTCCTCGGGGTCGCTGGAGACGACCTGCCCCTCCTCCCAGTCCGGGTCGTCGGACTGCTCGGACTCGCCGCGCACGTTGGTGAAGCCCTCCCGCTCGAGCAGGTCGCGGGCCGCCTGCTCCTCCAGCCCCTGCAGCCGCGGGATGGTCTGCGCCTCCGGGCCGGCCGAGACCGTGAGCGTCACCTCGCCGCCGCGCTCCAGCTCACCGCCCGGGGGGTCCTGCTCGACGACGACGCCGGGGTCCTCGTCGCTGTTGCGCTGCCGGACGTCGTCGGCGACGGTGAAGCCGGCCGCGGTGAGCGTGGTCCGCGCCTGCGCCTCGGTGCTGCCCACGGTGCTGGGCACGACGAGCATCTCCGGCCCGTCGTCACCGTTCGGCCCCATCACCTGGAAGAGGACCCAGGCGACACCGGCCAGCGCGACGGTCGCCAGCGCCCCCAGCAGCAGGGCGGCGCCGGGGTGCCGTCGTTCGCGCACCGGCATCTCGTCGGTGCGCTCGAAGGAGTCGTCCGCGCCGGCGGCGGCGAAGATCCCGGTCGGCTCCCCCGGGTATGCCTGCGGCTCGCGCCCGCCTCCCACCGGGACCGCCTGGGTCGCGGCGGCGGAGGGCCGGGCGGACGCCACGGCGGCCCCTGCCCCGGCAGCGGCGCCCAGGCCGAGCACGCGGTCGTAGGTCGACTGCGCCTCCGCGGAGACCGGCTCGTCGGCGCGGGCGGCGTTGAGGTCGGCGCGGAAGGCGCCCGCGTCCTGGTAGCGGTCCTCCGGCTTCTTCTCCAGGGCGTGCAGCGCGATCGCGTCCAGGGCCGCGGGCAGCCCGGAGCCGTGGGTCGAGGGGGCCTTGGGTGCCTCACCGAGGTGCTGGTAGACCAGCGACACCGGGTCGCCCTGGAAGGGTGTGCGCCCGACGAGGAGCTCGTAGAGGAGGCACCCGACGGAGTAGAGGTCGGAGCGCCCGTCGACGTCCAGCCCCTGGGCCTGCTCCGGCGAGAGGTAGCGGGCCGTGCCCATGACGGCCTGCGTCTGGGTCATCGTCGCCGCGGTGTCGGCGATGGCGCGGGCGATGCCGAAGTCCATGACCTTGACCGCACCGGCCGCGGTCACCATGACGTTGGCGGGCTTGATGTCGCGGTGCACCAGGCCGCGCTCGTGGGCATACTCCAGCGCCGAGAGGACGAGGCCGGTGATCCGCGCCGCCTCGTCGGGCTCGAGGGTGCCGTGCTCGTTGAGCAGCTCGCGCAGCGTGCGGCCCTCGACGAGCTCCATGACGATGTAGGGCACCTGCACCGTGGCCCCGCCGGACTCGGTGACCGACTCCTCGCCGGAGTCGAAGACGCCCACGATCGAGGGGTGCGAGAGCCCGGCCGCCGACTGCGCCTCGCGGCGGAAGCGGGAGAGGAAGGAGGAGTCGCGGGCGAGGTCGGTGCGCAGGACCTTGATCGCGACCGGGCGACCCAGCCGCAGGTCGTGACCCACGTGCACGTCGGCCATGCCGCCGCGGCCGATGAGCTCGCCGAGCTCGTAGCGACCGCCCAGCACCCGGGGCTGCCTCTCGGGCGGCGGGGTGGCCTGCGTGGGGTCGTCGGTCATCGCTCCACTCCCGCCTCCAGCATGGCGCGCGCCACCGGCGCCGCGACCTGGCCACCGGTCTCGCCCACCCAGTTGTCCGTCGCCGACTCCACGATGACCGCGACCGCGATCTGCGGGTCGTCGGCGGGCGCGAAGCCGGTGAACCACGCGTGCGCGGCACCGTTCTCGCCGAACTCGGCGGTGCCGGTCTTGCCGGCCACCTCCACGTCGGGCAGCGCCGCCGCCTGGCCCGAGCCGCGCTCCACCACCGAGGTCATCATCTCGGTGAGCTGCTCCGCGGACTCCTGCGACACCGCGCGCGAGCGGGTCCGGGGCTCGGCCCGCTCGATGACCTCGAGGTCGGAGCCGCGCACCTCCTCGACGAGGTAGGGCGTCATCGTCACCCCGCCGTTGGCGATGGCGGCCGAGATCATCGCCACCTGGAGCGGGGTCTCCCGGACCTCGAACTGCCCGATGCCGGTCAGCGCGAGCTGGGCGTCGTCCAGCTCGTCGGGGTAGATCGAGGGCGTCACGCTCATCGGCACTTCCAGCGGCTGCCCGAAGCCGAAGGCCTCGGCCTGCTCGCGGACCGCGTCGGCGCCGAGCTCCCCGGCGAGCCAGGCGAAGGAGGTGTTGCACGAGACCTGCACCGACTCGGCCAGCGTCGGGCGCCCCTCGGGGTCGCAGGCCGCGCCGCCGAAGTTGGGCAGCTCGGTCTCGGTGCCGGGGAGGGTATACGTCAGCCCGCCCTCGAGCTCGGTGTCCGGGGTGTACTCACCGGACTCCAGCGCCGCGGCGGCGAGGACCAGCTTGAAGGTCGACCCGGGCGGGTAGAGGTCGCCACCGATGGCGCGGTTGACCAGCGGCTCGGCGGGGTCGTCGGTGAGCGCGGCGTAGGCCTCGTCCACCGCCGCGAGCTGATGGCTGGACAGGGCGTTGGGGTCGAAGCTGGGCTTGCTCACCATGGCCAGGATCTCCCCGGTCTGGGGGTTCAGCGCGACCGCGGCACCCCGCCGGTCGCCCAGGGCCTCCGTGGCGGCCGCCTGCACCTCGGGATCGATGGTCAGCTCGAGGCTCGCGCCGGAGACCGGCGTGCCGGTGACGACGTCGGCGAGCCGCTGGTAGAAGAGGCTGTCGTCGGTCCCGGCGAGGACCGCGTCCTCGGCCCGCTCCAGCCCCAGCCCCGCGCCGTAGGTGAAGGAGTAGTAGCCGGTGACGTGGGCATACCGCTGCGCCTGGTCGTACTGCCGCAGCCACTCCAGCTCGTCGTCGGTCGGCTGCGAGCTCGCGATGGGGGTGCCGTCGACGAGGATCGCGCCGCGGTCCCGGCTGTAGTTGTCGATGAGGGTGCGGCGGTTGCCCGGGGTCTCGCGCAGGTCCTCCGCCTGGACGAACTGGATCCACGTCGTGGACACCAGCAGCGCGGTGAACATGGCGAAGACGACCAGGGCGAGCCGTCGGATGGGGGTGTTCATGCGCTTGCTCCCTCCCGCTCGGCGGCGTCGATGCTCGGGTCCTGGCGGCGCTCGGAGATGGGGCGGCGGGCGTGGTCGCTGATCCGCAGCAGCAGCGCGACGATGATCCAGTTGGCGAGCAGCGAGGAGCCGCCCGCCGAGAGGAACGGCGTGGTGAGGCCGGTGAGCGGGATGACCCGGGTGATGCCGCCGACGATGACGAAGACCTGGAGCGCGACCGTGAAGGAGAGCCCGACCGCCAGCAGCTTGCCGAAGCCGTCCCGGGAGCCGATCGCGGTGCGCAGGCCGCGCTCCACGAGCAGGGCGTAGAGCAGCAGCAGGGCGAACAGCCCGATCATGCCGAGCTCCTCGCCGAAGCTGGCCACGATGTAGTCGCTGTTGGCGTAGTAGGTGATGTAGGGGAAGCCGCCGCCCAGCCCGGCCCCGAAGATGCCGCCGTGGGCCAGGCCCATGAGCCCCTTGGCGACCTGGTCGGACTGGTCCGGGGCGAAGGGGTCGAGCCAGAGCGTGACGCGCGCCTGCACGTGGTCGAAGAGCCGCCAGGCGAGGACGCAGCCGGCGAGGAAGAGCGACAGCCCGATGACGATCCAGCTCGTGCGCTCGGTCGCGACGTAGAGCATCGCGACGAAGAGGCCGAAGAAGAGCAGCGAGGAGCCGAGGTCGCGCTGCAGCACGAGGATGAGGACCGAGAGGATCCAGATGACCAGGATCGGCCCGAGGTCGCGGGCCCGGGGGAACTGCAGCCCGAGGACGCGGCGACCGACGAGCGAGAGGGCGTCGCGGGTGGAGACGAGGTAGCCGGCGAAGAAGACGGCGACGGCGATCTTGGCCAGCTCGCCCGGCTGGAAGCTGAACGGCCCGATCCGGATCCACAGGCGCGAGCCGTTCACCGTCTCGCCGATGACCGGGAGCATCGGCATGAGGAGCAGCACGAAGCCGAGCGCCATCGCGATGTAGGTGTAGCGCCGCAGCACCCGGTGGTCGGGCAGCAGGACGAGCACGGCGGCCGCGATGGCCATCGCCAGCCCGGTCCACAGCAGCTGCCGGCTCGCCACCCCGTCGGTGCCCCCGGCGGTCTCGACGAGGTCGATCCTGTGGATCATCACCAGACCCAGCCCGTTGAGCAGCGTCGCGAGCGGCAGGAGGAGGGGGTCGGCATACCGGGCCCGGGCGCGCAGGACCACGTGCAGCCCGAGCGCGAGCGCCGCGAAGATGCCCACGTGCCACCAGACGTCGGTGGGGAGCGCGCCCTGCGCCGTGAGGTTGACGGTGAGGTAGGAGAGGGTGACGACGCCGACGGCCAGCACGAGCAGCAGGAGCTCGATGGTGCGTCCGCTGCGCACCTTGAGGCTGGTGACGGTCGACGGGGTGGGGGTCGTGGTGCTCACGGGCATCCCTCCGGCCACACGACGGTCGCGGTCGGGGCGGCATCCTCGGCACCGGTGGGTTCGGTGCCGGGGCGTGTGGCGTCCGTGCCGCCCAGGGTGCTGCCGCCCAGCTCGAGCGAGTCCTGCAGCAGGGCGCGCGCCGGACCCGGGTCCTGCTCGCTCGCGGACCGCTGCGCCTCGGCGAGGCTGTCGGCCGTCACGGTCTCCATGTCGTCCGGGATCTGGGTCGTGGTCGAGCCGTCCGGCAGGAGCACGGTCGGCACGCAGGGCGCCGCGACGAGGGCCCGCAGGTCCTCCACGATCCGCTCCGCGCCGTCCTGGCCGTCCGCGGACAGGGTGCCCTGCACCCGGCGCTGGTAGTAGTAGGGCAGCTCCTCGACCGGGAGGTCGGTCTGCTGCTCCGCGGTGGACAGGCTGATCGGCCCGAGGTCCTGGGAGATGCCGCGGTAGATCGTGACCATGCCGTCCTGCTCCCCCACGTAGTACTGCTGCTGGCTCCAGGTCCAGCCCGCCCAGCCGCCGGCGACGAGGACCGCGAGCACGGCGACGGTGATGCCGGCCAGGCGCAGCGCCCGGACCCACGGCCGGCTCTGCTCCTCCGCGAGCAGCGGTGCCTCGTCCACGGTGGAGACCCCGGAGGCCTCCCGGGTGAGGGCGGCGGCCTTCTCCGCGGGGCTGAGGTGGCTGAGCGGGCGGTTGCCGCGGCGCTCGCTGGCGGCGCCCACGACCTGGGGCTTGCTCGTGCCCTCGCCGGGGGAGACCGCGTCGGCGACGACGACGGTGACGTTGTCCCGGGTCGAGGCGCGCAGCGCGGTGTGGACCAGGGCGTCCGCGACCTGGCCGGGGGTGCGGTCCGGCTCGGCGAGGATCTCGGTGACGACCTCGGTGGAGACGTAGTCGGTGAGCCCGTCGCTGCAGATGAGCACCCGGTCCCCGTCGCGCAGCTCGCGCAGGGACAGGTCCGGGTGGTCCTCGGGGCGGCCGGTGAAGACGCGGGTGACGAGGGACCGCTGCGGGTGGTGCTGCGCCTCCTCCTGGCTGATCCGCCCCTCGTCCAGCAGCTTCTGGACGAAGGAGTGGTCGGTGGTGATCTGGGTGAGCCGCCCGCCGCGCAGGAGGTATGCCCGGGAGTCGCCGATGTTGGCGACCGCCAGCTTGGTGTCGACCCGGAGCATCGCGATGCAGGTCGTGCCCATGCCGTCGGAGTCGGGGTAGACCTCCATGACGTCGGCCAGCCGGTTGTTGGCCTCGCCCAGCGCCTGCTCGAGGATGTCCAGGGCGTCGTCCGCGCCGTGCGACTCGCCGTCGAGGTGCACCAGCTCGCCGACGACGAGGGAGGAGGCGACGTCGCCCGCGGCGTGCCCGCCCATCCCGTCGCAGAGGACGAGCAGCTCGGGCCCGGCATACGCGGAGTCCTCGTTGCGGGCCTTGCTGCCGAGGCCGATGTTGGTGCGCGCGGCGTAGCGCAGGGCGAGGGCCATGGTCAGCGGCGCAGCTCGAGGACGGTCTGGCCGATCCGGATCTGGGCACCCGGGTCGAGCCTGGCCCCGGTGCCGATCCGGGCCCCGTTGACCTCGGTGCCGTTGGTGGAGCGGAGGTCGTCGGCGTACCAGGCGTCGGAGCCGGGGTAGATCCGCAGGTGCCGGCCCGAGGCGTAGTCGTCGGTGAGGACCAGCGAGCACTCGGGGTTGCGGCCGACGAGGACGCCGGCCTCGTGCAGCGGCACTGACGTGCCGCGCAGGCGTCCCTCGGTGACGACGAGGTGCGTGGGGTTGTTGCGGCGCTGCTTGCGCTCCGAGCGGGACTCCGGCTTGCGGGTCGGCCCGGCGTTGCGGGTGAGGACGCGGGTGCCGTAGAGGTCGCCGCGCAGGGCGCCGACGACGGCCACGACGAACGCCCACAGGAGCACCACCACGCCCAGCCGGAGCAGGTTGAGGGTCAGCTCACCCATCAACCCTCCAGCTGGACCGTGATGTGGGTGCGTCCGAGGGTGATGCGGTCGCCGGTGCGCAGCTGCTCGCTGCCGACCTGCTCGCCGTTGAGGTAGGTGCCGTTGGTCGAGCCGAGGTCGCGCAGGATGACCTGCTGGTGCGGGCCGTCGTGGCCGATCCGGATCTCGGCGTGCTTGCGTGAGGCGCCCGGGTCGTCGACGACGATCGTGCACTCCTCGTCCCGGCCGAGGGTCGTCACGGCGGCGGTCAGCGGGATCTGCCGCCCGTCGATCTGCAGCGAGGGTCCGGTGCGGCGACGGGAGCGCGCGGGCTGGGTCGGGCGGCGGTACGCCGCCTCCTCGTAGGAGGCCTCGGCACGCTCGTCCTGCTGGGAGCGCTGGCGCTCGGCCTGCTCGCGCGCCTGCTCCTCCCGGCGGCTGTCCTGGGCCTGCTGGGCCTCGGCGAACTCGCGGGCCGCGCCGCGCTCGCCGGAGCCGCGCCGGCCGTCCTTGGCGGCCGGGCGCACCCGGAAGATGCCGGTCTCCAGCTCCTCGCCGGAGACGAGCCGGACCTCGAACGGGCCGGGCGCTACATACCGCTGCGCGTCGGCGTGGTCCTCCGCGGCGGCGACGAGCTCGTCGGTGAGGGCGTGGGAGTAGGAGGAGAGCCGCTCGTAGTCGCTCTCGGCCAGCTCGACGGTGAAGACGTTGGGGACCATCGTGCGGCCCGGGCCGAGGACCGCGGCGCGGTCGTCCATGGCGCCGCGCATGGCGGAGGCGATCTCGACCGGCTGGACCTCGGCCTTGAAGACCTTGGCGAAGGGTTGCTTCACGGCGCGCTCGAGCCCTCGCTCGAGCTTGTCGAAGACACCCACGGCCCTCTCCTGACTGGTGGCACGGTTCATGGCTGGCGCCCTCGATGGTAGCCGCCACGGGTGGGAGGACCCTGGAGGCTGGCCCGGGGCCCGGGAGCCGTCGGAGGTCCTCCGTCGGATTAGGGGCGCAGGTGGGCGCAGTGCTAGCCTTGCTGGGCACTCGCGCGAGTGGCGGAATAGGCAGACGCGCACGGTTCAGGTCCGTGTGCCCGCAAGGGCGTGGGGGTTCAACTCCCCCCTCGCGCACGCTCGTCCTCATCGCAGGACGCGAAACCCCCGGACCCTCGGTCCGGGGGTTTTCTCGTGCAAACGGATCCAGACCTGCTTCGTCGCGCCGGAATTCGACTGTGGGTTTGCTCGCCATGGCGGACAAACGAGATGTCGAAATTTGGCACCAGCCCGCCCCGCCGGAATTCGACTGTTGGTTTGCTCGCCATGGCGACGTTTCCAGAGGTCGAATTCCGGCGAGGGGCCGGCTGGACGAACCCGGCGCCCGGATGGTCAGGTGCGGTCGATGAGGGCCTGCATGGCCTCGGGGTAGCGGTCCCCGACGACGGCGACCTGGTCGGAGGCCCGGGTGAGCTCGTCGACGACCGCGGCGTCGAGCCGGAGACCTGTAGCTCCGAGGTTCTCCTCGAGCCGCGAGATCCGGCGGGTGCCGGGGATGGGGACGATCCAGTCGCGCTGGGCGAGCAGCCACGCGAGCGCCACCTGGCCGGGCGTGGCGTCGAGACGGTCGGCCACGTCCCTCACCCGGTCCACGAGGTCGAGATTGACCGCGAGGGCCTCCCCGGTGAACCGCGGCAGGTTGGCCCGGATGTCACCGTCGCCGAAGGTCGACTCCCGGGTGACGGCGCCGGTGAGCAGGCCACGGCCGAGGGGGCTGAAGGGGACGAAGCCGATGCCGAGCTCGTCCAGGGTGGGCAGCACCGACCTCTCCGGCTCGCGCCAGAAGAGGGAGTACTCGCTCTGCAGCGCGGTCACCGGCTGCACCTCGTGGGCCCGGAGGATGGTGGTCGGACCGGCCTCGGACAGGCCGAAGTGCTTGACCTTGCCCGCCTCGATGAGCTCCTTGACGGTGCCAGCCACGTCCTCGATGGGGACGTCCGGGTCGACCCGGTGCTGGTAGAGCAGGTCGATCACGTCGGTCCGGAGCCGTCGGAGCGAGCCCTCGACGGCGCGGTGGATGTCCTCCGGTCGGCTCGAGACACCGGTCTGCCTGCCGTCGTCGTCGAAGGCGAACCCGAACTTCGTGGCGATGACGACCTGGTCGCGCGAGGGCTGCAGCGCCTCGCCCACGACGTCCTCGTTGTCGAAGGGCCCGTAGACCTCCGCGGTGTCGAAGAAGGTGACGCCGCAGTCGACGGCCTGGCGGAGGAACGCGATGTTGCTCTCGCGGTCAGGGGAGGGGCCGAAGCTCTGGCTGATGCCCATGCAGCCGAGGCCGAGGGCAGAGACGGTGGGGCCGCGTGATCCGAGCTGGCGTGTGTCCATGCTCGCCACGCTAGCGACGGCGCGGCGCCCCGTGGGAGTCACTGCTGGTACCAGGGACGCGCCGACGTCTCGCGGTGCTCGCCGAAGCGGTCCCAGTCACCGAAGGTGATCATCGGCACCCAGTGGGCCGAGACGTCGACGCCGGTGAACTCCTCGACCTTGGCCGCCAGCTCGCCCTTGACGGCGAGGTAGGAACGCGCCCAGCCGTCGGGCTGGAAGAGGAAGGACCTGTGCGCCCTGGAGTCGCGAAGGGAGAGCCACCTGTCCTGACCGTCGGGATAGACCGTCACCACGACCTCCCGGAGGAACAGCTCACCAGGACGATCGACCGCCTCGTCGAAGTGGTACTTCTCCACCTCCGAGCCGTAGCCGTCGTAGAACACGGTCCCGACGTACATACCGTCCGGGTTGATCTTCAACGTGTAGTCCGGCACGTGGCCACCGGACCCGTCAGCGACCTTGCTCACCGAGAACGACGGTCCGTCGGTGAAGCGGGTCCGAGCCTTCTTCTCGGTGATCTCCTGGATCGGCTTGCGCAGGACCGGGTGCCAGTCACGGCCGTATCGGTAGGTCACGAGGTGCCTCTCAGCCGGGCGGCTCCGGCGCGCGGTCCGCGCCCAACCGGTCCCAGTCACCGAACGCGGGACGCTCGACCCAGTGAGCCGAGACGTCCACCCCGGTGTACTCCTCGACGCGGGCCTCGGGCTGTCCGTCCACGACGAAGCGCGCGCGGGCCCAGCCGTTGGGGCGGAAGTTGAAGGTGGTGTGGGCCTTCGCGGCGTTCATCGCCAGATAGCCGGTCTGCCTGTCGGGGTAGACGTACTCGGTGACCTGGTGCAGGAAGAGCTGGTCCTCGGAGCCCTCGATGAGGTCGAAGTGGTAGGCGGACACCACCGAACCGTGCTCGTCGTAGCGCTCGCTCCGGACGAAACTGCCCTCGGGCATCACGACCAGGGTGTATGCCGGCACGCTCCCCTCGTCGTCCACCTGGCTCACCGAGAACTGCGGGCCGGAGGCCCACCGCTGCCGTGCCTTCTTCTCGGTGATCTCCTGGATCGGCTTGCGCAGGACCGGGTGCCAGTCACGTCCGTAGCGGTAGGTCATCGCTCTCTCTCGTTCAGGGGTTGTAGAGGTGCGCGGTGTAGTCGAACCCGTTGATGTCGATGATATGGACGTTGTTCTCGAAGGCGTGCTGCGCGACCTCCTCCGGGATCGTGCCACCCGCCTGCGGCGGGACCTGCAGCACGAGCTGGCCGTCCAGGGTCTGGCCGGCGAGCCCCGAGGCATGGGTGCTGGGGACGTCGGCGATATTCGCGTTGACGGGGTACTTGTTGACCAGCTCGTCGATGTAGCTGAACGCCGTGGTCGGCTGCACGTCCCCGAGCTGGGTGAGCTTGCGCGAGATGATCTCCTCACCGGGGACATAGCTGTCCAGCCGCACGTAGCCCGAGCCGCCGGGCGCGTCGAGGTAGATCTGGTTGTGGGTGTAGTTCGGCGCCATGTAGGTGTCGAAGCGGTTGCCGGCCACCATGTTCTGCAGCCAGGGACGATCGTTGAAACGGCGCAGCTCGGCCGGGGTGAGGAAGGCGTCGGTGGTGAAGTTCGCCGCGTCCGCCAGATCGTCCGCGGAGTCGGCCAGGCGCCCGCCGGGCAGCAGCCGGGAGGCGTCGAGCCCGCTGTCGACGAGCCTCTCGGCGGTCGCGAGCTCCTCGAGGGTCAGCGCACGCTTGACCCACTTGCCCCCGACGGCGAACCAGCCCACGACCGGGACGACACCGGCGAAGGACAGCCCGGCGTCGACGTAGTTGCCCTCCGCGGTGTACCACAGGCCGTTGAGCGCGTCGGCCGGCTCACCGAAGAGGGGGACCATCCCCAGCACGTCGAGGACGATGTGCCCCGCCGCGGACCACCACGGCGGCTTGTTCTCCTCCGCGATGCGCATCTCGCGCTCGATCGCGCCGATGGTGCCGTCGAGGTCCTCGACCAGCCCGGGCTGCCACGCCTCCCCGCCCTCGACGGGCGGCGCGGTCAGACCGGACTGGAGCCCGGTCATGAACTGGCTGATCGCATACTCGTCCATCCCGCGGTAGCGCAGCGTCTCCCACAGGCGCGCGTTGACCTCGACCGGGCCGTCGTCGGTCTCGACGGTGATGGTCTCGCCCTCGGCGAAGACCTGGTGCAGAGCCTCCGGGTTGTTGCCCATGCCCTGGTAGAGCGCGCCGAACGGGTCCATGAGCAGGTTGGTGGCGGGGCTCTTGCTCGGGTCCGGGTCGAAGATGAACGAGGGGGTCGCCCAGTACCCCGCGCCGTCGTCCCCCTCGAGGTCGACCATCCGGTCGTGGACGGTCGTCAGCAGCTCGGTGCTGAAGGTGCCGCGTGAGATGACGAGGCTGAGCCGCTGGGCGGTGCCCAGCATCGGCGGGACCTCCTCGATGTGATCGGCCCACGCCTCCGCCATCCCCGGGACCTCGAGCTCGCCCTCACCCTGGGACGCGAGACCGAAGGTCATCCCCAGCCCGTTGAGCAGGGTGTCGTAGCGGGCGTCGAAGTCGGTCTTGTCCTCCTCCGTGAGCGCGCGGTACTCGCGGTAGGAGTTGATGTCGAGGAGGTACTGGTCCAGCGTCGAGGGCGACACCCGGTTGGCCACGGCCGCGGCGAAGTAGGGGTCGTGCGCGTGGTCGGCGAGGATCTCCAGCAGCCGGGGGTCGATGTCCTCCGGATCGGCGAACTCCTCGCGCGTCATGAGGACCTCGACCTCGTCGGCCAGGGCGTCGACCTCCGCCTGCGACAGGTCGCTGACGTAGCTCTCGTCGATCTCGACGACCCCGACGCCGGGCACCCCCGGCGTGCTCCCAGCGATGAGGCGCGCGAGGCTCAGCCGGCGGTTGAGGTCGCGGATGCGGTCGTCCATCCAGGTCCAGACCGCGGAGCCGAAGTCGACCTGCGACACCGGGTCCGTGCCGAGCATGACGTGCTCCAGCCGACCCCTGACCGTGCTGACGTCGGAGGGCAGGTCGTCCCGGGCGGAGGTGATGTCGGAGACGAGGTCCTCCATCGCCCCGATGTCGATGCTGACGAGAGCCATGCCGGGCCTACCGCCAGCTCATGCGCTGCCAGCGCACCTGCCACGCCGTCGAGGGCACCCGCTCGGGCTGCCTCGCGATGGCGTCGTCGAAGGCGTCGAGGGCATCGGGACCGGCCTCGTTGAGCCTGCGGCGGTAGGTGTCGAGCTCGCCGGAGAAGTCCTCGCCCATCGGGCCCTGCCACGCGCCGGCGTCCATCGCCCGCCGGGCGGCGGACAGCGCGTCCTCGAGCCGGGCGGCCGGTCCGACGCTGGAGGAGCGCGCGCTCTCGAGCGCGTCCTTGTAGGTGTTGTGCACCATGACGACGTCGTCGTCCCCGGCCATCGCCCCTCCTGTGGTGCTGTGGTGGTCCCCTGCGGGAGGTTAGCAGCGGCTCAGCCCTGCGTGCCCGCGTAGAGCAGGGGCGCGTAGTCGGGGTGCCGGTCGATCCAGCCCTTGATGAAGGGGCAGATCGCGAGCACCCGTCGCGTGCCCTGCTCGCGGACGTCGTCGAGGGCATACCTCGCCAGGGCGCTCCCGACCCCCTGGCCCTCGTGCGCCCCCTCGACCTCGGTATGCGTGAAGACGACGAGGATGTCGGTCAGCTGGTACTCGGCGAACCCGGCCAGCTCGCCGTCGACGCGCGCCTCGTAGCGCGTCTGCTCGTCGTTCCTGGTCACCTGGACGTCGCCCATGCCCCAGCCTCTCGCGTCTCGGGGGTGCCCGTCCACCGGTCGGCCGGGGTCACCCCTCGTGCACGACCCGGCCGCGCTGCACGACCATCCGGACGTGCTGCTCGGGGGTCGCGAGCACGTGCGCGTCCTCCAGGGGGTCCGCCCGCAGGAGCACGAGGTCGGCCGCCGCACCCTCGGCGAGTATGCCGAGCGTCCCGGTCTGCTCCACGAGCTCGGCCCCGACCAGCGTCGCCGACCGCAGGATGTCGGGTGCCGACTGGACCTGGGCGCGGATCCGGAACTCCTGGCTCTGGTGCCGGTGCATCGCGCCGAGGAGGTCGGTGCCCAGCGCGATCTTCACCCCGCCGCGGCTCGCGAGGTCCAGGGCATGGAGGCCCGCCTCCAGCACGTCGCCCACCTTGGCCTGGCTGGCCGGCGGCAGGCCCGCCTCGGCGCCCTCGGAGTGGAGGTACTCGTAGGTGACCAGGGTCGGCACCAGGAAGGCGTCGTGCTCGAGGAAGAGCTCGACGCTGGAGGCGTCGATGAGGTTGCCGTGCTCGATGCTGCGCAGGCCGAGCTCCAGCCCGCGGTTGACCGCCCGGGCCGTGTAGGCGTGGCCGGTGACGTAGCGGTTGGCGTTGGCCGCCTCCTCCACGGCCGCCTCGATCTCGTCGGCCGAGAACTGCAGCGAGTCGACCCGGTCGGTCGGGGAGGCGACCCCGCCGGAGAGCATGAGCTTGAGGTGGTCCGCGCCGGTGCGCAGCTGCTCGCGGCAGGCACGCCGCACCGCGTCCACGCCGTCGGCGACCGTGCCGATGTTGGGGCAGCAGACGTGGTTGTCCAGCACCTGGCGCCCCGCGCTGCGGAGGTCTGCGTGGCCGCTGCTGGGGGACAGGGCCTTGCCCCCGAAGAACACCCGGGGCCCGGCCCACAGGCCCTCGCCCACCGCTGCCGCGATGCCGTGGTCCGCGCCGCCGACGTCCCGCACGGAGGTGAACCCGCGGGACAGCATGCCGTGCAGGATCCCCTGCGTCTGGGCAGCGACGTAGTAGGGCGAGTACTCCGCCTGCGCGGCGAGGTCGGCGGTGCCGGCGGTCACGTGGACGTGGGCGTCGATGAGCCCGGGGATGACGAAGGTCCCCGAGGCGTCGATCTCGGTGGCGCCCTCGGGGGCACGCAGCTGCCGGCCGATCTCGCGGATCGACCCGTCCTCGAGGGCGATGTCGGCCCGACGCGCCTCGGCGGTCTCGACGTCGCAGACCGTCCCACCGCGCAGCACCGTGATCGTGTCGTCCACCGTCACCCTCTCCTCGCCCCGGCGATCCGTCGCCCCACCTTCCCACACGGCCGCACGAGATGTTGCAGACTGGTCCGATGAGCGACGCACCGCTGCCCACGTGGGTGGCCTCCCGGCTGGACGGGCACCAGCCGGGCCGCGGCGTGCTGGAGGTGCTGCGGTCCCTCGAGCAGCACGCCCGGCGACTGTCCTACGCCTCCGCCGCGCAGGCGGGCGAGCTGGCCGGGGTGAATGCCGCCACCGTGGTCCGGGCGGCGCAGCAGCTCGGCTACCCGGGATGGCCCCAGCTGCGGGCCGAGGTCCGCTCGCGCTACCTCTCACGGCTGTCCGCCACCGAGGTGCTGGCCGAGCACGACGGGGCCGAGGGGGTCGGCGTCGCGGCCGTCCGGCAGGACCTGCACAACCTCCAGGACCTGGCCGGCCTGCTGGACGAGGACCAGCTCTCCCGCGTGGCCCGGATCCTCACGGACGCCCGGGTCACCCTCGTGGTCGGCTCGGGCAGCTTCGCCGCTCCGGGGCTGGTGCTGGCCCACGGCGCGCAGCTCATCGGTCACGACGTCCGCCTGGAGCGGGGTGGCGGGACCGTGCTGCTCAACGCCTTCTCGCTCCTGCGGCCGGGGGACGCGCTCGTCGTCCTCCACCTGTGGCGCACCCCCCGGGACCTGGTGCAGGTGGCGCGCATGGCGGCCGGTCGGGGGATCCGGCTGGTCGTCATCGGCGACTCCGCACGGCTGGGGATCGCCGCGCTCGCGGACGAGTTCGTCCTCGTCCCGAGCGAGGGTGCCAGCATGTTCCCCTCGCTGGTGCCCTCCGTCGTCATCGCGCAGGCGCTCGTGGCGGCGCTCATCGAGGCGGACCGTCCTGCCGCCGCACGCGCCGCCGACGCGGCGGAGGAGACCTGGCGCACCTTCCGGGTCTTCCCCGACGAGCTGGAAGCGCTACCACCTGATGTGCAATGAGTGTTGCAATGTGGGCTGACTCACGCTTGGATTGACGCTCACGCCCCCGCCCGCACCGACCGCACCAAACGCCCCCACACCCCTGCCCGGAGGCCTCCCTGATGCAGCCCGTCCACGTGACGATCCTGGTGCTCTACCTCGCCCTCCTCGTGGGCATCGGCGCCTGGTTCAGCCGCCGGCGGCAGACCGCGACGGGGGACGACTTCCTCTTCGCCGGGCGGAGCCTGCCCAAGCCGGTGATGATCGGGACGCTGCTCGCCACCTGGGTCGGCTCGGGCACCATCATCGGCGGGGCGAGCTTCGCCTACAGCTACGGCCCGTTGGCCTCGATCTTCTTCATGGCGGGCACCCCGGTCGGCATCGTCGTGCTCTACTTCGTGGCCAAGCGGGTGCGGCGCGCGAGCGCGCATACCGTGCCCGAGCTGCTGGAGAGCCGCTACGGCATCACCGTCCGCATCCTGGCCGCGCTCATCACGGTGCTCGCCTACACCGGCATCACGGCCTACCAGTTCACCGGTGGCGGCTACATCATCAGCGTCATCACCCCCATGTCACCCGAGGGCGGGGCCATCCTCGTCGCCTTCATCATCACCTTCCTCGCGGTCGGCGGCGGCCTGAAGTCGGTGGCGTGGAGCGACTTCATCTCGGCCCTCGTCATCGTGGCCAGCCTGTTCATCGCGCTCCCGCTGATCCTCGGGAGGGACATCGGCGGCTGGAGCGCCTACTGGGAGGGCCTGCCGGCGACCCACACGACCCTGTCCGGCGGGCTGCCCCCGCTGGCCCTGCTGGGCTACTTCCTGCCGCTGTTCCTGCTCATCCTGGCCGACCAGAACATGTACCAGCGGCTCGGCGCCGCCCGGTCCGAGGAGGAGGCGCGCGAGTCCACCGTGGGCTTCTTCCTCTCCAGCTTCCTCGTCACGGTGCCGGTCGCGCTGCTGGGGTCGGCCGCGGTGCTGCTCCTGCCGGACATCGAGCCGGACACCGCGATCCTGTCGCTCGCCGGCGAGGGCTTCCTGCCCGTCGTCGTGGGTGGCCTGCTCCTGGGCGGGGCGCTGGCCTTCATCATCACGACGGGCTCCTCCTTCCTGCTCTCCGGCGCCGGCAACGTCGTCTACGACGCGGTGCAGCGGATGATGGGGGTGCAGCTGAACGACCGGTCGCGGCTGCGGGTCCACCGCCTCGCGGTGCTGGGCCTCGCCCTCGTCGCCTACGTGCTCGGACGCTTTTTCCCGACCGTGCTCGAGCTGCAGCTCTACTCCTACACCGTCTACGGCGTGGCGATCGCGCCGCCGGTGCTCGCGATCTTCTACTGGTCGCGCGCCACGAGGTGGGGTGCCCTGGCCTCCATGACCGTGGCGGTCGTGCTGACGATCACCTGGGAGCAGCTGGACCGCCCGGGCGACGTGCACTCGGTGCTGGTCTCGCTGCCGGCCACGCTCGTCACGCTGGTCGTGGTCAGCCTGCTCACGCCGGGAGGCCGGGACCGGCCGGTGGGTGAACCCGTGCGGAAGGGGGAGCCCGCATGATGCGGCTTCAGGACTACCGGTCCCTCAGCTTCGACGTCTACGGCACCCTCATCGACTGGGAGGTCGGGCTCGCCACGGTCCTGGCCCCCTGGGCCGCCGAGCAGCGTCTCGAGCTGGACGACGAGAGCCTGCTGCGCACGTATGCCGTGCACGAGGCCCGGGTGATGCGCGAGCGGCCGCGCGACCCCTACCCGGAGGTGCTCGCCGAGGCCTTCCGGTGCACCGGGCGCGCGTTGGGACGTCCGGTCAGCGACGACTGGGCGCAGCGGCTCGGCGGCTCGGTGCCCGACTGGCCGGCCTTCGCGGACTCGCGGACGGCGATGGCCAGCCTGGCCGAGCACTTCGACCTCATCATCCTGTCCAACGTGCACCGTGCCGGCTTCGCGGCGAGCAACCGCCAGCTCCGGGCCAGGACCACCGCGGTCGTCACGGCGGAGGACGTCGGCGCATACAAACCGGCCGACCCGCACTTCCACGCCCTGGGCAAGGTCCTCGAGGATCTGGACATCCCCACCGAGGAGCACCTGCACGTTGCGCAGAGCCTCTTCCACGACCACGTGCCCGCAGCGGCCCACGACCTGGACTCGGTGTGGATCAACCGGCGGCACGCCCACCCGGGCTGGGGGGCGACGCCCGAGCCCGAGGGGTCGTGGACCTACCTGGCCGAGTACCCCTCGATGGCCGCCTTCGCGCAGTCGGTGGAGGCGGACGAGCGCATCTGAGGGCACCCGCTGAGCGCCGCGATCAGGCGGCGAGGAAGCCGTCGATCTGGTTGATCGACTCCGTGGCGCCCTCCTCGACCCCCATGTCGAGGACCTGCTGCAACCCCTCGGCGGAGTCGTAGACCGAGACGTAGGTCGCGCGCGTGCCCGCCTCCGTCGCCTCGAAGCCGTAGGTGCTTCGCGAGACCGGCAACCCGTCCGCAGCCTCCCAGGTCTGCGCATCGGCGAAGCGGTCGTCGAAGGAGAAGCCGCGCGGCCCCTCGACCTCGCGGATCTCCCACAGGCCGCCGAAGCGGTTCCCCTCGGGGCCGGTCATGTAGTACCGCGACGTGCTGCCCGGCCGCAGCTCGTGCTCGACGAAGGTGGCCGGGTAGCCGGGCGGGCCGAAGACCTGCTCCAGCTGGCGGGGGTCGGCATACAGCTCCCACACCCGCTCCACGGGAGCGGCGAACTCCGCGATGATCGTGATGGTGCGGGCGTCGGTGTCGGTGGTGACGTCGATGACGGCCATGTCAGTGCTCCTCGAGGAAGGTGTCGATGCGGTCGATCCGACCGCGCCAGATGTGCTCGAGCTCGTCGAGCATGGAGGAGACCGAGCGCACGGCCTCCACGTCGCCGCTGGCCAGCTGCTGCCGGCCGCTGCGGCGCTTGGTGAGCAGGCCGGCGCGCTCCAGCACGGCGACATGCTTCTGGACGGCGGCGAAGCTCATGTCGTAGCTCTCCGCCAGGGCCGACACGGAGTGCTCGCCGGCCAGCACCCGCCGCAGGATGTCGCGGCGCGTCCGGTCGGCGAGCGCGTGGAACATCGCGTCAGCGCGGTCCTCGCCGGTTCGGTCCATGGGATCAATATACAACTGATTGGTTGTACGTCAATTCGGTGTGACCAAGGACACATCTAACAGGGGAAAATAGTTGACTTCTCAACTTCCTTTCGCGAAGGCGCGTTGTTACTCTGGAGTCACATCGGGATCTCCGCAGGTGGGAAGCCAGGAACGCGGATCGACCCCTCACCGTGACGAAGGACTGTCTGATGCCTGATCTGCTGCGCCCTGCCCTCTCCGCGTTCGACGTGGTCCTGGACACCACCGGCCACCTCGCACTGCTCACCGCAGCCGTGCTCTACCTGGGGTACCTGCTGACCTCCGCCGTCGCCCTGGTCCTGCGCCCCCGGCACGCCCCCGCCGCGCAGCCCGGGGACGGGACCTCCGAGGTGACCCCGGTCGCCGTTACCGGCTCCGTGCCGACGCTCTCGCAGGCGGCCTCGCCGTGCTGACCTCGTCGCAGGTGGACCCCGTCGCGACGCTGGCCGTCGCGCTGGTGCTCCTCAGCGTGGCCTACCTGGTCCGGATGCTGGTCCTGTCGCGCCGGACCCCGCAGCACACCGTCGAGCCGCAGATCGACCTGACACAGGACCCGGGCTACGACGTGGTCTTCCTCGTCCCGTGCCTCGACGAGGAGCTCGTGCTGGGCGGCGGGATCGAGCGGCTGCTGGCGCTGCCGCACCCCCGGATGAGCGTGCTCGTCGTCGACGACGGCTCGCAGGACGCCACCGCCGCGGTGGCCCGGTCCTTCGACGACCCGCGCGTGCACCTCCTCCAGCGCTTCGCCCCGGAGGCGCGTCTCGGCAAGGGGGAGGCGCTCAACGCCGCCGTCGCCCACCTGCTCTCCGGCGGCCTGGGCCGCCACTTCGACCCCGACGGCACGATCGTCTGCGTCGTCGACGCCGACGGTCGGCTGGAGGAGCAGAGCCTGCACGCGGTCCTGCCCAAGTTCGTGGACCCGGTGCTGGGCGGGGTGCAGATCGGTGTCCGGATCAACAACCGCCGCTCGGACCTGCTGGCCCGCATGCAGGACATGGAGTTCGTGCTCTACACCGACGTCTTCCAGCGGGGGCGGCGCCACCTGGGCAGCGTCGGGCTGGGCGGCAACGGACAGTTCGTCCGCCTGTCGGCGCTCATGAGCCTGGGCAGCGCACCCTGGACCCGCTCGTTGTCCGAGGACCTGGACCTCGGCGTCCGGCTGCTGACCGCGGGCTGGCGCCTCGACTTCTCCAGCGACGCCGCCGTGCACCAGCAGGGCCTGGTCGACCTGGGCCGCTGGGTGCGGCAGCGGACCCGGTGGTTCCAGGGCCACCTGCAGGCCTGGGGCCTCGTGCCGCGCGTGCTGGACTCGCTCAAGGGCTCGGCCCGCATCGACCTCTACTACCACCTGACCAGCCCGTTCCTGCTGCTGGTGGCCTCGCTCTTCAGCGTCGCCTTCACCGCCTGGGTCCTCGACCTCGTGACCGACGTCTACACCGGCGAGCTCGAGCCGAGCTGGTGGTGGGTCACGTCCTACGCCTTCGCCGTCGGCCCGACGCTCGTGCTCACCCTGCTCTACCGTCGGCGCGAGCCGGACCTGCCCGTCCTCACGGCCTTCGCCCTGGCGCACGTCTACGTCGCCTACTCCATGCTCTGGTATGCCGCGGGCTGGCGGGCCGTGGGGCGCACCCTGCGCGGTCGGACCGGGTGGGCCAAGACCGAGCGTCTGCGCACGGTCGAGGAGGAGCCCGCACCGGCCGAGCCGCTCGGCCTGCCCGCCCGGTGACGAGGCGTCGGGGACTGCTCGCGGCGACCTCCGTCGTCCTCCTCGCCGGCTGCGCCGCGGGACAGACCTGGGCCGAGGGCAGCGAGCACGAGGGCTGGCGCGTGGTCTTCGACGGGCACGGATCGGTGCGGCCGGACGACGGGGCGGTGGTGCTCGAGCCGCGCAGCGCCGCCTCCGCCGACGTCACGCACGGCGGCCTCGTGGTGACGACGCAGGCATACCCGGCCGGGACCGATCTCGCGATCACGGCCCGGACCGAGGAGCAGCTCCGCCAGGGGGAGCCCAACCCGTGGGAGGTGGCCTGGGTGCTGTGGAACTACGAGGACCCGGAGCACTTCTACGCCGTCGTGCTCAAGCCGAACGGCTGGGAGGTCAGCAAGCAGGACCCGGCCTACCGCGGCAACCAGCGCTTCCTCGCCAGCGGCACCGAGCCCCGGTTCCCCATCGGTCCGGACTACCGGGTCGAGGTCGCGCAGACCGACGGGGTCATGGCCGTCTCCGTCGACGGGGAGCCGTTGGTCGAGGTCACCGACTCCGAGCGCCCCTACACCGAGGGCTCCGTCGGCCTCTACACCGAGGACGCCCGGGTGCGCTTCGAGGGTCTGCAGACGACTCGATGACGGCTTCTACCGTTCTCTAGTTCCTGACCAAGAAAAAGGCAGACGACCCGATCGGTCCGGGCCGCCGAGACCTCCCGCTCGCGCCGCGGGCGCGAGGGGTGCACGCTGTCAGCCATGGCGAGGTACACCGTCAACGCAGCCGGCGTGGCGCGCGTGCGCGGACTCATCGAGGCCCGGCAGTACGTCCTGGACAGCGAGTGGGGCGAGGTCCAGCCGGACGCCGAGGCGGAGAACGCCTACCTCGAGCGGCACTCGTGGGAGGACTACGCCGGGTGGCACATCGGGCTCACCGAGGGGGCCACCGAGGAGACGAAGGGGAGGTATGCCTTCGTCGCCGGCGACTTCCGCCGCGTGCACCGGTCGGCGCTCATCGCCTGCGTCTTCCGTGCCGGGCAGTGGCGGCACAAGCAGGTCGAGCTGGCCGCCCACGAGCTGCTGCAGGACCTGGACCGCAGGGCCGGGATCGAGTGAGGACCGACCCGGTCGCCGCAGCGATGCGTGCGGCGCCGCGGGCCGACTACCTCCCGGAGGGCGCGCGGGGCCGGGCGGCCGACGACGTGCCGATCTCGATCGGTCACGGCGCGACCTGCTCCCAGCCCAGCACCGTCGCCACCATGCTGCGCGCCCTGCACGCCGGGCCCGGCCACCGGGTGCTCGACGTGGGGGCGGGCTCGGGCTGGACCACCGCCCTGCTCGCGCACGTGGTGGGTCCGGCGGGCCGGGTCGTCGGGGTCGAGCTGGAGACCGAGCTGGCGGAGGCCGCGGAGGCGCGCCTGCGGCGGGACGGCCTCGACCACGCCAGCGTCCTGGCCGTGCCACCGGGGGTCCTGGGGCGCGCCGAGGACGGGCCCTTCGACCGGATCCTCGTCTCGGCGATGGCGCAGCAGTGGCCCGCGGCCCTGGAGGACCAGCTGGCCGACGCCGGTCGGATGGTGCTGCCCTGGCGCGGCCGCCTCATGGTCGCCGAGCGTGCAGGGGAGGAGGTCCGTCGCGACCAGGAGCCGGGGTGGTATCGCTTCGTCCCCCTGCGCTGAGGACCGCCACCGCCCTACGATGTGGCCATGTCAACGACGACACGCACCCTCCTGGCCGCCGGCGCCGCCCTCGCTGTCGGCGGCACGCTCGCCATCGCCCCGTCCTCCGCCTCCAGCACCAGCTACGTCGCCCTGGGCGACAGCTTCTCCGCCGGGACCGGCACCTACTTGCGCACCGACTCCTGCTACCGCTCCCCGCGCGGCTACCCCGAGCTCATCGCTCGGGCGAAGGGCCTGGACCTCGACTACCAGGCCTGCTCCGGCGCGCAGACCGCTGACGTCCTCGCCGACCAGCTCGGGACGCTCGGCGCCGGGACCGGTCACGTCTCGATGACCATCGGCGGCAACGACGTCGGGTTCGCCGACGTGATCACCGCGTGCGCGCTCCCGGGCTGGCTGAGCGACTGCGACGGGGAGATCGACGACTCCCTGGCCGTGCTCCGCACCGAGCTCCCGGGGCGCCTGGACGAGGTCTACGGCGAGATCGCGGATCGCGCCCCCAACGCCGCCGTCGCGATCGCCGGCTACCCCTACCTCTTCAACGGGCGCGACTGCAGCCTGCTGACCTTCTTCTCCCGGGCGGAGATGACCCGGCTCAACGACGGCACCGCCGAGCTCGACCAGCTCATCGCGGACCGGTCCGCGGCCTCCGGCTTCACCTTCGTGGAGGTGCGCGACGACTTCGCCGGGCACGCCGTCTGCGACCGGCAGCCCTGGGTCAACAACCTCTCCCTCCCCATCGACGAGTCCTTCCACCCCAACCGCGCCGGCAACCAGGGGTATGCCGCGGCGATCGCCCCCTCCCTCGTCGGCTCGCCGATGCCGGTGAGCAGGACGGCGACGACGCAGGCCTCACCGGTGCCGGACCTGCGGGCCCAGGCCGACGCGGTGCTCGACCTGCGGCTGGACAGCAAGGCCAACCTGCGGCAGGCGAAGGAGGCGGGCCTGCGGCCCGGTGAGGTGCGGCGCGCGGTGGCGAAGCTGCGCAGCAGCGACGAGCAGGTCGTGCGGGCCGGGCTCGTCGATCTCCAGGCGCTCGACGCGAAGGTCACCGACGACTGAGCTCCCGGCGTGGAATGCTGGGGGCATGCGCAACGTCCTCGGCACCGAGCTGGTCGAGTGCGGCACCGACCCCGTCACCGGGTTCACCCGGTCCGGGTGCTGCGAGGTGACCCCCCAGGACACCGGCGTGCACGGGATCTGTGCAGTCCTGACCGAGGATTTCCTCGCCCACCAGTACTCCGTCGGCAACGACCTGCTCACGCCCCGGCCGAGCTGGGGCTTCCCGGGACTCACGCCGGGCGACCGCTGGTGCGTGGTGGCGCTGCGCTGGCTCCAGGCCCATGAGGAGGGCCGGGCGGCCCCGGTGGTGCTCGCGGCGACGCACGAGCAGGTCCTGGAGCTGGTGCCCCTGGAGCTGCTCCGGCGGTATGCCGTCGACGTCCCCGACGACCTCTCAGGCCTGGTCTGAGCGCTCCCGGCGGCTGACGGCGAGGAGGAAGACCCCGCCGAGCAGGTCGAGGATCCCGATGACGAGGAGCAGGATGGTCAGGGCGCCGCTCTCGCCCGAGCCGAGCCGGTTGCCGGCGAAGAGGACGATGGCCGCCCCGAGCACGACGTAGACCCAACCGCGCCGGCGCAGGCTGGCCGGGTCCCGCCGGGTCATCTCCGCGAGCCCGGGTCGGGTGCCGGTGGCCCCGCCCGCGGCCTCGGGGTCGGCGGGCTCCTCGCCGGTCGTGACCTCACGGAAGGTGCCGTCGAAGGCGTCGTCCGTGCGGTGGTCGAAGGGCTGGTAACCGGTCTCGGCGGCGACGATCCCCACGGCCCGCCGCGCCTGCTCCAGCACGGCCGCACGATCGGGGGCGGCGCCCTCGGGCATACCCTCACCCGTCTCACCGACGCTCACCGCGGCGGAGCGGTCGAAGAGCTCGACCTGGATGCCGGTCTCCGCGGCGGTGAGCTCGCCGTAGACGTCGCCCCCGGTCTCCTCCGCGACCCAGGTCTCCAGCTCGCCGGTGAGCACCTCGCGCAGCCGGGCCTCGATCCGGCGGAAGGTCTCCACCCCCTCGGCCAGGGCCTGCTCGTCGGACTCCCGGTCGTTGTCCTCGGCGTCCGCGGCGGCGAGGGCATCGGCCCAGCTCTGCCCGGAGTCACGCGGGCAGAGGGTGATGTCGTAGCTCATGCCTCCATCTTGCCTGCTCGGCACGACCGGCTGAGCAGGCCCTCACCGACGACGGTGCGCAATGCGTCAGGAAGGCTGTTCCGAATGCGTGAAGCAGCACCTGCGCCGGGTGTGCGGATTACGGGGAAGGGACCGTTGCCCATACTCTGATCAGGCACGATGTCCTTGTGGGGGGTGTCGGGACAGGCCTACCGTTCTTCTGTCGGAGCACCTTCGCGACCGATGAGGAAAGGACCGAAGATCATGGCCACGATGACCGCCATCACCTCCTGTGCCGCCACCACCTGCGCCTACAACAAGGGCGGGTGCAGCGCCGAGGCCGTCACCATCGCCGGTGACTCCAACGGCGCGTCGTGCGGCACCTTCGTCGAGCTGGACGTCCGCGGCGGGCTCCCCGTCGCCGAGGGGCACGTGGGTGCCTGCCAGCGCCTCGAGTGCGCGCACAACAAGGACCTCATGTGCACCGCCGAGGCCATCACGGTCGGCGGCGACACCGCCAACTGCCTGAGCTACACCGCGAGCTGACCGAGGTCGGCGACGGCGGCCTCGAGCTCCTCGAGGCTGCCGACCGGCTCGGCGAAGGGCACGAAGACCGTGCGCGTGCGCTCGGTCTCGATGCGCAGCCAGGTGCATCCGGTGCCGTCGACGTCGGCCAGCACCGTCTGCCCGGTGAAGGGCCGCACCGACTCCGGCGTGGGGTGACCCTGGCCGACGACGCCGTCGCGGCCGCCCTCGCAGACCTGGGTGACGAGCCGGGGGGCTGACTCCATGGCCTGCACCACCTCGCGGCAGCGCCACTCCTCTGCCCGCGGTGGGAAACGCGTCGAGCCCACCAGCTCGTCGAAGGAGATTGCGGTGACGCCGCCCTGGTCGTGCAGGAGGACTCGGTCCAGCGCGAGCAGCGCCACCCGGGCACCCGCCTCGGCGGCCCAGCGGACCTCGGTGGGCAGCAGGTCCAGGGACACGAGGTCGGCCAGCTCATCGCTCTCCACGAGGCGCAGGTGCGCGAGGGCGTGCACGCTGGCGGTCGAGACCCGCAGCCGGGGGTCGGCACCGTGCTGGTCGATCCGCAGGCGCACCTCGTGACAGGTGCCGCCCTGCGGCAGGCATCCGGCGGGCAGCGCCACGGCGAGGACGTCGGCCGGGGTGAGGCCGTGCGCGAGGACCTGGTGCGAGCGTCCGGCGTGCTCGCGGTAGGCCACGAGTCCGGCGCGGCCGCTGCCGTCCAGGAGCCGGGCCGCGGTCGAGCGGGTCGAGGCGGCGCGGAGGTCCGGCTGGGCGCCGACGACCGGCGGGGTGCTCGTCATGAGGTAAGGATAACCTCACTCCTTTAGCACCAGGCAAGAGCACGCATACCTCTCAGGCGGGATCGTGCCGAAAACGCACCGTGACGACGCCGTGGTCGGCGGTCCCGTCGGCCCGGTGGTCCTCGGTGTTGAGGTGGTCGTTGTCGATGACGAGACCGTCGAAGAGCCAACGCCGGCGGTAGGAGTGGTCGTAGAACTGCTCGGAGACGAGGACGTGGTCCAGCGACTCGCGCAGGTCCTGGTAGACGTGGGTGTAGTAGACGTCCCGGGTGTCCCGGTACTGCTGCAGCGTCTGCGCCGTGTAGAGCGCGATGTCCCCGCCGCCGCGTGACTCACCGACGAGGTAGCGGGGCTGCTCGGTGAGGATGTTGAGGGTGTTGGAGTGCTGGCCGTCGTTGACGTCGCCGAGCACGATCGCCGGCGTGACCGTGCCCTTGGTCTCAGCGGTGAGCAGGACCCGGAGCGCGGCCGCCTCGGCGGTCCGCCGGATCGTCGACAGCGCGGCCCCGATCGCCGTGGTGTGCGGCTTGTAGCGCTCGCGCTCGGCGTTGTACCACCCCTCCCGCCAGATCTGGGTGGGTGCCTTGGACTTGAGGTGGCAGACGTAGACGGCGATCACCGGCTCGTCCTCCCGCGGGGCGATCTCGAAGCGCAGCACCGGTCGGGAGAAGCCGCGGATGCCGACCTCGATCTCCGGGGTCTGCGGGTCCTCGCCGGAGGACGTCAGGCGCAGGTCCTCGGGGAAGTCCTCGATCCAGCGCGCCGATCCAGGCACGAGCAGGTCACGCCGGACCAGGGCGGCGCACACGATCCGGTCGCCGGTGGCAGGTGAGGCCAGCAGCTCGTAGTCCTCGTCCATCCCCGCCTGGGTGACCACCTCGGCGAGGGCGTCGGCGTGCCACAGCTCCTGCACGCCCAGCACGTCCGGCGCCAACTCGCGCAGCATGCGCGCCGACCAGGCGACCTTGGCGGCATACTCCTCGCTGCTCCAGCCGTCGGTGTCCTGGTACATCGGGCCACCCGGCAGGTTGAGGTTGTAGAGGTTGAAGGTCGCGACGGACAGCTCGTCGACGTTCATCGGGCTCTCCTGCCTCCTCGGGTATGCCTGCGCTTACCCTCTCAGAGCGATGTCGGGGCCGCCTGGATACGGGCGTGGCACGATCAGCCCATGCACCCTGCCGACAGCCACGACGTCATCCGGGTGCGCGGCGCCCGGGTCAACAACCTCCGGGACGTCGACGTCGACATCCCCAAGCGGCGGATGACGGTCTTCTCCGGGGTCTCCGGCTCGGGCAAGTCGAGCCTGGTCTTCGGGACGGTCGCGGCCGAGAGCCAGCGGCTCATCAACGAGACCTACTCCGCCTTCCTCCAGTCGTTCATGCCGGTCACGAGCCGACCCGAGGTCGAGGAGCTGGACGGGCTGTCCGCGGCCATCGTCGTCGACCAGGAGCGGCTCGGTGCCAACGCGCGCTCCACCGTGGGCACCGCCACCGACACGTATGCCCTGCTCCGGATCCTCTTCAGCCGGCTCTCCGAGCCGCACGTCGGGCCGAGCTCGGCCTTCTCCTTCAACCAGGCCTCGGCCAGCGGCAGCGGTCGGGTGGTCGTGGACAAGGACGGCAAGGCGCCGCACGGCGAGGTCGCGACCTTCGAGTTCATCGGCGGCATGTGCCCGGCCTGCGAGGGGCTGGGCCACCAGGCGGCGATCGACGAGGACGTCGTCGTCGACCGGTCCCTCTCGCTCAACGAGGGGGCGATCCTCGTGCCCGGGTACGGCGTGGGCACCTGGGGCTGGAAGATGTACGGCGACGAGGGCGCCGCCGCCGACGGCAAGCTGGACATGGACAAGAAGCTCGGCGACTACTCCGCGCGCGAGTGGCACTGGCTGATGCACCAGGAGCCGACCAAGGTGAAGTTCGCCGGCATCAACCTCACCTACGAGGGCCTGGTCGTGCGCATCCGGCGCACCCTCTTCGGCGACAAGGAGCCGAGGCAGAAGCACATGATCGAGTTCAAGGAGCGGGTCGCGACGACCGGCCCGTGCCGGGAGTGCGGTGGCACCCGGCTCAACGAGGCCGCCCGCACCGCGACGGTGGCGGGCACGACCATCTCCGAGTGCACCGCGATGCAGGTGAGCGACCTGGCCGAGTGGGTGCGCGGCATACCGGACACCTCGGTCGCGCCCCTGGTGAGCAACCTGGCGGCCATGCTCGACTCGTTCACCGAGATCGGGCTGGGCTACCTCTCGCTCGACCGGGAGGCCGGAACCCTCTCCGGCGGCGAGGCGCAGCGGGTCAAGATGATCCGCCAGCTCGGCAGCGCCCTCACCGACGTGACCTACGTCTTCGACGAGCCGACGGTGGGCCTGCACCCGCACGACGTCCGCCGCATGATCGCGCTGCTGGAGTCGCTGCGCGACAAGGGCAACACGATCCTCGTCGTGGAGCACAAGCCGGAGGTCATCGAGGCCGCCGACCACGTCATCGACATCGGCCCGGGCGCCGGCAACGACGGCGGCACGGTGACCTATGAGGGCGACGTGGCGGGGCTGCGCGCCTCGGGCACGACGACCGGCCACTACCTCGACCACCGTATGCCGGTGCGCGAGGACCTTCGTGAGCCCACCGGGGTGCTGCAGATCCGCGGTGCCTCGACGCACAACCTCAAGGACGTGGACGTGGACCTCCCGACCGGGGTGCTCGTCGCCGTCACCGGCGTCGCGGGGTCGGGCAAGAGCTCGCTGGTGCACGGCTCGCTGGGCGGGCGCGAGGACGTGCTGGTGGTCGACCAGTCCGCGATCCGTGGCTCGCGCCGCTCCAACCCGGCGACCTACTCCGGGCTGCTCGACCCGATCCGGACGGCCTTCGCGAAGGAGAACGGCGTCAAGGCCGCGCTCTTCTCCCCCAACTCCGAGGGCGCCTGCCCCTCGTGCAACGGCCAGGGCGTCATCTATCCCGAGCAGGGGATGCTCGTCGGCGGGCCGTCGCGGTGCGAGACCTGCGGGGGACGTCGCTTCCGGGAGGACGTGCTCGAGCACACCCTGCACGGCCTGAACATCGCCGAGGTCTTCGACCTCTCCGTCGCGCAGGCGGCGGAGGTCTTCACCTCCGGGAAGGCGCAGGGCATCCTCGCGCGGCTGGTCGACGTCGGGCTGGGCTACCTACGGCTCGGGCAGCCCCTCACCACGCTCTCCGGCGGGGAGCGGCAGCGGCTCAAGCTCGCCTCCCAGCTCGGCGGCCGGGGCACGACGATCGTCCTGGACGAGCCGACCGCCGGGCTGCACCTGGCGGACACCGAGCGGCTGGTGACCATGCTGCACACCCTGGTCGAGCAGGGGCACAGCCTCGTCGTCATCGAGCACAACCTCGCCGTCGTCGCGAACGCCGACCGCGTCGTCGACATCGGGCCGGGTGCCGGGCACGACGGGGGAGAGGTCGTCTTCGAAGGAACCCCCGCCGAGATGGTCGCGCACGGCGCCACGCTCACCGCGGAGCACCTGCGCGAGTGGGTGGGCGCGGGGGCGTGATCTCATCCTCCCGGCGGAGCGATGTCCTGCTCCGGGTGGAGGCGCGCCGCGTCGGATGACGGCAGGGTGGCAGGCATCGGTTCGACACATCGATTCCTGGAGGGGTCCACCATGCACCGACGCACCACGACCATCGCCCTCACCGTCGCGCTGGCGGGCATACCCGTCGCGGCCACCGCCGCACCCGCCCCGGGTGCGGACGTCGACGAGCTCGCCACGGCGGCGGAGCGTGACGAGGAGCTGCGGCAGGACGTCCGTGAGGCGGCCGCCACGGCGCAGGCGCAGGCCGCCGAGATGCGGCGCTCGACGACCGGTGACCTCCCCGGCACCGCGCGGGTCCCGTGGAGCCCGCGGCCCGCGCTCGAGTCGGGCATCGACACCCTCGTCGCCGACGGCGCCATCGGGGTCACCGCACGGGTGGAGACCCCGACGCTGCGCTGGACCGGGTCCGCGGGTGAACGGGGCCTCGACGGGGCCGCGCCGGCGCTCGACCGCAGCCCGCTGCGGGTCGCCAGCAACACCAAGACGATGATCGCCACCCTGGTGATGCAGGAGGTCGAGGCCGGGACCTGGACCCTCGACACCCCGGTCGACGACGTCATCCCCGGGCTGTTCCCGGACCACCCGGACGTCACCGTCCGGCACCTGCTCAGCCACACCTCGGGTATGCCGCTGGGCACCTACGAGCTCATCACGCCCTACGTCGAGGACCCGGAGGACTGGGACGACTTCGTGAGCGCGATCAGCCGCGACTACGCCGACCAGGAGCACATCGACGCCGTCAACGCGGTGCCGTGGGCGACCCAGCCGGGCGAGGCCTACAGCTACTCCAACGCCGGCTACGTCGCCCTCGGCATGCTGCTGGAGGAGGCCACCGGGACCGACGTGGGGACGTTGGTCACCGAGCGGATCCGGCGCCCGGCGGGGATGGGGCAGAGCCGCTATCCGGACGAGCCGGGGCTGCAGGGTGCCGCGCTGCACGAGGCGATGTTCGTCGACGAGCTCGGCTGGGTCGGGCTGGAGGGCTTCGACCCCGACGTCTTCTCGCACAGCGGGGCGGCGGTCGCGACGGTCGAGGACCTCTCCGACCTCACCACGTCGCTGCTGGGCGGTGACCTGGTCTCGTCGGCGAGCGTGGAGCAGATGATCACCCCGTCCTCGGAGAACCCGATGGGCTACGGGCTGGGCATGTACGCCCTGCCCGACCCGTGCCGGCCGGGCGAGTACCTCTACGGTCACGACGGCGCGACCTTCGGCAGCCTCAGCCTGACCTTTGCCTCGCGCGACGGCTCACGCCAGGTGGCGCTCGGGGTGACCGGTCGCGACCTGACGCTGGACCAGGACGCGCTCTACGACATCAACGACGCGCTCGTGCCGATGCTCCTCGCCACCTGCTGAGGACGGACCGGCCGCACGATTTGCGTCGACCGGCCGCGCGGTTTGCGGGGACCGGCCGCGCGGTATGCGTCGACCGGCCGCACGATATGCGGGGCTCAGGGACGCTCGTCGTCCCAGTCGCCCTCGCGCACCTGCAGCGCGGCCTCCTCGGCCGGTTCACCCGCAGAGTCCTCCGGGCGCGTGGTCGGGACCTCGGCAGGTGCCCCGAGCACGTCCTCGTCGGCCGGGATCGCGTCGGGGTCGTCACCGCCGAGGAGCTCGGTCTCCGGATCCTGGGCGGTGTCCTCGCCACCGATCTCCGGGCGCCCGTAGGAGGTGCCCTCCTCCGGGACCTCCTGGGAGATCCGCTGGTCGATGGTCTCCTCGGCAGCGTCGTCGTCGGCGAACTCCGAGCTCACCGGCCGCCGCTCCGGCGGGCTCCAGGCGACGTCCGCGGTGGCGTCCGGCTCGTCCAGGTTGACCTCGGCCTCCGCCTCCTGCTCCGGGCTGTAGTCGCGGATGCCGCTCTCGTCCTCGTAGGGGTGCTCGCTCATGGGTCTACGGTGCGCCACGCGCCCGGCGCGCGCAAACCGTGCGGCCGGTGGGCGCATACCGTGCGGCCGGTGGGCGCATACCGTGCGGCCGGTGGACGCAGACCGTGCGGCCGGTCCGTAGCATCGCGGGGTGCTGCGCGTCGCCTCGGTCAACATCAACGGGATCCGGGCCGCGTTGCGTCGCGGCTTCGGCGACTGGACGGCGCAGAGGGGCTGCGACGTCGTGACGCTGCAGGAGGTCCGCTGCCGCGTCGACGACCTGCCCGAGGACGCCTTCGGGGGCTACCACCTCGCCTACGACCCGGGCTCGCTCGCCGGGCGCAACGGCGTCGCTGTCCTCACCCGCGAGCGCCCCGCCGGGGTGCGCACCTGGGGGGCGGACGTGCTGCTGCGCGCGCCGGGGGAGGGGCATACCCGCCTCGACGCCCCCGACGACCCCGGCACCCTCGCCCGTGGCCTCTCCCGGTATGCCCGTGAGGGCCGCTACCTCGAGGTGGACCTGGCCGACGCTCCCCTGACGGTGGCCAGCCTGTACCTGCCCAAGGGCGGGCTCCCGGCGGAGCTGCAACGTCCGGACCGGATGCGCGAGGCCCCGGACGGCGGCAGGAAGTATGCCCGCAAGATGCACTTCCTCGACGCCTTCGCCCGGCAGCTCTCCCGCGCCAGGCGGACCGCGCGCGCCCGCGGCCGGGAGTTCCTGCTCACCGGCGACCTCAACCTGGCGCACACCCGGCTCGACGTCGCCGCCTGGCGGCGCAACCAGCAGTCCGAGGGCTTCCTGCCGCAGGAGCGCGCCTGGTTCGACGCCCAGCTCTGCCCGCGCACCCTCGTCGACGTCGTGCGACGGCTCCACCCGGACACCGAGGGTCCCTACACCTGGTGGTCCTGGCTGGGGCAGGCGTATGCCCGCGACGCGGGCTGGCGGATCGACCACCACCTCGCGACCCCGCGGCTGGCCCGCTCCGCGGTGCGCGCCGAGGTGGACCGGGACCACCGCGGGGTGCGGCTCAGCGACCACGCCCCGGTGGTCGTCGACTACGACCTGGGCTGAGCACAATCCTGCCCGCAGCCGGGTCCTTCAGCGGCGCCGGTCGTCGAGGTAGCCGTGCACGAGGGACACCACGGACGCGCCCTCTCCGGTCGCCGAGGCCACGCGCTTCATGCTCCCGGCACGGATGTCCCCGGCGGCGAAGACGCCCGGCACGCTGGTTGCCAGCGGCGCGGGCGGCAGCTCGTCGTCCCACCGCTCCTGCGGCACCTGCCGCCCGGTGAGCACGAAGCCCCGCTCGTCCCGCGCCAGCTCCGCCGGCAGCCAGTCGCAGTGCGGGTCGGCGCCGATGAGCAGGAACAGCCCGCCCACCTCCAGCCTCGTGCGGTGCTCCTTGTCCCGGTGCTCGAACTCGAGCCACTCCAGCCGGTCCTCGCCCCCGCCGTCGACCACCTGCGCCCGGCCGTAGACGGTGATCCGGGGGTTCGCGTCCAGCTCCTTGATGAGGTATGCCGACATCGTCGAGGAGAGGTCGTCGCGCCGCACCACGACGGCCACCGACCGGGCGAACCTGGCCAGGTGCACCGCGGCCTGCCCCGCAGAGTTGCCCCCGCCCACGACGACGACGTCCCGGCCGTCCATCTCCCGTGAGGCCGCCATCGCCGCCCCATAGTGCACGCCCCGGCCGACCAGCTCCTCGAGCGGCTCGATGCCGAGGCGGCGGTACTCCACGCCGGTCGCGATGACGACGGTGCGCGCCCGCACGTCGCCGCCCTCGGTGACCACCCGGTGCGGCTCGCCGTCCCGCCCCGGGACGAGCTCGACGGCCGGCCACCCCGTGTAGAACTGCGTGCCGAAGCGGATCGCCTGCAGGCGCGCCCGCTGGGCCAGGCGCATACCCGAGATGCCGCGCGGGAAGCCGAGGTAGTTGCGGATCATCGAGCTCGTCCCGGCCTGGCCCCCGATGGCCTCGGACTCGAGCACCACCGTGCGCAGTCCCTCGCTCGAGGCGTAGACCGCGGCGGCCAGCCCCGCCGGGCCGGCACCGACGACGGCGACGTCCGCGACCTGGTCGAGCTCGATCTCGTCCGGGCGGCCGTAGAGCCGGGTGGCGACGTCACGGACCGACCGGACCGCCGCGACCTGCCCGTCGTGGGTGGCGACGACCGGCCACCGCGGCTCGTCCTCGCCCAGCCGCGCCAGCACCCGCTCGCCGGTCTCGCTGTCCGGCGTGTGCACCCCCGTCGGCATGCCGACCCGGCCGAGGTAATCCAGCAGCTCGCGGGTGAGCGCGTCCTTCTCCGGGGTGATGATCTGGATCGTCTCCACCTCCGGGGTGGCGACGGTGGCGTTCCAGTCGTTGAGCAGCTCGCCGACGGCGACGTGGAACTCCTCGTCCCGCTTCCCGCGCGGCATGAGCATGAAGGCGTCGATGGCGCCGGTGGCGACGGGCGTGCGCATCTCCGCGGCGCCCTGCCGGAAGTGGTCCCAGTGCGAGACGGCCATCCGGCGCGCGGTCGGCACCAGCTGGCGCAGCGCGGCGAGCACGTGCTCGGTCTCCACCCCCGCGATCGGGTGGTCGACGACGAGCAGCGCGATCGGTATGCCGTCGGCGACCATGGTGGAGATGAGCTGCTTCGCGGCGAGCGGGGTGCTGGTGGGGATGACGGCATACTCCCCGCTGTAGCGCGCGAACTGCGGCAGCAGGGTGTCCAGGTGCGTGCCGGAGAGCACGACGACGGCCGGCGTGTGGGTCACCGCGCGCCAGCCTAGTCAGGTGGCGAGGTGGTGCACGTAGCACCAGCGCCAGCTCTCGCCCGGCTCCGCCGACCGGATGACCGGGTGCCCGGTCTCGTGGAAGTGGGCGGTGGCGTGCTGCCCGGTCGAGCTGTCGCAGCAGGCCACGTTGCCGCACTCGAGGCACTGCCGCAGCGCGACGACCTCGCGGCCCTCCTGCTCGCAGATCTCGCAGCGGGGGTCCTCCGGCGCCGGTCCGACGGGGTAGGCCCGCAGCTCTGGGCACTGCAGGTGGGCGTCGCTGCCGGTGGCCCTGATGTCCTCCCGGGCGCTCGCGGAGGAGTCGATCATGGACTCCTCGAGGTCGAGCATGCCGAGCACCTGCCGGACCACGGGCGAGGGGACCTTGCCCTTGGCGCGGATGTGCAGGATGCGCTCCCGCTCGGTGACGATCATCGCGCGGCGCAGCTCGGCGTAGGCGTCGGACGGCGACTGCCGTCCCTCGGTCGTCGACAGCTGCTCCCAGGCGGCGAAGGTCCGCTGGTCCAGCCGTTGCCGGATCGTCCGCGCGGCGTCGGCGTTGTCCGGCGTCTCGAGCTCCTCCAGCCGTTCCAGCCCTGCGGTCGCGGCCTGCTGCAGCAGGGTGGCGCGGGCCAGGGCGTCGTCGGCCGGGTCGGGCGGGCTCACGCGGAGGGCGCGCGTCAGGGCCGGGAGCGTGAGCCCCTGGACGAGCAGAGTGCCCGCCACCACGGTGAGGGCGACGAGGAGCAGCAGGTCGCGGTAGGGCGCGTCCTCGGGGAGGACGAGCGCCGCCGCGAGGGTGACGACGCCGCGCATACCGGCCCAGCCGATGAGGGTGGTCTCGGCGGCACCCGCCGGCCGGCGCCGGTCGCCGAGCCGGCTCCCGAGCAGCGGCCGGGTGAGGTGCACCCACGCCATGCGCACCACGACGACCGTGAGCAGCACGAGCAGCGGTACCCCCACGATGGTCGCGAGCGACAGGTCGGTGCCGGACAGGTCCTCGACGATCCAGCGCGCCTGGAGCCCGATGAGCAGGAAGACGACGTTCTCCAGCAGGAAGGAGATGGTGCGCCAGGTCGTGGTCTCCACGATCCGCCCCTGAGCGGTCTGCAGGGTGGAGGAGCGGTGGCTGAGCAGCAGGCCGGCGACGACCACGCTGATCACCCCGGAGGCGGAGATCGTCTCGGCCAGCAGGTAGGCGACGAAGGGCGTGACGAAGGAGACCGCCGTGTCCAGCAGCGGGTCCCGCAGCCGCTTCCGCACCCACGCCACGACCTTGTAGACCACGAGCCCCACGAGCACGCCGCCCCCGGCGGCGAGCAGGAAGTCGCCGGCGACGCCGGGCGCGCTGACCCCGCCGGCCAGCGCGGAGATCGAGGTGCGCAGGGCCACGAGGGCGGTGGCGTCGTTGAGCAGCGACTCGCCCTCGAGGACCGAGACCACCCGCCGCGGGAGGCCGATCCGCCGGCCCACCGCGGTCGCCGCCACGGCGTCGGGCGGCGCGACGACCGCGCCGATCGCCAGCGCCATCGGCCAACCGATGTCGGGCAGCAGGGCGCGGACCACGACGGCGACGGCGAGCGCGGTGACGAGCACGGCGGCGACCGAGAGCAGCATGATCGGCCGGATGTTGGCCTTGAGGTCCACCAGGGAGGTCGACAGCGACGCGGTCCACAGCAGCGGCGGCAGCAGCCCGATGAGCACGATCTCCGGCTCCAGGTGGATCTCCGGCACGCCGGGCACGAAGGACAGGGCGATGCCCAGGACGGTGAGCAGCAGCGGGGCCGGGGCGCCGAGGCGCTCGGAGATCGACTCGCCGACGATGACGACGAGGGCGAGCAGCACCAGCACGAGGGCGATGTCCACGGGCCCATTCTCCCCCCTCGCCCGATCCGGCCCCCCTCGCCCGAATTCGACTACTCGTCTGCTCGCCAGGGCGACGGAACCAGAGGTCGAATTCGGGCAGAGGGGGCCGGGGAGAGCCCTCACCCCGGGCTTGACGCTACGGCACTTTCGCGGCATGGCTAGCCTGGGGCCAGCTCACCCCGACCGTGCGAGCCCACGCCGGCCCCCGGCGTGCGCGGCACGACCGTTCCGCTCACCGAGGAGAAGTGATGATCACGCACGACGTGCGCGTCCACCCCAGCGCCGACGAGCTGGCCCGGGAGGACCAGCTCGCCTGGAAGATCGCGGAGGTCGCCGCCGACCCGGTCGCCGTCGAGGCCGAGGTCGCCGACATGGTGATCAACCGGGTCATCGACAACGCCTCGGTCGCGCTCGCCTCGGTCAACCGGCGCCCCGCGGTCGTGGCGCGCGACCAGGCGCTCGCCCACCGGCACACCCCTGCCGACGGCGCGCAGGGTGCGGCGATCTTCGGGGACCCGGAGGCGCGGGTCTCCCCGGAGTGGGCGGCCTGGGCCAACGGCACCGCGGTCCGCGAGCTGGACTACCACGACACCTTCCTCGCCGCGGAGTACTCCCATCCCGGTGACAACATCCCGCCGATCCTGGCGGTCGCCCAGCACGTCGGCGCCGACGGTGCGAGCCTGCTGCGGGCGCTCGCGACCGGATACGAGATCCAGGTCGACCTGGTCCGCGCGATCAGCTTGCACGCGCACAAGATCGACCACGTTGCCCACCTCGGCCCGTCCGCCGCGGCCGGGCTCGGGACCCTGCTCGGGGCGCCGACCGAGGTGACCTACCAGGCGATCGGCCAGGCGCTGCACACGACGACCGCGACCCGGCAGTCGCGCAAGGGCGAGATCTCCAGCTGGAAGGCGTATGCCCCGGCCTACGCCGGCAAGGCCGCGATCGAGGCCTTCGACCGGGCGGTGCGGGGTGAGGGTGCGCCGGCGCCGATCTACGAGGGCGAGGACGGCGTCATCGCCTGGATGCTGGACGGCAAGGACGCGCACTACCAGGTGCCGCTGCCCGGCCCGGGCGAGCCCAAGCGGGCGATCCTGCGGACCTACACCAAGGAGTACTCCGCCGAGTACCAGAGCCAGGCGCTCATCGACCTCGCGGTGCGGCTGCGCGAGCAGGTGCCGGACCTGTCGCAGGTCGAGTCGGTCCTCATCCAGACCAGCCACCACACGCACTACGTCATCGGCACCGGGGCCAACGACCCCCAGAAGATGGACCCCAAGGCCTCCCGCGAGACCCTGGACCACTCGATCATGTACATCTTCGCGGTGGCGCTCGAGGACGGCGACTGGCACCACGTCGACTCCTACACCCCCGAGCGCGCGGGCCGCCCCTCGACCGTCGAGCTGTGGCACAAGATCAGCACCGTGGAGGACCCACGCTGGACCGAGGCCTACCACGCGACCGAGCCGGCCTTCGGCGGCCGGGTCGAGATCACGCTCCAGGACGGCACGGTGGTCGCGGATGAGCTCGCGGTCGCGGACGCGCACCCGGCCGGGGCCCGGCCCTTCGCGCGGGAGCAGTACGTCACCAAGTTCCGCACCCTCGCCGAGGGCGTCGCGAGCCCGGCCGAGCAGGACCGCTTCCTCGAGGTCGTCTCCGGCCTGGCCGACCTCCCGGCCGGACGGCTGCACGAGCTCAACGTCGTCGCCGACGCCCTCACCCTCGAGGTCGGCCCGCAGGGGATCTTCCGGTGAGCGCGGCCGAGGCGAGCGACGGCGTCCTCGCGCCGACCCGGCGCCGTCAGGCGTTCCGCGCCGGGCTCGCGTCCGGGCGGATCCAGCGGTATGTCGGTGCGTTCACGCCGCTGTCCGTGCCCCTCATCGAGCAGGCCGGCTTCGAGGGCGTCTACATCTCCGGCTCGGTCCTCGCGGCCGAGCGCGGGCTGCCCGACATCGGGCTGACGACGGCCAGCGAGGTCATCGGGCGCGGCCAGGAGATCGCGGGTATGACCTCGCTCCCCGCGTTCATCGACGCGGACACCGGTTTCGGCGAGCCGAGCAACGTCGCGCGGACCGTCACCGGCCTGGAGCGCGCCGGGCTGGCCGGGGCCCACCTGGAGGACCAGGTCAACCCCAAGCGCTGCGGCCACCTCGACGGCAAGCAGGTCGTCTCCACCGAGGAGATGCTGCGCCGGGTGCGGGCCGCGGTCGTGGCGCGCACCGACCCCGAGTTCGTCCTCTGCGCCCGCACCGACGCCCGCGCCGTCGAGGGCTTCGACGCGGCGCTGGAGCGGGCGAAGGCCTACGCCGACGCGGGGGCGGACGTCATCTTCCCCGAGGCGCTCAAGGACCTCTCCGAGTTCGAGGCCTTCGCCACGGCGCTCGACGTGCCCATCCTCGCCAACATGACCGAGTTCGGGCAGAGCGAGCTGTTCACGACCGCCCAGCTCGCGGACGCCGGCGTGTCCATGGTGATCTACCCGGTCACCCTGCAGCGCCTGGCGATGGGCGCCATCGAGGCCTCGCTCGCCACGATCGCGCAGGAGGGCACGCAGGCCGAGCTCGTCCCGCAGATGCAGACCCGCGCCCGTCTCTACGAGGTGCTGCGGTATGCCGACTACAGCAGCTTCGACGCCGACATCTTCGACTTCGCCGTCCCCGGCGACCACTGAGGAAGGGATCCACCATGTCCGACACCACCATCCACCGCGGGCTCGCCGGCGTCGTCGTCGACGAGACCTCCGTCTCCAAGGTCGACGCCGAGACCAGCACCCTCATCTACCGCGGCTACCCGGTCCAGGACCTCGCCGCGCAGTGCTCCTTCGAGGAGGTCGCCTGGCTGCTGTGGCACGGTGAGCTGCCGACGCAGGACGAGCTCGCCACCTTCACCGAGACCGAGCGCGGGCTGCGCGCCGTCCCGGACGAGCTGGTCGAGGTCCTGCGCGGGCTGCCCGAGGACTGCCACCCCATGGACTCGGTGCGCACCGCCGTGAGCTGGCTCGGGGCCAACGACCCGCGCTCGGAGTCCGACGACCCGGAGGACACGCTCGCGGTCTCCGTCTCGCTCTTCGCCCAGCTCCCGACGATCGTCGCGATCGAGCAGCGCCGCCGCCGCGGCCAGGAGCCGATCGCGCCGGACCCGGCGCTGGGCTACTCGGAGAACTTCCTGGCCATGACCTTCGGGGAGGCCCCCGACGAGGCCACGGTCACGGCCTTCGAGACGTCGATGACGTTGTATGCCGAGCACTCCTTCAACGCCTCGACCTTCACCGCCCGCGTGGTCACCTCGACCCTCTCCGACGTCTACAGCGCCGTCACCGCGGCGATCGGGGCGCTCAAGGGCCCGCTGCACGGTGGCGCCAACGAGGCGGTCATGCACATGCTCAGCGAGGTCGGCGACGCCGACAACGCCGAGGCGTGGCTGGACACCGCGCTGGCGGAGAAGCGCAAGATCATGGGCTTCGGCCACCGGGTCTACAAGACCGGTGACTCGCGGGTGCCGACGATGGACGCCGCGCTGCGCACCTTCGCGGGCGACGACCACGCCGACCTGCTGGCGACCTACGACCGGCTCAAGGACGCCATGCTCGAGCGCAAGAACATCCACCCCAACCTCGACTACCCGGCCGGTCCGACCTACCACCTCATGGGCTTCGACATCCCGATGTTCACGCCGCTGTTCGTCATGGCCCGGATCACCGGGTGGACGGCGCACATCCGGGAGCAGCAGGGTGCCAACGCCCTCATCCGCCCGCTGAGCGAGTACGTCGGCGCGGAGAAGCGGGAGCTGCCGCAGCGCTGAACCACCGGGGCGGCCACGGGCGTCGCCGAGACATGAATCACCTTTCAGGTTAAGGTCGACGGGCGGGTCGGAGCAGACCCGCGTCGACACCGTCGTCGACCCGACCTGGAGGTTCGTTCATGCGGAGACCACGTTCCGGTATGCCCGCGCTCGCCCTCGGCGGCGTCCTGTCCCTCGCCCTCGCGGTCCCGGTCGTGAGCGCCCTGCCCGCGGCGGAGGCGCTGCCCTGCGACCCGCCCTTCGACACCCTGCCCGGCTGCGAGGGCGGGGGCGGCGGTGGCGGCGGGTCGGACGCCGAGGGGTGGTCGACGGAGACGATCGCCGGCATGTCCGTGCAGCTCTACGTGCCGCAGAGCGCGCCGGCGCTCTCCTCCGGCCGGGCGCTCATGGTCAGCCTGCACGGCTGCGCGCAGACGGCGTCCACGCTGCGCACCGGCGCCAACTGGCAGCAGACCGCGGACGACTACGGCATGGTCGTCGCGCTGCCCGACGCCCCGAACGGCGGGGTGATCTTCGGCTGCTGGGACTACTACGACGGCAACCACTCGCGGACCAACCCGGCGCGGCACGACGACAACCTCCTCGGCCTGGTCGACGAGCTCACCGACCGCGAGGCGCTCGGGCTGGACCCGGACCAGGTCTACCTGTCCGGGCTGTCCTCGGGCGGTGGGGAGACCATGGTCATGGGCTGCCTGGCCCCCGACGTCTTCGCGGGCATCGGCATCAACGCCGGGCCGACGGTCGGCACCACCTCCGGCCAGATCTCGAGCGTCGCCACGAGCAAGGCGGCCGGGACGAACACCTGCACCGGCTTCGCCGGGTCGGGGGCCGACGCCTTCGGCACGCAGCTCACCTCGGTGGTCTACGGGAGCAACGACGCCACGGTGGCACCGGGCTACAACACGCTCAACGGCCAGATCATGGCAGGCATCTACGGCGCCTCGACGGTGTCCACGCAGAGCCTGGAAGGGGTCCCGGGAAGCAGCACGGCCGGGAGCGCGACGATCTACTCCGACGGCGACGGGCCCCGGGTCTCCGTGGTCCAGAACACCGGGCTGGGGCACAACTGGCCGGCGGGCGAGGGGCCGGGCGGCGCCTACATCTCGACGAGCAGCATCGACTACCCGGCCTACCTCACCGACTTCTTCTTCGAGCACAACCGCCGGGTCGAGGCCGGGACCGGACCGACCGACCCCGAGCCCACGGACCCGGAGCCCACGGACCCGGAGCCGACCGATCCGGAGCCGTCCGACCCGGAACCCACGGACCCCGAGCCCACCGACCCGGAGGGCCCGTGGTGCGGCAGCGCCACCAACGCCGAGCACGAGAGCGCGGGACGTGCCGTGAGCTACGGCGTCGACCCCTACAACCCCTTCTACGCGGTCGGCAGCAACGACTACCTCGGCCAGGGGGACGCCACGGTGACCACCCTGGTCGAGACCTCCGACGACGTCTACGACGTGGTGACCGCCTGCCCGTAGCCCTCAGCCTCCCGGGGGAGGCCCGCCCTGCCCGCCCGGGACTCCCTGACCGCCGGGTCCGCCCTGCCCACCGCCGCCGGCCCCGCCGGACTGGGGCGCGGTGGTCGTGTCGATGGGCACGGTGAGGCGCACGACATACCCCGCGGTCGTGTCGCCCGAGACGGTCGCGAGCTGGTGCACCGCGCCGTCGTCGCCGAAGACGTTGTCGGTGGCGAGCGTGAGCCGGCCGAGGTTGGCGCTGGACCCTTCGTAACCGCTGGTGGCGTAGACCGTCTCCGACATGCCCTGCGGCAGCGCGACCTGCGAGGTGCTGACGGCGTTGGTCGAGTCGGTGATGCTCGCCTCGTCCGGGTAGACCTCGAAGTGGATGTGCGGCCACCGGCCGGCGTAACAGCCGGGCACGATGCTCGTGAAGCGCACCAGCCCGTCGCCGTCGCTGACCTGGACACCGCGCAGGAAGTTCTCGTCCTCGACGCCGGAGGAGTACATCGAGTAGAGCCCGCTGTCGGTGCAGTGCCAGACGTAGACCGCGGCACCGGTCATCGGTCCACCGCCGGCCGCGATGTCGAGCAGGGTCAGCTCCAGCGTCATGGGTATGCCCGTGGCCGTGCCCCCGGCGGAGTCACCGAAGCTGCTGGTCAGGTCCGAGCGGACCACCCCGCTCTGCTCCAGCACGTCGGCGCCGTTGGAGCCGTCGCCGGGGTAGGGGCCCGCGGTCTCGTCGGGGATCTCGGTGAGGTCGGCGCTGCTGGTCGCGGCCGCGTCGTCCGCGGTGGTCGCCGCCGCCGAGGTCGTGCTCGAGGAGGCCGCGGTCGAGCCGCTGCTGGCCGGGGCGCAGGCGGCCAGCGTGCCGGCCGCACCGAGCCCGAGCAGGCCCAGCGCGCGGCGGCGGCTGAGCAGCGTGCCGACGTCGAAGGCCAGGCCCTGGTCCTCGAGGTCGTCGTCGGGGCGCGGCAGGGCGCGCCCCTCGTAGGTGCGTGGCTGGGTCCTGGGTGTCACGGCGCTCTCCTCGGTGTGGGTGGCGTCCACGCTAGGGACGTCTCGTAGCACCCACCCATGCTCGACCTGTGAGCCTGCTGTGGACCCGCGACGCGCGCCCGGGTGACATGCGACCTACGCTTGTCCTCTGGGATTCACCGACCGCAAGGGAGCTCAGATGACCGACGTGGTCCAGGACCTGGTCGTGCTCGTGGACGACGACGGGCACCCGGTCGGCACGGCCCCCCGGCCAGATGTGCACACGACCTCGACGCCCCGGCACCGCGCCTTCTCGCTCTACCTCTTCGACGACCAGGGTCGGGTGCTGCTCACCCGGCGGGCGCTGTCCAAGCGGACCTGGCCGGGCGTGTGGACCAACGCCTGCTGCGGCCACCCCCGACCGGACGAGCCGGACGGCGCCGCGGTGCGCCGGCGGCTGCAGGAGGAGCTGGGCGTCGACGTCACCGACCTGCAGCTGGCGCTGCCCACCTTCGCCTACCGCGCGACCGACGCGAGCGGGATCGTCGAGAACGAGGTGTGCCCCGTCTTCGCCGGTCGGGTGAGCGGCGAGCTGTCGCCCGACCCGGCCGAGGTGGCCGAGCACCTCTGGGTGCCCTGGGACGACCTCGTCGCCGGTGTCCGCTCCGTCCCGGGTGTCTACAGCCCCTGGGCCGTCGAGCAGGTCACGCTGCTGGAGTCCGAGCGGCTGCGGCTCCCGCTGCGGCCGGAGCCCTCGTCCGAGCCTGCGGTGGGTGGTGCCGAGCCCCGGGCCACGCTGGACCGGGTCGAGTCGCTCATCGGGGCCGAGTGCTCGTGGACCGACCAGATGTGGTCGACCCTCGCCCCGAGCGGACCGGTCGACCTCATCGCCGACGAGCCGGGCGACCTGCCCAGCTGGCTGCGGACGGTGCTGACCAACGGCGGCAAGCGGCTCCGACCGCGCATGGGGCACTGGGGCTTCGTCGCCGCCGGGGGACGGATCGGCTCGCAGTGCCACGACGACCTCGTGCGCGTCGCCGCGGCCCTGGAGATGTTGCACGCCTTCGCGCTCATCCACGACGACGTCATGGACCAGTCGTCCACCCGTCGGGGTGCGCCCGCCGCGCACGTCGTCGCGGCCCGCCGGCACCGGGAGGGCGGCGGCCAGGGACGCGCCGAGCGCTTCGGCGAGAACATCGCGATCCTGCTGGGTGACCTGGCGCACTCGCTCGCCGACCGCCTGGTCAACCCGCTGCCGAGCACGATGCGCGACTACTGGTACGAGCTCAACCTCGAGCTCATCGCCGGCCAGCGGGGCGACCTCACCGGCTCGGCCGCCGGGCGGCGCGACCTCGCGCACGCCGAGGCGGTGGCCGCCCTGAAGTCGGGGGCCTACACGATCGAGCGGCCGCTGCAGCTGGGCTCGCTGGCCGCGATCGCCGACGGCGAGCAGCGCGAGGCGCTCGCCCGCTACGGCGCCCACCTCGGGCGCGCCTTCGCCTGGCGCGACGACATCCTCGGGGTCTGGGGCGAGCCGGAGCGCACCGGCAAGCCCAGCGGCGACGACCTGCGCGAGGGCAAGACCACCCTCATCTGGGTGCTCGGCGCCGAGCGGCTGACCGGCCCGGCCGCCGTCGCGATGGCCCGGGTCGGCACGCCGCAGGCCCGCCCGGAGGACGTCGGCGTGCTCCAGGAGGCGCTGGAGGCGGCCGGGGTCCGGGAGGACCTCGAGCGCCGTATCCGCGAGGAGGTCGACGCCGCCGAGGCGGCGCTGCGGGCCGAGGTGCTCACCGAGGAGGGCATCGCCGGCCTCCGGGACGAGGCGCGGGCGATCGCCTGGCGGGACGCATGAGCCACGTCGTCGTCGTGGGCGCCGGCCTCGCCGGCCTCGCCGCGGCCTGCCACCTCGTCGGGGACGGGCACCGGGTCACCGTCGTCGAGCGCGAGCAGGTCCCGGGCGGCCGCGCCGGCAGGCTGACCCAGGACGGCTTCACCTTCGACACCGGGCCGACCGTGCTGACGATGCCGGACCTCATCGACCGGCCGCTGCGGGCCGCGGGGTCCAGCCTCGCGCAGCGGCTCGACCTGCAGCTGCTGGACCCGGCATACCGCGGCTTCTTCGCCGACGGCTCCACGCTCGACGTGCGCCACGGGCACGCGGCGATGCGCGAGGAGATCCACCGCGAGTGCGGCAGCGTGGACGCCGCCGCCTTCGACGAGTTCGTGGGCTGGCTGCGGCGGCTCTACCTCGCCGAGATGCCGCACTTCATCGACCGCAACTTCGACCGGCCCACCGACCTGCTCGCGCGGCCCCGCGCCGCGGCGCAGCTGCTGGGGATGGGCGGCTTCGGGCGGCTCGGGCCGATGATCCGGCGCCGCTTCACCGACGAGCGGCTGCACCGGCTCTTCTCCTTCCAGGCGATGTATGCCGGGCTCGCCCCGGACGACGCCCTCGCCATCTACGCCGTCATCACCTACATGGACTCCATCGAGGGGGTCTTCTTCCCGCGCGGGGGTATGCGTGCGGTCCCGGAGGCGCTCGCGGGCGCGGCCGCCGACGCCGGGGCGCAGTTCCGCTACGGCACCTCGGTGACCGACCTGCTGCGCGACTTCTCCGGCCGGGTGCGGGGTGTCGCCACCGACGACGGCGAGCACGTCGCCGCCGACGCGGTCGTGGCCACGGTGGACCTGCCCACCGCCTACCGCTGGTGGCTGCCCGACGTGCGACCGCCGCGGGCCGTGAGCGGCCTGCTCGGGGGGCGCTACTCGCCCTCCTGCGTCGTCTGGCACCTGGGCGTCAAGGGGGTCCCGGAGGGCAAGGTGCACCACAACATCCACTTCGGGCACGAGTGGGCCGGGGCCTTCGAGGACCTGCTGAAGAAGGGCACCCTCATGGGCGACCCCTCCCGGCTCGTGACCGTCCACTCGCTGGACGACGAGGAGGCCGCGCCCGAGGGGCACAGCACGCTCTACGTCCTGGAGCCGGTGCCCAACCTCGAGGTGGGGCGGGTGGACTGGGAGGCGCAGCGCGGGCCGATGCGCGAGCGGCTCCTGACCTTCCTCGACGCTGCGGGCTACCCCACCGACGTCGTCACCGAGCAGCTCGTCACGCCGAACGACTGGCAGGCCCAGGGGATGGCCGCCGGCACGCCCTTCGCGCTGGCCCACACCTTCCCCCAGACCGGGCCCTTCCGCCCGGGCAACGTCGACCGCCGCGTGCCCGGGCTCGTCTTCGCCGGCTCCGGCACGGTGCCGGGGGTCGGGGTGCCGATGGTGCTGCCCTCCGGCCGGCTCGCCGCCGAGCGGGTGCGCCAGCTCGTCGGCTGACGCCGTCGGCGGTGGGTCCGGGGACGGGTCAGCGCCCGAGCCGCAGTCCCTGCCACGGGGCACCCAGCGTCGCCCGCACCAGCTCGGCCCGCCCCCGGGCCGGCATCCGGGCGAACATCTGCCACATCGCGCCCACGAGCGCGAGGGCGTCGCTGTCGCGCGACATGAAGGCGCGCTGCTGCTGCGGCTCCAGCTGCCCGAAGGCCTCGAAGAGCTCCAGCGTCCCACCCGTGTCCAGCCGCAGCAGGGCCCGCAGCCCGAGCTCGCGCACCAGGTCGGACCCACCGACCGAGTCCACCTTGAGGGGCACGTCACCCCGTGCGAGCTGCTCGGCCAGCGAGCGGCCCCGGGACAGGGAGTGCGCCACCGAGTAGCCGGTGACCAGGTGCCCACCCCGCCCTGCCACGCCGAGGGCCAGGGCGCCCTCCGGTGCAGGGGCGTCCCGGCCGCGCATCGGGATCCGCACCACCTCGCGCCCCTCGACGTCGTCGAGGTCGGACCCGGCGACGCCCCGGGCGCGCAGCCGGCGGTGCAGCCGGTCGCGGAGCTGGTCCACGGGCATACCGGGGGCGGCGGCCAGGCAGGTCTCCTCGAGCAGGACCCGGCCCTCGCCGAGCGGGATGGCGTAGAGGAAGGTCGGGGCCCCGGTCGGGTCTGGGTCGGCCGACCAGTCGGTGCGCCAGTCCATGAGGAGTCCCTCGGCCCCGCCGAGCGCGGGCGCGGCCACCGCGGCGTCGACGACGATGCCGTAGGCGGTCTGCGCGGCGGCCGGGTCGTCCGGGGCGGCGCCGGAGGGACGGGCCCCGCGGGCGTCGACCACGACCCGCGCCCGGGCACCCAGCGCGGCGACCTCACCGTCGTCGAGCCGCGCGCGCTCGACCTCCACCCCGTCCAGGGGCAGGGCGCGCTGCAGCGCGGCGTTGTCCAGGACGACGTAGGCCCGGTGCAGCCGGTGCCGGTGCCGGGACCACAGCTCGGGCTGCGCGACGCGGTGGCGCACGACCTCCGGCGGGAGGTCGGTCAGCTCGTCCTCCCAGACGCCGTAGGTCGGCCGCCAGACCGCCTCGGGTCGGGGGTCCAGGGCGAGCACGTCGAGCCCCGTCGCCACGCAGCGCGACGCCAGCGCGCGCCCGGCCGGCCCCAGGCCGACGATCGCCACGTCGTGCACCGCTTCACCTCCGCCCCGACCCTAGCCGCAGGCTAGGCTTCCGCCATGGCGCGACGGGGCACGACGGCTGCTGACCCGCTGCTCGCGCAGGGCTACGCGGAGTGCGAGGCGCTGACCCGGCGCCACGGCACGACCTACTACTGGGGCGCCCGTCTGCTGCCGCCGGAGCAGCGGGTCGACGTCTACGCCGTGTATGCCCTGTGCCGCCTGGCCGACGACATCGTCGACGAGCCGGAGACGGTGCAGGTCCCGGTGCCCGCCGACCCGGACCCGGGGGTGCGGCTGCGCGGGTTCGAGGAGCTGTTCACCCGGGCGCTGGAGCAGGGCGGCTCGTCGGACCCGGTCATGGCCGCCGTGGTCGACAGCCTGCGCCGCCGGGGCACCGACCCCGAGTGCTTCGACCGCTTCTTCCGCGCCATGGAGCTCGACCTGACCCGGGAGACGTGGGCGACGTGGGAGGAGCTGCGCGGCGGATACATGGAGGGCTCGGCCGCGGTCATCGGCGAGATGATGCTGCCGGTCCTCGAGCCGAGCACACCGGCGGCGAAGGACCCTGCGCGCTCCCTCGGGCTGGCCTTCCAGCTCACCAACTTCCTGCGCGACGTGGGCGAGGACCTCGACCGGGGCCGGGTCTACCTCCCCCAGGAGGACCTGGACCGGCACGGCGCCGACCCGCACGAGCGGCGGGTGACCCCGCAGTGGCGGGCGATGATGGCCGAGCAGGTCGCGCGCAACCGGGCGCTCTACGCCGACGCCTCGCGCGGGGTGGCCATGCTGCCACCGCCCGGCGCCCGGTGCGTGGCCACGGCGCTGCGCATGTACTCGCTCATCCTGAACCGGATCGAGGCGGCCGACTACGACGTCTTCACCGCCCGCCGCCGGGTGCGCCGGCATACCAAGGTGGCGATCGTGGCGGATGTGCTGGCGCGCGGGCCGCTGCGGCGGCTCCCCGGCCCGGTGTGGGCGTGAGCGCGATGCGTCTTCCCTCCGGTATGCCGCACCCGCACCTCGTCGTGCTGCGCTCGCTCGCGACGCTGGCGCTGAGCGCCGTCGTCGCCCAGGCCGGGTGGGCGGCGGCCTTCCTGGGCGGCCAGGGGCAGTACCTCGGCTACCACCGGGTCGGAGCGTGGGTGACCACGGCCGTCGTGGTCGGGACGGCGGTCGGCTACCTCGTGCTGCGCCGGTCCGCCGGCCCGGTCAACGTGGCGCTGGCCCTCGTGCTGGCGGTCGCCGTGGTCGTGCAGGTCACCCTGGGGCGCGGGGGAGCGGTCTCGGCGCACGTCTTCCTCGGGGTGCTCATCGCCATGGTGGCGACCGCGCTGACGTCGTGGACCTACCGGCACGTCCTGCCGTCGTCCGAGGGCGGGGCGGACAGCACGAGCCCGCGCAGCCAGTAGCCCTCGATGAGGTGGTCCCAGCCCAGCTCGGGCTCCCGGACGACCCGCGGCCGGTGCGCGAGCAGGCGCACGAGCAGCGCGTCCGTCTCCAGCAGCGCGAGCGGTTGGCCGGGGCACTTGTGCTCGCCGTCGCCGAAGGCCAGCCCCGCGCCGCCCGTGCCGCGGGGCATCTCCCGCCCGGGGCACAGGTCGAGGGGGTCGGGGCCGACGGCGTCGGGGTCGGTGTTGGTGGCCCGGACGCAGACGTCGACGAGGTCCCCCGCCGGGATCGTCCAGGACTCCTGGCCGTCGTGGATCTCGACCGGCTCCTGCACCCGCCGGTAGAGGTGGCCCACCACCGGCTCGAGCCGGATGACCTCCTCGAGCAGCGCGAGCCGCTCGGGCTGCTCGGCGGCGAGGTAGGTCTCCAGCAGGTCCGGATCCCCCAGCAGGTGCCACGCGGCCATGACGATGAACTCGCGGGTGGTCACCATCCCGGCGGTCCCGTAGGTGACGCACTCGACGAGGATGCTCGTCCGGCTGTAGCCCTCGGCCAGCAGGTGGCTGACGATGTCCGTGCGCGGCGCACGTCGCCGTGCCCGGATCGCGGGGCGCACGTCGGACCACCAGAAGCGCAGCACCGGCCACAGCCCGTTGCGGGCGGCCCGGGCCCAGTCGCGGCGCGAGCGCCCCAGGTCGGTCCGGGTGATGTCGAAGGGCGGTTGGTCGAAGAAGCTCACCAGGCGCCGCGCCATCGCCGGGACGGGCGACTCGGTCAGCCCGACGAGCTGGGCCGTCACCTCCACGGTGTAGTGCAGCGCGGCGTCGTCCAGCCGGACCTCGCCGCGGTCCAGGAAGTCCTCGACCAGCCGGTCGGCGCAGTCCTCCATCGTCGCGCCGTAGCGGTCGGCGACCACCGCGGGCGCCAGGAAGCGCGCGACCTTGCGGCGCTGGTCGTCGTGCCGGGGGCCGTCGGAGACGAGGATCGGGTGGTGCTCGAGCCGGCCCTGCGGGATCGCCTCGGCGGTGAACCCGGCCTGGGTCGTGCGGTGCCGGGCGCGCAGCAGCTCGCGGGCCGGCTCGAGGGCGCGCAGCCGCCACAGGGTGCTCACCCCGGTCCGGCCGCCGGAGTCGACCCGCTCGACCCGCGGGCAGGTCGCCTCGTCGGGGCGGTGCGCGCGCCGGTCGCCGGGGCCCTCGCTCACGCCACCGTCCGCCCCGGTCGGCGCCGCAGCACCCCCTGCAGCGGCACGGTCCAGACGTCCTCGCCCCGGACACCCCACCCGGAGAGCAGCTCGCCCGCGGCCAGCACCCCGGTCACCGCCGCACGCTCCATGAGCGCGATGGGCCACTCGGTGCGCAGCCCGTCGCCGGCCAGGACCAGCCCGGGGTAGGGGGTGTCGACGGTGAGGCGGTCCCGCCAGGGGCCGGTGCCGACCAGCCCGCAGTCGTCCTCGACGAGCAGCTCCTCGTGCAGCACCGCCGCGTCCGCGGTCTCGGGGTAGACCTCGTGCAGGGAGGCGACCAGGCGGTCCCGGACGAGCTGCTCGTCCAGCCCGCCGCGACCCGCACCGGCGAGGGTGTCGTCGCGGGCCGGGTCGACGGCATACCCGTGCAGCTCGACGACCGAGCCCGCGTGCTCGCGCGCCCAGGTCGCCGCGCCCCGCTCGAAGCGCTCCAGCACCGTGATGTTGTCGAGCAGGTCGTAGCCGCTCGTCCCGAGGAAGGCCTCGCGGGCGTCCTCGACCCGGCGGTCCAACCACAGCCGCAGCACCGCGAAGGGCGGCGCGTTGCGGCCGGCGGCGACCCGCTCGTGCCAGGACCGGGTCGCTCCGTCCGTCGCGTCCGCCGCCCACGACTCCACCAGGGCACGGGTCGCGCGCGGGTCGGTCGCGAGCACGACGGCGTCGGCGGTATGCCGCTCGCCCGCCACCTCGATGCTCCAGCCGCCCTCCGGTCGCGGTTCCAGCGCGTCGACCCGGGTCCCGGTCCGCACCTGCGCGCCGTGCTGCTCGAGGTAGCGGCCCAGGGGGGCCCAGAGCGCGGTGTCGTAGTCGTCGTCGGGGACGTCGAAGAGCAGGCCCTCGGAGGAGCCGGTGAAGTAGGTGTGGAACATCCCGACGAGCTCGCCGGCGCCGAAGTCCGAGGGGTGCGCGAAGAAGGACCGCGCGAAGACCTCCAGCGCGAGGTGTCGGGCGCCCTCGGGGAAGCGCAGCCGGTCCAGGAAGTCGGCCGCGGACTCACCGTCGTAGCGCTCGTGGCTCTCGGGGTAGGAGGTGCTGATGAGCTCCAGGGCGCTCGGCAGGTGCACCGAGGCCAGCCCGGTCACCGGGAAGGTCGGGCTGCGCAGCACGAAGGCCGCCAGGTTGGCCGGCGGCGAGGTCGGCAACGCCGCGAAGCTGTCGGTGAGCCCGTCCCCGCGGCGCAGCGGGTAGTCGGGGACCGGCACCAGCCGCTCGCCCCGAGGGTCCACCCGGCGCAGCAGCGCGCGCAGCGTGTAGTACTGCCGGAAGAAGGCGTGGAAGCCGCGGGACATGGTCCTGCCGTCGCCGAGCGGCCAGGACCGGACCCGGCCGCCGAGGCTGTCCTGCGCCTCGACCAGCGTGACCCGGGTGCCGCGTTCGGCGAGGACGACCGCGGCGGCGATCCCGGCGATCCCGCCTCCCACGACGACCACGTGTCGCTCCCCGTCCAGCCGCGCGGCCCCCGGTGCGGCGGGGTGCAGCACGGCGCGGCGGTCCCGCCCCGGCACGAGGGTGCGGCGCGCCCTGCTCACGCCGTGACCTCCCGCGACGGGCGCCGGGCCAGCAGGGTGTGCAGGATCCCGCGCTGCCAGCCGCCGGCGCTGCTCCAGGAGACGTCGACGAAGCCGGCCCGCCGGACCCGGTCCTCCAGGACGTCCGTGCTGTCGTTGTCGAGGACGCTGCGCCACAGGTAGCGGTAGATGGCCGGGTGACCGCGGGTGACCGTGGCCAGCGGGGTGACGACGCCGCGGCATACCGCGGTCCAGGTCCGCTCCGCGCGGGCGTCACCCGCCACGTGGTAGTCCTGCAGCGTGATCCAGCCGCCGGGGCGCACCTGGTCGTGGATCGCGCGCAGGACGCCGTCCCGCTGCTCCTGCGGCACGTTGCGCAGCAGGTATGCCGCGAAGGCCCCGTCCGCGGGGCGCCCGAGCTGCGTCGCGGCGACCTCGGGCAGGTCCTGCGCGGTCGCGTGCACGAAGTCGACCCCGCCGGGCCAGTCCTTGGCCCGGGCCTGGTCGAGCATCCCGGCCGAGGCGTCGAGGCCGACGAGACGGACCTGCGGGCCGGTGGCCCGGAGCAGCGCGCGGGTCGAGAGCCCGGAGCCGCAGCCCAGGTCCCAGAGCGTGAGGGGTGACCCGGCCCCGTCCGTGGGCGTGTGCGCCGGGACCTCGAGGCGGGAGACCAGCTGGGAGGCGGCCCGCCGCAGGGCGCGGTGGTAGCCGGGGTTGAGCCGGGTCAGCAGGTCGTAGCGGGGGGCCGCCTTGTCGAAGGCCTCGTCGAGCTGCTCGGCCTCGGTGGTCCGGGCGGAGGGGGAGGTGGTGTCGGGGCCGGTCGGCGGGGAGAGCTCGTCGCGTCGGTGCACGGCACCAGCGTAGGTGAGGACCATCCCGGCCAGGACGGGACAGATGTCATGGGGCGCCGGAGCCGGCGCGCCCTAGCGTGACCGGCATGACCGATCCCGTGCTCCGTGTGGAGGGACTGCGACGCTGCTTCGGCACGCACGTCGCGGTCGACGACGTCAGCCTGCAGATCGCCCCCGGCGAGACGCTGGGGCTCCTCGGGCCGAACGGCGCGGGCAAGACGACGACCATCTCGATGATCGTCGGGCTGCTCGCCCCCGACGCCGGCTCGGTCCACGTCGCGGGCGTGAGCATGGCCGAGCACCCGATCCGGGCGAAGCGGAGCATCGGGCTGGTGCCCCAGGACCTGGCCATCTACCCCGAGCTGTCCGCCCGCGACAACCTCCTGTACTTCGGGCGCCTGCAGGGGCTGTCCGGGGCGCACCTCAAGGAGCGGGTGGCCACGGTGCTCGAGGTCGTCGGTCTGACCGACCGGACCAAGGGCGCGAGCAAGACCTTCTCCGGCGGCATGAAGAGACGGCTCAACATCGCGATCGGGCTGCTGCACGAGCCGGCGCTGCTCGTGCTGGACGAGCCGACCGTCGGGGTTGACCCGCAGTCGCGGCACGCGATCCTCACCTCGGTGGAGCAGCTGTCGACGGAGGGGATGGCCGTGCTCTACACCACGCACTACATGGAGGAGGCCGAGCGCCTCTGCGACCGGATCGCGATCGTCGACGACGGGGCGGTCCGGGCCGAGGGCACGCGGGAGCAGCTGGTCGACCTCGTCGGGGGGAGCGACACCGTCGCCCTGACGGGCGGCGGCGAGCTCGCGGCCGCGGCCCGTGCCCTGGGGGCGCTGCCCGTCGTCGAGCAGGTGCACGAGAGCCCGACGGCGCTGCGGCTCGTGGTCCGTCGCGAGCCGGGCGCCATCAGCGAGATCGTCGCGGCGAGCGCCGAGGCGGGCATGGTGCTGTCCGACATCGAGATCACCCGGCCCGACCTCGAGTCGGTCTTCCTGCACCTCACCGGCAAGGCCCTGAGGGACTGACGATGGGCCGGCTCCTCGTCATGGTCGCGGGGGACCTGCGCCAGCAGGTCCTCGACAAGTCCTTCTTCATCTTCGGCCTCGCGGTCCCGCTGGCCCTCATGTGGGTCTTCTCCCTCATCTTCACCCCGCTGGCCGAGGAGCTGGAGCCGATCACGGTCGCCGTGAGCGCCCCGGACGGGGACGACCTCGCGGCGGTCGTGCCGTCCACCCTCGCGGAGATCGACCCCGCCCAGCTCGACGTGACCGTGCGGGACGTGGACCCTGCGGCGGCGCCCCGGCTGGTGGCGGACGGCGAGGTCGGCGCGGCCGTGGTGCTGCCGGACGGTTTCGCGCAGGACCTCCAGGAGGGGCGACGGCCCGAGGTCGTGGTGCACCGCCCCTCCGGCTCGGGGCTGGAGGCCGACGTCGTCACCAGCGTCGTCGGCGGGGTGCTGGACCAGCTGACCGCCAGCACGCGGTCGGCGCGGGCGGTGGACGCCCTGGGTGGTGACCCGCAGCAGCTGCAGCAGGAGCTGCAGGAGACGAGCGGCCCCGCGGTGGCCTGGACCCCCGGCCGCACGGCGGACGAGCAGCTCAGCCCGGGCGGGTCGATCGTCGCCGGGCAGGCCGGCTTCTTCCTCCTCTTCACCGTGGGGTTCGGGGTGCTCGGGATCGTCGTGGAACGGGAGTGGGGCACCCTCGCGCGCGTGCTGTCGACGCCGATCCCCGCCTGGTGGGTGCCCCTGTCGAAGGGGGTGTCGAGCTGGGTCCTCGGCGTGGTGGCCACGCTGGCCCTGCTGACCGCTGGCTCCGTGCTGCTCGACGACGTCGACCTCGGCCGCCCCGGCCCCGTGGCGGTGCTCGTCCTCGCCGTGGTCGCCGCGGCCACCTCGATCAGCTTCGTCATCGTCGGGCTGGCCCGCACCGCGGAGCAGGCCGGCATCGCGCAGACGATCGTCGCGATCACCCTCGGGATGAGCGGCGGGGCCTTCTTCCGGGTGCCCTCCACCGGCACCCTGGGGCAGGTGCTCCAGCTCAACCCGGTCGCGGCGCTGGGGCGCGGCCTCGGCATCACCGCGGGTGGCGGCGGGGTGGCCGCACTCGGCCCGACCCTGCTCACGCTGCTGGCCTTCACCCTGGTCATGCTCCTGCTCGCACGCTTCCTGCCCGGTCGGAGGGAGCTGGTATGACCCGGGTGCTCACGATCCCCGCGGTGGAGCTGCGCCGCTTCTTCGCCGACCGCTCCAACCTCTTCTTCGTCTTCATCTTCCCGCTGGCCATGGTGGCCGTCATCGGGTGGCAGTTCGGCGGCGGCGAGAGCCGCAGCGGCGCGGTCGCGGTGCACGCCGACGAGAGCCCGCTGCGGACCGCGCTCGTCGACGGCTGGCAGGACGCCGACCTGGAGGTGACGCTGCTCGACGACGCGGACGAGGTGCGCACGCAGGTGGCGGCCGGTGACGTCGAGGTCGGCGTGCTCGTCCCCGCCGCCGCGGCGAGCGCCTACGACGCCGGCGACCCGCTCGGGCTGGAGATCGTCCAGGGAACCTCCTCGAGCAGCCCGGCCGTCGCCGAGGTGGTGCGGGCGCAGGCGGAGACCGTGGCCGTCGAGGCAGCGCAGGTCGCGCTCGTCTCCCGGTTCGCGGACCGCGCGGAGGCGCAGGACGCCCTGCAGGCCGCGACCCGTGACCTGCCCGGTCCACGGCTGCTGGTGCAGGAGCCGGACGACCCGGTGGCGCAGGCCTTCGCGGGCGCCGGGCGCTTCGGGACCGGCGCGACCGCCCAGCTGCTGCTCTTCGTCTTCCTCAGCTCGCTCAGCGCCTCGGCCACCCTCATCAAGGCCCGCCGCGACGGTGTCATCCGCCGGACGCTGAGCGCCCCCGTCACCCGGCTCGAGGTGGTCACCGGCCTGGCCGCCGGACGGGTGGCGATCGCTCTGGCGCAGGGTGGCTACATCATCGTGGCCAGCTCGCTGCTCTTCGGGGTCGACTGGGGGAACCTGTGGTCGACGCTGCTCGTCCTGCTGGTCTTCGCCGTGGTCGCGGCGGGAGCGGCGATCATCATCGGCGTGCTCGTCGACGCCGAGGGGGCGGCGAGCGGTCTGTCGGTCGGGGCCGGCCTGGTCATCGGCGCCATCGGGGGGTGCATGGTGCCCCTGGAGCTCTACCCGGACCGCCTGCGCGCCGTCGCCCACCTCACGCCGCACGCCTGGGCCTACGACGCGCTCGCCGACATCCAGCGGCGCGGGGCAGGGGTGCTCGACGTGCTCCCCGAGCTCGGGGTGCTGCTCGCGATGGCGATCGCCATGCTCGGCGTGGCCGGGCTGCTCCTGCGGCGCAGCCTCGCCCGGGCCATGTGAGCGCATACCGCTGCGCGGTGCGGGTGCCGCACTGTAGGGTGAGCCTGCGCCACGGACGATCGTGAGGGGTCCGTCCGCCGGGCAGCGGCCGTGTGGGGCAAAGGCGCTGATCATCGACGAGAGGGACCACCATGTCCACCAGGCACCGCCACATCACCACGATCGCGCTCTCGGGCCTGCTGCTGGGCGGTCTTGCCGCCTGCGGCGGCGAGGACGAGCCCGCGGCGACGGAGACCGAGAGCGCCCCGGAGGAGACCTCGGCCGAAGATACCTCTGCCCCGGAGGAGACCACGGAGGAGATGACCGAGGAGGAGACCTCCGAGGACTCCGGGGACGCCTCGGGCGTGCCGGCCTTCGAGGAGCTGTGGCCCACCGTCATCGACAACGCCAGCAACGCCGAGTCGATGACCGCGACCATCGTCGGCTCCGACGGCGAGATGACGATCGACGCCACCCTCACCGGCCAGCTCGACGACTCCAACTTCCAGGTGGACGCCACGATCGACGACGGCACCGTCTCGATCATCGCGGTCGACGAGACCTACTACCTCAACGGCGACGAGGCCTTCTGGACGATGGCGGGCGGCGAGGCCCAGGCGGGCACCCTCGCCGGGCAGTACATCGAGGTGCCGCCGGAGATGGGCATCGGCGAGACCTTCTCGCTGTCCAGCCTGTGGGAGGAGTTCTTCGCCGAGGTTCCCACCGACGCCTCGGACATGCAGACCTCGACCGCCGAGATGGGCGACGTCGACGGCACCGAGGCCTACCACTACGTCATCGAGGACGAGAACGCCGAGGTCTGGGTCTCCGCCGACGGCGAGGACAACCTGCTCCGCGTCCTCATCCCGGGTGAGTCCGGCGAGGACGACGACCTCGAGATGAACATCACCGACTGGAACGACGCCCCGCAGGTCGAGGCCCCCGAGGACGCCGTGCCGATCGAGGAGGTCATGGGCGGCTCCGAGGGCTGAGGCCCACGGGTCACTCCCGGCCCTGACGTCAGGGTCTCGCAGGGCAAACGTCCGGGCCCCCGACATACCTCCCGGCCCGGGCCACGGCATACCTTCCTGCCTGCTCACCTCTCGCCCCTTGCCCGGAATTCGACCTCTCCTTTGTTCGCCATGGCGCGCAAAGCAGTAGTCGAATTCGGGCAGAGCGCGGGACGGCAGGAATTCGACCTCTCGTTTGCCTGCCATGGCGAACAAACCAACAGTCGAATTCCGGGGGTATGCCGGGCCGGCCAAGGGGTATGCCGGGCCGGCCGCGGAGGTCAGGGGTTCGCCGGGCTGAGGTCCAGGTCCTCGCCCGAGACCGCGGCCCCGCTGAACTGCGCGGCGTGCAGACGGGCATACGGTCCGCCCGCGTCGAGCAGCTCCTCGTGGGTGCCCTGCTCGACGATCCGGCCCGCCTCCATGACGAGGATGAGGTCGGCGTCCCGGATCGTGGAGAGCCGGTGCGCGATGACGAAGCTGGTGCGGTGCTCACGCAGCCGGGCCATCGCCTCCTGGATGAGCAGCTCGGTGCGGGTGTCGACCGAGCTGGTCGCCTCGTCGAGGATGAGCAGCGAGGGCTGGGAGATGACGGCGCGGGCGATGGTGAGCAGCTGCTTCTCCCCGACGGAGACGGCCGCGGCGTCGTCGTTGAGCACGGTGTCGTAGCCCTCGGGCAGGTGCTGCACGAAGCGGTCCACGAAGGCGGCCTCGGCGGCGGAGCGGACCTCCTCCTCGGTGGCGCCGGGTCGTCCGTAGGCGATGTTGTCCCGGATGGTGCCCTCGAAGAGCCAGGTGTCCTGCAGCACCATCCCGACCCGCGAGCGCAGGTCGGCCCGGGTCATCGTCGTGATGTCCTGCCCGTCGAGCGTGATCCGGCCGGAGTCCAGCTCGTAGAACCGCAGGATGAGGTTGACCAGCGTGGTCTTGCCGGCGCCGGTGGGTCCGACGATGGCCACCGTCTGGCCCGGCTCGGCGACGAGCGACAGGTCCTCGATGAGCGGCTCGCTGCCGTAGGAGAAGCTCACGTCCTCGAAGGCGATCCGGCCCCCGTGGTCGCGCGCCGGGGAGCCGGACTCCTCCGGGTCGGGCACCTGCCGGTCGGCGTCCAGCAGCTCGAAGGTGCGCTCGGCCGAGGCGACGCCGGACTGGAGCAGGTTGGCCATGGAGGCCACCTGGGTCACCGGCTGGGTGAACTGGCGGGAGTACTGGATGAAGGCCTGCACGCTGCCGAGCGAGAGGGTGCCCGACGTGACCCGCAGCGCACCGACGACGGCGACGAGGACATACCCGAGGTTGCCGATGAGGAACATCGCCGGCATGATCACGCCGCTCATGAACTGCGCCCGCCAGGTGACGTCGTAGAGCTGGTCGTTGATCTCCCGCATGCGCTCGGTGACCTGCTCGCGGCGTCCGAAGACGGTCACCAGCTCGTGCCCGGTGTAGGCCTCCTCGATCTGCCCGTTGAGCGTCCCGGTATGCGCCCACTGGGCCTTGAAGAGCCGCTGGCTGCGCCGGGCGATGAGGATCGTGACGACGATGGAGAGCGGGACCGTGAGCACCGCGATGAGGGTCAGCATCGGCGAGATCCACAGCATCATCGCGAGGATCGCCACCACGGTCACCAGGGCGTTGAGCAGCTGGCCGAAGGTCTGCTGCAGCGTCTGCTGCAGGTTGTCGAGGTCGTTGGTCACCCGGGAGAGGATCTCGCCGCGCGGCTGGGCGTCGAAGTAGGCCAGCGGCAGCTCGTGCAGCTGGTCCTCGGCGTCGGCGCGCAGGTCCCGGACGGTGCGCATGGAGATCCGGTTGACGAGCCGGGTGGAGACCCACATGAGGACGCCCGAGGCGACGTAGAGCACGATGACGACCGCGATCGTGCGGCCGACCGCGCCGAAGTCGATCCCCTGCCCCGGCACGAGGAAGGGGGTGCCCTCGATGAGGTCGGCCTGCGTGTCCTGCCCCTGCGCCCGTAGGCCGGAGACGATCTGGTCCACGTCGGCGCCTTCGGGGAGGCGTGACCCGAGGAAGCCGGCGAAGACGTAGTCGGTCGCCCGGCCGAGCACACGCGGTCCGAGGACGCTGAGGATCACGGCGACCAGGGTGAGCAGGACCGCCAGCCCGATGAGCAGTCGGTAGGGCGCGAGCCGGCCCACCAGTCGCCGCGCCGAGGCCCCGAAGTTGCTGGCCCGCTCCACGGGCACCGCGGCGCCGTGCCCTCCCGCCGGTCCGCGCCGGGGCGTCGAGCTCGACGGACGTTCGTCCTGGCGCTCGCTCATACCGCCGCCCCCTGCTCCTGCGAGCGGGCGATCTCGGCATACGTCGAGCAGTCCTCGAGGAGCTCGGTATGCCTGCCCACGCCCACGATCCGACCCTGGTCGAGCACGACGATCTGGTCGGCGTCGACGATTGTGGAGACCCGCTGCGCCACGACGATGACCGTCGCGTCGCGGATGTGCGGGCGCAGGGCGCGCCGCAGCCGGGCGTCGGTGGCGACGTCGAGGGCCGAGAAGGAGTCGTCGAAGAGGTAGACCCGGGGCCGGGCCACGAGCGCCCGGGCGATGCACAGCCGCTGCCGCTGCCCCCCGGAGACGTTGCCGCCCCCCTGCGCGATGGGGTGCTCGAGCCCCAGCTCGGTCGCGCCCACGAAGTCGTCGGCCTGCGCCACCCGCAGGGCCTCCCACAGCTCGTCGTCGGTGGCGTCGGGGCGCCCGAAGCGCAGGTTGCTGGCGACCGTGCCGGAGAAGAGGTAGGGCCGCTGCGGGACGAGGCCGACCATCGACCACAGCTCCTCCGGCGCGAGGTCGCGCACGTCGACGCCGTCGAGCAGGACGGCCCCGCCCGTGACGTCCGCGAGTCGCGGCACGAGGCGCAGCAGGGTGGTCTTGCCCGAGCCGGTGGCACCGACGATCGCGGTGGTGGTGCCGGGCCGGGCCACGAGGTCGATGTCGCACAGGACGGGCGCGTCGGCGCCGGGGTAGGCATACCTGACGTCCCGCATCGTGACCTCGCCGGGCGCCCGGCCGGAGGGTGAGCGGGGCTCGTCCGGGGTGACGAGCGTCGTGCCGGTCCCGAGCACCGCCTCGATGCGCTCGGCCGAGACGGTGGCGCGCGGGATCATCGTCGCCACCATCGTCGCCATCATGATCGACATGAGGATCTGGATGAGATAGCTGATGTATGCGGTGAGCGCCCCGACCTCCATGTCGCCGGTGTCGACGCGGTGGGCGCCGAACCAGATGACGCCGACGGTGGACAGGTTCATCAACAGCATGACGAAGGGGAACATCAGCGCCATGAGGTCGCCCAGGCGCAGCCCGATGCCGGTCAGCTCGGTGTTGGTGGCGGCGAAACGGTCGCGCTCCTGCGGCTCGCGGGTGAAGGCGCGGATGACGCGTATGCCGGTGATCTGCTCGCGCATGACCCGGTTGACCGCGTCGAGCTGGCGCTGGTTGGCGCGGAAGAGCGGCACCATGCGACGGATGATGAGGCCCATCCCGAGGAGCAGGACCGTGACCGCGACGGCGATGAGCGGGGAGAGGCCGACGTCCTGCCGGACGGCCATGACGACACCACCGACGGCGGTGATCGGTGCCGCGACGAGCATGACCAGGGACATGAACGTCACCTGCTGGACCTGCTGCACGTCGTTGGTGCTGCGCGTGATGAGGGACGGGGCGCCGAACTCGCCGAGCTCGCGCGAGGAGAAGCTCAGGACGTGCTCGAAGAGCCCGGCCCGGGTGTCCCGCCCGACGCCCATCGCGGTGCGCGCGGCGGCCCAGGTCGCCCCGATCTGCGCGAGCGCCTGCACCGCGCTGACGCCGAGCATGATCGCCCCGACCCGCCAGATGTAGGGCAGGTCGGTCTGCACGATCCCCTGGTCGATGATGTCCGCGTTGAGGGCCGGCAGGTAGAGGCTGGCGGCCGTCGCGAGGAGCTGGAGGAGCATGACCGCGACGACCAGGGGCAGGTAGGGACGCAGCTGGCGCCGCAGGAGTCGGACGAGCACCTCTTGATTGTGCACCCTCACGCAGGGAGAGGCTCCAGATCGCGGACGTCTCAGGAATGGTAAGGAGCATCGCTGCAGTTCAGAGGCGGTTGACGCGAGGGCAGGTAACCCTACGCCGTGACCTGATCGTGACCCGATCGTGACGCGATCCCGGGTGCAGACGGCGCCATCGAGCCTAGGGTCGAGAGTGGTCCACGACACCCCTGTGCGGCCGCCACCATCGAAGGAGATCATTCGTGAGCAGTGCATGGCCCGGGGGACGTCCCCGCCGCACCCTCTCCGCGATCGCCGTCCTGTCGCTGACCGGTGCCGTGCTGGCACCGCTGTCGGCGGCCGCGGACGACGACGCCCTCGTCGCGCCGGGTTCACCGGCTCCGGAGAGCAAGATCCAGACCGTCCAGGGCTCCGGGACGCAGGTCGTCCCCGGTGCCTACTTCGTCCAGCTCGCCGGCCCGAGCACGGTCCTGGGCGGGTCGATGGACTCCATCGAGTCCCAGCGTGACCGCTTCCTCGCCGACGTCGCCGACGCCGGGGTCGAGCTGGAGGTGCGCTCGGAGTTCGGCAGCCTGTGGAACGGCCTGTCCGTGAGCGCCGAGGAGGACTCGCTGCCCCAGCTGGCCTCCTCGGACGCGGTCGAGGCCATCTTCCCCGTCGGCGTCGTGGACGCGCCGGAGGAGCCGGAGGGCACCCAGGTCGACCCGGAGCTGTTCACCGCCATCAGCATGACCGGGGCCGACATCGTCCAGAGCGAGCTCGGCTACGACGGCACCGGCGTCAAGGTCGGCATCATCGACACCGGTATCGACTACGACCACCCCGACTTCGGGGGCAACGGCAGCCCGGACAGCACGACCTTCCCGACGGAGCGGGTGGCCTTCGGCTACGACTTCGTCGGTGACGACTACAACGCGGACCCGTCGGCGGGCGAGGCATACCAGCCCAAGCCGTTCCCCGACGAGGACCCGGACGACTGCCAGGGCCACGGCACGCACGTCGCCGGCATCACCGGCGCCAGCGGCGAGGTGACGGGCGTGGCGCCCGGCGTGACGCTGGGCGCATACCGCGTCTTCGGCTGCGAGGGGTCGACCGACAGCGACATCATGCTCCACGCCATGGAGCAGACCCTGGCCGACGACATGGACGTGGTGAACCTCTCCATCGGCTCGGCCTTCTCGGCGTGGAAGGAGTACCCGACCGCGCAGGCCACCGACGCGCTCGCCCGCGAGGGCGTCATCGTCGTCGCCTCGATCGGCAACTCCGGTGCCAACGGCCTGCACTCCGTCGGCGCCCCCGGCGTCGGCGAGGACACCATCGGTGTCGGCTCGGTCGACAACACGTTCTACGACGCCATTGTCTTCGTCGACGAGGAGGGCAACGACGTCCCCTTCTCCGTCGGATCCCCGGCCCCCGTGCCGCCGACCTCCGGCGAGGACACCCTGGTGGCCGTCCACGAGCCCGGGACCACCGAGGCGCAGGCCTGCGGCGCCGACCCCTTCACCGCGGAGGAGCAGGCCGTCATCGAGGGCAACTGGGTGTTGATCCAGCGCGGCACCTGCAGCTTCTACGAGAAGGCCCGTAACGGCCAGGCCGCCGGAGCGGCCGGTGTCATGCTCTACAACAACGTCGCGGGCACCATCAACCCCAGCGTGGCAGGGGACCCGCCCATCGAGGTCCCCGTCGTCATGGTCGGTCAGGCCGACGGTGAGCGGCTGGCGGCGGACGCGCTGGCGACCGACGGCCACACGGTGACCTGGACCGGCGAGGAGGCTTCGGTCCCCAACCCCAACGGTGGGCTCATCAGCTCGTTCAGCTCCATCGGCACGATGGCCGACACGACCTTCAAGCCGGACCTGACAGCGCCGGGTGGTCTGATCTACTCCACCTACCCGCTGGAGACCCAGCCCTACGCCACGCTCTCGGGCACGTCGATGGCCGCCCCGCACGTCGCGGGCGCCGCCGCCCTCATGCTCGAGGCGGACCCCGACCTGGGCGTCGAGGAGGCCAAGCTCAGGCTGCAGAACAGCTCGATCCAGCTGCCCTTCAACGGCGCGCCGGACGTCGGCCTGGAGATCGTGCACCGACAGGGCACGGGCATGATCCAGATCGACGACTCGATCCTGGCGCAGACCACGATCGAACCCGGTCTGGTGCAGCTCGGCCAGCAGCTCTCCGGTGAGAGCAGCACCCAGTCGGTGACAGTGACCAACACCAGCGACACCGAGCAGGTCTACGCCGTCGAGCACATCCCGGCCGTGGCCACGTCCGGCACGGCGAATGTGTTCGGCTACTACCTGGCGCCGGCCGAGGTCGAGGTCGCGTCCAGCGTCACCGTGCCCGCGGGCGGCAGCGTGGAGGTCCCCATGACCATCACCTCGCCGGCGGTCGAGGGCGAGATGGGCCCGATCTTCGGCGGCTACGTCACCTTCACCAGCGGTGAGGGCGAGGAGGCCGACACCTACACGGTGGCCTACGGCGGCCAGGCGGCCGACCTGCAGGAGACCGAGGTGCTGGCCGACCAGATCGACGCGGACGGCAACGTCACCCAGGAGATGCCCGCCATGGGCGTCGTCGCCGAGTGCGGCCTGTTCCTCGGCTACGAGTGCGTGGAGGAGGGCGGCACCTACTCCTACGTCGACGAGGGCTACGTCTACTCGATGGAGCAGGACGACGCCCCGCAGGTCCTCGTCCACTTCGAGCACCAGGCCCGTCGGATGGAGTGGGAGGTCTTCGCGGCCGCGGACGACGGCAGCAAGGGTGAGTCCGTGGGCACCGTCGCCGAGCTCGACTACCTCGCCCGCTCGGCCACCCGCAACGGCTTCAGCGCCTACCCCTGGGACGGCATGATGCTGGACGAGAACGGCGCGAAGGTGCGGGTGCCGGACGGCGACTACATCCTCGAGCTGACCGTCACCAAGGCGAAGGCGTGGAACGACGACCGCGAGGCGCAGACCGAGACCTGGGACAGCCCGGTCTTCGGGATCGCCTTCGAGGGGTCCGACTACGGCAACGAGGACCGCGCGAGCGTCGAGCGCACCCTGGGTCAGGACCGGTACTCCACCGCGTCCGAGCTGGCCGTCGAGGCCTTCCCGCAGGGTGCCGAGACGGTCTACGTCGCCAGCGGTCAGGCCTTCCCCGACGCGCTCGCCGGCGGTGCGCTGGCGGGCTCGGTGGAGGCTCCGGTCCTGCTCACCCAGCCGGACGCGCTGCCGGACGCGACCCGTATGGCGCTGCAGCAGCTCGGCCCGGACAGCATCGTCGTCCTCGGTGGCGACGGTGCGGTCGACGACGACGTCGTGACCGCGCTGGGCGAGTATGCCGAGACGGAGCGGCTCGCCGGGTCGAACCGGTACGAGACCGCGGTCCAGGTCAGCCAGTCGCACGCGGAGAACGCCGACGTCGTCTTCCTCGCCAGCGGCAGGGACTACCCGGACGCCCTCGCGGCGGCCGCGGCGGCCGGCATGGAGGACGCCTCGGTCCTGCTCACGCGGCCCGACCTGCTGCCGGGTGCCACCTCCGAGGAGCTGGCCCGCCTCTCGCCGGAGACGGTCTACGTCATCGGTGGCGACGCGGCGGTCTCCGACGACGTCGCGGGCGCCGCCGGTGCCAGCGCCGGTGAGGTCGTCCGCCTCGGCGGCACCAACCGCTACGGCACGGCGGCCGCGGTCGCCGGCGAGTTCTTCCCGACCCCGGGACCGGGCGCCTTCCTGGCGACCGGTACGGAGTTCCCGGACGCCCTCGCGGCGGCCCCGGTGGCGGCGATGAACAACATGGCGGTCCTGCTCACCAAGCCGGAGATGCTGCCCGCCGACACGGTCGAGGCCATGACGCAGATGCGCGCCCAGCTCGTGCACATCGTCGGCGGCTACGGCGCGGTGAGCCTCGAGGTCCAGGAGACCCTGGAGGCCGTCGTCTACCCGTGAGGTCACCGACCTGACGGAGTGACACCGACAGGCCCCCGGGACGCGCCAGGCAGCGCGCCCCGGGGGCCTCGTCATACCCGCCGGATGTCGACCTCCCCGCCGGATGTCGACCTCCCCGCCGGATTTCGACCTCTGGAAACCTCGCCATGGCGAACAAAGCAGAGGTCGAATTCGGGTCAGAGGAACGAGGCGAGGCGGAGGAGGGCGTCCTCGCCGACGAGGTCGCCCGGCAGCAGCGGGACCTCGTGCAGCGGCAGGTCGGGCAGGGCGGCGCCGAGCTGGGCGACGTAGCGCTGCTCGACGGCGCGCCGGTCGGCCAGCAGCTCGCCGGCGTCCGCCGGGGAGCGCTTGTTGACCACCAGCGCGCCGACGCCCATCCCCGCCCGGGTGAGCTGCTCGTGCAGCTCGACCGACTCCAGCACCGGCAGCCGCTCGGCGGCGAGCACGATGACGAAGGAGCTGCGCGCGTCGTCCTGCAGCAGCGAGCGGAGCCCGGTGAAGCGGGCCTGTCGGCGGTCCAGGATCTGCCGGATCTCGGCGTCGCGCCGCCCGCGCTGGTCGACCGGCCGCGAGCTGCCGACGATGTCCGCGGCCGCCCGGTCACCCGCGTCAGCGTCCCTGCGACCCTGCCCCTGCAGTCCCCGCAGCGCCGCCCCGAATCGGGCCGAGCGCTCCTGCCGGCGCATCAGCCCGCCCGTCCAGGCCTGCATGAGCTCGGGCAGCGCCACCAGCCGCGCGGTATGCCCCGACGGCGCCGTGTCGAAGACGACCAGCTCGTCCGGGTGCCGCTGCTCGACCACCTCCGCGATGCGCTCGAGCACCGCGGCCTCGTGCGTCCCCGGCGCGTCGCGGGCCAGCTCCAGGTGACGGCGGACCCCGCCCTGGAGGTGATCTGGCATGAGCCGCTCCATGGTCGAGCGCACGGCGGCCAGGTGCTGCGCGGTGGTCCGCGCCGGGTCGATCTCGAGGCCGCGCAGCAGGGGCGCGAGCTCGGTGATCTCGTCGCCCACCCGCTGGTCCCACAGGTGGCCGAGGTTGTGCGCGGGGTCGGTCGAGACGAGGAGCACGCGCCGCCCGGCCCGCGCCAGGGACAGCCCGAGCGCGGAGGCGACCGCGGTCTTGCCGACCCCGCCCTTGCCGCCGACGAAGAGCACCTCACGGCCGGCGGCGAGCCCGCTCAGCACCCCGGGCCCGGCATCAGCAGCACGAGACGTGCTCGAGCGGGCTGCGGTCCAGCCCCATGCGCCGGTGCCAGTCGTGCACCTGGTCGTAGACCACGGGCAGCAGCTCGACCGTGTAGTAGCTCGCCGGGTTGGGCACCCCGAGTGCCTCGGCCATGACGATGACCATGAAGAGGTCGTCCTCGTCCCGGCGCGCCCGGGCGAAGGTGCGGGCGTACGGGCCCGCGAGGACGTCGCGCACCACGCCGGCGGCGGAGCGCAGCCGCCGACGCGCTGGCGAGGTGTCCGTCATGGCTCCAGGGTATGCCGTGGCGCACCACGGCATGCCCCTTCCTCAGTCCTCGCTCGAGGCCGACCCGCGCTCGCCACCGGAGGGCTTCCCGGCGACCTCGGCGGCGGACATCTCCGCGAGCTCCGCGTCGTCGTCGCCCTGGTAGTCCTTCGCCTTGCGCATCGCGCCGATCGCCTCGACGAAGACCCACAGGGCGGCGACGAGGATGACGAGGTCGAGCACGAGCAGCAGCCAGTTCCGCGTGTCCCAGAAGGTGCCGAGCTGGATGAAGAGCGCGTAGAGCGTCATCACGCCGACGAAGACGAGCGGGATGAGCGCCGGGAGGGCGGTGCGCCCGCGACGCAGCAGCATGATCGCGATGATCGACAGCGTGAGCGCCGCCAGCAGCTGGTTGGTGGTGCCGAAGAGCGGCCAGATGAGCAGTCCGCCCGAGCCGTCGGCGCCGGACCCGAAGGTCAGCGCGAGGGCCACCCCGACGGCGATGACCGTGGCCACGCCCTTGCCGAGCCGGACGCCGCCGATCTCGCCGATCTCCTGGACGACGAAGCGCTGCAGCCGGACGCCGGTGTCCATCGTGGTGGCGGCGAAGAGGATCGCGGTGGTGGCCAGGATGGTGGCGGACAGCGACTGCGGCAGGCCCAGCCCGCTCTCGACGATGGCGCCGCCGCCGGCGACGAAGGCCCCGACGCTGCCGTCACCGAAGGCCGCGTAGACCTCCTCCCAGGCCGCGAGCGTCTGGAAGCCGGCCGTCGCGGCGATGATCGCGCCGAGGGCGAGCAGGCCCTCGCCGACCGCGCCGAAGTAGCCCACGAACCGGGCGTCGCTCTCCTTGTCCAGCTGCTTGGAGCTGGTGCCCGAGCTCACCATCCCGTGGAAGCCCGAGATCGCGCCGCAGGCGATGGTGACGAAGAGCAGCGGGACGATCGAGGGCGTGCCCTCGGGGACGTTGCCGTTGACCGCGGGGGCGACGATCTCGGGACGGGCCAGCAGGACCGAGCCGTAGAGGATGCCGAGCGCGATGAACAGCTGCAGCCCGTTGATGTAGTCGCGCGGCTGCAGCAGCACCCAGACCGGCAGCATCGAGGCGATACCGGCATACACGAAGAGCAGGACGATCCAGACGCCGTCGTCCGGGATCCCCGCGACGGTCTCCGGGAGCGCGAGCGGCACCTGGTCGCCGACCCAGATGAGCGCGTAGAGCGCCACGACGCCGACGACCGACACGAGGGGCAGGCTCCAGCGCAGCCGGTAGATCGCCTGACCGACGCCCAGCGCGACGAGCAGCGCGCCCCAGGTCGGGATGACCGCGGTCGGGGTCGAGACGAGCAGCCCGGCGATGACGACCGCGAAGGCGGCGTTGACCATGAGCAGGAGCAGGAAGATGACGACGAGGAAGAGGTTGCGGCCGCGGCCGCCGATGTAGCGGCCGGACAGCGCCCCCATGGACTGGCCCTTGTTGCGCACCGAGGCCCACAGCGACCCCAGGTCGTGCATGCCGGCGAAGAAGACGGTGCCGATGGTCACCCAGAGGAAGGCCGGCAGCCAGCCCCAGATGACGGCGATGGCCGGACCGACGATCGGGGCGGCTCCCGCCACCGAGGTGAAGTGGTGCCCCCAGAGGACGTACTTGTTGGTCGGGACGTAGTCGACGCCGTCCTCGAGCTGGTGCGCGGGGGTGGGCCGCGAGTCGTCCAGCGCGTAGATCTTCGTCGCGAGGAAGCGGGAGTAGAGGGCGTAGCCCGCGAGGATCATCACGACCCCGATGAGGGCGAGCACGAGCGAGTTCATGGCAGTCTCCGTTGACGATGAGCCCTGGACGGCAGGGTGCGGCTGCCCCAGCGTAACCCTTTGCGCAAAGTCACACCAGGCTCAGGCGTCACATCCGGGGTATGCCCGCAGCGCGCGCCACGCGTCGGAGCGGGCGTCAGCCATCGCCGGAGGGTGCCGCGGAGGTCACCGCGACGTCGCCCATCGTGGTCCCGACGTCCACGACGTAGGGGGAGTCGGCGACCCGGTCGACGGTGACCTCCGCGTCGCCGAGGTCGGCGTCCGTGGTGACGGCGTAGGAGAAGCCCCGGGGCAGGACGACCCTGACGTCTCCCATCGTGCTGTCCACCCGCACCAGCTCGGGCGGGGTCTCGCCCCGGCTCTCGACGGTGACGTCCCCCATCGTGGAGTCCAGCTCGACCCGCTCGGGGCTGCCGCCGATGGTGAGGTCTCCACCCGTGGCGCTCGCCTCGACGGCGCCGGTCGTGCTGACGTCGACGTCGCCGAAGCCGCCGGCCACCTCGACGTCGGTCCCGGGCGGCACGGCCAGCGAGAAGTCCGCCGAGCACTGGCCGAGGTTGTCGCCGCAGGGTGCCTGGACGAGCACCGAGCCGTCGTCCGGTCCGTCGAGCAGCTCCAGCTCGGGCTGGTCCAGCGCCCAGGACACCTGTGCCTCGACCTGCGCCCGCTCGCCGGCGCGCAGCTCGCGCACCTCGACGTCGCCGATCGGCGCCTGCACGACCACCCGGTCGAGGTCGTCGGGCAGGTCCAGCAGCTGCGTGGCGGACTGCCGGAGCATCCCGGGGACCGAGCCGACCGCCGCGCCCGCGACGAGCACCGCGGTGACGACGCCGCCCGCGACGCGCAGCCCGGCGTAGCCGCCGTGACGGCGCCGGACCGCCCGGGCCTGCTCGCGGACCGGTGGCAGCGACCTGGTGGTAGTCCCGGTCATCCCGCGCCCTGCCCGTGCTCGAGCCACTGCAGGACGGCGAGGACGCGCCGGTGGTCGTCGTCCGTGGGCGGCAGGTCGAGCTTGCTGAAGATCGAGGAGACGTTCTTCTCCACCGCGCCCTCGCCGATGAACAGCTCGCGGCTGATCGCGCTGTTGGTGCGCCCCTGCGCCATGAGGCGCATGACGTCGCGCTCGCGCGCGGTGAGGCGCTCCAGCGGGTCGATGTTGCGGGCGCGGGACATGAGCTGGGAGACGACCTCGGGGTCCAGGGCGGTCCCGCCCGCGGCCACGGTATGCAGGGCCGCGACGAAGTCGCTCGTGTCGGCGACGCGGTCCTTGAGCAGGTAGCCGACGCCGCGCGGCCGTCCGGCGAGCAGCTCGGTGGCGTAGCGCTCCTCGACGTACTGGCTCAGCACCACCACGGCCACGTCGGGCAGCTCGGAGCGCACCTCCAGCGCGGCCATGAGGCCCTCGGCGGTGAAGGTGGGGGGCATACGGACGTCGACGACGACGAGGTCGGGCCGGTGCTCCCGCACCGAGGCGAGGAAGGTCTGGGCATCAGGGCAGGCGTCGACGACCTCGAAGCCGGTGGCGGCCAGGAGCCGGACGATGCCGTCCCGGAGCAGCACCGAGTCCTCGGCGAGGATGACCCGCAGGGGGGTCTCGGGGGCACGTCCCGTATGCACGCTCATCGGGTGGTCCTCTCGCGCAGGGGCAGGGTGATCGCGACCGTGGTGCCCGAGCCCACGGGTGAGTGGACGTGCAGCTGGCCGTCGACCGCGCCGACCCTCTGCCGCAGGCCGGTGAGCCCGCTGCCACCACCGATGACCGCACCGCCCTGCCCGTCGTCGGTGACCGTGACCGCGAGCAGGTCACCGGTCAGGCCACGGGCCGTGCCGAGCTCGACGCCCGCGCGGCCGGCCCGGGCGTGCTTGGCGATGTTGGTCAGCGCCTCGGAGACCGAGAAGTAGGCGATCGCCTCGATCGTCGGGTCCAGCCGGCCCGGGGGCAGCCGGTCGGTCACCGTGACCGGCACCGGGCTCCGGGCCGCGAGCGCGGACACGGCGGCGTCGAGACCGCGGTCGGTGAGGATCGGGGGCACGATGCCGCGCGCGACCTGGCGCATCTCGGTGATCGCCTCCTTGCTCGAGGAGTGCGCCTCGTCGAGCAGCTGGCGCACCCGGCGGGCGGCCTCGGGGTCGTCGGGATCCCGGTCGAGCGCGTCCCGGGCCAGGCCCAGGCTCATGGCGATCGAGACCAGCCGCTGCTGGGGTCCGTCGTGCAGGTCCCGCTCGATCCGTCGACGCTCGGCCTCCACGGAGTCCAGGGTGTCCTCGCGGGTGGTCGTCAGGGTGTCGACCCGCTCACTCATCCGGCGCAGCTGCGCCTGCGCGTCCTCGCCGATGAGCCACCGGGCCAGGACGACGTCGACGCTGGCGAGGCCGCGCGCGATCCACGGCATACCGAGGACCACCGCGACCCCGATGAGCCAGGCCACCGTCATCCCCAGCGTCGAGCCGACGCGGAACAGGCCCAGGACCGAGACGCCGTCCCCGACCCACGCCCACAGGGGCGAGGTCGCGAGCAGCACCCCGTTGACGAGCAGCGCGAGGCCGAGCGCGCCGGAGATCAGCCCCCACAGGCCGTGGAGCCCGGCCCACCCCAGCGCCCTGAGCCGGACCTCGTCCAGGCCCAGCACGCGTCGCCAGGTGGGGGCGGTCGAGGGCGGGCGCTCGCCGATGTCGACACCGAGGAAGGCGGCGATGCGGTGCCGCTCGACCCGGGACAGCAGGAACGAGCCCCAGATGGCCGGGACGAGGATGAGCACCCCTGCCCCCAGCCCGAGCAGCGCGGTCACCCCGCCGACGGCGACGCCGGCGAGGGTGAGGGCGACGACGGCGGTGAAGAGACCGGTGACGACGTAGCAGACGGTCCACCAGGCGTCCGCGAGCCAGCCGAGGAGCCCGTCCTGGAGCCGGACGGGCACCGAGGCCGGCGGCGAGGTCTGCGGGAGCGGGTCCTCGACGGGGGGACCGACCGGCCCGGTGGGGTCGCGCACCAGTCGGGCCATGGCGACCGGCTCGAGGTCGCGGGGGCCGTCGGCGCGCGCCGTCTCTCCGCTCATACGACCCAACGTAGTCAGCCCGCGACCCGCGGTGCAGGGTGTGCTCCCCCGAGCGACCGGGGGGTTAGCCCCCGCGTGGTCCCGACCGGGGCCGGACGTGAGGGAGGGCGCGTCGGTCCCGTGACAGCCGACGCGCCCTCCTCGACGGACACCTCTCCCACCCCCGGCGAATCGGGACGGGGCGGACGCGCAGGGGGTGAAGCCCGCATCCGGCCCACATCGCCGTGGACGTGTCCGGCCGACCGCGACAGGCTCGAAGGGTGAGCAACGGCCCCGCCTCGATCGACGTGTCCCACGCTAGACGCGGGTCGGCAAAGGGTGGGTATGCCGACGGTAAGAAGTTGGTCAAGTTTGGTCCGGGGGCGAGGACGCTCGACCGGACGTCTGTCACCGGGGTGCGCCACACTGCCGGTATGCAGCTGGCCCAGGTCACCGAGACGTCCGCGGCGGTGGCGGGCACCCGCTCCCGGACGGCGAAGACCGGGCTGCTCGCCGAGGCGCTGGAGCTGGCCGCCCGTGGTGGCGACGACCGCGAGGTCGAGGTCGTGGCCGACTACCTCGCCGGGACGCTGCCGCAGCGCACGGTCGGGGTCGGCTGGCGCAGCCTGCGCGAGCGTCCCGGGCCGGCGGGCGAGGCCACGCTGTCCGTGCTCGAGGTGGACGCCGCCCTGTCCGAGCTCAAGGCGCTCTCGGGTGCCGGGTCGACCGCCGCGCGGGCGCGGGCCCTGTCCGACCTGCTCGGTCGGGCCACCGCCCAGGAGCAGGACTGGTTGGTGGGGCTGCTCACCGGGGAGCTGCGGCAGGGCGCCGGCGACGGGGTGCTGCTGCCCGCGGTCGCGCAGGCCGCGCAGGTGCCGGAGGCGCTGGTCCGTCGGGCCGTCATGCTCGCCGGCTTCCCGGGTCCGGTGGCCCGGGCCGCGCTCGGCGATGGCGCGCCGGCGCTGGAGCAGGTGCGGCTGGAGGTCGGGCGACCGCTGCGGCCGATGCTCGCCGGCTCCGAGCCCGACGTCGCCTCGGCGGTGGACGGCACCCGCGAGGTGGCCCTCGACCTCAAGCTCGACGGCATCCGACTGCAGGCGCACCTGGACCGTGACGCCGACCCCGCCGATCCCGTCCGGCTCTTCACCCGCAGCCTGGAGGAGATCACCGACCGGCTGCCCGAGGTCGTCGCCGCCGTCGCGGCGCTGCCCGCCCGGACGGCGGTGCTCGACGGCGAGGTCATCGCGCTCGACGCCGAGGGCCGCCCGGAGCCGTTCCAGGTCACCGGCGCCCGCACCGCCTCGCGCACCGACCCGGTCGAGCTCGCGCGCACGACCCCGGTGACGACATACCTCTTCGACGTGCTGCACCTCGACGGTCGCGACCTCGTCGACGAGCCCGCGCACGAGCGATGGCGCGTGCTGGGCGAGCTCGCGCCGGAGCTCGTCGTCGAGCGGCTGACGACCGACGACCCGGGTGCCGCGCAGGCCTTCTTCGACCGGGTGGTCGGGCAGGGGCACGAAGGCGTGGTCGTCAAGGACCCGCAGGCTCCCTACGCCGCGGGGCGTCGCGGCGCGGGCTGGGTCAAGGTGAAGCCACGGCGCACGGCCGATCTGGTCGTCACCGGCGTGGAGTGGGGCAGCGGCCGTCGCCAGGGCTGGCTGTCCAACATCCATCTCGCGGCGCGCGGCGCGGACGGCGAGCTGGTCATGGTCGGCAAGACCTTCAAGGGCATGACCGACGAGCTGCTGACCTGGCAGACCGAGCGGTTCCTGGGCCTGGAGACCTCGCGCGAGGGGCACGTCGTGCAGGTACGTCCCGAGCAGGTCGTGGAGGTCGCCTACGACGCGGTGCAGACCTCCCGGCGGTATGCCGGCGGCGTTGCCCTGCGTTTCGCCCGGGTGCTGCGCTACCGCGACGACAAGGGCGTCGAGGAGATCGACACGGTCGAGTCGTTGCGCTGAGCAGTGCGGGCGGTCAGCTCACCTGGCTCCCTTGGTCGTCGAAGCACGGTGCTCCACGTCGAGGTCGACGCGGGCGTCGAGGAGATCGAACAGGAGGTGACTGCCGGTGACGACCCCCTTCCCCGTCCCGATCCGCTTCGAACTGCCCGGTGACTCCTGGCAGCCGGTGCCACCGGCGTCCCTCGGGGTCGACAACGCGCTGTTCCTGGCGGTGCGCAGAGGCACCCCGGGTGAGGGCTACGAGCCGACCATCGTCTTCAGCGGCGGGTGGCGAACAGATGACGCGACGTTGGAGGAGATCGCCGACGAGGCCGTGGCCGCCCTGCGAGACCAGACCGGCGAGGCGCAGCTGCTCGACCGTCGGTCGTCCGGCGGCGAGCAGAACCCGGCGTGCAGTCAGGTCGTGCTGTCCTTATCGTCAGCTGCACCAGCCTCGCGGAGCAGGTCAGCATCGTGTCGTCCGAGTTCCAAGAGCTCGTGCAGGGTATCCGGGTCGACGCCGGACCGGTGGCCGGCTGATCGCCCGCGCACCGAGCGCGGCGGCAGCCGGGCGTGACCGATGCGTGGAGGGTCGCCACGCGGAGTGTGACTTTTGGGGCAGGCTCATCCCACCTGACGACCCTGGTCGTCGAAGCACGGCGACTCCTCGTCGAGGTTCACCCGGGCATCGAGCTGGGGTGCCACGGTGACCGTGAACCCCCCGTCGTTGCGGTGATAGGTCACCGGATCGCCCTCAGGGGCGGGGTTGTCGATGCGCTCCCAGCCGTTGTCGTCCAGCCAGGCACGTACGAGCTCCGCCTGCTCGGCCTCCAGCTCTGGGTTCGGCTCCTGTGAAACGCGGAGTTGCGTTCCCTCGGCCCAAGCGGTGATTCGGTCCGTGCCGCCCAGCGTGCAAGATCGAAGGTCGCCCTCGCCCGGCTTGTCCTCCAACGGTGGCTTGTCCTCGAGGTCGAACTGGTCCCACAGGTCCTGCAGGATCTCCCGCACGCGGGGCTGCTGCTCGCGCGCCGCGGCCTGGTCGGCGCGGGCCGTGACGACGGAGCCACCGGAGGTGGTGACGCGGGTGTCATCCTCGCCGAGCAGGGAGCAGCCACCGAGCGCGGTGAGCGCCACAGCACCGACCAGCGCGGCACCACGGCGGGACCGATGTACGTGCCTCCTCCCATGGCGCGACCTTCCGGGCGGCCTCATCCCACCTGGCGCCCCTGGTCGTCGAAGCACGGCGACTCGACGTCGAGGTCGACGCGGGCGTCGAGCTGGGGTGCGACGGTGACCTTGAACCCGTCGTCGTTCCGGTGATAGGTCACCGGGCTCGTCTCGGGGGCGGGGTTGTCGATGCGCTCCCAGCCGTTGTCGTCCAGCCAGGCGCGCACGAGCTCCGCCTGCTCGGCCTCCAGCTCGGGATTCTCCTCCTCCGAGACCCGCAGCTGTGCGCCCTCGGCCCATGAGGTGATCTGAGCCGTCGTGTCGAGGGAACAGGCCACGAGGTCTCCCTCCCCGGGCTTGTCCTCCAACGGTGGCTTGTCCTCGAGGTCGAACTGGTCCCACAGGTCCTGCAGGATCTCCCGCACGCGGGGCTGCTGCTCGCGTGCTGCTGCTTCGTCGGCGCGTCCGGTCACGTTGGTTCCCTCCGTCGTGGGTCCACTGCTCGGCGTGGTGGTCCCGTGCTCGGCGTCCTGACAGCCGAGCAAAGTCACCGTGAGGATCACGAGCACGGGGAGCAGTGGCTTCACGCCGGCTCCCCGCGGTCCTCGAAACTGCCGTCCAGCGGTCCGGGTGCCATGATCTCGGGCTGGGACTGCTGCCACGGAGACTCCAGATCATCGATGGGCACGGGGTCGGTGCCAGGGTAGTCCGGGTCGTCGTAGACGTTGTCCGGTCCGATCCAGTCGCCGTCCTCGCGGTACGGGATGACGTCGCCGCCGGTGATGACGCCGACGATGTTCGCCCACGCGTCTGTGCCGGGGGTCACCACCTGGCCGTGCGAGTCGAAGCCCTCCAGCCGCTGCCCCGCGTGCTCGCCCTCGGTCCAGCGGCCGGTCTCCAACCGGACGAACTGGTCCGAGGTGTTCGGGTTGTCGCCGTGCCCCCAGTCCTCGGGCAGGCCCACCCACCACCGCACGTCCTCCGAGGCCTGGGCGACCCCGATGCTGTCGCCCGGTGCGGTCTGGGTGAAGCGCTGGACCTGTCGGTCGTGGCCGTCCCACGTCTGGGGCGGGTACTCGTTGGGGGTGGAGGGTTGCGCGCCCCAGGGAGCCAGCGGCCAGGGAAGCGGCCGGTGCAGACCCAGGCCAGAGCCCGACGGGGCGACGAGCATCGTCCGGTCGACATCGAGGCCGTAGACGTCGGCGAAGCCGACGATGCCGCCACCGGCGGAGTGGCCGACCGCCGTCACGGTCCGCTCCGACATGCCCAGCCCCTCGACGAAGCGCAGCAGCGCCTGACCGCCGTCCTCGGAGTACCGCGTCTGGGTGGCGTCGGAGGCGACGGAGTTCGGCAGGTCGACCCCCATCCAGGTCACGCCACTGGTGTTCGGCTCGCGCGCCCAACGTTCGACCCGCTGCGCATAGCCCCCGATGTTCGACATGTCGGTCGTCGTGCCCGGCACGAAGATGCCGACGTTGTCACTGTCGAACTCGCCGTGCCACTCGGCATACCGGCCGTCCCCACGAGGGTCGAAGAGCAGGACCGCCCGCGCATCGGCGGGCAGCACCGTGCCAGTGGCGTCCTCCACGTCGGCGAAGCGGGGCCGCTCCAAAGGCTCCATCAGCCCCTCGTAGAACTCCAGCCTGGCCAGCGAGCGCTCCACCTCCTGGTCCCGCAGCCGGAAGTCGTGGAGCAGTGTCTGCGCCTCGTCGTGCATGAGACCCTCGAGGATCTTCTCGCCCAGCCAGTCGGGGTACCACCCGGGCAGGTCGTCGAGAGCCTGCTCGCGGGTCGCCGCGTTGTCCGGCATCGACTGCAGGACCGCCAGCCGCTGCTGCTCGACGTCGATCGCGCTCTCCACGAGCAGCCGGTTGGCGGCGGCACGGTGCTCCACCGGTATGCCGTCCAGGGTCCCGACCAGGGTCGGGTAGAGCAGCCGCAGCCGCTGCTGCTCCTGCGGGCTCAGCCCGGCCCAGTAGTCGCGGATGCCCTCGATCGACCGGGGATCGGTGATCTGGCCGTCCTCGAGCTCGCCGATCGCCTCCCACAGGCCCGACAGCACCGGGTCGTCGGCGTTGCGCGGCTCGTCGTCCGTCGCCAGAGCCGCCATGACGTACGGGTTGCGCTGCAGGAAGCCGGCCAGCCGTTGCTGGTCGAGCTCGTCGAGCAGGGCGCGCACGGCGTTCGGGTCCTGCGCCCGGGCGATGCGGACGAGCAGGGCCTCGTCGGCGGCGGTGTTGACCAGACCCTGGTCCCGGAAGACCTGCCAGGTCCCCTGGGGCGCCTGGGAACGGGTGAAGCTCGCGGTGGAGGAGCCGGGCTCCAGGGCGGCCAGGGAGGAGCGGACCTGGGCGAGGGTGTCGCGACAACCGCGGTCGGCCGTCCGCAGCATCTCCTTCGGGTGCTCGGCGCGGTCGCGCAGCGCGTCCTCCCGGCGTCGCACCTCCGCCCAGTCGACCGTACCGATCTCCTCGCCGGTGTAGTACGTCACCTCGGTGCGCGGCTTGTCGGCGTGCAGGGCGTCCCAGTCGCTCTGGATCTCGCGCAGCGTCGGACCGTGGTCCTCCAGCGCGCCCGCCAGGTCGTCCAGGGCCCCGCCGGCGGCGTGCAGGTCCTCCTGCATGATCCGCAGGCCGTCCTGCGCCGGGTTCGCGGCCTCGTCGGCCCGGTCGGTGATCTGGCCCTCCCATCCCAGGGCGGTCGCCGCCTGCCCGAGCGTGCGACGCAGGCCCGCCCGCTCGTCGTCGACGACGCCTGCTGCGGAGCGCAGGCCCCGGGCGGCGGTCCGCACCGGGCCGGCGTCACCGGTCATCCAGCCGGGGATGTCCAGGCTCATCGCTCGCCCGTCGCCTCGGCGGTGTGGTCGGCCAGGGTCACCATGCCCTCCGCCAGGGTCGAGAGCTCCCGCCCGGCGTCCGACAGGCGCAGCCGGCCCGTGCTCTGCAGGTCCGCCAACGCGCTCTCGGTGGCCGACCCGCGCAGCGCCCCCGCGAGCCCGGCGACCGCGACGTCGTCGGTGGCACCCTCCAGCGCCGCGCCGCCGTCGCGCAGAGCGCGCGCCGCGGCGCGGGTCGCCTCGATGTCGATCTGGGGCACGGTCCTCCCACCCGCGACGGCCAGCGTAGCGAGGCGTCCCGAGCTTTGGCAGGATCGGGGCACCCATCCGCTCGCAGGGAGGTCACCGATGACCAGCGCCAACCTCGCCCACAACCTCGCCGCCACGGCGCAGGCCCACCCCGACGCGCGGGCGGTGATTCTCGACGACATGGTCCTCACGTATGCCGACGTCGAGGAGTCGGTCGCGCGCCTGGCCGGCTGGTTGCGCGCCCAGGGGATCGACGAGGGTGACCGGGTCGCGCTGATGCTCCCCAACGTCCCGGCCTTCCCCGTCCTCTACTACGCGACGCTGCGGCTGGGGGCGGTCGTGGTGCCGATGAACCCGCTCTTCAAGAAGCGGGAGATCCAGTTCTACCTCGAGGACTCGGGAGCCAAGCTGCTCGTCGCGATGCCCGGGGACGACGCGCAGGCGGCCGCCGAGGCGACGGGGACGCAGCTGCTCACCGTCGGCCCCGAGGGGCTGAGCTCCTACGTCCACGGCGAGGAGGCGGTCGACCCGGTCGAGGAGATCGTCGCCCGCGACGGCGGTGACACCGCGGTCATCCTCTACACCTCCGGGACGACCGGCCGCCCCAAGGAGGCCGAGCTGACCTGCGACAACCTGCAGACCAACCAGCTCGCGACGACCGAGACCCTGCTCCACCTGGACGAGGAGGACGTGGTCATGGGCTGCCTGCCGCTCTTCCACGTCTTCGGCATGACCTGCGGCATGAACACCGCCTTCGCGACCGGCGCCGCCCTGACGATGATCCCGCGCTTCGACCCGGCCAAGGCGCTGCAGGTCATCGAGCGCGACGCCGTCACCGTCTTCGAGGGCGTCCCGACGATGTACGGCGCCATGCTCGCCGCCGCCGCGTTGGCCGACACCCCGCCGGACCTCTCGACGCTGCGCACCGCGGTCTCCGGCGGCGCGAGCCTGCCGCTGGAGGTGATGAAGAAGTTCGAGGACACCTTCGGGGCGACCATCCTGGAGGGCTACGGCCTCTCCGAGACCTCGCCGGTCGCCTCCTTCAACCACCCGGACGCCGAGCGCAAGGCCGGCTCCATCGGCATACCGATCCGGGGGGTGGAGATGAAGCTCGCCGGACCAGACGGAACGGACGTCGACGCGAGCGACCCCGACGCGGTGGGGGAGATCTGCATCCGCGGCGAGAACATCATGAAGGGCTACTGGAACCGCCCGGACGCGACCTCCGAGGCGATCGACGACGACGGCTGGTTCCACTCCGGCGACCTGGCGCGGGTCGACGAGGACGGCTACTACTTCATCGTCGACCGCAAGAAGGACATGATCATCCGCGGCGGGCTCAACATCTACCCGCGCGAGATCGAGGAGCTGCTCTACGAGCACCCGGCCGTCGCCGAGGCCGCCGTCATCGGCGTCCCGCACGACGAGCTCGGCGAGGAGGTCGCGGCCTACGTCGTGCTCGCGCCGGACGCGGAGGCCACCGAGGCCGAGCTGGTCGAGCACGTCAAGAGCCAGGTGGCGCCCTACAAGTACCCCCGCACCGTGACGATGATCGAGGAGCTGCCCAAGGGGGCCACCGGCAAGATCCTCAAGCGGGAGCTGCGCGAGGGCTGACCCGCGCAGGGAGCCCGATGACCCGGCGACCCAACATCCTGCTCGTCCTCAGCGACGACCACGCGGCGCACGCGGTCGGCGCCTACGGCTCACGCATCAACACCACCCCGCACCTCGACGCGATCGCCGGGCGGGGGGCGCGCCTCGACCGCTGCTTCGTCACCAACTCGCTGTGCACCCCGAGCCGGGCGAGCATCCTCACCGGCACCCACAGCCACGTCAACGAAGTGCGGACGCTCTCGACTCCCATCGACCCCCGGCAGCCCACCTTCGTCTCGATGCTCCAGGAGGCGGGCTACCGCACCGGCATCGTCGGGAAGTGGCACCTGGGCGAGGGGCCGGAGCACCAGCCCCGCGGCTTCGACCACTGGGAGATCCTCGTGGACCAGGGGGAGTACGTCGACCCGACGATCGTCAGCGCGGACGGCACGCGGACCGAGCCGGGCTACGCCACGGACGTCCTCACCGACCTGGCGCTGCGCTGGCTGGACTCGCTCGAGGGCGAGGACCCCTGGTGCCTGCTGCTGTGGCACAAGGCGCCGCACCGCCCGTGGATCCCGGCGCCGAGGCATACCGACCTCTTCACCGACCCCGTCCCGCTCCCGGACACCTTCGAGGACGAGCACGTCGGCCGCTCCGAGGCGGTGCAGCGGGTGTGGATGAGCGTCGCCGAGCACCTGACCGCCGAGGACCTCAAGGAGGAGCCGCCGGCGGGTCTCACCGGGGCGGAGCTCACCCGGTGGAGGTACCAGCGGTGGATGGAGGACTACCTGCGCTGCGTGCAGGCGGTCGACGAGAGCGTCGGCACCGTGACCGAGGCGCTCACCGCCCGGGGCGAGCTGGACGACACGGTGGTCGTCTACAGCTCGGACCAGGGCTTCTTCCTCGGCGACCACGGGTGGTTCGACAAGCGCCTCATGTTCGAGGAGTCGATCCGTATGCCGCTGCTGCTCGCCTACCCGCGCGCGGTGCCGGCCGGCGCGGTGCACGACGGCCTGGTGTCCAACGTCGACCTGGCCCCGACGCTGCTCGAGGCGTGCGGGGTGCCCGCGCACCCGAGGATGCAGGGGCGCAGCTTCTGGCGCGACCTCACCGGCGGCGAGGCTCCGCCACCGGCGCCGGGGCTCTACTACCGCTACTGGGAGCACGCGGACGGCAGCCACCACGCCCCGGCGCACTACGGCTACCGGACCACCACGCACAAGATCGTCTACTACTACAACGACCCGCTGGGCCTGCCCGGGACCACGGGGGAGCCCTGGCCCCCGGAGTGGGAGCTCTACGACCTGCGCGCCGACCCGGCGGAGCTGCGCAACGTCGCGGACGACCCGTCCTACGCCTCGGTGCGCGAGGACCTCGAGGCCAGGATGTGGCGTGCCCAGGCCGAGCTGGGGGACGAGCCGCACCCGAGCCAGCCCGTGCCGCGGCTGGTCCGGCAGCCTGACGGGGCGCGGTAGTGTGCCCCTCTCCCGTGATCACCGACGAAGGGGGAGGGCCGTCATGAGCTCGGACGGCAGGACGCGACGCCCGACCATCTACTCGGTCGCCGACCGGGCACAGGTGTCGATCGCCACCGTCTCCCGGGTGCTCCGCCGCCCCGGCGAGGTGCGGCCGGCGACGCGCGACAAGGTCCTCCAGGTCGTCGAGGAGCTCGGCTACGTCCCGGACGGCGCGGCCCGCTCGCTGGCCGTGAAGTCGCACGAGGCGCACGGTCTCGTGCTGCCCGAGCTGGGCGGGCCCTACTACGCCGACCTCCTCACCGGCTACGAGCAGGGCGCCGCCGAGGGCGGGGCGAGCGTGGTGGTCCTGCTCACCGACGGCAAGGAGGACGTGGACCTGCTCGTGCGGCGCCTCGCCGGGCGGGTCGACGGGATCGTGCTCATGGGGGCGGTGCAGGTCTCCTCCGCGACCGTCTCCTCGGTCAGGGGCAAGCTGCCGGTCCTGGCCCTGGCCAACAGCCACGAGGAGTCGGTCGAGAGCTTCGCGACCGAGAACGTGCGCAGCGCCCAGGAGCTGACGACGCACCTGCTGGACGTGCACGGGCGACGCCGGCTCCGCTTCGTCGGCTCGCCGGACACCGCCGACGACGTCGAGGACCGGTATGCCGGTTTCGTCGCCGCGCACGAGGCCGCCGGTCTCGAGGCCGCCCCGCCGGTCGCGGCCATCTTCCGGGAGGAGGAGGGCCCGCGGGTCGCCTCCCTGCTGCTGGAGGGCGGGCTGGAGGCCGACGGGCTGGTCTGCGCCAACGACGAGCTGGCGCTCGCGGTGATGCGGCACCTGCTCGCGGCCGGCGTGGACGTGCCCGGGGAGGTCAGCATCACCGGCTGGGACGACGTCATGGCCGCGCGCTACGTCACCCCCGGGCTCACGACCGTGAGCCAGCCGGTCCGCGAGCTCGGCCGCCAGGTGGCGGTGCGCATGCGGGCGCTGCTCGAGGACCGGTCGTCGGCGCCGGAGCAGCACGTGCTGCCCACCAGCCCGGTGATCCGGCAGTCCTGCGGCTGCCCCTGAACCGGGACGAGATCTCGTCGACCCCTTGTGCCCCGGTGGGGACCCGTGTATCTTCACTGGAGAGATGTAAGCGCTTACGACGCGGTGAGTGATCTTCGGTGGCCGACCTCGGCCCGCCACCTCATCGCCTCGACCACGAGAGATGAGGAGACCTCCGTGCGACGTCCCACCCTGCTGATCGCCCTGACGACCACCGCCCTGGCCCTGTCCGCCTGCGGGCGCGACGAGGGCGGGTCCGGCGCCGACGCCGCGCCGGAGACCGGGGAGGCGGTCTCGACCGAGGACCTCTCCGGCGAGCTCGAGGTCTGGGCGATGGGGGCCGAGGGCGAGGCCCTGCCGGACCTCGTCGCGGGCTTCGAAGAGGCATACCCCGAGGTGAGCGTCAACGTCACCCCGGTGCCGTGGGACTCCGCCCACGAGAAGTTCGTCAACTCCATCACCGCCGGCACCACCCCGGACGTCGCGATGATCGGCACCACCTGGATGGGCGAGTTCGCGGGCATGGACGCCCTGGACCCGACCCCCGGCTCGATCGACTCCTCGGCCTTCTTCGAGGGCGCGCAGGGGACCACCGAGGTGGACGGCACCTCCTACGGCGTCCCCTGGTACGTCGAGACCCGCATGGTCTACTACCGCACCGACATCGCCGAGGCCGCCGGCTACGACGAGGTGCCGACCGACCAGGCGGGCTTCCACGAGATGGCCGCCGCGATGCAGGAGCAGGAGGGCGTGGACTGGGGCATCAGCCTGCAGCCGGGCCAGACCGGCTCCTGGCAGACCGTGGTGCCCTTCGGCTGGTCCGGCGGCGCCGAGCTGGCGACGCAGGACGCCTACACCCTCGACACCCCCCAGATGGTCTCCGCCGTGGACTACTTCGGCAGCTTCTTCACCGACGAGATCGCCGACGCCAACCCGCCCGAGGGGCAGACCGAGGCGACCTTCACCGACGGCAGCGTCCCGATGTTCATCTCCGGGCCGTGGATGATGAGCCTCGTCGAGGACTTCGCCGCCGAGGGCGGCGAGGACGCCTTCGGCGAGATGTACGACGTCGCCCCGGTCCCCGCCGCCGACGGCGCGGAGTCCAGCTCGTTCATCGGCGGCTCCAACCTGGGCGTCTTCGCGGACACCGAGAACCGCGACGCCGCCTGGGCCCTCGTGGACTGGCTGACCCAGCCCGAGACGCAGGTCGAGTGGTACGACATGACCAGCGCGCTGCCCTCGGTCCAGTCCGCGTGGGACGACGAGGCGCTCACCCAGGACGAGAAGCTCGCCAAGTTCGGCGACGCGCTGACCACGGCCCAGGCCCCGCCCTCCTTCCCGACGTGGGAGCAGGTCGCCGCGGCCTTCGACGCGGAGATGGAGAAGGTCGCCAAGCAGGGCCTGTCCGGCGAGGAGGCGCTGCAGGCGGCGCAGTCCCAGGCCGACTCGATCGGCACCGGGCAGTGAGCCGCCGGCGATGACCACCGCCACCTCTCCCCGGCAGGGCACCGGCTCCCGTGACGCCCGCCGGTCCCGTTCCTCGCGCCCGCCCGGTGCGGCGCGCGAGGAGCGGGCCGGATGGCTGCTCACGCTGCCCTTCCTCCTGCTCTTCGGCATCTTCACCGCCTGGCCGGTGATCCAGTCCGTCTTCTTCTCGGTCACCGACATCACCAACCGCGACCTGCGGACGCCGTTCCAGGTCAACTTCGTCGCCTTCGAGCAGTACGCCAAGGCCTTCGGCGACCCGGTCTTCCGGCAGGCCGCGCTCAACACCGCCTACTTCGTGCTCGTCGGCGTCCCGCTGACGATGACCGTGGCGCTCGCGGCGGCGGTCGCCCTCAACACCGGGATCACCCGCTTCCGGTCGGTCTACCGGCTGGGGTTCTACACCCCGGTCATCACCTCGATCGTCGCGGTGGCCGTCGTGTGGCGCTTCCTGCTGCACCCGGACAGCGGCCTGGTCAACACCGTCCTCGGCTGGGTCGGGATCGACGGCCCGAACTGGCTCGGGTCGACGACCTGGGCGATGCCCTCGCTCATCGCGATGGCGGTCTGGCGCAACTTCGGCACCGCGATGATCATCTTCCTCGCCGGCCTGCAGTCCGTCCCGCAGCAGCTGCACGAGGCGGCCGCCATCGACGGCGCCAACGCCTGGCAGCGCTTCCGCAACGTCACCGTGCCGATCCTGCGCCCGACCATCCTCTTCGTCTCGGTCACCACCGCGATCGGCTACCTGCAGTTCTTCGAGGAGCCCTTCGTCATGACCCAGGGCGGGCCGCTCAACAGCACGATCTCCGCCTCGATGTACACCTACCAGCAGTTCAGCTTCGGCAACTACGGGTATGCCGCTGCGCTGAGCTACCTCATCTTCGTCGTCATCGCGATCGTCACCGCGCTGCAGTTCCGCTTCCTGTCCGAGAAGGAGGACTGAGCCATGACCGGTGCCGGCAACCGCTCCCGGTGGTGGCTCTACCTGCTGCTGACCGTGGCCCTGCTCGTGGTCGTCACGCCGTTCATCTGGATGGTGCTCGGCTCGTTCAAGTCCAACGCCGAGCTGCGCCAGGTGCCGCCGACCTGGTGGCCGGAGAACCCGACGCTGGAGAACTTCGGCCAGCTCTTCAGCCGGCTCTCCTTCGGCACCTACTTCCGCAACTCCACGGTCGTGGCAGTCGTCGTCACGGTGGGCAACCTGCTCTTCTGCTCGATGGTCGGGTATGCCCTCGCCATGCTGCGCTTCCGCGGCAAGAGGCTCATCTTCGCGCTCATCCTCGGGACCCTGATGATCCCCGGCGTGGTCACCTTCGTGCCGCTCTTCGTGCTCGTCGCCAACCTCGGCCTGGTCGACACCCTGCCCGGGCTGTTCCTGCCCTTCCTCGTCGGACCGTTCGGCGTCTTCCTCATGCGGCAGTTCGTCCTCGGGCTGCCCAAGGACCTCGTCGAGGCGGCCCGCATCGACGGGGCCGGCGAGTTCCGGATCTTCTTCCAGGTCATCCTGCCGCTGCTGACCCCCGCGCTCGCGACGCTCGGCATCCTCACCTTCCTCGGCAGCTGGAACAACTTCCTCTGGCCGCTGGTCGTCGCGCAGACCAACGACACCTACACCCTCCCGGTGGCGCTCGCGCTCTACTCCACCGGGCAGAACGAGCAGCAGTACGGCCTGCTCATGGCGGGCGCCACGATCGTCGTGCTGCCCGTCCTCGTCGTCTTCCTCATCTTCCAGCGGCGGTTCATCCAGGGGATCGCCACCACCGGGATCAAGTGACCCAGGGCCGACCCACGCCGACCCACGCCGACCCACCCCGAAGGAGCAGCTCCATGCCTCACCCCGACCCGCGCCATACCCCGTTGTCGCGCCGCGCCGTGCTGGCCGGCGGCCTCACCGTCGGCACCACCGCCGCCCTCGCGCCGACGGCACCCGCGCTCGCCGGCGAGCGTCGCCGGCCGCGGCCGCCGCGGCACCACGGCCGCCGGCTGCGGCGGTGGACCCAGGACACCTGGGCCTCGATGGTCGCGATGACCGACCGGCGCACCGGGCTGGTGGCGGACAACATCAGCGGCGACCTGGGCACGCCCGGGCTCTACACCTCGCCCACCAACATCGGCGGCTACCTCTGGTCCACGGTCGTGGCGCGCGACCTGCACCTCATCAGCCACCGCGAGGCGTCCCGGCGGATCCGGCAGACCCTCTGCACGCTGGAGGAGATGGAGCACCACGACGCCAGCGGGATGTACTTCAACTGGTACGACCCCCGCGACGCCTCGGTCATCACCGAGTGGCCCGAGAGCGGCGACCCGGTCGTGCCCTTCGTCTCCAGCGTCGACGCCGCCTGGCTCGGGTGCGCGCTGCTCGTGGTGCGCAACGCCGACCGGGCCAACCGACGTCAGGCCGCGCGCATGTTCGGCCGGATGCGCTTCGACGTCTTCGCCGACCCGACCTTCGACAAGCCCTACCTCAACTACGGCGGCTTCTACCTCGAGGAGCCGACCCGGCTGCTCGACCCCCCGCCGACCGAGCCGCGCGACCTCATCGACGCCGGTGAGCCGGTCTGGTACACCGCCGACCACCACTACGACACCATCGTCTCGGAGACGCGGATCACCACCTACCTCGCGATCGCCAAGGACCAGGTGCCGCCGCAGGCCTACTACCAGGCCTGGCGGACCTTCCCCCCGGACTGGACCTGGCCGGAGATGCCGCCGGTGGGGCAGTGGCGGACCTACCTGGGCGTCGACGTCTTCGAGGGCGCCCACGACTACCTCGGCCGCGCCACCGTGCCGGGCTGGGGCGGCTCGATGTTCGAGGAGCTCATGCCCGACGTCTTCGTGCCCGAGGAGCGGTGGGCGCCGCGGTCCTGGGGCCGCAACCACCCCAACCACGTCGCCGTGCAGCGTCTGCACGGCATGGAGGAGTACGGCTACTGGGGCTTCTCGCCGGCCAGCCACCCGGCGGGCGGTTACTCCGAGTGGGGCGTGGACGCGCTCGGTCTCAACCCCGAGGGCTACTTCTCCGACGTCGAGCGCACCGACCGGGTGCACGGCGAGCCCGAGCCCGACTACGGCGACGGGGTCGTCACCCCGCACGCCGCCTTCCTCGCGATGATGCACGAGCCGCGCGAGGCCTACGACAACCTGGCCCGCATCGAGGACGACTTCGACAGCTACGGGCCCGGCGGGTTCTACGACGCCGTCGCCACGCAGTCCGGGCAGGTGGCGCAGCGCTACCTGTCCCTGGACCAGGCGATGATCATGGGCGCCCTGGGCGACGTGCTCGGCCACGGGATGCTGCAGCGCTACTTCGTCCGGGGCGAGGTCGAGGAGCGGCTGCGGCCGGTCATCGCGCCCGAGCAGTTCGGGGCCTCCGCATGAGCCGGATCCCGACCAGCACGACCCCCGACGGGTTCGGCTACCGCGACCTCAACGGCAACGGCGTGCTCGATCCCTACGAGGACACCCGGCTGGGGCCGGAGGAACGGACCGAGGACCTGCTCGGCCGCCTCGGCCTGGACGAGAAGATCGGCCTGCTCTTCCACACCGTCATCGAGTCCGGCCCCGGCGGGACCGTGCTCGAGGGTCCCGGGGCGATCAGCAAGTCCGGCACCCCCCACGTCGTCGTGGGCAGCCGGGTCAACCACTTCAACGTGCACGCCCTCGGCAGCGCCCGGGAGGCGGCCCGGTGGCAGAACGCCGTCCAGGAGCTCGCGGAGACGACGCCGCACGGCATACCGGTGACGATCTCGACCGACCCCCGGCACGGCTTCAGCGAGAACGCCGGCGCGAGCTTCGCCGCCGGCTACTTCTCCCAGTGGCCCGAGCCGCTCGGCATCGCGGCGCTCGGTGACCTCGAGGTGCTGCGGGGGTATGCCGAGGCGGTCCGCTCGGAGTACGTCGCGGTCGGCATCCGCGCGGCGCTGCACCCGACCCTGGACCTCGCGAGCGAGCCGCGGTGGGCCCGCCAGATGCATACCTTCGGGGCGGACCCGCAGCTGGTCACCGAGTTCGGCGTGGAGTTCCTGCGCGGGCTGCAGGGGGAGCGGCTCGGGCCGGCGAGCGTGGCCGGGACGGCCAAGCACTTCCCCGGCGGCGGGCCGCAGGCCGACGGCGAGGACGCCCACTTCCCCTACGGCCGGGAGCAGGTCTACCCCGGCGGGCGGTTCGCCGAGCACCTCGCGCCCTTTCGGGCGGCGGTCGCGGCGGGCACGGCGGCGATCATGCCCTACTACGGCATGCCCGTCGGGCTCGACCTCGACGGCGAGACGGTGCCGGAGGTGGGCTTCGGCTTCAACGAGCGCATCGTCACCGGGCTGCTGCGCGAGGAGCTGGGCTACGACGGGGTCGTGCTCACCGACTGGGAGCTGGTCAACGACAACCACGTGGGCGACCAGGTGCTCCCGGCGCGGGCGTGGGGCGTGGAGCACCTCGACCCCGCCGGTCGGATGGAGCTGCTGCTGGCGGCCGGGTGCGACCAGTTCGGCGGCGAGGAGTGCGTCGAGGTCCTGGCCGGGCTGGTCCGGTCGGGACGGGTGAGCGAGGAGCGGATCGACGCCTCGGCCCGGCGGCTGCTGCTCGTGAAGATGCGGCTCGGGCTCTTCGACGACCCCTTCGTCGACGAGGACGCCGCCGAGCGGACCGTGGGCCGGGCGGAGGTCGTCGCGGCCGGGCTGGACGCGCAGGCGGCCTCGGTGACCGTGCTCGCCGACGAGGGCGGGCTGCTCCCGCTCTCCGGCGCCGACCGCCGGGTCTACGTCGAGGGCATGTCGCGCGAGGCCGCTGAGGCCCTCGGCACCGTCGTGGACCGGCCCGAGGACGCGGACCTGGCCGTGGTCCGGCTCGCGGCGCCGCACGAACCCCGCTCGGACCTCTTCCTCGAGGCGTGGTTCCACCAGGGCTCGCTGGACTTCCCGCCGGGCCTCCCGGTGCGGCTGGCCCGCCTGCGGGAGCACTGCCCCCTCGTCGTGGACGTCACCCTCGACCGCCCCGCGGTGCTCGGGCCGGTCCTCGACGCGGCCGACGTGGTCGTCGCGAGCTTCGGCTCCGGCGGCCCCGCGCTGGCCCGGGCGCTGCAGGGCGAGGCGCGGGGCCGGCTGCCCTTCGACCTGCCGCGCTCCATGGCCGACGTGCGCGCCCACCACCCGGACCAGCCGGGGTTCGACGACCCGCTGCTGCCGCGCGGCCACGGCATACCGCTTGGGGTGGGGGCCGGCAGGTCCTGACCGGACGCCCCGGCCGTCCCTCCAGGCCCTGGGTCAGACGGAGCGGCGCCGCAGGTAGCCCTCGGCGGCCCGCTGCCCGCTGACCATCGCCCCCTGGATGGAGCCGGTGTCCAGGTGGTCGCCGGCGAGGATGAGACCGGGCTCGACCTCGAGCGCGGTGCGCTCCTGGAACGGCGCCGGCTGGGCGGGCAGGGCATACGGGATGTCGTCGCGGCGCAGCAGCTCCCAGTCGCGGGTCGGCACGCCGTAGATCCCGCTGAGCTGGCTCAGCACCGTGCGGTCCTCGACCGGCTCCCGGCCTGCCCGGAGCAGGCTGCTGGCCTGCACCAGGTGCCGGCCGGGCGGGGCGTAGGAGGGTGCGGCGTTGCTCATGACGGCGGTGTTGACCACCGGCCCGCGGGTCTCGCGCTGGTCGATGACGAGCAGGGCCTGGTCCATGGGCGCCTCGGGCACCGCGAACCAGTGGGTGGTCACGCCCTTGCCGGCCGGTGCCTCGTGGCCGGTGAGCCCCGCGGCGGCCTCGGCGCCGGTGGCGACCACGACCAGCTCCGGGATGATCTCCTCGCCCCCGGCGGTGCGGACGCTGCCCGGCCCGACCGAGGTGACCTCGGTGCCGAGCTCGACGGGGGTGTGCAGGCCCGCCGCGAGCTGCTCCGGGAGCGCCTGCATGCCCTTCTCGGGCAGCGCCGGCCGGCCCAGCGCGAACATGCGGGTGAGCATGAGGGTGAAGGCGGTCGAGGTGCTGCCGTCGTCCTCGAGGAGCACGCCGCTGAGGAAGGTGTCGACCACCCGGCGCAAGGGGCCGTGCAGGCCGGCGGCGTCCATCGACTGCCGGCGCGAGACGTCCCGGCGCCCGCTCGGCATGGCCCAGTCGGCGCGGAGGGCGGGGGCGGCCCACCGGGCCAGCAGGGCCAGGCTCGAGGGGTGCAGCTTGCCCGAGCGCATGGTCTGGCCGATGAGCTGCGGCTCGCGCCGGGGGTCGGCCATGACGAGGAGGGTGTCGGAGCGGTCGGACTTGGCGGCCAGGCCCGCCCGGAACGGCTGCAGCCGCAGTGACGCGAGGTCGACGTGCGCCTGGAGCATCGGGTAGGCCGGGTTGAGCAGCTGGAAGCCGCGGTCGAGCAGGAAGCCGTCGACCTCGTCGGTGCGCACCCGGCCACCCACGGCGTCGGCGGCCTCGAGCACCCGCACCTCGACCCCGGCCTCCTGCAGCGTGCGGGCACACGTGAGGCCGGCCAGCCCGGCCCCGACGACGACGACATCGGGAGACGTGGACATGCTCCTCACCCTAGGACCAGCAGCACGTCCCGTCCTGTTGTGGGGGAGGCCGGTGACGTCGCGTCAGGACGCCGCGAGCGCATGCATCACCCGCAGCGTCCCGAGGTCGTCGAACGGGCGGCCGACGACCTGGACCCCGATCGGCCGGCCGTCGGCGGTGCGACCCGCGTCGGCGGTCCCGGCGGGCTGGCCGGTCATGTTCCACGGCATGGCGAAGTTGATGTGCCACAGACCCCTGCCGTCCTCCGGGTAGGGCATCGGCTGCTCGGCCGGGAAGGCCACGCCGGGCGCCACGGGGGACAGGAGCACGTCGGGGTCGCCGGCGGCGGCCCAGGACGCCGTCGTCCGCGACTGGACCTGCGCGAAGGCGTGGTAGGCGTCCATGACCTCGGTGCCCGACAGGTCCCTGGCCCGCGACACCCACTCCACGATGTAGGGCAGCACCCGCGCCTGCTGCTCCGGAGCGAGCCGGGCGTAGTCGGCCCAGGAGCGGGCCTGCCAGAAGCGGTCGACGCCGTCGAGCTGGTCCTGGGTGAGCCATGGGCCGATCCGCTCGACCCGCGCACCCGCGCGCTCCAGCCGCAGCGCCGCGTCCTCGACCGTCGCGACGATCTCGGGCTCGGGCTCCACGCCGTATCCCGCCTCGGTCCACAGGGCGACCCGCAGCCCCTCGACCTCGAGGTCGAGGTCGTCCCAGGCGACCTCCTGCGCCGGCAGCGAGGTCCAGTCCACCGGGTCCGGCCCGGCGAGGACGCCCATAAGGAGCGCGCAGTCGCGTGCGGTGCGCGCCATCGGTCCCGCGGCCCGACCGAGATACGGCGCATGCAGGGGTATGCGGCCCGCGCTCGGCTTGAGCGTCGCCAGCCCCAGCCAGGTGCCCGGCAGCCGGATCGACCCGCCGATGTCGGTGCCGACGTGCAGCGGCCCGTAGCCGCCGGCCGCCGCGGCCCCCGCGCCGGAGCTCGAGCCCCCGGTCGTCCAGGCCGGGTTCAACGGCGAACGGGTGATGCCGTGGCGGCTGGAGACGCCGGAGGAGAGCATGCCCCAGTCCGGCATGACGGTGGAGCCGAGCACGACGAGGCCGGCCTCGCGGCAGCGGCGGGCGACCGGCGAGTCGGTCTGCGGCACGACCGGCTCGACCCCGGCGCATCCCATCGACATGGGGACACCGGCGCGGGCGACGTTCTCCTTGAGGGTCACCGTCACGCCGTCGAGCGGGCTGAGCGGGCGCCTCTCCTCCCACCGTCGCGCGGAGGCCCGGGCCTGCTCCAGGGTCCCGCCGACGTCGTCACGGACCCACAGCGCGTTGAGCTCGGGCTCGCGCTCGTCGATGACCGCCTGGATCTCGGCGACGACCTCGGGCGGGGTGAGGGTGCCGTCGGCGTAGCCTTCCGCGGTCGAGACGGCGTCACGGTGCACAGGTGCCTCCAGAGGTCGATCGTCGATCGCGCGGCGGCGCGGAGCACCGTCCCTGCATTCGTACACCTGCCGCCGCGGGACCGGCCATCCGGGTCGCGTCCGGCGGTCTCAGGCGTGGAGCACCTGGCACCCGGGGCACCAGTAGGCGGTCTGCAGCCCCATCCGCTCGACGACCACGGTCAGCCCGCACCGTGGGCACGGGCGGCCGCGGCGGAGGTAGACGGCATACCTCTTGGGCCAGCGGGGGACCACCTCGCCCCGCACCAGCAGGTCCCGGGCGGAGCGGAACTGGTCGGGGTGGGTGACGATCCACCCGGCACCCAGGCCGATGCCCATGAGGTCGATGGCGTCCTGCCACAGCGCCCGCAGCGCCTCGACGGGCACAGCGTTCCCTGGCGAGTGCGGGTCGATCCGCGCCCGCCAGAGCAGCTCGGCACGGTAGACGTTGCCGATGCCCGACACGACGGACTGGTCGAGCAGCAGCAGCCCGATCGGGCGGCGCGAGCGGTGCAGTCGCGCTACGGCGGTCTCGGGGTCGGCGTCCTCGCGGAGCGGGTCCGGACCGAGCCGTGCGTGCAGCCTCGCCACGCCCTCCGGGTCCAGCAGCTCGCAGATGGTCGGGCGGGTGACCTCGAGCAGGAAGGACCCGGTGAGCAGGCGCCATGCCAGCCCGTCGGGCACCGGCGGGTGCGAGCGGGGCAGCCCGTCGGCCCCCAGCGCCCGGCGGTGGTGTCGTACCGAGACGCGGCCGTGCATACCGAGATGGAAGTGGCCCGAGCGCGAGGTGCCGTCGAGGTGGACGAGGAGGTGCTTGCCGTGCGCCTCCGCGTCCGCGACCGCGAGGCCGTCGAGCAGGCCGGGGTCGAAGACGTCGCTGACCGGCCCGCTGGACCGGCCGGGTTGCCCCACGAGCCGGCGCACGCGCCCGGCCATCCCGTGGACGGCGTGCCCCTCGGCCATGGGGTGATCCTACGGAGGACCCCGCTGGTGCAGCATTCCGTGGCCGCCCCTGACGTGAAGGGAAAGTCGTCCCGAGATTTCCTGTTACTCGCGAGTTGTGTAACGTCGCGGGAGGTGAAATTCTGTGCTGAATCCTGAGTGTTGGCGCGGAGAATTCCGGTCCTCCCGTGTTTCGGGGGCGTTTCGGTGTGCATTCCTGCTCGCGAGCGGTTAACTTGCTCGTCGTCCCAGGTCCCTGGGATACCTGCCTGTCGAGGCGTATTGGGATTGCGTGCTGCAGGTCCGATCAGAAGGGCTTTCTCCATGAGAATTTCTCGCAAGTACCTCGCTGCCCCGCCGCTGGCGTGGCAGCGCTGATGCTGGCCGGCGCCCCCGCGCTGGCGGCCACCGGTGAGTCGATGGCCGACCTCCAGCCGGTCCCGCTGAACGGTGCCCCCGGCTCCGGCTCGGCCATGATCGAGATGGACGGCACCACCCTGCACTTCACGCTGGCCTACCAGGGCCTGCTGGCGGATGCGCCGCACGCCGCGCACATCCACGACGCCGAGGACGCCCGCAACATGTGCCCGACCGCGGAGGACGACGCCGACGGCAGCGGCTTCCTCACCACCACCGAGGGTGTCCCCGCCTACGGTGGCATCAAGGTGTCGCTGACCACCGAGGGTGACACCAGCCCGGACTCCGGCCTGGCCGTCGACCGCTTCGGTGTGGGTGACGACGTCAGCTACTCCCGCGCCGACGTGGAGGTCGACCAGGAGACGGCCGACGCGCTCGCGGACGGCGAGGCCGTGGTGGTCGTGCACGGTGTCGACTACGACGGCAGCGGTGCCTACGACGAGGGTGACCGTGGCGCGTCCGACCTGGACCCGTCGCTGCCCGGTGAGGCGACCGACCCGGCCCTGTGCGGCGTGGCCCAGGTCTCCCAGATGGGCGAGACCCCCGGAGGCGGTGTCGGCACCGGTGAGGCGAGCCTCGGCGGTCAGAACCTGGCGCTCGCCGCGACCGGCGGTGTCGTCCTGGTGGGTGGCGCGCTGATCCTCATGCGTCGCCGCAGCGCCGAGCAGAGCTGATCGAGCTCTCTCGATGACCGAGGACGTCGGGCAGCCGAGCACGCCTCGTGCTGCCCGACGTCGCGGTCCCGTCCTGCGCACGGCCCTCGGGCTGGCGCTGGTCCTGGGTGGCGGCACCGCCATGGCAGTGGGCCTGTCCGGACCGGAGGCCACCCCCACCCCGCCCACCCTGGCCGACAGCGCGACGGCGAGCCGCGACGTCGGGGAGAGCACGGCCCTGCCGGCACCGGTCCCGTCCGCAGCTGCGGAGACGCAGGCTCCCGAGGACGGCGACAGCGAGGACTCGGCGGGATCTTCCACGGAGGAGACCGCCGACGACGAGGCGATCCCGGTCGAGGAGCCCGCACCGGTGGAGGAGCCGGTCTCGGTGAACATCCCCGCGATCGGCGTGACCTCCGACCTGCTGCACCTCGGCCTGGACGACGAGGGGGCCCTGGCCGTCCCGGAGGGCGACGACTTCGACACCGCCGCGTGGTACGACGGTTCTCCCCGACCCGGCGAGGACGGCCCGGCCGTCATCCTCGGCCACGTCAGCAGCATCGGGCGTGGGCCCTCCGTCTTCTTCGACCTCGCCGCGCTCAGCGTCGGCGACACCGTCGAGGTCACCCGGGCCGACGGCAGCGAGGCCACCTTCGAGGTCTACGACCTGCAGCAGTTCCCCAAGAACGCCTTTCCCACCGCGCAGGTCTACGGGAACACCCCCGGACCTGAGCTGCGGGTCATCACCTGCGCCGGCACGATCTCGGAGAGCACCGGCCACTACAACGACAACGTCATCGTCTTCGCCCGTGAGGCCTGACCGGTGGGCATCTCGCCCCCGGAGCAGAAAGACACCTCCGAGAGGGACGGGGGCATTTCTGAGGGCACCGAGGAGGCAGCATTCTCCTCGGCCGCGCTAGGTCGGCCCTCCTCCGCGCGCCTTCCCGTCACCGTCGTCGCCGCCTGCGGCGTGCTGACCGCCGTGCTGGTCGCGGCGTTGCTCGTGGGTGGCGGCGCCCCCGTCCCGTCGCCGGGGGGTCTGCCCGACGCGGGGCCCGTCACCGGCTGGGGCCTGCCGGCGAGTCTGGCCGCGCGCCTGCTGGCCGTCCTGACGGTGGGCCAGCTGGTCTTCGCGGCGCTGCTCGCGCCGCCCTCCTCCGCAGGGACGGTCCGGGCCCTGCGCGGCACCGCCTGGACCGCTGCGGTGTGGCTGGTCGCCGAGCTGGCCGGCCTGGTGCTGACCGCGAGCACCATCCTGGGCGTCCCGGTGTCGCAGCTGTCGGTGGCGGGGGTGGTCGGGCTGGCCCTCGAGCTGCCGGTGGGCAGGGCCACCCTCTGGGTCGCTGTCCCGCTGGTCGTCGTGGCCGCCGGCAGCAGCGTGCTGGCCCGACGACCGGTCGCGGGGCTCCGGACCGCGTCCTCCCTTCTGCTGGTGCTGGCGCTGTGCGCCGTGGTCGTCCCGGGCGTCCTGGCCGGCCACTCCGCGGCAGCCGGCAGCCATGTCGCCGCCGTGATCACGCTCTCGGCGCACGTCGTCTCGGCGACCCTCTGGGTGGGGGGCCTGGCGGCGCTGCTGCTGTAAGGGCCGGGGGGGGGGGCGAGAGCGCCCACGCCGTGCGCCGGTTCAGCGGTCTGGCCCTGGCCTGCCTCGCCCTGCTCCTGCTGTCGGGGGTGGTCGCGGCCCTCGTCGTGGCCGGTGCCCTGTCGTGGTCGTGGCTGGGCGAGGGCTGGGTCCATCTGCTGGCCGTGAAGGTCGCGCTGGTGGTGGTCCTCGGCCTCATCGGGTGGCAGCACCGGCGGGCTACCATCCCGGCGCTCGAGGCCGGTCGTCCGTGGACCTTCGTCCGCCTGGGGGTCGTCGAGGTCGCGCTGATGGCCCTGACCCTCACGGTGTCCGTGGCGCTGGCCGCCTCGCCGGCACCCGCACCGGCCACCGGCGCACCGGTGAGTGCCGTCCCGCCCGCAGAGGTGGAGGGGCCCACCGAGCAGGGATCCTCGACCGCCCAGACCGACGACATACCGCGGACGGAGGACCGCCCGGCAGCGGAGCCGCCCACAGCCGACTCCTCGGCCGCCGAGATGATCGGGCACGACCACGGCGAGCTCTCGGTCAGCATCCTCATCGACGACGAGCGCTTCCACGTGCCCGGCACGGTGCGTCCGGGGCAGGCGGTGACGGTCTACAACAGCAGCGACACCGCCGCGACCATCACCTCGCCCGACTTCGACGTCGACGTCCCACCGCGGACCTTCATCACCTTCCCGGCGCCCTCGGCGGAAGGCGACTACGGCTTCGTCAGCCAGGCCGAGGGACAGGCCGTCGACGGCTTCGCCGACACCCTCCGGGTGCGCGCCGACCCCTGAGCCCAGCTCGGGGCACGGCCCGGCTCCTGAGCCCAGCGGGCCAGCTCCTCCGCCAGTTTCTGCCGGAACGGGCCAGCTCTCCGCCAGTTTCTGTCCGAATTCGACCTCTGAAATGTTCGCCATGGCGACGTTTCCAGAGGTCGAATTCGGGGGAGAGTGGGCTCAGACGTCCAGGGGTCACGTAGGCCGGGGTCAGGCGTCCAGGGGGGTCACGTAGGCCGAGCTGATGCCACCGTCGACGAGGAACTCCGCCGCGGTCATGAACGAGCTGTCGTCGCTGGCCAGGAAGGCCACCGCGGCGGCCATCTCCGCGGGCTCGCCGAAGCGGCCCATCGGCACGTGGACCAGCCGGCGCTGGGCCCGCTCCGGGTCGGAGGCGAAGAGCTCCTGCAGCAGCGGGGTGTTGACCGGGCCGGGGCAAAGCGCGTTGACCCGCACGCCCGACCGGGCGAACTGGACCCCCAGCTCCCGCGTCATGGACAGCACGCCGCCCTTGGAGGCCGAGTAGCTGATCTGCGAGGTCGCCGCGCCCATCACCGCCACGAAGGAGGCGGTGTTGATGATCGACCCACGCCGCTGCTCGAGCATGTAGGGCAGCGCCGCCTTGCAGCACAGGTAGACGCTGGTGAGGTTGACCTCCTGCACCCGGCGCCAGGCCTCCAGCCCGGTCTCGAGGATGGAGTCGTCCTCCGGCGGGGAGATCCCGGCGTTGTTGAAGGCGACGTCCACGCTGCCGTAGGCCTGCTTGGCCGTGGCGAAGAGGCGCTCGACCTCGTCGGGGTCGGTGACATCGGTGCGGACGAAGAGGCCGCCGAGCTCCTGCGCCAAGGCCTCGCCCGCGCTCTGCTCGCAGATGTCGGCGAGCACCACGGTGGCGCCCTCGGCGGCGAGGCGGCGGGCGCTGGCCAGGCCGATGCCGCTGGCGCCGCCGGTCACCACGGCGACGCGGCCGGCGAGCCGCTGGGTCAGGTCGATCTTTCCGGGGTGGCTCATGGCGGTCCTCTCGTCTCAGTCGGTGGTGGCGATGAAGATGGTCTTGGTGTCGGTGAAGGCGTCCAGCGCGTGCGGGCCCAGCTCACGCCCGAGCCCGGAGGCCTTGACGCCGCCGAACGGGGTGTTGTAGCGCACCGAGCTGTGGCTGTTGACGGCGAGGTTGCCGGCCTCCAGCCCGCGCGCCACGCGCAGCGCCCGCCCCACGTCGCGGGTCCAGATCGAGCCGGACAGCCCGTATGCCGTGTCGTTGGCGATGCGCAGCGCGTCCGCCTCGTCCCGGAAGGGCAGCACCGAGATCACCGGCCCGAAGATCTCCTCGGTGAAGGCCGGGTCGCTCTCGGACCGGGTGCGGAGCACGGTCGGGGGGTGCCAGAAGCCCGGCCCCTGCGGCGCCTCGCCCTGGATGAGCACCTCCGCGTCGCCGACGTAGCCGGCCACGACCTCGCGCTGACCGGCGGAGATGAGCGGGCCCATCCCGCTGCCCTCGTCGCCGGGGTCCCCGCAGACGAAGCCGCGCACCGCCGGCTCCAGCCGCCCGAGGAAGTCGTCGAGCACGTCCTCCTGGACGAGCAGCCGGGAGCGGGCGCAGCAGTCCTGCCCCGCGTTGTCGAAGGCGCCGCCGGGTGCCGCCGCGGCCGCGACGTCCAGGTCGGCGTCGGCGAAGACGATGCTGGCGTTCTTGCCGCCCAGCTCCAGCGTCACCCGCTTCACCTGCTCGGCGCAGCCGGCCATGACCTGCTTGCCGACGGCCGTGGACCCGGTGAAGACGACCTTGCGGACGAGCGGGTGCGTGACGAAGCGCGCGCCGACGACCGACCCCCGCCCCGGCAGCACCTGCAGGACGCCCTCCGGTAGGCCCGCCTCCAGGGCCAGCTCGGCCAGCCGCAGCGCGGTGAGCGGGGTGAGCTCGGCGGGCTTGAGGACCACGGTGTTGCCGGCGGCCAGCGCCGGGCCGATCGCCCAGCCGGCGATGGGCATGGGGAAGTTCCACGGCACGATCACCGCGACGACGCCCAGCGGCTCGGCATACGTCATGGCGACGCCGCCGTCCACGGGGATGGTGTCGCCGGCCGGGCGCTCGGGCGCGCCGGAGTAGTAGTTGAGCACGTCCCGGACGTTGCCGGCCTCCCACCGTGCGTTGCCGAGGGTATGCCCGGCGTTGCGCACCTCCAGCCGCGCCAGCTCCTCGACGTGCTCGTCGACCACGGCGGCGAAGCGGCGCAGCAGCCGGGCCCGGTCGGCGGGGGAGACCGTGCGCCAGGTCGCGAACGCGCGGTGGGCGGTCTCGACCGCCCGGTCGGTCTCGTCCACGTCGGCGAGCTCGAGGGAGGTGATGACCTCCTCGGTCGCCGGGTCGATGACGTCGGTCGTGCTCATCTGCTCAGGATCTCCTCGGGTCGCGTGCGGGATCGGTGGCCTGGGCCACGAGGGCGTGGAAGAGCCGGCGGTCGGCAGGGTTCTCCTCGGGGTGGAACTGCACGCCGATCGCCCAGCCGGGGCCGTCGGCGGGCTCCAGCGCCTGGATCACCCCGTCGGCGGAGCGGGCGGTGACGACGAGCCCGTCGGCGACCCCACCGACGCCCTGGTGGTGGTAGCACGGCGAGACCGCCTCCTCGCCGAGCACCGCGGCGATCCGCGAGCCCGGCTCGGTGCGGAAGGTCACCTCGCCGAAGACCCCCGGGCTCGGCTGGTATGCCGTGTGCCCCAGCCGCTCGGGCAGGTGCTGCTCGAGCGTCCCCCCGAGCGCGACGTTGAGCACCTGCACCCCGCGGCAGATCGCGAGCAGCGGCAGGCCCCGCTCCAGCGCGGCCCGCGCCAGCGCCAGCTCGGGGGCGTCGCGCACCGGCTCGGGCGCGGTGCTCGGGTGGGGGGCGGCGGCATACTGCGCCGCGTCGACGTCCGCCCCGCCGACGAGCACCAGCGCGTCGAGGACGTCCAGCACCGAGGGGTCGGACCCGACCGGCGGAAGCAGCACGGGCGTGCCCCCGGCCGAGGCGACCCCCTCGACGTAGGCGGCGGGGACGATCGCCGCCGGGCGTCGCCAGACACCCCAGGCGGCCTCCTTGTAGTAGGTGGTCAGCCCGATCCGTGGTCGGCTCACAGACGCTCGAACCCCCGCCGCAGCTCCCAGTCGGTCACCGCCGCGTCGAAGGCGGTGATCTCGACGTCGGCCATGTTGACGTAGTGGTCGACGACGTCCTGCCCGAAGGCCTCCCGCGCCACCTCGGAGGCGGCGAAGAGGTCGCGCGCCTCCCGCAGCGTGTGCGGCACGAGCGGGGCGTCGGACTCGTAGGCGTTGCCGGTCATCATCGGCTCCAGCTCGAGCTCGTTCTCGATCCCGTGCAGGCCGCCGGCCATCATCGCGGCCACCGCGAGGTAGGGGTTGCAGTCGCCGCCGGGCACCCGGTTCTCCATCCGCGCCGACGAGCCCTCGCCGACGGTGCGCACCGAGCAGGTCCGGTTGTCCTGGCCCCAGGCGACCGCGGTCGGGGCGAAGGAGCCCTGCGCGAAGCGCTTGTAGGAGTTGATGTTGGGCGCGTAGAAGAGGGTGAACTCGCGCATCGTCGCGAGCACCCCGGCGATGAAGTGGTCGTAGAGGGGCGTGCGCTCGCCGTCCGCCCAGAAGACCGTCGACCCGTCCAGGCCGCGCAGCGAGAGGTGGATGTGGCAGGAGTTGCCCTCCCGCTCGTTGGGCTTGGCCATGAAGGTCAGCGACTGGCCCAGGTCCGCGGCGATCATCTTGGCGCCGGTCTTGTAGACGCTGTGGTTGTCGCAGGTGGTGACGACGTCGTCGAAGAGGAAGCCGATCTCGTGCTGGCCGAAGTTGCACTCGCCCTTGGCCGACTCGACCGTCATGCCGGCCCGCCACATGTCCGCGCGGATCCGGCGCAGCAGCGGCTCGACCCGGCCGGAGCCGACGATCGAGTAGTCGACGTTGTACTGGTTCGCGGGGGTGAGACCGGTATACCCCTTGGTCCAGGCCTCCTCGAAGGAGTCGCGGTAGACGACGAACTCCAGCTCGGTCCCGGCGACCGCCGACCACCCGTGGCCGGCGGCCCGCTCGACCTGCGCGGCGAGCATCGAGCGCGGCGACATGGGCACCGGCGAGCCGTCGGTGAGGGCGAGGTCGCACTGGATCATCACCGTGCGCTCGAGCCACGGGACCCAGCGGATGGTGTCGAGGTCGAGGGTGAACTCCATGTCGCCGTAGCCGGCCTCCCAGGAGGAGATGGCGTAGCCGTCGACGGTGTTCATCTCGGTGTCGACGGCGAGCAGGTAGTTGCACCCCTCGACGCCGTGCCCGAGCGCGTGCTCGACGAAGTAGGCGGCGTGGAGGTACTTGCCCTGGAGCCGGCCCTGCATGTCGGTGAAGGCGACGACGACGGTCTCGATGCTCTCGTCGGCCACCCCCGCCCGGAGCTGGTCGACGGTGAGCATCCGCTCGCTGCGCGGGTGGGTCATCGCAGGCCCCCTTCGGCCTCGGTGATCTGGTCGAACTCCTCCTCCGGGGCGGAGGAGACGAGGTGGTGGCGGCTGTAGAACCAGAAGTAGGCGACGAAGGCCACGAAGACCGCGGCGGTGATGCCCGCGGCCGTGCGGTCGACGAAGAAGGTGGCGATCACGGCGACCACGCTCAGCGTCAGGGCGATGCCGGTCGTCACCACGCCACCGGGGGTGCGGTAGCCGCGCTCCAGGTCGGGCTCGCGGCGCCGCAGCGCGATGTGCGACAGGTTGAGCAGGACGTAGGAGACGGTCGCGCCGAAGACGGCGATGTTGATGAGCAGGGCGCCGTTCTGCGTGAGCGCCGCGAGCAGGAAGCCGATGGTGCCCGGCACGACGAGCGCCACCCACGGCGTCTTCCGGCTGCCGGTGAGCGAGAGCACCCGCGGCAGGTAGCCCGCCCGGGAGAGGGCGAAGAGCTGGCGCGAGTAGGCGTAGATGATCGAGAAGAAGCTCGCGACCAGCCCGGCCAGGCCCGCGTAGTTGACGAAGCCCGCGATCCAGGAGGCCTCGCCCAGCGCCGTCCGCAGCGCCAGTGGGAGCGGGTTGTCCGAGACCCGCACCGTCTCGGCCCCGGCCGAGCCGGGGACGAGCAGCAGCATGAAGGCGGCGAAGACGAGCAGCACGCCCATCGCGACGATGATCCCGCGGGGCATGTCGCGCTTGGGATCGGCCGTCTCCTCGGCGGCCAGGGGCACGCCCTCGACGGCGAGGAAGAACCAGATGCCGTAGACGAGGGCGGCGAGCGCGCCGGCGAAGCCGAAGGGGAGGAAGCCGCTGGCGCCCGCGGCGTCGGTGGCGGCGATGTCGAAGAGGTTGTCGACCCGGAAGTGCGGCAGCAGCCCCACGACGGTGGCGAGGAGCGCGACCACGGCGACCGCGGTGATGGCGAACATCACCTTCAGGGCCTCGCCGACGCCCCAGATGTGCAGCCCGATGAAGATGAGGTAGGCCACGAGGTAGACCGGCCAGGAGTTCGTCAGACCGAACAGGCCGAGCGCCTCGACGTAGCCGCCGATGAAGACCGCGATCGCGGCCGGGGCGACGGCATACTCGATGAGCACCGCGACGCCGGTCGCGTAGCCGCCGAGCGGACCCAGCGCGCGCCGGGCGAAGCCGTAGCCGGCGCCGGCGGTCGGCAGGGTCGAGGACATCTCGGCCAGGCCGAGGACCATGCAGGTGTACATCACGGCCATGAGCACGGTGGCGATGAGCAGGCCGCCCCAGCCGCCCTCGTCAAGGCCGAAGTTCCAGCCCGCGAAGTCGCCGGAGATGACGTAGCTGACGCCGAGCCCGGCGAGCAGCACCCAGCCCGCCGCGCCCTTCTTGAGCTGCCGGTGCTGGTGGTAGTCGTCCGCGACGTTCTGGTAGTCGACCCTGCGCGCCATGTCGTCCTTCCTCGTCAATGGATCAGTAGTAGTCCATTGAGCATCCGGACCGAGTCTGGCGCGGTTGCCGCGCCCCGTCAAGGGTCCGGGGAGGGCCTACGGTGTCGGGTATGCAGCACGGTCGCGATCCACGGGTGGTGCCGGTCCGCCGCGGCAACGCCTTCGAGGAGACGATGGAGCGGGTGCTCCGGCTGCTGCGCCTCGGGACCTTCCCTCCCGGGTCCAAGCTGCCGGCCGAGCGCGAGCTCGCGGCCTCGCTGCAGGTCTCGCGGACCACGCTGCGGGAGGTCATCGGCGAGCTGCGGGCGGCGGGCTACGTCAGCGTGCGCCGCGGCCGCTACGGCGGGACCTACGTCTCGGGGTCGGTGCCGACCCCCGGGGTCGGCCGCGGGCTCGACGCGGCGGAGGTGGAGGACCTGCTGACCCTGCGCGCCATCGTGGAGCCGGCCGCCGCGGCGCTCGCCGCTTCCCGCACGCTGACCGACGAGCAGCGGGAGGCGCTGCGGGCGGCGGCGCGGGACTGCGCGCGGGCCGGGGTGGAGCAGTACCGCCCGTTCGACGCGAGGCTGCACCTGACGCTCGCCGAACTGAGCGGATCGCCCAGCCTCGCCGGGGTCGTCGCCGACGTGCGGGACCGGACGAACGCGCTGCTGGACCGCATCCCGCTCCTCCCGCCGAACCTCGCGCACTCCACCCGGCAGCACGAGGCCGTCGTCACCGCCGTGCTGGCCGGCCGCCCCGAGGCGGCACGGGAGGCGATGCGGGACCACCTCGAGGGCACCGCGGCACTCCTGCGCGGCTTCTCGGTCTGACCACCGGGCGTCGGGACCGCGAGCCCCGCGCTCACGGTCCGCGACGCCCGGTGGGGCTGGGGCTGGGGGGCCGCCGTGCCGGCGGCAGGGAGCAGCCCGCTCAGCGCTCGTAGCGGCGCGGGTTGGGCTGCGGGCGCTGGCGGCTGAACTCGCCGCCCTCCCGGCCGCCGTAGGGGCGGCCGTGGTCGGCATACTCCTCGCGCATGTAGACGAAGGTCTGGTCGCCGCACGTGACGGTCGCGCCGGTGCGCAGCACGATCCCGTCGTGCGCCGGCTCGCCGCCGACGGTGGCCGAGGAGCCCGCCGCGGCGTGCAGGAGGTACTCGTCGTCGGCGGGGTCGCGCCGGATCTCCGCGTGCAGCGGGTCCAGCCCGGCGACGACGACGTCGCACCCCTCGTCCGAGCCGAGGGTGGTGGTGCCGCGCCGGAGCCGTGCGACGAGCCGCGGGGCACCCTGCTCCGGACCCGGGGCCGGGTAGTAGACCAGCCGTGGCTCGCCGCCGCCGAGCGGGTCGTGCGTCGTGGTGACCCGCCGCGGGCGAAGCCGCGCCACCGTGGGGAGGACGGGCCACGGGGTGCTCGGCGGGGCCAGGTCGGCGAGCGAGGGACCCGACGAGCGGGACCGGCGCAGCATGCGCAGGGCACCGCGTCGGTCCCGGACCTCGACGTGACGCGAGCCGGTGACGGCACGGTCCAGCAACCGGGACCGGACCTGACCCAGCGCCACGACCGGCCCGTCCGGTCCGGTGACCACGATCGTCAGCCCCGCGTCCGCGGCCGCCGCGCCCACGTCGGACGCGAGGTCGGCCAGGGCACGACGACCCAGGCCGATCGGCATGGCCGCGAGCTGGTCGAGGTGGACCTCGAGCTCGGTGCCCGTCCCGCGGACGGTCGCCGTCACCTCCTCGGCCGCAGCGTCGGAGGTGGCCGGCACGGCGATGCTCAGGCGCAGGTCGGCGTCGATGTGCAGCTGCGGCGTCACGGGGTGCTCAGCCCTCGCCGTGCTCGCGGTCCTCGGTGGTGATCCGCAGCGTGCCGTCCAGCTTCCACGTCGCGCGGGGGGCGTCCGGGCCGGTGTCGCGCGGCACCTCCACCGCCATGTCCTGGAAGGTGTAGTTGATCGCCGCGCCCTGGCCGGTGAGGTAGTTCCACATCTCCTTGCCGAGGTCGGTCCAGGACACCTCCTGGCCCTCGGTACCGGTCATCTGTCCCTGGTGCTCACTCATCGTCACCCTCCTGGTGCTCGTCCGGACCGGACTCGAGTTTGTCCAATCCTTGTCTCAGGTATGCCCAGTGTCCCCCGCGAAACCGCAGCGGACAACCGGAAGCCGCGTGAGACATACCCCACAGGGAGGTGTGACAAAGACTGAATCCGCAGGGTGCTCCCGGGCCGTAGTTGGTGGTGAGGGCGGAACCGGTCCGCCCCACCTGCGATGAAGGAGCACCCCTCATGCGGAAGTTCACAGCGACCAGCGCCGCCGCCCTCGTGGCCGGTGCCGGCACCGTCGCCCTCGCCGCCCCGGCGACGGCCGACGAGCACGAGGCCACCGTCTCGGTCCTGCACGCCGTCCCGGGCCTGACCGTGGACGTCTACGTCGACGGCGAGGAGCTCATCCCCGACTTCGAGCCGGGCACGCTGACCGACCCGATGATGCTGGAGGAGGGCAGCTACGACATCGCGGTGTATGCCGACGGCGACGACCCGGAGTCCGCCGAGCCGGCGATCTCCGCAGACGGCGTCGAGGTGCCCGGGGGTGCGAACGTCACGCTCGCGGCCCACCTCGCCGAGGACGGCACCCCCATGCTGTCCGCCTTCGCCAACGACACCTCGATGCTCGACGCCGGCCAGGCACGGCTTACGGTGCGGCACGCCGCGGCCGCCCCCTCCGTCGACGTGCGCGCCGACGGGAGCCCGGTCGTCGAGGGCCTGACCAACCCGGACGAGCAGGTGCTGGACCTCGATGCCGCCACGGTCTCCGCCGACGTCGTCCTCGCGGGCACGGAGGACGTCGTCATCGGCCCGGCCGACCTCGACCTCGCCGAGGGCACCAACACCATCGTGTATGCCTGGGGCTCGGCCGAGGACGACACCCTCGACCTCGCGGTGCAGACGATCGACGGCCTGCACGGCGACCCGGGCGGCGTGCCCTCCGGCCAGGGCGGCCTGGCCACCTCGGGGCCTGTCCTCACCGTCCTGCTCATGGCCGGCGCTGCCGGTGCGGTGCTCGCCGGCAGCCGCCTGGTCCGTCGCGAGGTTGCCTGACCCTTGCCCCGGACCCAGCCCCGCCGCGGCCGGTTCTCGCCGGCCGCGGCGGCGGCCCTGCTCAGCAGTCTCGCGGTCGTCGCGCTCGCCCTCTGGGGGCTGCAGCGCGACCCGCTGCCCGCTGCCGCCGACTTCGGGTCGTCCAGCCCTGCGGCCCGCTCACCCTCGGGTGCGTCGCCGGCAGCCGGCGCCGCGGTGGGTCCTGTCCCCACCGCGGCGTCCCCGCGCGCCGTGGCCGAGCAGCCACGGGCGCAGGACGCCTCCGTGCCCGGCGTCACGGAAGACGAGGGCGCGCGCCCGGTGCGGTTGCTCGTCCCCGACCTCGACCTCGACGTGCCGCTCGACGCGGTCGGCGTGGACGGGGGCGGCCTCATGGAGATCCCCGAGGACGCCGACCGGGCCGGGTGGTACCGCTTCGGGCCTCGGCCCGGCGCCGACGCGGGCTCGGCGGTGGTCGCCGGGCACGTCGACGACCTCGGCGGCCCGGGTGCCTTCCTGCGGCTCACCGAGGTGGCAGAGGGTATGCCCGTCGTCGTCGAGCACGAGGACGGCTCACGGACCTCCTACACCGTCACCGGCCGACGCACGACCGAGAAGAAGAAGCTGGCCGTCGATGACCTCTTCGAGCGCGACGGCCCGCCCCTGCTGCGGCTCGTCACCTGCACCGGCCCCTGGTCGGACCGGGCCGGGAGCTATCGCGACAACCTCGTCGTCACCGCCTCCCCGGTCGGGTGAGGTCGGCCAGCGGGTCCTCGCCGTCGCGGCTCCGCTCACCCGGGGCGGCGCAGCAGCAGCTGGTCGACGCCCATGCGCCCGGCGGCGAAGGTCCAGGCGCCGCCCGCGAGGTAGAGCTCCCAGACCCGGGTGACCTCCTCGCCCACGAGGTCCACCACCTCGGCGCGGCGCTGCCGCAGCCGCTCCTCCCAGGACCGCACCGTCCAGGCGTAGTGCTCGCGCAGCGCCTGCACGCCACGCAGCTCCAGCCCGGCGCGCTCGAGCAGGGCGATGGTGGCGCCGACCGGCCGCATGGACATGTCGGGCGCGATGAACGACTCGATGAAGGGCCCGCCCCCCGGATTCTTCCCAGGCCGGCTCATCTGCTGGACGAGCACGTGCGCGCCCGGGGCCGCCAGCCGGTGCAGCGTCGCGGCATACGCGCGGTAGTTCTTGTCGCCGACGTGCTCGCCCATCTCGATCGAGGCGACCGCGTCGAAGCCGGTCTCGGGCACCTCGCGGTAGTCCTGCAGGCGCACGTCGACGCGGTCCGCGACGCCCTGCTCCTGTGCGCGCTGCTGCACGAAGGCCTGCTGCTCCTGGCTGATGGTGACGGCGACGACCCGGGCGCCGTGCTCCCGGGCGGCGTGCAGGGTCAGCGACCCCCAGCCGCAGCCGACGTCGACGAAGCGCTGGTCCGGCCGGGCGTCCAGGCCCAGCTTGGTGCAGACCAGCTCGAGCTTGTCGAACTGCGCCTGCTCCAGCGTGTATGCCGCGCTCTCCCGACCGGTGGTGAGGTCCGCCCCCGGCTCGGTCACGTAGGCGCAGGAGTAGGCCATCTGCTCGTCGAGGATGAGCTCGTAGAAGGCGTTGGACAGGTCGTAGTGGTGGCTGATCGCGGCGCGGTCGCGGCCCAGGCTGTGCAGGCGTCCCTTGACCACGGCCTGGGACGTCGGCGGGGCCGGCCGCGCCCCCAGCAGGTCGAGGTCCTTGGCGAGCAGGCCGAGCCCGGCCACCGCCTTGGCCCGGTCGGCCGCGCTGGGGCTCGGCGAGCGTCGCACCAGCTCGTCCCGGACCTGACCGAGGGCGTCGCCCAGATCACCCTCGACCTCGATCTCGCCGGTGACGAAGGCCTGCGCGGCCCCGAGCTCGCCCGGGGACCACAGCAGCCGGCGCAGCGCCTGCGGCGAGGTGAGGCGCACGGTGGGGGCGGTCGCGGGGTCGGCGCCCGCGGACGAGCCGTCCCAGGCGACGAGGTGCACCGGGAGCGGGCCTCCGGCGAGGGGCAGGAGCAGGTCGTGCAGGCGCGGGGCGACGGGGGTCGGCATGCCGCCGACCCTAACGACACGGGGCTGCCCGGGCGCGCGGGGTCGCCTAGGGTTGCGGCATGAGTGCCGGTGCCGGTGACGACGACGGGATCGTCGCGGGCTGGGTGCGGGGCGAGCAGGACGCGCTCGAGCGGGCCTACCGGCGCTGGTCCGGCCTCGTGCACGGCCTCTCCCGACGTGCGGTGGGCCCGGACGACGCGGACGACGTCACCCAGGCGGTCTTCGTGTCGGCCTGGCGCGGCCGGACCACCTTCGACCCGCAGGCCGGCTCCCTGGGTGCCTGGCTCGTCGGCATCACCCGCCGACGCATCGCCGACCACCTCCGGGTGCGGCGAAGGCAGCCGGTCCCCACGGGGCTCCCGCACGACGGGGCCGACGGGGCCGGCTGGTCCCAGGCGGACACCGCCGACCTGCTCACGATCTACGAGGAGCTGGAGCGCATCGGGGACCCGCAGCGCCGGATCATCCTGCTCGCCTACGTGGAGGACCTCACCCAGCGGGAGATCGCCGAGCGGCTGGAGCTGCCGCTCGGCACCGTCAAGACCCATACCAACCGGACCCTGGCCCGGCTCCGAACTCTTCTCGGAGGTGCAGGATGAACGCTGACCGGCCGCGCGACCCCCGGCATACCGACGACGACCGCGCGGAGGCGCTGCTGCGCCGCGCCGGCGCGGTCGAGAGCACGCCCTCGCCCGGCGTGTGGGACCGGATCCGCGCCGACGTCGAGGAGGCGGAGCCCCCGCCCGGCGCCACGCCGTGGCCCTCTCGCCGTCGACACACCCCGGCACCGGCCCGCTGGCCCCTGCTGGCCGCCGCGGCGGTCGGTGCCCTCGTGGCCTGGCTGGGCACGGCGGTGCTGGGCGGCGACGGTGCCGACGACGACCGGGTGGTCGTGGCGGACACCACCCTCGAGGACCTCCCGGACGCCGGCGGTGCCGTCGAGGGCGGCGCCGAGGTCGTCGCGGTCGACGGGGTGCAGCGGCTCCGCGTGCAGCTGGACGAGCGGCCGGACGCGGGGGACGGCTACCTCGAGGTCTGGCTGCTGCGCCCCGACGTCAGCGGCATGGTCACCCTGGGCGTCATCTCCGGCAGCGAGGGAGAGTTCACCCTGCCCGACGGGGTCGACGTGGCGGACTACCCCGTCGTCGACATCTCGCGGGAACAGCTGGACGGGAATCCGACGCACGGTGGTGAGAGCGTGGTGCGTGGGGAGCTGCGCCCGGCCTCCGCAGGACAGGCCGGGAGCCCCTCCCTAGACTGAACAAACATTGTGCACGACCTTGGACGCCAGGACCTCCACGAAAGGACGGCTCATGACCGAGCAGCACGACTCCAGCCCCTCCGACCCCGCCACCGTCACCTCCGACCCGGACGCGGTCGCGAAGGCCCACGAGGTGATGTCCACCATGGACATCGCCATGCTCACCACGCTCGACTCCAGCTCGGGCGAGGGGCGGCTCACCAGCCGGCCGCTGACCACCCAGGTGCACGAGGAGGACGGTGACGTCCTGTTCCTCGTGCGCTCCAGCAGCGCGGTGGCGGACGACGTGCGCGCCAACCCGCACGTCAACGTCGCCTACTCCTCGATGAAGGCCTGGGTGTCCCTGGCGGGCACGGCGCAGGTCGTCGAGGACCGCGACCTGGTCGAGTCGCTCTGGACCACGGGCGCCGACGCCTTCATGGAGGGCGGCCCGGAGAACGAGGACAACGTCGTGCTCAAGGTGAGCGGCGACACCGTCATGTACTGGGGTGGCGAGTCGCTCGTCGGCACCGCCATCGACACGCTCAAGACGGTCACCGGGCGGGGCGACCAGAAGGACGCGGGCCCCACCGTCGTCGAGCTGCCGTGAGCGACGCCGGTCCTCCCTCCCGCCTCGGCGCGGGTCGGTGGCTGGCGTCGCTGGCCGCCACGGGGGTGGCTTTCGGCGCCCTCGACGCGCTGTGGCTGGGCGTGCTCGCCAAGGACAAGTACGCCTCCAGCTTCGGCTCGCTCATGGCCGACCCGGTCAACGTCCCGGCGGCGGCGGCCTTCTACGGGATCTACACCGTGGGCCTGACCCACTTCGCCACCGCGCCCGCGGTGGCCGCCGGCAGCATCGGGCGCGCGGCCGGCCAGGGCGCCGCGCTCGGGCTGGTCGCCTATGCCGCCTACGACCTGACCAGCCTGGCCGTCATCGACGGCTTCCCGGCCGACGTCGTGCCGCTCGACCTCGCCTGGGGCAGCCTGGCCAGCGCCGCGGCCGCGGCCGTCGCGACCGCGGTGGTCCGCCGCCGGGGACGTCGATGACGACCCGGGCCCAGCAGGTCCTCGTCAGCGTCGCCGCCGTCCTCTGGGTCGTCGGGACGCTCCTCGGCACCGGCGCGATCGCCGGTGGCGGTGTCGCGTCGCAGGGCGGCGGGCTCTTCTCGGACAGCGCCACGCTCATCGCGCCCAAGGGCCCGGCCTTCTCGATCTGGTCGGTCGTCTACGTCGGCCTCGCGGGGTATGTCGTCTGGCAGTGGCTCCCGCAGGTGGCGGAGTCGCGCTGGGCCCGGGCCACCCGGATGCCCGCCGCCGCGGCCATCGCCCTCAACGGGCTGTGGCTGCTCGTGGTCTTCGCCGGCTGGGTGTGGCTCTCGGTGGTCGTCATCCTCAGCATCGTGCTCTCCCTCGGCCTGGTGCTGCGCAGCACCAGCGGCCTGCCCCGGCAGGGGTGGGGCGCCGACGTCTGGGTCTCGGCGACCTTCGGCCTCTACCTCGGCTGGGTCTGCGTGGCCACCTGCGCCAACATCGCGTCCTGGCTAGTGGGGCTCGGGGTGGACTCGGACAGCACGCTGTCCACCTGGATCACGGTGGCGGTGCTGGCCGTCGTGACGGCCATCGCCGCCTGGCTGCTGTCCCGCACCGACCAGCGGCCCTTCCAGCTCGGGCTGGCCGCGGCCGTGGTCTGGGGCACCGCCTGGGTCTCCGCCGGTCGCCTCACCGGCGAGCCGCGGTCCGACGTCGTCGGGGTGGCCGCCGCCATCGTGGCCGTGGCCGTCGCCGGTCTCGGCGTGCACGCCGTCGCTCGCCGCAGGGTCCCCGCCCCGGCCCGGTAGGGTCGTCCGGCCCGCCTCGTCCCGCGGGCGACGGGCGCGTCCTGGACACACAGGCAATCCGCACGTGGGTCATCACACGAATGTTCTCTGGTACATCTGTCATCGAGGCCCCGTCGCACGAGAGGGAACATGAACCACGACCCGCGTCCCACCGCCGCCGTCATCGGTGCCGGCATCGCCGGCCTGAGCGCGGCATACCACCTGTGGCGCACCCACCGGGTGCTGCTGCTGGAGGCCGACGAGCGCCTCGGCGGCCATGCCGACACCCACGACGTGCGGACCGCGGGCGGGGACGAGCTGAGCATCGACTCCGGCTTCATCGTCCACAACGACCGGACCTACCCGGTGCTGCGGAAGATCTTCGCCGAGCTCGACGTCCCGACGCAGGAGACCGAGATGTCGATGTCGATCACCTGCGACGAGTGCGGCCTCTCCTTCGCGGGGGCCAAGGGTGTGTCCGGGCTGCTGGCCCAGCCCACCCGGGTCCTGGACCGGCGCTACCGGCGGCTGCTGCGCGAGGTGCCGCGCTTCCACCGCGCCGCCGTCGCCGAGCTCGCCTCGGCGCGGCGCGGCGAGGCGGAGCCGATCACCTGGGGCGGGTTCCTCGAGCGTGAGTCCTTCGACCCCTACTTCGTCCAGCACTACGCCATCCCGCTCATCTCCTGCGTGTGGTCCTCGGGGCACGACGACGCCGCGGCCTACCCGGCGCACCACCTCTTCGAGTTCCTCGACCACCACGGGCTGCTGACGATCGGCGGCTCGCCGACCTGGCGCACGGTCGTGGGCGGGAGCCGGGTCTACGTGCAGCGGATCCGCGACGCCCTGGCCGCCGCCGGGGCGCAGGTGCGCACCGGCGCACCGGTGACCGACGTCCGGCGGCACGCCGACGGCGTCGACGTCACCGTCGGCGGCGCGCGGCCGGGCGTGGAGGCGGTCGACCAGGTCGTGCTCGCCACGCACGCCGACGTCGCGCTGCGGCTGCTGGGAGACGCCACCGACGCCGAGCGGGAGGACCTCGGGGCCATCCGCTACTCGACCAACCCGACCGTGCTGCATACCGACGACACGGTCCTGCCGACCGCCCGCCGGGCCCGCGCCTCCTGGAACTACCGGCTCACCGGGTGCGGGGCGCGCGACGACCGCGTGCTGGTGAGCTACTGGATGAACAACCTGCACCGGCTTCCGGCCGAGGCCGTCGACGGCACCGACTACGTCGTCACCCTCAACCACGTGGGCCGGGTCGACCCCGGCCAGGTCCTGGCCGAGCGGGAGTACACCCACCCGATCTTCAGCCACGAGGCGATCGAGGCGGCCGCACGGCTGCGCGAGGCGGGCGGCCCCCGCCTGGCCTTCGCCGGCGCGCACCTGGGCTGGGGCTTCCACGAGGACGGCGCGCGGTCCGGGCTCCAGGCGGTGGAGCGGCTCGCCTCCGGGCGCGTGCTCGACGGGGCGGCATGAGCAGGCCCGACCCCGACACGACCGGCGCCGCCCTGGAACCGCCGCCGGTGCCCTCGCTCGTCGTGGGGACGGTCGCCCACACCCGGCACCGTCCGGTGCGCCACTCCTTCCGCTACCGCGCCTACCAGTGGCTCGTCGACATCGACGACCTGCCGCAGCACCCGCGGCCGCTGCGCTGGTTCAGCAGCTTCGACGCGGCCGACCACCTCGACGAGGGACGCCTGGGCGACGGCATCCGCGGCGACCTGGAGCGCTTCCTGGCGCACCGGGGGGTCGTGCTCCAACCCTCCGACCGGGTGCTCATGCTGGCCAACGCCCGGGTGCTCGGCTACGTCTTCGACCCGCTCACCGTCTTCTGGTGCCTCGACGCCTCGGACCGGCTGCGCGCCGTCGTCTTCGAGGTGCACAACACCTACGGCGAGCGGCACGCCTACCTGCTCGACGTGGATGGGACCGGGCGGGGGTCGATGGACAAGGAGTTCTACGTCTCGCCGTTCAACGACACCCGCGGGCGGTATGCCGTCTCCCTGCGCCTCACGCCAGGCCGGGTCTCCGTCGGGGTGGGCCTGGACCGGGACGGCGGGCGCGTGCTCACCGCCGTCACCGACGGCGTGCCGGAGCCGGCCACCGCCCGCGCGCTGCGGCGGGTCTCCCTGCGGCACGCGCTCATGCCCCAGCTCGTGACCCTGCTCGTCCGCCTGCACGGCATCCGCCTGTGGCGCAAGCTCCCGATCCAGGACCGACCCACCCACCCGAAGGAGGCCGTGCGATGAACGGTCCGGCACCGATCCCCGTCCGCACCGACGCCCTGGGCCGCGCCCGCGCGGCCGCCGCCCGCCGCGTCATGGACACCGTCCTGCGCCGCGTCGACGTCGAGGTGCTGGACGCGCATACCCCGACGCCCGGGCCCGACCGCCCGGCGATCGTCATGCACGACCCGGAGAGCTTCTACGCCCGGCTCGGGGCCTGGCACAAGGTCGCCGTGGGCGAGGGCTACACCGAGGGTGACTGGAGCCCGGCCCCCGGCCAGGACCTGGCCGCGGTGCTGCGCCCCTTCGCCGACCGGCTGTCCGACGGGATGCCGAGCCCGCTGCGCAAGCTGCGCCGCCTCGCCGACCAGGCGCTGCCCCGCTCGACGCGCAACACCCTGTCCGGCTCGCGGGCCAACATCGAGGCGCACTACGACCTGTCCAACGAGATGTTCGCCGCCTTCCTCGACGACTCCCTCTCCTACTCCTGCGCGCTCTTCGACGAGAACCGGCCGTGGGAGGAGCAGACCCTCGAGGACGCCCAGCTGCGCAAGACCGACGCGGCCCTGGATCGGGCGGGCGTCGGCGAGGGCACCCGGGTGCTCGAGATCGGCACCGGGTGGGGCACGCTCGCCATCCGTGCGGCCCAGCGCGGCGCGGAGGTGGTGACGATCACCCTGTCCCGGGAGCAGGCGCAGCTCGCGGAGAAGCGGCTGGCCGAGGCGGGCGTCGCCGAGCGGGTCGAGGTGCGGCTGCAGGACTACCGCGAGGTGGAGGGTGACTTCGACGCCGTCGTGTCGATCGAGATGGTCGAGGCCGTGGGCGAGGAGTTCTGGCCCACCTACTTCGGCACGATCGACGACCGGCTGGCACCGGGAGGGACCGCCGTGGTCCAGGCGATCACGCTGCCGCACGACCGCCACCTGTCCACGCGCAACACCTACGGCTGGATCCAGAAGTACATCTTCCCCGGCGGCGCGCTGCCGAGCGTGGACGCCATCGAGCGCACCTGCACGGCGCACACCGACCTGCGGGTCCGCTCGGTGCACGCCTTCGGCCAGCACTACGCCGAGACCCTGCGCCGGTGGCGCACGGCCTTCCTCGAGTCCTGGCCCACCATCGAGGACCTGGGCTTCGACGACCGCTTCCGGCGGATCTGGGAGTTCTACCTCGCCTACTGCCAGGCCGGCTTCTCCGCCGGGGCCATCGATGTCGGCCAGATCGTGCTCAACCGCCCGCCGCGCGGTCCGGTCGCCGCCGGTTGAGGAGGCGCGACGGAGCGGGAGGGCGCACAGTGGCGGGGATGAACCCGCTGTCCGAGCTGCGTGCCTTCCTGCGCGCCGCGCTGGTCACCCCGGTGCCCCGGGACCACCGAGACGCCGCGGCCGTGCTGCGTCGGCGGCGCCTGGCGTCCGCCGCCACGCTGGTCGTCGGCGGGGTGGTGCTGTGGTGGTCGCTGCGGCTCCCGCCCGGTGATCCCCGCTTCTACGCCTGGACCACGGCGCTGGCCGCCATCTGGGTGGGCGGTGCCTTCCTCTCCGGACGGCTCTACCTGGGCCGCGGGCATACCCGGGCCGGGGCGTATGCGCGCCCGGTCGTCCAGTCGCTCGCGCTCGGCGTGCTGCTGCTCGTCGTCTTCCTCGCCGGTGGGCTGCTCGTGGGCCAGATCCCGTGGCTCGCGGGACCGGTGAACGAGCTGCTCGACCACGTCCGCTTCTCCTCGGTCCCGATCGTCCTCGTCATCACCGTGATGAACGGCATCGCCGAGGAGATCTTCTTCCGCGGCGCGCTCTACGCCGCGATCCCGCAGCGCTGGACCGTCCTCGCGACGACGGCGCTCTACGCCGTCGTCACCGTCGGCTCCGGGGTGCCGCTCCTCGTCCTCGCCGCCGTCCTGCTCGGCCTCGTCTGCGGCCTGCAGCGGCGGGTCACCGGGGGCATCCTCGGCCCCGCCATCACGCACATCACCTGGTCCGCCGGGATGCTCCTCCTCCTTCCTCCCCTCCTCCAGATCGTGAGCTGAACGATGACAGAACCCTCCGACAACCCCGGCACCGACGACGACCGCGGCACCCCTGACACCCGTGACGCCGGCCGGGCGCGTGGACGCGCCCTGGTGACCGGGGCCACCGGCTACATCGGTGGTCTCATGGTGCCCCTCCTGCTGGAGCAGGGGCATACCGTCCGCGTGCTCACCCGCTCCGCCGACAAGCTGCCGCAGGAGTGGGCGGACCGGGTCGAGGTGACCGAGGGCGACGCCAGCGAGCGCTCCGACCTGCAGCAGGCGCTGGACGGGGTGGACCTCGCCTACTACTTCATCCACTCGATGGACGGCACGGGTGACTTCGTCATGCGGGACCGCCGGCTCGCCCGCGAGTTCGGGCGCGCCGCGCGCGAGGCGGGCGTGGGCCGGATCGTCTACCTCTCCGGCCTTCACCCCGACATCCCCCACGAGGACCTCTCCAAGCACCTGGCCTCCCGCGTGGAGGTGGGCGAGATCCTCATGGCCTGCGGCGTCCCGACCGCCGTGCTCCAGGCGGCCACCGTCATCGGGTCCGGGTCGGCCAGCTTCGAGATGCTGCGCCACCTCACCAAGCGGCTGCCCGTCATGGTCGCCCCCAAGTGGCTGAAGAACCGGATCCAGCCCATCGGCATCGACGACGTGCTGCACTACCTCGTGGCCGCCGGCGACCTGCCCCCCGACGTCAACCGCACCTTCGACATCGGTGGCCCGGACGTCCTCACCTACAAGGCGATGATGCAGGGCTTCGCGCAGGAGACCGGGCTCTCCCACCGCCTCGTCGTGACCGTGCCGGTGCTCACGCCGTGGCTGGCCAGTCAGTGGGTCGGGCTGGTCACCCCGGTGGACACCGGCGTCGCCAAGCCGCTGGTCGGCTCGCTCGTGCACGAGGTGGTCTGCGGGGAGGACGACCTCGCCGAGATGGTCGGGCGACCGCCGGGCGGCGCGACGTCCTACCGCGACGCCGTCCGCAAGGCCATGGCCTAGCGCCTCTCTCCCAGGCCCTTCCCGCTCGGGCCACTCCCTCCTGAGCCCACGCGTACCGACCGGCGTGCACGACGGCCGGCGGCGGCGGCATACCCGCAGGAGCGACCCCGATGTGCACGCCGGTCGGCACGCCGACCCCCGGGTATGCCTGTGGACAAGTCTCCCGGAGCCTCGCCGCAGCGTGCAGGCTGGGCGCATGGGGGTCGAGGAGGCGTTGCGGCGCACCGGCGGGAGGGCGACCGCCGGTGAGCTGCGCGCCCTCGGGGTCCCGCGCCGCGCCCTGGCGCGGGCCCTGCACGACGGCACCGTGGTCCGGACCCGCCGTGGCCACTACCGGCTCGCCGCACTGTCCGACCAGCTGGACGTGGCCGTCTCGCTCACCGCGGCGCTGTCGCACCGCAGCGCCGCGCTGCACCACGGCCTCCAGGTGGGGACGGCTCCGGAGCTGCCGGAGGTGGTCGTGCGCCGCAACCGACGTCTCGACCCCGGGCAGCAGGCACGGGCGGCGGTGCGGTGGCGCCCGGTCGAGCCCGCCGAGCTGCGGGCCGGCACCACGGGGCTGATCCGGACCGTCGTGGACTGCGCGCGTGACCTCAGCCTGCCCGAGGCGCTGGCGGTCGCCGACTCGGCCCTGCGGCGCACCGACGTGAGCCCGCAGGACCTGCGCGAGGCGGCCGCGGCGCTGCGCGGGCCCGGCTGCCGGCAGGCGCGGGAGGTGGCGCTGCGTGCCCGGGCCACGGCGGCGAACCCCTTCGAGTCGTGTCTCCGGGCGCTCGCGCTCCTCGCGGGCCTGGACGTCGAGCCCCAGGTCCAGATCACCGGGCCGAGCCTCTTCGCGCAGGTCGACCTCGCCGACGAGGGCAGGCGGCTGGTGATCGAGGCCGAGAGCTTCACCCACCACGCGCACCGCCGGGGCTTCCGCAAGGACCTGCAGCGCTACACCGACCTCGGCGTCCACGGCTGGACCGTGCTCCGTTTCTCCTGGGAGGACGTCATGCTCCGGCCCGAGCGGGTGCTCTGGGCGCTGCGCTCGTGGCGGGAGGCGCGCGACGAGGGCCGGCCGGTGGGGCACCCGCCCCGCGCCGTGCGGGCCGGCGTGCAGATCGGGGCCTGAGGGCGGCATACCCGCAGGAACGTGGTGGGTGTGCACGCCGGCCGGTGCAGGAGGTGGTGGCGTGCTCGGGTCGCTCGCCGTTCACAGACCTGCCTCCAGCGGGCCCTTGAAGGTGCCCCTGTCGGTGCCAGCCCGTAGGGTCGGACGAATGATCCGCTTCGAGGGCGTGACCAAGAGGTATGCCGACGGCGTGACGGCGGTCGACGACCTGACCCTGGAGGTCCCCAAGGGCGGGATCACGGTCTTCGTCGGCCCGTCCGGCTGCGGCAAGACCACCAGCCTGCGCATGATCAACCGGATGGTGGAGCCGACCGAGGGTCGGATCCTCATCAACGACCAGGACGTCGCGGACCGCAAGCCGGCCCAGCTGCGCCGGTCGATCGGCTACGTCATCCAGCACGCCGGGCTGTTCCCGCACCGCACGGTGCTCAAGAACGTCATGACCGTCCCCAAGCTCATCGGCTGGGACGCGGGACGGGCCAGGTCGGCGGCGATGGAGGCGATCGAGAAGGTCGGGCTCACCGCCAACCAGGCCGAGCGCTACCCGGCGCAGCTGTCCGGCGGCCAGCAGCAGCGCGTCGGCGTCGCCCGGGCGCTGGCCAGCGACCCCGAGGTCGTCCTCATGGACGAGCCCTTCAGCGCGGTCGACCCGCTCGTGCGGATGGACCTGCAGGCGGAGGTCAAGCGGCTGCAGCGCGAGCTCGGGATCACCGTCGTCCTCGTCACCCACGACATCGACGAGGCCATCGTCCTGGGTGACCACGTCGCGGTCCTGCGCCAGGGCGGCAAGCTCGCCCAGCTCGCGAGCCCGGGGGAGCTGCTGCGGGAGCCGGCCGACGACTTCGTCGCCAGCTTCGTCGGCAAGGACCGCGGCTACCGCAAGCTCGGGTTCACCGGCACCCACCTCGAGCCCTCCCCGGAGCAGACGGTCTCGCTCGGTGAGGACGTCCCCGAGGGCCGGGGCTGGGTGCTCGCCGTCGGCGAGGGGGGTGAGCCGCTCGGCTGGGTGGACCGGCATACCTCCGGCGGGCCGGTCGAGCGGGACGAGCTGCACCGTATGGGCGCGCTCGCCGAGGTCGGCGACAGCGCCCGGGTCTTCCTCGACGCGGCGCTCTCCGCACCCTCCCGTCGCGGGGTGGTCGTCTCCGAGGGCCGGGTCGTCGGCACGGTCTCGGCGCAGCAGGTCGTCGACTCCCTGGAGCAGGTGTGATCGGGGGCGTCGCCTGGTCCACCGTCGGTGACCTCCTGCTGCGGCACCTCTACCTCGCCGGCCTGCCCCTGCTGCTAGGCCTCGTCATCAGCCTGCCCCTGGGCTGGCTGGCCACGCGCTACCGCTGGCTGGCGCCGCCGATGATCGCCGGGACCGGGCTGCTCTACACCATCCCCTCGCTCGCGCTCTTCATCCTGCTGCCGCTGCTGCTCGGCACCCGGGTGCTCGACGACGCCAACGTCCTCGTCGCCATGACGCTGTATGCCATCGCCCTGCTCACCCGCACGGTCGCCGACGGCCTGGGCTCGGTCCCGGTCGCGACCCGGCAGGCCGCGACGGCGATGGGCTACGGCGAGCTGCGGCGCACCCTCGTCGTCGACCTGCCGCTGGCCGTGCCCGTCATCACCGCGGGCCTGCGGGTCGCCGCGGTGAGCAACGTCTCCATCGTCTCGGTGGCCGCCCTCATCGGGGTGAGCCAGCTCGGGCAGCTGTTCACCGAGGGCTTCAACCGCAACGACATGGGCCCGATCCTCGTCGGCATCGGGGCCTGCGTGGGGCTGGCGCTGGTCCTCGACGCGGGCATCGCGCTGCTCTCCCGGGTGCTCACCCCCTGGCTGCGGGCGGGGGCGGCCTGATGATCTCGCTCACCTGGCAGTGGCTCACCGACCCGCAGACCTGGACCGGGCCGGGCGGGATCCTCGCGCAGAGCGTCACCCACCTGCGGATCTCGGTCATCGCGCTGATCCTCGCCGCCCTCGTCGCGGTGCCCGTGGGGCTCTACATCGGGCACACCGGGCGGGGCCGGTGGCTCGCCATCAACCTCGCCGGGGCCTTCCGCGCCATCCCCTCCCTCGGAGTGCTCTTCGTCGCCACCCTGCTCCTGCTGCCCCGGCTCAGCGGCAACCTCGCCTTCGAGCTGCCGGTCGTGCTCGTGCTGGTGCTGCTCGCCGTCCCGCCGGTGCTCTCCGGCACGTATGCCGGGGTCGAGGCGGTCGACCCCGCAGCGCGCGACGCGGCCCGCGGCGTGGGCATGACCGAGTCCCAGATCCTGTGGCAGGTGGAGTTCCCGGCCGCGCTGCCGCTGCTCATCTCCGGGCTGCGCTCGGCGATGCTCCAGATCATCGCGACCGCCACCATCGCCGCCATCGTGGGGATCGGCGGGCTCGGGCGCTACCTCATCGACGGGCAGGCCTCGCGGCAGTACGAGGTCATGGCCGGTGGCGCCATCGTGGTGGCCGCCCTCGCGCTCCTCGTGGACGTGGTGATGGCGGGGGTCCAGCGCCTCGTCGTGTCCCGTGGGCTCGTCGAGGCGAGCGCCACATGAACCGGCCCGATGCGGACCGTGACCAGATCGTGACCCGCGGGCGGCATACCCGTCGCGGGCGAGATGTTCGACCTGACCAGAGAGCGCACCCGATCGGGAGGACCCACCGTGCGACGTAGCACCCTCATCACCCTTGCCCTCAGCGCGACCCTCGGCCTCGCCGCCTGCGGCGGCGGGGGCGACCCCATGGACACCGGCGGAGGTGAGGAGGCCGAGGGCGGCGAGGCGTCGGCGGAGTCGGCCGGCAGCCTCACCGTCGGGTCCGCCAACTTCCCCGAGAACGAGCTGCTCGCGGAGATCTACGCGGCGGCCCTGTCCGACGCCGGGGTCGACGTGGACACGCAGCTCAACATCGGCAGCCGCGAGGCCTACATCGCCGGCATCCAGGACGGCTCCATCGACGCCCTGCCGGAGTACACCGGCGGGCTGGCGACCTTCTTCAACCCGGAGATCACGGCCACCTCGCCCGAGGACGTGCTCGCCGACCTCCAGGACAACCTCCCCGAGGACCTCGAGGTCCTGGAGATCAGCGAGGCCCAGGACAAGGACTCCCTCGTCGTGACCCGGGAGACGGCCGACGAGCTCGGGCTGACCTCCATCGCCGACCTCGCCGACCACGCCGGCGACATGACCCTCGGCGGTCCGCCGGAGTTCGAGAGCCGGCCCAACGGCGTCGACGGCCTGGCGGAGGTCTACGGCCTGGAGTTCGCCGGCTTCCGCTCGCTGGCCGCCGGGGCCAACCTCACGGTGCAGTCGCTGGCCAACGGGCAGGTGGACGTCGCCAACATCTTCACCACCAACCCGGCGATCGAGGAGAACGACTTCGTCGTCCTGGAGGACCCGGAGTCGCTCTTCGCCGCGCAGAACGTCGTGCCCCTCATCCGCGCCGACGCCGTCAACCCGACGATCGAGGAGACCCTGAACGAGGTCTCCGCCGCGCTCGACACCGAGAACCTCACCTCGATGATGGTGCAGGTCCAGACCGAGGGCGAGGACCCGGCCGACGTCGCCCGCGAGTTCGTCGACGCCAACCTCTGAGCGGACCTCAGCCGGCGTGCAGCCGGCGGGACACCGTGCGGGCGGCCTCGACGACCGAGACGGGCAGGTGCCGGGAGCCGGCGAGCTTCGCCTCGTCGGCACCGTGCCCTCCCACCCAGAGCGGCATCTGCGGGTGCGCCGACTGCAGCGACTCGATCAGCCGGGCTGCCGGCGCCCCGTCGCGGGGCATCGGCACGCTGATGACGACCCCGGCGGGCTGCAGGGCGGCCACCGAGTGCTCCCAGCTCTCGTGCGGCACGTCCGCCCCGAGGAAGCGCACGTCGATGCCCTGTCGGCGCAGGCACACGGCGAAGCCCATCGTGCCGAGCAGGTGCAGCGCCCCGGGCGGCAGCCCGACCAGGGCGACGGGGGCGCCCGCGTTGGGGCCGGCCGCGTCGAAGGCCGTGGACAGCCGCCGCTGCACCGCGGCGGAGACGAAGTGCTCACCGGAGATGTCGACCTCGCCGCGCTCCCAGGCGCGCCCCAGCGCGGAGAGCGCCGGCAGGAGCCACCCCTCGAGCGCCTGCTCGAAGGACACCCCTGCCAGGGCCCGGTCCAGCACCTGGCTGAGCTGGGTCTCGTCGTAGCGCTGCGCCGCCTGGATGAGCTCGGCCACCGGCGGGCCGTGGCCCACCGGTCCCGCACCCGGGGGCGCCGCGATCGGTGCCGTGAGCGAGTCGCGCACCTGGGACGCCGCGAGTGAGGCAGGGGTGCCCTGCCTCACCAGCTCGGCCATGTGGGTCAGCCGCCGGACGTCCTCCTGGTCGTAGAGCCGGTAGTGGGAGGAGGAACGCTGCGGCTCCACCACGGCGTAACGCCGTTCCCAGGCTCGCAGCGTCGCGGACGGGATGCCGGTCGCCTCGGCGACCTGCTTCACGGTGTAGCGCACCCCCTGCACCGGGTGCCTCCTGACGTTCTCGGACAAAGGTAGGACGGTCCTTGGACAGGAAGCCTAGCGCCTGGGGGAGGCGGTGACCGAGGATCAGCCGGGGGCGGTGACCGTCCGGCGCTCTCCGGCGAGGACCACTCCGTGCAGCGCCCACCCCGTGGGCAGGGCGGGGGAGGGGTCGGTGCGCAGCCTCGGCGCGCTGGCCGGTCCGTCGACGCCGAGCCCGACGGCCGCGGTCATCATCGCCGCCGCCGTGGCGGCCGACCAGGCCTGCGGGCGGCAGGCGGCGGGGTAGGGCGCGGCGGCCCGTCCCACCGCCTCCCCGGAGAGCAGCTCGGGGAAGCGGCCGCCGGTGGCCTCGGCCAGCCGGAGCAGCCCCTCGACGACCTGGTCCGCCGCCTCCCGGTGCCCGGTGGCCACGAGACCACGCAGCGCGATCGCCGTGTCATGGGTCCAGACCGACCCCGTGTGGTAGCCGAGCGGGTTGTACGCCGGGTTGTCGGAGGAGAGCGTGGCGATCCCGAAGGACGTGAGCAGGTCCGGGCGCAGGAGCCGGCGCACGACCCGGTCGGCCTCCTGCGGCGTGAGCATCCCGGTCTCGAGGACGTGGCCCATGTTGGAGCCGACACCGTCCACCGGCGCGCCGTCCCGGTCCAGCGCCATGGCGAGGTATGCCTCGTCCCCGCTCCCGACCCAGAACCGCTCGCGGACCCGGCCCGAGAGGGCGTCGGCCCAGTCGCGCAGCGGCTGCCCGTCGCCGGCGTCGAGCGCCTCGAGCAGGTCGGCGGCCCCGCGGGCGGCCTCCACGGCATACCCCTGCGCCTCGAGGAGCGCGATGGGGGCGGGGGCGATCGACCCGTCGGCCCGCCGCATCGAGTCCCCGGAGTCCTTCCAGCCCTGGTTGGCCAGCCCGGTGCCGGCGGCGTCGAGGTAGCGCAGGAAGCCGTCCGGCGACGCGGCGACCGCGTGCTGCATCCAGCCGAGTGCGGCGCGCACGTGGGGGACCAGGGGTGCGAGGTCCTCCGGCGGCGTGCCCCACCGCCAGAGGTCGTGGACGAGGCAGACCCACAGCGCGGTCGCGTCCACCGACCCGAAGTAGACGGGCGGCAGGTCGAGCTCGTGGTCCTGGAAGGACTCGCGCCGGACCTCGTGCAGGATCTTGCCCGGCTCGGCCCCGGTGCTCGCGTCGTGCTCCACCGCCTGTCGCCGGGCCAGCGTCCGGGCGGTGCCCAGGGCCAGGTCGGGGGCGAAGGGCAGCAGGAGGCGCGCGGCCCAGACCGCGTCCCGGCCGAAGAGCGTGAGGTACCACGGCGAGCCCGCCGCGATGAAGCTGTCCTCCGGGTGCTCGGGGTCGATCTGCGCGAGGTGACGCAGGTCGGCGAGGTTGGTGCCGGTCGCCAGCTCCCACCGGGGGCCGGCGTCGAGGCGCACCGCGGAGAGGTCGCAGCGCCCGGGCCGGCTGTCGAAGGTCGTCCGCGCGAGGCGCTCTGCCGCGAGAAGCACGCGCAGGGTCGTACGTCCCTGGGCCGGCAGCGACAGGCCCCACCGCAGCCGGACCCCACCACCGTCCACCGGCTCGACCGCGGTGGGTGTCGGCTGCGCCGACAGCGTGGTCCGGTGCCGCTCGTCGGCCCAGCTCGCCCCGGGACCGTCCGGCTCGGCCACGAGGAGCCGGTCGTCGTCGGCCAGGCCGCCCTTGACCCGCGCGAGGGCCGCCCCGTCCCCACCGCAGTCCAGCTCGACGTCGAGGTGCAGCTCGTCCTCGGCGCGGGAGACGAACTCGATCTCCTCGACGAGCTCGGCGTCCCGCAGCAGGCGCCGCCGGTGGACCTGCACCAGGGGGTCGGGGGTCGGCCCGGCCAGGGCCCGGGCGACCCCGAGCAGCTCGGTGCGCGCTCCTGCCGAGGACGCGGCGACCGGCACCGGGCCCTCCCCGGCCACGCGGAGCTCGAGCAGGGAGAGCACCCGCTGGTCGTCGAGGAACCAGCCGGTCCCCGGGGCGCGGACCACCCCGGCCCGGTCGCTCAGCAGGGTGGAGGGCCCGTCGACCGCGATCTCCAGCTCGTGCAGCCAGGGCTGCTGCGCCATCGGTGTCTCCTGACGTCGGGGGAACCCTTGACAACCCGAGAGTCTTGGGTCCATGCTCGGGGAAACGCAAGTTTGAACGTTCAAATCACGCGCCCAGCCAACACTGCCGGGACGCCCGACGTCAAGGGAGACGCTCGATGCGCCGAGAGGACGCCCACCGCCGCGCCACGATCAACGACGTGGCGCGCGCGGCAGCGGTCTCGCGGCAGACGGTGTCCAACGTCCTCAACAAGCCGCACCTCGTGCGTCCGGAGACGCTGGAGCGGGTGCGCCAGGAGGTCGACCGGCTCGGCTACCGGCCGAGCCAGGCCGCCCAGGGGATGCGCAGCCAGCGGGCGGGGGCCGTCGGGATCGAGCTCAACGCCGTGCAGCGCGCCGGCTCCGACGTCGCCCAGCTCTTCCTCACCGAGCTCACCGTCGCGGCGCCCCGCTTCGACGTGCACCTCGTGCCCTTCGCCCACGAGAGCACCTTCCCGGCGGTGGAGGGCTACCAGGACATGGTGCGGCGCCGGCTGGTGGACGCCTTCGTCCTGTCCGACACCCACGTCGGCGACCCCCGCCCCGAGTGGCTGCTGCAGACCCGGATCCCTTTCGCCGCCTTCGGGCGCCTCTACGACCAGCCCGAGCTCACCTGCTGGGCGGACGTGGACGGCGCCTCCGGCACGGCGCAGGCCGTCGAGCACCTGCACGCCCGGGGGTACCGCCGGGTCGCCTACCTGGGGTGGCCGCACGACCGGCCCGCCTCGGCCGTGGCCGAGGCCCGCTGGGAGGGCTGGAGCACCGCCGCGTCCGCGCGGGGGACCGCCGGCCCGGAGGGCACCTGCGAGCAGGATCTCACCGACGCGACCCGGGCGGCGGACGCGCTGCTGGAGCCGCTGGAGCCGGGGGACGCCGTCGTCTGCGCCTCGGACCTGCTGGCCCTGGGGGTCGTGTATGCCGCCTACGCCCGGGGGTGGCGGGTCGGCCCCGACCTCGGGGTCGTCGGCTTCGACGGCTCCCTCATCGCCTCGCGCCACGGCCTGACCACCGTCGAGCAGCCGCTGGCCCTCATCGCCGCCGCACTCCTGGGGGGCATCACCGACCAGCTGACCGGAGGTGCCCTGACACCCTCCGGTCAGCTGCTGGAACCGACGTTGACCCCCGGTCCCTCGACGGACCGGTCGGCGACGACGGGCATACCCATCACCGCACCCGAGCAGAGCTCCCGCCGGTGACCCCCGGCGACCCACGAGGAAGGTCACGACACATGAAGCACACCACCCGTACCGTCGCGTTCGCCACGAGCGGCGCCCTGGCGCTCACCCTGTCCGCCTGCGGCGGCAGCGGCTTCGAGGACACCGGCGGCGGCGAGGGCGGGGACGCGCAGGCCCCGGCCTCCGCCGAGGGTCCGGTGACCCTGCAGATGCTCATCGCCTCCTCCGGCGACGCCGAGACCCAGGCCGTCGAGGAGGCCGCCTCCGCCTGGGCGGAGGAGAGCGGCAACGAGGTCGAGGTCACCGTGGCCTCCGACATGGGCCAGGAGCTGGCCCAGGGCTTCGCCGGGGGCTCCCCGGCCGACGTCTTCTACCTCGACGCGGCCGCCTTCGCCACCAACGCCGAGGCCGGCAACCTCTACCCCTACGAGGCGGAGGACAACGACGACTTCTACGAGCCGCTGCGCGAGGCCTTCACCTACGAGGACGAGCAGTACTGCGCGCCCAAGGACTTCTCCACCCTCGGCCTGGTCATCAACCAGACCATGTGGGAGGAGGCCGGGCTCACCGAGGACGACATCCCGCAGACCTACGACGAGCTGGCGCAGGTCGCCGAGACGCTCGCCACCGACGACATCACCGGCCTGGTGCTCTCGCCCGGCATCGACCGGGCCGGCGCCTTCGTCGTCGGCAGCGGCGGCTGGTGGATGAACGAGGACAACACCGAGCCCACCGCCGACACCCCGGAGGTCATCGCCGGGCTCCAGGTCGTGCAGGACATGATCAGCTCCGGCTCCGCGGCCCTGTCCAGCCAGGTCGACACCGGCTGGGGCGGCGAGGCCCTCGGCACCGGCCGGGCGGCCATGACGATCGAGGGCAACTGGATCAAGGGCGCCATGAGCAACGACTACCCCGACGTGGACTACACCGTCGCCGAGCTGCCCGAGGGGCCGGCCGGGCCGGGCACGCTGCTCTTCACCCAGTGCTGGGGCGTCGCGGCGCAGTCCGACGCCCAGGCCCAGGCGGTCGAGCTGGTCAACCACCTGACCAGCGCCGACCAGCAGATGGCCTTCGCCGACGCCTTCGGCGTCATGCCCTCCCGGCAGTCGGTCTCCGAGGACTACACCGAGGCCTACCCCGAGGATGCGGCCTTCATCGCCGGCGGCGACTACGGGCACGGGCCGATCAACGTCCCGGGCATCGCCGACGTCGTCGCGGACCTCAACTCCCAGCTGGAGGACATCGGCAGCGCCGACCTCGAGGCCGTCGTCCAGTCCTTCGACACCAACGCCGAGGCGGTGCTCGGCGAGTGAGCTCCCGGGACCCACAGCGTCAGCCGGTCGCGGGGTGGTTGTTCATCACCCCGATGCTCGTCATCCTGGGGCTGTTCCTCGCCGCGCCGATCGTCATGGCGCTGTGGGTCTCGGTCTCGGACTGGACCGGCCGCGGCAGCCCCTTCATCTCCGAGGTCAACTTCGTCGGGCTGCGCAACTACCAGGACCTGCTGGCGCAGGACGGGCTGTCGCGCCAGGACTTCATGACCTCGATGCGCAACACGTTCTACTACGTGCTCGGCGTCGTCCCCGCCCAGACCGTGCTGGCGCTGACGCTGGCGGTCATCGTCAACCAGAAGTTCCTGCGCGGCCGCACCTTCTTCCGCACCGCCTTCTACTTCCCGTCCGTGGTCAGCTCGGTGGCGATCTCGCTCGTCTTCCTCTTCCTCTTCACCGGCACCGGCGCCGTCAACCAGTTCCTCGGTCTCTTCGGGATCTCCGGCCCCAACTGGTTCGCCGACTCGCGCGGCGTCCTGCACGTGCTCGGTGACGCGGTGGGCGTGTGGGACGTGTCCGCGCCACCGGCCTTCCTCTCCGGCACCGACGTGCTGAGCCTGTCGCTGTGGGAGTGGCTCTCCGGGCCCTCGGTGGCGCTGAGCGCGATCATGCTGCAGGTCATCTGGACCACGGCCGGGACCTTCATGCTCATGTTCCTCGCCGCGCTGCAGGACCTGCCGACCGAGGTCGACGAGGCCGCCATGGTCGACGGCGCCAACACCTGGCAGCGGTTCATGAACGTCACCGTCCCGCACCTGCGGCCCACGATCCTGCTCGTCGTCACGCTCGGGATCATCGGCACCTGGCAGGTCTTCGACCAGGTCTACGTCATGACCGACGGCGGACCGTCGAAGACGACCCTGACCCCGGCATACCTCAGCTTCCAGACCGCGTTCACCAACCTGGACCTCCCCAGCGGTGCCGCGATCGCCTTCCTGCTGTTCCTGCTCATCTTCGCGCTGACCCAGCTGCAGCGCTTCGTCCTGCGCGACCGTGACGAGGCGCGCCAGCGCCGGGCGGAGCGGCGTCAGCGCCGCGAGCAGAGGACGACGCGCACCCGATCCACGACGGAGGTGTCCGCATGAGCACGACCACGGAGGAGCCCAGGGCGAGGACCGAGAGCACGAGCGCCGTCGGCGAGCGGGACACCTCGGTGAAGAAGATGCTCGTGTATGCCGCGCTGGCCGCCTTCGCGATCATCTACATCTACCCCTTCGTCATCCAGCTCGTCACCGCCTTCAAGACCAACTCCGACGCGGTGGAGAACCCGCTCTCCCTCGTCCCGGACCCGTTCAGCCTGGACGCCTGGAACCGGTTGCTGGAGACGCAGTTCCCGCTGTGGTTCACCAACTCCGTCGTCGTGACCCTCTTCGTCACGGCGATGCGGGTGCTCTTCTGCTCGATGGCGGGGTATGCCCTGGCCCGGCTGAAGTTCTTCGGCCGGGACACGGTCTTCACCGTGCTGCTCGCGCTCATGGCGGTGCCGGGGATCGTGCTGCTCATCCCGAAGTTCCTCGTCATCAACTACCTGGGGATCTACAACTCCTACCCGGCGCTCATCCTGCCGCTGGCGGTGGACGCGGCCGGCGTCTTCATCATGAAGCAGTTCTTCGAGCAGATCCCGCCCTCGATCGAGGAGGCCGCCCGGATCGACGGCGCCGGTCCGTTCCGCACGTTCTGGTCGGTCGTGCTCCCGATGGCGCGGCCGGCGCTCATCACGCTGACGATCCTGTCCTTCCAGGGGTCGTGGAACGAGCTGGGCCACTTCATCATCGCGACCAACGACTCCTCGCTCTACACCCTGACCCGCGGGCTGGCCAGCCTCACCAGCGGCGGTCTCGGGTCGGGCAACCAGTACCCCATCACGATGATGGCCGGCCTGCTCATGACCATCCCGACCGCGATCGTCTTCGTCTTCTTCCAGCGCTACTTCACCCAGGGCGCCAACACCGGCGCGGAGAAGGGCTGACATTCGAAGGGCCGAGAGCCACTTCCCGCCCTCCTAGTGAGGAGATCGGCCAGCCTACTTGACGCCGACCAATCAGGTGTCACCTCGAAATGATCGGATTGCGCCTACCATGAGAAAAGTGTATAAACCAGACGCAACAAATCCAAGCCCCACAATTATCCGATCAAACCAAGCACCTCCCTCCGCTACTAGCCCAACGCCCAGGAAGATGGATACTATCGCCGGTAGCAAGAAACTGAAAGCAACGGGAAGACCGTATTCGAGAACTTTTCCTGGAACCTCTCTAAACCTATTGGACCTGCTCTCCCACGACAGAGGGAGTCCGTCCTTCCCTCCCAAGTCCTCGCGAATGTACTTCCCGATGTTGGATATCTGCACAGCATGATCGACCCACATCAGACCGAATGCTGGGCTGATGATGGATGGTATTAAAGATGCAGTAGAGATAGACCCAGCGCCCAGCGATGAAAATGCAAGTGCGGCAGTCGCCAAACTTCCCGTCAAGCAAGTCAACTGCGCGGTCGAGCGCTGCGTTATCTCAGCCCTCAAGGCGTTGAATTCCGCTACTCGCGCTTGGAAAGCCCTCTCATCCACATGCTGCATTCCGCTACTTTGAATAAGCCTCCTTTTCCGCTTGAACCAACGCGGCAAGGGCCCTTCTCGAACTGTTTCTGACATCTTCAATCCCTTCTTCTTGGCGGATAATGTTGGCAATAAAGTGGGACGCCCATTGCCAAAACTTGTCTGCAAAGGGACCATTGGGCATGGCCGAAGCCGCCTCCGCCGTGCTCCACACGTCCCGCGCCACGTCACTCGTGATGACAACTTGATTTCCACGAATAACCGGCATGAGAAGTTCGTCACCCAGCATGTCGGAGATCGTCTCGTCATCCATCATCAGGGGCAAGTAGTCTTGAGCGACGGTTCTGTTTGGACCGAATTCTGAGGCGTAAAAAACATGAGACATGAAGATCCCCGTTTCGGCCCCAAAGCCAGTCTTTAGCGGGATTATGTCGACGTTGTCCTGCAGGCGCGTGTAGTGACGGCGAGCAGAGACAGTATCTATGAGAATCGCGTATTCACCAAACTTAAACCTTTTGCGCGCCTCATCCTGATCAAACTTGTAAGAGCTCAATTCCGGAGTACGTGCAACCCAAGAGCGGAAGCGTGCCAACCTCTGAGGTTCTAAAGCAAGAGAATCGAAGACGCTCTCATCAGGGACCCAGGACCGAGTAGCGTCGTCTCTCGCAAAAAGTGAGATGCCGAAACTCTGAAGAAGGGGCCAGAAGACAAATGGCTCCGGATTTCCTTTCTTTGAATATGCCCCAATGATCAGACGCCGGGGCTGATTATGTCGTGTGGCTGCGTGATCGCAATTGAAAAGGTCGATCAAACTCCGATGCTCAACATCCCCGACGATGTCGCGATTGATATGGGCGACCATCGTGTCTAGCGCAATCGGTGCCCCGAAGTACAGGCCATCCGCAGCGAGACGCTCCCAGTAGCGGTGGGTCGGTGCCCCTTCTGATATAGCCCTTGGTGGCGATATGGGTCTAAGCATGGCGTGCTGCTTCAATTCTCCGAGCCAGTCATCAGCGCCAACTATGGCGTCAAGTGCTGCTTCGGGTTCGAGCCGGCTAGCCAAGAACTGGCTCCTTAGCGGACGGCCTCCATCGTGCCTCTTGTAACTCGCCCGTACTCCAAAGTCTTCTTCGAACTCCCTAGCGGCTTTCTTCAGAACTGGCTCCAAGTCCACGCCACTGCTCAGTGTGAATGATTTGTTGAAAAATTCAAGATCTTGATGTCTATTGCGGCGCCAGCGTTGACCCCGATGATCGGTGTACGAGATATCTACACTGTGTGGTTCCTGAGCCCGGATTGGCATTTGGTGTTCACCAGGAGGAAGAGACCGAGTGTAAGTATAAAAGCTCTGCGTTCCGCTCGGCGTGTATGTTCGGCAGGCCACATGGGCTGCTGGGACATTGGACTTGTTTGAGATTACGAGTGTGTGTGGCGGTCCACTTATGACCCACACTGAAATAAGTGAAGCGTGTTCTTTGCGCAACAAGTCGCTGGATTGCTTTTGTTCCGTCGTCAGGTTGCGCAGTGACACTGCATTGAATATGAGTGTGGCAATCGCAGCAAGGGCGCCAACGACGATACTGAGAGTGCGGATGGCGCTCTCGTGCTCAATGATGAAATCCATATGGCCCCGATCTGTAGCGATGTCTTACAGAGAAGGTATCTGGTTTGAGTTGTCCGCGCCATGGGCAAGACTGTTAGGGACGCGAAGACTGGGGCAGCAGCGTAATCTCTGAACCGGTGACGGCCTCCGCAATGTGCCGTTACTCAGGGCGGGCCTGCTCATGACCATCCCGACCGCGATCGTCTTCTTCCAGCGCTACTTCACCCAGGGCGCCAATGCCGGCGCGGAGAAGGGCTGACGCACCGGGGTCAGGTATGACGAAGGGCCGCCACCCGTGCGGGTGGCGGCCCTTCGTCGTGCCGGGGTCAGAGACCCTCGACGCGGTCCTCGGGAGCGGTGAGGTCCGGGGTGGCCCGGAGGTAGTCCACGAGGTTGGCCAGGTCCTCGGGGCCGCCGACCAGGTTGGTTCCCTCGGTGAACGCGGTGAAGCTGTCACCACCCTGCTGGAGGAAGTTCAGGGTCGAGACCCGGTAGGTCTCGTCCATCTCCAGCGGGACACCGTCGAGCTGCATGTCGCTGACCTTGCTGCCCTCGGGCTGGCTGTCGTCCCAGGTGTAGGTGAAGCCCTCGGAGACACCCAGCGCGAGGTAGGGGCGCCCGCGGTCCGGGACGTACTGCTGCTCCAGCACCGCCTTGACCTGCTCGCCGGTCATGTCGATCGACACCAGGAGGTTGCCGAACGGCATGACGTTGTAGGCCTCCTGGTAGGTGACCTCGCCGGGCGCCTCGCCGTTGCTGATCTGGTCCACCAGCAGGCTGGCGCGGACGCCGCCGACGTTCATGAACGAGATCTGCGCACCGCCCTCGTCCTCGCCGTCGGTGCCCCAGAGGATGGAGTCGGCCACGAGGTCGGCCATCGGCGTCTCGATGCCACGGTCACCGCCGGCGTCGCCGGTGATGTCCTCGGCCACCGTGCCGACCACCTCGCCGGCGAGCACCTCGGCCCGGGCGACCCACTTGTCCACGACGCTCGCGGTCTCCGGGTCGTCGGCGATCGACTGCAGCACCAGGTTGTTGTGGGCGTAGGCCCGGTCCCGGGTCACGTCGCCGCTCTCCCGGGAGATCGTCAGTGCCGTCTCGGTCACGACGCGGCCGTACTGGTTGGCGCTCGTGACGAGGCGGTCGGCGCCGTCCGGGTCGGGGATGGTGCAGACGTAGGGCTGGTGGGTGTGCCCGGTGACCACGGCGTCGATGGCCGGGTCGAGGTTCTCCGCGATCTCCACGACCGGGCCGGAGATGCCCTCGCAGGCGTCGTAGCCACCGGTCTGGTAGCCACCCTCGTGCAGCAGCACGACGATCGACTCGACGCCCTGCTCGCGCAGCTGGGCCGCCTGGGCGTTGGCCGTCTCGACCTCGTCCAGGAAGTCGACGGTGGACACGCCACCGGGGCTGACCAGGGTCGGGGTGTCCTCGAGCGTCATGCCGATGAAGCCCACGTCGACGCCGTCGACGGTCCGCACCTCGGTGCCGGGCAGGATCGACTCGCCGGACTCCTTGTCCACGACGTTGGCGGCGAGCCACTGGAAGTCGGCGCCGTCGTAGGGCTCGTCCTCGAAGCAGCCGCGCTCGGGGTGGCATCCGCCCTCCTGCATGCGCAGCAGCTCCTCGACCCCCTCGTCGAACTCGTGGTTGCCGACGCTGGAGACGTCCAGCCCGGCGACCTCGAGCGTCTCGACCGACGGCTCGTCCTGGAAGAGGCCGGAGACGAAGGTGGAGCCACCGATGAGGTCGCCCGCGGCGACGGTCAGGGTCTGGTCGTCGAAGGAGCGGGTGCGCAGCGCCTCGAGCGTCGAGGTGAGGTTGACGGCGCCCCCGACGAGGTTCTGGTCGGGGTCCTGCTCGGGGTCGAGCGTCCCGTCCTCCTCCTCGATGTGCCCGTGGTAGTCGTTGAACGAGAGCATCTGGACGACGAGCTCGTCGACCCAGACGGGCAGCACCGCGTTGAGCGCGTCCTCCACCGGCGCCTTCTCCAGCGCTCCCTCGCCGCCGAAGAGCACCAGGCCCTGCGGCGAGAGCTGGTCCAGGGCGGTCGCGGTGGCCGTCGGCACCCCGTCGGCCTTGCCGAGCAGGAGCGGGCCCTCGTGGTAGGCGGCGAAGGCGCCACCGGTCAGCGCGTCGGGGTAGTCCTGCCCGCTCGCGAGATAGGCCACGGAGTCGTACTCGTAGGTCGAGGCGAGGGCCACGGCGGTGCCGTAGCGGTCGGACCCGAAGACCCGCGTGGTGTCCGGGACGAGCTCGGTCACGGCCTCGACCACGTCGTCGGAAACGGCACCGGAGCCGCCGAGCACGACCACCGACTCCGGCTGGAGGGTCTGGATCGCCTCGAGCGTGCTCGGCCGCAGCTGCGCCGGGTCGGTGAGCAGCATCGGCGCGCCGTCCCGGCCGGCGCGGGCGCCGCCGGTCAGCGCGTCCGGGTAGTCGGTGCCGGTCGCGAGGTAGAGCACCGGCAGGCCGGTCGGGAAGAGGCTCGCCACCTCCGCGGAGGTGTCGTAGCGGTTGGCGCCGGCGACCCGGGTGACCTCGGCGCCGAAGCCCTCCAGGGCCTCCTCCACGTCGTCGGACACGGCGACGTCGCCGCCGACAAGGACGATCTGGCTCGGGGCGAGGTCCTCCAGGGCGGAGGCGGTGGCCTGGGGGAGCTGGTCCTGCTTGGTGAGGAGCATCGGCACCGGGAGGCCGGCGCCGTCGACGTCCGGGCTGGCCAGCCCGGCCGCGACGGCGGCGGAGGAGGCGGGCAGCTGCGCGCTCAGGGCGTCCGGGAAGACCTGCCCGGAGGCGACGACCACGGTGTCGGTGGCGTCGGCCGGGAAGGCGCGGGCGATCTCCGCCGCGGTGCCGTAGCGGTCGGTGCCCGAGATCCGGAGCGCCTCGCTCGGGTCCTCGATCTCGGGGGCGGCCTTCAACGGAGAGCCGGGCGCCGCGGCGGAGCTGGTGGCGACCGCGGCACCTCCGCTCACCAGCGCGACCGCGGCACCGACCGCCACGAGGCGGCGTCGTGCGGGAGGGGTTCGGTGGGACATGCGTTCGGATCTCCTCACGGGGTTCGACGGAGCTCGGCGGTGAGCACCAGGACAGCAACGTAGCCCATACCCCAGCGGCCGGACCTGACGAACGGACCACCCCCGGGTGGACGGGGCACGGCCGCCCGTCGACGCCGTGTGAAATGAGTGACCCGTGTGACTTCTGTGACGTCCCAGGTTTCGGCTTGGTCAAGAAAACGCAGGTGGGGCTACCGCACGGCCCGTGCTGGACGTACGCTTCTCACCAGCGTCGAGAGACCTGATGGAGGTGTCGCTCGGCGCTGCGCGGCGTCCACGACGGATGCTCGCGGGTCGGCAGTCGACGAGACGCAGCGGCGTCGTGGAACAAGGGGTTGTCAGGCACATGGCGGCAGGCAGTGGGGGAGCACGACGTAGAGGTGGGGCACGGCTCCTGGTCGCCTCGATGCTGACCGGCGGGCTGGTGCTCTCCGGCCCGCTCGCCGCGCTGGCCGACGGCGAGGACCAGGGCACCGACCCGGCGACCGGGTCGACGGGAGCCGCCAGCGAACCGGTCGACCCTGCGGGCGACCAGGGCGGTGCGGACGGCGGCCAGGGCGACCAGGGCACGGTGGACCAGGGACAGGGCGCCGGCACGGACGGGTCCGGCGACGCCACCACCCCCTCCTCCGGCGGCACCGGCTTCAGCCACGGCGGCACCCCCGCCGGACCGGCGACCTTCGCCCCGCTGCCGGCGGACCCGGCATACCCCGTGCCCGAGCCGCTGGAGAACAAGAACCTCCCGGAGCAGGTCGACGAGGACACCGGCTACCAGGACCAGCTGTCCTGCGATCCGCACGACCGCCCCGGCGTCACCGCCTTCGCCATGCTGCTCTCCGAGCACTACGGCCGGGAGGCCTGGAGCGGGGCCCGCGCCTGCATCGACTACATGAGCCAGCACCACGACGGGCGCGCCCTGGACTGGAACCTCGACGCCAACGACCCGCAGGACCGTCGCATCGGCGACGCCGCCGTGGCCTGGCTCACCGAGAACGACGGCGAGATGATGCGCCGCTTCGGGATCGAGTACATCATCTGGAACGGTCTCGTCTTCATGAAGGACGACAACGAGTGGCGGCACTACGTCGGTGAGAGCCCGCACACCGACCACGTCCACTTCACCTTCACCTGGGACGGCGCGACGATGCGGACCTCGTGGTGGACCGGGGTGGCCGTCACCCAGCCCGACCTCGGGCCGTGCGCCGTCGTCTCCGACCAGTACGCCGCCGTCCACACCTTCCCGCGTTTCGAGGCGTGCTCCGACCCGGCCGTCGCCGCACCCTCCTCCGAGCTCGCGGCCGTGCGTCCCGGCGGGTCCGGCCCGGGCGTCTCGATGCTGCAGACCGTGCTCGGGCTGGACCCGACCGGCGTCCTGGACGACGCGACGGGCGCGGCGCTCATCGAGTGGCAGACCGAGCACGACGTCCCCGCGACCGGCGTCGCCGACGCCCTGACGTATGCCGCCGCCCAGGGGCTCGAGGTGGAGGACCTGCCGGCCTCGGCCCAGGCGGTCGTCCCGGAGGACTGGCAGGTGTCGGTCTTCACCCCCTACAAGCGGACCACCCTCACCCAGGGCGACACCGGCAAGGCCGTCGTCGCCGTCCAGGAGGCGCTGGGGGCCGAGCCGGACGGCGACTTCGGCCCGAAGACCGCGGAGGCGCTCGCCGAGTTCGAGGAGAGCATCCCGGTGCTGGCCGAGCAGGCCCGCCGGCGCGGTGACGAGCCCGCCGCGATCACGCCGCTGACCTGGGTCTTCCTGGAGCGTGCCGTGCACCCGACGATGGCGCTGCGCGACCTCGAGCTGGCCGAGGGCAGCCGGGACGTCGAGGGCGACCCCGAGGGCGAGCTCGCCGCCGAGGCCGCGACCTCGGGCCGGGCCGACAGCCCCTACGCCGGTGGGGCGGTCGCGGTGCTGCAGGAGCTCGTGGGCGTGGAGGCCGACGGCAGCTACGGCCCGATCACCGCGAAGGCGGTCGCCGAGGTGCAGGAGGCGGCCGGGCTGGAGCCCACCGGTGCCGTCGACGGACCCACCTGGGTGGCGGTCGAGGAGGTCGCCATCGACGAGGAGCGGGTCGCCGGCCCGCCCGGGCTGGAGGCGCAGCGCGCCCGCGAGGCGAAGGCCCGCGAGCGCGAGGAGAAGGAGCAGGAGAAGAAGGAGCAGGCGGCCAAGGAGGCCAAGGCCAAGGCCGACGCCGAGGCGCAGGCGGCGAAGGAACGGCACGAGGCCGCCGTCGCCGACGCCGGCCGCTGACGACGGGGCGCGAGGTCGCCCGAGTCGCCGGTCCCGTGCGGTCCGGTGGGGCGACGTCGCCCACGCGGCGTCGCGTCGTAGGGTCGGCGCAGCGAACGAGTCGAGGGGTGCAGCGATGAGGCGGATCCGACAGGCGGGGGCGGCCGGCCTCGCGCTCGCGACGCTCGCGGCCCTAGGCCTGGGCACCGCCTCGGTGGCGAGCCCGCAGGACCCGGACCTCGGGGAGACCCAGGCGGCCACGTCGACCGCGGTGGACTGGAGCGGTCTGGGGCAGGCGCCCTGTCCGGAGGGCATGACCCGCCGGGTGAGCGTCGACAGCCACAGCATGGACTCCTCCGTGCCGCAGCCGCGCTTCAACGACGGGTGGGGGCTGGTCTCCTCGCGCGACGGCTCCGCCGCCCGCGCCACGGTGTCCTCCTCGGACGCCAGCGACCACCTCTTCCTGCCCTACGTCAAGGTCTCGGTCGACCGCCGCACGATGCTGGGCCTCTCCACGAGGAGCACCCAGGGCAACTCCGCCTACACCCGGGCGCAGGTCAACTCGGTGGACCTGCGCGTCTACGCCGGGCAGTCGTGGGGCGGCCGGGTCTACGACGTCACCGCGGCGACCGACGACGAGAACGGCCACCTCGGCACGTGGTTCGAGCACCGCAGCCGGAACGGCGCGAGCACCCGGTGGGACCTCGACAACGTGCAGATCTACACCTGCCGCGACGCCCCGGTCTCCCGGATCTCCGGCGCGGACCGGTATGCCTCGGCGGCCCGGATCGCCGCCACCTACCCGGCCGGGGTGGAGGTGGCCTACCTCGCCACCGGGGAGAACTTCCCCGACGCCATCGGTGCTTCGGCGCTGGCCGGCCGCCAGGACGCCCCGGTCCTGCTCACCCGCACCGGTCAGCTGCCCTCGGACACCGCGGCCCAGCTGCGACGCCTCTCGCCCGAGCGGCTCGTCGTGCTGGGCGGCACCGGGGCGGTCAGCGACACCGTGGCCCGCCAGGCGGGCGCCTACGCCGACTCCACGACCCGGATCACCGGCCGCACCCGCTACGACGTCTCGGCCGGGGTGGCGCGCGGCTACTCGCCCGGTGGCCCGGTGCTCTACGTCGCCAGCGGCGACGACTTCCCCGACGCGCTCTCGATCGGCGCGCTGGCCGGCCACCAGGGCGCGCCCGTGCTGCTCACCCCGAAGGCCGGCCTGCACCCGGCGGTCGAGGAGCAGGTGGCGCGGCTCGACCCCGGCCGCATCGTCGTCGTCGGTGGCTCGGGCGCGGTCTCGGACACCGTCCTCACCCAGCTGCGCCGGCATACCTCGGGCACCGTGGCGCGCATCTCCGGCAGCAACCGGTATGCCGTGGCCTCGGCGATCGCGCAGGAGTTCGACCGGCGCCCGGCGCGCGCCTACGTCGCGACGGGGACCGCCTTCCCGGACGCCCTCGTGGGCGCGGCGCGGGCCGGCAGCCAGGGCGTGCCCGTCGTGCTGACCCGCCAGGACCAGCTGGTCTCCGACGGGCGCGCGGCGCTGCAGGCGCTGGACCCCCTGCGCGGGGTGCTGCTCGGCGGCCAGGTCGCGCTGAGCTCGGTGGTCATGGACCAGGTCGGCGCGCACGTCGGGTGAGGGAGGGAGCCAGCATGGAGACGACGCACCGACTGCTGTCCGGGGAGGCGGTCCGGATCGAGGTGCCGGACGCGGTCGCGCTGCCGGGTGGGACCGCGCTGGGCGTGCTCGCCCTGGAGGGCCAGGGCCAGCTGGAGGTGACCTCCGGCCGGGACGCCGACCTGGCGTTCTACCTCGAGGTCACCGGCACGACCCTGGACCGGGAGGTGAGCCTGCGCGACGGCCGGGTCCTGCGCCACGGCCGGTTCGGCGGCGACCCGCAGCAGGGGCTGGGCTGGGCGGTCGCGGTCGGGGAGCACCAGGTCTACGGCTTCACCGTCCCCACGATGGACCTCGAGACGCTCACCGGCTTCCTCGCCGACGTGGACGTCCAGGAGGACGCGCTCGGCCCGGTGCTCAGCCCCTCCGGCCGCACCGGCTGGTCGCCCTACCGCACCCAGACCGTCGCCCAGGTGGTCGAGCTGTCGGGCGCCGGCGACGGCCTCGGCGGGGCGGGCTACCTGCTCGACGTGCGGCGGGCCCGCACCGGGCAGCTGCAGGACGGTCGCTCCGGCGGGGCCGCCGTGCGCGGCGGCCGGCTCTCGCGCTCCTCGGACACCGAGCGGCACCCCTATGCCGTCCTCGAGAGCAGCGACTTCGTCAGCTACGGCATGCCGGGCACCGAGGAGATCGTCGACGCCGTCGTCTCCTCGTTGTCCGAGGTCGTCGTGGAGCTGGTCCCGTGAGCCTGCTCGGCGGCGCCGGCGCGCTCGCGGTCGGCCTCGTCCTGCTCGCCGCCGGGGTCGGGCACCTGCGCGGACCGCGGGACACGGCGCGCGCGCTGCGGGCCCACGGGGTTCTGCCCGGGGGCTCCGTCGGGCCGGTCGCGCGCACGCTCGGTCCGCTGGAGGTATGCCTGGGGCTGGGTCTGCTGGTCGCCGCGACCGGTCTGCTGCCGCCCGGCCCCGCCCGGCTGCTCGCGCTCGCCGGCACCGCGCTGTGCCTGGCCTTCGCGGCCTACCTGTGGGTCGTGCAGCGGCGCGTGGCCGGTGCGCCGGTGCCCTGCGGCTGCGGCCTGGGCACCACCCCGGTCGGCCCCTGGGCCGTGGCGCGCGCCGGTGTGCTCGCCGCGCTCGCCCTGCTGGCGGTCCTGGCCCCGGTGACCGGCTGGCAGGACGCGCCCGGGGCCCCCGCCGGCGCCCAGCTCGCCGTCGCGGTCCTGGCCGGTGGCGCCCTCGCCGTCGCGACGGCCGCCCTCCCGGCCGCCCGGGCCGTCCCCGAGCAGCTCACCACGCTGGCGCGGGTGCCGCGATGAGCTTCACCACCTCGGCGCTGGTCCTCGCCTTCGTCGCGATCGCCCTGCTGGCGCTCGGCCTGGCCGGCCTGCTGCGCCAGGTGACCCTGCTCACCCGGCAGCTGGAGGGCGGGCCGGGCGCCGGGTCCCCGGGCACCGGCACCGGTGCGGCGCGGACGACGCGCGAGCTCGTCGGTTTCCGGCTGCCCGAGGACCTCGCCGCGCAGGTGCTCGACCCGGGCGCCGGGCATACCGTCCTCGCCTTCGTCTCCCCGGGGTGCAGCTCGTGCTCGCTGACCCTGCGGGCCCTGGCCGCGGACCCGGCGGTGCGCGACGGCGCCCTCGCGCTCGGCGTGGTCTCGGCGGGTTCCTGCGAGCCGGCGCTCGCCGACGCCCACGGCGCCGCCCGGTTGACCTGCCGGCCGCAGGGCCGCGGGCTCATGGACCGGCTCGCGGTGCCGGCGACGCCCTACCTCGCCCTGCTCGACGACGGGGGCACGCTGCGTGCGGCGCTGCTGCCGGACGAGGACACCGACCTGGGCGCCTGGCTCCGTCAGGCCGCCACCCCGCTGCCGATGAGGGAGGAGCGCAGCTCATGATGCGGTTCGAGGACCTGCCGGAGGCCGACACCGGCCGGCTGCGGGACCGGCTGCGCGAGCGCCCCAGCCGGCGCGGCTTCCTGGCGCGGGTGCTGGGTGCCGGGACGGCCGTGGGCGTGGGCTCGCTCGCGCTGGTCAACCGGGGCGGCACCAAGGTCAAGGCCGAGGCCGCCTACTTCCTCGACTACACCGACACCAGCACCGGCCCCTGCGCGACGTATGCCCGCGATCACACCGAGAACGGCATCCAGTGCGGTCCCTCGCCGATGTGCACCGACCAGGCCTGCTGCTGGAGGTACCGCTCCGGCGCCGGCAACGTCGTGGCCTGGCACAAGAACGCCCCGGGGATCGACCGCTACTACACGCACCGCCCGGACGACTGCTGGGGCGGCGTCTACGACTCGTGGAACTGGAAGTTCAGCGACGGCCGCACCTGGCGCTGCTCGGACGGCTGGACCTGCTCCGGCTCCGGCTCCTGCATGGCGACGATCTGCCCGTGGGCGATCTAGAGGACCCCGACCTGCCGGTCGTCGCGGACGCGGCCACCGGCATACCGGTCTGGCGTCGGTGGGTGGCCGACCCGCTGCCGCTGCTGCTCCTCACCGGGGCCGTCGGCCTCGCCGTGTCCGCCACCCTCCTCCCGGGAGCGGGGGCGCTCTGGCTGGTCCCGGCGCTCTTCGCCGTGGTCGTGGCCGGGATGGCCCTGTCCGGCAGCACCTGAGGCGTCAACAGCGCGTGGGCGCTGGTGGCCTCGGTCCGGGGCCGACATGTCCAACTGCTCCTCTGGGGAGCCTTCGCCGTGGGGACCACCCTCGGGGGTGCCGCCACCGGTGCCGCACTCGGGGTGCTGGCCGGCCTGGTCAGCCCGATCCCCGCACCCGTGCGGATGGTCCTGCTGGTCCTCGCCGTGGTGGCGCTGACCCTGCTCGACCTGCTCACGCCCGCGCTGCCGCTGCCGCAGCGCTCGGCCCTCATCCCGCAGGAGGTCTTCGCCCGCGGGATCGCCCGGGGCGGCTTCCGCTTCGGCCTGGAGTACGGCTGCGGCTGGCGCACCCTGGTCCCCTCCGCCGCGTCCTGGCTGGCCGCCGTCTTCGTGCTGCTCGTCGTGCCGCCCTGGTGGGCCGCGGTGGTCCTCGGCGCGGCCTTCGGCTTCTCCCGCTCCTGGGCGGTCCTCGTCTGGATCGGGCTGGGGGCACCCGGCTGGCAGGACTTCCTGGCGCGGCACTCCCGGGTCCTGGAGCGCGCCGGGAGCGTGCTCGCCGCGGTGCTGCTGCTGGGCGCGGCGTGGGCTCGCCTCGCCGGATAGGGTGTGCCGCATGGCGCGTCCCCACATCGCCGCCCTCATCGAGGACTCGGTCCGACGTCGTCTGGACGCCGGGCTGCGCCGACGCGGCTGGCACGAGCGGGTCTTCGGCTACACGGGCTACGGCAGCCCCACCGGTGCCCGCCTCTTCGCCCGGGTGCTGCTGTCGCGGCACGAGCCGGAGGAGGCCCGCACCGCCCTCACGCACGCCCAGGACTCGCTGCTCGACATCGCCCAGCGGGGCTGGCGGCTCTTCCTCACCGCACCGGCCATGGACGTCCCCGTGCGGGTGCGCCTCGGGGAGGCCGAGGTCGTCACCCGCACCGACCGCGGCGGGTATGTCGACGTCGAGCTCGCCGGGCACGGCCTGGGTCCGGGGTGGCAGGAGGCATACCTCGAGATCGGCAACGGCGACTCGCTCACCGTCTCGGTGTTCGTCGTGAACCCCGACGTCGGCGTGGGGCTGGTCAGCGACATCGACGACACGGTCATGGTCACCCACCTGCCCCGTATCCTCATCGCCGGCTGGAACACCTTCGTCCGCTCCGAGCAGGTGCGGGAGGCGGTGCCGGGCATGAGCTCGATGTACCGCGCGCTGTGCGCCGAGACCCCGGGCATGCCGGTCTTCTACCTCTCGACCGGCGCCTGGAACACCGCCCCGGCGCTGACGAGGTTCCTGCGGCGGCACGAGTACCCCGTCGGTCCCATGCTGCTCACCGACTGGGGGCCGACCAACACGGGTTGGTTCCGCTCCGGGCAGGAGCACAAGGAGCTCGAGCTGCGCCGGCTCCGGGAGGAGTTCCCGGGGCTGCGCTGGATCCTCGTCGGCGACGATGGCCAGCACGACCCGGTCATCTACGGCCAGTTCGCGCAGGAGCACCCGGAGGCGGTCGAGGCGATCTGCCTGCGCGAGCTGACCCCGGCCGAGCAGGTGCTCTCCAGCGGTCTGCCGGTGGCGACCGACGAGCTGCTCGGCAAGCGGGTCCAGGTGCCGATGCTCAAGGCCGCCAACGGCTTCGGCCTGCACCAGCTGCTCGTCGGTGCCCGGGCGCGGAGGCAGGGCTGATGCCCGAGCTGCCCGAGGTCCAGGCCCTCACGGACTTCCTCGCCGACCGGCTCACCGGGCGGGTCGTCACCGACGTCGAGCTGGGCTCCATCGCGGTGCTCAAGACCTTCGACCCGCCGCCGACCGCGCTCGTGGGGGCGCCGGTCGACGCCGTGGCGCGGCACGGGAAGTTCGTGGACGTCGACGTCGACGGGACCCACCTCGTCTTCCACCTGGCCCGCGCCGGCTGGCTGCGGTGGTACGACGAGATGCCGCGCACCCAGGTGCGCCCCGGCCGCAGCCCGATCGCGCTGCGGTTGCGCCTCGACGACGGGGCCGGCTTCGACCTCACCGAGGCGGGCACGAAGAAGGGCCTGGCCGCCTACGTCGTCAAGGACCCCGGGGACGTGCCGGGGGTGGCCTCGCTGGGGCCGGACCCCCTGGCGGACGGCTTCGACGAGGCCGCCTTCACCGCCCTGCTCGGGGGACGACGGACCCAGATCAAGGGGTTGCTGCGGGACCAGTCGGTCCTCGCGGGGGTGGGCAACGCCTACTCCGACGAGATCCTGCACGCCGCCCGGCTCTCGCCCTTCGCGCTCGCGTCCGCCCTGACCCCCGAGCAGGTGAGCGGTCTCTACACCGCGCTGCGCACCACGCTGGAGGCCGCGGTGCTGGCGGCCGAGGGCAAGCCCGCGGCCCAGCTGAAGGAGGCCAAGCGGGCCGGCATGAACGTCCACGGCCGCACCGGCGAGCCCTGCCGGGTGTGCGGCGACACGGTGCGCGAGGTGTCCTTCGCCGACTCCTCGCTGCAGTACTGCCCCACCTGCCAGACCGGCGGCAAGCCGCTCGCCGACCGGCGCATGTCCCGCCTCCTGCGCTGACCCGACCGGACACCCCTTCCGTCCGCGCCTCCCGCGACCGGACACCCCTTCCGTCCGCGTCATCTGGTGACCGGACACCCCTTCTGTCCGGCTAGCCGGCCTGCGGTCGGGGCCGGAAGACCTGGGCCTGCCAGCCGAACGCCCGCGCCGCGTCCACGTTGTCCGGCCGGTCGTCGGTGAAGCGCACCTCGTCGGGCGGGACCTCCCGTCCCAGGCGGCGGGCGATCTCGGCGTGCGCGGCGGCATACGCCGCGGGGTCGGGCTTGGCGACCCCCAGGCCGTGGGAGTTGAGCAGCCGAGGGACGAGGCGGCCCAGCCCGATCCGCTCGAGCTCCTCGGGCACGCGGTCGCTGCCGTTGGTGAGGACGAAGACCGGTATGCCGTCGGCCACCACCTCGTCGAGGAGCTCGACGGTCGCCGCCACGGGCGTGCCCCGGTCCTGCTCCCACCGCTGCACCACCTGCGCGACGAGCGGCTCGGGGTGGCCGAGCCCGAGCAGGTGCTCCCGGAGCGCGCTGACCCACTCGGCATACGTCCCCTCGCCGACGACCATGGCCCGCGCCTGTGGCAGCGCGTAGGCGAGGTCGGGGAGCCCGGCCTCGGGCAGCCCCAGCTCGCGCTCGCTACGGGCGCGCTCGCCGGTCGCGTCGAAGTCGCGGAGCACGCCGTCGAGGTCGAGGACGGCGACGCGTGCCCGGCGCAGGAAGGACGCGAGGCGCCAGGGCCGCTCCGGCACCGGCTTGGCGGCGACGACCGCGTCAGCGGCGATGCTCACCTGACCGCGGTCGGAGCGCACGACGAGGGTCTGCGGGTCGAGCCGGACCAGCACCCCGAGGGTGTCCGTGGCCCGCTCGCCGCCCTCGATCAGGTGGCGGACGACGACCCGGGAGCCGAGGGTCAGCCGGTCCGTGGGGCGGCCGGCGCGATCGTCGCGGTCGGCCACGCTCAGGCGACGGTGGGGTCCTGGCCCTCCGGGCCGCCGACCATGCTCTTCCCGGCGCGGTTCCACGCCTGCATGCCGCCGTCGACGTTGACCACGTCGAAGCCCTGCTGGACCAGCCACTGCACGGCGCGGCCGGACCGGCCGCCGCTGCGGCAGACCACGGGCAGCGAGGTCTGCGTCTCGGGCAGCTCGTCGATCCGGGCCGGGAGGTCGCCCAGGGGTAGGTGGACGGCGCCGGGCGCGTGGCCCGCGGCCCACTCGTCCGGCTCACGGACGTCGACGAGGACGGCGTCGTCGGGCAGGTCGGTCACGGCGATGCTGGGGATGTCGCTCATACCCCTCACTATGGCACCGACGAGGTATGCCCGTCGCTAGGGCCAGGTAGGCGCCGCAGGTTACAGTGGTCGGCGGCTGAGCACCGTCGCGGGTGATCGCCGCCCAACCATCGAATGCTCCGGTCTGTGCCGGAAGGGGACATCACCGCATGACCACCGCCTCCACGGGTGCCAGCCCGTCGCGCCTACCCGCCCGCAGCCGGGACAAGCGCCCCGCCCTGGCCCTGCTCGCGCTGCTCCTCGTGCTCGTCGGCGCGCTGGGCAGCGCGCTCCTCGTCTACCGCACCGGTAACCGGGTGCAGGTGCTCGTGGCGCAGGACACGATCCGTCAGGGGCAGCAGGTGACCGCGGAGGACTTCACCACCGCCGAGATCGCCTTCGAGGAGGGCACCGAGGTGGTGAGCGCCTCGTCGCTCGACCAGTTCGTCGGCTCCCAGGCGGTGAGCTCGATCCCGGCGGGCAGCCTCGTCTCCGGCCAGATGTTCACCGCCTCGCAGCTCGCGCCGGCCGGCGCCCAGCAGGTGGGTGTCGTCGTCGCCTCGACCGGCCGCCCGGCGGACACCCCGCGGGCGGGGGACATCGTGCGGGTCTTCGCCACCGCCGCCGAGTCGGCCGTCGCCGAGGCCGAGGACGCCGAGGAGCTCGTCGCCGCCGCCAAGGTCGTCTCCGTGGGACCGCAGAGCGACACCAGCGACACCGTCCACGTCACGCTGCTCGTGCCGGACGGCGTCGCGCCCGCCGTGGTCACGGCCAGCGCCACGGGCACCGCGGCGATCGCCCTGCTGCCGGCCGACACCGCGCCGGTGGTCGACTGGCGCACGAAGTGAGCAGCCGATGGCCCTGATCTCCTTCTTCAGCGCCAAGGGTGCCCCGGGCGTCACGAGCACGTCCATGCTCGTCGCGGCCCTGTGGCCCCGTCCCACGCTCCTCGTCGACGGCGACGGCAACGGCGGCGACCTCATCATGCGGCTGCCCTCGGACTCCGGGCTGGCCCTGACGCAGCACCCCGGTCTGCTGACCCTGCTGCCGCTGGCGCGGCACGGCCTGTCATCCGGCGTGGTCCTGGACCACTCCCAGGTGGCCCAGGGCGGTCAGCGCGTGCTGGTGGGACTGGAGACCCCTGAGCAGGCCGAGGCCTCCTCCGCGCTGTGGCCCACCCTGGCCCGCGCCTTCCACGAGGTGCCGGGCACCGACGTCGTCGTCGACGCCGGTCAGCTCGGCGCCCGCTCCGGCCAGCTCTCCCTGGTGCAGCGCAGCGACCTCGTCGTCGGCGTGGTCCGCGCCCACCCGGCCAGCGTCATGCACATGCGGGAGCGGATGACGGTGCTGCAGCAGACCTTCGCCGGCCTGGGCGCGGACGCCCCCCGGCTCGGGCTCGTCGCGCTCACCGGGGTCCAGCAGCAGGACGAGGCGTCCTCGGCGATCGCCACGGTGCGCACCGAGCTGCCCGACGTCCTCGACCTCGGCCAGGTGGCGCTCGACCCGCGCCCGGAGCGGATGTTCCACGGCGAGCCGGTCGCGCGGCCCGAGCGGACCATGCTCGTGCGCTCCGGCCGCTCGCTCGTCGAGCGGCTCGTCGCCGCGGTCGGCCCGAGCATCGCGACGTCCGCGCCGCCGGATCAGCCCCCGCAGCCGGGCGAGGAGCAGGACGAGGCCGCCGCCGAGGGCCAGGACGCGCAGCCGCCGGCCCCCGAGGGCGCCGAGCAGGAGACCCCGGACGCCGGTGAGACCCCCGCGCTGCGGGAACGGCCCAGGAAGAGGAGGTGGGGTCGGCGATGACCACCACGACGAGCCTGCTCTCCGGCGCGACGCCGGAGCAGCAGGCCGAGCTGAACCAGCTGGTCCGGACGCTGCGCTCGCAGGTGGCCGACCGGCTCAACCAGCAGCGCCGCCGCGACGAGGTGGCCGGCCGATCCCCGATGAGCAGCGAGGACGAGCGGCACTTCGCCCGCTCCCTCATCGTGCAGGTGCTCGAGGACCACGCCACCCTCATGATCACCGAGGGCCGGGTGCCGCCCACCGCCGAGGAGGAGGAGCGGGTCGCCTCCGCGATCCACGCGGCGCTCTTCGGCGTGGGTCGCCTGCAGCCGCTCCTGGAGGACCGCGACGTCGAGAACATCGACATCAACGGCTGCGACCGCGTCTTCGTCGGGTATGCCGACGGCCGGGAGGAGACCGCGCCCCCGGTGGCGGACAGCGACGAGGAGCTGATCGAGCTCATCCAGATCCTCGCCGCCAACGTCGGCCTCACCTCGCGCCCGTTCGACTCGGCCAACCCGCAGCTGGACCTCCGGCTGCCGGACGGGTCGCGCCTCTCGGCGGTCATGGGCGTCTGCCAGCGTCCGTCGCTGTCGATCCGGCGCGCACGGCTGGGTCAGGTCGCGCTGGAGGACCTCATGGCGACCAACACCTTCAGCGAGGACGTCATGAACTTCCTCAAGGCGGCGGTCGCGGCGCGCAAGAACATCATGATCGCCGGGGCGACCAACTCGGGGAAGACGACGATGCTCCGGGCGATGGCCGCCGAGATCCCGGCGGACGAGCGGCTCATCACCGTGGAGCGCGCCCTGGAGCTGGGGCTGGACAAGTTCGAGGACCAGCACCCCAACGTCGTGGCCTTCGAGGAGCGGCTGCCCAACTCCGAGGGCGTCGGCCAGGTGACCATGGCCGAGCTGGTGCGGCGCAGCCTGCGCATGAACCCCTCGCGGGTCATCGTCGGTGAGGTCCTGGGTGACGAGATCGTCACGATGCTCAACGCCATGAGCCAGGGCAACGACGGCTCGCTCTCGACCATCCACGCGAACTCCTCGATGGAGGTCTTCAACCGCATCGCGACGTATGCCCTGCAGGCCGAGGAGAACCTCCCGGTCGAAGCCACGCACATGCTCATCGCGGGGTCGATCAACTTCGTCGTCTTCATGCGCAAGAAGAACGAGCACGCCACCGGTGGTGGGCTGCTGCGCGGGGTGCAGTCCATCCGCGAGGTCACCGGCGTGGACGGCCGGGTCCTCTCCTCGGAGGTCTTCGCGGCCGGGCCGGACGGGGTCGCGCGCGCCAAGGCCCCGATCGAGTGCATCGACGAGCTCGTGCCCTACGGCTACACGCCGACGCCGGTCACCCGGTGGGACTGATGGGCCAGCTCTACACCCTGCTCATGCCGATGGCCGCGGGAGCGGTCGTCGGTCTCGGGCTCTACGTCGCGGTGCTGGCCGTCGTGGGCCTGCCCGAGCGCGACCCCTCGACCCCCCGTCGCTTCTCCAACGTCAGCCTCGCCGGCGTCAGCCGACGGCTCGTCGTGGGTGTCGCGGTCGGTGTCCTCGTCCTGCTCCTCACCCGCTGGGTCGTGGCCGCGATCGGCGTCGGCCTCCTCGCCGGACTGTGGGACCAGCTCACCGGTGACGCCCGGGCCGAGACGGCCGGCATCAACAAGCTGGAGGCGCTGGCGACGTGGACCGAGTCGCTGCGCGACACCATCGCCGGCGCGGTCGGCCTGGAGCAGGCGATCCCGGCGACCGCCGTCAACGCCGGACCGGCCATCCGCTCCTCGCTCAACCTGCTCGTGGACCGGCTGCGGATCCGGGAGCCGCTGTCCGAGGCGCTCATCCACTTCGCCGAGGACCTCGACGACCCCTCGGCCGACGTCATCTGCTCCGCGCTGGTGCTCAACGCGCGGCTGCGCGGCCCCGGCCTGCGCGACGTCCTCGGGGCGCTGGCGGTCTCCACCCGTGAGGAGCTCGACATGCGCCGCCGCATCTCGGCGGGGCGTCGCTCCATCCGCCGGTCGGTGAAGATCATCGTCATCATCGTCCTGTCGGTCATGGGGGGCCTGGCGGTCTTCAACCGGCAGTACGTCGAGCCCTACGAGACCCTCGGCGGCCAGGCCGTGCTGCTCGTCGTCGCCGCGCTCTTCGCCGGCGGGCTGCTGTGGATGCGCCGCCTGTCCGAGCCGCAGAAGCTCAGCCGCTTCCTCGTCGTCAACCGCGAGGCCCGGGCCCGCGACATGGAGGAGATGCTCGACGACGTGCGCGAGGGTGCCCGCACCGGCGGCCGGCGGGGAGGCCGACGATGAGCGCGATGGTCTGGCCGATGCTCACCGGAGGCCTCGTGGGCCTCGGCGTCTACGTCTTCGTCCGGATGCTGCTGCGCCCCCGCCCAGGCGTCGCCGCGCTGGTGGCCCGCATCGACGCCGGCTCGCGGTCGATGAAGACGCACACCCTGTCGGAGTACGACTCCTCCTTCGCCGACATGAGCCGTCGCGGGCGCACCGTGATGACCGCGCTGGCGGACCGCTTCGAGGTGCTCGCGGCGCAGCGGGGCTGGCAGATGAGCCGGCACCGGGCCGACCTCACCATCCTCAACCGCAGCGTCGGGGCCATGCTCGCGCTCAAGGTGGTGAGCGGCACCATCATGCTGCTGGTGGGGCCCCTGGTCTGGGGTGCCCTGCGCCTCGGCGGCCTCGAGCTGGGACCCGCGATGCCGCTGGGGCTGGGCCTCCTCCTGGGGCTGCTCGGCTTCTTCCTGCCCGACCTCTCGCTGCGCGCCGAGGCGGACCAGCGCCGCCGCGAGTTCCGCCGCACGGTCGGCATCTTCCTGGACCTGGTGTCGATGAACCTCGCCGGTGGCCGCGGCCTCCCGGAGGCGCTGCTCGCCGCGTCCTCGGTGAGCGACCACTGGTCCGTGGTCCGGATCCGGCAGACCCTTGCCAACGCCCGGCTCTTCGGGACCACCCCGTGGGAGGCCCTCGGTCAGCTGGGCAAGGAGATCGGCCTGGAGGAGCTGGAGAGTCTGTCCGGCGCGCTCGTGCTCGCCGCCGACGACGGCGCCAAGATCCGCCAGTCCCTGGCGGCCCGGGCCACGACGATGCGCCGCAAGGCGCTCTCCGAGGCCGAGGGCGACGAGGGAGAGCGCTCGCAGTCCATGCTCATCGCGCAGATGCTGCTCGTCGTGGCCTTCCTCGTCTACCTCGCCTACCCCGCACTCACCGCGCTCATGACCGAGCAGGCGATCTGAGCGTCGCGGAAGCGCTTACCGGGAACCGGTCGTGGACTGGCATCGTCTGTCCCGGTGTGCAAACATACGCACGATGCGTGTCTGGGGCCGCCCAGACCGTTCACCATGACCAAGGGGTGCCCATGAAGTCGATGAGAGCCTATGCGCTGCGTGTGCGGCGCGACCTGCTCGCCCACAAGGATCGCGGAGCCTCCGCGCTCGAGTGGGCCCTGATCGCGGCTGTCGTCGTCGTCGCCGCAGCGCTCATCGGCGCCGCGGTCTACAACGTCATCCAGACCCGGGCCGCCCAGGTCGAGCAGTGCGGCAACGTGGGACCCGGCGGCACCTGCTGATGCCCGCGTCCCGCCGCGGCCAGCGGCGGGTCCACCGGCCGGCCCGCGATGCCGGGACCTCGGCCCTGGAGCTCGCGATCGTCGCCCCCGTCCTGCTGTCGCTGATCTTCTTCAGCCTGCAGGCCGCCTTCTTCTTCTACGGCCGTGCCGCCGCCACGCACGCCGCCCGCGAGGGTGTCTCGCTGCTCCGCCTGGCCGAGGACCAGCAGCAGTACGCCGCCCTGCGTCCCGACGCGATGGCGCGGACGACCCGCTTCGCCTCCAACGTCGGCGGCCCCGGGCTGACCGACGCGGAGGCGACGAGCACCTACGTCGAGGAGGGCGACGGCACCGCCCGGGTGACGGTCACCGTCAGCGGACGGGTGATCACGCTCGTGCCGGGGCTGAACCTCACCGCCACCGCCGACGCCTCCGGGACCGTCGAGCGGTTCCTCGAGCCCGAGCCGGCGCCCTGAGCGCCCGACCACCGACATACCGAGAGGAGGAGCAGCCGATGCCGCGGACCCGCGTGCAGCGCGAGCGTGGCTCGATCGCGCTCGAGTTCGCCTTCGCCGCGCCCGTCGTGCTGCTCCTGCTCGCCCTGGCCTGGACCTTCGGCCGCGTCGCCTGGGCCAACGGTCACCTCGAGGCGGGCACCCGCGACGCCGCCCGCGTCGCCACCCAGGCGCGGTCCATGCAGGAGGCGCAGAGCAGCGCCCTCGCGGTGCTGCGGGAGAACACCCAGGCCGTGCAGGGGTGCCCCGCCAGCCTGGCCGTCCAGATCTCCGGCGACTTCGAGCCGGGCTCCACGCTGACCGTCCAGGCCTCGTGCAGCTACTCCCTGTCCGACATCGGTATGCCCGGCGCACCCGGGCGCGTCTCGCCCTCCTCCTCCTTCGCCTCCGTGGTGGACCAGCACCGGGGGCTGACCCCGTGAACCGCCTCGTGCAGCGGCTGCGCACCGACGCCGAGCGCGGGTCGATCCTGCCGCTCATCCCGGTGCTCGCCCTGGCGCTGCTCATGATCGCCGGCCTGGTCATCGACGCCTCGCGGCAGCTCAACGCGCGCAGCCAGGCGGTGGCCTACGCCGAGGAGGCGGCCCGCGCCGGCGCCCAGGCGGTCGAGCCGGAACCGCCGGCCACCCTGGACGAGCGCCAGGCGCGGCAGAACGTCGCCGACTACTGCGCCCGCGTCCTGCAGCGGAACGCCGTGACCAGCTGCGGCGTCTCAGACATCGAGCCCGCCGACGACAGCCCGCGGCCCTACACCATGGTGGTGCGGGTCGACACCGAGATCCCGACCACGCTGCTCGGGATGGTGGGGCTGCGCAGCCTGAGCGCCTCCGGGGTGGGGCGCGCCGAACCCGTGGCAGGAGAGTTGCTTGAGCCAGCACCAGAGCCGGACCCCGGCGAGGACCCTGGTCCCGACCCCGACCCGGGACCTGACCCCGGGCCCGAACCTGACCCCGACCCCGACCCGGAGCCCGGGCCGATCCCGGAGCCGTGAGATGACCCAGACCACCGTCCTGTCCCGCTGGCGCCCCGCGCTGCTGGTGGCCGCCCTGCCGCTGGCCCTGGCCGCGTGCGGCGGCTCCGACGACCTCCCGGAGAGCTCGCCGACCGCGATGGCCTCCGACGACGGGCCTCAGGCGACCGCGGCGCCGACCACGCAGGAGCCGGAACCCACGGGGGAGGAGCCGGAGGAGACCGCGGCCTCCGAGGACGACGACGAGGACGCCGACGCCGGGACCGAGGGATCCACCGACCAGCCCGACACCTGGGCGACGTTCACCGCCGAGCCGCCGCCGGTCGACGTCGACACCGAGGAGCTGGAGGGCGACCCCCGCGTGGAGGCGCTGCGGCGGTTCAACGAGACCTTCGCCCGGGCCGCGAGCGCGGACGCGCCGCAGGACGAGGAGTGGCTCGCCACGATGGACGAGGGCGGCTACGACGGGATCATGGAGATCCTCGGCGAGGAGTTCGGGCGCTCCTACCCGGGCCCGCTGCCCTACACCCCGTTGTCCGTCTCCGAGCTCGAGGATGGAACCTGGTCGGTCCAGGGCTGTATGGTGACGGACGGGTTCTCCGTGGAATCCGCCGGCTCCGGGGACGGCGTGACCGGTCTGGAGGTGTCCTCGGTCGAGTACGAGCTGATCGAGGACCCGGGTGACGAGGGGGCATACCTCGTCCAGGCCCTCTATGCCGGACTGCTCAACTGCTCGACGACCGAGGTGGAGACGGACTCATGGCCAGGACGATGACCGGGCGCGTGCGCGCGATCCTTGCCGCCCTGCTGACGGTGGGGCTGACGCTGACCCTCGCGCCGGTGCAGTCGGCGCAGGCCATCGACGTGCCGCCGCGCCCGGGGCAGCCGATCCAGTGGCCCTCGGAGAACCGCACCCGGATCAAGACCTACCAGACCGGCGGCGGCTCGGCGTGCTCGCTCATCGCCTCGCCCAACTCCGTGGGCGGGGTATGCCTGTCGGCGCGGGCCTTCGACGGACCGACGATCCGTGAGGTGCTCAAGGGCGACGACCTGCCGGACTGCTGGCACCAGCGGCTGGACGCCGACGAGCTGGAGAACATCGGGCTGGACCCGCTCACCGACGGCACCCACTACTACTGGCACCGCTGCCTGCGCGGGATCGACCGCAAGACCTACGAGATCGAGCCCGAGGGCCTCTTCTTCGCGGTTGGCATCTGGATCTACGAGCCGGACGACCCCGAGCTCGTGGAGCTGACGCCCAACCAGCGGGAGTTCATCAACCGCTTCGTCCGCAACGGCAACGTCCCGGTGCCGCTCATGCTGTCCTCGCCGAGCCCGGTGCCCTGGGTCAACGACGACGTCGCCTTCTACAACGCCGGTGACGACGAGATCCACGTCGACCTGTCCATCCCGGGCGTCGAGATGCGCGGCCGGGTCACCGAGCTGCTCGTCTACCCCGAGGGTCGCGACGGCCCCGCGGTCAAGTGCCCCGGGTCCGGCAAGGAGGTCACGACGAAGGACACCCCGAAGACCGTGCCCGACGCGTGCTGGCACGCCTTCGAGCAGTCCAGCCACACCCAGCCGGACGACGCCTACGAGGGCGAGATCCACGCGCAGTGGCAGATCGACGCCCGCATCAACGGCGAGTGGCAGCCGTTCCACTCCTTCGTCAAGAGCTCCGAAGGGGTCATCCAGGTCAACGAGGTGCAGGCCCTGGTCCGTCCGTGACCGAGGGCCCCACCAGGAGGGGAGCAGCACGATGAGCACGACCACACCCAAGCGACCGGGCGGAGCGTCGCAGCGCCAGTCCGGTTTCCGTCCACGGACCGCCGCCGACCACCTGCCCCGGCCCGAGCGCACCGAGCGCTCGGTCGGCAAGGGGGTCGCGGCGCTGCTGGGCCTGCTCGTCCTCGTCGTGGGCGTGCCGGTGGGTCTGGTCCTGTGGGTGGGCAACCCGCTGCCGACCTCGGCCCCGACCATGGAGTGGCTGACCGCCCCGGTGACGGCGCAGGCACTCATCGACATCGTGGCCGTCCTCGTCTGGCTGGTGTGGGCGCACTTCGTGGTCTGCCTCCTCGCCGAGTGGCGCGCGGTGCGCGCGGGCCGGCTCCCCGGCATGGTGCCGGCCGGTGGCGGCTCGCAGCTGGTGGCGCGGCGTCTGATCGCCGGGGTGCTGCTCCTGGCGGGCACCGCGACCATGACCGGCCAGGCCCCGGGGCAGTCCGGTGCGCCGGTGGCCTCCGTGGTGAGCACCGCGCCGGCCGGCGACTCGGCGCAGCAGGGCTCGCAGGGTGGCCTGGCGCTGGGCTCGGAGGGCACCGGGGACCAGAGCCCGGGCACGGGCGCCGACGAGCAGGACCGGGTCGACGCCGAGGCGGGGGCGAGCGTCAAGGTGACGAAGTTCTACGAGGTGAAGCCGCCCGCGGGGCGCAACCACGACACCCTCTGGGACATCGCCGACCGGACGATGGGCGACCCCTTCCGCTACAAGGAGATCTACCAGCTCAACAAGGACCGGGTGCAGCCGGACGGCCGCAAGCTGCAGGACGCCGACCTCATCCAGTCCGGCTGGCAGCTGGTCATGCCGGCGGACGCGTCCGGCCGGGACATCACCTCGGTGCGGGCGCACGTGCCGGCGACCCAGACCCCGACGGCCAGCGCCGCTCAGGCGCAGGCCCAGCTCGACGACGTCGCGCAGCGCACCGGTGACACGGCCGGGGAGGCCGCGTCGGCGGCCGGGTCCGGTGCCGCCGGGGCGGTCGCGGGCGCCGCGGACCTGCAGACCTCGGGCGTGGACGGAGCCGCCGGCGCGGCTGCCGAGGGAGTGACCGAGGCCCCCGAGGCGGAGCGGGTCCCCCTCGGCGACCTGGCCCTGGGCGGCGGCATGGTGCTGGCCGGTCTCGCGCTGGCCCTGTCGAGCCGGCGTGGCCCCTACGGCGACCCGGCGGCGCCGGAGCAGGCGCTGCGGCTGGCCGCCAACGGTGGCCGGGCCGACCTGCTCGACCGCGGGCTGCGGCTGCTCGCCGCGGGCCGACGGCAGCAGGGTCTGGCGCTGCCGGACGCCGCCGCCGTCTACGTCGGCGACGACCAGGTCATCGTCCACCTCGCCGGGCAGGGCGCGGACCACCCGGCCCCGCCGGCACCCTGGCAGGTGACCGAGGAGGGCGGCGTGTGGGTGCTGCGGTCGGCGGACCTCGACGGCTACCCCGTCGACGGCCCGGCGCCGTGGCCGGCCCTGGTCAACGTCGCGTCCTCGCACGGCTTCGACCTGCTCGTCGACCTCGAGTACGCGCCCGGTCTGGTGAGCATCGGCGGCGATCCGGAGGTGGCCCGCGAGGTGGCGCTGTCCACGGTGGTCGACCTCGTGACCCACCCCTGGTCCGACGGTGCCCGGGTCACCCTCGTCGGCTTCGCCGACAGCGCGACGTCGGCGCTCGCCGACCTCGCCCCGGGCCGGATCGAGCAGGTGCGCTCCATCGAGGAGGCCATCGCGCTCGGCCGTCGCGACACCGACGCGCACCGCTCCCTGCTGCGCGGGCTGGGGGTCGACGGCGTCCTCGCCGGTCGCTCGGCCGGCGCGGGCAGCGACCTGCGGCCGCACCTCGTCGTGCTGTCCGGCACGCCCGGCCCCCAGGAGGCCCACCAGCTCACCGAGCTGCTCTCCTCCGGCCGCACCGGCGTCTCCGTGCTGTGCGTGGGCCAGACCGTGGCCGCCCGCTGGCGCTTCGCCGTCGACGCCTCCGGTCAGCTCGACCTGGGGGTGCTCGGCATGAACGGCACGGCGCGCCGGCTGCGCCACGGCGACCTCGACCGGGTGGCCGGCTGGGTGCGGCAGAGCGCCGAGGACGGCGCCCAGGCCGCCTCCCGGGCCGCCGCGCTCGGACCGGTCGACGCCGTCTCGACCCTGCCCCGCGAGGGCCGGGCCCACGTCGAGGCCGCCACGTCCATGCCCGAGCGCCAGGAGGCGCTGGCGCATGTGGGTCTGCTCGGTCCGGTCGTCGTCCACGCGCCGGGTGAGGTCAACCCGGCCCGCGAGGAGCTGCTCACCGAGCTGGTGACCCTGGTGGCCCTGCACCCGGAGGGCGTCCACGACGCGGTGCTCCGGATCTCGCTGTGGCCGCGCGGCGTCGAGGACGACGTCGTCGAGGCGACGCTGGCCTCGGCCACGCAGTGGCTGGGCACCGGGAGCGACGGCGAGCCGCTGCTCGACCGGGACGCCGGCGGCCGCTGGCGGCTCGGACCCGAGGTGCACGTCGACTGGCTGGAGCTCGCCTCCCTCGCGGGACGGCGCGGGCAGGAGCCGCAGCGGCTGGCCGGCGTGCTCGCGCAGGCCCGCGGCGAGGCCTTCTCGGCGACCCCGAGCACGCGCTACAGCTGGCTGGCCTTCCACCAGGCCGCCCGGGACGCCCGCGTCGTCGTCACCGCCGTGGCCCGCCACTGCGCCGGGGCGCTCGCCTCGGCCGGCGACGCCGCGGCCGCCCAGCGGGTGCTGCGCGACGGCCTGACCCTGGTCCCGCGGGCCCAGTCGCTGTGGCGCGACCTGCTGCGCCTGCTCGGCGGCTCGGACCCGGACCAGGCCGCCCGCCTCGTCGGCGAGATGCGCACGGTCCTCGGCGAGGAGCCGCTGGAGCCGGAGACGGCCGCCCTCGCTTCGCACCTGAGCCCGGACCTGCGCGAGCTGGGGTGAGCACGTGCGGCTGCTGATCACGGCGATCGCGGCCGGGGAGGTCGCGCGGGCGGGCGGCAGCGCCACCCCGCACGACCTGGTCGTCGACACCGAGGACGACGCCACGGTCGGCGACCTGGCCGTGGCCCTCGGCCGTCGGCTCGCCGCGCAGCAGCGCACCGCCCCGCTGGCCGCGGTCGGGGCCGCCGCCGGCAGCGGGGGCGAGACCGCCGCACCCCAGCTGCGGGTGGTCCGGCCCGAGGGGGAGGCCGGGGCCGGGCAGCTCGAGGTCGAGCCCGCGGATCCCGCGCAGGCACCCCCGCTCTACGTCGGTGACCGGCGCCTGGACCCGGGTATGCCGCTGGCCGACAGCCCCGTCCGGCACGGCTCCGTCGTCGGGGTGGGACAGCCGGTCGGTGACCTGCTGGCCGAGCCCCTGGGCAGCGTCGAGGTCCGCATCTCCTCGGGCCCGGGCGCGGGGACGGTGGCCCGGCTCAGCACCGGGGACCACGTCGTGGGGACCTCGCCGCACGCCTCCGTCGCGCTGCCGCCCGTCGGCCTGCCCGAGGTCTGCCTCACGCTGCGCGTGCTGCCGGACGGCTCGGTGCAGCTCGACCCGGAGCCGGAGCTGACCGGCGTGCTGCAGCAGCCGATCTGGCGCCGTCGCCCGCTGCCCGGGCCGATCGTGCTGGACGCCGACGCCGAGATCCAGCAGCGGGAGGCGGGCGAGAGCACCTACAGCGAGCTGCCGCCCGGCACCCGGGTGATCAGCTCGGACGCCCCCACCCCGCTGCTCCACGTGGACCGCGAGGAGGTCGAGCCCGGTCAGGTGTGGGAGCCCGGTCAGGCCCTCGTCGTCGGTCCGTGCCTGCTCGAGCTGACGATCCCCTCGGCGCCGGACGCCTCGCTCTCGCTCAGCCCGCAGGGCTCCACGCTGGACTACAACCGCCCCCCGCGGCTCCTGCCGGCGCCGCGGCAGACCGAGTTCACCCTGCCCCACGAGCCGAAGCGGCCCCTCGGCCAGCAGATCCCGTGGGCCTTCATCTTCCTGCCCGCCGTCGCCGGACTGGCGATGTACCTCATCACCGGCCGGCTCTACACCCTCATCTTCATCGCCCTCACCCCGCTCATGGCGCTGTCCAACTGGGTCACCGGCCGCACCCAGGAGCGCAAGCGCTACCGCAGCGACTTCGCGGAGTTCACGACGCGGACGCGCAAGGTCCAGCAGAGCGCGCTGGCGGGCCTGGCCGACGAGCGCTCCGCCCGTCGACGGGACTTCGCCGACCCCGGTGAGATCCTCATGACGGCGATCGGTCCGCGACGCCGGCTCTGGGAGCGGCGACGCAGCGACCCGGACTGGCTGCTCGCCCGGTTCGGCACGGCCGACCAGGTGTCCTCGGTGACGGTGAAGTCCAACGCCCGCGAGGAGCACGAGGGCGACCTCGCCTGGACCGCGCCGGACGTCCCGGTGACCGTGAGCCTGCTGGAGGCCGGGGTCACGGGGCTGGCCGGGCCCCGGCGCCGGGACGTGGGCCGGTGGGTCCTCGCCCAGCTCGCGGTGCTGCACTCGCCGGTCGACCTGGACATGACGCTGCTCACCTCGTCCGAGGGCGAGGCCGACTGGCACTGGGCCCGCTGGCTGCCCCACCTGCGCTCCGACGAGGGCGACCCGGAGCTGGCCCAGGTGGGGGTGGACGAGCAGACCACGGCGCGGCGGATCGGCGAGCTCGTCACCGAGCTCGAGCGGCGCATCGACATGACCGACCAGGGCTCCTTCGCCAGCAAGGGCGTGACCTTCCCCCCGCTGCTCGTCGTCCTGGACGGCTCCCGCCGGCTCCGGCTGCTCCCCGGCATGGTCCCCCTGCTGCAGCGGGGCCCGTCGGTGGGCATCACCTTCCTCTGCCTCGATGAGGACGAGCGGCTGCTGCCCGAGGAGTGCCACGCCGTGGTGCAGGCGGACGAGCCGCTCATGCGGGTCACGGTGAGCGAGAAGTGGGTGACCGAGGGGGTCCGGCCCGACCTGGTCAGCGCGGCCTGGGCCGAGCGGGTCGCGCGCGCCGTCGCCCCGGTGCGGGATGTCTCCGCCGAGGACGCCGCGGCGACGATCCCGACCTCCAGCCGGCTGCTCGACGTGCTGCGACTGGACCCCCCGACGAGCCCGGCGGTGCAGGAGCGCTGGGTCTCGGTCGGGCGCACCACGCAGGCGGTCATCGGCGAGGGCACCGAGGGCGCTTTCGCCATCGACATGGTCAAGGACGGCCCGCACGGGCTGGTCGCGGGCACCACCGGCTCGGGCAAGTCCGAGCTGCTGCAGACGATCATCGCCTCCCTGGCGGTGCACAACCGGCCGGACGAGATGACCTTCGTCCTCGTGGACTACAAGGGCGGTGCCGCCTTCAAGGACTGCAACCGGTTGCCGCACACGGTCGGCATGGTCACCGACCTGGACGGTCACCTCACGGGGCGCGCCCTGGAGTCGCTGGGTGCCGAGCTGCGCCGCCGCGAGCACCAGCTCGCCGGCGCCGACGCCAAGGACATCGAGGACTACCTCGCGACCAAGGGGCCGGAGGACGAGCCCATGCCGCGGCTGCTCATCGTCATCGACGAGTTCGCGGCGCTCGTGGCCGAGCTGCCGGACTTCGTCACCGGGCTGGTCGACATCGCCCGCCGGGGGCGGTCGCTGGGCGTGCACCTCATCCTCGCGACGCAGCGGCCCGCCGGCGTGGTGAGCGCCGAGATCAAGTCCAACACCAACCTGCGGATCGCGCTGCGCGTCACCGACACCAACGACAGCCAGGACGTCATCGAGGCGCGGGAGGCGGCCCAGATCTCCAAGGCCACCCCCGGGCGTGGCTACGCCCGGCTCGGGCACTCCAGCCTCATCCCGTTCCAGTCCTCCCGGGTGGGGGGTCGGCCCCGCCCCGAGGGCAGGGCGGCCGACATCGAGCTGCGGGGTATGCCCTTCGCCGAGCTCGGCGTGGCCCCGCCGCGCCCGGAGGTGGCCGAGGAGGACGTCACCATCCCCACCGACCTGGCCGCGCTCGTGGAGGCGTGCCAGCAGGCCAGCAGCGAGTCCGGGATCAGTGCCCCGCCGAGCCCGTGGCTGCCCGCCCTCGGTGACGTCGTCACCCTGGAGCAGGTGCTCGAGCAGTTCCCCTCGGCGACGCCGGACGTCGACCGCCTCCGGCTGCCGCTGGGGCTGGTGGACCTCCCGGCCGAGCAGCGGCGCGACGTGGCGGCATACGACCTGGACACCGGTGCCCACCTGGCGATCGTCGGCGCGGCGCGCACCGGGCGCTCCACCGCGCTGCGGGCCGTCGCGGGCGCCGTGGCGCGTGACCTCTCGCCGGAGGACGTCCACATCTTCGGCGTCGACTGCGGCAACAACGCGCTGCTCCCGCTCATGGCGCTCCCGCACGTCGGTGCGGTCGTCGCCCGTGACCAGACCGACCGCATGGACCGCCTGGTCACCCGGCTGCGGGCGCTCATCAGCGACCGGCAGCAGCAGCTCGCGCAGGCCGGCTTCGCCGACGTCGCCGAGCAGCGGGCCGGGGCCGCGCCGGGGGAGCGGCTGCCCTACGTCCTCATCCTCTTCGACCGGTGGGAGGGCTTCTTCCAGGCCTACGACGCCCTGGACGGCGGCAAGCTCGTCACCGCCTTCCAGCAGATCCTGCAGGAGGGCGCCGCCGTCGGGGTGCGGATGGTCGTGACCGGCGACCGCACCCTGGTCTCGGGGCGCATGGGCACCCTGCTGGACGACAAGATCATGCTGCGCATGACCGACAAGAGCGACTTCTCCAACATCGGCATGCAGACCAAGAAGGTCCCCGAGACCATGGTCGAGGGGCGCGGCTTCCGGGCCGAGGGGCTGCGCGAGGTCCAGTTCGCGCTGCTCGCGGACGACCCCGCCGGCACGGCGCAGGTGCGGGCGCTGCAGGAGCTCGGCAAGGCGGCGACGCAGCGGTATGCCGAGCTGCCGCGCTCGCGCCGACCGTTCCACGTCGACGTCCTGCCGGTGCGGTTCACCGCCGAGCAGGCGGCCGAGCTGCGGACCCAGGAGGAGTCGCAGGGCATCACCGTCCCCGAGACCTCGCTCGCGGTGGCCGTCGGCGGCGACACCCTGGGGCTGCGGCACCTGGACGCCGTCGACCACGGCCCCGCGGTGCTCGTGACCGGCCCGAGGCGCAGCGGCCGCTCCAGCGTGCTGCGGCAGATCGCCGCCGAGGCGCTGCGCCGCAGCTGGCAGGTGGCGGTCGTCACCCCGCGCAAGAGCCCGCTGCGGGACCTCGAGGGTGCCACCGGTGTGCATGGTCCTTGGGACCTCACCAGCGACAAGGACGAGGTGACCGAGCAGCTGACCGCGCTCGTCGAGGGGGAGGAGCCCCTGGTGATCCTCGTCGACGACACCGAGCTCGTGGGCTCCGACGGGTGGCTGGCCGAGGCCCTGGTCGCGGCCATGGAGAAGATGCGGGACTCGGGCAAGATGCTCGTCGGGGCCGGCACGGCCGGCGACATGCAGAGCCACTACCGGGGTCCCTCGGCGGTGCTCAAGAAGTCCGGCAACGGCATCCTGCTCAACCCGCAGTCCAGCGCCGACGCCGACCTGTTCGGGGCGCGCCTCAACCGCTCCGCCTTCGGGCAGTCGCTGCCCCCGGGCGGGGGCTACCTGCTCGTGGCCGGTCAGCCCGAGCGGGTCCAGGTGATCTGGGAGGGGTGAGCGGCCGCTGGCAGGTAGGTGCCGATCTGGCCGTTTGGCTGGAAGTGGACGCCCTGAGGGTGGACACCACGTCGTCGCTCTGCCTAGTGTGACGTCAGATCGCACACCCGAGGGTGATCATGGGGGGCGATCGTGACCAGTCACACGAACCCGGACGAAGGGGAGAAAAATCATGGCCGTTGGTGGTGAACTCGCGACCCTGCGAGACCTGCACAAGACGCTCGACACGTCCGCCCAGGAGATCGAGAAGGTCTCCGGCGACGTCGACAAGTCGGTCCAGAGCACGGTGTGGACCGGCACCAACGCGGAGAAGTTCCGCGACGCCTGGCAGACCTTCAAGCCGACGCTGACGCCGAAGCTGGTCGAGGCGATGAACGAGGCCAAGGAAGACATCAAGATGCAGCACAACAACCTGGCCGCCGCCACCGGCGAGTCGGACCGCATCTGAGCCATCCGCACCGAGGGGCCGGGGAGCGCATCGCGCTCCCCGGCCCCTCGTCGTGTCCGGGTCGGTGCGGGGTCCTGCCCGATGCCCCCGTCTGCGTGTCTCTGCCGGATCCGCTAGAGAAGCGCATACGGTGCCATCGTGGATCCGATCAGAAACCCGTACGCCCCCGGCGCCGGCCAGCGCCCGCCCGAGCTCGCCGGCCGCGACGAGCAGCTGGAGCGCTTCCGGGTCGTGCTGGAGCGCATCGCTCGCGGACGGCCGGAGCGCTCGATGGTGCTCACCGGCCTGCGCGGGGTCGGCAAGACGGTGCTGCTCAACGCGCTGCGGGGCACGGCGGTGCGCAGCCGCTGGGGGACGGGGAAGTACGAGGCGCGGCCCGAGCAAGGGATGCGTCGACCCATGGCCGCCGCGCTGCACGTCGCGGTGCGCGAGCTGGGGCACCCGCAGGGTGACGAGGTCGACCACGTGCTCGGCGTCATCAAGGCCTTCGCACAGAAGGACCAGCCCGGCGCCAAGCTGCGCGACCGGTGGAACCCGGGCATCGAGGTCGCGGCGGTCACGGGGCGGGCCGACTCCGGCGACATCGAGATCGACCTGGTCGAGCTCCTCTCCGACGTGGGCGGCCTCGCGGCCGACGTCGGCAAGGGGGTCGCGGTCTTCATCGACGAGATGCAGGACCTGCAGCCCGACGACGTCTCGGCGATCTGCGCGGCCTGCCACGAGCTGAGCCAGTCGGCGCTGCCGGTCATCGTCGTCGGCGCCGGGCTGCCGCACCTGCCGGCGGTGCTCTCGGCGAGCAAGTCCTACTCCGAGCGCCTCTTCCGCTACACCCGGATCGACCGGCTCTCCCGGGAGCAGGCGGAGCGGGCGCTGCAGCTACCGGCGGAGGACGAGGACGCCGCCTGGTCGCCGGACGCGCTGGAAGCGATGTATGCCGCGACCGGCGGCTACCCCTACTTCCTCCAGGCCTACGGCAAGGAGGTCTGGGACCTCGCGCCGGAGTCGCCGATCAGCCCCGAGGACGTGCGGGTCGCCGGGCCCGAGGCGGAGGCCGAGCTCGCCGTCGGCTTCTTCGGGAGCCGCTACGAGCGGGCCACGCCGGGGGAGCGGGAGTACCTCCGGGCCATGGCCGACCTCGCCGCCGAGCGCGCGGAGACGGGCGAGGAGGTCGACGAGATCGAGTCGGTCGCGACCTCCGACATCGCGACGCACCTGGGCCGCAAGCCGCAGTCCCTGTCGCCGGCGCGCGACGCGCTGCTCAAGAAGGGCCTCATCTACTCCGGCGAGCGGGGCCGGATCGCCTTCACGGTGCCGCACTTCGGGCGCTACCTGCGCGAGCACACCTGAGCATCGGCAGCCGTGCCGTCGACACGCCGCTCTGGACCGGCCCCAGCGTTCACGTGAACGCTGCAGCCGTTCTCGGCGGGCGTGGCGCCGGGACGAGGTGCGCTCCAGGGCGGACGCGGAGGCATACCATGTGCTCGACGTGGACAGGAGGACGCCGATGAAGCTGCTGCTCACCTCGGGCGGGGTGACCAACGCCAGCATCGAGGCCGCGCTGGTCGAGATGCTGGGCAAGCCGGTCGCGGAGTCGAGCGCGCTGGCGATCCCGACCGCGACCTACGGCCACCAGATGTGCGACCCCGGAAACGCCTGGCGCTTCCTCGCCGGTGAGTCCCCGGCCCCGATGTGCGACCTGGGGTGGGCCTCCATCGGTGTCCTCGAGCTCACCGCGCTGCCGAGCATGGACCGGGAGCGCTGGGTGCCCTGGGTGGAGCAGGCCGACGCCCTGCTGGTCGACGGCGGGGACGCGACCTACCTGGCGCACTGGATGCGCGAGTCCGGTCTCGCCGACCTGCTGCCGGGCCTGACGGACACCGTGTGGGTCGGGCTCAGCGCCGGCAGCATGGTCATGACGCCGCGCATCGGCGAGCCCTTTGTCAGCTGGCGCCCCGAGGGCTGGAGCGACGAGACGCTCGGGGTCGTCGACTTCTCGATCTACCCCCACGTCGGGATGAACCCGATGGAGGGGGCGGACCGCTGGGCGGCACCGCTCGGCGTCGAGGCGTATGCCCTGGACGACCAGAGCGCCATCGCGGTGGTCGACGGCGAGACCACGGTGGTCTCGGAGGGCACGTGGCGGCACCTGCCGCTCGTCAGCAGGTAGTCCTCAGCGGGCGGCGAGGAACTCCCTCACCCGGTCCAGGAGCAGCGCGGTGGCCTCGGCGTCGTAGGCCGGCAGCGAGCTGTCCGTGAAGAGGTGCTGGTCGCCCGGGTAGACGAAGAGCTCGGCGGCCGGCGTGGACTCGGCCAGCTCGCGGGCCGCGGGGAGGTCCTCGTCGAAGAACTCGTCGCCCTCCATGCCGTGGATCTGCACCGGGACACCCTCCGGCCACGCCGACCCGAACTCCGAGAGCGGCAGGCAGGAGTGGAGCAGCAGCGCGCCCTGCGCCGAGGGCTCCGTCTGCGCGAGCGCCTGGGCGATGGTGACGCCGAAGGACAGACCGGCATACACCAGCCCTCCCTCCAGCTCGCTCGCGACGGCCACGCCGCGCTCGCGGAGGACGTCGAAGCCGGTCTCCCGGGCGAAGGCGAAGCCCTCCTCGATGCTGCCGAACGTGTGCCCCTCGAAGAGGTCGGGCGTGTGTACGGTATGCCCGTCCGCCCGCAGCTCGTCGGCGAAGGCCTGGACACCGGGGGTCAGGCCCTGGATGTGGTGGTAGAGCAGTACCTGTGCCATCGCTGTCTCCTGCTGATCGATCGAGATCGGGGCCGTCCGACGATGCTAGTCCGCGTCGTCACCGGGCGGTCCGGAAGCCCAGCAACCACACCGGCCACGTGCGTCCCGGCGTGACGCTTCTCACGTCTGGGCGCGACGCTGCTGGTCAGCGCGCTGCTGGCAGCCTTCCTGACCGGAGCCTGACCGTCGCGTGATTGCGACGTCCAGACTTCTGCCGCACGGTAGAAGAGGTCGCGGGGGAGCCCGCGGCCCTTGTCCCCCTTGTTCTCGACCCCATGAGGTTCTGACTTTCATGAAGCATCGTGCCACCCGCACGCGCCGTCTCGGCGCCGCCGCCGCCGTGACCGGTCTGGCCGCGCTCGCCGGCACCGTCTCCGCCGGCTCGGCCCAGGCCGCCAGCGGCGAGACCTGGGACCGCGTCGCCCAGTGCGAGTCCGGCGGCAACTGGAGCATCAACACCGGCAACGGTTTCTACGGCGGCCTGCAGTTCCTCCAGACCACCTGGGAGGGCTTCGGCGGCACGGAGTATGCCCCCCGCGCCGACCTCGCGAGCCGCGCCCAGCAGATCGACATCGCGGAGAACGTGCTGGCCGTCCAGGGCCCGGGCGCCTGGCCCGTGTGCTCGGTGGAGGCCGGCCTCACCGCCGGCGGCCCCGCGCCGGCCGAGCCGGAGCCTGCCCCTGCGCAGCCCGAGCCGGAGCCTGCCCCCGCGCAGCCCGAGCCGGAGCCCGCCCCCGCGCAGCCCGAGCCGGCACCTGCGCAGCAGCAGCCCGCCCCGCAGCAGCAGGCCGCGCCGCAGCAGGCGCAGCCCGCCGCGCCGGCGCAGGACGTCGCCCTCGCCGAGCACGTCATCGAGCGTGGTGAGACGACCGGCACCATCGCGGCCGACTACGGCTCCACGGTCCACGAGCTCGTCGCGATCAACGACCTGCCGCACGGCGGCTCGCTCATCTACGCTGGGCACGTCATGCTCGTCCCGGCCGACGGTGCGCCCACCGGCGCCGGCACCTACACCGTCGAGCGTGGCGACACCCTGTCGCAGATCGCCGCGGCCCACGGCACCTCGGTCGACGCCCTGGTGCACGCCAACGGCATCGACGACCCGGACCTCATCCTCGAGGGCCAGGTTCTGCACCTCGGCTGAGGATCGTGCCGCCCGCGCCCCGGGCGACATCCCTCGAATTCGACCTCTCGAAACGTCGCCATGGCGACGATTCGAGAGGTCGAATTCGTGCCTGGCCCGGAACTGCCGATGGCCCGGCCCCGCACCCCGTGCTCTGCGCACGGTGGTCGCGGGACCGGGCCATCGGCATACCGGGGTGGCCTCGGCCGTGGCTCAGGCGGTGCAGGCGCCCACGAGCTCCTCGAGAGCCGCCTGCGCGTCCTCGGTGTCGACGTCGGGGATGTCGATGACGTCCTCGGTGCGGGTGCCCGCCTCGACGACGGCGTCGTTGACCTGCTCCAGCGGAGCGTTGACGCGCTCCACCAGCGCGGCGTGGTCACCGCCCTGCTCGGCGAGCGTCGACAGCCGGCCGGACAGCAGGGTCAGCTCGGAGAAGGAGACCGAGTCGAGGTCGTCACCGGCGGAGACGACCTCGAGCTGGGTCGTGGCGCGCTCGTCCAGCGGGGTGCCCTGGCCGGCCAGGAAGCCCTGGCACACCGGGTCGTCCGCGACCTCGCGCTCCGCCGCGGCGTCCTCGCTCGCGGTCGTGCCCTCCATGCCTTGCTCGGCGCTGGTCTCGCTGCTGCTCGCGTCCTCGTCCTGGGCCGAGCAGGCGGTGAGGACCGCCAGGCTCATCACGGTGGCCATGGTCAGGGCACGTCGCATCGGTTCATTCCTCCTCGTGGGTCCGGGCTCCCGCCGCCGTGGGCGGCAGGGAGACGCCCCGGCGGGTCACAGGGAGCCGGAGCGAAGGATCCATTCTCCCCCACCGCCGCCGACCCGTGCGGCCGGGGTGCTCACCAGCCCGCGGTGCCCTCGCCGCCCTTGAACGGTCCCTTCACCCGAGAGGTGATCCAGCCGCCGTAGAAGTCGCCCTCCTGCGGCACGACGCGCTCACCGTCGACGAAGCAGCCGTCCTCCGGGCCGGTCGCGCCGTCCACGACCGCCGGGGTGACCGCGGCGTAGTCGGCGATCTCCTCGAAGCCCGGGGCCGGGTCGGGATAGGTCCAGGCCGCCCGGCTCAGCCGCTGCCCGTCGACGACGAGGTCGAAGTAGGTGGCCGACCCCTTGAACTCGCACGTCGTGCGCCGGTTGTCCCGCGCCGGCTGCAGCGTCCCGGTGACGAAGGCGCCGAGGGGGAGGTAGTAGGTCGGCGGGTGCGAGGTCTCCAGCACCCGGATCGCCGCCACCGTCTCGGCGATCGTCTGCCCGCCGACCCGGATCACGACGTGCTCGCCGCCGCTCGTGTCGAGCGCGGGCGGTCGCGGGTAGTCCCAGACGGACTCGGTCGGTGCAGACATACCCTGACCATAGGGGGGTATGCCCGCCCCTGCCCAACCGACGCACGGCTCAGCGGCGGGTCCCGGCGACCGCGGCGAGCGCCTCGCCGAGCGGCCCGGCCAGCTGCAGCGACCGGGTGCGGCTCAGGTGGTTGCTGTCGGTCCACACGAGCACGCCGTCGTCGACGGCCGGGCACCAGCCCTGCGGGCAGAGCTGCCCGGTGAGGTCGACGGGGACGACCTCGGGGTCCTGCGCGAGCGCCTGCTCGACCGGCCCGGACACCGGGGCCAGCGCCTGCGCGGCGTCACGGCCGCAGGCCTCGACCTCGATCGGGTGCTCGGCCACGCACTCCGGGACGTCGACCTCGAAGCGGGGCGTGGGCATGATCGTCGCCACCGCCGACCCGCCGGCCCCGAGCTCCTCCCAGGCCCGCTCGATCCCGGCCGCCATCGGTCCGCCCACCTCGGCGGAGGGGACCACCTGCTCGTCGATCCACAGCCGCGGGACCGGCACCTGGGCGGTGAGGACCACGTCGGGCGGGTCCTCGGCGACGGCCGCGGTCACCTCCTCGAGCCAGGCGCGGCAGATCCACTTCGGTCGATCACCGGTCATCGGTATGACCTCGGCCGCCGGGCAGCCGGTGTGCGCCAGGAGCTCCACCCGCCAGCCGCGCTCGGCGCCCGCGGCGGCCAGCGCCGGCATCCACATGACGGCGTGCGAGTCCCCGACGAGCACCACCCGGGTGGTGCCCTCGGTGTCGCCGTCGACGCACCGGGTCGCGTGCTCGGCACCGGGCAGCAGCTCACAGCCGTCGTAGAACGGCGTGTAGACGTCGTCCCCGGCGCGGTCCGGGCTCGGCTCCACCGCCACGGCGCGCGACAGCGGTCCACCCGGCCCGAGCACGGTCACCGACGCCACCACCGCGGCCGCGCACACGACGCAGCCGAGGGCATACCCCCCGGCCCAGCGGAAGAGGCGCCGGGTGGTGACCCGGACCGTTGTGCGGGGGATCCGTCCGCGGAAGGGCTCCTCGACGAAGCGGTAGGACAGCCACGCCACGGGGAAGGACAGCGCGACCACGAGCAGCCCGACCGCCCAGGTGGGCTCGGTGGCGCCGGTCAGCGCCCCCGCCGCCACGAGAAGTGGCCAGTGCCAGAGGTAGAGCGAGTAGGAGATGTCGCCCGTGCGCTGCGCCGGCGACCAGGCGAGGGCCGCGCGCGGGGCCCCGGACACGAAGGGCCCGCCGAGCAGGACCGCCACGGTGCCCAGGGTCGGGAGCAGGGCCGCGGTCCCCGGGAAGGCGGTCGCCTCGTCGAGCAGCAGCGCCGAGGCGAGCACCGCGCCCAGGCCCGCCCCCACCAGGGCCAGCGCGACGCGAGAGCCCGGTGCGCGCGCCACCCACCACGGCCACAGCGCCGCCAGGACGGCACCGAGGGCCAGCTCCCACACGCGCGTCGTCGTGACGAAGTAGGCCCGGCCGGGGTCGACCTGGGAGAGCCAGGCCGACCAGGCGAGCGAGAGCGCGCCGAGCACCCCCGCCAGCAGCGCCACCCTCGACGCCGTGCCGCGACCTCGGCCCGGGAGCACCACGACGAGCGCGAGCAGGACCGGCCACACGAGGTAGAACTGCTCCTCGACGGCCAGCGACCAGAAGTGCTGCAGCGGCGAGGGCGGGGCGTCGGCGGCGAGGTAGTCGACCGAGCGGGCCGCCAGTCGCCAGTTCACGACGTAGAACGCGCTGGCCACGATGTCCCCGGCGACCTCGCGCCACCGCGTGAGCGGCAGCAGCGCGACGGTGATGAGCGCGACCCCGACGACCGTGACGGCGGCGGCGGGCAGCAGCCGCCGCGCGCGGCGCAGGTAGAAGCGGGGCAGGTCCAGCCGCCCCCGCTCCTGCACCTCGGTGAGGAGGATCTGGGTCATGAGGAAGCCCGACACGACGAGGAAGACGTCGACCCCGACATACCCCCCGCGCAGTCCCGGCACGCCCGCGTGCCACAGCAGCACCAGCACGACCGCGACCGCCCGGAGCGTCTGGATGTCTGCGCGCATGGGGAAGGTGCCCCGCCTCTCCTTCGTCAGCGCGCATCCTACGGGCAGCGGCTACCCTGGCCGAATGGGTGAGCGAGAGCGTCGTGTCGCGGCCCGGCTGGGCCGGGTGCGGGAGCTGTTCGGCCGCTCCCGGGCCGGGCAGGACGAGCCGCGGGTGCGGGCGCTGCCCGACCCGGGGGAGAGCAGCGTCGAGGCGCTGCCGCTGACGCCGGAGTCACGCCGCATCGACGAGGACGAGCGGGCCCGGATCGACGCCGGTGTCGCCGCCGTGCAGGCCGAGGGCGTCGACGTCGAGGACCTCGACTCGATCGGGGACGGTCTCGACCGGGCGCTGGCGGGCTGGCTGCAGGAGCGCGACGGGGGTCACGACGAGATCGTCGAGCGGTATGCCATGGCCGTCGGAGAGCACCTGCACCGCCGGACCGACCTGGCCTGGGAGGTGGTGACCGACGTCTTCGGCACCGACCTGGCCGTCTGCGCCGGCGACTTCGTCGTGGTGCCGTCCAACCTCGTCGCCGTGCGGTGGATGCGGCGCGAGTCCGGCTGGGTGCCGAAGGTCGTCGGGCACATCGTCGAGGTGCGCAGCCGCTGACGCCCCACGCCGCTCCGCGCGGGGGAGCGGCTCGTCAGCCCTCCTCCTCCGGCGGGGGGACCGGTGAGCGCGGTGCGGGGTCGCGGGGGCGGCCGGCGAGCTTCTGGACGCGCCGCATGACCCAGGAGGTGGCGACCTCACGGCCCGTGGTGACGTACTCCACCGCCGAGTCGTGGAAGATCGTGGACCGGACCACCGCCAGGTCCAGCTCGCGCCCCAGGAGCAGGAGGGTGTCGCCCTCCTTGAGCTTCTGGTCCATGCCCGGGGTGAAGATCCGGCGCCCGGCCCGCACCAGCACCGCGGGGTAGACCGCGAGGCGGACGTCGCGCTCGTCCGGGTCGCGCAGGAGGTCGCCGATGGTGAGCTCGTGCTCCGTGAGCCAGCGGACCACCGCGGGGGCGCTGGCGAAGTCGAGGTCGAGCCGGGTGGAGATCGGGGTCTCGTCGCCGACCACGGCGACGATCTCGTCCATGACCCGCCGGTCCCACTCGTCGTCCTCGTGCAGGACGTGGTCGATGAAGCTCCAGTAGTTGGGCGAGGTGATCCGGGCGACCGCCTCCCGGGCCAGCAGCTCGGTCGGGATGAAGACCGAGTCGGCGTCGAAGGCCTGCAGCGGGGCGGAGTTGACCGCGGAGTTCTGCCGCACGGCGATGAAGAGCTGGTCGTTCTCGATGCGCGCGTGCGCGGCGTTCGCCATGTTGACGATGTCGGACTCGGCGCCGGCGATGAAGCCGACGGCGTCCGACACGTCCGGCCGGCCGTCGGCCGGGTCCAGCAGGATGACGTCGAGCCCGGCGCTCTCCAGGTCGCGGGTGACCTCGAAGCCGAAGGTGCCGTCGGCGCAGACCACCCACTGCCCCTCGGTGAGGTGGTGCAGCCGGTGCGGCAGCACCGATCCCCGCCTGCTCATGAGCCAGGAGGCCAGCCGGAAGCCGGCCGGGCGGCGCAGCGCCATCACCAGGTAGGCGCCGTAGCGGTCGAAGGGGTTGATGATGACGTCGGCCGCGAAGTCGTGCATCTGCTGGGCGTGCTCACGGTCGCTGCACCGGGCGATGACCATGAGCTCGGGACGCAGCAGGTTGACGGACATGACGACCGAGAGGTTGGTCTCGTCGCTGTTGGTGAGCGCCAGCACGGCCTCGCAGTGGTCGTGCGCGAGCCCGGCGATGCCGAGCATGCGGGGATCACGTCCGCTGGCGGCGAAGCCGGGATGGTCGGTGAGGTATCCGTCTAGGGCGAGCTGCTGGATCCGGTCCGGATCCTCGTCGAGCACCACGAAGTCGCGCCCCTGGTCCTCCAGCGCGCGGCATACCGCCTCGCCGGCCTGGCCGTAGCCGACGATGAGGACGAAGGGGGTCTGCATGCTGCGCACCTTGCGGCCGAAGCGCTGCAGCCGCAGCGCCTGGCGGAAGGTCTGCTCCTGGGAGATCGAGAGCAGGGCACCGATGCTGTAGGACCACGCGACCACCGAGGCGTAGATCGTCAGGGTCACCCAGAGCCGTTGGGCGTAGCTGAACTCGTGCGGCACCTCGCCGTAGCCGATGGTCAGGCCGGTGTAGCTGATGACGTAGAAGCTGTCGAAGACCGTCAGCCGGTCCGGGTTCTCCTCCGTTCCGGGCATCGTGCTCAGCCCGAAGGTCATGATCGCGAAGACGCTGACGATGACGACGAGCGGCGCGCGCATACGGCGCAGGACGAGGAAGACCGCGTCCGTCGTCGGCAGGTCGGCCGGCACGTCGACGCGGTAGCGGCGCAGCGAGTCCGGGCGCGGGCGCGCGGGTTTGCCGCGACCGAGGAGCTGCAGGAGGTTGGCCATGGGCGGCGGGTATGCCGGTCAGCGGCGGCGGTAGGAGACGGTCTCGACGACGAGCAGGATGATCGAGACGATGTTGGCCAGCAGCGCGCCGGCGGCGATGGAGACCACGCTGCTCATGTGCTGGCCGGTGAGGCCGCCCGGGTCGACGTGCCGGGCCCAGATCCAGACCAGGGCGGCGACGATGAGCTGGATGCTGGCCACGAGGGAGGTCGCGAGGTGCACCGCGCCGATCTGGGTGCGGTCGCCGAACTTGAGGATCGTGGCGATGATGTTGACCACGACGGCGGCATACAGCTCGTAGACGTTGTGCAGCTTCGGGTTGTCGATGTCCCCGATGACGTAGCCGAAGTTCAGGGTCGCGGCGAGCAGCACGAAGAAGCCGAAGACGACTTTCTCAAGATTCACACCACCGACGATAACGCCGCAGGTCTGTCGGCGCTGCTTCCTAGGATGCGGGGTGTGGATCTGGAGGAGGCGGGCCGGCTGGCCCGGAGGTTGATGGGGGAGCACGGGCTGCGTGACTGGGCCTTCGGCTTCGACCGGGCGAAGGTGCGCGCGGGGGCCTGCCACTGGCAGGACCGGCGGATCACGCTGAGCCGGCAGATCACCGCCGCGCACGAGGTGGCGCAGGTGCGGGAGACGCTGCTGCACGAGATCGCGCACGCCCTGGTGGGTCCGGCGCACGGGCACGACGCGGTGTGGCGGGCCCGCGCGCGGCAGATCGGGTCGACCGGGGACCGGTGCTACGTCGCGGACGTGCCCGTCGTGGCCGGCCGGTGGCAGGGGCGCTGCTCGGCCGGGCACGTGGTGCAGCGGCACCGCCGCCCGACCAGGGTGCTGGTCTGCACCCGATGCCGAGGTATGCCGACGCTCGACCGCGTCCTCTCGTGGAGCCACGACGGGCGTCCGGTGGACCACGCCGAGCTGGGTCCGACGGTGCGGGAGACGATGCGCGAGCTGCGACGGTTGACGTAACGGCATCCTGACGTCCGCGCGGCCCCGTCGGCGGGGCGGAATCCGTGACCAAAGCGTGATCTCAGAGGGTGTCCCGGGGGGTTTGTGTGCATTACATTCCGGAGAGTTGTCCGAGTGATGTGCCCCGATTCCGTGAGGCGGCCGCCCGGACACGCAGATGCAGACGGGAGCCAATGGTGGCGACGACGAGGTGGCGACGTGCCACGGTGCCCGCGGTGACGGCAGCAGCGGTGCTGACCCTGACCGGGTGCCTGCAGAACCCGGATGCCGGCTCGGGCGCAGGTGGCCTGGGAGCCGGCGAGGAGATGGAGGAGGGCGACGGGTCGGTCACGATCTTCGGCGCCTTCGGCGGCGCGGAGGAGGAGCAGTTCAACAACTCGCTCGCGCCCTTCGAGGAGGAGTCGGGGATCGACATCACGTATGTCTCCGACCAGGACTTCACCAACACCATCCAGGTGCGGGTCGACGCCGGTGACGCGCCGGACATCGGACTGTTCCCGCAGCCCGGCGGTGTGCTCGACCTGGCCGAGCGCGGCGCGCTGGTGCCGATCGACGCGATGCTGGACTACGACGCGATCGACGCCACCCTCGTCAACGGCTTCCTCGACTCCGCCCGCTTCGACGGGCGGGTCTACGCCGCCCCGATGCGCATGGCGGTCAAGTCGATCGTCTGGTACCCGAAGGAGGCCTACGAGGAGGGCGGCTGGAACACCGAGCCGGCCGACCTGGACGAGCTCACCGAGGTCGCCGACCAGATCCGCTCCGACGCGGACACCCCGCCGTGGTGCATCGGCTGGCAGTCGGACCAGTCGACGGGCTGGGTCGGCACCGACTGGGTGGAGGAGTACATGCTCCGCCTGTACGGCCCGGACGTCTACGACGACTGGATCTACCACCGGATCCCGTTCAACGACGAGCGTGTGGTCGAGGCGATCGAGACCTACGGCGAGCTCGCCAACAAGGAGGGCAACGTCCTCGGTGGCGCCCGGGGCATCCTCAACACCCCGTTCGCCGAGGCCATGAACCCCGCCTTCGCGGCCGAGCCCGGGTGCTACCTCATGCGCCAGGGCAACTTCGCGACCGGGTTCTTCCCCGAGGAGGTCCAGGAGAACCTCGACGACGAGGTCGGCATCTACGTCTTCCCGCCGGCGGCCGACGGCTTCGACGGGCAGCCCATCCTCGGCGGCGGTGACCTGGCGGCAGCCTTCACCTACGACACGGACGTGGCCGCGGTGATGGAGTTCCTCTCCTCCGACGAGTTCGGCGGTCCCTGGGCGGAGGCCGGTGGGTGGCTCAGCCCCCACACCAGCTTCGACATGAGCCTCTACCCGGACGACCTGACCCGGCAGATCGCCGAGTTCGGCTACACCTCCGACGTCTTCCGCTACGACGGCTCCGACGTCATGCCCCGCGAGGTCGGCTCGGGCTCCTTCTGGACCGGCATGGTCGAGTACCAGTCCGGTGACAAGACCGCCCAGCAGGTCGCCGACGAGATCGAGGCCGGCTGGCCGCAGAGCGCGGACTCGGACGAGGAGGAGGGTGGGGACCAGTGAGCACCACGTCCTCGACCCCACCCGTGGGGGAGGAGGTTCCTCAGACCCCTGAGGGCGCAGGCTCGTCGACCACGGCGGACCCGCCGTCCGATGCCGGTCTCCAGCCGGGCAAGCTGCTCTTCGGAGTGCTCGGCATCGCCGTCACCGTCTGGCTCATGGGCAACCTGTTCCTCGCCTTCGCGTGGTACCCGCAGTGGTTCTTCGACAGCAAGATCCTCATGGGAGTGCTGGGTCTGGTCGTCGGTGTCGGCGGAGCAGCCGTGCTGTTCTGGTTCCTCAACACGGCGATCGAGGCGCTCCCGCGGCGGCTGGAGCACGGCATCATGCCCTACGCCTTCCTGCTGCCGGGCTTCTCGCTCATCGGCCTGATGCTGCTGTTCCCCACGGTCCAGACGATCCACTACAGCTTCGCGAACCAGTCCTCCACGGAGTACGTCGACCCGCTGTGGGCCAACTTCAGCAGCCTCTTCTCCAGCGGCGACTTCTGGTCGGCGATGTTCAACAACCTGCTGTGGATCGCTGTCGTGCCCGCGGTCACCGTCTCCCTCGGCGTCGTGGTCGCGGTGCTGGCCGACAAGCTGTCGGCCGGCAGCGAGAAGTGGTCGAAGAGCTTCATCTTCATGCCCATGGCGATCAGCTTCGTGGCGGCCTCGGCGATCTGGCTCACCACCGTCTACGGCTACCGTCCGCCGGGCGAGCCGCAGACGGCCGCTTTGAACGCGATCTGGGTCAACTGGTTCGGCCAGGACCCCGCGAGCTGGCTGGACATCGACACCGCGCGGCTCAACAGCATCCTGCTCATGGTGATCCTCATCTGGCTGCAGACCGGCTTCGCCATGGTGCTGCTGAGCTCGGCCATCAAGGGCGTCCCCGAGGACACCCTCGAGGCGGCGCGGATCGACGGTGCCTCGGAGTGGCAGATCTTCTGGCAGGTCATCATCCCGCAGATCTGGGGCACGATCGTCACGGTCTTCATCACCGTGCTGATCCTCGTGATGAAGGTCTTCGACATCGTCTACGTGCTCACCAACGGGCGCAACAACACCGACGTCATCGCCAACATGTTCTTCCGGGAGATGTTCACGAACCGTGACGCCGGTCGCGCCACCGCCCTGATCGTGGTCCTGCTGGTCGCGATCATCCCGATCCTGATCTACCAGGTCAGGGACTTCCGCAAGCAGGAGGCCATGCGATGAGCGCCGGACGACTCAAGGACGGGCGGCAGCGCAGCCCGTTCTCGATGGTGACCATGCTGGTCCTCGCCATCCTGTGGACGCTGCCGACGCTGGGCCTGCTGGTCACCAGCTTCCGCAGCCGGGACGACGCGCTCAACAGCGGCTGGTGGTCGGCGATCATCAACCCGTTCAACACCTCGTGGACCTTCGACAACTACCGTCGCGTCTTCGAGATGTCCGACATGGGCAACGCCTTCCTCAACGGCATCGTCGTGGCGGTGCCCGCGACGATCATCCCGATCATGTTCGCCGCCTTCGCGGCCTACGCCTTCACCTTCCTGCAGTTCAGGTTCAAGGAGACGCTGTTCATCGTCATCGTGGCGGTGATGGTGGTCCCCATCCACGTGGCCTTCCAGCCGCTGCTCAACCTGTTCGGCCCCAACGGCCTGGGCATCGCCGGGCAGTACCTCGCGGTCTGGCTGCTGCACACCGGGTTCGGTATGCCGTTGTGCATCTACGTGCTGCGCAACTACATGTCCTCGCTGCCCTTCAGCGTGGTCGAGTCGGCGCGGATCGACGGCTGCAGCAACTTCCAGATCTTCTGGAAGCTGGTGGCGCCGATGGCCATGCCGGCGATGGCGGCCTTCGCCACCCTGCAGTTCCTGTGGGTGTGGAACGACCTGCTCATCGCCAAGCTCTTCCTCGCCAACGACAACACCACGGTGATCGTCAAGCTCCAGCAGCTGCTGGGCACCCAGGGCCAGGGCGCCGAGCTCCTGACCGCGGGCGCCTTCATCTCGATGGTGCTGCCGATGATCGTCTTCTTCGTGCTCCAGAACTTCCTGGTGCGCGGCATGACGAGCGGCGCCGTCAAGGGCTGATCGCACGAGCCGGGATCAGGGCGGGGGTGGCATGCGCCACCCCCGCCCTGCCGCGTGTGGTGGGATAAGACGGTGACACGCGAACTCCCCTGGCCCGTGGCACTCCCGGAGGACGCCCGCTCCCGGCTCGAGGCGATCCTGGCCCCGCTGCCCGAGCACCGCCGCACCACCTTCGCCCTGCGCACGGCCCGACGCCTCGACGACCTCGTCGCCGGTCTGGCGCCCTATCCCGATCCCCCGGCGGTCGCCGCGCGGGCGCTGGAGCTGGCGGCGACGGCATACCGGGACCGCGACGACGAGCTGCACCTGCTCGACGAGCGCCGCTCGCTGGAGCCCGACTGGTTCCAGCGTCCCGACATGATCGGCTATGCGGGGTATGCCGAGCGCCTCACCCCCGAGGGGACCCTGCCCGCCCTGGCGTCCCTGGCCGACCACCTGCGCGACCTCGGGGTCGGCTACCTGCACCTCATGCCGCTGCTGCAGCCGCGCCCGGCCCCCAACGACGGCGGCTACGCGGTCGCCGACTACCGCTCGATCCGCTCCGACCTCGGGACGATGGCCGACCTGCGACGGCTCACCACCGACCTGCGGTCCCGCGGCATCAGCCTGTGCCTGGACCTCGTGCTCAACCACGTCTCCGCCGAGCACGAGTGGGCCCGGGCGGCCCGCGACGGGGACGAGCACTACCGCCGCTACTTCCACATCTACCCCGACCGCGAGGTCCCGGACGCCTACGAGCGCACCCTGCTCGAGGTCTTCCCCGACTTCGCGCCCGGCAACTTCACCTTCGACGAGGAGCTGGACGGGTGGGTCTGGACCACCTTCAACAGCTACCAGTGGGACCTCGCCTGGGAGAACCCCGACGTCTTCTGCGAGCTCGCGGACGTCATCCTCTTCCTCGCCAACCAGGGCGTGGAGATCCTCCGTCTCGACGCGATCGCCTTCATCTGGAAGCGGATGGGCACGCAGTGCCAGAACGAGCCGGAGGTGCACCAGCTGACCCAGGCCCTGCGCTCGCTCGCCCGGATCGCCGCGCCCGCGCTCATCTTCAAGGCCGAGGCGATCGTGGGGCCCAACGAGGTCGTGCACTACCTCGGGCAGGGCCGGCACCACGGCAAGGTCTCCGACCTCGCCTACCACAACAGCCTCATGGTGCAGATCTGGTCGATGCTCGCCAGCGGCGACGCGCGGCTCGCGACGCACGCCCTGGGCCGCTTCCCGGTCGTGCCCGCCAGCTCGGCCTGGATCACCTACCTGCGCTGCCACGACGACATCGGCTGGGCGATCGACGACGACGACGCCCGCTCGGTCATGGTCGACGGGCACGGCCACCGCACCTTCCTCTCCGACTACTACTCCGGCGACTTCCCAGGCTCGTGGTCGCGCGGGCTCGTCTTCCAGCACAACCCCACCACCGGTGACAAGCGCATCTCGGGCGCCGCCGCGAGCCTCGCCGGGCTGGAGCAGGCGCTGGACGCGAGCGGGGACGCGGTGGGCCAGGAGGCGCTCGAGGAGGCGCAGACGGCGGTGGACCACGCGGTCGCCCGGCTGCTGCTCGGCCACGCGATCGTCTACGGCTTCGGGGGCATACCCGTCATCTGGTCCGGCGACGAGGTGGCGACACTCAACGACCGAGGCTGGGCCGACGTGCCCGAGCACGCCGAGGACAACCGCTGGGTGCACCGCCCGCGGCTGGACCCGGCACGCGTGGCGGACGCGCAGGCGGACCAGGACTCGCCGCAGGGCCGCGTGCTCGCCGGTATGCGCCGCCTCGCCGCGGCGCGCGCGTCGCTGCCGCACCTGCACGCCAGCGTCGGGGCCTCGGTCGTCGCGGCGCCGGACCCGGCGGTCTTCGTCGTCGTGCGCCGGCACCCCGTGGGGCCGATGGTCGGGCTCTACAACCTCACCGCGCAGGGCCGCAACGTGCCCGGCTGGTGGCTGCGCGAGCTCGGGCTCCCCGTGGAGCAGTCGATCGACGCGCTCAACGGCTACCCGCCCAGCCTGCAGCCGGACGGCTCGATCTACCTCTCCACCTACCAGCCGGTCTGGCTCGTCCGTCCGTGACCGCCGACGCACCGGCGGTGGGTGCGCGGGGCGGCGCGGGCCGGGCGCATACCCTGACGCCATGCGACTGAGCGACCTCGCCGCCACCCTCGGCGCCGACCCCGCCGGTACCGACGACGTCGAGGTGACCGGGGTCAGCCACCAGGCCGACTGGATCCGCCCGGGCGACGCCTTCGTCGCGGTGCGCGGTGCCCGCTTCGACGGGCACACCTTCGTCGCGGACGCCGTCGAGCGGGGCGCGGTCGCGGTGATCGGGGAGGGTATGCCTGCCGGCGCCACCTGCCCGGTGCCCTACCTCCGGGTCGCGGCGGTCCGGCCGGCGCTGGCGGACGCCGCGACGGCGATCGCCGGCCGCCCCAGCGACGCGCTCAGCGTCATCGGTGTGACCGGTACGGACGGCAAGACCACGACGTCGTGCCTGGCCCTGCACCTGCTGCGCGAGGCCGGCCGGGCGACCGGGCTGCTCTCGACGATCGGCTACGAGCTGCCCGACGGGGTGCTGCGGCAGCCGCCCTCGCACTTCACCACCCCCGAGGCGCCGCAGGTCCAGCAGATCCTGCGGGACATGGTCGGGGCCGGGGCGAGCGACGCGGTGGTCGAGTCCTCGAGCCACGCCCTGGCCCTCGACCGGGTGCGCGGTGTCGACTACGACGTGGCGGTGTGGACCAACCTCACCGGCGAGCACCTCGACTTCCACGGCTCGATGGAGCAGTACTTCGCCGACAAGTCCCTGCTGGTGCAGCGCGCGCGGCACAGCGTGCTCAACGTCGACGACGTGCCGTGGTTCGAGCGGCTCGTGCCGCTGGCGACCGCCGACGGGGGGAGTCTTACGACCTACTCCGCGGAGGGGGGCGAGGCGGACTGGCGGGCGACCGACGTCGAGGAGGGGCCGGAGGCGATCACCTTCACGGTGCACACGCCGATGGGCAGTGCGGCGGCGCGGCTGCCGATGATCGGCCGGTTCAACGTCGCCAACGCGCTCGCCGCGATGGCCGGGGTGGCGGCGACCGGCGTCGGGCTGGAGGAGCTCGTCGCCGCGCTCGCGACCTTCGGCGGGGTCGCCGGGCGGATGGAGATGGTCGAGCGCCGCGACGGTGAGCCGCGCGTCATCGTGGACTTCGCGCATACCCCGCCGAGCCTGGAGAAGGCGCTCGAGACGGTGCGGGTGACGACGCAGGGCGCGCTGTGGGTGGTGCTCGGCTCCGCGGGCGGCCCGCGCGACCCCTCCAAGCGGGCACCGCTCGGGCGGGTGGCGACGACGCACGCGGACCGGGTCGTCTTCACCGAGGAGGACCACCGCACCACGCCGCTGCAGGACATCCTCGACGAGATGGAGCGTGGGGCGCGCGAGGCCGGGCGGGACAACTTCGTCTCGATCGGCGACCGCACCGACGCGATCCGGTATGCCGTCCGCGAGGCCGGCGCCGACGACACCGTCGTGCTGGCCGGCAAGGGGCCGGAGGAGACGATGGAGCGCGGCACCGAGCTCGTGCCGTGGGAGGAGATCGAGGAGGCGCGCCGCGCCCTCGCGGCCCGGCGCGGCGACCCGACCTGACCGACCGGGCGAGCCACCGTGCCCGAATTCGACTGTGCTTTTCGTCGCCATGGCACAAGAACGAGAGGTCGAAATCCGGCGAGCCGGCCTGATCCTCCCGGGCGCGCATGGCACTGCCCGAATTCGACTACTGCTTTCGTCGCCATGGCGACGAAAGCAAAAGTCGAAATCTGGGGTCAGGGGGTGGGGTCGCCCCGCTCCTCGGAGGTATGCCCGGCCTCGGCCGGCTCTGGCGGGGGCTCAGGGACCTCCACCTCGGGCCGCCGCAGCGCCCGGATGACCAGCACGATGCCGGCGACGACCAGCGGGATGGTCAGCCACTGGCCCATGTTGAGCCCGGTGGCCTCGGCGAACTCCGAGAGCTGCGCGTCCGGCTCGCGGAAGAACTCCACGACGAAGCGGGCCAGCCCGATGCCGATCGCGAAGACCCCGGCGAGCAGGCCGGGCCGCCAACGGGCCCGGGTCCGCCAGAAGAGCCAGAAGAGCACGAGGATGAGCAGCGCACCCTCGAGCGCCGCTTCGTAGAGCTGGCTCGGGTGCCTCGGCTCCTCGCCGGCGCCCGGGAAGACCATGGCCCAGGGCACGTCGCTCGGCCGCCCCCAGAGCTCACCGTTGATGAAGTTCGCGATGCGGCCGAGCATCATGCCGATCGGCACGTTGACCGCGATGTAGTCGGTCACCCGCAGGGCGGGCAGCTTCTGCCGCCAGCAGAACCACGCCATCGCGACGAGCACGCCGATGAGGCCGCCGTGGAAGCTCATGCCGCCGTTCCACGGCATGAGGATCTCCCACGAGGTCCACAGCGAGGGGTTGTAGAACGTGGCGTAGCCGAGCCGGCCGCCGATGATGATGCCGAAGGTGACGCCGATGATGAGGTCGTCGACCTGGCGCGGGGTGATCGGGCTCCCCGGCGCCTTGGCCATCCGGGTGAAGTGCCAGTAGCCGAGCAGGATGCCGAGGACATACGCGAGCGCGTAGTAGCGCAGTGTGAAGAAGCCCAGGTCGATGCCCTGCGAGAGTCCGAGATCCTCCCAGCGCAGCGGCGAGTCCCCGCCGGTGGAGCCCGCGGAGAGATGGGCGAGATGGGTCACGATCGGCACGCCCCGACCCTAGCGGGCGCCCCTGGGTGTCCCCCGCGAGAGGTCCGTGCGCCGGTATGCCCCTCCCCCGCGCCCGCCGCACCGCTCACCCCTCCCGACCGGCCGCACGGTTTGCTCCGACTGGCCGCACGGTTTGCGCGGTCTGGCCGCACGGTTTGCGCGATCTGGCCGCACGGTTTGCGCGGTCTGGCCGCACGACGCGGTCGGTCGGCACAAAGTGCGCGGTCGGTCGACTCAAACGGTGCGGTCGGTCGACGCAAAGTGCGCGGCCGGTCAGGCGCGGTCGCCGAAGGCGGCGAGGACCTCCTCGCGCGGGACGTCGGCGACCGACTCGTGCTGCCAGCGGGGCCGGCGGTCCTTGTCGACCAGCTGGGCACGCACGCCCTCGGCGAAGTCGGGGTGGGAGGCGAAGACCGGCCCGAGGCGCAGGTCCTGCGCCAGCACCTGCTCGACGCTCATCGTGGCGGCCCGGCGCAGCGCCTCCAGGGCCACCGCCACCGAGTGCGGCGAGCGGGCGGCGACGAGGTCGGCGGCCTCCTGGGCCTCGGGCTCCGGACGCTCACGCAGCCGCTCCAGGATGGCGGCGGCGTCCTCACCCACGTAGCAGGCGTCGATCCAGTCACGCTGCTGCTCCAGCCAGGAGGTGGGGTCCGGACGGGAGGGGTGTTCGGTCGGGGTGGGGGCCGGACGGGAGGAGCCCTCGGTATGCCCGGTGCCCCCGACGACGGAGGCGAGGCCGGCGGCATCGAGGGTCGGGTCCGCGCGCAGCGCGGCGAGGACGTCCCCCTTGCTCGCGGACGGGACGAGGGCGTCGGCCATGCCGAGGAGCACGGCGTCGGCCCCGCCGACCGGCGCACCGGTGAGCGCGACGTGCGTCCCGGTCTCGCCCGGCGCCCGGGAGAGGGGGTGCAGCCCGGCCACGTCCGGGAAGAACCCGATGATCGTCTCCGGCATGGCCAGCTGGGTGTTCTCGGTGACCAGGCGCACCGACCCGTGCGCGGAGACGCCGACGCCGCCACCCATGACGATGCCGTCCATCCACGCGACGTAGGGCTTGGGGTAGGACGCGACGAGCGCGTCGACGGCATACTCCGCCTCCCAGTAGTCCACCGCCTCCTGCTCGCGCCCCTCCAGGATCGCCTCGCGCAGGGCGCGCACGTCGCCACCGGCGCACAGCCCCCGCTCCCCGGCGCCGTCGAGGACGACCGCGACCACCTGGTCTTCGTCGGCCCAGGCCTGCAGCTGCTGGTGCAGCGAGTCGATGCTGGCGCGGTCGAGCGCGTTGATCGCCCGCGGCCGGTTGAGCCGGACCCGCCCGAGCGGCCCGTCGAGGGCATACAGCACCTCCTCGCCGTGGCCCGGAGCAGGTTGCCAGGACAGGAGGACGTCGTCGTCGCGCATGCGTCGAGGCTCTCACGGCGCACGTAGACTCCCCGGCATGGGTAAGGCATCACGCAAGAAGCGGCAGGCCGGTCAGGACACGCCGAAGGCGCGCCCCGCACCGTTCGTCGCGCGCCCCTTCGAAGGGCTCGCGGACGAGAGCGAGTGGGTGGCGATGCGGGAGATCCTGCCCGCCGCCTCGGCGGACGTCACCCTGTCGGTGCCCGAGGGCACCACCGTCGCCGGACGCGACGTGCCGGCCGGCGACCACCAGGTCACGCTCGTGACGGTCCTTCCCGCCGCCATGCCCGCGATCCACCGCGACTCCGGCGAGGTGCTCGTGGCGCTGCAGTCCCGGACCTCCAGCGGCGACGCCTCCCGCGACGTCGTCGCGGCCGCCCTGACCGCCCTGACCAGCGAGCCCGGCACCTCGGTCAACTCGGTGCGCCCCGCGACGTCCGAGACCCCCCGGCTGCAGGACGTGCTGGCGGAGGGTCAGGAGCTGGACGTCACGGTGCACGAGGACTTCGGCTTCTGGCTCGGCGAGGACGCGACCGAGGAGATGGCCGCGGCGCTGGAGCAGATGAACGAGAGCGCCGTGCCGATGGCCCGGGTCGAGGGTGCACCGACCGCCTACTGGTGCCACATGTCAGGCAGGTCCTACATCCGCTGGATCCTCGGCCAGGACGAGGACACCGCGCTCGAGGCGCTCGCCCGGCTGCAGGCCGCGCACGAGCACACCCTGGGCGAGGGGACCGAGCTCATCGGCGCCTTCCGGGCGTGCGGCGTGCTCGTGCCCGTCCTCGAGGTGCCCGCCGGCAGCGGGGCCGAGGACCACGCCGAGGCGCTCGCCGGACTGCAGAGCAGGTATGACGCCGCGCTGGGCCAGGACGCGCCGCTCACCGACGCCGAGCGCCGGGCGAGGAGCGCCCTGGTCTCCCGGCAGGTCACCCTGCGCTGAGGCGCGGGACACGGCGGACGGAGGAGAGGGCATGAGCACGGTGGACGGACCCCTGGAGGGTGTGCTGCAGCGACAGGTCGTCGCCGTGGTCCCGGCCAAGGACGAGGAGGCGCGCATCGGCGCCACCATCGCCGGGCTGCGTCAGCTCCCGGCGGTCGGCGCGATCGTCGTCGTGGACGACGGCTCGGTGGACCAGACGGCCCATGTCGCCGAGTGGGCCGGCGGCGTCGAGCTGGTCCGGCACGAGCGCAACCGCGGGAAAGCGGCAGCGCTCACCAGCGGCGCCGCCAGGGCGCACGAGCTCATCCCGGGCGCGCCGCTGCTCTTCGTCGACGCCGACCTCGAGGGGTCTGCCGCCGGGCTCGGGCCGGTCATCACCCCGGTGCTCTCCGGGCAGGCCGACATGACGATCGCCGTGCTGCCCCCGCAGCAGGGCGCGGCCGGTCTCGGGCTGGTGGTCCGCACGGCGAGCGCCGGCATCGCGCGGCTCACCGGCTGGGAGCCCTCGCAGCCGCTGTCCGGGCAGCGGTGCATCACCCGGGAGGCCCTCATCGACGCGACCCCGCTCGCCCGGGGGTGGGGGGTCGAGGTCGGCCTCACCGTCGACGTCCTGCGCGCAGGCGGCCGCGTGCTCGAGGTCCCGTGCGAGGTGCGGCACCGCGCCACCGGGCGCGACATGTCCTCGCAGGTGCACCGGGCCCGGCAGCTCGCCGACGTCTCGCTGGCCCTGGCCGAGCGCTCCGGCGTGCCGGAGAAGGTGCGCGAGGGAGGCCTCGAGGGCAGCCGGATCGTCCGGGAGCAGGGCACCCGCCTGGCCCAGACCGCCCGCGAGCGGGGCGTCCCGGCGGCGAAGCGCGCCGCCGAGCAGGTCAGCGACCAGGTGCAGCGGCACGGCCGCCCGCTGCTGGACCGTGCGCGCGAGGAGTGGCGCCGCCGCCAGCAGCCCCCGGGCTGAGCGCGAGCACCGCCACGCCGGCGGGCAGGAGCACGGTCAGGCAGAGGGCGACCGCCGCGATGCCGGAGTCGTTGAGCACCCAGGCCACGGTCATACCCACGACTGCCGCTGCGGTGACCGGAGCCACCCCGGCGTGCGTCCACAACGGGTCGGACCACGACGGCCGCCGGACCACCAGGACGGCCAGCGCGACGAGCGCGACGACGGCCAGCCAGGAGAGCGGGTAGTCGAGCACGATGCCGACGCTCTGCTGCAGCTTGCGGGTGACGATGCCCCAGGCCTCGCCGTCGATGACGGACTGCACGAAGGCGCCGAGGTGGGTGCGCCGCTCCGGACCCCGCAACCAGTCCAGGACCATCGCCAGGGCGGCCAGGAGGGCGGCGCCGACGCCGACCAGCAGGAGGGAGCGTATGCGCCAGCGCACCTCGAGCGCGGCGAGCAGCACCAGGCCGGTCGTCACCGCGGTGGCGGGGACGCTGCCGAAGTCGGCGCCCGCCTGCGGCGCGGCGCCCAGCACGAGTGCGCCGACCCCCAGCAGGCCCACGGCCAGGGCCGACCCGCGGTGCGGCAGCCAGGTCAGGACCGCGGCCATGAGGACGAGCAGCGCGCCGAGCAGGATGCCGTATCCCACGTTGCCCTGACCGTAGAAACGGCCAGCCGTCACCGGCTGCAGGCCCAGGACCGACACCAGCCCGAGCCGTGAGGACCAGATCGTGTCGACGCCGAGGACCACGAGGGTGAGGGCCGCGACGACCGCGGGCGGCCCGAGCGCCGAGCGCCTGGCGCCCGGCAGCCACCACGCGAGGCAGGCCACGAGGATCGCCGCGCCCAGGCTCAGCGCGACGAGCGCCGGCCACGGCTGCCCGGCCCGCCACCAGGGGACGAGCCCGGCGAGGAAGGTGCCGGCGGGCAGGCTCATGAGCACCAGGCTGGCGGCGGTGAGCAGGCCCGGAGGGTGCCCCGGTGCCCAGCGGCGCAGCGCCGCCCCGAGCGCCAGGAGCGGCAGGACAATCACGGCCAGCGCCCCCAGGGCCCAGGGGGCGAGGCGCTTGGCGTCGGAGACGGCGTCGGCCAGGTCCGCCGCGGCCGCGGACGGTGCCGCCGGCGAGGGGGCGACGGCCGCCACGGGGTCACCGGGCAGGTCGCCGGAGCCGGTCGGGACATCGGCGAGCTGCAGCAGGGTGGGCGTGAGGTCGACGAGCTGGACGAGGCCTGCCTGGCGGGTGGAGCCGGACGTGAGCAGCGTGGGGTCGTCGTCGGGGGATCCCGGCGTGGTGACGACGAGAGCCTGCGCCCGCGCGTCGAAGGCCGTCTGGCCCATGCCGCTGACCACGACCGTGCCCTCGACCCGCCCGACCTGCTCGAGCAGGTCGGCCAGCGCCGCGTCGACGTCCGCCAGTGTCTCCGAGCGGTCGCCCTCGAGGACCGGCGGTGCCGCGACGAGCTGGAGGCGGCAGGACGGGTCCAGGGTCGGGCGGGCGAGCAGACCGGTGGTGGCGGTGTCGAGCTGCGGAGTCCCCGCGGCGTCCGGCTCCGCGGCCAGGCCGTGCGTCGCGACGCAGGTGCCCGCGGCCTGCGCCGGCCCGGAGAGGGCGGCGAGGTCCGGCTGCTGCGTGCCCTCAGGACCCCACGGTGGCGGCGCCTCGGTGCCGCACCCCAGCGCCTCCCGGTCGGTGCGGCTGCCCGTGCCCACGGTGAGCCACGCGTCGGCAGAGCACGTCACCTCGTCCGGTCCACGCAGCACCAGCGCGGCGCTGCCGCCCTGCTGCGCGAGGCGGTGCAGCGTCGGGGTGGACTCGTCGACGAGGTCCCAGGTCAGGCCCGGTATGCCCACGAGCACCACCGGCGCGTCGGCGGAGGCGGGCAGCGGCCGGCTGTCGGGTGCCTGGGCCGGGGCGAGGCCGGCCACGACCGCGAGTGCGGCCAGGCACCAGGAGCCGAGCACGGTGAGGACGAGGGTCCACCCCAGGGCTCGCCGTCCCATGCCTCACCTCCGGGTGCATGGTCCCACGGCCGTCGGGGGTGAGGATGGGGGCGGCTGCACCGATCCTCCCCGGTCTGGTGGCTGGTCTCGGTGAGGTTGGGGGCAGGTGTATCAATCCTCCCCGGGTGAGGGAGGTATGCCGGTGAGGTTGGGGGCAGGTGTATCGATCCTCCCCGGGTGAGGGAGGTATGCCGGTGAGGACGGGGGCAGGTGCACCGATCCTCCCTGGGTGGGGAGCGCATACCCTGAGCGGGTGGACCTCGAGCTGCTCGCCTGGATCGCCGGTGGGGTCGCCGTGCTCGCGCTGCTGCTCGCGGTCGTCGCATGGCGCCGGCTACGGGTGGTGGACCGGCGGCTGACCCAGCTCGTCGAGGCGGGGGCACCGACCACGCCGGAGCGGGAGCGGATCGAGGCGCTCGAGGCCGAGCTCGCCACGGTGCGCGGTGACCTGGCGCAGGCGCTGCGGCACGTGGCCGTGGTCCGTTACGACGCCTTCGGCGACATGGGCGGGCGGATGAGCTTCTCCGCCGCGGTCGTCGACGACACCGGCGACGGCATGGTCATCAGCTCGATCCACGCGCGCGGCGAGAGCCGGACCTACGCCAAGGGCATCGTCGGCGGCGACTCCGAGATCGTGCTGACCCCGGAGGAGCGCCAGGCCCTCGACGCCGCCCGCACCGGCCGCGACGACTGACCGACCGGCCGCGCACTCTGTGTTCGAAACAGCAAACCGTGCGGTCGGTGTGCGCAAACCATGCGGCCGGTCAGGAGGGGCGGCGGAGGACGGCGCGGGAGGTGCGGGGCAGGCGCACGAGGAGGCTGCCGGGGTCGATCTGGACGCGCAGCGCGAGCGCCGACCCGAGCGGGTCGCCGTCGATCTCCAGCTCGACCGGCTTGTCCGAGAGGACCCGGACCTCCTTGCCCTGCAGGTGGTCGACCCGCTTGTGCCCGATCATCCGCCGCGTCGTCAGCTGCGCGATGGTCGCGGCCCAGCCCACGATGCCCTCGGGGGAGAGCAGCACGGCGTCGACCGTCCCGTCGTCGGCGACCGCGTCCGGCAGCAGCTCCATCCCGCCCTGCAGCTTGCCCACGTTGCCGACCATGACCGAGCGCACGCGGCGGTGCAGCGGGTCGGCCCCGTCGATCCGCAGGTCGATGGTGAACTGCGGGCCCTTGAGGTGCCGCAGCCCTGCCACGAGGTAGGCCAGCCACCCCATCCGCGCCTTGAGCTTCTCCGGCACCGAGGCCATGACCTCGGCGTCGAAGCCCAGCCCGGCCATGACGAGGAACCGGTGCTGCTCGCGCACGTCCTCGTCGTCCCGGTCGTCGACGGCGTCGTCGAAGTCCACGTTGCGCGCCGGGTCGGTGTCGTCCTGGAGCCGCTCGGCGAGCTGGGCCGAGGTCGGCCGGATCAGCTCGACGAGGCAGGTGTCGATCGGCGTGTCCTCACCGCTCAGCGCTGCCTCGAGCGCCGCCTCGAGGGAGTCGACGGGCAGGTCGAGGTTGCGCGCCAGCAGGTTGCCGGTCCCGCCCGGCAGCAGGCCCATCGCCACCCCGGTCCCGGCCAGCTCGGACCCGACCGTGCGCACCGTCCCGTCACCCCCCAGGGGGCACACGACGTCCACCCCGGCCCCGAGCGCCTCCTTCGTCTGGCCCACGCCCGGGTCCTCGGCGGTGGTCTCCAGCCACAGCGGCGCCTCCCACCCCCGCCGCTCGCAGACCCGCTCGACCCGGCCGCGCACGGCACCGACGTCGTTGAACTTCGTGGGGTTCACGATGACCGCCGCGCGGCGCGAGGAATCCATGGGTCGAGGGTATCGGCGCGCCAGTAGGCTTTGGCGCATGATCGACATCCGGGACCTGCGCAGCGACCCCGAACGCGTCCGCAAGAGCCAGCTGGCCCGGGGCGAGGACTCCGACGTCGTGGACCAGGTGCTGGCCGCGGACGAGTCCCACCGCAGCGCGCTCGCGGAGTTCGAGTCGGCGCGGGCCGAGCAGAAGGCCTTCGGCAAGAAGGTCGCGCAGGCCCAGGGCGAGGAGAAGCAGGCGCTCCTGGCGCAGGTCAAGGACCTGGCGGCACGGGTGAAGTCGCTCGACGCCCAGACGCAGGAGGCGGCGCAGGCGCGCGACGAAGGTATGCGCCGCATCGGCAACGTCGTCATCGACGGCGTCCCGGTGGGCGGCGAGGACGACTTCGTCACCCTGGAGGAGGTCGGCACCCCGCGCGACTTCGCCGCCGAGGGCTTCGAGCCGCAGGACCACCTCGTGCTCGGGGAGGGACTGGGCGCCATCGACATGGCCCGGGGCGCCAAGGTCTCCGGCGCCCGCTTCTACTACCTCCTCGGCGACGGCGCCCGGCTGGAGCAGGCGCTCATGTCCCTCGCCCAGCAGATCGCGCAGGAGGAGGGCTTCACCCCCGCGATCGTGCCCAACCTCGTGCGCCCGGAGACGATGGCCGGGGCGGGCTTCCTCGACGCGCACGCGGACGAGGTCTACCGCCTCGAGGCCGACGACCTCTACCTCATCGGCACCTCGGAGGTGGCGCTCGCGGGCCTGCACGCCGACGAGATCCTCGACCTCTCGGGCGGCCCGCTGCGGTATGCCGCGACCTCCACCTGCTACCGCCGCGAGGCCGGGTCCTACGGCAAGGACACCAAGGGCATCTTCCGGGTGCACCAGTTCACCAAGACCGAGATGTTCGTCTACTGCCGCGTCGAGGACGCGGCGGCGGAGCACGACAACCTCCTGCGCATCGAGCGCCGGCTGCTCGACGCTCTCGAGCTGCCCTACCGGATCATCGACGTCGCGGCCGGCGACCTCGGTGGCCCTGCGGCCCGCAAGTTCGACTGCGAGGCGTGGGTGCCCACGCAGGGGAGGTACCGCGAGCTGACCTCCACCTCCAACTGCACGACCTTCCAGGCCCGGCGCCTCGGCATACGGGAGCGCGACCCGCAGGGCTCGGGCACCCGCGCGGTCGCCACCCTCAACGGCACCGTGGCGACGAGCACCCGCCCGATCGTGGCGCTGCTGGAGAACCACCAGCAGGCCGACGGGTCGGTCCGGGTCCCGGAGGCGCTGCGCCCGTTCCTGGGCGGCCAGGAGGTCCTCACCCCGGCACGCTGACGGGCGCGAACGCTCGGTCTCGGCCGGCTCGTCCAACATCCAGGGCTTCAGGCGCGTGGTCCATCCTTGACCGCTCGATCACCACCCATCGACCCAGCAGCTGCTCCCCGACGCCGATCTCACGGGCGCCCTGCCGGTACTTCGGGGTGTAGCCCTTCCTCTTGGCACGCCGATGAGGGGCGTCCTCCTCTGTCAGGCCGAACCTGGCGGTCAGAATCTCCACCCAACGGGGTCAACCTCAAGGGGTTGTTCTGACAATGAGGCCGAAGGTGCTCAGTACATGAGACTGGAGTTGCGCGTAGATCCAAGGTGTGCGCCGTGCGCCGACCGGGTCTCGGGTCGCAGCTAAGTAGGCTGGGGCGCTTCAGAATGGCAGAGAACCCGGGGGCGCCTCACGGCAGACCCGTCGCGGCCCCGGGCGGCTCGAGCACCGAGGGACCTAGCGACCTGGACGAGATCCGGAAGTGGGACCGGGCTGTCGGCGGCGCTCGAAAACTGGACGGTTTCGGCGGGGTGGGTTCTACTCAACGTCGCAACGTCGCAACACTGGCGGACTTTCGGAGGCTAGCAGTGCGGTGAAAACCTGGTGCGGTGTGCGGTCGTTGAGGATCATCCGCGGGCGGTTGTTCAGCTCGTTCTCCACGGCGAGCAGGTGCTCCAGGGTATGGATGCTCAGGTCTGTCCCCTTGGGGAAGTAGTCGCGCAGCAGTCCGTTGGTGTTCTCGTTGGATCCGCGTTGCCAGGGTGAGTGGGAGTCACAGAAGTAGACCGAGGCACCGAGGGTCCGGGTGATGCTGAGGTGCCTGGCCATCTCGGTGCCCTGGTCCCAGGTGATCGAGCGCCGCAGGTGCGGTGGAAGGTCTCCCAGGCGGGCGGCCAGCGCCTGATGCAGTGCCTCACCGTCGCGGTAGGGCAGGTGCAGCAGGCGCACCACCCGGGTCTGGCGTTCCACAAGGGTGCCGATCGCTGAGCGCTGCTCCCGGCCGATGATCAGGTGGCCCTCCCAATGCCCCGCTTCGGTGCGGTCGGCGGGTTGGAATGGTCGCTGGTGCACCGTCAGCATGGGCTGCTCGAACCGTGGCCGCCGACGCTCTACACGCTGCTGCGCGCGCCGGTGATCCCTGCCCGTCCGTAGCGGCGAACGACGGTGCGGCGCCAGCGGAGAGGGCCGCAACAACGCCGATCCGGGCTGGTAGACGGCCTGGTAGATGCTCTCGTGGCACAACCGCATGCCAGGGTCGTCGGGGAACCGGGTACGTAGGTGCCGGCTGATCTGCTGCGGGCTCCACCGCTGGGCCAGCAGCTCCCCGACCACGCGTCGCAGCTCGACGTTGCTCTCCACGCGCCGACGATGATGACGACCACGTCGAGCAGTGGCGGCCCGGTGGGCCTCGAAGGGTCGGTACCCCTGCTTGCCCGCGTTACGGCGCAGCTCCCGAGAGATCGTCGACTTGTCCCGCCCGACCCGGACAGCGATGGCGGTCACGGTCAGGCCGGCCTGGTGCAGATCGGCGATCTCGATCCGCTCCCCCTGCGAGAGGTAGCGGGCGCTGATCTGTCGTACTGCTAACCGCTCCAGCGGTGGCACGAAGCCCACGATCGCACCGCGGCAGTAGACCTTGGTCCCGAAGGCCCAGTTGTTGCCGGCGCTGCGCGAGACCCCGACCTCGCGGGCGGCGGCGCTGATGCTCCACCCCCTCTCGCGCAGCTGCACGAATCGGGCGCGTTTGGCCGATAACGGACGCCGTCCCGGCCCCTTCTTCACACGTCGCGACAACGACCTCACACTCCCGGACTCTAGAGAGGGCGTTGCGACCGTGCCTGGAAACCACCGCGCCGCTACTGTCTAGTTTTCAAGCGCCGCCGACACGGGCCAACGGGCACAACGTGAACCAGCTGTCGGATTAAGCCTGATCCGCGTGCTCCCCGTGGTTGACAGATCGTTGGCGGGGGACGAGTGTAGAAAATTACTGGGGGCCAAGGCGGCTTCCACTCGACGAGGAGGTCGATATGCGATTGAGAAATGTTTGCGCTGGGAATCGCGCTTGGTTCTCGGCTGTGAATCTGCGCTACGACGTTAAGGCTATGAACGTCGGTACCGGGTATGGCACCTCAGCCTATGGCTACATCAGCACGAGCAACCCTATCCCCGCCTGTGGGTAGATCCAGACTGACGTCAATCCGACCCCTCGGTGCTGGTGCAGTCCTTCTCTTCTTTGTAGGAGCGTGCACCGCTGATGGTGGTGAGGGCGGCGACTCTCCATCTGCGGCTAGCAGCGATGAGGCCACCATGACGGCAAGCGCTGCGACGCGTGAGGGGTATTTGGCCGAGCTCGCGGTGATGTACGGGATCGAAGACCCCCCTGAGGTGGAAGTCGTCCGCGAGAGGGCCCCAGGTGACGAGGGGCTGCAGATGATCGGGGAGTGTCTGCAGGAGCGAGGTTGGCCCGTGGGCATCGAGGGTGCCGGATTCACCATCCGCGAGGTCCCGGTCGAGCAGCAGGGCGCCCTGGACCTCGATCAGTACATCTGTGATGCTCAGTATCCGATAGCCGCCGAGTACGCCGAGTTGTCTGCGGAAGATTCGCTCACGGCCCACTACGAGTATCTCGTCGAGGAGTATGTGCCGTGCGTGGCAGAGTTCGGTTTTACGGTCAGTACCCCGCCCTCACTAGAGACTTATCTAGCTGAGCAAGGCCTCGGATGGGTACCTGGGTCCGATGTTTACGACCAGGTCGCGGCAAGTGAGGTCGGGTGGTCGGAAGTGGAGGAACAGTGCCCGCAGAATGCGGCTATCGAGTAGTCCAGACGAGGCCGATGTCGCCTGGGATGCGGGAAGGGTGTGACGTCGCTGGCAGGGTCGTTGCTGCTGCGCTCTTCCACTGTTGCGCGCTAGCTAGAGCACCACCCTGTGCTACTCAGCTCAGAGGACGTGCTCGGTGGACCTAAATGGGCCGATTGTAAAGATTTCGCAAGAGATGCGGTATAGCTGTTGCGGCACCAACCGAAAACTCATAGCGTAAATGCCCACGCTGCGGGCACAGGGGCCTGTAGCACCGATGGAAGGCTGGGGCGCATGAGGATCACACGAAAGATTGCGGCAGCAGCGGCGGCACTGGCCGTCGTGGGGGCTACGGCTGGTCCGGCGGCCGCAGCGACCGTGCAGTACGGGTCGTTCATCTGCGGATCACCGCGACAGCTCATCATCTCGTCCGACACGGTGGGGACCACCCAGCACGAGGCAAACGGCCGGATTTGGGAGAAGGGGTGGGTCGACCATCCCAACACCCGCCGATCGACCTGGACGAACAAGTCCAGCGGCGCCAGTGCGTCCATCTACTCCAGCAACGTCATCATCAGCACGCCTGGGCACCGCCGGTTCTACTGCGCGTGAGGTAGTCATGGCACTCCAGTCAGGAGTAGGCCAGTCCTTGCGGGTGATAGGAGCGACGGCCGCTGCTGCGTTGCTTGCTTCCTGCACGCCAGCCTCGGAGACCGACGTCGCCGCGCCGTCGAGTGATGATCCAGATGATCGCGGTGTCTCACGTGAGGAACAGATGCGGTCCATAGCGGAGATGTATTCGGTGCCGAGCGAGCTGCTTCCTGAGGACGTCGAGCTGGTGCGGTATGTGACACCGGAGGAGCAGTTCGACCTCAAGGCGGACTGCCTCGAGCAGGAGGGGTTTCCTCCGATCCGCGAGGGGGGCGAGATCTCCTACATCCCGGGGGAGGACCAGATGATGGCCTTCGCCGTGGCGAACTACGTGTGCGTGGGCCGGTACCCGATCGACTTCGCCTACACCCAGCCGTTGACGGATGCCCAGTGGACTCGGGTGTACGAGCACCAGGTCGAGGTGACGGTGCCGTGCATCCGCGAGCTGGGATATGAGGTAGCCGACCCGCCGACGCTGCAGACGTATCTGGACACCGGGCCGGAGTCCCGGTGGAACCCGGTGGCGGAGGTGGAGCAGCAGGTCACCGAGGACGCTCTGTCGACCGGTCGATGGGACTCATTCGAGGAGTTCTTGGATGCGTGCCCGCCCTCGCCTCCAGCCGATGAGCTCCGGGGCGGCGGGTGAGGCTCGGCGGTGGGTCACGGGCAGGTGTGTGCGACCTGATGCGGAAGGTCGTGGGTGAGAGGATCCGTGGATGGTGAGCAACGGGGGCATCAATCGGGGCGCGTGGACCATGGTCCTGGTACTCGTGCTGTGTGTGCTGGTGGGTGCCGCGGTTTGGTGGGCGTCGCGGGCGACGTTGCCGGACAGCTCGGTGGGCGAGTCGAGCTCGCCGGCCGCCGGTGAGGTGGTGTGGGGTGAGGTGGTGCCGGGGTCGGTGGGGCGGTCGTTGCCGTTGTCGACCACAGTGCGACAGCCGGTGGGGGTGGTCGCGGTGAACGGGTTGTCTGGGGTGGTGACCTCGACGTCGCCGGGCCGGGTGGAGTCCGGTGGTGTGGTGTACGTGGTGGGGCGGACACCGGTGAGGGTGGTGCAGGCGCAGGAACCGTTCTGGCGGGAGCTGTCGCAGGGTGTGCGCGGTGAGGACGTGGCCGCGTTGCAGGAGCTGCTCATCGCCGGGGAATACCTGGACGCTGAGGCCGATGGTGACTTCGGCCAGGCAACTGAGGATGCGGTCAAGGCGTGGCAGGAGGAGCAAGGACTGCCGGAGTCTGGGCTGGTAGGCCTGGGGGAGCTGGTCGCGGTGCCGGACCTGCCGGTCACGGTCACGGTCGGTGAGGCGATCAGCGTGGGGGCCCAGGTGTCGGGTGGTGAGGACGCGGTGCTGGCGCCGACGGGGGAACGGGACTTCGTGCTGGTGGTGACCGCGGAGCAGGCCCGGTTGATCCCGGCCGAGGCGACCGTGGAGATCAGCTTCGAGGACCAGCAGTGGACGGGGGTGATCGCCGGGTCGCAGGTGGACGAGTCGGGGTCGACGGTGTTCGAGCTGACCGCGCCGGACGGTGGGCCGGTGTGCGGGGAAGAGTGTGGGGTGCTGCCGGGGGATGAGCAGGTGACGGTGCGCTCTGAGGTGGTGGTGGTGCCGCGGGTGGAGGGGTGGAGCGTGCCGGCGGCGGCGGTGCGGACCCGCGCGGATGGCAGCGCGTTCGTCAGGACCCAGGACGGGCAGGTGGAGGTGGTGGTGGCCGGCTCGGGGCAGGGAATCGCGGTCGTCGAAGGTGAAGGGCTCGAGGAGGGGTTGCGGGTGCTGGTGGCCGGGGACCCGGAGCAGGTGCCGAGTGATGGTGCGGATCAGACCGGGGGAGGGTGAGCCGTGCTGGCCCTAGAGGGCGTGTCGTTCGCCTACGCGAGAGGTGCGGAGGAGCTGTTCGGGGGGTTGTCCCACGCGTTCACGCCGGGGGTGGTGACGGCGGTGACGGGCCCGTCGGGGCGGGGCAAGTCGACGTTGCTGTACGTGCTGGGGTTGATGTTGACCCCGTCGCAGGGGCGGGTGCTGCTGGACGGTGAGGCGGTCTCGGCCGCGCCGGATGCGGCGCGGGCGCGGGTGCGGGCGCACCGGATCGGGTTCGTGTTCCAGGATGCGGCGTTGGACCCGACCCGGACCGTGCTGGACTCGGTCATCGAGCCGGCGCTGTATGCCGGGTGGCGGCTGGGTGATGCCCGGGCCAGCGGCTCGGGGTTGCTGGAGCAGATGGGGGTCTCGGCGCGGGCGGGTCACCGGCCGGGAGAGATCAGCGGTGGGCAGGCGCAACGGGTGGCGGTGTGCCGTGCCCTGGTGACCGACCCGGTGGTCGTGCTGGCTGACGAGCCGACGGGCAACCTGGACCGGGACAACGCCGCCGGGGTGCTGGCCGCGCTGTCCGCAGCCGCCGACGGCCCCGATCAGGCGGCAGAGAATCCGGGGAAGGGGGCGGGCGAGGCGCCCGCAGGGGGTGGGTCTGGGGGGAGGACGGTGGTGATCGCCACGCACGACCCGTTCGTGCTGGACCATGCGGATGAGGTGCTCGCGCTGTGAGGTGGGTGCTGGTGTTGCGGGAGGCGGCCGCTACGGCGTGGGCGTCCAAGGTGCCCTCGGCGTTGGTCGGGTTGCTGGTCGCGGTGATGTGCGCGGCCACGATCGCCACCGTGGGCCGCACCGCCGCCGCGGAGCAACAGCTGACGGACCGGTTGGACGAGGCCGGGTCGAGGGTGTTGGCCGTCGCCGACGCCCGTGGTGAGGGTCTGCTGCCGGCGACGGTGGTGGACCAGGCGAGCACCTTGTCGACCGTGGAGCGCGGGGTGGGGACCCTGATCCCGGTCGATGTCGTCAACGGGGTCATCGGGCAGGGCGGGACCCGGGTGCCCGCGTGGGGGGTGCACGGTGACCTCGCCGCGGTCGCCGACCTGCAGGCAGGGCGCTGGCCCGGCCCGGGCGAGGCGATCGTCACCGACACCGCGATGACACGGCTCGGGATGGCCGACCCGGCCGGCTGGGTCGCGCTGGCCTCGACCAGCGAGGTCGACGACTGGTCCGTGGTCGGGACGTTCACCCCCAGGGACCCGTTCGGTGACTACGCCGCTGGGGTGTTGTACGTCGCGCCCGCCGACCAACCGGTGGACACCCTGCAGGTGGTGCTGACCGACGCATCGGCCGCGCAGGCCACCCAGGCCAGTGTCCTGGCTCTGGTCGACCCGCCCACCCCGGACGCGGTCACCATCACCTCCCCCGTCTCGTTGGCCGACCTGCAGGCCCAGGTCACCGGCGACCTTGCCGCGTTCGGCGCGACCCTGCTGCTCGGGGTGCTCGGCGGCGGGGCGCTGCTCGTGGCGATCGTCGTCCTGGCCGATGTCCTCGTACGCCGCAAGGACCTCGGCCGCCGCCGCGCCCTGGGCGCCACCCGGGGCACCATCATCACCCTCGTCATCGGCCGCACCCTGACCCCCGCCATCCTCGGCGCCGCCCTCGGGGCCGGCGCAGGGCTGGCCCTGGCCGCCCGCCTCGGCCCGGACACCGTCCCCCCGGCCGACTTCACCACCGGCACCGCCACCCTCGCCCTCATCGCCGCGACCACCGCCGCCATACCCCCCGCCCTGTACGCCGCCACCCGAGACCCCGTCCGCATCCTCCGCACCCCCTGAGGGAGCAGAACGCCGCTTGTGGCCGCCCTGACCATCAAGGTGGCCATCTTCTCGCTCATCCGCGAGAAGGGTGAGGTTCAAACCAATTGGTCTGTGAGGGTGCTGACGAGGGCGACCCAGCGGCTGATTTCGGCCTCTACACCGTCATCTGCGAGAGCCGGAATGACGAGGGCATCCCTTCCGTACCGCCTGCGACGGAGCCTTGGTCGCCGGGCACCTTCTGGGGCGCGTTGGTCCGGACAATCGCGAATCCGGACGCTCCTTGAGTGAGGGTCCTCGAGGCAGGGAGGGCTCCCGGCCACCCGGTCGGCCGAGGCATCTCCCCCCTCCGACGGAGGCGCCCCGGCCCGTGCCTGCCTAGGCTGGACCGCGGTGGTCCGGTGTCGTCGACGAGGGAGTGAGCCGTGATCGAGCGGGTCGAGCGCTGGTTCGGCGTCGAGGAGGCGTGGCAGCGCCCGGCGCCCGGTCCGCGCGAGCGACGGGCCGACCTCTGGTGGGCCCTGATCGCGCTCGTCGTCATCGCCCTCGGCCAGGAGCTCACCCGCTCGGTGGGGATGCTCGAGGACGAGCGGGGCGGGCCGTGGGCGCAGTACGCCGGCTTCCTCACCCTCGTCGCCATGGTCGCCGTCCGACGCCGCTACCCGGTCGCCGTCGCCCTGCTCGGCGGGACGCACATGATCGTCATGTCGGTGGTCATGCCGATGACCATGGCGCAGCTGCCGGTGCAGATGGTCTACTTCCTGCTCATCTTCTCCGGTATGGCGTGGGCCCGGAACCGCCGGGCGCTCATGCTCGCGATCGGCGTGGTCCTCGTGCAGCTCGTGCTGCTCTTCGCGTGGTCCTACGCGATCGGCTCGGGGCTGGACGAGATCCGCCGGAACCTCGGCGAGTCCGACATCCAGCAGGTCGGGCCGATCCCCCCGCTCGTCGCGATCGTGCTCTTCTCGGTGCTCGGCAACGTCATCTTCTTCGGCTTCGCCATCGGGCTGGGCCAGATCGCGTGGCGCGGCGCGCTGCGCCAGGCGCAGGTCGAGCAGCAGGCCGAGACCATCCGGGCGCAGACGGCCCGCCTCACCGATCAGGCGGTCGTCGCCGAGCGGCTGCGGATCGCGCGGGAGCTGCACGACGTGGTGGCCCACCACGTCTCGGTGATGGGTGTGCAGGCCGCCGCCGCGCGCCGGGTCATGGACCGGGACCCGGCGGCCGCCCGCAGCGCCCTCGGGGCCATCGAGCAGGCCTCGCGGGACGGCGTCGGCCAGATGCGGGACCTGCTGGGCACGCTGCGTGCCGGCGAGGACCAGGCCTCGACGGACCCGCGAAGTGCCGCGGGCGCCCGCTCGCCGCAGCCGACGCTGGCCGCGCTGCCCGCGCTGGTGGAGCAGGCCACGACCCCGACCTGCGCGGTCACCGCCGACGTGGTCGAGTCCACGTCCGGCGCCGCCGGCCGGGTGCCGCCGCCGGTCCAGCTGACGGCATACCGGATCGTGCAGGAGGCGCTGGCCAACGTGCGGCGCCACTCGACCGCGCGGCAGGCCCGGGTCGCGGTGCGGGTGGACGAGGCCGCGGGCACGATCGAGGTCGAGGTGGTCGACGACGGCTCGCCCCGCCCCGGCACGTCCGGCACCGGGCTGGGACTGCTGGGTATGCGCGAGCGCGCCCAGCATCTCGGCGGCGGCGTCGAGGCCGGCCGGCGGCAGGGAGAGCCCGGCTGGCGGGTTCGGGTGTGGCTGCCGATGGACGGGCGCCGCCCCCTGGCCGGGACGGCCGACGAGGACACCGCGCCGGACCCGGCCCGTGAGAGCGTGGGCCCGTGAGCACCCAGCCCCTCCGCCTCCTGCTCGTCGACGACCAGCCGCTGCTGCTCCAGGGCTTCGCGATGATCCTGTCGACCGAGCCGGACCTCGAGGTCGTCGGCCAGGCCACCGACGGCCGGCAGGCGGTCGACGCCGTGCGGGAACACCGCCCGGACGTCGTCCTCATGGACGTCCAGATGCCCGTGCTGGACGGCATCGAGGCGACCCGGCGGATCGTCGCCGACCACCCCGAGGTGCGGGTGGTCATCCTCACGACCTTCGACCGCGACGACTACCTCTTCGACGCGCTCCAGGCGGGCGCCAGCGGCTTCCTGCTCAAGAACGCCGACGCCGAGGACCTCGTCGACGCGGTGCACGCCGCGGCGGAGGGCCACGCCCTGCTCGCCCCCGAGGTGACGATGCGGGTCATCGCCCGGATGGCCGCCGGCGGCGGCCCGGCGGCACCGTCCCGCCCACCGGCGCCGGCCGAGGACGGCGACGCCCTGCCCGAGCTCACCGGTCGGGAGCGGGAGGTGCTCCGAATGATGGCCCGCGGCCTGTCCAACGCCGAGATCGCCGCTGAGGCCTTCGTCAGCGAGGCGACCGTCAAGACCCACGTCTCCAACGTCCTGGCCAAGCTCGTGGTGCGCGACCGGGTCCAGGCGGTCATCGCCGCCTACGAGGCGGGCCTGGTGCGTCCGGGGGAGACGGGCACCGCGGGCTGACCGGCGCCTCCCCCCTGAGGGGGAGCCGCAAGATCGGCGGCTCGGCTGATGCCGCGGACAGGCTCCTGCGCCTAGCGTGGACGGCATACCGACCGGCCCGCGCACCCGTGGACCGGACCACCCCACCGAGGAGGGACACGAGGTGCTGGAACTCGAGCGACTGACGCGGGCCTACGGCGAGCACCTGGCCGTGGACGAGGTCAGCTTCACCGTGCCGGACGGGCGCATGGTCGGCTTCGTCGGCGGCAACGGCGCCGGCAAGACCACGACGATGCGCATGGTCATGGGCGTCCTCGCCCCCAGCGCCGGAGGGGTGCGCTGGGACGGGGAGCCGCTGACCCGGGAGGACCGGATCCGCTTCGGCTACATGCCCGAGGAGCGCGGGCTCTACCCCAAGCAGCCGGTCCTGGCCCAGCTGACCTACCTCGGCCAGCTGCACGGGATGAGCGCGGAGCAGGCGCGGGAGCGCTCGCAGGACCTGCTCACCCGCTTCGGCCTGGGCGAGCGCCTCAAGAGCAAGGTGGAGGAGCTCTCGCTGGGCAACCAGCAGCGGGCCCAGATCATCGCCTCGGTCCTCGGCGACCCCAAGCTGCTGGTGCTCGACGAGCCGTTCAGCGGGCTCGACCCGGCGGCCGTCGACCAGATGAGCGAGCTGCTGCGCGAGCACACCTCCGCCGGCGTCCCGGTGCTCTTCTCCTCCCACCAGCTGGACCTCGTGGACCGGCTCTGCGACTCCATCGTCGTCCTGCACGGCGGCAAGGTCGTCGCCGAGGGCAGCTCGGAGGAGCTGCGGGCCAACGCGCCGCTGCGCTACCGCCTCACGATGGCGGGCGACACCGGCTGGGTGCGGGGTATGCCCGGGGTCGAGGTCATCGACCTCGACGGCCCCAGCGTCCTGGTCCAGCCCGAGGGCGAGGAGGTCGCCGAGCGGCTGCTCGCCGACGCCGTCGGCCGCGGCACCGTCCGCGAGTTCAGCCGGATCCGCCCGACCCTGTCCGAGATCTACCGAGAGGTGGCCGTCGCATGAACGCCACGACCGCACCCTGGATCCTCGTCGCCGCGCGCGAGATCAGGGTCAAGCTGACCGACAAGAACTTCCTCGTGGGCACCGGCCTCACGCTGCTGCTGCTCCTCGGCGCGATGTTCGTGCCCGCGCTCATCGGTGGTGCCACGTCCTCCTACGACGTCGCGGTGACCGACGACGCGGCCACCCAGATCGTCGCCGAGGCCGAGCAGTCGTTGCAGGCCGTGGACGCCGAGGCGCAGGTCACGCCGGTCGACGTCGACGACCGGGCCGCAGCGGAGACCGCGGTGCGCGAGGGCGACGCGGACGCGGCCCTCGTCGGCGAGCCCGGCGCCTGGGAGCTGCTGCACGACGGCGGGGCCCCGGCCGCGCTGGACGGCGCGCTCACCGAGGCGGTGCGCACCTCGGCGCTCACCACCAACGCCGAGGCGGCGGGCACGTCGGTGGCCGAGCTCACCTCGGGCAGCGAGCTCGCCCAGGTCGACCTCGCGCAGGACGACGGCGGGATGACCGGGCCGCTGGCCTACGTGCTGGGCTTCGCCTTCGCGATCCTGTTCTACATGGCCGCCCTCATGTTCGGCATGCAGATCGCCAACAGCGTGGTCGAGGAGAAGCAGTCGCGGATCATCGAGATCCTCGCCGCCAAGATCCCCACCCGCCAGCTGCTCATGGGCAAGGTGCTGGGCAACACGGTGCTGGCCTTCGGGCAGCTCGCGCTCATCGCCGCGGTGAGCCTCATCGGGCTGACCTTCGTCGACCTCGACGTCGCGCTGCCCGGCCTGACGCAGGCCATCCTGTGGTACCTCCCCTTCTTCCTCGTGGGCTTCCTCGCGCTGGCCTGCGTGTGGGCGGCCGCCGGGGCCCTGGCCTCCCGGACCGAGGACCTGCAGCAGACGACGATGCCGCTGACGATGGTCCTGGTCGTGCTCTTCATCGTCGGCATCAACCTCGACGGGCGCTGGCAGCAGATCTTCTCCTTCGTGCCCGTCGCCTCGACCTTCGTCATGCCGGTCCGGATCATCGAGGGCGACACGGCCCTGTGGGAGCCGGTCGTCGCGCTGGTGCTCGCGCTCGCCTTCTGCGCGCTGACCATCGCCCTGGGTGCGCGGCTCTACGAGCGGGCGCTGCTGCATACCTCCGGCAGCCTGTCGTGGCGCAAGGCGATGTCGCTGCAGGACTGAGGACCTCGCTACGCTGGCGGCGTGACCAGCACCGACGCACCCGGCCCGCAGCCAGACCCCTCCTCGTCACCGCTGCTCGTCGCGCTGGACGTCGACGGCACGATCGTGCACCACGACGGGCACCTGTCGCCGCGCGTGGCGGAGGCGGTCCGGGCGCTGGACGACCTGCCGCACGTCACCGTCGTCATCGCGACCGGGCGGTCGGTGATCTCCACGCTGCCGGTCATGGACGCGCTCGGGATCACGACACCGGGCCGGCCCGCGGTGTGCTCCAACGGCGCCGTCACCGTGGCGGTGGCCCCCGAGCGGACCGAGCGCTTCGACATCGTGGAGCAGGTGACCTTCGACCCGGCCCCGGCCATCGCGCTGGTGCGGACCCACCTGCCGAGCGCGCTGGTGGCGGTCGAGGAGATCGGCGTGGGCTTCAAGGTGAGCACCCCCTTCCCCGAGGGGGAGCTGTGGGGCGAGGAGATCGAGGTGCCGGTGGAGGAGCTGGCGGCGCGCCCGGCGACCCGCGTCACCTTCCGCGAGCCCACCCTCACCACCGAGGACTTCACCGAGCTCGTCGAGCGGATCGGGCTGCACGGGGTGTCCTACGCCGTCGGCTACAGCGCCTGGCTCGACCTCGCGCCCGAGGGCGTGTCCAAGGCCTCGGCGCTGGAGCAGGTGCGGCGCCGCCTCGGGGTCGAGCCGCACCGCACGATCGCGGTCGGCGACCAGCGCAACGACATCGAGATGCTGCACTGGGCCGCCGTCGGGTATGCCATGGGCCAGGCCCCGGTGGAGGTGCTCCGGGTCGCGGACCGCACCACGGGTGCGGTGGAGGAGGACGGTCTCGCCGACGCGCTCGCCGAGGTGCTGGACGAGTTCGCGTGAGCGAGCCCCTGCTCATCACCTCGCCCGCCAACGCGCGGCTCAAGGCGATCGCCGGGCTGCGGCGCCGTCGGGCGCGAGAGCAGGAGCGGCGCACCCTCGTCGAGGGCCACGACGAGCTGGTCCTGGCGCTGGACGCCGGGGTCGTGCCCGAGCTGCTGCTGCTGTGCCCCGAGCTCGCGCCCGCGGGGGCGGTCGAGGAGCTGGCCGGACGGGTGGCCGACGGGCCGACGCAGGTCGTCCACGCCACCCGCGCCGCCTTCGAGAAGGCGGCCTACCGCGAGAGCCCGGACGGGGTGCTGGCGGTCGTGGGGGCGGTGGGGTCTCGGCCCGCCGACCTGAGCCTGCCGCCGGACGCGCTCGTGCTGCTTTGCGAGGGCGTGGAGAAGCCCGGCAACCTGGGCGCCATGCTCCGGACCGCCGACGCGGCCGGGGTGGACGCCGTGGTGGCGGCGGACCCGGTGACCGACTGGGGCAACCCCAACACCGTGCGCGCCTCCAAGGGCACGGTCTTCTCCGTCCCCGTGGCCGCGGACGGCACGACGGTGACCCTGGACTGGCTGGACGGGCTAGGCATACCCCTGGTCGCGGCGACCCCGGACACCGAGATGGCCCACACCGAGGTGGACTACCGCGGCCCGGTCGCGATCGCCGTGGGCACCGAGAAGACCGGGCTCACCGACGAGGTGCTGCGGCGTGCGGCACACCGCGTGCGGATCCCCATGGTGGGACGCGTCAACTCCCTCAACGTCGCCACGTCGGCCGCGATCATCGTCTACGAGGCGGTCCGGCAGCGCGGCTGAGGTCGATGACATCCCCGAAACACGGGTGTGTCACGATGAACGGCATGCGGATCGACCACGTCAGCTATGCGGCAGGACCGGAGGGACTGCAGGCCACGGCCGAGCGCCTGGCCGAGCAGCTGGGGGTCAGCCCGCACGACGGCGGTGTGCACCCGAGGTTCGGCACCCGCAACGTCGTCATCCCGCTCGCGGACGAGCGCTACGTCGAGGTCGTCGAGGTGCTCGACCACCCGGCCTCGGACAAGGCGCCCTTCGGGCAGGCCGTCCGCGCCCGGTCCGGCAACGGCGGGGGCTGGATGGCCTGGGTCGTGGCGGTCGAGGACCTCAGCGCCGTGGAGGAGCGGCTCGGCCGGCCGTCGGTGGAGGGGCACCGGCACACCCCCGAGGGCATCCAGCTGCAGTGGCGCCAGATCGGTGTGCTCAACGTCATCGACCACGGCAACCGCCCGTTCTTCGTGCGCTGGGAGTCCGCGCCGGAGCACCACCCCTCGCGCCTGGAGCAGAGCACGACCCGCCTGACCGGCCTCACCGTCGGCGGTGACGTGCCCGAGGTCCGGGAGTGGCTGGGGCTCGCCGACGCCCGGCAGGGCGACTTCGAGAGCGACATCGAGTTCGGCTTCCTCGAGGACGACGACTGCCCGTGCCTCACCGAGGTCACCTTCGAGACGCCGCGGGGCAGCGTCACCATCTGAGCCGGCGTCAGCACGGGGGTCTGCCTCGCGCCCCGGTATGCCTGTGCAGGAACGGTGCGTCACATCCGTCGCCCTGACGACGGATGTGACACACCGTTCTCGCACCACCATGGCTGGTGGGTCCGGGTCAGTCTCCGAAGACTCCCCAGCAGAGGTGGTCGCGGCGTGCCTGGTCCTCGATGACGAGCCGGCGCAGCTCCTCCGGCACCTGAGCGCGCTGCCGGTCCCGCTCCCGCAGGCGCACCTCCTCGCGGGCCGCCGGCTCGACGGCGGCCATGGCCGCCCGGATCGCGTAGGCGGCAGCGCCCAGGTCGTGCTCGGCGACGTGCGGGACGGCTGCCGCCTGGCCCGCGGCATACGCGGCGAAGCGGGGGGCACCGGACAGCGGGCGAGCAGCACCCATCGCGTGCCCGGCGAGGGCTCGGGAGTCCATCATCCGCATCCGGCCGTCGGCCCAGGCCCGTGCGGCGGCGATCGCCTCGCGGGGCCGGGAGTCCTCGGGCGCCACGACCTCGAACAGCGCCAGAACGTGCTCGGCGCAGGACGCGGCCCACCTCGCCAGCAGCTGGTGGTGGACGTCGGTCAGCGTGCCGCCGCGACGGGTCGTGATGAGCCGCGGGTCCCGGACCGGGTGCAGGATCATGGGATCTCCTCGCTGTCGTGCGTGCTGGTGCACAAACGGTGCGTCACATCCGTCGTGCTGGCAACGGATGTGACGCACCGTTCCTGCACCAGGGTGCGAGGAGGCCTCCCTCAGGCCCGGCCGAAGCCCTTGAGCCGCAGGCTGTTGAGCACGACGAGCACCGAGGACAGCGCCATGGCACCGCCCGCGATGAGCGGGGTCAGCAGGCCGAAGGCGGCGAGCGGGATCGCCAGCGTGTTGTAGCCGAAGGCCCACAGCAGGTTCTGCTTGATGACCGTGAGCGTCTGCCGCGACAGGCCGATGGCGTCCGCGACGGTCTCCACGTCGGAGCGCATGAGCACGATGTCCGCGGACTCGGCGGCAACGTCCGTGCCCGAGCCCATCGCCATCCCGAGGTCGGCCTGGGCCAGCGCCGCGGCGTCGTTGACGCCGTCGCCGACCATGGCCACGACGCGTCCCTGACCCTGCAGCTCCTGCACCCGGGCGAACTTGTCCTGCGGCAGCACCTCGGCCATGACGTCGGAGGGGTCGATCCCCACCTCCTGCGCGACGGCCGCGGCCGTGCGCGCGTTGTCGCCGGTGAGCAGGTATGGCGTGAGGCCCAGCCCGCGCAGCCGCTCGACGGCGGCGGCGCTGGTCTCGCGCGCCGTGTCGGCCACCGTGAGGGCCGCCCGCGCGGTGCCGCCCCAGCCGACGAGCACGGTGGTGCCGTCGGCCCGCTCCAGGGTCTCGACGAGCACCTCGGGGACGACGTCGAAGAGGCTGGGCCGCCCGACGGTCACCTCGGTGTCCTTGAGCCTGGCGCGGACGCCCTCGCCGGGCAGGTTGACGACGTCCTCGGCCTGGACCAGGTCGATGCCGCGCTCCCGGGCGCCGTCGACGACGGCACCGGCCACCGGGTGCTCGCTGCCGGCCTCGACGCTCGCCGCCGCCTTGAGGGCGGCGTGCTCGGGCAGCGACCCGGCGGTGACGACATCCGTCAGCACCGGACGGCCGGTGGTCAGGGTGCCCGTCTTGTCGAGGACGACGGTGTCGACCCGGCGGGTCGACTCCAGGATCTGCGGGCCCTTGATGAGGATGCCGAGCTGGGCGCCCCGCCCGGTCCCGGTGAGCAGCGCGGTCGGCGTCGCCAGTCCCAGCGCGCAGGGGCAGGCGATGATGAGCACCGCCACCGCGGGCGCCAGCGCCTCGGTGAAGGTATGCCCGGTCACCAGCCAGAGCAGGAAGGTCACCGCCGCGATGACCAGGACCGTGGGCACGAAGACGGCCGAGATCCGGTCGGCGAGCCGCTGCACGGGGGCCTTGCCGGTCTGGGCCTGCTCGACCAGCTCGGTGATCCGGGCCAGGGTGGTCTCGGACCCGACCCGGGTGGCGCGGACGATGAGCCGGCCGTGGCCGTTGACGGTGGCCCCGGTGACCGTGTCCTGCGGGCCGACCTCGACCGGCATCGACTCGCCGGTGACCATCGAGGCGTCGATGGTGGAGCGGCCGGAGAGGATCGTCCCGTCGGTGGCGACCTTCTCGCCGGGGCGGACGACGAAGCGGTCCCCGACGACGAGCTCCTCGACCGGCACCCGGTGCTCGCTCGTGGCCATCGCACCGCCCCCCTCCTGGCGCAGCACGGCCACGTCCTTGGCGCCGAGCTCGAGCAGCGAGGTCAGCGCGGAGCGGCCCTGCGCCTTGGCCCGCGCCTCGATGAAGCGCCCGATGAGCAGGAAGGCGGTGACGACCGCGGCCGTCTCGAAGTAGAGGTCCGCGGTGAAGCCGGTGAGCAGCGCGAGGACGGACCAGCCGAAGGCGGCGGTGATGCCGACCGAAACCAGCGTGTCCATGGTGGAGGCGCCGTGCCGGGCGTTGATCGCGGCGGCCCGGTGGAAGGGCCACGCGGCCCAGAAGTAGATCGGGGCGGTCAGCACGAGCTGGAGCCAGTGGCCGCCCATCCCCAGGGCGTCGCGCACCGGCGGGACCATGTGGACGAGCACGACGAGCAGGGCGAGCGCGCTGGCCACGACCATCCGCAGCCGCAGCGAGCCGCTGCCGACGACGTCGTGGGTCATCGCCGGGGCCCCGCCCGGGCGACGGTCCTGCTCGAGGGGGGTGGCGCCATACCCGGTCTTCTCGACGACGCCGACGATGTCGGTCACCGACAGCGCGGAGGGGAAGGTGACGCTGGCCTTCTCGGTCGCGAGGTTGACGCTGGCCTGCACCCCCTCGACCTTGTTGAGCTTGCGCTCGATCCGCGCCGAGCAGGACGCGCAGGTCATCCCGCTGATCGCGAGGTCGACGTGCTGCGTCTCGCCGGGTGCGTCGGTGGTGCTGCTGCTCATCTGTGGTCCTCTTCCTGCCTCTCCTCGACCGGACGTCCGCCTGGTGGCCGTGGACTCAGGCCTGGGCGGTGTAGCCGGCCTCCTCGACGGCCGCCCGCGCGGCACCGAGGTCCAGCGGGCCGTCAGAGGTGACGAAGACGTCGGTGTCGCCGCCCTCGACGAGGTCGTCGACGCGCACCTCCAGCACGCCGTCGACCTCCTTCAGCTCCTCGGTCACGGACGCGACGCAGTGGCCGCAGGTCATGCCGGAGACGACGAGCTTGGTGGTCTGGTTGGAGACGGGGGTGTCGGTCATGGGGTTCTCCTTCGGGTGGTCGGTATGTCGCTGGTCGCGCCCGCGGGACGGTATGCCGTGACGCTGGGTGCCGGCTGGTCTCAGCTGCGGACGAGCCGGGCGATGGCGGCCGAGGCCTCGCGGACCTTCTCGTCCTTGGCCTCCTCGGACTCGGCGGCCGCGTCGACGACGCAGTGCCCGATGTGGTCCTCGAGCAGGCCCAGGCTCACCGCCTGCAGGGCCTTGGTCGCCGCGCTCACCTGGGTGAGGACGTCGATGCAGTAGGTGTCGTCCTCGACCATGCGCGCGATGCCGCGCACCTGGCCCTCGATCCGGCGCAGACGCTTGAGATATTGGTCCTTGGAGCCGGTGTACCCGTTGACAGCCATGATCCGATCATACCCCCAGTGGGTATCTATCGACAAGGCGCGGACATCATGATGCAAAACACATTGATGCTATGATGCAGCATGCGTACCACGATCACCCTCGACCCCGACGTCGCGGCCCTGGTCGAGCGGGAGATGGCCGCTCGCGACATCCGGTTCAAGCAGGCTGTCAACGACGCCTTGCGTCGGCAGCTCGGTGGCGAGGCAGGTGTCCGACCCCTGGTCGTCCCCGCCCGGGATCTCGGCCCGGTCTCGGTCGATCTCGGAGGAGCGAACCGCGTGGCCGACGAGCTGGAGGACGAGGCGCTGGTGCGCAAGCTGGCCGAAGGGCGCTGACCGTGCTCGTCGTCGACACCAACGTGTTGGTCTATGCCGCCCACGTCGGCTCCGCGCACCACGCGGTCACGGCGCGCTGGCTGGAGGACACGGTGAAGGGTCCACAGGTCCTGGCGGTGCCGTGGGTCGCGGCCCTCGGCTTCCTGCGCATCACGACCAACCCGAGGGTCTTCGCCGAGCCGTTCACGACCGATGAGGCACTGACTGCCCTCGACGCCTGGCTCGCGCACCCCGGGGTCACGGTCCCGCAGCCCACCACTCGTCACCCGCAGGTGCTCGCGGGACTGCTGCGGGAGTCGGGGACGGCAGGCAATCTCACGACCGACGCCCACATCGCCGCGCTCGCCGTGGAGCACGGAGCTGAGGTGGCGACCTTCGACCGCGACTTCGCGCGCTTCGGAGTCCGCGTGGTCGTGCCTGGTGAGGGCTGAGACCGCGCACGCTCGCCGGTCTCCATGACGATGACGCCCGAGGACGGCCCCGTGCTGCGGACGGACCGGCTGGTGCTCCGCCCCTGGCGGGTCGACGAGGCGGCGGTCCAGCGCGAGTTGTGGACCGAGCGGGATCCCCGCGTCCCGCCGCACCGTCGGATCGACGCGCAGGGACGCCCCACCGTGGAGGACCTCGCCGACGCGATCCGGCGCAACCCACCCACCTCCCCGCTCGGGCTGCTCGCGATCGAGCGCCGGGTCGAGTGCGACGTCATCGGCTACTGCGGGCTGGTCCACCAGGGGCACGGCCCGGAGGACGAGCCGGAGCTGGCCTTCGAGCTCCTCCGGCGGACGTGGGGCCAGGGCTATGCCACCGAGGCCTCGCTCGCGGTGATCGACCGGGCGAGGGCGGCCCGTGTCCGACGGTTGTGGGCCACGGTCTGGGACTGGAACCATGCCTCCCGCCGGGTCCTCGCCAAGGTCGGCTTCCGCGAGACGGCGCGGCAGGAGGCATACCCGGGGCGTGGCACGACGCTGTTCACCACGCGGGTGCTCTAGCTCACGCCCACGGGTCACGGTTCGGTCCGCGACGCGCCAGCCTGGTGTCAGACCGGTTCGAGCGGTCGGTGCGGTCCGGGCGGCAGGGAGAGACCGATCTCCTGGCCTGGCCGGATCTCGCCGCTGCACTCGACGACCGCCATGACCCCGGCCTTGCGGATCAGCCGCGAGCCGGTGGCCGACGGGGTGGCCGTGGAGGGGGCAGGCTGGTCGTGGGGCGACCCGTCCTCCTTCGCCAGGACGACCTTGAGCAGGCCGGGACGGAACTGGTTGATCTGGGCACAGGGGTTGCGCAGGCCGGTCAGCCGCAGCCGCGCCTCACCGATCTGCAGCAGCGTCCCGGTCGGGAGCCCGAGCAGGTCCAGGCCGGCGGTGAGGACGTTCTCGCCCAGGTCGCCGGGGCCGAGGGCATACCCATGCCTCTCCGCCTCGGCGAAGAGCTCGGCGTGGACGAGGTGGACCTGCCGCACGTTCGGCTGGGTCGGGTCGCGGCGCACCCTGGACCGGTGCTGGACCTTCGATCCGGCGTGCGCGTCGCCCACCACGCCGAGGCCCGCCAGCACCTCGATGCGCTCCACCGGCACCTTGCTGAAGCGGTGCTCCTCGTCCTTGCTGACGGCGACGACGCGCGGTCCCAATGCTCCTCCTGGTGGTGTGCGGGTCAGGCGGCCGGTGCGAACTCGCAGAAGCTCTCGTAGTGGTCGTCGGTGTAGTACCAGACCTCGGGGTCGATCTCGCCGCCGCCGGTGACGACGCGCTTGGCGCCGCGGTGGTCCAGCCCGGGCGTCTCGACCGTGAACTCCTGGTAGTAGCCGCGCGACTCGTCCGGGAGGTAGCCCTCGCGGTTCTCGAAGGTGACGCCGTCCCTGCCGTAGTCGTAGGGGCCGCCCGCCTCGATGTCGTCGACGACCGGGTCCAGCTCGTCCGGGAGTATGCCGTCGGCACAGGCGTCGACGTCGTCCCAGTCGCGGGTGTCGGTCCCGACCGGCTCGCCCGCCGCAGCGCCCGCCGGCGTCTCGTCGTCCAAGGTCGGCTGGTCCGACGTCGGCTCGTCCGAGGTCGGCTCAGAGGTCGTCGACGTGGGCTCGGGCGTCGTGGGTTCGGAGGACGTCGGCCTCGCTGCTGCGCCGGACTGCTCGGACGTCGGCTCGTCGCCGGTCCAGCCGCCCTGCCCGAGCGCCAGCACCAGCACGAGCACGGCGCAGAGCACGAGCAGCACGGCGGCGACGGGGCGCGACAGTCTCACGGCTGCTCACCGTCCTCCGGCCGGCGGGCCCCCAGGGCGACCACGGCCAGCGACTCCGCGTCGTCGAGGATCTCCGAGAGGATCCACCAGGCGCGCCCGTCCCGCTCGGCGAGGGCGCCGGCGTCCTCCCAGAGCAGCGCCACCTCCTGCCCGTCCCAGATCTGCCCCAGGTCGCGCAGCGAGTCGGCCATGGCGTCCAGGTTGGTCGCCGCGGTCCGGGGCAGCCGCAGCGCCTGCGCGAGCTGCGCCTGCGTCTCCCGCAGACCGCCGCCGCGCGGGGTGGTGACCTCGGCGACGGCATACCCGGACTGGGCGAAGTGGGCGCGGGCGTCGTCGGCGCGGTCGGCGGCGAGGATGATCACGGCTGGCCCAGGTGCTCGACGAGCCGGGGCGCGAGACCGACGTAGGTGGCCGGGGTGAGCGCGACGAGCCGCTCCTCGTCGTCCGCCGGCAGCCCCAGTCCGCGGACGAAGTCGACCAGCTCGGCCTGCCCGATCCGCCGGCCCCGGGTGAGCTCCTTGAGCCGCTCGTAGGGGTTGCTCATGCCCTCGACGCCGCGCGCCGCGAGCGCCCGCATGACCGACTGGATCGGCTCGGCGAGCACCTCCCAGTTGCGGTCGAGGTCGGCGGCCATCGCCTCCGGCACGGCGTCGAGCCCGGAGAGCCCGCGGCCGACGTTGTCGAGCGCGAGGAGGCTGTGGCCGAGCGCGGTGCCGATGTTGCGCTGCATCGAGGAGTCGGTGAGGTCGCGCTGCAGCCGGCTGGTCACCAGCGTCGAGGCGAGCACGTCGAGCAGGGCGTTGCTGACCTCGAGGTTGGCCTCGGCGTTCTCGAACCGGATCGGGTTGACCTTGTGCGGCATGGTGCTGGAGCCGACCGTGCCCTGGCCGCGGACCTGCGCGAAGTAGCCCATCGAGATGTAGGTCCACAGGTCGGTCGCGAGGTTGTGCAGGATGCGGTTGAAGCGCGCGACGTCGGCATACAGCTCGGCCTGCCAGTCGTGGCTCTCGATCTGCGTCGTGAGCGGGTTCCACTCCAGCCCGAGGTGCTCGACGAAGGTGCGGCTGACCTCCTGCCAGTCGGCGCCGGGCACCGCCTCGACGTGCGCGCCGTACGTGCCGGTGGCCCCGTTGAGCTTGCCGAGGTATGCGCATCGCTCGATCCGGTGCAGCTGCCGGGTGAGGCGGTGGGCGAGCACCGCGAGCTCCTTGCCCATCGTGGTGGGCGTGGCCGGCTGACCGTGGGTGTGCGCGAGCAGCGGCACCTCGGCGAGGTCGTGGGCCATGGCCGTGAGCTGGTCGACGAGGTCGTGCGCCTTGGGGAGCCACACCTCGGTGATCGCGCCCTGGACGAGGAGCGCGTAGGAGGTGTTGTTGACGTCCTCGCTGGTGCAGGCGAAGTGGACGAGCTCGGCGAGCGCGGCCGTGCGGGCCTCGGCGTCCTCGCTGCCGGCGAGGATGTCGGCGAGGCGGCGGCGCAGGAGGTACTCGATCGCCTTGACGTCGTGCACCGTCTCGGCCTCGATCTCGGCGAGCTCGGCGATCGTCGCGGCGTCGAAGTCGGCGACCAGCGCGCGCAGCGCGACCTGCTCGGGCTCGGTCAGCGTCGGGGCGCCCGGCACCACCTGCTGGGTCACCAGGTGGATCAGCCACTCGACCTCGACGTGCAGCCGGGCCCGGTTAAGGGCCGCCTCGGAGAGGTGGTCGACCAGCGGGGCGACCGCCCTGCGGTAGCGACCGTCGAGTGCACCCAGGGTCGGCGGCGGGTCGAGCTCGGCGAGGGGTGTGCGGGAGGCGGGGAGCGGCATACCGGCATTGTGGCAGGCAGCGGCGACGGCCCGGGCATCGTCGGTGTCAACTCGGGGTTGACTGTTGGTGGCGTCAAGACTATGTTGACACCATGACGACACCACAGGACCGTATGCGTACCTTCCGGATGACCTCGGGGGTGGCGGTGATCCTCGCGGGCTTCGTGAGCTACTACGTCTCCCGGCAGATCGACGGCGGCTTCTGGCACGGCTTCTTCCAGGGCGCGACGCTGGCGCTCATGGTCCTCGGCGCCTTCCTCGTGGGGAGCGGGCGGTGGCCGGGGCGCCGTCGTGACGGTGGCGAGGAGCAGCACTGGCTGCCGAGCCGGGACGGGCGATGACCGGTCCGGCGCAGGACGCGCCGCGGGAGGAGGACGAGGACCTCGTCGTCGCCCTGGGGAGGGTGATCGTCGGTGACGGGGGAGAGGTGTCGGTGGCCGGTGGCACGCTGGAGACGGAGGAGCACCTCCGGCTGGTGCGGCGGTGCGCCGAGGCCCACGAGGGCACGGCGGCGCTGCTGCAGCAGGCGGTCGGCTCGGCCCGCGGTGCGGGCGTGAGCTGGGCGCGGCTCGGGGCGGAGCTGGGTCTGAGCCGGCAGGGTGCGCAGCAGCGGTTCGGCGAGTCGGCCGGGCCGGGGGAGGAGGGCGATGCAGGAGCGGACGAGCGGTGGTTGGGCCCGGTCACCGCCGTGGACGAGATGGGCGAGCTGCAGCTCGCGGGTGAGCTGGGGTGGCACACCGTCGAGGCCGGGATGTTCCGGCACCGGATGGTGCGGACCGGCACGCGGTGGGAGCACCGGCGGGTGATCTGGACCCGGCCCGTGCGGCACTACCTCACAGAGGGGTGGCAGGTGGGTGCCCGTGCCTTCCCCTGGCTCTACCTCGTGCGCGACACCGGCCTGCCCGTGGAGGCGTGAGCGGCCCGGGCGGACCGGCCGGCTCGGGTCAGCCGCGCTTCTTGCTGTCCGGGTCGATGTCGTCGGCGTCGAGGTAGTCGCCGGTGACCCGGTCGCGGTGCTCGCGGGCGATGCGGGTCGCCTCCTCGGCCTCACGGTGCAGCCTGTCGGCGTGCAGCTGGGCCTCGCGGGCCTTGCCCTGCAGCTCCTTGGCGCGCTCCTCGGCGCTCTGGGCGTAGGACTCTCCGGACTGCGCCTTCTCCCGCAGCCCGGCCGCCTCCTGGCGGGCCGCATCGAGCCGCTTCCGGCGGGCCACGAGCCCCCAGACGACCAGCGCCGCGATGACGACCAGGGCGATGACGACGATCCAGACGATGGTCGAGGTGTCCATGAGCGAAACCTAGCCGATGAGTGCGGTGGACGCGCGGTCGCGCGGCCGGGTTGTTCCCGTTCCGACGGCGGCGGTGCTCCATCGCCCGAGCGGGGGCCGACCATGGCTGACGAGCACCACCGCGCGGTCCGCGCCGGCGTGCTCCAGCACACCCCCGAGGGCCCGCTGCGCCGTCGCGTCGTCGAGATGCGCCGTGGGCTCGTCGAGCAGGAGCACCGGCCGGCCGGAGACGACGGCGCGCGCGAGGGCGAGGCGGGTCCGCTCACCCCCGGAGAGCCCGGTGAGCGACGTGTCGAGCCCCTCGGGCAGGGTCGCGCACCAGTCGCCCAGGTCCACCGCCTCCAGCGCGTCCAGCAGGTCCGCGTCGGCGGCCCCGGGTGCGGCGAGCAGGAGGTTGGCCCGCACCGACCCGGCGAAGGCGTGCGGCTCGTCGTCGACCAGCGCGATGAGCGCGCGGGTGCCCTCCAGGTCCAGCTCCCGCACCTCCTGACCGGACACCCTTTGCGTCCGCTCCTCTGGACCGGACACCCCTTCCGTTCCGAACACACGGGGTGTCCGGTCGCGGTGAGGGAGGGGAGAGAGGGTATACGTGCCGCTCACCGGGTCGAGGTGGCGGGCGAGGACGGCCAGCGCGGTGGACTTGCCCGCGCCGTTGGGCCCGGTGAGGTGGACGCGATCACCCGGCTCCACGCAGAGGTCCAGCGCGAGGAGGTCCGGCACCGCCCGCTCACCCGGCTCCCACGCCGCGCTCACCCGGCGCAGCTCCAGCGAGGGAGCCCCGGCCGGCGGCTCGTCGTGCCCGGTGTCCGCGACCGCCGGCTCCTGGTGCAGCACGTCCTCGATCCGTCGGGCGGCGGCGCGGGCCCTGGCGCGGGCGCCCGCGATCTCGGGCAGACCCACCCAGGTGTCCGCGAGGGCGACGGGGACCAGCGCGACGAGCGCGGCATACGGGGCGCTGAGCGTGCCCGCCGCCTGCGCCGACCACGCGATCCCCGCGACGAGCGCGACCGCGGCCGCCACGACGACCCAGCTGAGCGTGAGCGCGACCGCCCGTGCCCGCGTGAGCCGGGCCTCGCACCCCCGCTGCCGCTCCTCCTGCGCGGCGAGATCGTCGAGCAGCAGCCGCTGGCCACCGGTCCGGCCGGTCACCGCCTGCACGGCGAGCAGCTCGGCGGCCAGCGACGCGCTGCGTTCGCGCACCCGGCCCCGTGCCCGCACGGCGTCGTCCTGGGCCCGGCGCTCGGCGGCATACCCGAGCACCGCGACGGCGGCGGCGACCAGGCCCGCTGCCGCCACCACGGCACCGGCCATCGGCAGGTGCCACCCGGCGATCGCCGCTCCCAGCACCGAGGCGATGAGGGCCGACCAGGCGGGGACGGTGACCCGGACCTGCTCGTCGGTGACGTCGTCGAGGTCCCGCGCCATCGCGCCCAGCAGGGCACCGCGGCTGCGCCGGCCCAGGCGGGCGGGGGTGAGCGGGATGAGGGCGGCGAAGAGGTCGGCGCGACGGCGGGCCAGGTCGGCCAGGGCGACGTCGTGGCTGACGACGCGCTCGGCATACCGGAAGACCGGGCGGAAGATGCCGAACGCGCGCACGCCCACCACCGCGACGAGCAGCGTGAGCACCACCGGCATCGTCGAGGCCTGCACGATGAGCCAGCCCGAGGTCGCGGTGAGGGCGACGCCGCAGCCGACCGACGCGCCGCCGAGGGCGCAGGCGAGGACGAGCCCGCGGCGGCCCCCGGGGACGGGGATCGGCCGGACCACGCCCGGCTCGAGGTCGGGTTCGGCGTCGGACTCCGCGTCGGCCCGGTCGTCCTGGTGCAGGAACGGTGCTGCGCTCCCGTCGCCGGGGCGACGACTCCGCAGCACCGTTCCTGCACCACCGTCGAGAGACCACCGGTCGTCGGCGAGCGCGGCCAGCTGCGGGTCGTGGGTCACCACGACGACGCGACGTCCTCGGGCGAGGTCGACCAGGACCTCGTGGACGAGGGGTATGCCGTCCGCCGCCACGTTGGCGGTGGGCTCGTCGAGGAGCAGCAGCGGCGCGGGGGAGAGTAGCGCGCGGGCCAGGGCGAGGCGGGCGCGCTGACCGGCTGAGAGGCCGAGCCCGTCGTCGCCGAGCCGGGTGTCGAGGCCGTGCCGGTCGGCCAGCTGGGCCCACAGGCCCACCCGGTCGAGCGCGTCCTGCATCTGCTTCTCGGTCGCGTCCGGGGCCGCCAGCGCGAGGTTGTCCCGCACGGTCCCGGGCAGCAGCAGCGGGCGCTGCGTGGCCAGGTGGGCGGCCGGTGCCGTGACCTGCCCCGAGGCCGGGGTGCGCAGACCGGCCAGCAGCTCGAGCACCGTGGTCTTGCCCGCCCCGCTGGGACCGGTGAGCACGGTGAGGCCCGGGGGCGCCGGCGTGGCGAGCGAGACCTCGGCGAGGGTTTGCGCCCGGCCGGGGTGGGCATACGTCACGGCGTCCAGGCGCACCCCCTCCCGACCGGACACCCCTCGTGTCCGGGCCGATGCGGACGGAAGGGGTGTCTGGTCGGAGGTGGGGGCGGACGGGAGGGGTGTCCGGTCGGAGGTGGGGGACAGCAGCCCGTCGGCGGCCAGGTCCTCCAGCACCTGCGCCCCGTCGGCGGCGTTGTGGAACTCCGCGCCCACCCGGCGGATCGGCCAGTAGGCCTCCGGCGCGAGCAGGATGGCGGTGAGGCCGACGACGAGGTCCATGCCGCCGTGCGCCAGCCGCAGCCCCACGGCCACCGCCACCATCGCCACCGAGATCGTCGCGAGCAGCTCGAGGGCCGCGGTCGACATGAAGGCGGTGCGCAGCGTGGCGACGCTGGCCCGCCGGTGCCGCTCGCCCACCTCGCGGACGGCGTCGACCTGGGCCCGCGCCCGCCCGTAGGCCACCAGCGTCGGCAGCCCGCGCATGACGTCGAGGAAGTGTCCGGCGAGCAGCTCCATCGCCCCCCAGCGGCGCTGGGTCTGCTCGCGCGTGTGCATCCCGATGAGCGCGGCGAAGACCGGCAGCAGCGGCAGCGTCAGCACGACGATGAGCGCGCTCCACGGGTCCACGACGACCAGGGTGACCAGCGCCAGCGCCGGGACGACCGCGGCGGTGACGAGCGCGGGCAGGTAGCGCGCGACATACGGCTCCAGCGCCGCGACCCCCTCCGTCGCCCGGGTGATCGCGACCTCGGTCGTCGGCCGCCCCTCCACCGGGCGCCCGAGCCAGCGGCGCAGCACCGCGGCGCGCACCACCGCGACCACCCGCAGCCCCGCCCACCGGGCGGTCAGCTCGCCCACCGCCGCCAGCACCCCGCGGAGCACGAGCAGCGCCACCAGCCACACGAGGTATGCCTGCAGCCCGGTCCCGCGGGCGACGGCACCGACGACGAGGGCGAGCACGACCGCCTGGGCGATCGCGACGACGCCCGAGGCGACGCCGACGAGTCCGAGCGCCGCGACCGGCCCGCGGGTGGCGGGCAGCGACCGCAGCAGCGCCGGGTCGACGGGGCGCACGGCTCAGCGCCCCGTCGGCGCCGTCGGCTGCGGCTCCACGGCGGCGTGGTGCACCTCGGTGGGGATGTGGTGGCCGGAGATGCGCTTGCGGAAGGTCCAGTAGCTCCACGCGGTGTAGAGGAGCATGACCGGCGTGAAGACCAGCGCCACCACGGTCATGATCCCCAGCGTCTTCTGGCTCGAGCTGGCGTTGGTGGCGGTGAGCGACCACGCCGGGTCGAGGCTGGAGGGCATGACGTCCGGGAAGAGCGCGAGGAAGAGCGAGGCGGTGGCGAGCCCGATGGCCACGAAGGTCCCGGTGAAGCCCCAGCCCTCGCGGCCGCGTGCGGCGAGGACCAGCCCGCCGACCAGGCTGAGCGCGGCGACCCCGGCCACCGTCCACGACAGCGGCGTGCCCGTGCGGAGGTGCAGCAGGCCCAGCCAGAGCACCGCGAGCGCGGCCGCGGCCAGACCCAGACGCAGCGCCAGCGCCCGCGCGTCGTGGCGCAGCTGCCCGTCGGTCTTGAGCGCGACGAAGAGCGCGCCGTGGGTGAGGAAGAGGGTGAGCGTGGTCAGCCCGCCGAGCAGCGCGGCCGGGTTGAGCAGGTTCCAGAAGCCACCGACATACTCCATGTCCGCGTCGATCGGCACGCCGCTGACGATGTTGGTGAAGGCGACGCCCCACAGCAGCGCGGGGACGAAGGACCCCACGACGACCATCGTGTCCATCCGCGCCCGCCACGTGGCCGAGTCGACCTTGCCGCGGTACTCCAGCCCGATGCCGCGCAGGATGAGGCCGACGAGGATGAGCAGCAGCGGGAGGTAGAAACCGGAGAAGAGGGTGGCGTACCAGTGCGGGAAGGCCGCGAAGATCGCGCCGCCCGCGGTGAGCAACCAGACCTCGTTGCCGTCCCAGAAGGGGCCGATCGCCGACAGCATCTGGCGCCGCCGCGTCTCCCCGGTATGCCCGGTACCGCCGTCGTCGTCGCCGCTCGGCGTCTCGTCGCGCCCCAGCACCGGCAGCAGCATCCCGACGCCGTAGTCGAAGCCCTCGAGGCAGAAGTAGCCGATCCAGAGGACGGCGATGAGGACGAACCAGATCGTGGTGAGTTCCATGGCGGTCTCCTCGCTCAGTAGGTGAAGACGTAGGCGTCGTCGTCGTCGCGGTCGGACGGGTCGTAGGACGCGTCTTCCGGCACCTGCTCGGCACCGGCCCGTCCGTAGCGCAGCAGCAGCTTGACCTCGACGACCGCGAGGGCGCCGTAGAGCAGGGTGAAGACGCTGAGCGAGGTCAGCACCTCACCCGTGGTCGTGCCCGGGGAGACGCCGGTGCGGGTGGTCATGAGGCCCATGACCAGCCAGGGCTGGCGGCCCATCTCGGTGAAGATCCAGCCGAAGGAGTTGGCCAGCAGCGGCATGAAGACGACGGCCGTGGCGACCCAGGCCCACAGCGGGTGGCTCATCCGGGTCTCGTCGTCCGGCTCGCCCTTGCCGCGCAGGCGCCAGAGCACGGCGACCGCGACGGCCATGGCCGCCAGGCCCAGGCCGATCATGAGGCGGAAGCTCCAGTAGGTCACCGGGATCACCGGGCGGTAGTCGTCGGCGGCGGTGAGCTCGGAGCCGGCATACGTCAGCTCGTAGCGGTCCTGGATGTGGTCGATGCCCTCGACCGCGCCCTCGAAGGAGCCGGTCGCGAGGTAGGACAGCAGCTTGGGGACGGTGATCGCCCAGACCTCCTCGTCACCGTCGAGGGTGCCGACGGTGATGATCGAGAAGGGTGCGCCCTCACCCTCGGGGACGTCCTCGTAGAGCGCCTCGGCGGCCGCCATCTTCATCGGCTGCACCTCGGTCATGATCTTGCCCTGCAGGTCGCCGGTGACGGCCGCCCCGGCGCCCGCGATGAGCACGGCGACCGCGCCGAGCCGGGCCGCCTTGCGGTACATCGGCTTGTCGACGGACGGGGTCTGCCGGCGCCACAGGTGCCAGAGCGCGAAGGTGAGCACGAAGGCGCCACCGGTCATGTATGCCGCGGTGAGGACGTGCGGGAAGGTCACCAGCTGCACCTTGTTGGTGAGCACCGCGAGGAAGTCGGTGAGCTCGGCCCGGCCGGTGTCGGGGTTGATCTCGTAGCCGACCGGGTTCTGCATGAACGAGTTGGCGGCCAGGATGAAGTAGGCCGAGAGCACGGTGCCGATGTGGACCAGCCAGATGCAGGCCGCGTGCAGCTTCTCCGGGATCCGGCCCCAGCCGAAGATCCACAGGCCGAGGAAGGTCGACTCGAGGAAGAAGGCCAGCAGCGCCTCGATCGCCAGCGGGGCGCCGAAGATGTCGCCGACGAAGCGGGAGTAGTCCGACCAGTTCATCCCGAACTGGAACTCCTGCACGATGCCGGTCACCAGCCCGAGCGCGAAGTTGATGGTGAAGAGCTTGCCGAAGAACTTCGTCAGGCGCAGCCACTGGGTGTTGCGGGTGCGCATCCACTGCGTCTGCATGATCGCCACGAGCAGGCTGAGCCCGATCGTGATCGGCACGAAGAAGTAGTGGTAGACGGTGGTGATGCCGAACTGCCACCTGGCCAGGTCGAGTGCGTCCACGGGAGGCCTCTCTTGGGGGGAGAGCGTTGGAAACTACGTGCTGTCGTACACACTACTCCGTGTCGTGGGCCAGGTCAGAGCCAGGCCAGGACGGCGACCGCGCACGGCAGGGCGAGCACCAGCAGCGCCAGCACGGTGACGGCCGCCCGCGCGGCCAGGGCGGCCGGCGGCCGGGCCAGCAGCCTGATGCGGGTGGTGACCTCGGTGCTCCCCGTGCCGGCCATGGCCACCAGCGCCCGGGCGAGCTCGGTATGCCCGGTGCGCTGCTCCGCGATCCGGTCCGCCAGGGCCTCGGTGAGCAGGTGCACCTCGCCCATGGCGGCCTGGACCCGCAGCGGAGGGGGGACCGCCTCGTGCATGACGGTGAAGAGCTCGAGCAGCAGGTCGTGCCGGGCGTCGAGGTGGCCCTGCTCGTGGGCGAGCACGGCGCGCAGCTGGGGTGCGTCGAGCCGGTCGAGGGCGGCCTGGGTGAGCACGATGCGCCGCTGCCTGCCGGGTAGGCAGTAGGCGGTGGGGTTGCCCTCGGCGATGACGGAGACGCCCGGCGGGCGCGCGACCTGCGTGGCCACCTGCGCCGTCGCCCCGTGCAGGCGCCCGCCGACGAGGTCGATGAGCTGGCGGTGCTTGGCACGCCGACGGCGCAGGTCGGTGCCGACCCGGTGCCCCGAGAGCAGGAGCCGCGCCAGCATGAGCACGGAGAGCGCGAGGGCCAGGCCGAGCAGCAGCGGCTGCGCCAGGCCCGTCGTGCGGACCGCGACCGGCGCGGCGAGCAGGGCGCAGGCCACCCCCGAGACGCCGACCGACTGCCACAGGAGCAGGGCCGGGCCCGGCAGGCGGCGCAGCGCCTCCCACCGCGGCAGCAGCCGGGGGGCGAGCAGGGTGAGGACGAGCGCCGCGAGGACGACCGAGGCGGTCAGCAGCGGGCCGGCCACGGCGGGGTGCGGTCAGGCGCGGCGGCGCTCGACCTCGGCCAGGGCGGCGCGCAGGTCGTCGAGCTCGCCCGGGCTGGCGTCGTCGAGGAAGTGCAGCATGGCCGCCGTGCGGTCGGCCTTCACCGTGTCGAGGGCGGAGCGCAGGGCGGTCGCGGCGAGCTGCTCCCGGCTGGCCGCCGCGGAGTAGCGCCAGGCGCGCCCGTCGCGGGTGCGCTCGGCGATTCCCTTCTTCGACAGCCGGTCGAGCACCGTCATCACCGTGGTGTAGGCCAGCTCCTTGTCGTGGTCGCGCTGCGCCAGCTGGTCGATGACGTCCCGGACGGACAGGCCGGGACCCTCCGACCAGAGGATCTCCATGACCACCCGCTCGAGGTCACCGAGGGAGGTGCTGCGCAAGGACATGCTCACCACAGTACGCCTCGCCCCCCTCGCCGCGCCTGGTGCCCGCCGCTTCCCCCTCCCCGACCGGCCGCACGGTTTGCGTCGACCGGCCGCACGCTTTGCGTCGACCGGCCGCGCGGTCTGCGTCGTCCGGCGCGCGGTCTGCGTCGTCTGGCCGCGCGGTATGCCCTCAGTCCGGGTAGCCCTGCGGGTTCCCCTGCTGCCACCGCCAGGTGTCGGCGCACATGTCCTCGACCGACCGGCTCGCCCGCCAGCCCAGCTCGGACCGCGCGAGCGAGGGGTCGGCATACGAGCTGGCGATGTCGCCGGGGCGCCGCGCGACGATCTCGTAGGGGATCTCCTGGCCGCTGGCGCGCTCGAAGGCCGAGACCAGCTCGAGCACCGAGGTGCCGCGCCCGGTGCCGAGGTTCCATACCGACAGCGGCCGCTCGTGGGTGCTGATCCACTCCAGCGCCGCGACGTGCCCCTCGGCGAGGTCCTCGACGTGGATGTAGTCGCGCACGCCGGTCCCGTCGACCGTCGGGTAGTCGTCGCCGAAGACGGAGAGCTTCTCCCGCCGGCCGACCGCGACCTGGGCGATGAAGGGCATGAGGTTGTTGGGGATGTCGGACGGGTCCTCGCCGATGCGGCCGGAGGGATGGGCGCCGACCGGGTTGAAGTAGCGCAGCAGCGCGACCTTGAGCTGCGGGTAGGCATGGGTCACGTCGCGCAGGATCTGCTCGTTCATGACCTTGGTCCAGCCGTAGGGGTTGGTCGCCGACGTCGGCAGCCCCTCGGTCATCGGCACCGGCGCGTCCTCGCCGTAGACCGTGGCGCTGGAGGAGAAGACGAGGTAGGGCACGTCCCGGGCGACCATCGCCTCCACGAGCCGCAGCGTCGCGCCGATGTTGTTGCGGTAGTAGTCGATCGGCTTCTCGACCGACTCGCCGACCGCCTTGAAGGCCGCGAAGTGGATGACCGCGTCGAAGGACTCCTGCGCCAGCAGCGAGTCGAGCTTGTCGCCGTCGGCGAGGTCGAAGGCGTGCACCGGGACGGGTATGCCCGCCAGCTCCTCCAGGCGCGGGGTCACCGAGGGCTTGCTGTTGGAGAAGTCGTCGACGACGACGACCTCGTGCCCGGCCCGGGCCAGGGCGATGACGGTGTGGGACCCGATGTAGCCGGCACCGCCGGTGACGAGGACGCGCATACCGCTCATGCTGTCAGATCCCGGGCGCGCGACCGCCCAGGCGCCGGGGTCAGGGCTTGAGCAGGCGCGGGCTCACCGGGGCCTTGGGGTAGCCGGAGACCACCACGGCGCTCACGACGAGGTCGTGGACGGCGCGCTTCTTGGGGTCGCGGAACGGCCACAGCACGCTGACGAGGAAGAAGATGCCGACGGTGAAGAGGCTGAGCAGGCCCAGGAGCCCGCCGCGCACGAGGCCCACGAACCCGCCCAGCGGCGACCCGTCGGCCTCGCGGACGACCTTGAGCCCGAGCAGCGCCTTGCCGGGCGACTGCCCCTTCGAGCCGTTGAGCCAGGCGAGGTAGCCGAGCGAGGCGACCCATGCGAAGCCGGCCAGGTCCTCGAGCGGCTCGACGATGCCACTGACCACCCCCAGGACGACGAGGACCCCGAAGAGGAGGCTCCAGTCGAGCAGCGTCGCGGCGACCCGCTCGCCCCAGTCGGCGTAGCGCAGCTGCGGCGGCGGTGCCGGCCGGGTGGGCGGCGTGTCCTCGGGCTGGCCGTAGGCCGACGTCGGCGACCAGGCCGGGATCGGGGGAACGTCCCACGGCGCGGCGTCGGTGGGGCCGGTGAGGTGGTCGCGCTCGCGGTCGCGGTCCGGTGGCGGCGGTGCCCAGCTCATGGTGTCTCCTCTGCCCTTTGCCGGTCGGTCGCCGGGAGCACGGTCCCGGCTGTTCCAGGGTATGACGCCGTGCCGCCGCTGTCGGCTCCGAACAGTCGGCGGGGGTTTTGGCCGCTCTCGCCGTCCCCCGCACGTGCGGCGAACTACGGTGGGCCGGTGGGCATCGACGACACGGACAGGATCCATCTCACCCGGGCGGTGGAGCTCGCACAGGCCGCTCTCGAGGCGGGTGACGACCCCTTCGGCTCGGTCCTGGTCTCGCCGCAGGGCGAGGTGCTGCTCGAGGACCACAACCACATCGGTGGGGGTGACCACACGCAGCACCCCGAGCTCGCGATCGCCCGCTGGGCCGCGCAGCACCTCTCGCCGCCGGACCGGGCGGCGAGCACCGTCTACACCTCCGGCGAGCACTGCCCCATGTGCGCCGCCGCCCACGGCTGGGTCGGCCTGGGGCGCATCGTGTATGCCTCATCCACGGCTCAGCTGACCGCGTGGTCGGCAGAGCTGGGCCGGGAGCCGGGCCCGGTCGCACCCTTGCCGATCGAGGAGGTCGTGCCCGGTGCGGTGGTGGACGGCCCCGACCCGGATCTGGCCGAGCAGGTCCGCGCGCTGCACGCGCGTCGTGCCGGGGGTGGTCCGCGATGAGCTGCGGCACGGTGCTCCTCACCGGGGTCGGACGCCGCCGGGGCATCGCGGCGGGGATCGCCCTCGCCCTGGCCGGGGACGGTTGGGACCTGACGCTGTGCCACTGGCCGGGCTACGACGAGCGGGTCGGGCTGGAGCACAGCCCGGACGACGCCGAGGCCGTGGCCACGCGCTGCCGGGAGCTCGGCGCGCAGGTCGAGGTCGTCGCCGCCGATCTCGCCGACCCCGAGGTGCCGGAGCGGCTGGTGCGCGAGGCGAACCGGCGCGGCGACCTCACCGCCCTGGTGCTCTCGCACGCGGAGAGTGTGGACAGTGCCATCCGCACCACCACGGTCGAGTCGTGGGACCGGCACTTCGCGGTCAACGCGCGGGCGTCGTGGCTGCTCATCAGGGCTCTCGCCGAGCAGCTCGACCCGGCGGTCGTCGACCGCGGAGCCGCCCGCGTGGTGGCGCTGACCAGCGACCACACGGCATACAACCTCCCCTACGGCGCGAGCAAGGGAGCCCTCGACCGCCTCGTCGTCGCGGCCGCGCACGAGCTGGCCGACCTCGGCGTGCGGGCCAACGTCGTCAACCCCGGGCCGATCGACACCGGCTGGATGACCGAGGAGATCCGCGAGGCGGGCACCGCGCAGACGCCGCTCGGTCGCCTGGGGACGCCGCAGGACACCGCCGACCTCGTCCGCTTCCTGCTCTCCGAGCAGGGCGGCTGGATCACCGGCCAGCTGCTCCACAGCAACGGCGGCTTCCGCACGGCCGACTGAGCGAGTCTCGCCACTCCTACGCAGAAGCTGTTCCTCTGCGCTGATGCATCACCGCAGAGGAACAACTTCTGGGTAGGAGTGTGGCCGGTGGCTCAGACCCGCCGGCCGTCGTGCAGCTCGACCACCTGGTCGGCCCGCCCCATGAGGACCGGGTCGTGCGTGGAGACCACGGAGGCGATGCGGCGCTCATGCGTGAGCCGGACCAAGAGGTCCATGATCATCGCGCCGGTGTCCGAGTCCAGCTGCCCGGTCGGCTCGTCGGCGATGAGGATGTCGGGGTCGCTGACCAGCGCGCGGGCGATCCCGACGCGCTGCTGCTGCCCGCCGGAGAGCTCGTAGGGCCGCTGCCTGCTGTGCCGCGCCAGCCCGACGAGCTCCAGCGCCTCCTCGACGCGCCGGGTGCGCTCGCCGACCGGGGTCCGCTGCAGCCGCAGCGGGACCTCGACGTTCTCGGCCGCCGACAGCACCGGGACGAGACCGAAGCTCTGGAAGACGTAGCCGATCCGCTCGCGCCGCACCGCCAGCACGTCCTTCTCCGGCAGCTCGGAGAGCACCCGCCCGTCGTCGAGCAGCACCTGGCCCCCGGTCGGGCGGTCCAGGCCCCCGAGCAGGTTGAGCAGGGTCGTCTTGCCCGACCCCGACGGCCCGCGGACGACGGTGAGCCGCCCCGCGGGCACTTCGAGGTCGACCCCGGCGAGGGCGTGGACCTCGGTGGCGCCGGTGCCGAAGGTGCGGTGCAGGTCGCGCCCGGTGAGCACGACCGCGCCGGTGCCGCTGTCCGCCTGGTCCTGGTATGCCGTCGGCTCGCTCATCGTTCCTCCTGAGGTACCGGGCGCGACTCCCGCGGTTCGCGCTCGGACGGAAGGGGTGTCCGATCGGGTCCGTCTCGTCGCTCGCCGGCGGCGTGCTCCTCGTCGTCCGGCCACACCTGCACGTGGTCGGGCTCGGCCTCGAGCCGGACCCGGTCGCGCAGGCCCAGCTCCTCGACGTGCGCCCGGGGCAGCTGGATGCGCCCGGCGCGGTCGATGACGGTGTACTCCTTGGCCACCTGCCGCTGCTCTCCCGACTCGTCGGTGACGACATAGCGCAGCACCTCGGTCGAGGTCCGGCCGTCGCGGATCGCGACGGTGCGCCGCACGTGGTCGGAGACCGTCGGGTCGTGCGTGACGACCAGCACCGTCGTGCCGAGCTCGCCGGCCGAGGCCCGCATCGCCTCGAGCACCTGGGCCGAGGCGGCGTCGTCGAGCTCGCCGGTCGGCTCGTCCGCGAGGAGCACGGCGGGGGAGTTGGCCAGCGCCGTGGCGATCGCGACCCGCTGCTGCTGGCCGCCGGACAGCTCGGCCGGACGGCGCGCCCCGCAGTCGCCGACGTCCAGCAGGTCGAGCAGCTCGCCCACCCGCTGCTCGCGCTCGGTCCGACCCGAGATGACCATCGGCAGGGCGACGTTCTCGGCCGCGGTGAGGAAGGGCAGCAGGTTGCGGGACGTCTGCTGCCAGACGAAGCCGACGGTATGCCGCTGGTAGTCGACTCGCTGCGCCCGGCTCATCGACAGCAGGTCGACCCCGGCCACCCGGGCGCGACCGCCCGTGGGCCGGTCCAGGCCGGACAGGATGCCGAGCAGCGTCGACTTGCCCGAGCCGCTGGCGCCGACGAGGGCGACGACGTCGCCGGGGTCGACCACGAGGTTGAGCCCCTGCAGCGCCTGCACCTCCACCCCCTCGGTGGAGTAGATGCGCACCAGGTCCTCGCACCAGATGTCGCCACGCCCAGGGGGCTCCGCCACCGCAGGGTGTCCGGTCTGGTCCGTGGGCGGACGGGAGGGGTGTTCGGTCGGTGTGGTGTCGTGCGGGTTCATCGGTCCTCCCCGACGCGCAGGGCCTGCGCGAGGTTGGTGCGCCCGGCGATCCAGGCGCTGACGGTGACGGCGATCAGGACGGTGAGGACCACCGCGCCGAGCACGGCGGCCAGCAGCGGCAGGTCCAGGGACAGGGCGGGCTGCGCGCTCCCGCCGGTGAGGCCGGTGAGGTCGAGGCCGCGCAGCAGCACCCATGGCACGCCCAGCCCCAGCAGCGTCCCCACGAGCAGGGACGTGACGAGCAAGGGGGCCAACTCCCAGGCGGTCAGCGCCCGGGTCTGCCGCGCCCCGAGGCCCAGGGTCCGCAACGTGGCCAGGAGCGCGGTGCGCGCGGTGGACCCCATGAGCTGGACCACGACCACGGCGAGCACGGTGAGCAGCGCGGAGACGACGGTGGCGCCGACGAAGAGCTGCCGCAGCCCGGTCGTGACCGGGGCGTCCTCGAAGGCCTCGAGCCGCGTCGTGACGGTCGTGACGACCCCGCCGGTGCCGACGAGCTCGGTCACGTCGTCGGCGACCGCCTGGGGCGAGGCGCCGTCGGCGACCCCGACGAGCGTGGTCGTGACGTCGGGCATGCTGCCGCCGGCGGCGACCCAGCGCTCGCCGTCGACGAGGACGCCGGCGCCGGTGACGAGGATCCCCGGGACCTGGTCGCGGTGCCCGACCACCTCGATTTCGCCGAGCCGCGACACCTGCACCTCGGTCGCGTCGTCCGGGATCATCTCGTCGGCACCGAGCAGCGTGACGACGGCGGGTATGCCCTCGTCCCGCCAGAACTCGTCCGGCAGCGGGGGGACCGGCGCGGAGCGGGCATACACCTCCTGCACCTGGGGCTCGGCGGCCCAGACCCGGATCGCCTGGCGCTCGCCGTCGACGACGAGGTCGCGGGTGGCGCCGGTGTCCGCGACCCCGCCGACCGCCACGACACCGTCGATCTGCTCGATCTCCGCGCGTAGCTCGTCGCTGAGCAGCGGGCCGTTGAGGCGGACGGCGGCGCCGTTCGCCTCCCACGCGGCGACCTCGGCCCCCCGGGTCACGGTCGACAGCAGCACAGCGCTGACCAGCGCGATCGCCGTCCCGAGCACGACCGCGAGCGCCGGGACGAGCCCGCCCGCGGGGTCGCGCAGCGCCCGGGAGGCACCGAGGAAGGGGGTCAGCGAGGGTCGGCCCCGCAGGGCGGCGGCGAGCGCGCGCAGCGGCAGGGGGTAGAGCCGCAGCGTGAGGACGCAGGCCGCCAGTGCGAGCAGCACCGGGGTGCCCGCGGCGAGCAGGTCGATGCCGCTCTGGCCGGCGCCGTCGCCGCGCGCGCCGCGGTCCAGCAGCCGCCAGGTCGCCACCCCGGCCAGGCCCACCACGGCGAGCTCGACCACCCAGCGCCACCGGCTGGCGCTGCGGGAGGACAGGTCGCTGCGGCGCTGCTGCAGCGAGGCGTCGTCGACCGACGCCGCCAGCGCGACCGACGGCACGAGGGCCACCACGGCGGTGACGAGCCACTGCCACCACGGCGTCGGGCCAGGCACCAGGAGGGTCGCGCCCAGGTGCCCCAGCGCCGCGGCGGGGACGCCGAGCAGCAGCCCCTCGCCCGCGATGAGCCGCCGCAGCTGACCGGGTGAGGCGCCCCGCGCCAGCGTCATCGCCAGGGCCTGGCGCCGCCGGTGCACCACCAGCCGGGCCCCGAGGGCCGCCACCGCGAGCGCGACCCCGAGCGGGCCGGCCGCCACGACCGCCAGGAGCGAGGAGGTGGCCCGCTGCTGGCTGACGATGCGGCCCAGGGCCTCGGTGAGGTCCGTGGTGAACAGCGGCACCTGCGCGGCGCCGGCATCGCCGATCTCGTCGGCCGTGGCCAGCGTGTGCTGCTCGGCCAGGAAGCCGTTGACCTGGGCCCGCAGGGCCTCGACCTGGCCGGTGCTGCCGGTGATCGCCCCGGGCTGGACGGGGAACCACATCCGCATCCGCACCGAGGCGGGCTGCCCGATGCTGCCCCGGTTGTCGGGGGAGAGGAAGGCGGTGGCATACGCGCTCTCGCCGAGGTTGGGGTCGTAGAGCGTGCCCAGCGTGGCGCCGTTGTCGACGTGCTGCCAGCGTGGGTCGTCGGGTTCCGTCGGGGTGTAGGTGCCGGCGACCACGAGTCCCTGCACCTCGTCCCCGACCTCGAGCAGGAGCTCGTCCGCGGCCTCGTCGAGGAGCACCACCGGGACCGGCTCCGGGTCGTCCTGCTCCTGCTGCGGCGCGTCCGGGCCGAACACGGGAGGATCGACCACCAGCTCGGGCCAGTCGCCCGTCACGAGGTCCACGTGCTCGGTGAGGTCCGGGTCGACGGCCAGGCTCAGGGTGGCGGCGTAGTAGCCGGACTCGACCGGGGGCGCGTAGTCGACCGTGTCGGTCAGCCGGACGAGGAACTGCGCGGGGCCGAGCGTGCTGCGCAGCGGCTCGGGCTGCTCGGCGCGGACCCGCTCGGCGCCCTCGACCAGCGGCGCCCAGCCGTCGGCGGACGGGTCGCCGGTGAGGTCCTGCGTGGAGCCGAAGACGACCGTCCGCTGCCAGTCGCCCCGCAGGTCGCGCTGCGCCGCGGACAGGGAGCCGATCTCCTGGACCAGCTGGCGCGACTGGACGTCGACGAGCCCCCGCGGGACCGCGGTCAGCAGCAGCGCGACGGTGCCGACGAGCAGGGCCAGACCCAGCGACACCCACGGGTCCGCGGCGAACTGGCGCCGCGCCAGCCCGGTGGCACCGGTGCGGTGGGGTATGCCGTGCCGCGGGCTCACCGGATCTCCTCCCGGTAGGTGCGGTCCAGCGCCTGGGCCCGGACGCGCGACCCCAGCAGCCACGCGAGGAGCACCGCGCCCGCGGCGGTGAGCGCCACCACGGCGCCCCACGGCGCCGCCTCCAGCCGCAGGGCGGCCGGCAGCCGCAGCCGGCCGGGCTGGGTGGTCGACGAGGCGAGCTCGGGGACGACGGCCTGCCCGACCAGCCAGCCGGCGAGCAGCCCGAAGGCGATCGCGGCCGCGACCACCCCGACCAGCTCCATCGCCCGCGAGCGGGACTGCTGGGCGGGCGGCATACCGAGGGCACGGAGCACCGCGACCTCGGAGCGGCGCGACGACAGCAGGGTCGCCGCGACCGCGGCGATGCCGGTGAGCGCGAGGAGCAGGGCGCCGGCGGAGGCGACCCAGAAGACCAGCCGTGCGGCGCTCGTGGCGTCGGTCACCGAGACCGTGCCCGGGCCGGTGACGGCGCGCAGGTCGTCGCGGGCGGTGAGCGCGTCGACCGCCTGCTGCGTGTCGCCGGACGGGGCGGCCCAGACCTGCGTCGGCCAGGTGAGGCTGCGCTGCTGCTCCGCGAGGACCAGCGACGCGACCCTCGAGTCGGCCAGGGCCGCCGTCTCCCCCTGCTGGCCGGGCAGCGCGGTGACGACCGCCTCGACGCGTGCGGGCACGGTGGTCCCGACCAGGCTGAGCGTCATGGGGTCGCCCTCGGCGAGGTCCGCGGCGGCGGCCGCTTGCCGGGTCAGCGCGACGGGCACGACGGCCGAGCTGGAGGTGGCCTGCTCAGGTCCGGCTCCGGGTCCGGGTCCAGGGACCTTGCCGGTGAGGTCGGGCGGCTCGACGCCGGGCGCGACGACGAGCCGGGACGGCCCGGTGGTGGAGTCCTGCACCTCCAGGTGCCAGGTGGCCCCGGAGGTGTCGAGCCAGGCGGGCACGAGCGGCTCGTTGCTCTCGGTGAAGGTCGAGACCGCCGGGCCCTCGTCACCGACGTAGCCCCGCTCGACCTCGACCGTCGTCTCGACGCTGGCCTCCTCGACGGCCGCGGCCTCCTCGGCCAGCGGGGCCGCCTGAGCCGCGGTGAGCGCATCCGTGCTGCCCCACTCCCCGGTGTCGGCGAGCAGGTCCACGCCCTCGGCCCGCATCGACAGGTCGAGCTCGAGGGTGGTCGAGCTGTTGGTGAAGACGAACTCGGCCGGCGCGTCCGACGGGTACGGCTCCGGGAGGTGGAGCGTGACGGCGCGGAGTCGGTGCTGGCGTCCCTCGGGCAGGGTGAGGGTCAGGGTCGCCGAGGTGCGGGCGGGTTCGGCGGCGAAGTCGTCGAGGGTGGCCGGGTCGTAGCTCAGTCGCGGGCCGGGCAGCTCGACGGTGGTGGTGTCGACCGAGCTCGTCATCCCCGTCCGCACGTCCTCGACCAGCACCGTGAGGCCGACCTCGACCGGTGCCGCGACCGCGGCGACCTCGCTCTCGACCCGGTCGAGGAGCATCTCCTCGGAGAGCTCTGCCGGCGGCTGCTCCTCGCCCTCGGGTGGTGGTTCGTCGTCGGTGGACGTCTCGGACTCAAGCTCCGCGACCTGGTCCGCGATCTCCTGCTCGGTCTGCGCGATCCCGTCCAGGCGCGCCAGCTCCCAACGGTCGACACCCCGCTCGGCCCGCAGCTCGATGCTCACCTCCGTCGCACCCTCCGGCACCGTGATCACCTCGTCGGCCAGGTGGTCGCCCTCGGCGTCGAGCACCTCGTCCAGCCCGGTGGGCACGAGACCGCCCGGTATGCCCTGGGGCACGTTCGCGACCTGCGCCAGCCCGCCGTCGGTGCTCGTGGGGGCCAGCATGAGCGGCACCGGGACGTCACCGACCCGCGCGTCCGGCTCGGACCACACGAGCGCGGCGGCGCCGATCTCCGGCAGCTCGGCGAGGTCCGGCGGCGGGTCCGGGACGACGCCCGGCTCCACCGTGGCGGGCGGGCGCACCACGTCGGCCCGCAGCGGGGCTCCCTCGCCGACCGCCGCCAGGTCGTCGCGCAGCTGCGCGCTGGTGCCGGAGTAGAGCGCCGCCAGGGTCGTGGAGCCCACGGCGAGGACGGTGAGGACGGCGGGGACGGCATACACCGGCAGCCGCCGGCTCACCTGGGCCGACGAGAGGTGGGCGGCCGTCGTGCGCGTGCGGCGGGTGAGGAGCTCGACGGCGCGGCTGAGGGGTCCGAGGAGCGCCACGGCGACCACCGCGGCGGCGGCGAGCAGCAGGGCGGGTGCGGCGCCGGCGACGAGGTCGGTGCCGAGGGTCCCGTCCTCGGCGCGGGTGAGCGGCGACCCGGCGCGCCGCAGCTGCCACCAGCTCAGGGCTGCCGCGCCGAGCACGAGCACCAGGGTGGCGAGGGCGGTCGCGGCGCGGGCCCGGCCCGAGCGGTCGGCGATCGCCTGGCCCCCGGCGAGCCGGCCGGCCTGCAACCAGGCGACTGCGGTGAGCACGAGGGCGACACCGAGCAGCGTGAGAGCCCCGGCGGCGACGACCCGCGCTGTCGCGCCCTCGCTGCCGGGCACGAGGAGCAGGCCGAGGCGGGCCAGCAGGGTGCCGACCGCCGCGCCGAGCACCGTGACGACCAGGGACTCCGCGAGCGTGCTCAGCAGGAGCTGGCGGCGGGTGGCGCCCCGCGCGACGAGGAGCTGGGCCTGCGGCTCGCGGGTGGTGGCCAGCAGCCGGGCGAGCTGGACCACGGCCAGCCCGGTGACGAGGACGAGGACCGAGAGAGGGACGACGCCGAGGGCACGGGCGGTCGCGAGGTTGGTCGCGGCCTGACCGGCGGTGGGGGCCAGGTCGCCCTCGACCTGGACGCCGCGGACCGTGAGGCCCTCGACGTCGCGCAGCTCGGAGCGCAGGTTCTCGGCGCCGCTCGCGAGGACGCTGAGGTCGTCCGGGGTGATCGCGTCGGCGTCCGGGCGCACCGGCCAGCGGACGAAGGGCGCACCGACCTGCTGCGCCAGGGCCTCGTCGACGACGACCGGTCCGAGGGTCGCGTCCTCGTCGGCGACGCCGGTGCGGACCAGCTCGTCGCCGAACCAGAAGGCGTCCTGCGCGTCCACCGGCTGCCAGGTCGCGCTGACCTCGACCGCCCGGTCCGCGACGACGAGGACGTCGCCGACCTCGACGTCCCAGGCCTGCGCGGTTCCGACGTGCAGCGCGCCCTGGGTCGGGGCGTCCGGCGTCCCGTCGCCGTCGCCGTCCGGCCAGGTGCCGTCGACCACCGTGACAAGACCTGCCGGCGCGGTCCCGCCCGTCGCGAGGTCCGGGCCACCGGTGACCACGAGCTCGCCGTCAAGAACGGTGCCGTCCAGCTGCGCCGGGCGGGGCTCGCTGACCACGAGGCGGCCGATGCTCACCGGGGCCGGGGCGAAGGCGTCGGCGATGGTTCGCCGGGCCAGCTCGTCCTGGCGCTGCGGGTCCTCCGCGAGGCGGGTCTGGACCTGGACACCGGTCTCGGTGGGTTCGCCCTGGGACAGGGCGGCGCGGGCGGCCGTGCTCGCGGCCGCCGTCGAGTAGCCGACCGTCCCGGCGATGATCGCCGTCGTCACGACGACGAGCGCGAGCAGGGTGAGGAGCAGCCCGGCCGAAGCCCGGGCCCGCGCCCTCGCGAAGCTCGCCCACCTCATACGCAAGGACTGTAGGGTGCCGCTCCGACGCCCCCGAAGCCTTCCCCGACGTCAGGCCGCTGATCGTGACCCAGACGTGACCGCCCGCGCGGTATGCGTCGACCGGCCGCACGGTTTGTGCGGACCGGCCGCGCGGTTTGCTTCGACCGGCCGCACGGTATACCCGATGGCCGGATTTCGACCTCTCGTTTGTTCGCCATGGCGACGAAACCAGTAGTCGAATTCGGGGGGTGAGCCCGTCTGCCGGATTTCGACTTCTCGTTTGTTCGCCATGGCGACGAAACCAGTAGTCGAAAACGAAGGTCGGCCGGGGCAGCGGGGCAGCGGGGCAGCGGGGCAGCGGGGCAGCGGGGCGGAGAAGCGTCAGGCGTCGCGCTGGTCGACGATCCGGCGCGCCTTGCCGACCGACCGCTCGACGCCTCCCTCGGCGAGCACGACGACCTGGGCCGTCGTACCGATGCGGTCCTTGATCTGCTTGCCCAGCTCACCGGCGAGCCGGTTGCGGTCCTCGCTGCCCAGGCCCGGCTCGCCCTCGACGTTGATCGTCAGCTGGTCCATGCGACCCGGGCGGGTGAGGATGCACTGGAAGTGCGGCGTCAGCCCGGGCGTCGCGAGCACGAGCTCCTCGATCTGCGTGGGGAAGACGTTGACCCCGCGCACGATCATGAGGTCGTCGCTGCGGCCGGTGATCTTGGCGAGCCGGCGCATACCGGGCCGTGCGGTCCCAGGCAGCAGCCGGGTGAGGTCGCGGGTGCGGTAGCGCAGCACCGGCATCGCCTCCCGCGTCATCGCGGTGAGCACGAGCTCGCCCTCCTCGCCGTCGGGCAGCGGCTCCTCGGTGATCGGGTCGATGATCTCGGGGTAGAAGTGGTCCTCCCAGAGCGTCAGCCCGTCCTTGGTCTCGACGCACTCCTGCGCGACGCCCGGGCCCATCATCTCGGAGAGCCCGAAGATGTCGGTCGCGTGCATCTGGCAGCGCTGCTCGATCTCGGCGCGCATCCCCTCGGTCCACGGCTCGGCCCCGAAGACGCCGATCTGCAGCGAGGTGTCGGCCGGGTCGATGCCCTTCTCGGTCATCGCGTCGACGAGGGAGAGGAAGTAGGAGGGCGTCACCATGATGACGCGCGGCCCGAAGTCGGTGATGAGCTGGATCTGCTTGTCCGTCTGCCCGCCGCTCATCGGCACGACGGTGCAGCCGAGCCGCTCGGCGCCGTAGTGCGCGCCCAGCCCGCCGGTGAACAGCCCGTAGCCGTAGGCGACGTGGACGAGGTCGCCGGGCCGCGTGCCCGCGGCGCGCAGCGAGCGGGCGACGAGGGTGGCCCAGGTGTCGATGTCGCCCTGGGTGTAGCCGACGACGGTCGGTCGCCCGGTCGTGCCCGAGCTCGCGTGCACCCTCACGCACTGCTCCCGCGGCACGGCGAAGAGCCCGAACGGGTAGTTGTCGCGCAGGTCGGCCTTCGTCGTGAAGGGCAGTCGCCGGACGTCGTCGAGGCTGGTGATGTCGTCCGGGTGCACCCCGTGCGCATCAAGCCGGCGGCGGTAGTGGTCCACCCCGTCGTACGCGCGCCGCACGCAGCTCTGCAGCCGCTCGAGCTGGTGGGCGCGCAGCTGGTCGACCGACCAGGTCTCGGCCTCGTCGTGCAGGTCGGGGCGCTCGTCGATCTCGGGCAGGGTCATGCGCTCGCGTCTCCTTCGTCGCCGGTGCTCGTCAGGGTATGCCCCGCCCTCGGGCCCGCACCACGGGGCGTCCCGTCCGGTGTCACCCCCGGAGGTCCCGCACGAGCCGTGGTGAGCGCCACCGCGTCACCTCGCGCAGCCAGAGCGTCGGGGGATAGGCCAGCCGCACGACGAAGTAGTTGACGAACTCGACCACCGCGAAGAGCCAGACACCGAGCGTGAGGACGAGCGCACCGGCGTCGTCGCCGCCGCGCACGACGATCACCACGATGCCCACCGCCAGCAGCAGCGGGTCGAGGATGCGGAAGGCCCGGTATGCCCTCGCCGGCCTCGTCGGCATGGTCCCGGTCCCCACCCACGACCGGGCGAGCAGCCAGTAGACGCCCGCCTGGACGAGGACCAGGACCAGCGGGCCGAGCCCCCACCACAGGGTGGCCCAGTCCCGGCCCGACCACCGTGGCTGCAGGACCGCCGCGGCGAGGACGACGAAGACGGCCGCGGCCACCAGCTCCCCCAGGCCCAGGGACCGGTAGCGACGCAGGAGCTCCCGCCGGCGCTCCGGTGACATGCGGTCCTCGTCCGCTGTCCCGGGGCGTGCTGGGCGCCCCTCCTGGCTCACGACGGCCTGATGGCCCGGGAGTGCCCGCGGAACTCGGCGACGACGGCACTGTCGGAGGCGCGGCATACCGTGACGTCCGTGATCCCGCTGCGGCCGTAGCTCACCCGCTCGGCCGCGGTGGCGACGAGGACGTCGTCGAGCCGTGAGGGGAGGAGATAGGTGATGTCGCAGCTCGCCGCGACCGTGGTGCGGCCGGTCGCGTTGCAGGCGAGGGCGAAGGTGGAGTCGGCGAGGGTGAAGACGTAGCCCCCGTGGGCGATGTCGTGGCCGTTGACCATCGTGTCGACGATCCGCATGCGGGTGCGGGCCCGACCCAGGCGACGGCCTCCCTCGGTGGTCTCGACCTCGACGTCGAGGAGCTCGATGCCGAGGGCGGCGGAGGCCCTGTCCTGGTCCCACATGCGGTGGACGTGGCTGAGATCGGTGTCGGTCACAGTGCCTCGCTCGGTCGGTAGCGGCCGCCGGGATAGAGCTCGTCGAGCTCAGCGAGCTGCCGGCGGACGGTGTCGGCGCCGATCTGCTCCAGCCAGGCGAACGGGCCGTGGGGGTAGTTGGTGCCGAGGGTCATGGCGGTGTCGACGTCCTCGGCGCTCGCCTCGCCGCGATGGACGAGGTCGACGCCCTCGTTGACGAGCATGGCGAGGGTGCGCGCGACCGGGTCGGTCTGCACCGGGCCGCCCACCAGCTGCTCGGCGAGCGCCGCGTCGGGCTCGGCGTCGACCGGCCGGCCGTCGGCATACTCGAAGACGCCGCGCCCGGTCTTGCGGCCGAGCCTGCCCTCGCGCACGAGCTCGCGCTGCCAGTCGGTCGGTGCGTAGCGCGGGTCCTCGCCGGTCTGCCGCCACACGGACTCGCCGACGGCGAGGTTGACGTCCTGCCCGATGAGGTCGGTCAGCTCGAACGGCCCCATCCGGAAGCCGGCGCCGCGCAGCGCCAGATCGATCGTCGCCGGGTCCGCGAGCCCCTCGGCGACCATGCGCTGAGCCTCGCCGTAGAACGGGCGGGCGACGCGGTTGACGATGAACCCCGGTGTCGAGGTGCACCGCACCGGCGTCTTGCCCCAGCGGCGCACCAGCTCCGAGGCCGCGTCGAGGACGTCGGCCCCCGAGGCGGCGCCCGTGATGACCTCGACGAGCCTCATCAGTGGCGGCGGGTTGAAGAAGTGCAGGCCGAGGACCCGCTCCGGGTGGGCCATGGCAGGCGAGGTGCCGCCGTGCAGCGCCGCGTCGTGCCCGGAGCAGGCCTCCCCGACGATGTCGTCGATCGACAGCGAGGAGGTGTTGGTCGCCAGGACCGTTGTGCTCGGCTGCGCGCTCTCGAGCTGGCGGAAGATCGCCCGCTTGACGTCTAGGTGCTCGACCACGGCCTCGATCACGAGCGCCACCGCCGGGATGGTCCTCATGTCGGCGGTGGTGTGCGGCGTGACCCGCGCGAGGGTGGCGTCCGCGTCCTCCCGCGTGACCTTGCCCTTGGCGACGAGCTTGTCGAAGGTCGCCCGCAGCCCGGCCACCGCGCGCTCGGCCGCCTCCGGCTGTGCGTCCACGAGGATCACGGGGTGGCCGGCCTGCGCCGCGACCTGCGCGATCCCGGCGCCCATCGCCCCGGCCCCGATGACGGCGACTGCGGTCTGGTCCGGAGGGCTGAGCAGGGCGTGCGGCGGCGTCGGCGACTCTGGCATGGGTCCACCATGGCATGAGCGGTCCGCCTGTGGACGACGGCGCCCGGGGGCGTCGCGTCGGCATACTGGCGTCATGGGAATGAACATGGGGCTGGTGTATGTCGAGGGCGCGGCGGTCGAGGACCTCGCGGCGGTGGGGCTGCGGCCGACCGGGGCCCGGTCGAGCGGGGACGAGGCGAGCATCTCGTCCGACCCGGAGATGGTGGTCGCCCGCCGGTCGGTGACTGGCTCGTCCTCGTCGGCGGGATGATGCTGCTCGCCACCGAGGACGAGATGCTCGCGCGCACGCTGGGCCGGCGGGTCGTGGCCGCGCTCCTCGGCAGCACGAGCGACACCTACTCCTTCGCCGTCTGCGAGCCGGACGGGGCGCGCCGGCACGTCGTGGACTCCGCGGGCCACCGCGAGGTCGACGAGGGGCCGGCGCTGCCCGCGGAGGACGGCGTCGAGCTGCTCACCGAGGACACGGTGCTGGGGCTCGTGGGTGACGTCACCGGGGTCGAGATCTGGGACGCCTTCGTGGAGGAGGACTGGGAGGTCCTCGAGGGTGAAGGGGTCTTCGGGACCGAGATGATGTTCGACGAGGGCCCGGCGGTGGAGCCCGGCGTCGCCGCGCCGGGAGACGAGGCATACCCGAGCGCCGGCGAGTCGACCCACGAGGCCGGTGACCGCACCTCCGAGCCTGCGCGCAAGGGGTTCTTCGCCCGCCTGTTCGGCCGCTGAGCAGATCGGCGACGCGCCCGTCCCCGACGGTCTGGAGCGGGCCACGGTCGAGGCCCAGGCGCGGGCGCTGACCGTCCGCTACGCCGGCGGTGACCTGTCCGGCATCCAGCAGGCCTGGCAGGGGCTCGTCGCCGAGGTCGAGACCGCGGCCTCACCCCGCACGGCACCTGCCGAGAGGTGTATGACGTCACGCCCTTCGACGGCGACGGCGCCGGCTGGTCGGTGGACCTGCAGCAGCCGGTCGCCTGAGAGGCCCGCTCCAGAGCGTCCCGTGGGAGTCGTGACCGTTGTCGACTTCCACGGGACGCTCGCGCGGGGAGCCACAGCGACGACGCTCGCCCCTCGGCTCAGGCCCAGCGCGCTAGCGTCACACCGTGGCCTACACCTTCACCGAGTCCGCCTCGCCGCTGGTCTCCGTCCTGTGGTGGGTCGAGGTGGAGGAGGACGCGACCTACACCGACGCGGCGAACGAGTTCTGGGGCATCGCGTTCAGCCGACGCCACGGGCATACCGACGTCGTCGCCACCCTCATCGGGCCCAGCACGCAGCCGCGGACCCTCGACCTGCGCGCAGGGGAGCGCGGCTGGGGCGTCGAGCTGCCCGCGCACGTCTTCCTCCGGCACGTCCCGAAGCTGTCGCTGCTCGGCGAGATTCGCGACCTGCCGTGCGACGGCGCGTCCGTCGAGATCGGTGGGGTCCGGCTGCCCGTCCCCGGGTATGCCGACACCCGCGCCCTGGAGGAGATGGTCACCCTGCTGCACCGTCAGGGCGTGCTGCTGACCGACGAGGCCATCGCGGCTGCGCTCGCCGGGGACGCCACGGCCTACTCCGACCGGCAGCTGCGGCGCCGGTCCAGCGCGGCGGCGGGGATGGGCCCGAAACAGCTGCAGCAGCTGGCGCGGGCGCGTGCTGCATACCGGCTCCTGCACGCAGGTCGGACCCTCGCCGAGGCCGCGGTGGAGGCGGGCTACAGCGACCAGGCGCACATGACCCGGGGGATGCGCGCGGTCGCCGGGACGAGCCCGGCCTGGATCCTCGCCGCCGACCTCGACTCCTTCGGCAGTCGGCCGGGTGAGGACGGCCGGTTCGTGCAATCGCTCCACTCCGAGCCCGAGGCGAACTGGCATGCGGACGCCTGGGAGGAGCCGGCCGGTGACGGCGCGGGCTCGGCGGAGCAGTCCGCCTGGAGCGGCGCGGCCGGTGGCGAGGCGTGGACACCCGCCAAGGTCGACGTGCCGACCGCCTTCGCCCTCTTCGGCGGTGACCTGATGATGCCGCCGCGCGAGCTGTGCGAGCGCTTCTTCGCCGTGGAGCGCTTCACCCTCTACCCGGAGGGCGGTCACTGGCCTGCGCTGGAGGAGCCGGAGCAGGTCGTCCGCGACCTGCTGGCCTTCGCCGACGGCAGGAGCTGAGCTCCCTCACCGGGTCACGACGGTCCCGTGGGAGTCGGGACCCTTCCCGACTCCCACGGGACCGTCGTGGGCTGTGGACGACCGGGGCCACGGGAGGTCCACCTCTGTCAGGCTGGGGGCCGACGCACGAGCCGGGGGGCAGGTGCGGGCAGGGGGAGGCATGGCACGAGCGCCGAGCGCTGCGGCTCGCCGACGTGCCTGGCGCCACGAGGTCGCACGCCTGCTGGCGGACTGCCACTCCGGCGTCGTCCGACGCGCGGACCTGATCGCCGAGGGACTGACCGACGAGGACATCCGGGCCGAGGTCGATCACGGGGTGTGGCACCGCGCCGGCTGCCACACCCTGTGCATCGCGGGCACCGAGCCGCGAGGCGAAGGGCTCCTCTGGTGGGCGTTGTGGGAGTCCGGCCCTCGTGCGGTGCTGGACGGCGCGACCTCCCTGGTCGTCTCCGGGCTGAAGCACTGGGAGGCGTCGCCCATCGACGTCTCGGTCCCGCGCAACGCCACCGTCCGCTCGTTGCCCGGCGTCCGGCACCACGTCCTGCGTGACCTCGGGCCGGTGATCCCCGTCGGGCTGCGGCGGACCAAGACCGACGTGGCGCTCCTGCGCGCCGCGCAGTGGGAGCGCACGGACCGGGCCGCCGCGACGCTGGTGGCGATGACCGTGCAGCAGCGCCTCGTGTCGACCAGCGCGCTGATGGACCGCTGGGGCGGGACGCGACGCTGCGCCCGACGGCAGTTGCTCGGTGCCGTGATCCGCGACGTCTGCGACGGCTCCCACTCGATCAACGAGCTGGACGTCGTCGCGGCGTGCCGGGCCCACGGCATACCTGCTCCGAGCCGGCAGAGCACCCGGACCGTCGGCGCGGGGCGGGTCTATCTCGATCTGTTCTGGGACGACTACGGCGTGCACGGCGAGATCCAGGGCGCCCACCACCAGTGGGGTCTGCACGGGGTCGACGACGCCGTGCGCGGCAACGCCCTCGCCATTGACCAGCGCGACCTCGTCTCGCTGCAGATCCCGGTCCTCGGCTGGCGGCTGGACCCCGCGGTCTTCCTCGACCAGATCGCCTCGGCGCTCCGACGCGGCGGGTGGGCCGGTTAGCGTCCCGTGGGAGTCGGCACCCTTCGCGACTTCCACGGGACACAACCGCCCAGGTATGCCGCTGGGCAGGCCCGCGCGGGCGTCGTTACCCTGAGAGCCATGGCCACCACCGCGACGACGCACCCCCTGCTGGACACCCACCGCGAGACCCTCGAGGCGGCGACGCAGGCCCTGCGCGAGCGCAGCTACTACAGCCGCTACCCCGAGTCGCCGAGCCCCCGGGTCTACGGCGAGGGCTCCTCCGAGCGCGGCCAGCTCGCGCACCAGGAGACCCTCAACAAGGACTTCGACGGGCTCGAGGAGCAGCCCACGACCGGCCGCAGCGTCGGCTCGGAGAAGAGCCCCTACGGCCCGACCCTCGGGGTGCGCTACCCCGAGCTGGACGTCGACGCCGCGATGGAGGCGGCGCAGCAGGCGCTGCCCGCCTGGCGCGACGCCGGCGCCGAGGTCCGGGCCGCCGTGCTCACCGAGGTGATCGAGCGGATCAACGCGCGCAGCCACGAGATGGCGCACGCGGTCATGCACACCTCCGGGCAGCCGTTCGTCATGTCCTTCCAGGCCGGCGGCCCGCACGCCCAGGACCGCGCGCTCGAGGCGGTCGTCGTCGCGCTCGAGGAGCAGCGCCGCGTCCCGGAGTCGGTGACCTGGGAGAAGCCGGCGAAGGGCGACCCGATCCGGATGCAGAAGGACTACCGGATCGTGCCGCGCGGCGTCGCGCTGGTCATCGGCTGCAACACCTTCCCCACGTGGAACGCCTACCCCGGCATCTTCGCCTCGCTCGCGACCGGCAACCCGGTCGTCATCAAGCCGCACCCGCACGCCGTCCTGCCGCTCGCGCTGACCGTGCAGATCGCCCGCGAGACCCTCGCCGAGGCCGGCTTCGACCCGGCCCTGGTCCAGCTCGCCGCGGAGGACGACGGCGGCACGCTCGCGAAGGACCTCGCGCTGCACCCGGCCGTGAAGATCATCGACTACACCGGCGGCCCCGGCTTCGGCCACTGGCTGGAGACCGAGGCGGCGGGCGCGGGCAAGCTCGTCTACACCGAGAAGGCCGGGCTCAACACCGTCGTCGTCGACTCCACCGACGACCTCAAGGGCATGCTGGGCAACCTGGCCTTCTCCTTCTCCCTCTACTCCGGGCAGATGTGCACCGCCCCGCAGAACGTCTACGTCCCGCCGACCGTCCGCACCGACGAGGGCGACCTGTCCGCCGCGGAGTTCGCCGAGAAGCTCGGCCAGGCGATCAGCGGTTTCACCGCCGACGACGCCAAGGCGGTCGAGGTCCTCGGTGCCACGGTCAACGACGACGTCCGCGGGCGCGCGACCGACATCCCGGGCCTGGCCGACCGGCTCGGCGGCGACGTCGTCCTCGACAGCCGCGCCGTCGCCCACCCCTCCTACCCCGACGCCGTGGTGCGCACCCCCGCCCTGGTGGGGGTCGACGCCGCCAACGACGCGGCATACACGCAGGAGTGCTTCGGCCCGGTCGCCTTCGTCATCCGCACCGAGGACACCGCCGACTCGCTGCGCCGCTTCTCGCGGACCGTCGCCGAGCACGGCGGCATGACCGCGGCGGTGTATGCCACCGACGAGGAGGTCCTGGACGACGCGCGGGAGGCCGCCGCGGACGCCGGGGTGGCGCTGTCGGAGAACCTCACCGGCCAGATCTTCGTCAACCAGACGGCCGCCTTCTCCGACTTCCACGGCACCGGCGCCAACCCCGCGGCCAACGCCGCCTACGCCGACGCCGCCTTCGTCTCCAACCGGTTCCGGGTCATCACCAGCCGGCGCCACGTCTGAGGCCCGACGGTATGCCCGCTCCCGAGGAGGAGGTCGAGCCCGCGGCCGTGCGGCTGCGCGCCGTGGCGGACGGGGTGGTCGCGCTCACCGGGCTGTCCGGGCTGGGCGGCCGCGACCCCGAGGGTGCCGTGGCGGCCGTGGTCGCGATGGTGGAGCAGGCCTTCGCCGATGGGCGCCAGCGGGTCGAGGCCGAGGTCCGCGCCGACGACGTCGACACGCGGCGCCTGCTGCAGCGGGCCGGGCTGCGGCCCGAGGGGGTCAGCCGCGGGCGCGGCAGCACGGCCGACGGGGAGGCGGTGGACCTGCTGCGGCTCGGCCGGCTGGCCGACGACCCGGCCCCGGGCGAGCCGGGTGCCTTCCTCGGGATGCTCAACGCGACGCTGCCCAAGAAGCGGGTCATCGCCCAGGGCGTCGTCCGCGACGGTCGCGGGCACGTGCTGCTGTGCGAGCTGACCTACAAGCGGGAGTGGGACCTGCCCGGCGGGGTGGTCGACCCCGGCGAGTCGCCGCGGACCACGCTGCGCCGCGAGCTGCAGGAGGAGCTCGGCGCCGACCTGCCCGTCGGCGAGCTGCTCGCGGTCAACTGGCTGCCGCGCTACCGCCAGTGGGAGGACGCGCTGCTGCTCGTCTTCGACCTCGGCGTACACCCGGACCTGGCCGACGGCGCGGTGCTGCAGGCCAGCGAGATCGGCGCCGTCCACTGGGTCGCGCCGGACCAGGTCGCCGACCACGTCGCGCCCTACGTGGCGCGCCACCTGGCCTCGATCGGGTCCGGCGAGGCGGCCGGGATGGTGCTGGAGGACGGCATACCGCCGCAGGAGTGAGGCAGGATGCCGTCATGACACTCCGTGACGTCCAGACCGCCCGCACCACGACCGCCGTCCGCGAGGCGGGGGACCCGAGCGCACCGACCGTCGTGCTCATCCACGGCAACGTGTCGTCCTCGGCCTTCTTCGACGTGCTCATCGACGCGCTCGCGGCCGACTTCCACGTGCTCGCGCCCGACTTCCGGGGGTATGGCGACTCCGCCCGGGCCACGATCGACGCCACCCGGGGCATGGCGGACCTGTCCGACGACGTCGCGGCGGTCCTCGACGCGCTGGGCGTGGATGGACCGGTGGACGTGCTCGGCTGGTCGGCCGGCGGCAACGTCGCGCTGCAGCTGGCGATCGACCACCCGCAGCGGGTGCGGCGGCTGGTGCTCGAGGCGCCGGGCAGCCCGTTCGGCTTCGGCGGCAGCACCGGGGAGGACGGCCGGCCGGTGGCCGACGACTTCGCCGGCAGCGGCGGCGGCACCGCCAACCCGCAGTTCTGCGCGGCGCTCGCGGCCGGTGACCGCGGGGAGGAGCCGACGAGCCCGCGCACCACGCTGCGCGCGTTCTACGTCGCGCCCGGGTTCACCTTCGCGCCCGAGGTGGAGGAGGCATACCTCGACGCGATGCTCAAGACCTCGGTCGGCGACGACGTCTACCCGGGCGACACCGTGACCAGCGGCAACTGGCCCGGGGTGGCGCCGGGCACGACGGGGATGAACAACGCGCTGTCGCCGAAGTACCTCGACCAGTCCGGCTTCGCCGACCTCGACCCGGCCCCGCCGGTGCTGTGGATCCGCGGCGACTCCGACCAGATCGTGTCGGACACCTCGATGTTCGACCTGGCGCAGCTGGGCAAGCTCGGCGCGGTGCCGGGCTACCCCGGCGAGGAGGTCTGCCCGACCCAGCCCATGGTGAGCCAGGTACGCGCGGTCCTGGAGGCGGCCGGCGACTACACCGAGGTGGTCTACGAGGGCTGCGGCCACAGCCCGCACCTGGAGCAGCCGGAGCGCTTCGCCGACGAGGTCCGCGCCTTCCTCCGGTCCTGACCCCGACCGGCCGCACGGTTTGCGTCGACCGGCCGCGCACTTTGTGTCGACCGGCCGCACGGTTTGCGTTCGAATCAGCAAACTGAGCGGCCGGTATGCGCAAACCGTGCGGCCGGTGCGCGCAAACCGTGCGGTCGGTCAGGAGGCGGAGGGCAGCGGCGTCGCGATCGCGGCGTCGAGGGCGACGGTGATCATCTCGCCGAAGGTCTGCTCGCGCTCCTGGGCGCTCGTTTCCTCGCCGGTGACGATGTGGTCCGACACGGTGCAGACGGCCAGCGCCTGGCGACCGTGCTGCGCGGCGAGGGTGTAGATCTCGGCGGCCTCCATCTCGACCGCGACGACGCCGTACTCCACGACCTTCTGGGTCAGCTCGGGCCGGGAGTGGTAGAAGCTGTCCGAGGAGAAGACCGTGCCCACCAGGTGCGGCACGTCCCCGGCCTCGGCCGCCTCGACCGCCGCGCGCAGCAGCCCGAAGTCTGCCGTCGCGGGGTAGTGGTAGCCGCCGAAGCGCAGGGTGTTCATCGAGCTGTCCGTCGCCGCGGCCTGGGCGATGACGACGTCACGCACCTTGAGCCGCTCGGTGAGCGCCCCGCAGGAGCCGACGCGGAGCAGCTGCTGGACGTCATACTCGCTGATCAGCTCGTTGACGTAGATCGAGGCCGAGGGCTGGCCCATGCCGGTGCCCTGCACCGAGACCTGCTCGCCGCGGTAGGTGCCGGTGAAGCCGAGCATGCCGCGCACCTCGGTGTAGCAGACGGCGTCGTCGAGGAAGTTCTCGGCGATCCAGCGGGCGCGCAGCGGGTCGCCGGGCAGGAAAACACGGGGGGCGATCTGGCCGGGCTCGGCGGCGATGTGGGTGCTCACCCCGCCAGGGTATGCGCTCGCGCGGGCCCCTCTCACCGTCCCCTCATCCGGCTCTCACCCTGCTCTCCTGCGCGGCTGATGGGCTGCGCGGGCGAGAACGAGCCCGAACCGCAGCGCGGTCCGGGCCACGACCGGGGCAACAACGCGCCGCCCCACAGAGTCGCTCACCGGGCACCGCTGGACGTCCACCTACATCGGCGGCCCTCGCCAGTCCGCGGGGCCGGCGGCCGGGTGCTAGCCGCGCTCAGCGAGCACTGGTCCTCGCACGACGTGGGCGTAAGTCCAGATCAGCCTGTGGTTCCCTTCCGCTGCCGTAGGGTTCGGACCCTGATGAGTGAACCAAGAGCCGCACCGAAGGTACACCAGGTGGCGAAATTCCACGCCATGGCTATAACTAGTTCGGGGAAGATGGGTCGCATTGGAATGTCAGATGGGGGAATGACGCTGCCTTGCGTAGCTATCACCCCCCACACGATGACCAAACCCAATCCAGCCACTAAAGACCACAGGAAAGGTCCCGCTAGCCGCGTACTTGACATACCGACGATGCCGCACAACAAGGCACCTAGAGACAAACCGCCAGCCAGAGCAACCAAAGATGGGCGGCCATCCACGTTCGCCCATTTGTAGAGGTGCTCAGCCGCCCCTACGGCGACGATGACACTTAGGCCAAGGAAGACCTGAATTCCTGCCCCCAGGCCGCGACCGGTTATCTGCTCTTGAGTGTCAGATCGAACGGTGGCGCTCATCCGCACAACCTAACTCGATCGCTACTTCCATATTGGTACAGCCCGCTGAGCGCGTAGTATTCACGTGAATCCCCACATGTGTAGGAGACGTTAAGCCACTTCGTTGCGCCGGGATAGACGTCACCCGAGTCGTCATCTCTTGTGGGGCGGTAGGAACAACCGACCCACCTACACTCCTTTAAAGACATGGAAATGTCATTACGGTTACGCGCAGGAGATAAGGTCTTGTCACCACTAGCGGAAACATACTCTGTGTCAGGAGCGGAACTACCGCGCACCATTTGAGGATTTCCCGCCCATTCGGTGACGCGACACCCCGACGAAGTGTTCGCAGTGGTCGTACTGATATCGTCTGTCCCCGTCAGCAGAGAAGTAGTCTTAATGCCGGTAAAGGTAACATACTCACCAATGTCTTCATGATAGACCTTCTCGGTCAGTTCTTCGGTCGAGATTACCGTTTCGATGTTCTCCGTAGTATTGCCTTCCGCGGCCGACACCGCCGGCCCTGCGAGGCCTGACACCGCGAATAGCGGCAGCGCGATCACAACGCCCAATCGCCTGCTCATGGCATCCCCTTGCATTTCGGTAAATAGCGTAGGCAAGTCACGGTAACATCAGCGTGAGCACCTCGCCAGTGCACGCGTTACACCCCCTGAAAAGGCGCTCACAACGCCCGGTGTCAATCACACCTTGGCTTGCGTCGACTTCGCCCGCTTAGATGAGTTGCGACTAGCTCGTGTCATGAGCCATCGGCTCGCCGTATTGTCCCTTATAACCTAGGACTCCGATAGGAGCAGCAGGCGCGGCGGATGGTGGACCGGCTCGTCACTGTGCTCGGCGAGGCCTGAGTAGGGTCGCCTCGATCCGGTCGGCCGCCGCCTGCGGGCCGCGCTCGGCCCGGACGCGTGCCCCGATCAGCGCCGCCTGGCGTCGTGTCCCGCTGTCGCCGACGGCACGGAAGGCGCCGCGCAGGGTGTCGACGGAGGTGCGCCCCACCGGCACCGGAGCCGCGGCCACGCCGATCTCGTGCGCCCGCCGGGCGAAGAACGGCTGGTCGAGCGCGAAGGGCACCACGACCTGCGGCACGCCCGAGCGCGTCGCCTCCGCCGTCGTGCCGGCCCCGCCGTGGTGCGCGATCGCGGCCATGCGGGGGAAGAGCACGTCGTGCGGGGCGCCGTCGACGAAGGCGACGCGCTCGTCATACCTCTCCTCGAGCCCGGTGCCGCGCAGCGCGACCACGCGGTGCCCGGCGGCCAGCGCGCCCTCGATCGTGTGCCGCAGAGCCTCCTGCGTCTGGCGCAGGCTCTGGCTGCCGAAGCCGGCGTAAACCGGCGGTGCCCCCGCGGCGAGGAAGCGCTCGAGGCCGGCGTCGAGGGTCGTGCCGGGCGGCGAGTCGCGGAAGGGGTAGCCGGTCAGCACGATCCGGCGGCCGCTGACCCGGCGCGGCGCGATGAGCTGCGGGGAGTGCGCGATGAAGGCGGGGACGGTGAGGGTATGCCGTGCCGCCCGCACCCCCGTGCCGCGGGGGATGCCGTGGCCGGCGAGCGCGTCGGCGACGGGGGAGCCCATCGCCATGCCCGGGCCGAGACCGCGCAGGCCGTCGAGGAGGTTGAGCGGGGAGCGGCCCGCGCGGGTGGCGAACATGCTGGCGTCGCCCCAGACCGAGGGCAGGGCGGGCACGAAGAGCATGAGCACCTGCGGGCGCGGGTCGCGGGCGGCGAGCTGCCCGGCCCACGGGAACGTCAAGGCGGTGGAGACGACGGCGTCGTAGCGCGGCCAGAGCTCGACGAGGGCGCGAGCGAGCTCTGGCGCCATGGCCTCGGCCTGGTGGCGCAGCGCGCCGACCTGGCGCCCGATGCTCGCGCCGGCCATGCGCTCGGCGACGGTGCCCTCGCGGTAGATCCGCATCGCGTCGACCCGGATCTCCTCGACACCCAGCCCGGCGTCGCGGATCGTCGGGGCGTAGTCGCTGGAGGCCGTGACGCCGACCTCGTGCCCGCGCGCCTGCAGCTCCTGCCCGACCGCGGTCACCGGTTGGTAGTCGCCCCGGCTGCCCCCGGCCAGGATCGCGATGCGCATACCTCCATCATCGCCCTCCCGCGCGGGCCGGGCGCGAGAAGCTCCAGCGAAGGGCCTTCCAAGGGTCCTGGTCACTCAGTCGCAGCTGTCCTTCGGCTCCGTAGCGCCCTCGCGCAGGACGAACTCCTCACTGTGCCCGGCGTCATCGGTGAAGACGACGGTCGTCTCGTCGACGCGGGTGACGGTGCCCTCCTGCTCCGGGTTGTCCCAGCCGTCCGGCGGATTGCGCGAGCCGTCGTCGAGCAGGCCGCCGACGCGCTCGTACCACTGTCCCTCGAGCTGAAGGTCGTCGATGCCGCAGTGGGTGATCAGCACGAAGTCGTGGCCGTCTCACCTCCAGTCCCCGGTACCGCTCTGCCGCGACCTCGTCGTTCGTCTCCATCGTCTGCGCAGCACGAAGCCGATCCCGCTGGCGAGGCCGCTTCCCGCCACCAGGACCGGGAACAGCAGGATCGAGCCGAAGAGGAAGAGCCCCGTCTGGTCGCTGCTGCCTGCCTGGATCGTCCAGAAGAGCCAGAAGCCGACGGTGCTCCCAGCTGCCACGGCCAGGGGCGGCCAGCGCAGGGCGAGGAGGGCGGTGACGACGACGAACGTGAGCCCGCAGCCCACGACCTGCATGGGCCGGTAGGGACCTTGGTAGGCGCCGAGGGCGGCGTCGTAGTAGTTCTCGTTGTCCCACGCGAGCCAGACCGCATACGTGGCGGCGCCGACCAGCAGGGCGAGGACGAACCCGGCCCAGCCGCCCGTCAGCCAGCTCCATCGTGCAGCCTGCTCTGTCCCCACCGTTTCTCCCCGGATCAACCGGTATGCCGTGCGCGCGTGGCGTCGTCGTGCCACGCCGTGTGCCGCGACTGGGACTCGTAGGCCACCACAGCCCCGCACTCCTGACAGACGGGCATCGAGCCCCTCTCGTTGCGCACATAGCCGCTCTGCATCTCAGCTCGCGTCATGCCGAAGAATTCCCGAAGTCCCATCGGCCCACCCTACGGTCGCGGCTGCCAAAGCTCTCCTGCGATCGGGCCGCCGCTCATTCCGGACGTTGGTCCGCCTGTCGCGCTTCTGGATCCTCATGTGCTGCGCTGCGTGTCCCGTAGAACTCTCGCAGGGCGCTGAGGACTGCCGAGCGCACCGCGAAGTAGATGAGATAGATGAAGACCGCCAGGAGAACGAAGGACAGGGCTGCGTTCGTGGCCGGGTTCATGCCCGCCATCTCATCACGCCGAACCCCTCAGGGCGACGGGTCAGCCTCAGATGCCCCGACCCGGTGTGAGGATGCCCCGCGGGTCGAGGGCGCTCTTGATCGCGGCCTGCACCTGCCGCGAGGTGTCGTCGAGCTGCCACGACAGCTCGTGCAGCTTGAGCGACCCGATCCCGTGCTCGCCCGTGACCGTACCGCCCAGCGACAGCGCGAGCCGGGTGATGTCGTGGATGACGGCCTCGGCGGCCTCGTGCTCCTCGCGGGTGTCGCCCGCCTGCACGCTGGGGTGCAGGTTGCCGTCGCCGGCGTGCGCGACCGTGGACACCCGGCGTCCGTGGGCACGCGCGATCTCCTCGATGCCCTCGAAGACCGCGGTGAGCTCGCTCAGCGGGACGCCGACGTCGCAGGAGACGCGGAGCCCGCGCGCGGTCAGCGCCGGGTTGGCCAGCCGCCGAGCCTCGATGAGCTCGTCGGACTCGGCGATGTCGCTGTCGGTTGCGCCGTGCCGGCGGCATACCTCGACGATGTCCTCGGCCTGCGCCTGAGCCCCCGGACCCACGGTCTGCCCGACGAGGATCGCGGCGCCCGGCACGGTGAGCCCGCTGGGCTGGTAGGACTCGATGATCTCCACGCTATAGGCGTCGATCAGCTCGAGCACCTCGGGCGGGGTCGGCAGCGCGGCGATCGCGGTGACGGCGCGGCCGGCGTCGGCCATCCGGTCGAAGCCGACCCGGAAGGTGCGCGGCTCGCCCGCCGGCACCGGCTTGAGCCGCACGGTGGCGGCGGTGATGACCCCGAGGGTCCCCTCGGAGCCGGTGAACAGGCTGGTCAGGTCGAGCCCGGCGACGTTCTTGCGGGTGCGCGCCCCGGTATGCAGCACGCGCCCGTCCGCGAGCACCACCTCCAGCGCGGCGACCGAGTCGGCGGTGACCCCGTGCGCGACGCACCGCAGCCCTCCGGCGTTGGTGGCGATGTTGCCGCCGATCGTGCTCGTGCGGGCGCTCGCGGGGTCGGGCGGGAAGAACAGGCCGTGCTCCTTCGCGGCGGTGTCCAGGTCGGAGGTGACCACGCCCGCCTCGACGTCGGCGAGCCGGTTGACCTCGTCGATGCGGCGGATCCGGTTCATCCGTGCCAGTGACAGCACCAGCCCGCCGGGATAGGCGACGGCACCACCGGACAGGCCCGTTCCGGCGCCTCGCACCGACACCCGGACCCCGTTCGCGTAGGCCCAGGCCAGGGTCGCCGAGACGTCCGCGGTGCTCTCGGCGTGGACGACGGCCACGGGCATACCCTCGGGCTGCGCGCGGGAGCTGTCCCCCGCGAAGCTCTGCAGGTCCTCCGGGGTGCGGCTGAGCCGGTCCCCGAGCACCTCGGCCAGGTCGGAGGCGACGGTCATCGGGTTCTCCTCGTCGACGGTCGTTGTCCCTCCGATCATCGCCGATCCGCCACGCGGGAGGCGGACCGAGGGTCCGCCGACGCGGTCGTCCGCCTAGGCTGACGACCGATCACCGACGTCCAGGTCATCTGTGGAGGAAACGTATGTGCCGAGTGCTCGCGTTCATCGGGCCGGAGACCCCGCTGGAGAACCTGCTGCTCACCCCGGAGAACAGCCTGGTCAACCAGGCCCTCGACCCGGAGAGCCACCCGGAGCTGCAGCTGGCCGGCTGGGGGTTCGGCGCGTGGGGCGAGCACCTGGCACACCCGGAGAAGCCCTTCATCTACCGCCGGCCGATGGCGGCCTTCTACGACGACAACCTGGAGCGCATCGTCCCGAGCCTGCGTGCCAGCACGATGCTGGCCCACGTGCGCGCCGCCGCCTACGACGCGAAGGTCGTGCTGGCCGACGAGAACTGTCACCCGTTCTCCTTCGAGGGGACGCGCTGGATCGTCGCGCAGAACGGCTACCTGCCGGGCTGGCAGATCCTGCAGCGTGAGCTGCTGCAGCACTGCAAGGACGAATACCTCAAGCAGATGGCGGGCTCGACGGACACCGAGTTCATCTACGTGCTGCTGCTCTCGCTGCTCGAGGGCGACAGCGACGAGGACGTGCAGCGCGCGGTCGAGGAGCTGATCCGTCTGGTCGCCAGCGCGATGGACAAGCTCGACCTGCCGGGCCTGACCAAGCTCAAGCTGGCGCTGGTGTCGCAGGACCGCATCATCGGCGTCAACGCCGGCCTCGGGCTGCAGGGGGAGACCGACCCGACCGGCGACTGGCGGGAGCTGCGCAAGTCGGAGCCGGGCACCGACGACTTCAGCCTCTCGATGCTGCTGGAGCCGCTCTACTTCCTCATGGGGCGCAAGTTCGAGGAGGACACGAGCACGTATGCCTTCGAGCAGTGCGCCGAGGACGAGGCGACCGGTGTGATCTTCGCCTCCGAGGCGCTCACCGAGGACACCGACGGCTGGTCGCAGCTCGACTTTGGCCACATCGTCTTCCTGCGCAACGAGGGCGGGCGGGTGACCAAAAAGGTCGAGGCGCTCTCGGTATAGCGGGGTCCGGCCCGCAGCCGACAGGCGGCCAGCCCTCGGTGATCGCTCATCCGCCGTAGACTCCGGCGGATGAGCGATCCCGCGCCCTACCCCACGATGGAGGACACCATCGGCGGCACCCCGCTGGTGCGGCTGCAGCGCCTCCCGGGGCCGGACAACGAACGCCGCGGCAACGTGCTGCTCGCCAAGCTCGAGGGCAACAACCCGGCCGGGTCGGTGAAGGACCGGCCGGCGATCAGCATGATCCGTGGCGCGGAGGCACGAGGGGAGATCTCGCCCGGCGACACCCTGCTGGAGGCGACGTCCGGCAACACGGGGATCGGCCTGGCGATGGCGGCCGCGATCAGCGGCTACCCGCTGGTCATCGTCATGCCCGCGGACGCCTCGACCGAGCGGATCCAGACGATGAAGGCATACGGGGCCGAGCTCGTGCTCACCCCGGCGGACGGCGGCATGGAAGAGGCCCGCGACGTCGTGACGCGGATGGAGCAGGAGGGGAGAGGGCGGGTCCTGGACCAGTTCGGCAACCCGGACAACCCCCGCGCCCACGAGGACGGCACCGGCCCGGAGCTGTGGCGCCAGACCGACGGACGGATCACGCACTTCGTGTCCGCGATGGGCACCACCGGCACCATCACCGGCGTCTCGCGCTTCCTGAAGTCGCGCGACCCCGGCGTCCAGATCGTCGGAGCGCAGCCCGCGGAGGGCTCGCGGATCCCCGGGATCCGCGCCTGGCCGCCGGAGTACGTGCCGAGGATCTTCGACCCCTCGGCGGTGGACCGGACCGTGGAGGTCGCTCAGCCCGACGCTGAGGAGACGGCCCGCCGGATGGCCCGCGAGGAGGGCATCTTCGGCGGCATCTCCGCGGGTGGCGCCTGCTGGGCCGCCCTGCAGGTGGCCGAGGAGGTCGAGGGCGCGACGATCGTCTTCGTGGTCTGCGACGGCGGCGACCGCTACCTCTCCAGCGGGGTCTTCCCCGCCTGAGCGAGCGCATCCACGAACCGGCCGAGGGAGGTGGGGTCGGCGGAGGCGTGCGCGGGCACGAGCTGTCCGACCGACATACCGATGAGTCCCGGCTCACGCGACAGCGCGGCCAGTGCCTGACCCAGCTGGCTCACGGTCGGGCCGGAGTTGCGCCCGTTGACGTTCTCGGCCAGCGGTGCGTCGAGGAAGTCCAGCACGTCGACATCGACGTGGACCACGAACGGCCCATCAGGCAGGGCGCCTCGCGAGGCGAGCGCAGCGGCCGCAGGATCTGCGACCAGCTCTGCCTGGGTGGTCACAGCGATCCCCAGGTGGTCGACCTGCTCGCGTTCCCACTCGGTGGCCTCGACGGTGGGCTCGACCCCGAGGTAGCTCAGGTGCCTCGGGGCCAGGAGCGGGGACCGGCCGGTCAGCCGGACCAGGGACTCCTCGGCGCCGGGTAGGCCGAGCGCATGCGCCATACCCATCCAGCTGAGCGACCCCTCGGCGGTCGAGTCCGGCGTGTTGAGGTCCAGGTGACGGTCCACGTAGACGAGGTGCGGCTCGATACCGGCATCGGCCACCGCGGCACACAGCCCGAGCGCAACCGTGCAGCTCCCGCCGAGCACGAGCAGGCGAGAGTCAGTCGCGACGAACGGCGCCGCTGTGTCGGCGAGCCTACGGAGGGCCTCGACTTCCTCGTCGAGGTTCTGGGCCCGCGGGCGCTCCTGGTCCGGCTTCCACAGGTGGACCGGGAGGTCACCCAGGTCGTCGACCTGGTGCCCTGCGGACTCCAGCGCGGCCACCAGGCCGGCCTCGCGCAGAGCGGCCGGCGCGTGCTCGACGCCGACACAGTACGCAGCGGCGCTGCTGGGGTAGCCGAGGATGTTGATCGACACCATTCCTCCAAGGATGCCCGATCAGTGCACTCATGGCGAGGCGCCTGTGGGTGCAAGGCCGGCAAGCACGTTCGTGGTCTGCGACCGCGGCGACCGCTACGTCTCCAGCGGGGTCTTCCCGCCTGAGATGTGTGCCGAGCCGGCGGCCGTGAGGCTCCCACGGCGGCAAGAGAAGGGTGGTCCTGCGGGGTCGGACCGGGGATACTGACAGCGTGACCTTTCCGGTCTGGTTCCAGCGGATCGAGAGCGCCACCGTTGCGGTGCTTGCGGTGGTGGCCTTCGTGCAGCTGGGCTTCGCGTGGTGGTGGCTCCTCGTGGTGTTCCTCGTCTGGGACGTCTCGATGCTCGGTTACCTCGCCTCACCGAGGCTGGGCGGCATCACCTACAACGTGGGCCACAGTTACGTGGGACCAGCCGCCTTGCTCGTGCTCGCCTGGGTGGTGCCAGGGGACGCCCGATGGCCGCTCTTCGTCGCCGTGACGTGGGCCTTCCACATCGCCGTCGACCGCCTGCTGGGTACGGACTCAAGTTCACGGACAGCTTCACCCACACCCACCTCGGCGAGATCGGGAAGAAGCCCTGAGCCGGTGATCAAGCCCGCCGGAGCAGCTCAGATCGTCTCGAACACCATGGTGGCCTGAACCCGGTCACCGCCACCGAAGCCCTTGCTGCCGGAGGCGGTCGTGCTGATCGTGTGGAGCCGGTAGCCTTTCGCGGCCTGGTGGTTGATGACGGTTTCCAGCTCGGTGAGGTTTCCCGAGCCGGTTCCCAAGAATTTCTCCTTGAGAACGACCTGCAGAACAACGTAGTTCGGACCTAGCGCCATGATTCCTCCAACATCCTCCGGCGAATTCCGCACTGTAACTCACCGTGACTGTGAGGGGCCGGGCCTCGCACCGAGTGACTCCGATTCGGGACAGGAGGTTTGCGACCCCCTTGGCCGAGCGCGGTCATCAGGTCAAGGGCTGCGCGAGGCCGACGACGATGAGGACGTTGTGCAGGCGCTGGATGCCCATGGGGGCAGCGTAGACGGACGGCGGGCTGGCCTTCAGGTGCGCAAGCTCAGCCGTCCGCGGTGGCGACCGCGTAGCGCAGCGCGACCAGCTCGGAGTCGGCCAGGACCTGCGCGTCCAGCAGGCGCAGCTGCGCGCGGGGGCCGGCATACACCTTGGAACCGTCGCCCAGCAGAGCCGCACCGACGAGCACGATGACCTCGTCGACCAAGCCCTGGGCGAGCAGCGGGTTCCAGGTCGTCGAGCTGCCGAACATCAGCAGGTCGCCGCCCTCTCCCTCCTTGAGCCGGGAGATCTCCTCCGGCGCCTGGTCGCGCGAGACCACGCGGGTGGTCGAGGACCACGGCTCGTCGGACGCGATCGTCAGGGAGTCGCTGATGACCAGCGAGTCCAGCGACGTCACGAGCTGGGCGGTCTCGTGCTCGCGGTCTCCGGCCGAGCTGTCCGCGGCGACGGCGGACCAGTGCTCCCAGTTGCCGCGGAACCAGGTGCTGCCGTAGACGAGAGTGCTCGCCTGTCGCATCAGGTCGAGGTTGTGGGTGTTGAAGGCGTCCTCCATCGGCATGACCGCGAGGTCGTGACCTGGCCCCTCGTAGTAACCGTCCAACGAGGTCAGCACTGAGACGATGAGCTTCCTCATGCAGCGACTCTAGGCGCACCATGGAGGAATCCGCCAGGGTGATGTAATCACGTCATGCGCATCTTCTTCACCGGGGGCAGCGGCAAGGCCGGCAAGCACGTCGCGACCTACCTGGCCGAGCAGGGCCATCAGGTCACCAACGCCGACCTCGTCCCCTTGGAGCATCCGGACGTGGCCGACCTGAGGGTCGACCTCACGGACGCCGGCGAGACCTACTCGGCGTTGGCAGGGCTGGCGAGGATGGAGGAGCTGGAGCTCGCCGACAAGCCTGCCTACGACGCCGTGGTGCACTTCGCGGCGTTGCCGGCGATCCTGATCGCCTCCGATGCCCGCACCTACGCGACGAACGTGCTGAGCACATACAACGTGCTGGAGGCCGCGACACGGCTGGGTGTCCGCAAGATCGTGTTCGCCTCCTCGGAGACGACCTACGGGATCTGCTTCGCTCAGGGCGAGCGGCGACCGCAGTACGTACCGGTCGACGAGGACCACCCGACGGTGCCGGAGGACTCCTACGCCATGTCGAAGGTGGCCAACGAGGTGACGGCCCGCTCCTTCCAGGCCCGCAGCGGTGCCGACGTGTACGGCCTGCGCATCAACAACGTCATCGAGCCGTACGAGTACGCCGAGCTGTTCCCCGACTTCCTCGACGACCCGTCGCTGAGGCGGCGCAACATCTTCGCCTACATCGACACCCGCGACCTCGGCCAGATGGTGCAGCGGTGTCTGGAGGTCGATGGGCTCGGCTACGAGGTCTTCAACGTCGCCAACGCGGACATGTCCGTCGCCCTGACCACCCAGGAGGTCCGGCAGCGCTTCTACGACGGGGTCGAACTGAAGCGTGAGATGGGCCCGGACGAGACCTTCTACTCCATCGACAAGGCCCGCGAGCTCCTCGGATACGCGCCGCAGCAGTCGTGGCGCGACGTCCTGCCCGATCCGCGACCGGAGGCCTGACCTCGACGCAGCGACTGCGACGGTCTGACATTCCGGCCACCGTCGACTCGCGCGGTGCGGCATTTGCGGACGGTTTGCCAGGGTGGTCTAGGTGGCGGTGAGGGGAAGTTCTGGGGTGTTGGGTGATGGGTCGGTGCGCAGGCGTCCGTAGGTCAGCACGTCGACGCGGTCTCCGTCGATGAGGAACTTCTTTCGCTCCAGGCCTTCTTGGATGAATCCGGCTGCTTGGGCGATGCGTCCGGAGGCAGGGTTGTTGGCGCGGTGGCCCAGCTCGAGTCGTTCGAGTCCGCCGTCGCTCAGCGCCCAGTTGGCCACGGTCCCTGCTGCGCACTTGGTGAGACCGCGCTGGCGGTGGGAGGGGTGCGTCCAGTACCAGAACCAGCCCAGCCGGTTCCCGTGGTCGACATTGAGGGCGACGACCCCGCGAAGCGTGCCGTCGGTAGTGAGACCGAAGGCGAACGGGTTCTCGGACAGGCGTTGTGCGTAGGTCGCCGCAGTGCTGAGGTCGTGGACGTCACCCTGGCGGGACATGTCCGGGGCTGCGAAGGCCTGCAGGATTGCCTCGCTGTCGTTCGGCCGGACGCGGCGCAGCACGGCGAGAGGTTCGGGAGGCATAGGTGGCGAGACTAGCCCGAGCGGACAGTCGTCTGCTGGTCCTTTTTGGGGGCTGTGAGGACGCCTTGTCTGGTCAGTGGTTTCGTTGTCGCAGGACGTCCAGGGCGAGTTCGATGATGTCGGCCCGTGGATGCAGAGCGGTGACCTCGCCCAGGGGGACCCAGGCGGCGAAGTCGGTCGTGCCGTCGGTCTCGGTCGTCCCGAGTGCACCGCCGGTGATGGTGGCCGTGAGGAGGAACTGCTGGGAACGCATGGGGCGGCGGGTGCCCTGGCGGGGCAGGGTGAAGTGGTGCTCGGCGACGATGTCGCCCACGTCCACGGTGTACCCGGTCTCTTCGAACACCTCACGCGCGACAGCATCTTCGATGGACTCATCGAACTCGACGCCGCCGCCGGGCATCGTCCACCCGGGCTCTGTGCGGCCGCCCCCGTTGAACCAGGTCAGCAGGATCTGGTCGTCGTCTGAGATGAGCAACCCGTAGGCCGCCAGGCGGGTGTCGAACTCGGTGAAATGCACCCAGGGGACGCTACCCCTGAACCTTGGCCAGGCCGGCTCCATCACGGTCGGGGCTACTGCGACGACACAGACAGACGCGTCCGCTACCTAGCCAGGCCGAGGAAAGCCATGAGGGCGCGTTCGACCTCCACGAGACTTTCGGGCGCCAGGCGGCCAATGCGGGTACCGACGTTCTCACGGCGGACTGTGGTGACCTTGTCGATCATGACCTGGCTGTCGTGCTGCAGGCCGGTGAAATCATCGGCGGCGACGCGTACGCGAAGCAGAGGGGCATCTACCAGCGTCGTCGTCAGGGGCGCCACGGTCACCGAGGCAGTGCCCTCGAAGAGGTCGTCCTGCACGATCAGTGCGGGCCTCGGCTTGGAGGCGTAGACACCCCCGGCGACGGTCCACAGCTCGCCGCGCCTCACTCCTCGTCCCAGGGGGCGGTGACGGCTTCGACGAACTCCTGGTCATCGGACTGCTCGTCCGCCCTGGCGACCAGGGCCGCCTGACGTTCGGCCTCCTGTGCGAAGCGCTCGCTACGCACGTCCGGCACCCAGATCTGCACGGGTCGAAGTCCGCGTGCGCGCATCCTGCGCCGGTACTCGCTGACTCGATGCTTCACCGTCATGCCTACCACGTTACATGTAACGACAGTGCAGCGGAAGGCGGCTACGTCCCTAACAGCGCACCAAGATTTGGGTCCCCACCTCACCCGCCGAGCGACCAGCGGCAGTACAGGACGTGCGCGCGGGGCGGCCTCTGTCTACGCTAGAAACGAAGTGCGCGCTACCCGGGGAAGGAAGTCATGTGGTGATCACAGTCGGCGAGAAGGTGGTGGCCCGTGGACGCTTAGTCGAACGGGATGATCATGAGACGTGCTTGGGGTTCTGGGGAGAAGGGAATGAGCCCTGGCCTGATGACGTCCGGGTACCGCGTGAGTATCCGGCGGTGCAGCTGCTGGCTGACTCTGCGCCTGAACTCACATCTCTCCGAGGCAGATGTGTCGAGGTCTGGGGCCGGTGGGACGCTGAGGGATGGATCCAAGTCGAGCAAGTGGCAATGGTTGGAGGGGCGGGCCCGAGCACCTCCCTTACTGATCGACCAGCAACTGGGGACTTGCCTGACCGAAAGCGCAGTGCGCGAATGGCCGACATCGAGGATCCGTTGTTCCAGTCTGGAGATCTACTCTGGCGCGTCCTCCCCCAAGACCCGCAAGTTCGCGGTGCGGTCATCAGGCAGCGTGGCAGCGACCCGAGGCCCTTCGATCAGCTCCTGCAGGTCTACACCGAGGAACACCCTGACGTTCCCGTCACGATGCACGAAAGCCGTCACAGTTGGCAGGAGTTGGAGGACGCCCAAGAAGCGGTGGCTGGGTTACCCCACCATCAGAAGGCCTCTTCCGGAATGGGCCTGAACGACGATCGGTCGGACGTGCGCTTAGCTGTCGACCTCCTGTACCCAACGGCAGAGATCTTGGCCACGTTGGACGATCTACCGGGAGGGATCATCCGAGTGAACTACCTCGTACAACCGGCATGCGGGATGCCTGACCCCGCCTGACACTATGCGGCATGAGCGTGCACTCCTGGCTCAGCCGGCGCTGATTGTTTCCCTGACTAGAGTGCTCGGCCATGGGTACTGCGAGGGGTGAGAACGAGCCGTTCGACGTCTTGGATGTTGAGCGCCGCAGAGCCGTGCCTGCGGCGATGGTTATGGCCCTCGGCTCTGTCTGGGGGATCGGCTTGGCCCTGGGTGCCCCCGAGCACCGGCACCCTGTCTTGTTCTGGTTGCCCGTTGCGGTCGTCGTCCTGGGGTGGGGCATCTGGTTGAGCTACTTCGTCGCCCAGCGTCGCCGAATCGAGCGGAAATCCATCCAGACCCTAGAGGACGATGAGCGGCGGCATGAATAGCCTGTCGCCGCGGTGAGGGAGGGGCCAACTCGTTGAGAATGACGGAAGTGAACCCTTCACGCGACGCGGCAGAAGCGGATGCCGGTCGCCTGACGCGGACCGGCTTCGCGCCGTTGCTCAACCGGCGAGACGGTGCCAGGCTGGTTGCCATGGACATCGGGCCACGAACTTGCCCGTCCTGCGGGATGAACGCCCACCCAGTGACGGCAACTGGCGCGGGGAAGCTGGTCCAGCCACAGGTCACACTCCACATTCCATATAGGTGCCGGTGCGGCCTTCAATTCTTGGACAGGATCGCCACGCGCGAGTTTGAGCCGACACCGCCGACGCACTGAATCCAGCGGCGACGAGGGTCTGACCGCGCACATTGCAACTGGCGGCTGTCGACAGCGGCAACAGTGTGCGAAGCGCGGCAGTACAGGACGTGCGCGCGAGGCGGCGTCTGTCTACGCTAAGAATGAAGTGCGCGCTACTCGGGGGGAGGGAAGTCAAGTGATGATCACTGTTGGCGAGAAGGTGGTGGCTCGTGGACGTTTAGTCGAGCGGGATGATCATCGGATGTGCGTGGGGTTCTGGGGAGAAGAGAATGAGGCCTGGCCCGATGACGTCCGGGTACCGCGTGAGTATCCGGGGGTGCAGCTGCTGGCTGACTGTGCGCCCGAACTCACACCGCTTCGAGGCAGATGTGTCGAGGTGTGGGGCCGGTGGGACGCTGAGGGCTGGATCCAAGTAGAGCAGGTGGTCATGGTTGAAGGGCTGGGCCCGAGCACCTCCCTTCCTGATCGACCAGCAACTGGGGACTCGCCTGCCCCGAAGCGCAATAAGCGGACGGCCGCCATCGAGGATCCGTTGTTCGACTCTGGAGATCTACTTTGGCGCTTCCTCCCCGCAGACCCGCAGGTTCGCGGTGCGGTCATCAGGCAGCGCGGCAGCGACCCGAAGCCCTTCGATGAGCTCCTTCAGGTCTATGCCGAGGAACATCCCGGCGTTCTTGTCACGATGCACGAGAGCCGTCACACTTGGCAGGAGTTGGAGGACGCCCAAGGAGCGCTGGCTGGGTTACCCGACCATCAGAAGGCCTCTTTCGGAATGGGTCTGAACGACGATCGGTCGGACGTGCGTTTAGCTGTCGACCTCCTGTACCCAACGGCAGAGATCGCGGCCACGTTGGACGATCTACCGGAAGTGATCATCCGGGTCAACTACCTCGTACAGCCGGTACCCGGGGCGCCTGACCCCGCCTGACACTATGCGGCAAGAGCGCGCGGTCGTCGCAGGGCACTTGCCTGCTCTCTTGACTAGACTGCGACGCGATGGCGAGTCCCTCTTGCAGGTCGGACCTAAACAGGTTGCTCGAGATTGCCTGCGGTCCGTGCGCTCGTCACAGGCGGCGCAGCGCAGTGAAAGAGACAGTAGGCTCAACGCTGCGCCTGCCGCTTCAACGCATGTTCCCCGCCACTGCTAGCGTCTGTCTCGAAACGGCAGGGACAATGTGGAGGGGCAGGGCATGAGGCGGACTTTCGCTATCACGGCAATGGGGTGCGCAGCGATGGCGTTGAGCGCCTGCGGCGAAGCCACCAACCCGCAGATGGTGACAGTAACGGAGACGGTCACTCAGCCTGCGGCGGCAGCGTCGCCGACGTCGAACGACTCCGGGGTGACAGAAACGAGCGATACAACCCCCACGACGGAGGGCACTGCCGGGGAAAGCGCCGAGGAAACGGACGACGAGAACGCGAGCGACTACGACTTCGGGGAGCCGCAGACCAACGCACGCGGCAACCTTGTCAAGGACGTCGGCCAATGGGCAGGCATGACATTGCCGAACGGCGATTTCACCGCCGTGTTCCGGGTGACCGACATCGAGGTCGATGTCGGGTGCACTTCTCAATACGCGCAGCCAGCTAAGAACGGCCAGTTCGTGGCGCTCACTTTCGAGGTCCACACCATGCCGGAGCTATCTGAGGACCCGTTCGGCCAAGTCATGATCTCCGCGCACGACTTCGCAGTCTTCGATGAGGACAGCAAACGCGAGAACGACTCCGTCGGCAATGCGTACGGCTGTCTGAACGAGAGCGAAGTGCTGCCTGAATCAATCGGGCCCGGAGAAGAGGTGAGGGGCAAGATCGTTCTGGATACGGGCGTGGAGTCCGGGTCAATGGTGCTGAATGGCATGAACATGGGCGTCGATGGGGCGTGGGCTTGGGATTTCTAGACTCTCGGGAATATTCCGCGAATGTCAACGGTCAACGCCTATCGGCGTAAGGAAGTATCCGGAGAATACTCTTTCACAGAGCCCAGGAGGACCGACGAGCGGCGTTTGACGTGCGTCCTGTCAGAGCCTGGATCGGCCGGTGCTTTGGCCTGCTACACATCGGGGATGTCTGTGTCGTCGCCTCGTCGCTGACACCACAAGTCCCAGGCCGCTTCCATGAGACCCATGACGTTGGACCACATCACGAGGAATTGCACCTCGCTGGCCTGCTCCTCAAAGTCTGTATCCCAAGTCCAGGTCCGGGCGTGCGCGGTGCCCGATCCCATGCGCCAGAGGGTCATGACGCTGTGAAGTGGGTCCTTCGAGCCAGGCGGCATGAGCGGTGCCACCAGCTTGAGCATCTCAGTCTCTTTGATCGATGAACCTGCCTTCTGCCCATGAGACTGGAGAGCTGCCTCGCAGTCACTTACGAACTGCTCGGCCTCGGTTCGGGCCATTTCGGTATCGCGCGTGACACCAGCGCTCTCCTCCGCGTCCCGCACGACGTTGAGAACGTCGTTGGCTTCGCTGCGCAGCAAGCGCAGGGTGCGAACCTCACGATCCTGCAACTTCTCAGGTTCCAGGACGTAAAGGGCGCGAGCTGATCCCAAAAGAGTCGCCCGCGCAAGGCTGAGATAAGGCTTGCTTGGAACACCCCCCGTACCTGCCGTGACCAAGTGCGCCAGCCCCGCATGCTCGCCTGCGGTGCCGAGTGCGCGCCAAGCCACCAGGCCGGTGTTGTGGTGACGACGCCCTAATAGTGGCGTGTCGAGGTCCGAGCCAGGGGCCCGGTAGGCACATTTTCCATACTGCACGCGGCGGGCCCATCGGCCCATTCTCTCCAAAGTCCAGTTCAGCGTGTCGCTGTAGTCACTCATGTACCGAGGCTAGTCCACCTGTCGTCCTGGACTTTGGAACAAGGCAGAGGACACGTCTGTACCAGCGAGTCGTTTGGTGGGAGGTCACCCGCAGCGGCATGACAGTGTCGTTTCCTGCACCTACGATTCAGTCATGCACGGCGACGAGGATCGGGTCATTGAAGCGTTCTGTGGCTTCATGAGCGCAAGGGGGTGGTCTGTATCGCGTGAGGTCGACCACGTGGATGTGGTGGCGGAGAAGGACGGGCTCAAGGTGCTGGCCGAGGCGAAAGGGCGTACGGCCGCGATCGGCTTAGACGTAGACACGATGTTCGGTCAGCTACTGCGGCGCATGCCGGCGACAGGGCCGAGCGATGGGACGCGATTTGCGGTCGTGGTGCCGACAGCAGCTGTGAGTGCGGTCCGGCGCGTTCCCGCTTGGGTGCTCGAGGATTTGCAGATCGACATCTACGTGGTGGGCGACGACGGGTCAGTCACTGCTCCCTGACGTCGCCTGACGCGGCAGATGAGTATCTGCCGAAGCCCTGTGCGTCAGGATGGGGTGAGACACCACTGCTGATCTGCTACTGACCTCGCACGGGGCGAGAGATGGACACTTTGAGATGACGATGACGACAGCTGATGTCGGCACCGATGATGGGGTTATGTCCCCTCGCGCTGACCAGCCGAAGCGGCGGAAGTTCACCGCTGAGTTCAAGGCCGCGATCCTGGCCGAGTACGACGCGGCCGACCGCGGTGAGCGGGGCGCGATCCTGCGCCGGGAGGGCCTTTACAGCTCACACATCATCGAGTGGCGCAAGGCCGCCGCAGCCGGCGCGCAAGCCGGGCTGGCCGGCCCGCCACGCGACCGGCGGGACAAGGAGATGCAGGCGCTGCGGGCACGGGCGGAGAAGGCCGAGGCCGAGCTGGCCCGCACGAAAGCTGCCCTGGATCTGGTGGGAAAAGCACACGCGCTCTTGGAGACGCTCTCCGAGAGCGCGGAGCAACCGCCGCGGTCGCGGCGGTGATCAACCCAGCCGTCGACGACCTCGCCGTCCACGTCGGCACCGCCAGGGCGTGCGGGCTGCTGGGCCGCTCTCGCGCCGGCCACTACCGGGCCAAGAACCCGCCCCCGCGAGGCCCCTCGACGCCGCGGCCGGCACCGGTCAACAAGCTCACCGGGGCCGAGCGGGCGCACGTGCTGGCGGTGCTGACCAGCCAGGAGTTCGCCGACAAGTCGGTCGCGCAGGCCTGGGCGACGCTGCTGGACGAGGGCACCTACCTGTGCTCGCAGTCCACGATGCACCGCATCCTGCACGAGAACGACATGGCTGGTGAACGACGCCGGCAGGCCACCCACCCGCCCCGGGCGCGGCCCGAGCGCTGGTGGCCACCGCCCCGGGGCAGGTATGGAGCTGGGACATCACGAAACTGCGCGGCCCAGACCGCGGCGTGTTCTACGACCTGTACGTCGTGCTCGACATCTTCTCCCGCTTCGCCGTCGCCTGGACGATCGCGGCCCGCGAGGACGCGCAGATCGCCAAGAACATGCTCGAGCACGCCATGGGCATCCACGGCGTGCCCGAGGCGATCCACGCCGACCGGGGCACCTCGATGACCTCCAAACCGGTCGCCCAGCTGCTGGTGGACCTGGGCGTGGCCCGGTCTCACTCCCGCCCGCACGTCTCGAACGACAACCCGTACAGCGAGGCCGCGTTCAAGACCCTCAAGTACGCCCCGGTCTTCCCCGAGCGGTTCGGGTCCCTGGCCGACGCCCGCGCGTTCGCCGGGCAGTTTTTCTCCTACTACAACCACGAGCACCGCCACTCCGGCATCGGGCTGCACACCCCCGCCAGTGTCCACTACGGCACCGTCGGCCAGGTCCGCGCTCAGCGCCAGTTCACCCTGGACGCGGCCTACGCCGCCCACCCAGAGCGGTTCGGCAACCGCCGGCCCGAGCCGCCCAGACTGCCCCAGGCAGCGTGGATCAACCAGCCCTCACAGGAGGCCCTCATACAGACCGCCTGACGGAAACTGTCTCACCCGCCTTGACACCTTCCGAAGTGGGAGCTCTGGCCGCGGAACCCGACAGCGTTGTCAGACTGAGCGAACGAGAGTCGATAAACGTTGGTAACTGGCTCGGTGATGCTGAGAGAGGTGGAATTCAGCCCACTCGACATGGCATTCTGCAAGCCTGCTGGCCCGAAGAGGTGGACAGGGAAAGCGAAGCGATGAGCGGTGATGGGACCGCGTCGGTTGAGGGTGCCGGCGAAGGGGCAGCGGTCGAGGCTCTGCACAGTGAGTGTGCCAGTCTGAAGTGGCCCCACTTGGAGGTGTAGTGCTGGTCTGAAGTGGCCCCACCCTCGACCCCGAACTTCCCTCTACTGTCCGGATCGTCTGCCAAGGCGATCACGGAGGTGGAGGGTGAAGGAGAGATCGAGAGTGGAGCAGTTCGAACGTATCCGACGCGACCGGCGCGATGAAGGCCTGTCGATCAGAGAGCTCGCCAGGAAGCACCGTGTGCACCGGCGCACGGTCCGTGCGGCGTTGGCCGACGCGGTCCCACCGCCACGGAAGGTGCCCGAGCGTGAGGCACCTGTCACGGGTGCGCACGTGGAACTCGTGCGGTCCTGGTTGACGCAGGACCTGGACGCGCCCCGCAAGCAGCGGCACACCGCCCGCCGGGTCTGGCAGCGGCTGATCGAGGAGGAAGGAGCGGTCGTGGCCGAGTCCACGGTGCGCAACCTCGTGGCCGGCCTACGCGCCGAGGTCGCCGGGTCACAGACCCAGGTGATGATCGTCCAGGAGCACCCGCCGGGTGAGGAGGCCGAGGTCGACTTCGGTGAGTTCCGCGCCAGCATCGGCGGCGTCGTGCTGCGGCTGTGGATGTTCTGCATGCGCCTGTCGCACTCGGGCCGGGCGTTCCACTACGCCTACGCCAACCAGTCCCAGGAGTCTTTCCTGGACGGGCACGTGCGCGCGTTCGCCGCGTTCGGCGGGACACCGACCGGGATGATCCGCTACGACAACCTCAAGCCCGCGGTCATCCGGTGCGCGTTGGGCAGGGAACGGTTCGAACACCCACGCTTCGTTGCCCTGCGGTCGCACTACGGCTTCGACTCTTTCTACTGCCAGCCCGGGATCGAGGGCGCGCACGAGAAAGGCGGGGTCGAAGGAGAGATCGGCCGGTTCCGTCGCCGGCACCTGACCCCGGTCCCGCACGTGGGCTCCCTGGCCGCGCTGAACGAGGCGATGGCCGCCGCCGACGCCCGCGACGACGCCCGCCGCATCGGCGCCCGCCGGGTCACCGTCGGAGCCATGTTCGCGGACGAGGCCCCGCTGCTGCTGGCGTTGCCACCAGTCCCCTTCGACGCTTCGGCGGCACTGTCGGTGCGGGTGGACGCCAAGGCGCGAGTGTGCGTGCGCCAGTCGTACTACTCGGTCCCGGCCCGCTACGCCGGGACCCGCCTGGACGTCGCGCTCGGCGCCACGACCGTGCGGGTGCTGGACCGCGGCACGGTGATCGCCGAGCACGTCCGCTCCCTGCACAAGGGCTCCCAGGACCTGGTGCTGGACCACTACCTGGAGGTCCTGACCCGCAAACCCGGCGCCCTGGCCGGCTCGAGCGCGTTGGCGACCGCCCGGGCGAACCGGACGTTCACCCCGGTCCACGAGGCGTACTGGAGGGCCGCCCGTGCCCGCCTGGGCGACAGCGGCGGCACCAGGGCGTTGATCGAGGCGCTGCTGCTGCACCGCACCCTGCCCACCCACGCGGTGCTGACCGGGATCACCGAGGCCACGACAGCCGGGGTCTTCGACGCCGACGTCATCGCCATGACCGCCCGCCGGCTCCTGCACGCGACGCCCAGCCCGCCACCGGTGCCCGTGCCCGAGGGTGCACCACCAGCGGCCCTGGTCCACCGCCCGGCGCCCTGCCTGGGTTCCTACGACCAGCTGCTCACCGGGGCCGGAGCATGAGCGCGGCCACGCCAGCGGTCACCGCGCTCGGTGCCGACGCCGCCCAGGCCGCGGTCACCGCCGCCGCCAAGGCCCTGGGGCTGCCGACCGTGCGGGAGGAAGCCGCCCGGTACGCGGCCGCGGCGGCCAAGGCCCGCCTGACCCACCTGGCATTCCTGGCCGAGGTGCTCTCCGCCGAGTGCGACGACCGTGAGCACCGGCGCCGACAACGTCGGATCAACGAGGCCAAGTTCCCCCGCCACAAGCGCCTGTCCGACTTCGACACCGCCCGCCTGCCCGACCTGCCCGCCGCGACCCTGGCCCACCTGGGCACCGGCGCGTGGATCGAGGCCGGGCAACCGCTGGTGCTGCTCGGCGACTCCGGAACCGGCAAGACGCACCTACTCATCGCCCTGGGCATGGCCGCGGCCGAGCAGGGTCACCGGGTCCGCTACATCACCACCGCGGCCCTGGTCAACGAGCTGACCGAGGCCGCCGACGACAAGCAGCTCACCCGCGTGGTCAACCGGTACGCCCGACTGGACCTGCTGTGCCTGGACGAGATCGGCTACGTCCACCTCGACCCCCGCGGGGCCGAGCTGCTCTTCCAGATCATCACCGCCCGCGAGGAACGAGCCTCCATCGCCTGCGCGTCCAACGCCCCGTTCAGCGAGTGGGGCACCACCTTCACCGACCCCCGACTGGCCGCCGCCGTCGTCGACCGGCTCACCTTCAACGCCCACATCATCAACACCGGCACCCAGTCCTACCGACTCGCTACCACCCGCACCCGCCAGGAGGTGACCCCACCACGCTGACCCCCTCCGGGGAGACCGAGCACCATCGACACGCCCTCAGCCCCCCCCCCCCCCCCCGAGGGTGGGGCCAAATCAGAACAGCACAGTGGGGCCAAATGGACTTGTCATTCTCAGCACAGGGCGGCGAGGCGGCATCGCCTGGCCTTTCCGTTGGTCTTGATGGTCCTGGGGGTGCTTTGGTCAGTGGCCATGAGCGCTACGACTTCTGCGTCCTTCTGGCAGACCGTTCTCAGCGTGGTGGTGTTCGCCGTCGTCTTCGGTCCCGCTTGGTGGTTTCTCGCGACGCCAAGTTGGGTAAGACGACCTCCCGACTCCTTGGTGCGCGGTGTCGTAGTTTCCGAGAAGCTCGGCGAGCTCCACGTCCGGTGTGAGGACGATGTTGTCGCGATCGCCCGGTCCGGTGTGACGTCACGGCTCACTAAGGGTGACTGTGTCTGGTTGTCGCAGCCGCAAGGACGCAGCGCCGCGGTCGTCGTACGCGGCCCCGAGGACACGCCGACGGTCGTTGCTGCATCACCCCGGCGGCTGTGACGGCGCAGCCGACCTCTTCACTGCTCACGACATCGTTGGGCGCCGACAACACAAGGAAATCGGAAGCAACCAGGCGCGTTGCGGCAAAGTAGTGCGTCTGCAGCCACTCGGGGGCACCGGTCCGGGGTCGCGTGCAGCGTTCGACGGCTGCCTACGCGGCAGCGTTGTCGAACATGCGGCGCTGCAGTTCAAGGTGGCGGCGTAGGTCATCCAATGAGCCGACGGAGGTGTCTGCCGCTACAGGCAATCGATCGAGTTCAAGCGCATTCGCACCGATCAGTTCGTTGGTGTAGCTGGCGACGATTCCTGCGAGGGCCCTCAATCGTTCCGATGAAAACCCACTGAAGGGCATGTTGGCCTGATCTTCATCCTGCGCAGCATCGAGATCAGCCAAGAGTGCGTCGATCACAACGGCGTTGAGGGTTCCTTCACCAGCGGCGTCAAGATACTCAGTTAGAGACGTCGGGGCAGGAACGCCTATGAGATCGTCCTCGACTTCAGCGGCCCTTCGGCGTTTGCTACCCCACACCGCAGCGCCGCTCGCCGCTGCCACAGCGACGAGGCCTAGACCGACCGCAAAAGTCAACGACCGACCTCCCCACTTGTCAATGCCGGCTCGGGCTGCTGCTTCTTCGATCCCAGTTCCCACATCGGCGTCATCCAGGAGTTTGACGAGCCGACCACCGAGATCACGGATAACCCCACCGTCTCTGACGTACTCCCCTGTCAGGACTCGGGCGAGGACCTCTTCGGGAATGTCTAACGGAACCTGGATGATCGCCATGTTGCTCCACTCCTGCGTTCGGCTGCCCCTCGCTCCCATCCTATCGGGCAAGAGTGGGGCCTGCGGCCCGGCACCTGGGACCAGCTCTGGGTGGCATGACCGGACCTGTCTTCTGCTCGAGCTCCATTGGGCGTGACGTTGAACAGTCTCGCCGCGCTCGCCCATGTCAGTACGATCGTGGATCATGAGCGCATGAGCAGACGGCTGACTTCCGAGGCGACCGGCGAGACTACACATCGCATACGCGGGGCGCGCGTTGACGACGAGCGGACGGGGGAGACTACTCATCGCATACGGGGCGACCGTGTCACCGACGAGAACACAGGCGAGACCACCCATAGGATCCGCGGAGACCGGTTGACAGACGAGCGAACGGGGGAGACAACCCACCGAATCCGCGACTAATCTGGCCCCTGGAGGCCGGGCATCTTAATGGGAGTCGCCCCCCCCGGATCGCGAGCCCGCGGTGATAGGCACCCCTCGACGCACTAGCCACGAGCTACTGAATAAGTTCGAGGAACCTCGAAGCGCTTGATGCCCTGCTTCCGTACCTCGTCATTCGAGACGCGGGGCGAGTTAAGAGCAACGAGCGCCGCGCCCGGCTGATAGCCACGTAGAACGTCCTCAACTCGGCCTTTAGGTCCTCCTCTGACGTTGCACGAAAGTCGGGGAGTTGACCGTCGTTAAGTCCCACAACCGCAACGGCAAGGAATTCCCGGCCTTGGGCCTTATGAATCGTTAGCAGACGTACCCCTGGGGCCAAATCATCACCTCGCTGCTGCTTGGCACAGAACAACTTGAAGTTCCCCCATGTCACTGCGGCACGATCCACCTCGGCGTCAAAGCGGGACCACGCCTCCACGAGTAGGCTCAGGTCAGATTCCCAAGCGGCGAGTTCCTCACGCGGAACGGAATCCGGCAGCTCTACCGAACTGAGCGCCGCTGCAAAGTCACTAACACTGCCTACCTGGGCTGCTACGGCCAAAGCAGCGGCTGAGGGATCAGCGTGGGCCTGCAATACGTCCGCGAGTTGGCTGGCCGTGGAGACCTTATCTTCGGAGATATTCAGCAAGCGTCCCAATTGCCAGTGTGTCGAACGGTGCTCTTCCGACGTACGAAGGGAGACGATCTCCATTGCGATCCGGCCTGGGGTACTGGCGAGCCATTCGCCGGACGTACTCGAAGATGCGAATTCAATGCCGCGCTCTGCCAGCGCTGCGCGGACAGACTTGAGCGCGCTGCCTGACCGAGCGAGAACAGCGATCTGTTCGGGTTGCGCTGTGGCGCTCTCGTCCGGGGCGAGGACATCCGGCCTGAGCCCCCGAGTTAGCAACTCCTCGACCCAATTCGCCACCAAGTCCGCTTCTGACGCCTCATCGCGTTCCTCGCGAACGCTGACCTCCCCTGCGGCCGCAAATTCGCCGATAGGGTTAGTGTTGCCCAGCCGGGCCGCAACCGCCTCTACGGCTTGAGCAATGGCCGTCGCAGAGCGGAAGTTCGCAGTCAAGTCAAAGCGGGTGGCGTTGAACTGCTCCGCAAATCGCAGCATGAGCTTAGGGTCCGCACCGGCGAAACTCACGATGGATTGTTTGTCGTCGCCCACTAACATAGTCGGCGTGGTCAGTCGACCGTCGCTCTCAGACGTCAAAGTCATCAGGAGTTCGTACTGCGCTGGGGTCAGGTTCTGAGCCTCATCTACAATCACCTGCTCATAGACTCGACCTATCTGCCTCTTGACAGATTTCACCGCCAAAAGCTCGGTCGCTGCCAAAAGTAGGCCAGGGTAATCAAGCGCACCGGCGTTCTGGAGCGCCTGTTCCCATTCGTCCAAGAACTCACAATGGGTTCGAGTGGCCCGAGCTAGGTCCAGTCGACGAAGAGTCTCCAGCGTATTGTCGGGGGGGTCGATTCCCGTGTCCTCGAGCCAGCGGTCTAGGAGCTCAGCCCGATCTTCGTCACGAACCATTAGTTCAGGCTCGGCGGGCAAACCGATGTGCGTCCCATGCTGCCGGAGCAGAGCGTGCGCGAAGCCGTGCACTGTTTCGGTCTCGATCCGCCGAGAAACGTTCCCGAGACGAACCCGAAACCGCTCTCGCAACTCGGCAGCTGCCTTGACTGTATAAGTTACAGCCAGAACGCGACCCAGCGACTCGGAACTCTCCTCAAGCAGGCGCTCCACGCGCCTTGCTACTACCTCCGTTTTCCCGCTCCCAGCACTCGCCACAACGACTACGGCTTCATCGTCACTCGCAATGGCCGCCGCCTGCTCCGGACTCGGCACTAGCTCGACCAAGTTTGGACCTGTCATGTCACAACACCGCACCAAGTCGGCTGATTAGAGTCTGGAGGGAACTCGGCCAGTTGCTCACGGACGGATACTCCTCGATCAACCTGCTTGCGAACGCAGTTCCACCGTTGCCCTTGAGTTCCTTCATCGCGTGTAGCACTGAATCTGAATCGGCCACCACCACCCCAATGTCCATACACGCTCTACGACAAAGTTCCCTGTCGAATACTGTAAGCATCTCCTCGAACGCACCTTCGATCGGGTCTCCCGAGCCATCTACGCCCATTGCCCAAACGACCTTAGTCACGTCGCTGGCCCCGTGGGCGGCAAGCAGTCCCTTCACAGCCCGCTGACCCTCAATATCCGAGTCAGCGAATAAGAACCAAGGCATGCCGATCATATTCGCGAACTTAACAGCGGCATGAGCGAGTGTCCCGTTCATGCTCTCTGGATCGATCACGCAAATTCCGTGTGCCTTCTCATTCAGGGCGTGTCGAAGAACCACTGGCAAAAAGGCTCGCTCACTCGCTCCGTCGCCTATCACCAAGGCATTGGCAAACAGAAGTTCCCCAAACGGCCGTTCCACCAATCGCCGCAGCTTCTCCATTTCGGCCCGGTGTGCGCTCGGCCTGAAGGCTCGGTGCGTCGCCGCAGCGTCGGACTCAGCGGGACCTAGATCAATCACGCGCAGTTCTGGCTTGCCGCCCGGTAGTATCCGAATGCATCGCGGGTCAACCGCCGTCACTAACTGCGGCGAATGAGTACTAAGAACCTTCTGTCCCCGGAGGTTGCTCAGCAGGCCGGCCAGTTCCAGGCTCGCCTGCGGGTGTAGGTGGGCTTCTGGCTCCTCGATTAGCGTGAGTGGGTGTGGCCTTACCGGAGGACCGTCTGTTCCGAGTCGGCGCTCATAGAGTACGCCCTGAACTTGGAGCGAGGCCAGACTTCTGGATCCCGCCCCGTGGAGTCGAATCGGCATCGCTCCGTTACCGCTATTGAGGTCGATCGAGATTGACCGGGCAAGTTCTTCTAACCGTAGAGGCAGTGCATTTAGCTCGGGTGCACCCATGCTCCCAATTAGACGGTTCAACTGGCGAAGCGATCCTGCGATGGACGACAAGGTCCTGCTTCCGGTTACGATATCGTGACCTAGTGTCGTCAACTGCAACTCAAGCGAGTCGCGGTCGGCCTCCACCATCTCAAGGTCACTCAGTACCTTGCGAATGCTCGAACCGCGTCGGCCGAGCTCCTCCATTAAGTCGCGGCCTGTATTCACGAGGTCTACCGCGAACGCCTGACGATGGTCGCGAGAAAGAGGGAACGGCCGTCCTTGCTCGATCCAGATGCCGCTCACTGCGTTGAAGGTCAGGAATACCGCCTCCGACCTGGCCCCAGTTCCTTCGGAAGACCGCCGTACATGGGTCCGCCAAGCGACCCGCTCTCGGAAGGGCTCCTCCTGCGTGGTCTGACTGAACCCCGCGAACCGCCGTCCGAAAGCCTCGTCGAAGGCGTCCTCATCAGCCTCCGAACTGGGCGGGCCCGGGGCTACGAATACGTCAATCTCAGGTTCCGACGTATCCCCGACGGTGAAGTCGTCCACATCAGCTGGGCGGCCGCCGAAGGCGAGTTGCAACGCGCTGAGGATACGGGACTTACCGACGTTGTTACGCCCCACTAGGAGTGTTAAGTCAGGCTCCAACTCCACTGTGCATTCAGTGATGCCTCGAAAGTTGCGGGTAGTAACCCGCTCGACGTAGACGGATGCGAACTCGGCTGGCCGAGCGACTGTCTGTTCCGTCATGTGTCGAACCTATCAATCTGTCGACGGGACTGTTCGGAGGCGCGTCATGTCGTGGCCGGCTCCTTGGGGGGCGCGCCGGGTGGCCCACGGCGCTACACACGCTCCCTGGGAGCACATCTGGGCACGAGTGGTGCATTCGAGTGGCCGTAGGCATACGGCTGCGGATGTGAAGGCGTCCGCAACTCGGCATGACAGTGATGTCACGTCCGCCCACGGACCGCCACGATTCGGCCGCCTTCATCCCCAGCACCCGGCCCCAGCTCGACCACTACGTCTGCCGTCGCCACAGCCACCGGGTCGTGCTCGGCCACCACGACGGTATGCCCGTGGTCGGCCAGCGCGTGCAGCTGCGCCAGGAGCCGGTGCACGTCGGCGGGGTGCAGGCCGGTGGTCGGCTCGTCGAAGAGGTAGAGCGTGGCGCTGCGGCGCTGCTTCTGCAGCTCGGTCGCGAGCTTGATCCGCTGCGCTTCGCCGCCGGAGAGCTCGGTGGCCGACTGCCCGAGCTGCAGGTATCCCAGCCCCAGGGCATCCAACGCTTGCAACGCCCGTGCCGCCGCCGGCACCTCGGCCAGGACCTCTCGCGCCTCGCGCACGCTCATCCGCAGCAGGTCCGCGACGGTGTGCCCCTGCCACCGGACCTCCAGCGTCTCCGGGCCGAACCGGTCGCCGTGGCAGGTGGGGCACGGGGCATACGTGCCGGGTAGGAAGAGGAGCTCGACGGCCACCGCGCCCTCGCCGCCGCACGTCGGGCACTGGCCGACCTTCGTGTTGAAGCTGAACCGGGAGGCGGTGAAGCCGCGCTCCCGCGCCTCCGGCGTCGCGGCGAACGTCCTGCGCACCGCGTCCCACAGCCCGGTGTAGGTGGCCAGCGTCGACCGCGGCGACCGGCCGATCGGCTTCTGCGTGATCCGCACGACCCGCCGGGGAGCCCCCGCGCCCACGGCTCGCACCGATCCCGCCGAGGCATCGTCCTCGCCCTCGTCGAACCCCTCGTCGTCCCCCTCCGCCTCGACCGCCTCCTCGAGATCCTCCACCCTCGCGAGCTGCGCCCCGACCACGTCGTGCACCGCGTCGAGCAGGCTCGTCTTGCCCGACCCGGACACCCCCGTCACCACGGTGACGACCCCGAGCGGCAGGTCGAGGTCGACGCCCCGCACGGTATACCGCCGCAACCCGCGCAGCTCCAACGCCCCGGACGGCTCCCGCCCACCGGCCGGGGCATCTTCGCCCAGCACCTCAGCAAGGTGCACCGGGTCGTCCAGGTACGCCGCCGTCGGCGACTCCTCCGCCCCGGCCAGCCCCGCGACCGGCCCGGACCACAGCACCTCCCCGCCGTCGCGCCCGGCGCCCGGCCCGACGTCGACCACCCAGTCGCACTGCCGCACCACCGCCATGTCGTGCTCGACCACCACGACCGTGTTGCCCGCCGCCACGAGCGCACGCAGCAGCCGCATCAGCTGGTCGACGTCGCGCGGGTGCAGCCCGGCCGACGGCTCGTCGAGCACATAGACCACCCCGAAGAGCCCCGACCTCAGCGCCGTCGCCAGCCGCAGCCGCTGCAGCTCGCCCGAGGACACCCCCGCCGCCGGCCGGTCCAGCGACAGGTGACCCAGCCCCAGGTCGAGCAGCAGCTCCAGCCGCCCCAGCAGGTCCTCCACCAGCACCTGCTCCGCCTGCGCCTGGGCGTCCTCGCCCTGGAGCTCCCCGCGCCGCTCCCGCAGCACCGACACCAAAGCGTCCACCGGCAGCGCCGCCGCCTCGTCGATCGCCAGCCCCTGCCACGTCACCGCCAGCGCGTCCGGCCGCAGCCGCCGCCCACCGCACTCCGGGCACGGCCGCGTCTCGACGAACCGCAGCATCCGCCGCCGCGACGTCGCGCTCTTCGTCTCCGCGAGCGTGCGCCGGACATACCGCGCCGCCGAGGAGAACGTGCCCTGGTAGGGCCGGTTGATCCGCTCCGCGTCGCGCACCGGCACCACCGTGACCACCGGCTGCTCGTCGGTGAAGAGGATCCACTCCCGCGTCGCTGCGGGCAGCTCGCGCCACGGCGCGTCGATGTCGTGCCCGAGCGTGGCGACGATGTCGCGGTAGTTCTTGCCCAGCCACGCCCCCGGCCACGCCGCGATCGCGCCCTCCGCGATCGAGAGCGAGTCGTCCGGCACCATCGAGGCCTCGGTCGGCTCGTGCTCCACCCCCAGCCCGCCGCAGCGCGGGCACGCACCCTGTGCCGTGTTCGCCGAGAAGTGGTCGGAGTCGAGCCGCTCCGCGCCCTCGGGGTATGCCCCGCACCGGCTCAGCAGCATCCGGAGCGTCGCCCCGGTCGTGGTCACCGTGCCGACGGTCGACCGCGCGCCGCCCGCCCCTCGGCCCTGCTCCAGCGCGACCGTCGGCGGCAGCCCGCCCACGTCGCGCACCTGTGGGTCGAGCGCGCCGTGCAGGAGGCGACGGGCATACGGCGCGACGGAGTCGAGGTAGCGCCGCTGCGACTCCCCGTGGATCGTGCCGAAGGCCAGGCTCGACTTGCCCGACCCGCTCACCCCGGTCACCGCGACGAGCGCGCCGCGGGGGAGGCTGACGTCGACGTCGCGCAGGTTGTGCAGCCGCGCTCCCCAGACCTCGACCCGACCGTCCATGCCGGTCAGGGTATGCCGGGGGCTCGCCAGCCCGACCGCGCCGGTCAGGCGGGCCCCTGCTCGCCGAAGGTCTCGCGCAGCGTCCGCTGCAGCCGCGGCCCGGCGTCGACCGTCACCGCGTCGGACGTCGTCTCGATCCCGGCGTCGGCGAAGGCCCCGAGCACGGCCTGGATCACCGCGTCGGTCGCCTCCTTGGTCTCGAGCTGGCGGGCGCCGGACCAGAACCGCAGCTCGAGCACGACCGCCTTGGTGCCGACGGCGGTGAAGAATGCCTCCGGTGCCGGCTCGTCGAGCACCTGCGGCAGCGCACGCATCGTGCTCACCGCCAGGTCCTGCGCGCGGGCGAGGTCGTCGTCGTCCGCGAGCTCGATGGTGATCGAGCTGCGCACGTGCTCGTAGCCGGTCTGCACCGTGACCAGGTTGCTGTGCAGCACGCCGTTGGGCACGAGCACGAGCCGCCCGTCGAAGGTCCGCACCGAGGTCGAGCTCAGCCGCATCTCCACGACCGTGCCCGCCTGCTCCAGCAGCGCGATCTGGTCGCCGACCTGGATCCGGTCGCGCGCCAGGATGACGATGCCGGCGAAGAGGTTGCCCAGCACCGTCTGGAAGGCGATGCCCGCCGCGATCGAGACGATCCCGACGCCGCCGAGGATGTTGACCGGCCGCACGCTGGGGAAGAGCACGGTCAGCGCGATCCCGATCCCGAGCGCCACGACGACCCAGCCGAGCAGCCGCCCGAAGACCTGCGCCGACTCCTCGCTGCGGCCCCGCCAGCGCAGCGCCCGGCCGAAGGCCATCCGCACCACCTGGCCCAGCAGCACCGACCCGACGAGCACCGCCGCCGCGACGGCGACGCCTTTCCAGGTGATCTCCGGCAGGCTCACGCGCGCTGCTCCGTCGGCGCCGCCTCGTCCTCGGCGCGGGCCCGCCGCACGATCTGCCGGGCGACGCGCTCCCAGTGGTCCAGCGCCTCGGCATACTCCGGCAGCGCCACCGGCCGCAGCCGCTCGATGATGAAGAGGACCTGCCGCGGCACCTGCAGCGAGTTCTCCGCGTAGTGCAGGACCTCCTCCAGCGAGAGGTCGATGAGCTCCTCGACCCGCTGCGGCGTATGCACGAGCCGCACCACGCCCTCGCGCCGCACCGCCCGCGGCAGGTTGCGGCGGGTGACCACCCGCCGCAGGATCCGGTGGATCTCGTCCATGACCTGGCTCGCGGTCGTCGGGTCGTTGATGCCCGGGCTCAGCGCCCGCTCGGCGATGTCGACGAGCTTGCGTATGCCGACCGCCGGGTCCTGGTTGAAGGCGCGGTCCTGCTCGACGGCGACCGCCCGGCGCAGCGTCGCGAGGTCGAGCTCGGACTCGAGCTCCTCCTGGTCGTCGCGGTGCTCGGCGACGGTGACCGGCGCTCCGGGCACGTCGAGGCCCCAGACGCGCAGCGCCGGCGCGCCCTCGGTGACGTAGCGCCCGACCGGGGTGAGCACCTGCACGACGGCGTCGCGCTTGGTCGCCCAGCTCACGAGCGAGCGGTGGTCGATCTCGACGACGTAGCCGTGCTCCTGCGATTCGACGGTCAGCGGCGCCTGCTGCTCCGGCTCGTCCCACCGCGCGTCGCGGCGCTGCGCGGTCGGGTCGTCCGAGCGGGGGAAGTAGCGGTCGGCGATCGCCATCGTCGACTCCCCGAGGTGGGACACGATCGAGGAGACCTGGATCGAGGTCGTGATGTGGTGGATGAACGCGAGGAACATCGCCACGCTCGCCAGCACCAGCAGGAAGCCGAGCGTGATCGAGATCTGCGGCACGAAGGCGGTGATGTCGCCCGTGTCGCCGCGCACCGACCGCAGCACGGTGAGGGCATACGTGAAGGTCGCGGCGAAGATGCCCAGCGTCGCCTGCGTGATCCGGCTGGAGAGGAAGTCGCTGAGCACGCGCGGGCTGAACTGGCTGCTCGCGAGCTGCACCACGACCATCGTGATCGAGAAGACGAGGCCGGTCACCGAGATCATCGCCCCGGCGATGTTGCCGAGCATGTCGCGCGCGCCGCCCGGGCCGCCCTGGAAGACGAACGGCAGGTGCTCGTCGAAGGTCTTCTCCCACTCCGGCAGCAGCGCGCCGGTCACCGTGGCGAGCACGACGATGACCGTCGGCAGCATCCAGAACGGTCGCCAGAACCGGTCCCACCGGGTGATGCTGCGGGTCCGCGGCAGGACGCCGACGTCGTCGAGCTCATCGGTGTCCTCGCGCCGGGAGTCGCGCTGGTTCGCCTCGCTCATGGTCGCCACAGCCTGTCAGGGGGTATGCCCGGCCGCACCTCGACCGGCACCTTCGCCGCTGGTCGTGGGTCGGGTGCCGCCGGGGAGGCCGCTGCGGTCGCCCGCGAGGCGGGCGAGCAGCCCGAGCTGGGCACGGCGCTCGCGGGCGAAGGTGGCCCGCGGGGAGGAGTGCCAGGAGGTGGTGAAGAGCCGCTTGGCGCGGGCCAGGGCCGTGCGGTCGTGTCCGAGCATCGGCTCGAGCAGGGTGCGGGCCTCGGCGACCGGGTCGGTGCCGGTGCGGGTGACCAGGCCCATCTCGTGGGCCTCGCCGCCGGGGACGAGCCGGCCGCTGAGGGTGAGCTCCTTGGCGACGTCGACGCCGACGAGCTCGGCGAGCGAGCGGATGCCGGTCATGTCGGGCACGAGCCCCCAGCGCACCTCGCGGACCGACCAGGACGCGTCAGGGGTGGAGGTGCGCAGGTCGGCGCCGAGCGCGAGCTGGATGCCTGCGCCGAGGCAGTGCCCGTGGACCGCGGCCACGACCGGCACGGGCAGCCGGCGCCAGGCCCAGCAGGCCTCCTGGAAGATGTTGGTGCCGCGCCAGGGCCGGGGCAGGAAGCGGGTGCCGATGCCGACCGGGTCGGTGAGGGCGGCGTGCAGGTCGAGCCCGGCGCAGAAGGCCGGGCCCTCCCCGGTGAGCACGACGGCACGGACGCCCTCGTCGCGGCCGAGGCTGCGCGCGGCACCGACGAGGTCGTCGAGCATGGCCAGGGTGAGGGCGTTGAGCTTGTCCGGCCGGGAGAGGCGGACGTGCGCGACGCCGTCCGGGCCCCGGTCGACGGCGACGTGCCCGCTGCGCTGGTGGGTCGGCATACCTCGCAGCATCCCAGACCCCCGACCGGACACCCCTTCCGTCCGGCGTGAGGACGGACGGAAGGGGTGTCCGGTCGAGGAGGGGCTCAGGACTCCAGCGCGGCGTCCAGGGTGATCTCGACGCCGGTGAGCGCCTTGCTGACCGGGCAGCCGGCCTTGGCGTCCTCGGCGGCCTTCTGGAAGGCGGCCTCGTCGATACCGTCGACCTCACCGCGAACGGTGAGCGTGATCCCGGTGAGCTTGAAACCGCCGTCCGAGGGGTCCTCGCCGAGCGAGACGTCGGCCGAGACGTCCAGCGCCTGCGGCGTGCCGCCGGCCTCGGCGACGAACGCGGACAGCTGCATCGCGTAGCAGGCGGAGTGCGCCGCGGCGATGAGCTCCTCGGGGGAGGTGTTGCCGTCGGCGGAGTCGGCGCTGCGCGTCGGGAAGGAGACGTCGTAGGTGGCGAGCTGGGAGCTGGTGAGCTCGACCTTGCCGGAGCCGTCCTGCAGGGAGCCGGTCCAGGCGGTGCGGGCGGAACGAGTGGGCACGGTGACGTCCTTTCGTCGGATTCAGCTGTTATGGGCGTCAACGGGGAGCGGTGCCGAGGCATTCCGACGGACCACGGGCGCGACCTGACACGATGGGCGCATGCTGAGCGTGCACATGGTGACGATCGACTGCGACGACCTGAAGCCGATGGTCGAGTTCTGGACCCAGGCGCTCCGCACGGAGGTGGCCTTCGACTGGGACGACTTCGTCGTGCTCAAGGGCGAGCCGGCGATCGGGCTGCAGCGGGTGGACGAGGTCTCGCCCGGCAAGAACCGGATCCACCTCGACCTGTCCGGCGGCGAGCGTGCCCCGGAGGTCGCGCGGCTCGTGGAGCTCGGTGCCGACGTGGTGCGGACCCACGACGTGGACGACTTCGGCTGGACCGTCATGGTCGACCCGGCGGGCAACGAGTTCTGCGTCAGCGACCCGCACGGGACGGGGGAGGGCGAGGACGCCGAGGAGCCCGAGCACAAGGAGCCCGAGAGCAAGGCGGAGGAGGAGCGGGAGGCCGCCGGTGACGCGGCCGCCGCCCAGGCCGCCGACGACCAGGCCGCGGCGGACGAGCGATGAGCGAGGAGCCGCAGGAGTCCGGCGCGGTCGACCCGACGCCCCTGGTGCTGCTGCACGCGGAGGGCCAGGCGCCGATGGCGTGGGAGGACGTCGTCGTCTCGCTCTACGGCAGCCGGCGGCTGCTCACGCCGTGGGTGCCGGGCCTGCGACCGACCGAGAAGCAGGTGGTTCCGCTCGCCGACTCCGCCGCGGCGCTGGACCAGCAGCTCATGCTCGAGGGGATGCAGCAGGTCGACCTGTGCGGGCTGTCCTACGGCGCGATGGTGGCCACGCGGCTCGCGGCGGACTTCCCCGAGCGGGTGCGCCGGCTCGTGCTCATCGGAGGCCAGGTGCGCCCGCCGCGCATGGCCCTGCGCGTCCAGGGCGCCGCGCTCAAGCTCATGCCCGCCTCCCGGCTGGCCGAGGCGGGCGTCTCCAAGGAGCGGCTGCTGCAGGCGATGGAGGTGACGCGCGCGGCCGACCTCACCGACGCCCTACCCCAGGTGCAGGCGCCGACCCTCGTGCTCGTGGGCGCGAAGGACAAGACCAGCCAGCCGGGTGCGCGGGCGCTGGCCGACGGCATACCGGGGGCGCGACTGCGCATCGTGGACGGCGCCGGCCACGCGCTCAACGAGGTCGCCCCCGCCGCCCTCGTCGACCTCCTCCGAGACTTCCTGGACACCTGACCCGACCCTCGAGCAACGGACCGGCCGCGCACTTTGTGTCGACTGGCCGCGCACTTTGGTCTGACCGACCGCGCACTTTGTGTCGACTGGCCGCGCACTTTGCTTCGGAGGATCAAATCGTGCGGCCGGTGTGCGCAAACCGTGCGGTCGGTGCGCCGCAAACCGTGCGGCCGGTCGACGCAAACCGTGCGGCCGGTCGGGGTCAGGCGAGGCCGAGGAAGTCGCGGATCGCGGGGAGCTCGCGGCGGGCCTGCGCGAGGCCGGCGTCGTAGCTGGCGCGCAGCTTGGTGATGTCGCGCTCGCCGTTGCCGACGGGCATCCGTTCCGGCACGAAGGGGTATGCCGCCCCGCTCGCCTCGAGCTCCCACAGCTCCTCCCGCACCGCGTTGTAGCGGTCGGCCCGCAGCGCCATCGCGTCCGGCACGGCGGGGAAGCGCCGGAAGTGCCGCCGCAGGAAGCCCTGCCCCCGCTGGCGCCCCTTGACGTAGCCGCGCTCCTGCGTCAGCACGACGAGGAACTTCTCTAAGCCGTCGGCCCGCGCCGCGTCCAGCGGTATGCCCCCGGACGGCCCGAGCGCGCCGTCGACGTAGACCCGCCCGTCGATCGTCACCGGCGGCATGACGACCGGCATCGTCGACGACGCCCGGACCCGGACCATGAGGTCGCGCATCGTCGCGAGATCGTCCCTGCCCCAGTAGACCTGCTCCCCGCTGAGCGCGTCGAAGGCGCCGATCCGCACCTTCGCCGGGTGCGCGAGGAAGGTCTCGAAGTCGAAGGGCAGCGCCTGGTCCGGCAGCGAGGTCTGCTCGTAGATGTACTCTGCGTCGAACCACCCACGGCCCCGGGCGAAGCTGCGCCAGTCCCCGAAGCGCGGATCCGCGGCGAAGTCGGTGAAGCTCTGACGCGCGCGCCACGCGTCGCGCGACAGGGTGTTGCAGGTGTTGCTCGCGCCGGCCGAGATCCCGCCCACCCAGCCGAGGTCGATGCCCGCCTCGAGCAGGGTCACGACCAACCCCGAGGTGTATGACGCCCGCATCCCGCCGCCCTCGAAGACCAGGGCCGTGTCGCTCACCAGGGATCGAGGCTGCTGCTCCACGCACGTCACCTTAAGGTGCTGACGCGCCCGTCGTCCGACCCAGGGACCGACGCAGACCGGCACGATCATGCCGGTCGAGGCGTCGATGGTCGGTTCACGCCCCTGAGACGGTCTCATCGGCATTCTTTTGCCGATCAGGGTGGTGAGTCGTCAAGAATCGTGCCATGCTGGCCCAACCGGCAGGATCGTGCCGGTCGGAGGTGGGACATGGATGCGGCCGTGATGGTGGAACGACGCCGTGCGCTGGGGCTTCGCCAGGCCGACGTGGCCGACCTCGCCGGGGTCTCGGAGCGCTTCGTCCGCGAGCTCGAGTCGGGCAAGCCGTCGGTGCGGCTGGACCTGCTGCAGCGGGTGCTCGACGTGCTCGGTCTCGAGCTCCTCGTGCAGGTCCGATCCGCGGGTGCGTCCCGCCCGTGAGGCAGGCGATCGACCCCCGCGACGTCCGGCGGGCACAGGTGCTCAAGGCGGGCCGCCCGGCGGCGACCCTGGAGCGTGCCGACGGCACGGTGACCTTCCGCTACGACCAGGCATACCTGGAGGAGGGCGGACCCCCGGTCGCGACCACGCTGCCGCTGACGGACGAGCCTGTGGTCCGAGCGGGCGGCGCCGTGCCGCCGTTCTTCGCCAACCTGCTGCCCGAGGGTCGCAGGCTCACGGCACTGCGACGGTCGGTCAAGACGAGTGCCGACGACGACATGTCGTTGCTGCTGGCCGTCGGCGCGGACCCGGTGGGCGACGTGCGGGTGCTGCCCGAGGGGTGGGCGCCCGACGTCGGCGAACCTGTGGTCGCCACGACGTCCTCCACGGCGAGCTTCGCCGAGCTCGACTTCTCCGACCTCCTGGAGCAGGCCGGGGTGGGGGACCCCAGCGCGCTGGCGGGGGTGCAGGACAAGGTGTCGGGGCGGATGCTCAGCCTTCCCCTGGTCCACGACGGCCGCGGCTACCTGCTCAAGTTCGAGGTTCCCGAGTTCCCGCACGTCGTCGCGAACGAGGCCTACTTCCTCGGTCTGGCCCGACGGCTGCGTCACCCGGTGGCGAGCGCGCGGGTGGTGCACGACCGCCACGAGCGACCGGCGCTGCTCGTCGAGCGGTTCGACCGCGAGGTGACGCCGACCGGGGAGATGCGGCGGCTGGCGGTCGAGGACGGCGCCCAGCTCCTGGGGCTCTACCCCGCCGACAAGTACGCCACGACCAGCGAGACGCTCGCGCGCGGCGTCGCCGCGGTCACCGCTGCCCGCCCCGTCGCGCTCCGGGCCGTCTTCACCCAGCTCGCCTACGCCTGGGCGACCGGCAACGGCGACCTGCACGCCAAGAACCTCTCCGTCCTCCAGCGCTCCGGTGAGTGGCGGGTGTCGCCGATGTATGACGTGCCCAGCACCGTGCCCTACGGCGACCCCACGGCGGCACTGCCCCTCGCAGGACGCCGCGAGAACCTGACCCGCAAGGCCTTCCTCGAGTTCGCGGAGACCGTCAGGCTGCCCGAGCGGGCGGCCACCCGGAGTCTGGACGACGTGCTCCTCGTCACGGAGCAGGTCGTCGACGAGGTGGAGGCAGGCGCGATCGGCCTCGACCCGAGGCGCCGTGGCGACCTGGTGCGGACGCTGCGCCGACGTCGCCGCGACCTCGGCGCCTGAGCGGCGCGCTGCTCAGCAGCTGCAGGTGCCGCCGGAGCAGCCGCACCCGCCACCCGACGAGGCGCAGCAGCCCTTGCCCTGCCAGGCGAGGATCCCCTCGCGCAGGGCGATGCCGGCGATGACCAGCCCGGCCAGCGGGTCGGCCCAGGACCAGCCGAGCGTCGCGTTGAGCAGCAGCCCGACGAGCAGCACGGCGGACAGGTAGGTGCACAGCAGGGTCTGGGTGCCGTCGGCGACCACGGCGTTGGAGCCGAGCGCCCGGCCGGTCCGGCGCTGCGCCCAGGAGAGGACCGGCATGATGACGAGGGAGGCGACCGCGATGCCGATCCCCACCAGCGAGGTCTCCGCCTCGCGCCCCGAGACCAGCGCCCGCACCGACTCCACCGAGACGAGGGTGGCCAGGGCGAAGAAGGCGATGGCCATCATCCGCAGGGCCTGCCGCTCGCGCTCCTCGGGGAGCCGGTGGCTGAACTGCCACAGCACGATGAGCCCGCTGCTCACCTCGACCACGGAGTCCAGCCCGAAGCCGACGAGGGCGACGGATCCCGCGACCAGCCCCGCGGCGACCGCCACGACCGCCTCGACGACGTTGTAGACCACCGAGGCCAGGGCGAGCAGTCTGGCCCGCCGCTGCAGCGTGCGCCGTCGCGCGGCGGCGCCGGGGGTGAGCAGCTCCAGCGAGGTCACGGGGTGGCTCCCGGCCCGCTCGACGGGCACAGCACCACGGCCTCGCCGGTCACCGCGAGGACGTCCTCGGTCGCGGCGAAGAGGGCATTCACCAGGGTGGGGTCGGTGACGCTGAACCGCGAGGAGCGGCCGACGGTGCGGGAGGTCACGAGGCCGCAGCCGCGCAGGCAGGCGAGGTGCCCGGACACGGTCGACTGTGCGAGGCCCAGGTGGTCGGTGAGCTCGCGGACGTTGTGCTCCCCCAGGAGCAGGTGGCGCAGGATCGAGACCCGCGACGGGTCGCTCAGTCCGTGGAACAGCGCCGCGGCGGCGACCGAGGCGTCGGTGGGCGCGAGGGAGGCGGTGGTCATCATCCTTCTTTTATCGGTATGCGCCGATGATAGCGGGGTTGGACGATGACCGTCGCCCGAGGTCGCGGGAGGCGCTCAGCGCCAGCCGCGCACCAGCTCGGTGAGCCTCTCGCCGAGGCTCGCCTGGAGCAGCGGCCCGAAGGTGACGCGGTGGACGCCGGCCGCACGCAGCTCGTCCATCGACCCCGAGGGTGCGCCGTCGACCGGGTGGGCCGTGATGTTGACCGGGCCGTGCAGCTCGGCGAGGAGCGTCTCCAGCGAGCGGGCGTCGGGCACCCGGACTGGGTAGACGCAGCGGGCGCCGGCCTCCTCGCACGCGCGCAGCCGGGTGACCGCCTCGGCGAGCGGGTCGGCATACTCCACCACCGCGCCCATGAAGGCGTCGGTGCGCGCGTTGATGACGAGCTCGACACCGGCCTCGTCCGCCGCCGTCCGCAGCGCCGCGATGTAGTCGGCGTGCTCGGCGACCTCGCGCAGCCGGCCCTCGCTGTGCACCGTGTCCTCGACGTTGATCCCGACCGCGCCGGCGTCGAGCACCCGCCCCACCAGCTCGACCGCGGGGGTGTCGTAGCCGGACTCCACGTCAGCCGTGACCGGGATGTCGACCGCGGCGGCGATGCGCCGGACGCTGTCCAGGGCGTCGTCGAGCGTCATCCCCTCGTTGTCCTGCTGCCCGCGCGAGTCGGCGACCGGGTGGCTGCCGATGCTCAGCGCCGGGAAGCCGGCGTCGGCGACCGCCCGGGCGGACCAGGCATCCCACACGGTGGGCAGCACGAGGGTCTCGCCGGTGTGGTGCAGCCGGAGGAGTTCGGTGGCCTTGCTCGCGATGTCGCTCATCCTGCGAGCATGTCAGAGGACAGCCGCGCGCTCAGCCCCGATCGGCCGGCAGCAGCCGGAGCGTGACCTGGGCGGCAGACGGGCCGACCACGCTGCCGACGATGCGCGGGCCGTAGCGGTCGTACTTCGCGTGGTAGGCCGCGTCGATCGCCGGATGGGCCGCGTTGCCGGCCGCCAGGTGCTCGAAGGTCACCTCGCGCTCGCCGCCACCGGCACGCACGACGCCCTCGCCGTGGCGCAGCGCCCGCCGCCACCACGCGCCCGCCGGGCCGCGCGCCGAGCGGACGTAGAGGTCGTCGCCCGCGCGCACCACCCACATGATCGTGAACGTCGACAGTGACCCGTCGTCGCGCCGTGTCGCCAGCTCCAGCTCCTCGGCACCGCCGATCCGGTCGAGGTCCTGCGGGCTCCAGCCCTGGTCCGTGGTGCTCATCTCGTGATCCTCCTGTGTTGCGGGGTATGCGTGGTGGCCAGCGCCGCGCGGTGCGCCGGGAGCAGCCCGGCCAGCACGACGAGCAGACTCAGGCTCAGCAGGGCGGTCGCACCGCGCAGCGCGAGGCCGAACTCGGCCACCGGCTCGGCGACCGAGGCGGTGAGCGCCACCAGGACGGCCAGGCCCAGCGCCATACCGAGCTGGTGGAAGGTGTTGACCAGGCCGGAGGCGGCGCCGGCCTCCTGCGCCGGCGCGTCGACGATGCCGAAGGAGGTCAGCGGCGCGAAGGCCAGCCCCTGGCCGGCGCCCACGAGCACCATCGGTGCGGCGACGGGGAGCAGGTAGCCCGCACCCGGCTCGGCCAGCGACAGCCAGCCCGTGCCCGCGAGGGTGACCGCGACGCCTAGCGTCAGAAGCACCCCCGGGTCGAGGCGTCGCAGCAGCCGCGGCACCGCGCTCGCGACGGCGAAGTTGACCACGGTCATCGGAAGGAACCCGAGCCCGGCCTGCAGCGGGGTGAACCCGAGCACGCCCTGCAGGAACTGGGTCGTGAAGTAGAAGAAGCCGATCATCGCGCCGAGTAGAGCATGCGCGCGAGGTATGCCGACGTGCGGCGTCGGTCGGCGAAGAGCCGCAGCGGCAGGATCGGCTCGGGGGCGCGCCGCTCGTGCGCGACGAGCAGCATGACGAGCGCAGCGCCGACCGCGAGCGAGCCGAGGACCAGCGGGTCGTCCCAACCGCGCCCGGCGGACTCGATGACGCCCAGTACCACCGCGCCGGTGCCTGCTGTGGCGAGCAGGGCCCCGGGCAGGTCGAAGGCGCCCCGGCGCACGGGCGTCTCCGGCAGGAAGCGGGGCGCGAGCGCGATCATCGCCGCGCCGATCGGCAGGTTGATGAAGAAGCCGGCCCGCCAGGAGACCCAGCTCGCGGCCGCCCCGCCCACGAGCATCCCGAGGCTCGCGCCGATGCCGGCGGTCGCGGCATACGCGGCGACGGCCCTCGACCTCGCCTCGCCCTCGGGAAAGCTCGCCATGAGCAGTGACAGCGACGAGGGCGCCACGATCGCGGCGCCGACGCCCTGCAGCGCCCGGGCCGCGATGAGCCAGGTGCCGGTCGGCGCCAGCCCGATGAGGCTCGAGGCGAGCACGAAGATCGCGAGCCCGGCGACGAAGACGCGGCGGCGTCCGAGCAGGTCGCCGAGCCGCGCGCCGAGCAGCAGGAGCCCGCCGAAGACCAGGGTGTAGGCGTCCTGCACCCAGGACAGTCCGGCCCCGCTCAGTCCGAGGCCCGCCTCGATCGCCGGCAGGCCGGTGAAGACGACCGCGTTGTCGAGCAGGATGAGGAAGTAGCTCACGAGGATGATCGCGAGGATCGCCCGGCTCTGCGAGGGTGTCGGGTCGGGAGAGGTGCGGACGGAAGGGGTGTCCGGTCGGGGAGAGGGGCGGACGGAAGAGGTGTCCGGTCGGGGGAGGGGTGTGGCCATGCCTCCACCCTCCCGCCGGGTGCGGGCGCGTGGCAGACCCGGACGAGAGGGGTACCGCCAGGACCTGGCACGCCCGGCGCACCGGCATACCGTGGAGGGGTGAGCACCAAGGACGACATCCGCGACTTCCTCGCCACCCGCCGGGCAAGGATCACGCCCGAGCAGGCAGGGCTGCCCGTCTACGGCGCGCACCGTCGCGTCACCGGGCTGCGGCGCGAGGAGGTCGCGCTGCTGGCCGGGATCAGCGTGGAGTACTACACGCGGCTCGAGCGCGGCAACGTCGGCGCGGTGAGCGACGGCGTGCTCGAGGGGCTGGTCCACGCGTTGCAGCTCGACGACGCCGAGCGCGACCACCTCTACCGCCTGGTGCAGACGGCGACGACGCGCCGCCCCTCGCGCCGGCGGCCCACGCCGACCCGCGTCCGCCCGACGATCCAGCGGATGCTCGACCTCATGCCGGTGCCGGCCTACCTGCGCAACGGGCGTTTCGACGTGCTCGCGAGCAACGAGCTGGGGCGTGCGCTCTACGCGCCGGTCTACGAGTGGACCGGCGAGGGTATGCCCAACACCGCCCGCTTCGTCTTCCTGTCGCCGGCCGCGCCCGACTTCTTCGTCGACTTCGAGAAGATCCAGCACGACGCGGTGGCCTTCCTGCGTGCCGAGGCCGGGAAGGACGCCCACGACAAGGTGCTGCAGGACCTCATCGGGGAGCTGTCCACGCGCAGCGAGCCGTTCCGGCAGCTCTGGGCGCGGCACGACGTGCGCTACCACCGCACCGGGACCAAGCGCTTCCGGCACCCCCTCGTCGGCGAGATCAGCCTGGACTTCGAGGCGATGGAGCTGCCCGGCGACGGCGGCCAGCGGATCAACGTCTACACCGCGGCGCCGGACAGCCCGGCGGCGGAGCAGCTCGCCCTGCTCGCCAGCTGGACGATGCGCCCCGCCGCAGTTCCGACCGGGGACTGAGGTCGGCGACCGGTAGCGTCGCGGGCATGAAGGACTACTTCGCCGGGGACGACCGCACCAACCGGGAGCGCATGCTCGCCGGCGACCTCTACATCGCCGACGACCCGGACAACGCCCGGCTGGCGCAGCTGGCGACGCGGCTGCAGGCGGAGTATGCCCGGCGCACCGTCGAGGACCCCGACACCGCCCGCCCCGTGCTCGAGGAGCTGCTGGGCGAGCTGGGGGAGGACGCCTATCTCAAGCCGCCGATCTACGTCGACTACGGCACCCACGTCCGGGTGGGGCCGCGCACCTTCGCCAACTTCGGGCTGGTGCTGCTCGACGTCGCGCCGATCACCATCGGCGCCGACTGCCAGATCGGGCCCAACGTCCAGCTGCTCACCCCGACGCACCCGATCGACCCGGAGCCGCGCCGGGACAAGCTGGAGGCCGCCGAGCCGATCACGCTCGGCGACAACGTCTGGCTCGGCGGGGGCGTCATCGTCTGCCCGGGCGTCACGATCGGCGACAACACCGTCGTCGGGGCCGGTGCCGTGGTCACCAAGGACCTGCCCGCCGACGTGGTGGCGGTCGGCAACCCTGCGCGCGTCGTCAAGCAGCTCTGATCCGCTCCGCGGCGAGCCGGGCCCACTGGCCGACGCCGATGAGGGTCGCCGACGCGGCGCCGCACCAGTCGCCGTAGCCGAGGAGAAAGAGGCCCGGCACGTCGGGCACCACTGGGGTGCCGTCGGTGACCGGGCGTCCCTCGCGCCGCGGCACCTCGATGCCGGACAGCCAGGACAACTCGGGCCGGAAGCCGGTGCACCAGATCACCGCGTCGACCGGCCGCTCGACCCCGTCCGCACCCACGGCCCCGTCGCGGGTGAGCCCGCGCACCATGGGGCCGGGCACGAGCGAGCCACGGTCCCGGGCCTCGCGCACCGGGGGCACGGCGACGATGTCGCCCAGGCTGCCGACGCCCTCGCCCTCCCCGCGCAGCCGGGCGCTCGCGACCCGGAAGAGCTCGCGCCCGTCGACGTGGTCCGGCAGGTAGCGCGGCTCCCCGAGGGTCGCCCACGTCACCTCCGCGACGGGCAGGAGGTCGGTCGCGATCTGGGCGCCGGAGTTGGCCCCGCCGACGACGAGGACGCGCTTCCCCGCGAACGCGCGCGGACCGGCATACCCCCCGCTGTGCAGCTGCAGACCCCGGAAGTCGGCGAGTCCCGGGACCGCCGGGACGAAGGGTCGCGACCACGTGCCGGTCGCCCCGACGACCGCGCGGGCCCGCCAGCTCCCGGAGTCGGTGCTCACCTCGAAGCCCTCGCCGCGGCGCCGCACGTCGAGCACGCGCACGGGGCGCCGGACGGGCACGTCGTAGCGTTCCTCGTAGCGGGTGAGGTAGTCGATGACGTGACCCGCGTCCGGGTTCTCCTCGCCCTCGGTCGGGGGCATGCGCCAGCCCGGTAGTGAGGAGTATGCGGCGGGGGAGAAGAGCCGCAGCGAGGGCCAGGTGTGCCGCCACGCGCCGCCGGGGTCCGGTGCCGCGTCGAGCAGGACGTGCTCCACACCCTGCCGACGCAGGTAGTAGGAGGCGGCGAGCGCGGCCTGACCACCACCGACGACGAGGGCGTCGGTGTCGGTGCGGCTCACCGGGTCAGGCTAGGGGACGAGCTCGGGCTCGCGGTCGTGCTCGCGGTGACCGTGCCCGGCCGGTATGCGCGGCGGGACGGGGGCGGGCGCCGCAGCGGGGCTGGCGGCACCGACCGGGGTCGGCGCCGGGCGCGGGGCCACGGGAGCGGCCTCGCGGGTCCGCTCGAGACGCTGCCACGCGGCGCGTGCCCGGCGACGGGCCAGCCACTGGTCGACGTCGATGATGACCCGCAGCACGACGGCGCCGGTGAGCATCCCGCCGATGAGGTCCGAGGGCCAGTGGTAGCCGAGGTAGTAGGCGACGGCGACGGCGTTGATGGTGATGAGCGTCATCGCCCAGCCGAGCCGGCGCCGCAGCCGCGAGTCCGGGCGCGAGTAGACGACGAGGAGGTAGGCCGCCGCGCCGTAGATGAGGATGGCCTCGGCGGCGTGACCGGAGGGGTAGGTCATGCCGTACCACCCGTGCTCCTCGGCGCCGCCGTTGAAGAAGCGTCCGGAGACGTCGTCGGCCTTCGGGGACGTGCGCGCCAGGACCAGCTTGAGACCGCCGACCACGCCGTAGAACCCGGCCTCGGTCGCGCCCGCGATGAGGACGGGCCGCCAGGTGCGGTGCTTCCAGGCCAGGGTGAAGGCCACGAGCAGCAGAACCGGCAGGCAGACGGCCTGACCCGCCACGGCGTTGGGCACCTGGTCGAGGAAGTCGGTCCAGCGCGGGGTCAGCTCGTCGGACCAGAAGCCGTGCAGGGAACGGTCGAACTCGCGCAGCGGAGCCGCCGCGAGGTACGTCACCAGGACCAGCGCGCCGATGAGCACCGGCAGGCTGGTGAGACGACGAAAAGAGACCATAACCTTTCCCACGGTAGAGACCATCCCTGAGAATTCCCTGACGCGCACCCCCGAGCGTCACCTGCCAGTATACGCAACATCGCTGGTCACCGCAGGGTGGGACGACCGTCGGTCACGACGGGCCAGGGCCGACCGGTCACGGCAGGGAGGGCGGCCAGCGGTGGGCGCGCCAGGAGGCCCAGCTCGTGAATCCCTGTGGCGGCTCGTCGATGGGCTCGGTGCCGTCCAGCTCGCCAGGTGTCGGGACCTGGAACGCGTCTGCCCACCCGCGCAGCTCCTCCTCGGACATGGGCCAGGTGGTCTGCGGTGCGTCGACCTGACGGGCGTCCAGCCGGCGGCGTTGCTCGGCCGGCTCGAGCTCCAGGTAGCACAGCGCGACGTCGGCACCCAGTCTTGCCGGTGCCCGGAAGCCCGACCATGAGGTGGAGCGTCGGTCTGGTCACCGGCATACCGTCTCAGAGGCGTGTCGCCGGCGCGCCCGTCCGGATCGGGGACCTCGGCGTTGAGCCCGGGCTAGTTTGGTGCCCGTGAGCGCAGAGGAGGCCTTCGACGTCGTCGTCGTGGGAGCAGGGTCGGCGGGCGCCGTCGTCGCGCACCGGCTGACCTCGGACGGCTCGCGCCGGGTGCTGCTGCTGGAGGCGGGTGGCCGTGACCGCTCGCCTGACATCCACATCCCGGCCGCCTTCTCGCGGCTCTTCGAGTCCTCGGCGGACTGGAACTACCGCACCACGCCCCAGCCCGGGCTCGCGGGCCGCTCGATCTACTGGCCGCGCGGCAAGGTGCTGGGCGGGTCCTCATCACTCAACGCGATGATGTGGGTGCCGGGTTTCGCGGCCGACTACGACCGCTGGGCTCAGCTGGCCGGTCCGACCTGGGGGCCGGACGAGGTCGCGCCCCTGCTGGAGTCCACCCTCGTGTCGGTCGAGGACCAGCGCGACCCCAGCCCTCTCACCGACCGGCTGCTGCGGGCCGCCGCCGAGGCCGGGTACGCGGTCGAGGAGGCCAACCCGCACGCACCGGACGGCTTCGCCCGGACCCGGGTGACGCAGCGGCGCGGCGCGCGCTCGAGCACGGCGCGGGCATACCTCAAGCCGGCAGCGGGCCGCCAGAACCTCGAGGTCCGCACCGGAGCCCACGTGACCCGGGTGCTCCTCGAGGGACGGGTCGCGACCGGTGTGGAGTATGCCGTCGGCGGGGTCACGCGCACGGCCACCGCCCGCCAGGCGGTCGTGCTCTGCGGCGGCGCGGTCAACACGCCGCAGCTGCTCATGCTCTCGGGCATCGGTGCCAGGGATGAGCTGCAGGAGCACGGCATACCGGTCGTCGTCGACGCCCCCGAGGTGGGCAAGAACCTGCGCGACCACCTGGTCAGCGGGCTCATCCCGCGCACCTCGGCGGACACGTTGGCCTCGGCCACCTCGGTGGCCAACCTGGCGCGCTACCTGCTGCGGCGCCGCGGGATGCTCACGTCCAACGTCGCCGAGGCCTACGGCTTCGTGCGCTCGCGGCCCGAGCTGGCCGAGCCGGACCTGGAGCTGATCTGGGCCCCGGTGGCGTATGCCGACGAGGGGCTGCACGGCATCCCCGAGCATGGGCTGACGCTCGGCCCGATCCTGCTCCAGCCGGAGAGCCGCGGCACGATCGCCCTCGCCTCGGTCGACCCCTTCGCGCACCCGGTCATCGACCCCCGCTACCTCAGCGACCCCGAGGGCGCGGACCGCGCGACCATGCTGGCGGGCCTCGCGATCGCGCAGCGGATCCTCGACTCGCCCGCACTTCGTGCCGTGACCGACGGGACCTTCGTCCGCCCCGTCGAGGGCGAGAAGATCTCGCCGACCGAGCGCGCCGTCGTGGCGCTCGAGCAGCACGCGCACACGCTCTACCACCCCACCTCGACCGCCCGCATGGGCTCCGACCCCGACTCCGTGGTCGACCCGGAGCTGCGGGTGCGCGGCGTCGAGCGGCTCCTCGTCGCCGACGCCTCGGTCATGCCCGAGATCATCCGCGGGCACACGCACGCCCCGAGCGTCGTCATCGGCGAGCGGGCGGCCAAGCTGCTGCAGGCCTAGGACTCAGAGGCGCAGGGCCCGCTCGCGCAACTCCTCGTAGGCCGGCCGGCACGCCTCGGCGACCGCCGCGTCGTGCTCGCTCAGCTCCACCTCGCGCGGCCGGTAGGGCGCGAACCCCGTCGAGGCGACGACGGCGGCATACCAGTGCGGCGCCCAGACGCCGTCGGAGTCGCGCGGGCCCGCCGGCCAGGTGAGCATCCGGTCGGTGAAGTCGATGCCGAGCCACTCGCACAGCCAGCGCAGGTATGCCTCGGGTGCCCGCAGGAAGTCCGCCGCGTCGATGACCGGTGGCGACCCGAGCAGGTCCGAGAGCGTGCGCTGCTGCAGCAGGCCGATGTCCTCCGGGACGCAGGACTCGCGGGAGCGGACGTAGGAGGAGACCACCTCGGCGGGGTCGCGGATGAGCAGCACGTTGCGCACCTGCCCCGCCCAGGTGAGGTCGTCGCCGTCGAGGTAGTGGTGGGTCATCTGCTTGGAGTAGGACACCACCGCCTCCGTGGGCGCCAGGAGCCGGCGCGCGACCTCGGCGGGGTCCGTCGGCTGGGAGGCGATGACGTCCTCGCGACCGGGGTGGTGGATGCCGGTGCGCTGCAGGTATGCCGCGTAGAACGGCTCGTCGAAGACCTCGCTGTCCGGGCGGTTCTCCCAGGAGCGCATCATCGCGGTCGAGATGTTGCGAGGCCCGGACCACATGGCGATGCGGACAGTCACGAGGCGCTCCGGCGGGCGGCGTCGGCGGCGACGTGCTCGGCATACCAGCCCTGGAGCCGCTCCACGACCGGGCCGCGCGCGCCGGTGCCGATGGTGCGGCCGTCGACCGAGCGCACCGGGACCACGCCGGCGAAGGTGCCGGTGACGAAGGCCTCCTGCGCGCTGTAGACGTCGGTGAGGCTGAAGGTCCGCTCCTGCGCGGGCAGGCCGCGGTCGCGGCAGACCTGCAGCACGTTGGCTCGGGTGATGCCGGCCAGGCAGAAGCGGCCGTCGCTGGTCCAGACCTCTGGCTCCTCCGGCGTGCCCTTGACGACGAAGAAGTGGGTGCTGTTGCAGGTCGCCACGAAGCCGTGCGGGTCGAGCATGAGCGCCTCGTCGGCGCCGGCGGTGTATGCCTGGATGCAGGCGGTGATGTCGTTGAGCTTGCTGTGCGCGTTGAGCTTGGGATCCAGGGTGTCGGGCGTCGCGCGGCGCACGTGCGTGGTGAAGAGGGTGATCCCGTCGCGCACCGTGGCCGGCAGCGGCTCCTTGTGCTCGGGGATGATGACCACCGTCGCCGGGCCGACGGTGACGCGGGGGTCCTGGTAGGGCGTCGACTTCACCCCGCGGGAGACCATGAGCCGGATGTGGACGCCGTCGCGCATCTCGTTGGCGCGCAGGGTGTCCTCGACCGCGGCCCGCAGCTCTTCCCGGGTCATCCCGATGTCGAGCATGATCGCCGCGGCGCCCTCGAGCAGCCGGTCGAGGTGCTGCTCCCAGAAGACGGGCTGGCCGTCGTGGACCCTGATCCCCTCCCAGATCCCGTCGCCGAGGACGAAGCCGGAGTCGAAGACCGAGACCACCGCCTCGGCCCGCGGCTTGAGGTCGCCGTTGACCCAGATGAGGATGTCCTCGTTGCGGGGGTCGTCGCCGTGGTCGTGGGTTCCGTGGGCCATGCCGGAGAGACTAGCCAGTGCTCGCGAGGGGGTTGAGCCACCGGACCTCGGGGAAGCGGGCGAAGTCGGAGTCCGCCGAGACGACGGCGACGCCCAGCTCCAGAGCCAGTGCAGCGAGCTGGGCATCGGGCACGAGGTTGCCGGTGATGTGATGGGTACCGGCGAGGTGGGCATAGGCCTCGACCGTGCGCTCGGTGGCAGGAGGGACCCACACCGGAGGAGCGGCGAGCCAGCGGTCCACATACTCCTGCGCTGCGGCGGCCGACAAGGGACGCTCGGCGATCCGGGGGTGGGTGGAGATCCGCAGGAAGGCGCCGATGCTCTGCCACGGCAGCCCGATCCGTTCGTGGCCGCGGAGTGCATCGGTGAGCCAACGGGAGGCGGGCCGCCAGTAGGAGCTGTCCTCGTCGACGGCGTAGAGCAGGATGTTGGCGTCGAGGATCACGGTGCCTCGTCGAGCAGGTCGAGGACCTCGCCAATGTTGCGGACGTCGACCTTGAGCCCGAGTCGGGTGGACCGGTGCTCGTAGCCGGAGGACGGCTCCTCCGGGGCCGCCATGCCCCGGCGCGCCAGGGAGTTGACCGCCTCGCTCGGGCCGATCCCCTTCTCCCGCCGGAGCCGGTCGACCTCCGCTGCGACATCATCACTCAGGGTGATCGTCGTCCTCATGCACCCAACCTAGCATCATGATGCTAGGTCACAGGGTCGCTGATCGTGAGCAGCCGTCGCGGCCTCGGCTGCGGCGTCGTAGCGCTCGTACCACGCAGCGACGAGCCCGGCCTGCTGTGGCCAGGGCGGGCCGGCTGCTGGTTCGAGCAGCCAGAACCATGCGGTGAGGGCGAGGTCGTCGACCCGGGGCCGGCGCGCCCGGTCGACGTAGTCGGTGAGGGTGGGGTCGGCCCACTGGTGGATCCGGTCCGTGCCGCGTGCCACTGCCGCAGGCAGCTCGAGTGCGCCGACGTGGTTGGCCACGCCGACCTCTGACGCCGCGCGCGGCAAGGAGGCCCGGCGGAGCGCGTCATGCACGGTCGCGAGCACGCCGAAGCCGTGCGCGAGCAACGCGGGCGTCTTCATCGGCGAGTCCCAGCGTGCCGACCGGCGCGCACTTCCGCGTCCCGCATCGTGAAACCCCAGGTCACCCGCGCAAGACGCAGGGAAGTGCACGCCGGGAGGTGCGTCTGCCCCAGCTCAGCCGGTGATCGCCTCGGTGCCGGGGGCCGACAGGCTGAGGATGGCGCGGGCCACCTGCGGGTTCGACTCCAGCCGGTCCTCGATGTCCTGCACGTGGACCTGCAGCACAGACTCGGTCTCGTCCGCCACGAGGTCCACGGCGGCGAGGAGGAGCACCTTGGAGGGACCGACGTACTCCAGGTGGAGGAAGGTGACGCGCTCGATGGAGTCCTCGGCGAGCAGCGAGTCGAGCGCCAACTTGCGCACCCGGGGGCTCACGGCCTGACCGACGAGGAACTGCATGTTGCGGGAGATGAGCAGCAGCGCGACCGCACCGAGCAGCACCCCCACGAGGATCGATCCGATGGCGTCGTAGATCGCCTCTCCGGTGATCTCGTGGGCGACCAGCCCACCGGCGGCGAGCAGGATGCCGATGAGCGCGGCGAGGTCCTCGAAGAAGACCGCCCGCAGGGTCGTCTCGGAGGTGTCCATGACGAAGCGCAGCGGGCGCATCTGGGCGCGCGCGGCGCCCTCGCGGGACTGGCGGACCGCCTGCAGGAAGGACACCCCCTCCAGGACGAAGGCGATGGCGAGCACGATGTAGGCGATGAGGTAGTCGCTGCCGGGGTCGTCGGAGCGCAGCTCGGCGATCCCGTGCGTGATCGACAGGATCGACCCCGCGGTGAACAGGCCGAAGGCCGCGATCATCGACCAGACGTAGGCCGCGCGGCCGTAGCCGAAGGGATGGGTCCGGTCCGGGTCCTTGTCTGCGCGCCGCTCGGCGATGAGCAGGAAGATCTCGTTGCCCGCGTCGGCCCAGCTGTGCGAGGCCTCCGCGACCATCGAGGCCGACCCGGTGAGGAAGGCGGCCACGCTCTTGGCGACGGCGATGATCGTGTTGGCGCCGAGCGCGATGAGCACGGTCAGCAGGCTGCCGCCCTGCTCGGCAGGTTGCTGGGAGTCGGTCACGTGGGTCACGGTAGACCCGGTTGCGCGAGGACGGGGCCGAAGCAGGGGGCCGGGCGGGAACAACGGGGGCCGGTATGTAGTTGAGCCTGATGAACTCAACTTCACTGAGCCTCGGGTTGACAAGACCTCGGCCACGGAGCAGAGTTGAGTGCAGACGTGTCAACCCCCGCGCACGAGGTGCGCAACGACATACCAAGGAGAGCAGTTCATGGGACGTGCAGTCGGAATCGACCTCGGCACCACCAACTCGGCCGTCGCCGTGCTGACCGGTGGCGAGCCCGAGATCATCGCCAACGCCGAGGGTGGGCGCACCACCCCGTCCGTCGTCAGCTTCGCCAAGAACGGCGAGGTCCTCGTCGGTGAGGTCGCCAAGCGGCAGGCCGTCACCAACGTCGACCGGACCGTCCGCTCCGTCAAGCGCCACATGGGCACCGACTGGAGCACGAAGATCGACGACAAGGAGTACAGCCCGCAGGAGATCAGCGCCCGCACGCTGCAGAAGCTGAAGCGGGACGCCGAGGCCTACCTGGGCGAGGACGTCACCGACGCGGTGATCACCGTGCCGGCCTACTTCGACGACGCCGAGCGCCAGGCCACCAAGGAGGCCGGCGAGATCGCGGGCCTCAACGTGCTCCGCATCATCAACGAGCCCACCGCCGCGGCGCTCGCCTACGGCCTCGACAAGGGCAAGGAGGACGAACTCATCCTCGTCTTCGACCTCGGTGGCGGCACCTTCGACGTGTCCCTGCTCGAGGTGGGCAAGGACGCCGACGACGGCTTCGCGACCATCCAGGTCAAGGCCACCCACGGTGACAACAAGCTCGGTGGTGACGACTGGGACCAGCGCATCATCGACCACCTGGTCACCACGGTGAAGAACCAGTCCGGCGTCGACCTGTCCAAGGACAAGATCGCGCTGCAGCGACTCAAGGACGCCGCGGAGCAGGCCAAGAAGGAGCTGTCCTCCGGGACGAGCACCTCGGTCAACCTGCAGTACCTCTCGATGGGCGAGAACGGCCCGATCCACCTGGACGAGACGCTGACCCGCGCCCAGCTGGAGCAGATGAACAACGACCTCACCGACCGGCTCAAGCAGCCCTTCGAGCAGGTCATCAAGGACGCCGGGATCAAGGTCGACCAGATCGACCACGTCGTCCTCGTGGGTGGCTCCACCCGTATGCCCGCGGTCGCCGAGCTGGTCAAGAAGATGACCGGCAAGGAGCCCAACAAGGGCGTCAACCCGGACGAGGTCGTCGCCGTCGGCGCCGCCCTGCAGGCCGGTGTCCTCAAGGGCGACCGCAAGGACGTGCTGCTCATCGACGTCACCCCGCTGAGCCTGGGCATCGAGACCCAGGGCGGGATCATGACGCGCCTCATCGAGCGCAACACCGCGATCCCGACCAAGCGGTCCGAGGTCTTCACCACGGCGAGCGACAACCAGCCGTCGGTGGGCATCCAGGTCTACCAGGGTGAGCGCGAGATCGCCGCGCACAACAAGCTGCTCGGCAACTTCGAGCTCACCGGCATCGCCCCGGCCCCCCGTGGCGTGCCGCAGATCGAGGTCACCTTCGACATCGACGCCAACGGCATCGTGCACGTGTCCGCCAAGGACCGTGGCACCGGCAAGGAGCAGTCGATGACGATCTCCGGCGGCTCGGCGCTGCCGAAGGACGAGATCGACCGGATGATCAAGGATGCGGAGGCGCACGCCGAGGAGGACAAGGCCCGCCGTGAGGAGACCGAGACCCGCAACACCGCGGAGCAGCTGGTCTACTCGACGGAGAAGTTCCTCTCCGACTCCGGCGACCAGGTGCCCGCGGACACCCGTGGCCCGGTCAACACCGCGCTGACCGACCTCAAGGACGCCCTCAAGGCCGACAGCGGTGCCAGCCTGGACGACATCAAGGCCAAGATGGAGACCCTCTCCACCGAGAGCCAGAAGATGGGTTCGGCGATGTATGCCGCGCAGTCCGAGGCGGGCGACGCCGGGGCCGGTGCGGGCGCGGGTGCCGGGGCCGGCTTCCCGGGCGGTGAGCCCGGTGGCGCCGACGCCGGGGCCCAGCAGGGCACCGACGAGGACGTCGTCGACGCCGAGGTCGTCGACGACGACGAGGACACCAAGTGACCGACCAGCCGCACGGCACCCACCCCGAGGGCGCTCCCGACGAGGAGCGCCCCGGGGAGGGCCCGGTCATCCGGGACAAGCGCCGCATCGACCCCGAGACGGGCCGGCTGCGGCAGACCACCGACAACGAGGGCGCAGAGGCTGTGAGCGATCAGACCACCCCCGCCGGGGGCGACCCGGCAGCCGGCGAGGCCGCCGAGGCGACCGAGCCGCAGACCGAGACCGACACCCACCCGGACACCCTGCTGGCCGCCGAGCGGCTGGAGGAGATGCGCCGGATGCAGGCGGAGTTCGTCAACTTCCGCAACCGCACCCAGCGCGAGCGCGAGACCGACCGCGGCCGGGCGACCGGTGCCGTGGTCGAGGCCCTGCTGCCCGTGCTGGACGACGTGCACTCCGCGCGGGAGCACGGCGACCTCACCGAGGGCAGCCCGTTCGCGGCGATCGCCGACAAGCTGGAGCAGGCCCTGGGCCGCTTCGGCGTCGAGCGGGTCGGCGCGGTCGGCGACGTCTTCGACCCCAACGTCCACGAGGCGCTCATGCACCTGCCGGCCGAGCAGGTCGAGCTGCCCGAGGGCACCACGGAGATGACCGTCGTGCAGGTCATGCAGCCCGGCTTCAAGGTCGGCGAGCAGGTCGTGCGCGCCGCGCGCGTCGCCGTCGCGGACCCGAGCTGAGGGACGTACCCATGCGGCATACCCCGACCGACCGCACGGTTTGCGCACACCGGCCGCGCGGCCGGTCGACGCAGACCGTGCGGTCGGTCGCCAGAATGAGCAGCCAAGGAGGAGGTGAGCACCGATGGTGAACCAGGACTGGTTCGAGAAGGACTTCTACGCGATCCTCGGCGTCAGCAAGGACGTGGACGCCAAGGAGCTGAAGAAGACCTACCGCAAGCTGGCGCGGCAGTACCACCCGGACAACAACCCGGGTGACGCCGCGTCCGAGCAGAAGTTCAAGGACATCGGTGAGGCCTACGCGGTGCTCTCCGACGCCGAGCAGCGCAAGCAGTACGACGCCGTGCGTGCCATGGGCGGCGGCGCCCGCTTCACCGCGGGCTCCGGCGGGCCGGGCGCGGGCGGCGGCGGCTTCGAGGACGTCTTCGCCCAGATGTTCGGCGGCGGCGGCGCGCAGAACGTGCGCTTCGGCACCGGCGGTCAGGGCGGCATGGGCGGTGTCGACCTGGAGGACCTGCTCGGCGCCTTCGGCGGCGGTGGAGGCTTCTCGCAGGGCGGCCAGGGCTTCCCGGGTGGATTCCAGCCCGGGGGCCAGGGCTTCCCGGGCGGGGGCGGCTTCGCCGGTCGCGGTTACGGCGGCGGTATGCCGAAGGGCCAGGACGTCGAGGCGTCCACCACGCTCGACTTCCGGTCGGCGGCGGCGGGCGACACCGTCACGCTGTCCAAGCCGGACGGCGGCCGGATCACCACGCGCATACCTGCCGGGGTGAAGGACGGCCAGCGGATCCGGCTCAAGGGGAAGGGCATGCCCGCGCCGATGCAGGGTGGCGAGGCCGGTGACATGTACCTCAAGGTCGCCGTCACCCCCCACCCGGTCTTCGGCCGGGACGGCGACAACCTCACCGTCGACCTGCCCGTGACCTTCGCCGAGGCCGCTCTCGGCGCGACCGTGCAGGTGCCGACGCTCGACGGTGGCACCGTCAAGGTCAAGGTCTCCCCGGGCACCCCGTCGGGGCGCGTCCTGCGCGTCCGGGGCCGGGGCATCGCGACCAAGAAGGGCACCGGCGACCTGCTCGCCAAGGTGCAGGTCGTCGTGCCGACCGAGCTGTCCGACTCCGCCAAGGAGGCGGTCGAGGCGCTGCGCGCCGAGGCCGAGGGCAGCGATCCCCGCGCCGACCTCATCGCGCGGGCCAGGGCCTGATCGACATGGTCGACCGCGACACCCCGGTCTACGTCATCTCGGTCGCGGCCGAGCTGGCGGGTATGCACGCGCAGACGCTGCGGCAGTACGACCGGCTCGGCCTCGTCACCCCGTCCCGCACGCGGGGTGGGGGACGGCGCTACTCCTCGCGGGACGTCGACCGGCTGCGCGAGGTGCAGCGGCTCTCCGGCGAGGGCGTCAGCCTGGCCGGCATCCAGCGCATCATGGAGCTGGAGGTCCAGGTCGAGGCGCTGCGGGACCGTGCCGCCCAGCTGCTCGCCGAGAACGAGCGGCTCCGCGACCACGCGGCCCAGGCCGGCCGGGTCTTCGCCGCCGACCTCGAGGGCGAGGTGGTCGCCGTGCGCGCCGGCCAGCGCCCCCGCGGCCGCAGCACCACGGCCCTCGCGCTCTGGCGGCCCCAGGGCTGGCCGCGCGACTGAGCCCGGCGCCCTCGCCCCGGGCAGGGATACTCGCCCCAGGTTGAAGTCCCGCCGAGCAGGCGCCGACCACGCATACCCGCCGAGTGCGGTCACCTTCCTGCAACCTCCATCACCCTCTAGCGCCATGAAGGTTGCAAGAAGGTGACCGCACTCTCGCTCGTGGTGGGGGTGGACCGCACTCCCGGCGGTGGCGGGGGTATGCCTCCGCCGGCGGTGGCGGGGGTATGCCGTCAGGCGGCGGTCGCGAGCGCGGCCTCGACCAGCGCCCGCACCCGGCCGGGATGCCGCAGGTCGGACCAGACGAGCCGGACGACGACATACCCGGCGCGGCGCAGCCCCAGCTCGCGACGCTTCTCGGCGGCGAGGTCCTCGGCGGTGGCGTACTTCCCCATCCCGTCGATCTCGATGACCACCCTGGTCCCGTCCAGCAGGAAGTCCACGCGCCCCAGGAAGGCGCCGAAGGCGTCACGGATCTCCACCTGCGGGACCGGTCGGTAGCCCAGGTCGACGAGCAGCAGACGACCGAGACTCTCCGCCGGCGACTCGGTCCGGCCGTCGACCAGCTCCGCCACCTGCGTCATCACGGCGTGCGCGGGATGGTGGTCACGGCCGACCAGTGCGTCGCGGAGGTCCTGCGCCTGCACCAGCCCCCGGTGCACGCCGGCATCGGCGGCCGCCACTGCGGCGTCGCGTCCATGGAGCTCGGCCACGCCCATGACGACCAGGCGCGGCTCGAGCACCTGGACCCCGCGGATCGTCGTCCAGGTGGCGTCCGCGTAGCCGGTGTGGATGGTGTATGCCTTCCGCCGGCGGTGCTGGCCGGCCGTCCTGCGGCACCCGTGGACCCGGTCGCCTACGGGCTGGACGAGCGGCAGGTCGTGGAGCAGCGCGCCGCTGGAGTGGCTCACGAGCACACCCGGCGGCCAGGTGCGGGCCAGCGCGACCGAGCGCAGCACGTGCCGTCCCTCCGGGTCTGCCGAGGCATACGCCGCACCGTCGATGAAGGCCCCACGGCCTGCCCGGACCAGCAGCTTCCTCGACACCAGGACCCGGGTCGTCTCAGGGGTCAGCCCGAGCTCGAAGAGCTCCCGGCCCAGGACGGTGCCGTGCCCGCGTTCGAGCAGACGGAGCACGAGGTCCTGCTGGCCGGCCTGCAACGGCCACGGCTCGGGCTGGTGGGGTTCGTTCGGCATACCTGCACTGTGTCCGAGTCGGGGACCGGCCCGCAGATCTTGTCCACAGGCCCTCCCCCTCGCCGGAGTGTGGTCACCCTCCTGCAACCTTCATCGCGCTACAGGGTGATGGAGGTTGCAGGAAGGTGACCGCACTCCGGCGAGGGCGAGCGGCTCGCCCCCCGGGTCAGGCCGGGCTCACAGCTCCCACTGCACGTCGTCGCCGGTCTGGTTGGTGTACTGCACGGTCGCCTCCTGCGTGGGCGCGTCCACCTCGACCTCGATCGACACCAGCCCCGAGGTGCACTGCCCCTCCTCCAGCTCGGTCGCGGCGAGATAGGTCCCGCCCGGCCGCATACCGCGCCGGGTCGCCGCGTCGGTCCCCCCGATGTCGAAGTGGGACTCGCCGACCACGTTGCGGTCCTGGGCGTCGGACCCGCGCTGCACCGTCTCGCCCCCGCCGCAGAACTCCACCTCCGCGAGGACCGTCTGGTGCGGGTATGCCTCGGCGGTCTCCCAGCGCGCGTCCGACACGGTGACGGTGGACCCGTTGCCCAGCGTGACCTGCTCGCCCAGCGGCACCGTCGCGACGGTCGGCTCCTGCTGCGGGCCGCGCGAGTCCGGCCAGAAGAACATGCTGGCGAAGAAGAGCAGCACCACCGTGAAGAGCGCCACGCTGATCCGCCGGTTGCGGATCCGCCGCGTGACGAGCAGGTCGGCCTCCGGGTGGGGCGGGAGGGCGCGACGCTGCTCCGGCGAGGTCGCGCCGTCCACGATCTCCCGCAGCGGACCGGGGCGACGCAGGGCGTTCCACGGGATCCCGACGACGCGCCCGTCCTCGTCGATGAGCGAGCTGTAGGTCTCGCCCTGGTCGAACCTCCCGACGAGCCGGGTGAGGTCGAGGGTCGACGGCGCGACCGGCTCGGTCTGCTTCGGGAGCGGCTCGCCACGCCGGCGGGGGAAGTCGGGGAACACGGCGTTGACCCAGGTCAGCGGCTTGGTGGTGGACACCACCCGGGTCGGGGTGGCGGAGATCTCGAGGTGGGTGTCCCCGCGCCGCTCGTCCAGGATCGGCACCCGGGTGCGGGTGGTCACCGCGTCGCCGCCCGGGTCCGGGACCGGGGCCGGGACCAGCAGCGGGTATGCCGGGTCCTCCTCCGTGCCGGCCTGCCCGACGAGCAGGTTGTCGGCGAGCCGTTCCACCGCCTCGCGCACGGCCTCGGCGGTGAGCGCGTCCACCTCGGCCGCACGGACGGCGTCGTCGGTGCGCTCGCCGGTGAGCAGCCGGGTCAGGGCCAGGTTGGCGACGGCCGGTGGGCGCTGGGCCTGGGACCGGATGCTGTCCAGCCGCGCGGCCAGCGCTTCCTCCGACAGCGCGGGGTAGGCCGCGAGCGCCTCGCCGACCGCAGACCGGGCGCGCCGGTGGTCGTAGGTGGCGGGGGTGGTCAGCGCGCGCACCGTCAGCAGCCGGCTGTCGCCGACCGGGTAGGCGGTGACCGCGAGATCCTTGGCCGCGCCGGTCATCGTGATCACGCTCCGGTGCAGGGTGCCGGCGAGCAGGTCGATCGCTGTCATCCCGGCGGCACCGAGACCGGCGCGGGCGGTGAGCAGGTTGTTCTCGAAGGTCGCGCCGACCGCGTGGCCGCCCACGTCCCGCCACCGCAGGGGCACCGTGAGGTCGGAGCCGCCTCCGGCGGGCAGCGGCCGGATGAGCTCGGGGTCGGAGACGAAGCCGACGACCGGGGCCCGGGCTGGCCCGGCGGCGGCGATCTCCTGCCGCAGCGCCGCAGGGTCACCGGTCCAGGCCGGGTTGATCTGGGCGGACAGGCTCGCCGGCCCGACGCCGAACCATGCCCCGAGCTCCTTGTTCCACCCGGCCCAGGGGTGCTCGTCCCCGGCGGGCAGCTCCCTCGGGATCTCCAGCAGCCCGGGATCGTGCAGGATCTCGACCAACCGCTGGAGGGCGCTCGTGACCGCGGCGCGGGTTCCGAGGGCCGAGAGGGTCGTCTCCAGCAGGCCGACCGAGGAGCGCGCCTCGACCTGCACCGTGCCGCTCGCGGTCTCCAGGGGACGGGACAGCTCGCGGCGCAGCAGGAAGGCCACCGTGTCGGCGGCCCCGAGCGTGGCGATGCTCTGATGGGCATACCCGCGCCCGATGACCAGCCCGGCCATGACCGGCGGCTCCCCACCGCTCTCCGGCGCCGCGAACGGCTCGCCCTCGACCCAGTCGACGTCCCCCACCCGATGCCACGTCTGCATGGCCCTCGAACCTATACCCAGACCCGCGCCGACCGGTTTGCCGAGGGGCGGGCGATGCCGCAGGCTGCGGGTATGCCCGAGCTCCCCACCTACGCCGACGTCGAGGCGGCAGCCGCCACGCTGGCCGGGGTCGCCCACCGCACGCCGGTCCTCACCTCGCGCCGGCTGGACGCGGTGGTCGGCGCCGAGGTGCTGCTCAAGGCCGAGCACCTCCAGCGCGTCGGCGCCTTCAAGTTCCGCGGCGCCTTCACCGCGCTCTCCGCCTTCGACGACGGGCAGCGGGCGGCCGGGGTCGTCGCGTACTCCTCCGGCAACCACGCCCAGGCGGTCGCGCTCGCGGCCCGGGAGCTGGGCATACCCGCCACCATCGTCATGCCGCTCGACGCGCCCGAGCTCAAGGTCGAGGCGACGCAGGGCTACGGCGCCGAGGTGGTGCGCTACGACCGCTACACGCAGGACCGCGAGCAGATCGGGCGCGCCCTCGCCGACGAGCGGGGCGCCACGGTGATCCCGCCCTACGACCACCCGCACGTCATCGCCGGCCAGGGCACCGCGGTCAGGGAGCTCGTCGAGGACGCCGGTCCGCTCGACGTGCTCGTGACCCCGCTCGGCGGCGGCGGGCTGCTCTCCGGGTCGATCCTCGCGGCCCGGCAGCTCTCGCCGGGGGTCCGCGTCTACGGCGTGGAGCCGGCGGCGGGGGACGACGCGAGGCGCTCGATGGCGGAGGGCCGCATCGTCCACATCGACACCCCGGTCACCATCGCGGACGGGGCGCAGACCCAGCACCTCGGCGAGCTGACCTTCCCGATCCTGCGCGCCGGCGTGGAGGAGGTCGTCACCGCGACCGACGACGAGCTGATCGAGGCGATGCGACTGGTCGCGGGCACCCTCAAGCAGGTGGTCGAGCCGACCGGCGTGCTCGGCCTGGCGGGAGTGCTGAGTGGGGCCGTGCCGGTGCGGCCGGGCGAGCGGGTCGGCGTGGTGCTCACCGGGGGCAACGTCGACCTGGCCCGGTATGCCCGGCTCCTGGGTGGCGAGGCGACCGATGGGTAAAATAAGTAAAATCATCTCTCGCCGGTAAAACAGATCAAACACGGAGCGTTCCGGGAAAGGCGTGACAGACGTGCCCAGGCGAGGAAACCCCTTCCGGCCCAGCTTCGGCGCCAGCCCGCGCGTCGTCGCGGGCCGCGGCGACCTGCTCGAGGAGTTCGACGTCGCCCTCGACGAGGGCCCCGGCTCGCCCATGCGCTCGATCCTCGTGAGCGGCGCCCGGGGGATGGGCAAGACCGTCGTGCTCAACGAGCTCGAGGAGCGGGCCCGCACCCGGGGGTGGCACGTCATCCGGCTGCCCGAGGGGCCGGGCCTCCTGGACGAGCTGGAGCGCAGCGTCCTGCCCGCCCACCTGGCCGAGCACGACCCGGACGCCGAGCGGCGCCGCGTCACGGGCGGCGGGATCAGCGCGGTCGGGTCGCTGGCCACCGAGACGACGGAGACCTACCCGACGAGCCAGAGCGTCGCCACCATGCTCCAGCGCCTCACGGAGATCGCCGAGTCGCACGGCACCGGGGTGCTCCTCACGCTGGACGAGGTGCAGGCCGCGCCGGTCGAGGACGTCGCACGGCTCGCGTCGGCATACCAGCACCTGCTGCGCGACGAGCGCGAGGTCGCCTTCGTCGGGGCGGGGCTGCCCGCCGGCATCGGGACGCTGCTGGCCCAGCAGGGCTCGACCTTCCTGCGGCGGGCCGAGCGGGTCGACCTGGAGCCGCTGCGCCAGGAGGAGGTGCGCGACGCCGCGGTGCAGACCGTGCGTGGGGCCGGGCGCGTCATCAGCCCGGAGGCGGTGGAGCGGCTCGCCGTCATCGCCCACGGCTACCCCTACCTGCTGCAGCTCGTCGGCTACCAGGCCTGGCGCGCGGCGGGGGACGGTGAGGTCATCACCGAGGCCGACGTCGAGACGACCCTGCCGCTCGTCGTGGACCGCATGAGCCGCCTGGTCCACACACCCGCCCTGCGCGAGCTGCCGCAGGGCCAGCTGGACTACCTCCAGGCCATGTCGATCGACGACGGGCCCTCCTCGACCGGCGAGGTCGCGGCCCGGCTCGGCGTGAGCAAGCAGCACGGCAACGTCGTCCGCGGCCGCCTCATCGACCGCGAGCTCATCGTCCCGGCCGGACACGGCCTCGTCGACGTCGCCCTGCCCTACCTGCGCGAGCACCTGAGGCGCCGGTGAGCGCCCCCACGGCCGAGCGGGTCCGCATACCGTCCGAGATCTGGATCCTCGTCGGCGCCTCCTTCGTCATCGCCGTCGGCTTCGGACTCGTCTCGCCGGTGCTGCCCGGCTTCGCCCGCTCCTTCGACGTCGGGGCCACCGCCGCCACGATCGTCGTGTCCGCCTTCGCCTTCTGCCGCCTCGTCTTCGCCCCCGCCGGCGGCCGGTTGGTCCAGCGGCTGGGGGAGCGCCCGGTCTACCTCACCGGGCTCATGGTCGTGGCGGTCTCCTCGCTGGCCACGGCCTTCGCCCAGAGCTACTGGCAGCTGCTCGTCTTCCGCGGCCTCGGCGGCCTGGGCTCGACGATGTTCACCATCTCGGCCATCGCCCTCGTGGTCGGGCTGGCGCCGCCCGGCATCCGCGGGCGGGTCTCCTCGCTGTGGGGCAGCTCGTTCATCATCGGCAGCATGGTGGGGCCGGTCATCGGCGGCCTCATCGCCCAGTGGGGCATGCGCGTGCCCTTCGTCGTGTATGCCGTCGCCCTCGTTGTCGCCGCCCTCGTCGTCGCCGTGGGGCTCGGCGGGGCGCGCCTGCGGCCGCCGCCCGGTGAGGCCGACCGCCCCGTGCTCACGGTGCGAGAAGCGCTGGGGGAGAAGGCATACCGTGCCGCGCTGGCGTGCGGCGTGGCCAACGGGTGGGCCAACCTCGGCGTCCGGATGGCGGTGATCCCGCTGCTGGCCGCTGCCGTGCGCGACGAGACCTGGGTGGCCGGTGCGACGCTGACCACCGCTGCGCTCGGCACGGCGATCACCCTCCAGGTCACGGGCCGGCTCGCCGACCGGGTCGGGCGCCGGCCCCTCATCATCGCCGGGATGGTCACCTCCGGGGTGTCGCTCGGGATGCTGGGGCTGAGCCTGCTGCCCGGGCTCGGGGCGGCCTCCTCGCTGGCGGTGCTGCTCGGGCTGAGCCTGGTCTCCGGGGTGGGAGCGGGTTTCGTCAACCCGGCGCAGCAGGCGGCGATCGCCGACATCGTCGGTCAGGAGCGCAACGGGGGCACGGTCCTGTCGACCTACCAGATGGCCACCGACAGCGGGGTGATCGTCGGACCCGTGCTCACCGGGCTGGTCGTCGACCTCGTCGGCTTCGGCCCGGCGCTGGCGACCACCGGAGCCGTCAGCCTCCTGGGCGCCCTGATCTGGCTCCGTGCACCGGAGACCCTCGCGCCGGCCACGCAGCCGCCGACCGCCGCCTCCACCCCCTGACAGCGCCCCCACCCCCTGACAGCGCCCCCACCCCCTGAGCCCGGAGTGCGGTCACCTTCCTGCAACCTTCATCACCCTCTAGCGCGATGAAGGTTGCAGGAAGGTGACCGCACTCCGGCGGGGGCGGGGCGGGCGGGCGGCGGGGCTGGGCAGCGGGGGACAGGATTACGCCAGGGCCTGCTCGAAGCGGGCGAGCACGTCCTCGCTGAAGAGCACGAAGCGCACCTCCTCGACGCCCGGCACGACCTCGGCGGTATGCCGCACCGTCGCCACCGCGACCCGCGCCACCTCGCCCGGGTCCCAGCCGTAGACCCCGGCGCTGATCGCGGGGAAGGCCACCGAGGCGGCCCCGACCTCCTGGGCCACCTCGAGGCTGCGCCGGAAGCACGAGGCGAGCAGCTCGGGGTCGGTCTGCCCGCGGTGGCGGTTGGGGCCGACCGTGTGGATGACCCACCGCGCCGGCATCCTCCCGGCCCCGGTCGCGACCGCCTCGCCGACAGGCAGCCCGTCGTGCCAGCGCGCCGCCCGCACCCGCCGGCACTCCTTGAGCAGCTCCGGCCCCGCGGCCGCGTGGATCGCCCCGTCCACGCCCCCGCCGCCCAGGAGCGTCGAGTTCGCGGCGTTGACCACCGCGTCCACGTCCGCCTCGGTGATGTCGCCGACCTCTGTCGTGATCTCCATGGGCCCATGGTGGCGCGGTCGGGCATACTTCGCACGGCAGTCCCCGAGGAGGTATGCCGTGGCCCTGGCGCTCGCCGTCACCGTGCTCGCCGGGCTGTCGACCTGCGTCGGTGGCTGGCTGGGCACGAGGCGCGTCGCGCTGCGCCCCGGCGTGATGGCGGCGGCGCTGTGCTTCGCGGCGGGGGTCATGATCACCATCTCCGTCCTCGAGATCGCGCCCTCGGCGCAGCGCGCACTGTCCGAGGTCGTCGGTGGCCGGGCCGCCCTGCTCTGGGTGCTGGGGGCGATGGTGGTCGGCGGCGCCGTCGTCCACCTCTTCTGCCACCTCATGCCGCACCGCTTCACCCCGGCCGAGGCCGGGGGCGGCGAGGACCTGCGGCGGATCCGGTCCGGCGAGCTCGACGTCGGGCTGCTCCGCACCGGCCTGCTCCTCGCCGGCGTCGTCGGGCTGCACAACCTCCCCGAGGGCCTGGCCACGCTGGTGGCCACCCTCGACGACCCGAGGGTGGGGGTGGTGCTGGCGGCGGCCATCGCCATCCACAACATCCCCGAGGGCCTGGTCGTCGCGGCGCCCATCTACGCCGCCACGGGCAGCCGCCGGCGGGCCATGCTCTGGGCGGCGGCCTCGGGGCTGGCCGAGCCGGTCGGGGCGGTCCTCGGCTACCTCGCGCTTCGGGCCCTGCTCCCCGTCGAGTGGGTCGACCTCTCGCTGGCGCTCGTCGCCGGCATGATGATCGCGGTCAGCCTCGTCGAGCTGATCCCCACCGCCCTGCGGTATGCCGCCCGCCGCCGTGACCTGGTCGCCGGCTTCTCCCTCGGCGCCGTGGTCATGGGCCTGTCCCTGGCTCTCCTGACGCTGTAGTCAAAGTTGAGCGGAATGGACTCAACTTTACCGGCGTTGTCCTCGTCAGACATTCTTGACACCACCTGAAGGGGCCGACCACGCGCGCGTGTCCTCGGCCGGGAGGAGCACCGCACCACCATGGATCTCAACCTCACCACCAAGGCCCAGGAGGCCCTGTCCACCGCCGTCCGCGACGCCGCCGCGGCCGGCCACGCCCAGGTCGAGCCGGCCCACCTGCTCGCCTCGCTGACCCAGCAGGGCGACACGACGACCGGACCGCTGCTCGAGTCGGCCGGCAGCACCCCGCAGGCCGCCAAGCAGGCGGCCGACGCCGCGCTGCGCTCGCTGCCCACGGCCAGCGGCAGCAGCATGGGCAACCCCGGCCTGTCCCGCTCCATGCACGCCGTCATCAAGGGCGCGCAGGACGCCATGTCGGCCATGGGGGACTCCTTCGTCTCCACCGACCACCTGCTCCTCGCGCTCGCCCGCTCCGGGGCCTTCCCTTCCCTCGACGCCGACGCCATCGCCGAGCGGATCCCCGCCCTGCGGGGCGGCAAGCCGGTCGACTCGGCCGACCCGGAGTCGACCTTCGACGCGCTGGGCAAGTACGGCACCGACCTCACCGCCCTGGCCCGCGAGGGCAAGCTCGACCCCGTCATCGGACGCGACTCCGAGATCCGGCGCGTCGTCCAGGTCCTCTCCCGGCGCACCAAGAACAACCCCGTCCTCATCGGCGAGCCCGGCGTCGGCAAGACCGCCGTCGTCGAGGGCCTGGCCCAGCGCATCGTCGCCGGCGACGTGCCCGAGTCGCTGCGCGACAAGACGCTCATCTCCCTCGACCTCGGCTCGATGGTCGCGGGCGCGAAGTACCGCGGCGAGTTCGAGGAGCGGCTCAAGGCGGTGCTCGCCGAGATCACCGGCAGCGACGGCCAGGTCATCACCTTCATCGACGAGCTGCATACCGTCGTCGGGGCGGGCGCCAGCGGCGACTCCTCCATGGACGCCGGCAACATGCTCAAGCCGCTGCTCGCCCGCGGCGAGCTGCGCATGGTCGGCGCGACGACCCTGGACGAGTACCGCGAGAACATCGAGAAGGACCCCGCGCTGGAGCGCCGCTTCCAGCAGGTCTTCGTCGGCGAGCCCAGCGTCGAGGACACCGTCGCGATCCTGCGCGGCCTCAAGGAGCGCTACGAGGCGCACCACAAGGTGGCCATCGAGGACTCCGCGCTCGTCGCCGCGGCCGACCTCTCCGACCGCTACATCAGCGGGCGCCAGCTGCCGGACAAGGCGATCGACCTCGTCGACGAGGCGGCCAGCCGGCTGCGGATGGAGATCGACTCCTCCCCGGTCGAGATCGACCAGCTCCAGCGTCAGGTGGACCGGCTGACGATGGAGGAGATGCACCTCGCCCGCGAGGACGACGAGGCCTCGCAGGCGCGCTTGGCCAAGCTGCGCGCCGACCTCGCCGACCGGCGCGAGGAGCTGGCCGCGCTCACCGCGCGCTGGGAGGCCGAGAAGACCGGCCTCAACCGGGTCGGTGAGCTCAAGGCGCGGCTGGACGACCTGCGCACGCAGGCCGAGCGGCTGCAGCGCCAGGGTGACTACGAGGGGGCCTCGCGCCTGCTCTACGGCGAGATCCCCGCGGCCGAGTCCGAGCTCGCGACCGCGCAGGAGGAGGAGTCGGCGCTGGAGAGCGCGCCCGACAGCGTGCCGATGGTCAAGGACGAGGTGGGTGCCGACGACATCGCCGACGTCATCTCCGCCTGGACCGGCATCCCCGCCGGGCGCCTGCTCGAGGGCGAGACCGAGAAGCTGCTCCGGATGGAGGACGTCCTCGCCGAACGGCTCATCGGGCAGCGGCTGGCCGTGCGCACCGTGAGCGACGCCGTGCGTCGTGCCCGCGCCGGGATCTCCGACCCCGACCGGCCGACCGGCTCCTTCCTCTTCCTCGGACCCACCGGCGTCGGCAAGACCGAGCTCGCCAAGAGCCTGGCCGACTTCCTCTTCGACGACGAGCGCGCCATGGTGCGCATCGACATGTCGGAGTACTCCGAGCGGCACGCGGTCGCGCGCCTCATCGGCGCGCCCCCGGGGTATGTCGGGTACGACGAGGGCGGGCAGCTCACCGAGGCGGTCCGCCGGCGGCCGTACTCGGTCGTGCTGCTCGACGAGGTCGAGAAGGCCCACCCCGAGACCTTCGACATCCTGCTGCAGGTGCTCGACGACGGCCGACTCACCGACGGCCAGGGCCGCACCGTCGACTTCCGCAACGTCATCCTCGTGATGACCTCCAACCTCGGCAGCCAGTTCCTCATCGACCCCACCACCGACGCGGCCACGAAGCGCGAGCAGGTCATGGGCGCGGTGCGGGCGAGCTTCAAGCCCGAGTTCCTCAACCGGCTGGACGAGGTCGTCATCTTCGACCCGCTGAGCCAGGACGAGCTCGCGACCATCGTCGGGCTGCAGGTGGCCGAGCTGGGCCGCCGGCTGGAGGGCCGCCGCATCACGCTCGAGGTGACGGACGAGGCCTCGCGCTGGCTGGCCGAGCGCGGCTTCGACCCGGCCTACGGCGCCCGGCCGCTGCGCCGCCTGGTGCAGACCCAGATCGGCGACCGGCTGGCCCGGGCGCTGCTCGCGGGCCAGGTCCGCGACGGCTCCACCGTGGTGGTCGACGTCGACGGTGAGGGAGACGACCTGGTCCTGCGCTGAGCAGGGGCGCGACGGCATACCGTCGCCGAACCTCGAGCGTGCCGGACTTTCGTCCCTCGTTTACCGCTCGTTCATCCAACGCCGTAGAACGCGTCACGTGCGGCTCCTACTTTTCGGAAGCGTTGGCGACGCCGCCAGCGCGCCCTGGACGCGCCGGTGCCACCGGCCGGGGGTGCGACCCTGACAGACGTTGAGAGAGGTTCCCCGTGAAGCAGCACCGCTTGACCCGCACGGTCGCCATCGCCATGGCGGCGTCCTTCGCGCTCGCCGCCTGCGGCGGCGACGACGACAGCAGCTCGGACGCCGGCGGCGCCGAGAGCGGTTCCGAGGGCGGCGACGCCCTTTCCGGTCGCCTGGTCGGCGCCGGCGCCTCCTCCCAGGAGTCGGCCATGACCGCATGGATCGCCGGTTACCTCGAGGTCGAGCCCGAGGTCGAGGTGCAGTACGACGCCGTCGGCTCGGGGGCGGGTCGCGAGCAGTTCCTGGCCGGAGCCACCGACTTCGCGGGCTCGGACGCCTACCTGGACGAGGAGGAGCGGGGCATGGTCGGGGACGCCTGTGCCAGCGGCGAGGCGATCAACTTCCCGATGTACATCTCCCCGGTCGCCGTCCCCTACAACCTGCCCGGCGTCGACGAGCTCAACCTCGCGCCGGAGGTGCTCGCCGGGATCATGAACGGCGACATCACCATGTGGAACGACGAGGCCATCGCCGCCGACAACCCTGACGCCGACCTGCCCGAGCAGGAGATCACGGTGGTCCACCGTTCCGACGAGTCCGGCACCACCGAGAACTTCATGGAGTACCTCACCGCCGCGGCCCCGGACGCGTGGCCGCACGAGGCCTCCGACGCGTGGCCGATCGAGGGCGGCGAGGCCGCAGCGCAGACCACCGGGGTCATGCAGGTCATCAACTCCACCGAGGGCACCATCGGGTATGCCGACGCCTCGGCCGTGACCGGTCAGTCCGCGTCCATCGGGGTCGGGGAGGAGTTTGTGCCCTTCTCGCCGGAGGCGGCGGCCAAGGTCGTCGAGACCTCCGAGTCGGCGGACACGGGCGTCGAGGGCGACCTCGCCCTGGACCTCGCGCGGGACACCACCGAGTCGGGCGCCTACCCCATCGTGCTGGTGAGCTACCACATCGCCTGCAAGGAGTACGACGACGCCGACCGCGCCAACAACGTCAAGGCGTTCCTGTCCTACGTGGCCTCCGAGGAGGGCCAGCAGGCGGCGTCCGACGCGGCCGGCTCGGCCCCGATCGGTGAGAACACCCGGGAGCAGATCATGTCCTCGATCGACATGATCCAGGGCGGCTGAGCCCGTCCGACATCGAGTTGACGCCATGACGGCGGACGTCGCCCCCGGGGACGTCCGTCGTCATGTGCGTGACACGGCCCGACGACCGCAGACGAGAGGTACACGATGAGCACAGCGCAGCCTGATCCGGGACCGAACGGCGGCGTCGCCACGGCCGAGCCGCCGGCCGCGAACGGCAAGGCGAAGCGGCGCGCCGGAGACGTCGTCTTCAGTGGCGCGTCCCTCTTCTCCGGCGTCCTCATCCTCCTGATCCTCGCCTTGGTGGCGATCTTCCTGGTGTGGCAGGGTATGCCGGCCCTCACCGCGCCCGCAGAGGAGATCAGCGGGGGCAACGGGTTCTGGAGCTACGTCTGGCCCATGCTGCTGGGCACGATCGTCTCCTCGGTCGTCGCGCTGCTCATCGCCACCCCGATCGCGGTGGGCATCGCACTGTTCGTCTCCCACTACGCGCCGCCCCGCATCGGCCAGGCCATCGGGTTCGTCATCGACCTGCTGGCCGCGGTGCCCTCGGTCGTCTTCGGCATGTGGGGCCTGTTCGTCTTCGCCCCCCGGCTGCGGCCGCTCTTCGAGTGGCTCGAGGCCAACCTCGGGTTCCTGCCCTTCTTCCAGGACAGCTCGGCCACCGGACGCACCCTCATGACCGCCTCGATCGTGCTGGCCGTCATGATCCTGCCGATCATCACCTCGGTCTCCCGCGAGGTCTTCCTGCAGACGCCGCGGCTCCACGAGGAGGCGGCGCTCGCCCTCGGGGCGACCCAGTGGGAGATGATCCGCACCGCGGTCATCCCCTTCGGCGGCCCGGGGGTCATCGGTGGGGTGATGCTCGGCCTGGGGCGGGCTCTCGGCGAGACGATGGCGGTGGCCATCATCCTCTCGCCCGGCGTCTTCACCTGGAACCTCATCGGTGGTGGCAACAACACCATCCCGGCCGAGATCGCCCTGAACTTCCCGGAGGCGGCAGGCCTGCGGCTCTCTGAGCTCATCGCCGCCGGTCTCGTCCTCTTCATCCTCACCCTGGCCGTCAACCTGATCGCTCGCTGGATCGTCGAGCGTCGGTCCGAGTTCTCCGGAGCCAACTGATGAGCACCACCACCCAGACCACCCAGACCCCCCGGCAGGACGACGAACCGAGCTACATCCCCTCACCGGTCCGGGCCACGAGCTCGCGGCCGCTGCTGCTCATCGGCGCCGGGGCGGTGCTGCTCTGGCTGCTGCTCTGGTTCGTCGTCGACCTGCACCCGGTTTTCGCGCTGGTCGTGTCCTACCTCGCCTTCCTCGCCACGTCGTGGGCGACCTACCGCGCCACCGGCGGGTCCCGTGTGGCCACCGACGTCGTGATGCGCTGGCTGGTCTACGCCGCCTTCATCTGCGCCATCGTGCCCCTCGTCTCGATGCTCTGGACCGTGTTCAGCCAGGGCTTGCCGCTGGCCTTCAGCCCGGGGTTCTGGACCCAGGACATGGTCGGGATCACCGGGGCCGACGACCAGGCATACGCCAACGGGGAGACGAGCACGCTGGCCGGCGGTGCCGGGCACGCCATCGTCGGCACCCTCATCATCACCGGCGCCGCGGCGCTCATCTCGGTGCCGATCGGCCTGTTCACCGCGATCTACCTGGTGGAGTACGGCGGCAGCAACCACCTGTCCAAGGGGATCCGCTTCCTCGTCGACGTCATGACCGGCATCCCGTCCATCGTCGCCGGCCTCTTCGCCTTCGCGCTCTTCACGCAGGTGGTCGGCATCCGGGACGCCAAGATGGGCATCGCCGGGGCGGTCGCCCTGTCGGTGCTCATGATCCCGACCGTCGTCCGCAACAGCGAGGAGATGCTGCGGATCGTCCCCAACGAGCTGCGCGAGGCCTCGCTGGCCCTGGGTGTGCCGAAGTGGCGCACCATCGCCAAGGTCGTGCTGCCGACAGCCGCGTCGGGCCTGGCCTCGGGCATCACCCTGGCCATCGCCCGCGTCATCGGTGAGACGGCGCCGCTGCTGGTGGCCATCGGCTTCGCGCGCAGCTTCAACACCAACATGTTCGAGGGGCCGATCAACAGCCTGGCGGTCTACACCTACTGGATGTTCACCAAGCCGCTGGACCCGGCGCTCATCGAGCCGAGCCGGGAGCGGGCGTGGGCGGCGGCGCTGCTCCTGGTGCTCATCGTCGTGGCGCTCAACCTGGCCGCGCGCGCCATCGCGAAGTTCTTCGCCCCCAAGACCGGCCGCTGACGGCATACCCCCTGTTCCGAGAAGAGAGAATCACTGATATGTCCAAGCGCATCGACGTCAAGGATCTCGACATCTACTACGGCGACTTCCACGCCGTGAAGACGGTGTCGATGACCATCGAGCCGCGATCCGTGACCGCCTTCATCGGCCCGTCCGGCTGCGGCAAGTCGACCGTGCTCCGCACCCTCAACCGAATGCACGAGGTCATCCCGGGCGCCTACGTCAAGGGCGAGGTCGCCATCGACGGGACCAACCTCTACGGACGCGGCGTCGACCCGGTCGACGTGCGTCGGCAGGTCGGCATGGTCTTCCAGCGACCCAACCCCTTCCCGACCATGACGATCAAGGAGAACGTCCTCGCGGGCGTGCGGCTCAACAGCAAGCGCATCTCCAGCAAGGCCGCCGACGAGCTGACCGAGAAGTCGCTGCGCGGTGCCAACCTGTGGAACGAGGTCAAGGACCGGCTGGACAAGCCGGGCTCGGGGCTGTCCGGTGGCCAGCAGCAGCGCCTGTGCATCGCGCGGGCCATCGCGATCCAGCCGGAGGTCATCCTCATGGACGAGCCGTGCTCGGCGCTCGACCCGATCTCGACGCTCGCGATCGAGGACCTCATCAACGAGCTCAAGGACAAGTACACCGTCGTCATCGTCACGCACAACATGCAGCAGGCGGCGCGCGTCTCGGACAAGACCGGCTTCTTCAACCTCGAGGCCACCGGCAAGCCGGGGGAGCTCGTGGAGTACGACAGCACGCAGAACATCTTCAACAACCCCAGCCAGCAGGCGACCGAGGACTACATCTCCGGCCGCTTCGGCTAAGACTCCCCTCTCGATCTCCGCTCGACCGGCCGTACGGTCTGTCGGGGACGGGTGCGTGATACTGAAGGTATGAGGTCTCCCGGCGCACGGCATACCCGCGGCTCGAGCATGCTCGGGGTGGTGGGGCTCGCCGCCCTCGTCGCGCTCGCGGGGTGCTCCGACGACGACGGCGAGGAGAGCGCGACCAGCTCGGCGCCGCCCCCGACGGCGCAGGACCGGCTGGAGCAGGCCCACGGGGTCCTCACCGACGCTGGGTCGGTCCACCTGACCATGGCCGGCGCCGACCTGCCCGAGGAGGAGAGCTCCTACATCATCAGCGCCGACGGCAGCGGCACGATGGACCCGCCCGCCTTCGACGGCACGATCACCGCGGTCGTGGCCGGGGTCCAGGCCGACATCCCGACCGTCGCGCTCGACGGCCAGCTCTTCGTGAAGCTGCCCTACGTGCCCGCGCACGTCAACACCGACCCGGAGGAGCTGGGCGTGCCCGACCCGGCCACGCTCTTCGACCGGGAGAGCGGCCTGGTGTCGCTGCTCACCCAGACCGACGACCCTCAGTTCGGCGAGCGCTCCCGGGCCGGGGCCGAGGTGGTGCAGCAGGTCGTGGGCACGCTGCCCGGCGAGATCGTCACCGCCCTGCTCTACGCCGGGGACGCCGAGTCCTCCTTCGACGTCACCTACGGGCTGGTCGAGGAGTCCTGGCAGGTCCGCAGCGTCGAGATCACCGGTCCGTTCTACCCCCCGACGACCTCGACCTACACCGTGACCCTCGACCAGTACGGCGAGCCGGTCACGGTCACCGAGCCCTAGTGCCGGCGGGGGATCAGGGGGTCGCAGCGGGCGCTGCGGCTGGTCGTCCGGCTCGGGGGGCGCGGGCGCTGCTGACGGTCGCCGCGCTCGCGGTGGCCCTCGCCGCGGCCGACACCTACGTCGTCGTCCTGGCGCTCACGGACATGATGGCCGGCGTCGGGGTCGGCATCGAGTCGCTGCAGCGGGGGACCCCGATCATCTCGGGCTTCCTGCTCGGCTACATCGCCGTCCTGCCGCTCATCGGCCGCGTGTCCGACCTGGTCGACCGGCGCCGGATCCTGCTGTGGTGCCTGGTGGTCTTCGTCATCGGCTCGGCCGTGACCGCGGCCGCGGTCGAGCTGCCGGTCATGGTGGGGGGCCGCTTCCTCCAGGGTCTCGGCGGGGGCGGTCTGGTGCCCGCGACCCTGGCGCTGGTGGCCGACCTCTGGCCGCCCGGCCGGCGCGGTATGCCGCTGGGCGTCGTCGGCGCGGTGCAGGAGATGGGCTCGGTCGTCGGTCCGCTGCTGGGCGCGCTCGTCCTCGCCGTCGCCGGGTGGCGGGAGATCTTCTGGCTCAACGTGGCGCTCGGGCTGCTGGCCCTGGTCGGCGTCGCCGTCATCCGGCCCTCGCCCCCCACGCGCCCACCGGGCGTCGCGAATGGTTCCCCCACGCCCCACCGAGCGTCGGGGATGGTTGCCCACGGACCCACCGGGCGTCGCGGAAGGTTGGCGCGGGCGACGGCATACCTGCTGGCGGCGCTCGCGACCGTGCTCTGGACGCTGACCCTGTGGGCGCCCGAGGCCCTGACCACCTCGATCGATCTGGGTGTGCCCTTCGTGCCCTTCGACACCGCGTCGGCCTCCCGGGTCGCGACGCCGATCGGTGCAGCCGCGGCCGTGGCGACGCTGCTCCTGGTGCTCGTCACCGCGTCTCGCTGGCTGCCGCTGCTGCTGCGCGCCGACCTGCCCGGCGCCACCCTCGTGGCCATCGCCCTCGGGTCGCTCGTCCTGACCTTCTCGACGGCCAACCCGGAGGAGGAGGTGCTCGGCCCCTGGGGGGTATGGCTGCTGCCGCTGGGTGCCGCCTCGACCGTGGCCTTCCTGCTCCGGCAACGGCTCGCCGCGAACCCGCTGATCCCCGAGGGCGTCGTCCGCCGCCGGGTCTGGCCCGCGCTGGTCGTCAGCCTCCTCATCGGCGCGGCGATCGTCGCGATCGTCGTCGACGTCCCGCTGCTGTCCCGGCTCACCCAGGGCACCGACGAGACCGATGCGGCGCTGGTGCTGGTGCGCTTCCTCGTCGCCGTGCCCGTTGGTGCGCTGCTCGGGGGCTGGCTGCTGCGCCGCATCGGCCCGGGGCTGGTCGCCGCCCCGGGGCTGGCGGTCGCGGCGGTCTCGATCTTCGCGATGGCGCGCTGGGAACGGGCCTCGCTGGACGAGGTCGTCAGCACCACGCTGGCGCTGGTCGGCGCCGGGCTCGGTGTCGGTCTGGCGATCGCACCGGTCAACGACGCGGCGCTCGCCGACGCCCGCGAGGACGGTCACGGCACCGTCAGCTCGCTCGTCGTCGTGGCGCGCATGGTCGGGATGGTCGTGGGTCTGGCGCTGCTCACCTCCCTCGGCCTGCGTCGGTTCCACCTTGAGGTCGGGACGCTAGCGGACCCCACCGACACCGACGCCCTGCTCGACGCTGCCGTGGTGCAGGTGCAGACGGTCCTGACGGGTGCCGGGTATGCCGCCGCCCTCGCCGCCGTCGTCGCGCTCGCCCTCGGGGTGCGGGCAATCTCGGGCACCCGACCTGACGGCCGCGCCGCCGCTCGCGACGTGACCGCGCGGGCTCAGCCCTCGGGCGTCGCCTGGTGGAAGCGCTGACGCCACTGCTGGCCGGTGCGCTGCCACAGCGAGCTGCGCAGCGTGCTCCCGCCGTCGCCGGAGCCCCGCCACAGCACCAGGACGAGGTCCGGGCCAAGCCGCTGGGTGTCGACGACCTCGAGCTCGACCGGCTCCGCCAGCGGCGCGATCTCGGCCAGCAGCTGCTCACGGGTCCGCAGCCGCCCGGACCGGCCGACTTCCTGCCACGACGGGTGCAGCAGCCCGGCGACATCGGCCGGGTCGGCGCGCAGCTCGTCGCTGAGCAGCGAGCGTTCCAGGGCGACGACCTGGTCCTCGTCGCTGACTTCCTCGGACAGCGAGAAGAGGTCCGCCTCCGGCTGCCGGGTGGTGACTTCGAAGGCGTGCTCGGACCCGCCCGGAGACGCCCCGGCGAAACCGGGACCCGCCTCCGGCTCGCGGCCCGCGGCATACGCCTGCGCCGCGGCGTTGGCGAGGCGGTCCGCCTCCTCGTTGAGCCCGTGGCCGGCGTGCCCCTTGACCCACTGGAAGCGCACGTTGGGGCGCATCGCCGCGTCGAGCGCCTTCATGATCTCGACGTTGGCCACCGGCTTGCCGTCCCCCTTGCGCCAGCCCTTGTGCTTCCACCCCGGCATCCACTGGGTGATCGACTTGATGGCGTACTGCGAGTCGCAGTAGACGAGCAGATCCTCCTCCAGGTCCCCGGTCTGCTGCAGCAGGTCGAGCACCGCGGTCAGCTCACCCATGTTGTTGGTGCCGCGCTCCCACCCGCCGCTGGCCCACCGGTCCGCGTCGACGTACCACCCCCACCCGGCCGGTCCGGGGTTGCCGAGCGCGGATCCGTCGGCGGCTGCTTCGAGCGTCATGCAGCCCAGCCTAGGTCGCGCGGGCACGAGCACCGGCAGGACCATCGGCCCGCGCAGACATCTCGCCGGGGTATACCGCGTCTGGCTGCCCGAGCCCGGTGTCAGTCCCGAGCTGCCAGCACCTGCTCGCGCAGGATGTCCGCGTGCCCGCAGTGCTGGGCCAGCTCGCGCAGCACGTGCAGGAGCACCCACCGCAGGGGGAGGGGACCGCGACGGTTTCCCGTCAGCATCGAGTCGCCGGTCATCCCCTCGACCGCCGCGCGCGACTCCGCCACGGCCGCGGCGTGCTCGGCCAGCACCGACCCGACGGTGTCATCCGCGGTCAGCTCGAACGACTCGTCCACGGTCTCCGGGATGCCCAGCTCGGACCGCGGTCTCCCGGTGACCGCCTCTCCGAACCAGACCCGCTCTACGAAGGCCGCGTGCTTCACCAGGCCGAGCAAGGTCGTCGGCGAAGGCACCAGCGAGGCCCGCGCCTCCTCCTCGGTGAGCCCGTGGAGCGAGGCGCGCAGCATCGCCCGGTGCTGGTCGATGAAGGCCCACGCCTGCACCTCCGGGTCGGCGCCGCGCACCGCCGCGTCATCAGGCTCCATGCCGTCACCGTAGCCCCGCGACCACGCCCTACCCTGGGAGCATGAGCGACACCCTGCACCTGGTCGGCGAGGCCGAGGCCGACCGCATCCTCACCGAGCACCCGTTCGCGCTGCTCACCGGCATGCTCCTGGACCAGCAGATCCCGATGGAGGTCGCCTTCGACGGCCCGCGCAAGATCCTCGAGCGGCTCGGGTCGGTCGACCCGGCCGCGATCGCGCAGACCGACCCCGAGGAGTTCGTCGCGCTCTGTGCCACCCCGCCCTCGGTGCACCGCTTCCCGAAGTCCATGGGCCAGCGGGTGCACGACCTCGCCACCGCGGTCGTCCAGGACTACGACGGCGACAGCGCGGCGATCTGGACCCAGGGGGAGCCCGACGGCAAGGAGATCCTCAAGCGGCTCAAGGCACTCCCCGGCTACGGCGACCAGAAGGCCCGCATCTTCCTCGCCCTGCTCGGCAAGCAGCGCGGCCTGACGGCGGACGGCTGGCGCGAGGCTGCCGGCGACTACGGCCGGGACGGTGTCCACATGTCCATCGCCGACGTGACGAGCGCCGACTCCCTGCAGCAGGTGCGCGCCTACAAGAAGGAGAAGAAGGCCGCCGCCAAGGCCGCGCGCGCGTGACCGCGCACGCGCCCGAGCCGGCCGACCACGAGGAGGCCGGCCCACCTCCGCGTCCTGCGTCGGTCTGGTCCGCGCCGGGCATGGTCGCGATCGGGATCGTCGCGCTCACCGGCTTCTCCGGGTATGCCGCGCTCCTGCCGGTCGCGCCGCTGTGGGCCGTCAACGGCGGTGCCGACAGCGGCGGCGCCGGCCTGGTCAACTTCGTCCTGCTCGGCATGACCGTCGCCACCCAGTTCGCCGTCCCCTGGTCGATCAGCCGCCTCGGCTGGGCGTGGGTGCTGTCGCTGGGGATGCTCTTCCTCGGCGTGCCATCGCTGCTGCACGGGTTCACCGACGCGCTGGCACCGACCCTGGCGCTCTCGGCCGTGCGCGGGGTCGGCTTCGGCATCCTCACCGTCGCCGCCAACGCCGCCGCCGTCCTCCTCGTCGAGCCCGCGCGGCGCGGCGCGGCGGTCGGGGCATACTCGGCGGCGCTGTCGATCCCCAACGTCATCTTCATGCCGCTCGGCGGCTGGGCCGCGCAGACGCTCGGCTACTGGCCGGTCTTCGCGGTCGGCGCCATCCCGCTGCTCGGCATCCCCGCGTGCATCGCGGTCGCGCGCCACCTGCCGGCCCGGGCGACGCACCACCCTCGCCAGGCCGAGGTGGAGGAACCACCGGCGACCGTCCGCACCTACCTGGCGCTGCTCCGGCCGACCCTCGTCCTGCTCGCCGTGACCCTGGCCGGTGGCGCCGTCATCACCTTCGCCCCGCAGCTGGTCGCCCTGCCCTGGCTCTCGGCGGCCGGCCTCTTCGCCATGGGTCTGGTCTCGGCCATCACGCGCTGGCGCATCGGCGAGGTCACCGACCGCATCGGCGTGGACCGCCTGGTGGCGCCCTTCATCGTCCTGACCGTCGCGGTCTTCACCGTGATGGCGTGGCTGGTGCACGAGCCGGTCACCACGGGTCAGGCCGCAGCATGGGTGCTGACCTGCGCCTTCGTCGGCCTCTGCTACGGGGCTCTGCAGAACCTCACGATGCTCCAGGCCTTCGCCGCGGCCGGCCCGCGGCGCGTCGGCACGGCCAGCACGGTCTGGAACGCGGGCTTCGACACCGGCACGGCCAGCGGCTCGCTCCTCGTCGGTGCCGTGGCCGTGGGGGCGGGCTTCGGCTGGGGTATGGCCCTCGTCGCCGCGATCTCGCTGCTCACCCTGCCGCTCGCGCTGGTCCACGCCCGCCGCTGAGGGAGTGCGGTCACCTTCCTGCAACCTCCATCACTCTGTAGGGCGATGGAGGTTGCAGGAAGGTAACGGCACTCCGGGGTGGGGAGCGGGTGGGGAAGGGTCAGGCGATGTCCAGGACCACCGGCGCGTGGTCCGAGGCGCCCTTGCCCTTGCGCTCCTCCCGGTCGATGAAGGCGCCCTCCACCCGCGCGGCGAGGGCCGGCGAGCCGAGGCAGAAGTCGATGCGCATGCCGCGCCGCTTCGGGAAGGCCAGCTGGGTGTAGTCCCAGTAGGTGTAGGTCCCCGGGCCGGGCGTGTGCTCCCGGGTGAGGTCGGCATACCCCGCCTCCACGACGGCGCGGAAGGCCTCGCGCTCCGCCGGGCTGGTATGCGTCCGCCCCTCGTAGAACTCGACCGACCAGACGTCCTCGTCGGTCGGGGCGATGTTCCAGTCGCCCATCAGCGCGACGGGCGCCTCCGGCTGCGCGTCCAGCCACCCGGCGCCGGCCGTCCGCAGCGCCTCCAGCCACGCGAGCTTGTAGCCCAGGTGCGGGTCCTCCAACGAGCGGCCGTTGGGCACGTAGAGGCTCCATACCCGCACGCCGCCGCAGGTCGCGCCGAGCGCCCGCGCCTCGACGACGGCCTCGGCGTCCCCGGATCCCCACGTCGGCTGCCCGGGGAAGCCGACCTCGACCTGCTCCAGCCCGACCCGGCTGACGACCGCCACGCCGTTCCACTGGTTCAGCCCGACGTGCGCGACCTCGTAGCCCGCCTGCTCGAAGGGCAGCAGCGGGAACTGGTCGTCCCGGCACTTCGTCTCCTGGAGGGCGAGCACGTCCAGGTCGTGCCGCTCGAGCAGCGCGACCGCCCGGTCCACGCGGCTCCGGATGCTGTTGCAGTTCCACGTCGCGATGCGCACCGGATCACCCTATGCGCCCGCCCCCTCCCGTCGTCGCGGCCACCCGAATCCCCGCCGGCGACGAATACCCTCCACACCAGGTGCGACACAGCCACCGCTCAGGGTGCGCTGCAAGTCTCGGACCTCCGACCCCGAGAGTGAGGCCGCCATGGTCCTCGGACTACCGGCACACCCGTTGCTCGTGCACTTCGCCATCGTCCTGCTGCTGCTCGCAGCGGGCGCCCAGATCCTCGCCGTGGTCCTGCCACGCTTCCGCCGCTGGCTCGGCTGGGGTATGCCGGTGCTCGCCGTGGTCGCGGCGGTGGTCGTCCGGGTGACGCAGAGCTACGGCGACATCCTGCTCCAGACCGTGGGCAGCAGCCAGGTCCTGCAGGAGCACGGGGCCTGGGGCGTGCGCGCCGCCCTCGGCGGCATCATCCTGGCCGTCCTCAGCGTCCTGCACTGGGTCGCGACCTCGCCGTGGGGGCGATCGCGCTGGGCGGGCCGCTGGCCGGGATGGGTCGGTACCACGCTCGGGGTGCTCGCGGCCGCTGCCGCGGTCTGGGCGATCGTGGCCGTCACCCTCGCCGGGCACAGCGGTGCGACCGCGGTGTGGGGAAGCTGACGAGGAAGGGCATGGCGACGCGGTGGCTCGCGGTGCCGCGCGGGTGATGGAGGTGTGCACAGCGGGGACTTGACTCCGTCATCGAGATTGATAATGATTCCCACATGCATAGAAGCCTCCTTCTCCTGACCCTGACCGCCTCCCTCCTGCTCGCGGGCTGCGCCACCGAGCCCAGGACGTCCGGAGCCGGGACCGACGAGCAGCAGGACGACTCCAGCACCGAGGACACCGGGTCCATGGAGTCCGAGGACTCCGAGCAGACGGCGGAGGGGTCGGCCAGCGAGGACTCCGAGGCCGCCGCCACCGTGGAGGCGGCCGGTCCCACGCCCCGCCTGGCCGTGACCTACGACGGCGGCGTCCTCGTGCTCGACGCCCTGTCCCTCGAGGTCGAGGGCGACCTCGAGGCGGAGGGGTTCACCCGGCTCAACCCCGCCGGTGACGGCCGGCACCTCTTCCTCACCGAGGGCGACGCGTTCCGCCTGCTCGACGCGGGGACGTGGAGCGAGCCGCACGGCAACCACAACCACAGCTACACGACCGCCCCTGCAGTGACCGGCCTGGCCGCCGAGGGCTCGCACCCCGGCCACGTCGTACGCCATGCCGGCACGACGGCGCTCTACTTCGACGGCGCCGGCCGGATCGACCTGGTCGACCCCACCGAGCTGGACGCCACGGCCGCCGAGCTGCCGGTGACCGAGTCGATCGAGGTCGCCGACCCGCATCACGGCGTCGCGGTGCGGCTCGAGGACGGGTCGCTGCTCGAGACGGTGGGCACCGAGGAGGAGCGCACCGGGGCCAGGGTCCTCGACGCCGACGGCGAGGAGGTCGCCACCACCGACGAGTGCCCCGGGGTGCACGGGGAGACCGTCGCCGAGGGTGAGGCCGTCGTGCTGGGCTGCGAGGACGGCCCCGTGGTGTATGCCGACGGCTCGTTCACCAAGGTCGCGTCCCCGGACGACTACGGCCGGGTCGGCAACGTCGCCGGCACCGAGCTCTCCCACGTGGTCCTCGGCGACTACAAGGTGGACGAGGACGCCGAGCTGGAGCGGCCCGAGCGGGTCAGCCTGACCGACACCGAGACCGGCGAGATGCAGCTGGTCGACCTGGGCACGTCATACTCCTTCCGCTCCCTCGCCCGCGGACCGCAGGGTGAGGCGCTGGTCCTCGGGACCGACGGGGCGCTGCACGTGATCGACGCCGAGAGCGGCGAGGTCACCGAGGAGGTCCCGGTCGTCGAGGCGTGGGAGGAGCCGCTGGAGTGGCAGGAGCCGCGGCCGACCGTCTTCGTCCACGGTCAGTTCGGCTTCGTCACCGAGCCAGCCTCGAACGAGATCCACATCGTCGACCTGGACAACATGCAGGTCATCGACTCGGCCGAGCTCCCCGAGGTCCCCAACGAGGTCTCCGGGGTCTCCGGCGACCTCGAGACCGGTGACGAGGGCGGTCACCACGAGGACGGCGAGCACGACCACGAGCACGACGAGGAGGGGCACACCTCCTGATCAGGGTGCGGTGATCTGCCGCACCGCGCGCAGGTATGCCGCGCGCACGGCCGGGGCAGCCAGCGCCGCGAGGGCGTCGGGCACCCCGGTCACGGCATACCCCTGCTCCCAGCGGACCCGGGTGTCCGGCCCGGCGGCGCGCAGGCTGACCTCGATCCGGCCGCCGAGGGGGCGGCCGACCTTCTCCACGACGGCGTGCGCGGGCGGCGACCACTCGCGGACCACCATCTCGTCGTCGATCCGCACCGGCCCGAGGCGGGTCCGGGCGACGAAGCCCGCGCCCGGGCCCAGCGGCCCGCCGAGAGCGGTCGTCAGCGGGATGGCCGCGGTGTGCCGCTCGAGGTCCCAGAGCCGTCCCCAGACCTGCTCGGGCGGTCCGGGGACGAGCACGTCGAACCAGAAGGAGGCCACGGCACCACTGTAGGCCTGTCGGTGACGGTGCCTACGATGGAGCGCATGAGCACGCCGGCCCTGGGAGCACATGTCGAGCAGACCGACCCGATCGCCGAGGCGCAGGCGCGCAAGGCGTCGCTGGTGCAGTTCTTCCTCGGGGACCCCCAGGGCTACAAGGGGCCGGAGGTGCGCTTCGAGGGCGGCGCGCAGGCGTTGCGCAGCGCGGCGCAGGAGGCCGGCGTCGACCTCTACGTCCACGCGCCCTACATCATCAACGTCGCGACGCTCAACAACCGCATCCGCATCCCCTCGCGCAAGCTGCTCCAGCAGCACCTCGACGCGGCGACCGAGATCGGCGCCAAGGGGCTCATCGTGCACGGCGGTCACGTGGGTGCCGACGACGACCCGGAGAAGGGCTTCGACAACTGGCGCAAGGCCATCGCGTCGCTGACGATCGGCGACACCCCGGTGCTCATCGAGAACACCGCGGGCGGCGACAACGCCATGGCCCGCCACCTCGACCGGATCGCCCGCGTCTGGGAGGCGATCAGCGCGACGCAGGACGCCGAGCGGGTCGGCTTCTGCCTCGACACCTGCCACGCCTGGGCCGGTGGCATCGAGCTCGGCGACGTCGTGGACCAGGTGCGTGCCATCACCGGCCGCATCGACCTCGTGCACGCCAACGACTCGCGGGACGCCGCCGGGTCGGGTGCCGACCGGCACGCCAACCTGGGCTCCGGGCAGCTCCCTGCGGACGAGCTGGCCGACGTGGTGCGCGCCGCCGGGGCGCCGGTCGTCGTCGAGACCCCGGGCGGGGCGCAGGAGCACGTCGCCGACCTCGACTGGCTGCGCGAGCACCTCTGAGAGAAGGGAGGGGGGAGCACCGGCATACCCTGGGCGGTATGGGAACAGCGCTGGTGACCGGGGCCTCGTCCGGCCTGGGTCGGGAGTATGCCGTCCAGCTCGCCACGCGCGGACACGACCTCGTGCTCGTGGCGCGCGACCGCGACCGGCTGGAGGGCCTGGCCACCGAGCTCGTGGCGCGGCACCGCGTCGAGGTCGAGGTGGTCCTCGCCGACCTGACCGACCGGGAGGAGCTGGCGCGGGTCGCAGAACGCGTGGGCGACCCCGAGCGGCCGGTCGACCTGCTGGTCAACAACGCCGGCTTCGGCTCCAGGCGTGGCTTCGTCCGTGGTGAGCTGGCCGAGGAGGAGGCGGCCCTGGACCTCATGGTCCGGGCGGTGATGGTCCTCTCGCACGCGGCCGGCGGGGCCATGCGGGCCCGGGGCCGCGGCGCGATCCTCAACGTCTCCTCCGTCGCGTCCTACGCGGTGATGGGCCACTACTCGGCCATCAAGGCCTACGTCACGGTCTTCTCCGAGGCCCTGGCCACCGAGCTGGCGCCGCACGGCGTCACCGTCACCGCGGTCTGTCCCGGCTTCGTGCACACCGAGTTCCACCAGCGGGCCGAGATGAACATGTCCCGCCTGCCGGACGCGCTCTGGCTCGAGGCGCCCGACGTGGTGCGGGCCAGCCTCGACGACGTCTCGGCCGGACGGGTCGTGTCCGTGCCGTCGCTGCCCTACAAGGTGCTGGTCGGGGTGCTGCGGGTGGCCCCGCGCCGGCTCACGCGCACCGTGGCGGGCTCCCTCGCCGCCCGACGGCGCGCGCCGCACCCTCCGGGATGACCCGCAGAGGGCGTCTGGCGGCCCTGCTCGTCGTGCTGCTCGTCAGCAGCGGTGCGCTGGTGTGGCAGGGGGGTCACCGCCAGGTGCCGCTGCACCAGGAGGGCGTCACCCGGGACGCCTGGGGCCGCCTGGTCGCGGTCGCTCCCGGCCGGACCGCCGAGGGCTGGCTCCCGCTGTCGACGGACGGCGAGACCCGACCGCTCGAGGTGTCGGTGCTGGCTTCGCGTGCCGCTGGGCGACAGGTCTGGCTCGGGGCCGGGTGGCAGCCCGATCCCGCCGCCCCGCACGCCGACCTGCTGCGCACTGCGCTGGAGGACCTGCACACCCTCACCGGGCCCACCGATACCGCCCCGGGCGCGGTGCTCGCCGGGGCCTCGCCGGCCTGGCGCTTCGTCTGGCCCCGGGACGCCTCCTTCGTCGCCGTGGCCCTGGCCCGGACGGGGCACGAGCAGGACGCGCTCGACGTGCTCCTGCTGCTGCAGGACCTGCAGTCCCCGGACGGCTCGATGCAGGCCCGCTACCTGCCCGCCGGCGACGGCACGGTGCCCGACGAGCGGCTCGCGCAGGAGGATGGCCCGGGCTGGGCGCTCTGGGCTGCCCGGGAGGTCATCGACGCCGACGCCGGTCTGCCGGTGAGCGGCTCCGGGGAGGACTCGGCAACGCTGCTCACGCCGCTGGTCGTGCGCTCGACCGCACGCCTCCTGGACCGGCTGGACCCGGCCACCGGTCTGCCGCGCCCCTCGCCGGACTACTGGGAGCGACCCGAGGAGCAGCTCACGCTCGGGATCGCCGCCACCTCGCTCATGGGGCTCGAGGCGGCCGCCGACCTGTATGCCGGTGGCGCGGTCGCGGAGGGGGAGTGGCTGGCGGCCGGGGTGGATCCCACCCGGCTGGAGCCGACGGCCGCGGCGGTGCGCGAGCGGGTGGTGGACGAGTTCCGCCCGTCCTTCCCGCGGCACGTCGGGGGCCGTCCCGATGCCGCGGTCACCTTCCTGCTCCCGCCCTTCGTGGACGAGCCGGTCGCCGGCGCCGAGCCGGCCAGGCTGCGCTCGCAGGCGGCCCAGCGCCGGCCGGCCGGCGGTCTCGCGCCAGGGGCAGGCTGGCGCAACGACGGCGTGTCCTGGACGCCCGAGACGGCGCTCCAGGCGCTGGCGGCCGCGCACGCCGGCCGGCCCGAGGAGGCGCAGGAGTGGTTGGACTGGCTGGACAACCACCGCACCGACGCGGGCGCCCTCCCGGAGAAGGTGCTGCACGACGGTGACCCGGTCGCCGTGGCCCCCCTGGCCTGGACCGCCGCGCTGGTGGTGCTGGCCGCGCGGCCCTGACCCGACCGGGCCCGTGCCCGACCTCGCCTACGCTGCTGCCATGACCACTGCGCGCGACCGCCTGCTCGAGCTCGTCACCGACCTGGCCGTCGTCCACGGCCGCGTCACGCTCTCCTCGGGGGCGGAGGCGGACTACTACGTCGACCTCCGGCGGATCACCCTGCACGGCGAGGCGGCCCCGCTCGTGGGCGAGGTCATGCTCGACCTCGTCGACGACCTGGAGGTGGACGCCGTCGGGGGGCTGACGATGGGCGCCGACCCGGTGGCGGCGGCGATGCTCCACGCCGCGGCGGGGCGGGACGGCCGCCCGCTCGACGCCTTCGTCGTCCGCAAGAGTGAGAAGGCGCACGGGCTGCAGCAGCGCATCGAGGGTCCCTCGATCGAGGGGCGCCGGGTGGTCGTGGTCGAGGACACCTCCACGACCGGGAACTCGCCCCTCACGGCTGTGCAGGCGGTGCGCGAGGCCGGGGCCGAGGTGGTCGCGGTGGCGGTCATCGTCGACCGGGACAGCGGCGCCCGCGAGCGGGTCGAAGCCGAGGGCCTGACCTACCGGGCGGCATACCAGCTGGGCGATCTCGGCCTGGGCTGAGCCGCACGAACCTGCCCCGGGACATGCCGAGCGGCCCGCTCCGGCAGGAGATCCGCGGTGCGGAGGCCGCCGGAGTGGGCCGCTCGGTGGGGTCAGGGGCTCAGCGCTGGCGGCGGTCCCAGTGCGCGAAGCCGGCGGCACGGGCCGCCTCCTCGCTCTCGAACCAGACCTCGGCACGCACCCCGTCGTAGCTCGGTGACTCCGGGGTGTGGAAGAGCATGGACCCGGAGTTGCCCTTGATGGCCCAGCCGGCGGGGCCGGACCCGTCCTCGAGCGGCTCGGCGGAGCCGGCGCCGTAGATCGACTCGGCGAAGACCGGGGCCTCCACGTCGTTGCCGCCCGCCGCGGGCTCGGCCGGGGCGGCAGTGCCCTCGTCGGTCCAGCCCTGGGCGGGCTGGTCCTCGACCGCGGGCCCGGCCACGGACCCGGCAGCGGGTGCGGACCCGGGTTCCTGGGTGGTGGTGCCCTCGTCGGTCCAGCCCTGGGCCGGCTCGTCGTCGAGCGCGGGGGCGGCCCCGGCGGAGGTGCCCTCGTCGGTCCAGCCCTGGGCCGGGTGCTCCTCGACCGCGGTCTCGTGGTCGCGGGTGGCCGTGCCCTGGTCGGTCCAGGTCTGGTCCTCCCGCTCCGCCAGGCCCGCCGCACCGGCCGCGGTGCCCTGCTCGGTCCACCCCTGGTCGGGGGTGTCGTCGACGACCGGGTCCGTCCCCGTCGCCGTGCCGCGGTCGGTCCACGACCCGCCCTCGGCCGGCTCCGCCTCGGTGCCGGCCGGCTCGGTCCAGCGACCCTCGCCGCCCCGGTCGGGCTCGGCGTAGCGTCCGGGCTGGTCCTCCTCCGGAGCCGCGGGAGCGACGCCGTCGTCGGTCTCCACGGCCACGGCCTCGCCACCGTCCGCGCGGTACGTGGTGGAGGAGTCCCCGACCGGGTACTCATCCTGGCCCTCCTGCGCGTCCAGCACCTCGTCCGCGGTGAGGGGCTCTCCGGCCGGTGCCTGACCGCCGCCAGTCAGCGGCTCGTCGCTGGCGCCGTCGCTGACCTCCTCGTCGGAGAGCGCGTGCACGCCACCGACCGCGACCTCCTCGCCCGAGGGCGTCTCGTCGGCGGGCACCTCGTCGGGCAGGGTCTCCCCGGCGTAGACCTCGTCGTCGGGGGTCTCCTCGACGACCGTCTCCTCAACCACGACCTCGTCGGGGGTCTCCTCGACGACGGTGGTGTCGACCACCTCGCCGTCCGAGGCGCCGTCGTAGGCCTGGTCGCCGCCGGTCTCCTCGACGTAGACCTCCTCGGCCGGCGTCTCGTCGACGACCGTCTCCTCGACGACGACCTCGTCGGAGGTCTCGCCGGCGTAGAGCTGGTCGCCCTCGGTCTCCTCGACGACAGTGGTCTCCTCGACGTAGACCTCCTCGGCGGGGCCCTCCTCGACGTAGACCTCGTCGGCGGGCGCCTCGTCGACGACCGCGGTCTCCTCGACGACCTCCATGTCGTCCGACCTGGCGTCACCCTCGTCGGGCTGCGCGGCGACCGCGGCGGCACCGCCGGCCGCGCCCACGGCGCCGATGGCGGCGGCCTCGCGCCAGCGGTCCGGGTCGTCCTCACCGGTCTCGTCCCCGGCGCCGGCGTCAGCGACGGTTCCCTCCTCTGCGGACGCCGGAGCGGCGGTGTCGTAGCGCGACTCGGTCGGCGCGAGCGCCTCGCCCTCGGTGCCCGCGAGCTCGCCCTCCTGCGCCTCGGGCCGGTGGCTCTCGGTGCCGCCGACCGCGGCGCCGGTCGGTGCCTCGCCGGTCACCCCGGGTGCCTGCTCGACGGGCTCGGTGCCCCCGTGCTCGGTCGTGGCCGGGTCCGCACCCGCATACGGGGTCGTCGCGGGGTCCGCGCCCCCGTAGCCGGAGGTCGCCGGGTCGGCGCCCGGCGTCACCCCGTCCTGTCCCTCGCTGCCGATCAGACCGCCCTCGTCGCGGGCGTCCAGCGCCGCGCCGGTGTCGTCCCCCGGACGACGCAGCAACCAGAAGACGACGACGCCGATGAGGAGCAGCAGCAGGATCAGCATGATCCAGGTGGTGGGGCTGTCCATCGTGGGTCCCTCCGTTCGGCGGCCCGCGCGGGGCCGCATTCGGGTATGCGTGCGGGCTGGTGCCCGCGAGTGATCCTCACCGTAGTGCGAAACGCGCAGGTCGGCCACGTTAAGGGCGCGGCAGACTGCCACACTCGTGCGGTGGGCGAGCAGCAGGAGGAGAGCGTCGGGGTCGGGCCCTGGGCCGGGCCGTGGCCCCAGGACGAGCGGGGCGACCTGCCCGGGCACCTCGACCCCGGGCTGCTGCGCGAGGGCGACCGGCGCAACGTCGTCGACCGCTACCGCTACTGGCGGCACGAGGCGGTCGTCGCCGACCTCGACACCCGGCGGCACGGCTTCCACGTGGCGATCGAGAACTGGGGGCACGACTTCAACATCGGCTCGGTCGTGCGCACCGCCAACGCCTTCAACGCCGGTGGCGTGCACATCGTCGGGCGCCGCCGGTGGAACCGCCGCGGTGCGATGGTCACCGACCGCTACCTGCACGAGGAGCACCACCCCGACGTCGCGCACCTCCTGGCCTGGGCGGGGGAGCGGGGGCTTGCGGTCATCGGGGTCGACAACGTGCCCGGCTCGGTCCCCCTCGAGGGGTATGCCCTCCCGCGCGACTGCGTGCTCCTGCTCGGTCAGGAGGGGCCGGGTCTGAGCGCGGAGGCGGTGGCCGGGTGCGAGGGCATCGTCGCGATCACGCAGCACGGCTCGACCCGCTCGCTCAACGCCGGGGCGGCCGCGGCGGTCGTGATGTACCACTGGGCGTTGCGGCACGCCGGTGGCCTGACACCATGAGGGCATGCGACGACACCTCTCCGCGGACCTGACCGCTGCCATCACGAGCCCGGTCGAGGCGACCCTGGGCGTGACTGTGGCCGACGACGTCGGCCGGGAGAAGGAGCGCTTCACCGTCACCCTCGACGGCGACGCGGTCGAGGTCGAGGACGTCCTCGACGAGGCGAGCGGGACGCGCTGGCACGTCATCCGCGACGTCCCGCCCGGCCAGCTCGCCGTCAGCTACTCCGCGACCGTGACCGACGGCGGCGCGGGCGCCCCGGTGAGCCCGCTGGACCGCATCCACTACGTCCGGCCCAGCCGTTACGTCGACCTGGACCGGCTGGAGGCGGTGGCCCGCGCCGAGGTCGGTGACGTCGACGGCGAGCAGGGGATCCTCGACGTCGCGGCGTGGGTCCACGAGCACATCCGCTACGTCATCGGCTCCTCGGCCGTGACCGACGGCGCGAGCGACACCTACCTCTCCCGCACCGGGGTGTGCCGTGACTTCGCCCACCTGACGCTGGCGCTGCTGCGGGCGCGCGGCATACCTGCCCGGCTCGTCGCCTGCTACGCCCCCGGCCTGTCGCCCATGGACTTCCACGCCGTCGTCGAGGCGGCGGTGGGGGACCGCTGGGTGGTCGTCGACCCGACGCGGCTCGCGCCGCGCCAGTCGCTCGTGCGGATCAGCGCCGGCGCGGACGCGAGCGAGACGTCCTTCCTCACCGTGCACTCCGGCGGGATGAACTTCCAGAGCCTGCAGGTCAGCGCTGTCACCGACGGTGACCTGCCCCGTGACGACCACGGCGGCACGGTCTCCATCGGCTGAGCGAGGGGCGCCTCAGGGCCGCAGGGCCGTCAGCTCCACCTCGACGAACATCGAGCTGCTCTTGGTGCCGGTGTAGATGCCCCGCAGCGGCGGGACGTCGCCGTACTCGCGGCCGCGCGCGACCTCGACGTGGCGGCCTCCCGGCTGGATGGCGTTGGTCGGGTCCATGCCGACCCAGTCGCCGTCCCACCAGCGCACCCACGCGTGCGACTCACCGGTGTAGGGGGTGCCGATCTCCGGCTCGCGCGCCGGCAGCAGGTAGCCGCTGACGTAGCAGGCCGGGATCCCGACCGCCCGCAGGCAGCCGATCGTGAGGTTGGACATGTCCTGGCACACGCCCGAGCGGTTGGCCCACGCCTCCGAGGCGCGGGTGTGCACCCCGGTGGAGCCGGAGACGTACTCCATCTCCTCATGGATGAGCTCGACCACCTCGCGCGCGCAGTCGCTCGGGGTGTCGCTCCGGCCGGCGATCTCCTCCACCCGCGCCTTGAGCTCCTCGGGCGGCTCGACCATCGGGGACTGCAGGAGGTACTCGCTGAGGTCGTCGAAGACCTCCGAGCTGCGGACCGCGTCCCAGCTCAGGCCCTCGCCGGTGACCTCCGGACGCTGCACGTCCACGGTCGCCGAGGCCGTCACCGCCATCCGCGGGTGCGGCTCGTGCACCTCGAACTGCGTCACCGTGGTGCCCCAGTAGTCGGTGTAGGTGTTGGTCCACGCCGTGGGCGCGATGTCGACCTTGGTGTGCAGCACCGCCTGGTGCAGCGTCGAGCGCGGCGACATCCGCGCCTCGTTGAAGGAGTGGGAGGCCATGCCGGCGTACTTGTAGCCGGTCCGGTGCACGATCCGCAGCAGCATCAGCGCACCCCCGCCCGCCAGACGGACTGGCCGGCACCGTCGAAGTAGTGGTCGGACACCGTGTCGTTCACGGCGCTGCAGGTGCGCTGCAGCCTGCTCATGCGCTCGGGCAGGTCGGCCATCGTCTCCTCCAGTGATCCGAACTCCAGCTCGGCGCGCGCCCGTCCGAGGGCACGCACCGCCTCTCCGGTCAGCCCGGAGCGTCGCCCGCCGCCGCCGGCCGTGTCGAGCAGGGCCAGGGCCTCCTCGGCGGCCTGCAGCGAGACCAGCACCGACCGCGGGAAGAGGCGGTCGAGCAGCAGGAACTCCGCCGCCTGAGCGTCGGTGGCCGCGCCCCGGTAGGTCCGGATGAAGGCGTGGTGGGCGCCGCAGGCGCGCAGGGTCTGCGTCCAGGCATACGGGCTGTCGGCGTTGTACGCCGCGGACTCGATGATCCGGGAGGTCATGTCGACCCGCTCCAGCTGACGGCCGAGCATCATGTACTGCCAGCCCTCGTCGTGGGTCATCGTCGTGTCCGCGATGCCGCCGACGACGGCGCAGCGCTCCCGGACGAGCTGGCAGGCGCGGTGCGCCGGTACGTGCTGGAGCCGGTTGCCGCGCATCATGTTCCACGTCGTGTTGACGGCCTCCCACATTTCCAGGGAGACGGTCTCGCGGGAGCGGCGCGCGCTCTCGCGGGCGCCGTAGAAGGCGGCGACCATCGAGGTGAGCGAGGTCTCGTCCCAGCCGAGCAGCTGCAGGACGGTCTGGTGGTCGGGGCTCGCGGTGCCGTCGATGCCCATGACCCGCAGCAGCACCTCGCTCGTGGCCTCCTCGTCGACGACCGGGTCCTCCAGCAGCAGCGTGAGGTGCACCTCGAGCAGCCGTGAGGTGTCCTCGGCGCGCTCGAGGTAGCGCCCGATCCAGAACAGCGACTCGGCGATCCGGCTCAGCACGGGGCGCCTCCTTCCGCGCTCGTCGTGGTCCGTTGCTGCTGTTGCTGCTGCTCCTGCTCGGCCGGCTCGGCCTCGGAGCGCTTGAGGGCCACCTGCGGGGCGGTCCCGATCTGGACCTGCCGCTGGGGCCGGGGCTCGACGCGGGTGCGGCGGCCGTCCCCGGAGAGCACCCAGGTGTCCTTGGAGCCACCGCCGCGGCTGGAGTTGACGATGAGCTCGCCCTCGCCGAGGGCGACGCGGGTCAGGCCGCCGGGCAGCACCCAGACCTTCTCCCCGTCGTTGATCGCGAACGGCCGCAGGTCGACGTGCCGGGGCCGCAGCCCGTCGTCGACCATCGTCGGGACGGTGGAGAGCTGGACGACCGGCTGCGCGATCCAGCCGCGCGGCGACCGGCTCACGGTGGCCCGGAGCTGGTCCAGCTCCTCCTTGCTGGCCTGCGGGCCGATGACGATGCCCTTGCCGCCGGAGCCGTCCACCGGCTTGAGCACGAGCTCGTCGAGGCGGTCCATGACCTCCTCGCGGTGGCCGGGGTCCTCCAGCCGCCAGGTGTCGACGTTGGGCAGGATCGGCTCCTCGCCCAGGTAGTAGCGGATGATGTCGGGCACGTAGGAGTACATGAGCTTGTCGTCCGCCACCCCGTTGCCGACGGCGTTGGCGATGGTGACGTTGCCGGCGCGGGCCGCGTTGAGGATGCCCGGGCAGCCGAGCACGGAGTCGTTGCGGAAGGCGACCGGGTCGAGGAAGTCGTCGTCGACCCGGCGGTAGATCACGTGGACCGGCTGCAGCCCGTGCGTGGTGCGCATCATCACCCGGCCGCCCTGGGTGACCAGGTCACGCCCCTCCACGAGGCGGCAGCCCATGAGCCGCGCGAGCAGCGAGTGCTCGAAGTAGGCCGAGTTGTAGGGGCCCGGGGTGAGCACGACGACCTCGGGGTCGGTGATGCCGGAGGGTGCCGCGGCCCGCAGCGCGCGGAGCAGACGGCTGGGGTATGCCGCGACCGGGCGGATGCGGTGGGTCCCCACCACCTCGGGCAGGGTCGAGGTCATCGCCCGCCGGTTGGTGAGGACGTAGGACACCCCGCTGGGGATGCGGACGTTGTCCTCCAGCACCCGGAAGGTGCCGTCCCCGTCGCGGATGAGGTCGATGCCGGAGACGTGCACCCGGACGCCGTTGAGCGGCTGGATGTCGAAGGCGACCCGGTGGTAGTGGCTCGAGGTGGTGACGATGTGTCGCGGCAGGACGCGGTCGGTGATGATCTGCATCGGGCCGTAGATGTCGGCCAGGAAGGCCTCCAGGGCCTTGACCCGCTGGGCCACGCCCGCCTCGACGTGCGACCAGGTGTCGGCGTCGATGACGCGGGGCATGATGTCGAGCGGGAAGGGCCGCTCCTCGCCCTCGAAGTCGAAGGTCACGCCCTGGTCGTGGTAGCTCTTGCTGACGTACTCGCCCCGGTTGCGCACGTCCTCCAGCCCGAAGTTCTCGAACTGGGTGGCGATCTGGTCATACCCGGGGCGGACCGCGCCGTCGGTACTCATCGTCTCGTCGAAGATGGTGGGCGTGGTCGGGTAGTCGGTGAACGCGCCGGTCATACGCGCAACCCTAGTGGCCCGGGAGCGCGGGTGCGGGCGCGCCCTCTCCCGCCCCGGCGCTGTGGAAGCATGGTGGGCGACCTGACGTCATCCGCGTCCCCAGGAGGACACCATGCCCATCGCCACCCCCGAGGTCTACGCCGACATGATCGACCGGGCCAAGGCCGGCAGCTTCGCCTACCCCGCCATCAACGTCAGCAGCAGCCAGACCCTCAACGCCGCGATCAAGGGCTTCGCCGACGCCGGGTCGGACGGCATCATCCAGGTCTCGACCGGCGGCGCGGAGTACTTCTCCGGCCTGGGCATCAAGGAGATGGTGACCGGGGCCATGGCGTTCAGCGCCTTCGCGCACGAGGTCGCCAAGAAGTACGACGTCAACATCGCCCTGCACACCGACCACTGCCCCCAGGACAAGCTCGACGACTTCGTGCGCCCCCTCCTGGCCGCCTCCGCCGAGCGGGTCAAGGACGGCGGGCTGCCCTACTTCCAGTCGCACATGTGGGACGGGTCGGCGACCCCGTTGGAGGAGAACCTGCGGATCGCCGAGGAGCTGCTGGAGAAGTGCGCCGCGGCCAAGATCATCCTCGAGGTCGAGATCGGCGTCGTCGGCGGCGAGGAGGACGGTGTCGCCAACGAGATCAACGACCAGCTCTACACCACCCCCGAGGACGCGGTCGCCACGATCAAGGCCCTGGGCAGCGGCGAGAAGGGCCGCTACCTCACCGCGCTGACCTTCGGCAACGTCCACGGCGTCTACAAGCCCGGCAACGTCAAGCTGCGGCCGGAGATCCTGCAGACCGCCCAGGAGGCCGCGGCGAAGGCCCTGGGCAAGGACGCGGAAAGCCGTCCCTTCGACCTGGTCTTCCACGGCGGCTCGGGCTCGACGACGCAGGAGATCTCGGACGCGGTCGACTACGGCGTGGTCAAGATGAACGTCGACACCGACACGCAGTACGCCTTCACCCGCCCGGTGGCCGGCTTCATGCTCAGCAACTACGAGGGCGTCCTCAAGGTCGACGGCGAGGTGGGCAACAAGAAGCAGTACGACCCGCGCGCCTGGGGCAAGGTGGCCGAGGCCGCGATGTCCGAGCGGGTCGTGGAGGCCTGCGAGAACCTGCGCTCCGCCGGGACGCACCAGTGACCGGGCCCTCGGACCTGCTGGGGATCCCGCCCACCGAGCTGCCGGAGGACCCGGCGGCGCGCGCCCTGGAGGAGGGCGACCCGCGGACGGTGGCGGCGGCATACCCGAGCTCCTGCCTCGCCTGGGCGATGCTCGCCGAGGACGCGCTGCACGACCGGGACGACGTCACCGCCTACGCCTATGCGCGCACCGGTTACCACCGGGGTCTGGACCAGCTCCGACGGGCCGGCTGGCGCGGGCAGGGACCGGTGCCCTGGGAGCACGAGCCCAACCGCGGCTTCCTCCGTGCGCTCGGTGCGCTGGCGACCGCCGCGGGCCGGATCGGCGAGACCGAGGAGCAGCACCGGTGCACCGAGTTCCTCCGGGCGTCCTCGGCGTCCGGGGCCCGTGACCTGGGATTCTGACGTCCGGTATGCCTCCGCGTCGGTGATGCTGGGATCGCGTCGCTGCGCCTGACCACCCCCGGACGTGCGAGCGGCCCCCGGGTCCGTGACCGCCCCGGGTGCCGCTCGCTCCCCAAGATCGGAACGATCGCGTCCCCTGACGTGCGTCCGATGCGTTCATACAACCACGACCGCCGTCATGTTACTGACATAAGCCTGCCAGTGGCCCTATGCTGCCATAGATGAATGCTCAACCAGGGTCGGTCGGGCTGACCGAGGCGGCCGAGCAGCTCTACCGGCACGTGCTGCGCTCCGCGCCCGCGCCGATGTCCGACCACGCCGAGGCGCTGGGCTGGCCGTTGCGGCAGACCGAGCGGGTCATGCAGGACCTGGAGCAGATGCGGCTGGCGCGCCGGACGAGCGACGGGACCGTCAAGGTCGACGACCCCCGCGCCAGCGTGGGCCGGCTGCTGGACGCGGAGGAGTCCGATCTCGACGAGCGACGCCGCCGCCTGCTCGGGCTGCGGGAGTCGTTGGAGAGCTTCGAGTCGGACTACCGCCGCGGGCTGCAGCTGTCCGGTCCCCGGGTGCCGGCGTGGGAGCAGGTGGCGCCGACCGAGACGGGGTCGGTGGTCGAGCACCTCGTCCGGACCTCGCGGGGACCGATCCTGTGGGTCACGGTCACGCCGGACGCCGTCGCGGCGCAGGAGGCGGCGGTCCGCAGGCAGTCGGCCGACGGGATGGGAGGCAGCGGACGCGACGTGCGCGGCATCTTCCCGCTGTCCGTGCTCACCGACCCGCAGTGGCACTCCTTCGCGCAGTGGCGGGCCGGCGTCGGCGAGCAGCAGCGCTACCTCCCCGACGACGGGATCCGGGTCGAGTTCGCGGTCTTCGGCCGCTCCGGGGTCCTGCTGCAGGAGAAGGGCGAGGACGCCGGCTTCCTGCTCCTGCGGGCGCCGGTGATCCTCGACGCCTTCGTGGCGCTCTTCGACGAGCTCTGGCGCCGGGCCGAGCCGGTGATGTCGCGGGACGCCTCGGCCCAGGACGTCAAGCTGCTCGAGCTGCTCTCGCTCGGCTTCAAGGACGAGGCGATCGCGCGGCAGATGAGCCTCGGTCTGCGCACCGTGCGCCGGCGGGTCGCGGCGCTCATGGAGGAGCACGGCGCCGACACCCGCTTCCAGCTCGGTCTGGCGGTCTGCCGCCGCGGGCTGGTCGAGTGACGCGTGGTCGGCGGGCCGGTGCGGCGTCGATAGAGTGAGGCGTCCCGGCCGCGAGAGAAAGGCACCACACCATGCCAGCCATCGTCCTGGTGGGCGCCCAGTGGGGCGATGAGGGGAAGGGCAAGGCGACCGACCTGCTCGGCTCGGACATCGACTACGTCGTGAAGTTCAACGGCGGCAACAACGCCGGTCACACCGTCGTCATCGGCGACCAGAAGTACGCCCTGCACCTGCTCCCCAGCGGCATCCTCTCCCCGGGCTGCACCCCGGTCATCGGCAACGGCGTCGTCATCGACCTCGCGGTGCTCATCGAGGAGCTGGACGGGCTGGAGGCCCGGGGGATCGACACCTCGCTGCTGCGCATCAGCGCCAGCGCCCACCTCATCCCGCCCTACAACCGGGTCCTGGACAAGGTGACCGAGCGCTTCCTCGGCAAGCGGCGCATCGGGACGACCGGGCGCGGGATCGGCCCGACCTACGCGGACAAGATGAGCCGGGTGGGGATCCGGGTGCAGGACCTCTACGACGAGTCGATCCTGCGGCAGAAGGTCGAGGCCGCGCTGGACGTCAAGAACCAGCTGCTGCTCAAGATCTACAACCGGCGCGCCGTCGAGGTCGACGAGGTCATGGAGGAGCTGCTGCGGCACGCCGAGCGCATCCGGCCGATGGTGGCCGACACCGTCCTCGAGCTGGGCGAGGCCCTGGACGCCGGCAAGACCGTCCTCTTCGAGGCCGGTCAGGCGACCCTGCTCGACGTCGACCACGGGACCTACCCCTTCGTCACCTCCTCCAACGCCACGGCGGGGGGCGCCTGCACGGGCTCCGGCGTGCCGCCGACCCGGATCGACCGCGTCATCGGCGTGTTCAAGGCCTACTCGACCCGGGTGGGGGAGGGGCCCTTCCCCACCGAGCTGGAGGACGAGCAGGGCGAGCACCTGCGGCAGGTCGGCGCGGAGTACGGCACGACGACCGGCCGCCCCCGCCGGTGCGGGTGGGCCGACGTCGTCGTCGGGCGCTACGCACGGCGGGTCAACGGCCTCACCGACGTCGTGCTCACCAAGCTGGACGTGCTCACCGGGCTGGAGACGCTGCCCGTCTGCGTGGGCTACGACGTCCAGGGCGAGCGATTCGACGAGATGCCGGCCAACCAGTCCGACTTCCACCACGCGCGGCCGATCTACGAGGAGCTGCCCGGCTGGACCGAGGACATCACGGGCGCGCGCGAGTTCAGCGACCTCCCGCCGGCCGCCCAGCGCTACGTCGAGCGGCTCGAGGAGCTCATCGGCGCCCGCATCTCGGTCATCGGCATCGGCCCGGGCCGCGACGAGGTCATCGTCCGCCACGACCTGCTGGGCCGGGACGAGAGCGCCGTCGCCTGACGCCGTGCGCGCCGCGTGTCCGGCGCGAGGCGCGCCACGGGGTGCGCGGGCATACCCTGAGCCCATGGATGTGACGGTCGCCACCATCTTCGACGCGCCCCGCTCGCTGGTGGCTGCTGTCGCGGGTGACCCGGACCAGGCGATGCGGTGGTCGGCCAACATCCGCTCGGTGCGCTGGGAGGGCGCGCCGGTGGTGCAGGAGGGGGCCCGGCTCGACTTCGTGACGCGCTTCCTCGGGCGCTGCCTCGCCTACACCTACGAGATCGTCGACCTCGTGCCCGACGAGCGTCTCGTCATGCGCACCGACGACGGCCCGTTCCCCGTGGAGACGACCTACACGTGGTGGGACGAGAAGGAGGTCGACGGCAGCCCGCGCACCGGGATGAGCCTGCGCAACGCCGGCCGGCCCAAGGCGATGACGACGCTGGCCTCGGGCGCGGTCACCCTCGGCATGAAGCGCGCCATGCGCCGCGACCTCGAGCGCCTGCGCCTCGTGCTCCGCGAGGAGCAGGACACCGACCGCCCCTGACCCCACCCCTGACCGGGACGAGGTATGCCTGTGGACACCTGGACGAGGAAGGACCTGTGGGCCGCGGTGCACGCGGAACGCGCCGCTCTCGCCGACGACCTCACCACGCTCACCCCGGAGCAGTGGGGGGCCCCCAGCCTGTGCGGGCGCTGGAGCGTGCGCGAGGTGGTGGCCCACCTCACCGCGGCGGCCAGCGTGGGCAGGGTCCGTTGGCTCACCAGCGTCTTGGGGGCGCGCTTCGACTTCGACCTGCACAACCAGCGCCGTCTCGCCGAGCACCTCGGTGCGTCCGCGGATGAGACCCTGGCCGGGTTCCGGCGGGTCGTCGACAGCACCACCGCCGCCTCCGGCCACACCCCCGCCTGGCTCGGGGAGGTCGTCGTGCACGGCCAGGACATCCGTCAGCCGCTCGGCCTCACGAGCGGGCCCGACCCGGGGCGCGTCGCGCAGGTGGCGGAGTTCTTCGCCGGCCGCGACTTCACGGTGCCCAGCCGGACCCTCGCCACGGGTCTGCGCCTCGAGGCCACCGACACCACCTTCGCCGCCGGTGACGGTCCGCTCGTGCGCGGCCCGACCCTGGCGCTCGTCATGGTCATGGCGGGTCGAGCGGCCTACCTGCCCGACCTGTCCGGACCGGGCGTGCCGATCCTCGCGGACCGGTTGAGCTGACCGGAGAGGTATGCCCCGGGCTCAGGTCGGCAGGGCGGCGGTGAGGCGGGGGAGGGCGCGCTCGACCGGGCCGGGCAGGGCGGTGCCGAACGGCGTCACGTCGACGACGTCACCGGCGCGCCGAGGCCGCTTCCAGGTGCCGACGGCCCGGCCGGCGCGCACCACCGTCGCGCGGAAGATGCCGTTGCCACCCGGGACGACCTCGGCCTCCTCGACCTTGCTGAGCACGGCTCCGCGGTCGCCGTAACCGAGCACGAGCTCGTCGAAGCCGGGCAGCAGCAGCGGGGCAGCGGTGCTGCGCCGCTGCGACGCGTACCGCTCGACGACGGCCGGGTCGACCCAGTGCTCGACGTCGTCGACGGTGATGACCTCGAGCTGCTGCCGCGCGTCGTCCAGCACGGGCGCGACGTCGCGCTTGAGGAGCTTGGTCCACCACAGGAAGTCGGCCACCGGGACCGGGCCGTGGCTGCGGGCATACCGGGTGAACCACTCGAGCACCGCCTCCTCGCCCTCGAGGGTGCGCGGCGCCGGGATCCAGTCCTCGGTGCGGACGAAGCGCTGCTCCCTGCCCTCGGTCGGGCCCTGGCAGACCAAGCCGCTCAGGGCCAGGTGGAAGATCGAGTGGTAGCCGCGACCCTCGCCCGTCGCGTGGCCCGCGTCCTCCCAGACGCCGAGCAGCTCGCTGCGGGTCAGGCCCTCGCCGCTCAGCGCCTCGAGCGCCACCGTCTCGGCGTGCGCCAGCGTGGCGTCGTCCAGGCCGAGCTGCTCGCGGCGGCGGGACGTCTCGCGCCGGATCTTGGCCCCGGTCAGCCCCAGCATCCAGCCGAGGTCCTGCGCCGGAACGACGAAGAGCGTGCCGCGCATCGGCCAGCTGCGCACGATCTCGCCGCCGTCGTAGGCCTCGCGCACCGCGTCGAGCCGGCGGGAGGTGGTGCGCAGGGCGAGCGACAGCGTGGACCCGGGGTAGTCCTGACCCTGGGTGCAGGTCAGGTGACGCACCACGTCACCCGGCGTGGGCAGCGGGTCGACCAGCCGCTGCGAGAGCAGCCGCATTCGGGCGACGTCGTCCAGGGTCCAGCGCCGAGGGCCGGAGGCGCTCATCTCGCCCCGCCCGCGTCCCGGGCGGCCGCGGCCGCACGGTCCACCCACCTCGGCGTCTCGCCGTAGCGCTGCGGCGGCACCAGCCGGCCGGCCGCGCAGTCCTCGACCAGCTGCCGCAGCCGGGACTGCCTCGTGGCCTCCCGCTTGGCCGAGAGCAGCCAGCCGGTCACGATTCGGCGGTAGCTCGGCGTGGCCGCCTCCCAGAAGGCCCGGGCGGCGGGATCGGCGTGCAGCGCCGCCAGCTGCTCCCGGTCGAGCTCGCGCCCCTCCTGCTCGAAGGAGTAGACCCCCGTGCGCTCCGGCCTGCGCGCCTCGAAGGCGGCGACCCCCGCGGGTCGCATGAGACCGGCCGCGGTCAGCCTCTCCACGTGCGCGACGTTGACGGCGCTCCAGATGCTGCCCCGGCGGCGCGGGGTCCACCGCTGCCGCCGGGAGTCCTCGTCGATCCGCTGGCTCACCGAGTCGATCCAGCCGAAGCACAACGCCTGCGGCACCGCCTCGGCCCAGGTCAGGCCCTGGGGATTCACGTGCTTCTTGTGCAGCCCCATCCACAGCTCGTCGGCGCTCTCGTGGTGCTCCTCCAGCCACGCGCGGAAGTCCGCCGGTCCGTCGAAGAAGACGGCCGGCCGCTCCGTGCTCCCTCCCTCGTGCCGGCCCATCTCAGTCACCGCCGTCGAAGGTGAACCGGGTGCAGTCGGTCGGGAAGGCGAACCACGCCAGGACCCGGTGCGGCGTGAGCACGCGCAGGCCGCCGCCGTCCTCGCCGGCCCACGAGTCCGGGCCGGGGGAGTAGCCGGAGTCGGCATACTTCCCGAAGGCCTGCGCCAGTCTCCCGCCGAGCCCGTCGGCCTCGGCCCGCGTCGCGCGCGACTCACCCTCGACGATGACCACCTCGGTGCCGCTCTCCAGCGTCAGCGTCACCGCCGGGTTGGCCTCGACGTTGCGGGTATGCCGTGTCGTCGGGGCGCCGTCGTACCAGAACCGCCCGTCCAGCCACACGCCCCAGCGCGGCACGGAGTGCGGCCGCCCGTCCGGGCGCACGCTGGAGAGCCAGTAGTGCTGCGCCTCCCGCAGCCGCGGCTCCACCTCGTCCCACCGCAGCAGGCCCTCGGCCGTGGACGGTATGCCGTAGCCCTCGGGGAAGGTCGGCCGGTCCGTCTGCGGGCTCCGCGCGGTGCTCATGTCCAGACCGTAGCCCTCCTCGCCGACAGACCTGGTGGAGCGAGCGTCGACTGCGCGATGCCGTCCGGCGTGGCACGCTGAGCGGGTGGGACCGCAGGAGGTGACTGCAGGCGCTCCCCGGCCGCTCGTCTGGCCCAGTATGCATCGCAGCGGAGTGCGTTCGGCGGTCGCCTTCGCCGACCCCGAGCCGTCGGGTGACCGGTGGCATCGTGGGCTGCCCGGCACCACCCTCACCCTCATCCTCGGCACTGCGGACCCTTTCCTCGTCGGTGGCGGCACCGGGGGTGCCCGCTCGGCGCAGCGAGCACTGCCCAGCCTCGTCGGCGGGCTGCAGACCCAGGGCGCCTGGACCCGGCAGCGTGGCTCCTGGGCCGGGGTCCACCTCGCCCTCGACCCCCTCATGGCCCGTCGGCTGCTCGCGATGCCGGCCGCCGAGCTGGCGCCCGGCGCGGACGGGCATACCACCGTGGACGCCGACGCGGTGCTGCCGCGCGAGGCGCGGCATCTGGCCGAGCAGCTCGCGACGACACCTCCCGGGACCGAGGCTGCGGTGATCGCCGCATGGGCCCGGGCCCGCCGAGACACACCGCCGCCCCGCCCGGAGGTGGTCGCGGCCTATGCGCTCATCCGTGGCCGGCACGGCCGCATCCGGATCAGCGAGGTCGCCCGGCAGGTGCACCTCAGCGCTCGACAGCTCCGGACCGTCGTGCGCGCCGAGCTCGGCATCGGGCCGAAGCACCTGGCCCGCCTGGCGCGCTTCGAGCGCGCAGCGGGGCTGGTGGCGGACGGCGGACGCAGCCTCTCCGACGTCGCGCAGATGACGGGGTATGCCGACCTCGCCCACCTCGACGCCGAGTGGCGTGATCTGGTCGGCTGCCCGCCGACGGTGTGGCTCGCGCAGGAACGCCGAAACCTCCAAGCGGACGACGGCGATCACGGGGCAGACTGGGTTCCATGAGCCAGATGCGTGTGTCTCCCAAGCTCGTGGTCCGCGACGCCGATGCGGCCCTGACGTTCTACGCCGAGGTCCTCGGTGCGCGGCTGCTCACCCGCCACACCATGGGGGAGTCCGTGGTCTTCGCCGCCCTGGAGCTCCCTGATGGTGGGCAGGTGCAGGTCAAGGACCCGGACGACGCCGACCCCGCCCCGGCGGGCGGCGGCACCGGCGTGATCCTCGACGTCCTCACCGACGACCCGGACGCCGTCATGGCACGGGCGCTGGAGCGTGGCGCCGAGGAGGTCTTCCCGGTCGACGACCAGCCCTACGGCTCCCGGCAGGGCCGCTTCCGCGACCCCTTCGGGCACCAGTGGATCGTCGGCACCGAGGTCACCATGGCGGACGCCGACGTGCAGGCGGCATTGGACGAGTGGGCCCAGCAGGCCTGAGCCACCGCGGTGGGGATGTGCTGCCAGGGCGACCCTGAGCCACCGCGGTCGGTATGTGTGGCCCCGGCGACCCTGAGCCACCGCGGTGGGGATGTGCTGCCAGGGCGACACGAACCCACCGCGGTCAGTTCAGCAGGGCGGCGGCGAGCTCCTCCGGCCTGCTCAGCGCGGCCATGTGCCCGCCCGGCACCACCTGCACCTCCAGGCCCAGCCGCTCGCGCGCCAGCCGCCGCTGGAAGTCGACCGGGAACAGCCGGTCCTCGGCACCGGCCAGCACCTGCGTCTCGACCTCCGGCCACGACGCGAGCGGCCACGGCTCGGCGAAGGGCGTCCCGCTCTGCTCCGGCTCCGGGCGGGCGAGCGCCTCGGCCCGCAGCGCCGGCGGCAGGTCGTGGAAGTACCGCTCGGCCTCGTCGAGCTCCCCGATGTCCACGCGGGAGTGCCCCGAGCCCTCCCACCACTGCCCGCCGCTCTCGCCCGGTGCCGGGATCATCGCGTTGAGCAGCACGAGCCGCCGCACGTCGAGCCGGTCGCACACCAGCGGCGCCGACAGCCCGCCCATCGAGTGACCGACCACGACGACCGGCCCCGGATCGGTGCCGGCGGCGGCGACGATCGCGTCGGCATACTCGCCCAGCCCGGCCTCGTCGTCACCGGCCGGGAGCTGGACCGCCACCGCGTCGCCGAGCAGCGGCACCAGACGGTGCCAGTCCCAGGCCTGCCCGCCCGCACCGGGCACCAGGAGGAACCTCATGCCGCCGCCCCGTCAGCCGACCCGGACCCGGGCGTTGCGGAACATCCTCAGCCACGGGCTCGCGTCCTCGACCGCGCCGGTCGTCCACGACAGTTGCGCGTTGCGCTGCACCCGCTCCGGGTGCGGCATCATCGCGGTGAAGCGCCCGTCCGGGGTGGTCACCGCGGTGAGGCCGTCGGGGGAGCCGTTCGGGTTCGCCGGGTATGCCCTCGCCACCTCTCCCTGGCCGTCCACGTAGCGCACGGCCGCCAGCCCGGCCCGGACCGCGTCGGCGTCGCCCTGGCGGGAGAAGTCGGCGCGGCCCTCCCCGTGGGCGACCGCGACCGGCAGCCGTGACCCGGCCATACCGGTGAAGAAGATCGACGGGCTGTCCAGGACCTCGACCTGGGAGAGCCGCGCCTCGTACTGCTCGCTGGCGTTGCGCACGAAGCGCGGCCACGCCTGCGCCCCGGGGATGTGCGCCGCCAGCGCCGCGAACATCTGGCAGCCGTTGCAGATGCCGAGCCCGAAGGTGTCGGGCCGCTCGAAGAACGCGGCGAAGACCTCGGTGAGCCGCGGGTCGAAGAGCACCGAGCGGGCCCACCCCTCGCCGGCCCCGAGCGTGTCGCCGTAGGAGAACCCGCCCGCGGCCACGAGCCCGACGACGTCGGAGAGGTCGGAGCGGCCGGCCTGCAGGTCGGTCATGTGCACGTCGTAGGTCTCGAACCCGGCGCGGTCGAAGGCGAAGGCGGTCTCGACGTGGCTGTTGACCCCCTGCTCGCGCAGGACCGCGACCCTGGGCCGGGCACCGCGCGCGACGTAGGGCGCGCTGACGTCCTGCACCGGGTCGAAGGTGGGCTTCACCACGAGCCCGGGGTCGTCGCCGCCGACGGCGGCGTGCTCCTCGTCGGCGCAGGTCGGGTTGTCGCGCAGCGACGCGATCCGCCAGGAGACCTCGTCCCACGCCTGGGCGAGGTCGCGGACCGGCTCGTCGAGGACGACGCCGTCCCCGCGCACGACGACCCGCCGCTGCGTCGTCGCGGTCCCGAGACGGTGCACCACCCCGTCGCCGAGGTGCCGGGCGAGGACCTGCTCGGCCTCGTCGGCCCGGTCGGCGCGCACCCCGAGCACCGCCCCGAGCTCCTCGCCGAAGAGCCCGGCCACGCCCGTGGGCAGCTCGACGTCGACCCCGACCCCGCCGGCGAAGGCCATCTCGCACAGGGTCGCCCAGAAACCTCCGTCCGACCGGTCGTGGTATGCCGTCACCACCCCGGCCGCGCGCAGCTCACCCAGGGCTGCGGCCAGGGCGGGCAGGCGGGCCGGGTCGTCCAGGTCCGGCACGGCGCCGCCGAACGCGCCGCGGACCTGGCCCAGGATCGAGCCGCCGAGCCGGTCGGCACCGGCGCCGAGGTCGACGAGCAGCAGGACGTCGTCGGCACCGACCTGCGGGGTCCAGGTGCCGTGCACGTCCGGCAGGGACGCGAAGGCGGAGACGACGAGGGACACCGGCGACACGACGCTGCGCTCCGCCCCGGTCCCGTCGGTCCAGCGGGTCCGCATCGACAACGAGTCCTTGCCGACCGGCACCGAGATGCCCAGCGCCGGGCACAGCTCCAGCGCCACGGCGCGGACGGTGTCGTAGAGCGCGGCGTCCTCCCCGGGCTCGCCGCAGGCGGCCATCCAGTTGCACGAGAGCTTGACGCCGCCGAGCTCGACCGGGGCCGCCAGCAGGTTGGTCAGCGCCTCGCCCACCGCCATGCGCCCCGAGGCCGGCGCGTCGACCGACGCCAGCGGCATCCGCTCGCCCGTGGCCATCGCCTGCCCGGCCAGCCCCACGAGGTCGCTGAGGGTCACGGCGACGTCGGCCACCGGCACCTGCCAGGGCCCGACCATCTGGTCCCGGTGGCTCAGCCCGCCGACGGTGCGGTCGCCGATGGTGACGAGGAAGCGCTTGGACGCGACGCTCGGGTGCCGCAGCACGGCATACGCCACCTCCCGCAGGACCTCGCCGGTGAGGTCACCCAGCTCCAGCTCCTCGCCACGCCGCACCACGCGCCGCACGTCGCGCGTCATCCGGGGCGGCTTGCCCAGCAGCACCTCCATCGGCATGTCGACCGGGTGGTCGGCGGCCGAGGTCTCGTCCGCCGCGCCGTCGCCCACGACCAGCTGTCCGTCGTCCTGCGCGACGCCGACGACGGCATACGGGCAGCGCTCGCGCTCGCACAGGGCGGCGAACTCCTCCAGCGACCCCGGCGCGATCGCCAGGACGTAGCGCTCCTGGCTCTCGTTGGACCAGATCTCCTTCGGCGACAGCCCGGTCTCGGCGAGCGGCACCTGCGTGAGGTCGAAGCGCGCCCCCAGCCCCGCGTCGTCGACGAGCTCGGGGAAGGCGTTGGACAGCCCACCCGCGCCGACGTCGTGGATCGCCAGCACCGGGTTGTCGGCCCCGCGAGCCCAGCAGTGGTTGACGACCTCCTGGGCGCGCCGCTGCATCTCGGGGTTGCCGCGCTGCACCGAGTCGAAGTCGAGCTCGGCGGCGTTCGCACCCGCCGCCATCGAGCTCGCCGCGCCACCGCCCATCCCGATCCGCATCCCGGGACCGCCGAGCTGCACGAGCAGCGTGCCGGCCCCGAAGCGCACCTTCTCCGTCTGGTCCGCGCTGATCGACCCGAGCCCGCCGGCGCTCATGATCGGCTTGTGGTATCCCCGCCGCACCCCGTCGACGTCCTGCTCGTAGACCCGGAAGAAGCCGCCCAGCCCGGGGCGGCCGAACTCGTTGTTGAAGGCCGCCGCCCCCAGCGGCCCGTCGACCATGATGTCCAGCGGGCTCGCGAGGTGCGCGGGCGCCTGCGCCCCGTCCCCGTCGGTCTCCCAGGGCTCGTCGGTGCCGGGCAGCCGCAGATTCGACACGGCGAAGCCGACGAGCCCGGCCTTGGGCGCGCTGCCCCGCCCGGTCGCGCCCTCGTCGCGGATCTCGCCGCCCGCCCCGGTCGCGGCACCGGGGAAGGGCGAGATCGCGGTCGGGTGGTTGTGCGTCTCCACCTTCATGAGGACGTGGACGTCGTCCTCGCGCAGGGCATACCGACCCGGACCGGTATGCCCGTCGCCCGGCAGGAAGCGCCGCACCGGGCCGCCCTCCATCACCGAGGCGTTGTCCTTGTAGGCGACGACCGTGCCCGCGCCGGCGACCTGCTCGGTGTGCCGGATCATCGCGAACAGGCTCTGCCCCTGCACCTCGCCGTCGACGACGAAGTCGGCGTTGAAGATCTTGTGCCGGCAGTGCTCGGAGTTGGCCTGGGCGAACATCGTCAGCTCGACGTCGGTGGGGTTGCGCGCCAGCCCGGTGAAGGACTCGACGAGGTAGTCGATCTCGTCCGGCGACAGCGCCAGCCCGAAGCGCGCGTCCGCCTCCTCCAGCGCCTCGCGCCCGCGGCCGAGCACGTCCACCCGCTCCATCGGCGCGGCGACCCGGTCGGCGAAGAGGAGCGCCGTCGCCCCGGCCACGTCGCCCGGGAGCGCGGACTCGGTCATCCGGTCGTGCACCAGGTCGGCGCACGCGCCCCAGGCCTGCTCGTCGAGGGGGTCGCCGGCGACCTCGAGGTGGTAGTCGGTCACCCGCTCCACCCGCCGCACGTCCAGGCCACAGTTGTGCAGGATGTCGGTCGCCTTGCTCGACCACGGCGAGATCGTGCCCAGGCGGGGGGAGACCAGGACGTGCGAGGTATGCCCGGTCGCCTCCACGTCGTCCGGCCACGGGTCGCCGTAGGTGAGGATCGCGCCGAGGTCGGCGAGCTCCTGCGGGGTGGGCTCGGTGTCGGTGGCCACGACGTGCAGGTGGCGGGCGCGCAGGCCGGTGACCTGCGGGGCGACCCGCTGCAGCCGGCGCAGCAGACCCGCGGCGCGGAAGTCGGAGAGGGCGGTCCCGCCGGGGACGGTGGTGAGGACGTGGTCGTCGGCCATGGCGGTGCGGCTCCCGTGGTGGTCGGCTGGTCAGCGGGTGGGGGTGAAGGTGTGCCCGGTGAGGGCCTCGTAGGCCTCGACGTAGCGGGCGCGGGTGAGCTCGAGGACCGCCTCGGGCAGGGCGGGGGGAGGGGCGTCGCCGGCCCGGTCCCAGCCGCTGGCGGGAGAGGTCAGCCAGTCGCGCAGCACCTGCTTGTCGTAGGACGTCTGCGGCCGGCCCGGCGTCCAGTCCTCGGCCCGCCAGAAGCGGGAGGAGTCCGGCGTGAGCACCTCGTCGGCGAGCACGATCTCGACGGCGTCCGGGTCGACCCGGGACCACTGCGGCTCCCCGTCGCCGCCGAGCGGCACCGCGGCAGGGTCGACGCCGAACTCCACCTTGGTGTCGGCGATGAGGATGCCGCGCCCGGCGGCGATGTCGTTGCCCCGCGCGAGGATCTCCACGGTGAGTCCGCGCAGCCGGTCGGCCAGGCCCGGCCCGACCAGCCGGGCCACCTCGTCCACGCTGATCGGCTCGTCGTGCTGCCCGACCGGCGCCTTGGTGCTCGGGGTGAAGACCGGCTCCGGCAGGCGCGACCCGTCGACCAGGCCGGAGGGCAGCGGGACGCCCGAGACGGTGCCGGTCGCGGCATACTCCGCGAGCCCACCACCGGTGAGGTAGGCCCGGGCGACGCACTCGACCGGAAGCATCGTCAGCCGCCGCACGTAGACGGCGCGCCCGGCGACCTGCTCGGGCACGTCGGTCGACTCCACGTGGTGCGGGGCGAGGTCGGCGAGCTGGTCGAACCACCACAGGGAGAGCTGGGTGAGCACCGCGCCCTTGTCCGGGATCGGGGTGTCGAGGATGTGGTCGTAGGCGCTGACCCGGTCCGAGGCGACCAGCAGCAGCCGGGAGGTGTCCACGGAGCCGTCGGCGTGCAGCGGGGCGTAGAGCTCGCGCACCTTGCCGGAGTAGAGCAGCTGGTGGCCCTCGAGCGTCATGTCAGTCCTCCTGACCGGGGGCGGAGACGTTGCCGCGCTCCGCCGTGAGCCCGATGTCGGGTCGGGTGTGGCTGCCGCGCAGCGAGATCCGGGAGACGGCCTCGTAGGCCCGCGCCCGCGCCTGCGCCAGGTCGTCGGCCAGGGCGACGACACTGAGCACCCGGCCGCCGGAGGAGACGAGCGATGCCGCGCTCCCGTCCTCGGAGCCGTCCTCGAGGCTCGTCCCCGCGTGCAGGACGTGGACACCTTCCACCTGCTCGGCCTGCTCGATCCCGGTGACCGGGTCACCGGTGGCCGGGCTCGCGGGGTAGTGCTCGGCCGCGACGACGACGTTGACGCTCGAGCGCGGCGACCACTCCAGGGCGGGCAGCTGGCTCAGCGACCCGGTCGCCGCCGCCCGCAGCACGGCGCCGAGCGGTGTCCGCAGCCGGGCGAGAACCACCTGGGTCTCCGGGTCGCCGAAGCGGGCGTTGAACTCCACGACCTGCGGTCCCCGCGCGGTGAGCGCGAGGCCGACGTAGAGCAGCCCGACGAAGGGGGTGCCCCGTCGGGCCATCTCGGCGACGGTGGGCCGGGCGACGGTGCTGACGATCTGCGCCACGAGGTCGTCGGGCGCCCAGGTGAGCGGGGAGTATGCCCCCATCCCCCCGGTGTTGGGGCCGGTGTCGCCGGCACCGACCCGCTTGAAGTCCTGGGCCGGCTCGAGGGCGACCACGTCCTGCCCGTCGCTGAGGCAGAAGAGCGAGACCTCGGGGCCGTCGAGGAAGTCCTCGACGACGACGCCGGCACCCTCGCGCGCCAGGCAGGCCGCGGCGTGCTCGGCCGCGCGGGCACGGTCGCTGGTGACGACGACGCCCTTGCCGGCGGCGAGGCCGTCCTCCTTGACGACGTAGGGCGGGCCGGTCGCGTCGAGCGCGCGCTCGACGTCGTCGGTGCTCGTGCACACGTGCGCCGCCGCGGTGGGGACCCCGGCCGCGGCCATGACCTCCTTGGCGAAGGCCTTGCTCCCCTCCAGCGCGGCCGCCTGCGCGGACGGGCCGAAGCACGGTATGCCCGCCTCCCGGACGGCGTCGGCGACCCCGGCGACCAGCGGCGCCTCCGGCCCCACGACGACGAGGTCGACGCGGTGCTCCCGGGCGGCGTCCACCACCGCCGCGGCGTCACCCGGGTCGCCGGGGAGGCAGTCGGCGAGGGTCGCGATGCCCGGGTTGCCCGGCATCGCGAGGACCCGGTCGACCGCGGGATCGAGGTTCAGGGAGCGGACCAGCGCGTGCTCGCGCGCACCGGATCCGAGGACGAGGACCACCACGGGCCAGCAGCCTATCGGCCACGGGGCCCCGCTCGGGTCACGGGGAGGGCGGAGCATACCGTCGCCGGAGACAGGTGTGGTCCCCTGGGAGGCAGGGGGGATATCTCCCAGGGGACCACCTGCAGGGCAGGGTCTGCGTGGGCTGATGGGGGGCTGCCCGCGCGACTCGCACTTCCCTGCTGTCGACCGAAGCCGACACCCACCACAGTGACACATCGGTGGGGCGATGTCACGCTCAGGGTGTCGGCGCCCTGCCATTGGCGGAGATCCGCCATCATGGTCCGATGAACCCGACCCCGCCCGCCCGGCTGCACGGCTCGGCCTACGAGGAGTTCGTGTCCGCAGTGTTCCGCAGGGCCGTCCGGTTCGGCGCCCCCACGCGCGAGCTCTTCCGCGACGAGGGTCTCACCGATGCCGAGATCGACGACGCCACGATGGAGCTGGAGGCGCGCGGCTTCCTGCGGGCCGGCGAGGAGGCGGACACCTGGGTCGTCATGCCGCCCCGGGAGGCGGTGGCGCGGCACGCCGAGGTGACCGAGCACCGGCTGCGGCTGGCGCGCGCCACGGCGGGGGAGCTGGAGCGTGCCTGGCGTCGGTCGGCCGTCGACAGCGCGCCCGAGCGGCTGCCCGGTATGGACCTGCTCGCCGGCATCGACGACGTCGTCGGCCGCATCACCGCCATGCACCTCGCGACGACGGACCGGCTGTGGTGGGCCCTGGACGGGTCGGTCGCCAGCCGCCGGCTGCTGGAGCTGGCCGCCGAGGACCCGGACCTGCTGTCGGTGCGCGAGGGGGTGGAACGCCGGCTCATCCTCGACACCTCCCTGCTGGAGCTGCCGAGCGCGGGCGCGGTGATGGAGGCGGCGCTGCGTGAGGGCGCGGCGGTCCGCACCGGCAACGGCGTGCCGGTGAGCGCCGTGGTGTGCGACGACGACATGGCGCTCATCGACATCAGCCGGTTCGAGCCGGACGGGATCGGCTCGTTCGAGACGCGGGTGGCCGCCCCGGTCGCCGCCGTCGCCAACCTCGTCGAGCGCACCTGGATGCTGGCGGCTCCGGTGAAGCCGATGCGGGAGGCCGCGGAGCGCAAGGAGGCCGGCGGCTCCTCGGCGCCGCTGGACGAGCGGGACCACGCGATCCTCGTCCTGCTGGCCAGCGGGGCCTCGGACCAGGTCATCGCCCGCCGGCACGGGATCTCGGTACGTACCGTGGAGCGCCGGGTGCGCTACATGATGGAGCACCTCGGGTCCGCCACCCGGTTCCACGCGGGCGCCCAGGCCGTACGGCGTGGCTGGGTCTGAGGCAAGGGCGGGATAGACTTCTCTCTTTGCGGGGGCGGACGTGACCGCCCCGGGGCCTACGCACCGGATATGAGGTGGGCGGATGACCGACGTGGTGTCGACCGACCGCGAGGTCGCGGCGCAGATCGCCGCGGAGCAGGCGCACGTGGACCGTGTCTACGACGAGCTGGGCAAGGCGGCGGCGCGGGTGGAGCTCGTGCACGCCGAGGGGATGTCGCGGGGACAGACGGATCGTCGGGGGACGGGGGACCCACGGGAGGAGGAGCTGGCGGGCCTGTTCGAGCGGGACGCGCTGGTCTACTCGGCCAGCAAGCGCCGGGCCTCCCTGGAGCACCAGCACGAGGGGCTCGTCTTCGGCCGCCTGGACCTCGAGCACGACGTCGCCGACGAGCACGGCTCCACCCGGGAGGTGCGCTACGTCGGCCGCCTCGGGGTGCGCGACGACGACTACGAGCCGCTCGTCGTCGACTGGCGTGCCCCCGCGGCCGCGCCGTTCTACCGCGCCACCCCGGTGGACCCCCAGGGCGTGCTGCGCCGCCGGGTACTGCGCTGCCGGGGCGAGCAGGTCGTGGGGGTGGAGGACGACCTCATGGTCACCGACCCGCCGGAGGACGTCGTGGTCGTCGGCGACGGTGCGCTCATGGCGGCGCTCACCCGCAGCCGCGGGGCGCAGATGCGCGACATCGTGGCGACGATCCAGCAGCACCAGGACGAGGCGATCCGCGCCTCCGCCCGGGGGGTCACCGAGATCACCGGGGGGCCGGGCACCGGCAAGACCGTCGTGGCGCTGCACCGCGCCGCCTACCTGCTCTACTCCGACCGGCGCCGGTTCGAGGGCGGCGGGGTCCTCGTCGTCGGACCGTCCGCGGCCTACACGGCATACATCGAGCGGGTGCTGCCCTCGCTGGGCGAGGACTCGGTGGTCCTGCGCTCCCTCGGTGACGTCCTGGCGGGCATCACCGCGACCCGGCTGGACCCGCCGGCGGTCGCCGCCACCAAGGGCAGCCTCCGGATCCGCAGGGTGCTGTCCCGGCTGGTGCGCGAGCCGATCCCCGGATCGCCCACACAGCTGCGCACCTTCGTCGGCGGGCACGCGATCCGGCTCGACCTCGCCGCGCTGGACCGCGCCCGCGCCCAGGTGCTGCGCCACCACCACCGCAACGCCGGCTACGACGCCGCCGTCGAGGCGCTGGCGCACCTGGCGTGGGAGCAGGTCGAGCAGGGCGAGCGGGAGGACTTCGTCGACCGGTTCACCGACTCCGGCGACGTCGAGGCCTTCATGCGGCAGTGGTGGGCACCCGTCGACCCGCGCGAGATGCTGCTCTGGCTGGCCGACGAGGAGCTGGTGCGGCGGCTCGGGGGGCTGCCGCCGGAGGCGGCTGCCGACCTCGCCGCCTCGTACCGGCAGGCGCTGGAGCTCGGCACCTGGACGGTCGCCGACGTCGCGCTCGTCGACGACCTGGCGGCGCGTCTCGGCCCGCCCGTCGACCTGCCGAGCGAGGACCGCGGGTTCTTCGAGATCGAGGAGCTGGACGACGCCTCGCAGTACGGCGTGTCCGCGCTGCGCGTCGGGGCCGACGGCGAGACGGTCGCGGCCGCGTCCGGCGGGAGCGCGCGCTCGCGGGTGTCGACCGACCCTCGCGAGCGGCTGCTGGCCGGGCGCACCGGCGAGGCGGAGGAGTATGCCCACGTCCTCGTGGACGAGGCGCAGGACCTCTCCCCGATGCAGTGGCGGATGCTCGGCCGGCGGGGCCGCTGGGCCTCGTGGACGGTCGTCGGTGACCTCGCCCAGGCCTCCTGGGACGACCTGCGCGAGGCGGGGCAGGCGCGGGAGGAGGCCTTCGGGACCGCGCCGCGTCAGGCCTTCCACATGGACACCAACTACCGCAACGCGCGCGAGATCTTCGAGCTGGCCGCGCGGGTCATCACCGAGCACGTCCCCGAGGCGGACATCCCGGAGGCGGTGCGCGAGACCGGGCACGACCCGCTCGAGCTCTCGGTGTCGTCCGCCACGCTCCCGGAGTCCGTCGCCGAGACCGTGGCCGACCTGTGCGGCGAGGTGGCCGGGCAGGTCGCCGTCATCGCGCCGTGGTCCTGGCACGAGCGGCTACGGCCCGTGGTGACGGGGGATCAGGTCGTGCTCATCGACCCGCTCTCGACCAAGGGGCTGGAGTACGACGCCACCGTCGTGGTGGACCCCGACGGCATCGTGGCCGAGTCGCCGGGCGGGGTGCGGGCGCTTTACGTCGTGCTCACCCGGGCCGCGCACCGCAGCGCCATCCTGCGCCCTGTGGACGAGTCCGCACCCGGCGTCGGTGGGGGCCGTTAGGGTCAGGTGTCGTGAGCACCGCGCTGTACCGCCGCTACCGGCCCGAGACCTTCACCGACGTCATCGGGCAGGAGCACGTCACCGAGCCGCTGATGCAGGCCCTGCGGGCGGAGCGGGTCAACCACGCCTACCTCTTCTCCGGCCCGCGGGGCTGCGGCAAGACGACGAGCGCCCGCATCCTCGCCCGTTGCCTCAACTGCGAGCAGGGCCCCACCCCGGAGCCGTGCGGGCAGTGCGAGTCGTGCGTGGCGCTGGCCCGGGACGGCGCCGGCTCGGTCGACGTCATCGAGATCGACGCGGCCAGCCACGGCCGGGTCGACGACACCCGCGAGCTGCGCGAGCGGGCGGCCTTCGGGCCGGCCACGGCGCGTTACAAGATCTACATCATCGACGAGGCCCACATGGTCAGCCGGGAGGGCTTCAACTCCCTGCTCAAGATCGTCGAGGAGCCGCCGCCGCACGTGAAGTTCATCTTCGCGACGACCGAGCCGGAGAAGGTCCTGGCGACCATCCGCTCCCGGACCCACCACTACCCCTTCCACCTCGTCCCGCCGCAGCGGCTCACGGCATACCTCGAGCAGCTGTGCGAGGCCGAGGGCGTCGAGCTCGAGCCGGGGGTGCTGTCCTTCGTGACCCGGGCGGGCGGCGGCTCGGTGCGCGACTCGCTGTCGGTGCTGGACCAGCTCATCTCGGGGGCCGGCGAGGGCGGTCTCACCTACGAGCGCACCGCCGCGCTGCTCGGGTTCACCGACGTCGAGCTGCTGGACGCGGTGGTGGAGGCGGTGGCCGCGGGGGACGCAGCGACCGTCTTCGGGCAGATCGACCGGGTCATGGAGTCGGGGCACGACCCGCGCCGTTTCGTCGAGGACCTGCTCGAGCGCTACCGCGACCTCATCGTGCTGGCCGCGGTGGGGGAGCGCTCCGGCGGCCTGCTGCCGGGGCTGCCCGAGGACCAGGTGGAGCGGATGCGGCGCCAGGCCCAGGCCTACGGCACCGCCGCTCTGTCGCGCGCGGGTGACCTCGTGAGCCGGGGGCTGTCGGAGATGACCGGCGCGGTCTCCTCCCGCCTCATGCTCGAGCTGCTGGCGGCCCGGCTGCTGCTGCCCGGCGCGGAGGGCGAGGACGGCTACGGCACCCGGCTGGAGCGGATCGAGCGTCGGCTCGGGGCCGGCGACCCGGCGGAGGGGTCGGGGCGGCGAGCGGCGCCTGCCGCCGCGCGCCGCGACCAGACGGCCGCGACCCGGGTCGAGCCGGACCGGGTGGAGATCCCGGAGCCGGCGGACACCCAGCAGCCCGGCCACCTCGACACCGCGGCGGTGCGACGGCAGTGGCCCGAGATCATCGCCGCGGTCCGGCAGATCAGCCGCCGCACGGCCGGGGCGCTGGAGTCGATGCAGGTCGTCGACTTCGACGGGTCGCGGCTGCTCATCGGTATGCCCGACGAGCGCTGGATCCGGCACTTCATGGGCACCTCGCACGAGGAGGCGCTGCGCCAGGGGGTGATCGACGCGCTCGCGCTCGACATCCGGATCGAGGCGACCGCGCGCGGTGGTGAGGGGGCCGCCGGGCCCGCTGGTGGGACGGGATCCGCGCCGGGTGGCCCCCCCTCGACCGGGCCCGCCCCCGGGGACGAACCGCCGCCCGAGGAGCCCGACCCGGGTCCGGAGCCGGAGCATGAGGAGCCCGGGTCTTCGGGGCCGCCGCCGCAGCGCTCGGCGGGAACGTCGGACCAGGAGGCGGGGAGGCCGCCGCAGCAACCGGCGGGGACACCGCAGGAGCCGAGGGGTGCTGCCACGGGCCTGCCGGACACCCCGATGCGGGGACGGATCCGCACCCGGGGCGACCGGTCGTCCGCCGCGGCCGGGGCAGCCGGTGCGACGGACGCGGGCCAGGGAGAGGTGCGCGTGCGCGGACGCGGGACGCGCTCCGCCGAGGAGCCCGGGGGTGGGACGAGGCCCGGGGACGCCGGCCTGGCCGAGCAGCTGGGGGCGGGAGCGGCCCGTCCGCAGGCCGCGGACCAGCCCGAGTGGTCCCAGCAGACCTCCGGCGGTCAGGGTGCGCCCGCCTGGGCGACCGGGCAGCCGGAGGCTTCCACGAGCACGAGTCCGGACCCGTCCAGGCCCGACGGTGCGGGACCGGAGGCCACTCCTCCGACGCCGTCCGCCGCCGACGAGCCCGCGCCCGCTCCGGCGCGCTCTCCCGGCGGGGACGCCCCGAGCGACGACGACGAGGACCTCGCGACCTCCGGGGCGGTGGGTCAACCCGTGGTCGAGAGCGTGCTGGGGGGTACTGTCATCGCCATCAACGACGACCCTGTGGCGTGAGGACGGCCCGGCCATGATCTACGAGCTGCTGCACCCCGTGGTGACGCCGCTGGCCACCGCGATCTGGCGACCCGAGGTGGTCGGCCGGGACAACGTCCCGATGCAGGGCCCGGTGATCCTCGCCAGCAACCACCGCTCCTTCATCGACAGCGTGGTCATCCCGCTGACCGCGCCCCGACAGGTCGCCTTCCTGGCCAAGTCGGAGTACTTCACGGGGACGGGGGTGCGGGGCTGGATCAGCCGCGAGTGGTTCACCGGCGTCGGCTCCATCCCCGTCGACCGTGACGACACCCGGGCGGCGCAGCAGTCGCTGGACCTGGCGCTGGCGCACCTGCGCGAGGGAGGTGCCTTCGGCATCTACCCCGAGGGCACGCGCTCGCGTGACGGCCGGCTCTACCGCGGCAAGACCGGGGTCGCCTGGCTTGCCCTGGAGGCGGGGTGCCCAATCGTGCCGGTGGCGCTGCAGGGGACGCAGGACATCCAGCCGGTCGGTTCCCGGCTGCCGCGGCGGGCGCAGGTCCGCGTGGAGTTCGGCCCGGCCATCGAGGTCGCCGGGCGCTTCGACGACGTGCCGCAGGGCCGCGCGCGCCGCGAGCTCACCGACGAGGTGATGGAGCGCATCGCGGCGATGTCCGGCCAGGAGCGCGCCGGCGAGTACGCCCAGCGCTCCGGCGACGCCCCCGCCTGAGCCGCTCCGGCTGCCGACGCCCGGGCGCGCCCGGGGGCGCGACTGTCGGCGGCACGGCATACAGTGCGGTGCTGTGTATGAAGGCGTGGTCCAGGACCTGATCGACGAGCTCGGGCGGCTCCCCGGTGTCGGCCCGAAGGGCGCCCAGCGGATCGCCTTCCACCTGCTCGCGACCGACCCGGAGGACATCACCCGGCTGGCCGAGGCGCTGCTGCAGATCCGGGAGAAGGTGCGCTTCTGCGAGGTGTGCGGCAACGTCGCCGAGGCGGAGCGGTGCCGCATCTGCCTCGACGAGCGCCGCGACCCGACCATGATCTGCGTGGTCGAGCAGAGCCAGGACGTCGCCGCGATCGAGCGCACCCGCGAGTTCCGCGGGCGCTACCACGTCCTCGGCGGGGCCATCAACCCCATCGGCGGCGTGGGCCCGGAGGACCTGCGCGTGCGCGAGCTGGTCGCGCGCCTGGCCGACGGCGAGGTGGCCGAGGTCATCATCGCCACCGACCCCAACCTGGAGGGGGAGGCCACCGCCACCTACCTCGCCCGGCTGCTCAAGCCCTACGACGGGGTGCGGGTGAGCCGCCTGGCGTCCGGGCTGCCGGTCGGCGGGGACCTGGAGTATGCCGACGAGGTCACCCTCGGCCGTGCCTTCGAGGGCCGCCGGATGATCTCCACCGGCACCACCGGCTGACCTGCCTCTAGGGTGGGGCCATGGTCGACGAGGACTGGGCCCAGCCGGCGCGGGAGATGCACGACGAGGTGGAGGCCTACTTCACCAGCCTGGAGACGGTCGCGTCCGGCGACGAGGCGGGCACGGCGCTGCCGCTGCTGCTGCTGAGCGTCGGCCAGCTCTGCTCCGCCGGTGCGCGGCTCGGCGCCCTGATGGACGTCGTCCCGCGGGAGCGCTTCGAGCCCGACGCCGGGCCGGACGCCGATCTGGAGCGCATCCGGGAGGCCCTGCACGGGATGCTCGGCGGGCTGGACGACTACTGCGACCTCGAGGACCCGGTGCTCTCCGGCGAGGTCACCCGCGGCTCCCTCGCCGACGACCTCGTCGCCGTCGCGGCGGACCTCGCCCACGGCCGGGAGCACTACTTCGCCGGGCGGCCCACCGAGGCGATGTGGTGGTGGCAGTTCAGCTACCTGTCCTCGTGGGGCGAGCGCGCGGCCTCGGCGCTGCGCGTGCTGCACACGCTGCTGGCGCACGTGCGGCTCGACGCCGACGACGAGCAGGTCATGGAGGCCGAGCTCGAGGCCCTGCACCGCGCCACGTAGGACGTCGACCCGGCCGTCCGGCGGGTATGCCGTCAGGCCAGGTCGTTGGGGTCCGTCGCCGGGTCCAGGGGGGCACCGGAACGGTAGGTCGCGCGGCCCAGCGAGTTCGAGGCCACCGAGCTGAGGATGATGAAGCCGGCGATCGCCACGAACAGCTTGATGAGGTCGACCACGCTGAAGCCGTGCACCCAGACGTGGTGGATGTAGACGCCGGTGACCATCCACGGCATACCCATGCCGGTCGCGCCGGACATGACGTTGATCCGGGACAGCCCGTCCCGGGCGCGGAGCATGGCCCAGGCGCTGATGAGCACGAAGAGGGCGCCGCCGATGCACAGCACCCCGATGAGGATGCTCAGGACGATGCTCATCGGCGCCCCCTCGTGAGGATGCGGGCCAGGGAGACGGTCGCGAGGATGCCCACCAGCGCCGCCAGGGACGCGACGTCGAGCAGGACGATCGACTCGGCCGCCATCCCGATCATGAGGAAGATCCCGACCGCGCAGAAGTAGATGAGGTCGCTGACGGCCGCGACCGAGGCGTCGTCCCGTGCGGTCATGACCCGGACCAGCCCGAAGACAGCCGCGAGCAGCAGGATCGCGACGGCGGTCCACACGATGACGCTCACGACGGCTCCACCTCCATCGCCCGGTCGCTGCCGCTGCGGCCCCGGGTCATCACGAGCAGGTGCCGCTCCATGACGCGCAGCTCGGCGATCACCTCGTCGCGGTCGTGGCCGTAGATCGCGTGGACGTAGAGGGTCGGCGGGGCGTGGCCGGTCCGCGGGGCGATGCCCACGGTGATCGTGCCCGGCGTGATGGTGATGGAGGAGGCCATGGTGCTGATCTCCAGGTCCGTCTCGCAGTGCAGCGGGAGCTCGACGATGGCCGGGGACATGCGCAGGCCCGGGGTGACGACGTCGGCCCCGATCCGGAGCGCGCCCCGGATCACCTCGCCGGCCAGCCAGCCGCCGTAGACGGCGGCGCGCAGGGGGTTGAGCATCAGCCGGTCACCGCCTCGACGTAGGGAGCGAGGTCCACCAGCCCGGTGGCGGCCCGGGTGGTGATCTCCATGATCGGCCCGGCCAGCACGAACATCGTCAGCTGGGTCACGACGAGCACCGCCATCGGGGCCATGAGCCGGGGGGTCACGCGCACGTCGTCGGTGAGCAGGGTCTTGGGTCCGCGCCCGGTCTCCGGCGAGTCGGGGCGGTAGTCCTCCATGTCCGGGCCCCAGAAGACGCCGACCCACAGCCGCTGCATCGCGACCAGCGAGCCCAGCGCGCCGACGCAGATGAGGGTGATGTAGACCACCTGCCAGGCACCCCCGGCCTGGGCCGAGGCCTGGACCAGCCCGACCTTGCCGAAGAAGCCCGAGCTGGGGGGCAGGCCGATGAGCGACATGAGCGCGAGGGCATACCCGATCGTGAGCATCCGGTCGCGCCGGATGATGCCGGAGAGCCGCTCGTAGCGCCCGGAGCCGTAGGTCTGCTCGATCGCGCCGGCGCCGAGGATCAGCGCCCCCATGGTGATGATGTGGTGGATCATGTAGAAGATGCCGGCGCCCAGCGAGAACTGGGTGAAGAGCAGCAGCCCGAGCAGGATGTGGCCGACTCCCGCGACCATCTGCCAGGAGAGCGCGCGGCGCATGACCCGCTCGCCGAAGGTGCTGTAGGAGCCCACGACGATGGACAGCCCGACGAGCACCGCCAGCACCATGACCCACGGCGGCTGGCCCTCGTAGAGCGTCGAGGTGATGCGGTAGAGCGCGTAGAGCGCGACCTTGGTGTGCAGCGCCGAGAACAGGCCCATGACCGCCGCGGAGGTGGCGGGATAGCTGCGCGGCAGCCAGGTGTGCATCGGGACGACCGCGGCCTTGATCGAGAGCGCCAGCAGCACGACCCCCGAGCTGAGCATCGTGCGGGGGTCGCTGCCCGCGCCGACGAGCAGCGCCAGGTTGACCGTCTCCGCGGTCGCGTAGACCAGGCCCACGCCGATGAGCAGGATCGTGCTCGTCAGCAGGTTGACCACGACGAAGGTGCGGCCCACCCCGAGCCGCCGCCAGGTGCCGGTCACGGCGATGAGCGCGTAGCTCGGCAGCAGCATGACCTCGACGAAGACGAAGAGGTTGAACAGGTCCCCGGTGAGGAAGGCGCCGTTGACGCCGCCCAGCAGCATGAGCACCAGCGGGGGCATCAGCCGGTAGCTGCTCTCCCCCGTGAAGGTCATGAAGATGAGGCACATGAGCACGGTGAACGAGGTCACCAGGATCATGAGCGCGCTGAACGTGTCCGAGACGAACGGGATCGCGACACCCGGGACGAAGGCCCCGACGTTCTCCGCGAGCACGGGGGTCTCCCGGTGCTGGATCAGCAGGTCCAGCCCGGCCGCCCCGGTGAGCACGGGTATGCCCAGCAGCCAGATGCGCTGCCACACCGGGTTGCGCCAGAGCACGGTGGCCGCGGCCGCCGCGATGGGGATCGCGGCCAGCAGCGGGAGGAGGGCTGCGGTCATGATCATCGGCGGTGGGTCTCCCCGGTCTCGGGCATGCGCTTGGTGTCGTCGTTGTGCCCGATGACCGCCATGGCCAGCATGAGCACGGTGACGGCGAGCGCGATGACGATCGCGGTCAGGACGAAGGCCTGCGGCAGCGGGTCACCGGCCGTCTCGACCCCGGTGCGGCTGGGCAGCGGCTCACCACGCCACGCGGTCACGCCGGCGGACAGGATGAGCAGGTTGGCGGCGTGCGCCAGCAGGGACAGGCCGAAGATGATCCGGACCATGCCGCGCTGGAGCATGAGGTAGATCGCGCCCGCGGTGAGGACGCCGATGGTGATGGGCAGGATCACTCGCGGTCACCTCCCTTGCGTGGTGGCAGGTCCTGCTGCAGGTAGGTGGAGCCGCGCCCGGGGATCCCGAGGCGGGTCTCGGCATACCGCTCGCCGCGGGAGGTGTCCATCGGGCCGCCGATCTCGCCCTCGATCGCCTCGTCGGCGCGCTCGCGGGTGCCCTCGCCGCCGGTGGCGCCGAGCAGGTTGAAGGCCTCCATGACCAGGCCCAGGACGGCGAGGTAGACGCCGAGGTCGAAGGCCATCGGCGAGATGAGCTTGTAGCTGCCGATGTAGGTGTGCAGCGGCTCGAGGAAGGACACGTGGCCGACGAGGCCGAGCACGCCGGTCGCCACGGCGATGAGCACGCCGATCGCGACGAGACGCAGCGGGAGCCGCGGCGGGCCCACCATGCGGTCGCGCGAGGTGGCGAGGTAGATGAGCGCGACGATCGAGGACCCGACCAGGGCCGCGATGAAGCCACCGCCAGGGGAGTTGTGCCCGCGGATGAAGAGGATCGCCGAGATGATCGCGAGCAGCGGGGCGGTGACGCGCACGAGCAGCTGCATCGGCACCGCGTTGCCCCAGGCCTCGGTGACGGCGCGGTATGCCGTCGAGCCGCGCTCGCGCAGCGGCACCTCGGGCGGCGGCACGTAGTTGCGGTCGGCCTCCGGCGGCGGGTCGAGGTACTTGTCGCGGACCGTCGAGATGATGGCGACCATGGCGACCGCGGCCATGCCGAGGACGGTGAGCTCGCCGAAGGTGTCCAGGGCGCGGAACTCCACGAGGATGGTGTTGACGACGTTGTCGCCGCCGGTCTCGACCGGGCCCTCCTCGAGGTAGTAGAGGGCGATGTCGCTGCGGTCGCGCCGGCCGGTCAGGGCCCAGGTGGCCAGGCCCGCCGAGAGGCCGCCGACGACGGCGAGCAGCAGGGCCGCCTTGTGGCCCCAGCGCGGCCCGCGGCCGAAGGTCTGCGGCAGGCGCTGCAGCACGAGCATGATCATGAGGACGGTGAGGGCCTCGACGAGCAGCTGGGTCATGCCGACGTCGGGCGCGCCGAGCGCGAAGATCTGCACCGTGACGGCGGCGCCGACCGTGGACAGCGCGACCACGGCGGCCAGGCGCGAGTTCGCGCGGCACAGGACACCGACGGCGATCGCGATGATGACCATGACGACGATGTCGACCGGGCTGACCAGGCCGTCCTGGATGGGCAGCAGGTGGTCCCCGGAGACCAGGACGGCGACCCCGCCCAGCACCAGCGCGGCGAGCGCGACGAACTGCACCGCCACGTGCCGCGTCGGGTTGTCCGCCCGGACGAGCATGGACAGGGACTTCCCGAACTCCGCCGCGGTGTCGTTGATGACCCTGATGACGTCCGCGCCGTCGAAGGAGAAGGTGTCGTGCTCGCGCGCCGGGAAGAAGAAGCGTCGCCGCAGGATGATGAAGACACCCACGGCGATGATGGCCAGCGAGGTGAACAGCTCGAGGTTGAGACCGTGCCAGAGCGCCAGGTGCGGGTGCGGCTCCTCGGCGTCGACGGGCAGCATCGCGGCGGTGGCCCGGCCGACCGGGGTGTCGAGGGCGCCCACGACGAAGGCCAGCGGCAGCCCGACGACGATGGGGATGGCGGCGAAGGTGCCCAGCGCCCACGGCGTGGTGTGCAGCGGCCGGTCCTCGGGCCACTTGGCCTGGCCGCGACCGTCGTAGAAGCCGTTGAAGACGATCTTGGCGCAGTAGGCGAAGGTGAGGACCGCGGTGAGGGCGACGCCGAGGAAGGCGGCCCAGGCGGCGACCGTCCCGCCGGGCGCCTCGCGCATGGCGGTGAGGATGCTCTCCTTGGAGACGAAGCCGAGCATCGGCGGCACCCCGGCCATGGAGGCGCACCCGAGTACGGTCACCCAGAACGCGAGCGGCATCGCGGAGGAGAGCACCGGCATGCGGCGCACGTCGCGGGTCCCGGTGGCGTGGTCGACGACGCCGACCATCATGAACAGCCCGGACTTGAAGAGCGCGTGCGCGATGACGTGCAGGATCGCGGCGGCGAGGGCATACTCCGTGCCGACGCCGATCGTCGCGACGATGAGCCCCAGCTGGCTGACCGTGGAGTAGGCCATGAGCTTCTTGAGGTCGGTCTTCTGCAGCGCGAACCAGCCGCCGATCCCGCAGGTGACCAGGCCGGTCGTGATGAGCAGGACGTTCCACACCGGCACGTCGTGGAAGGCCGGGGAGAAGCGCATGAGCAGGAAGATGCCGGCCTTGACGACCGCGGCGGCGTGCAGGTAGGCGCTGACCGGGGTCGCGGCGGCCATGGCGTCCGGCAGCCAGACGTGGAAGGGGAACTGCGCCGACTTGGTGAAGGCCGCGAGGATGACGAGCAGCGCCACGGTCGCGGTGAAGCCGGGGCTGGTGTCCCACACCTCGTGCGCCAGCGCCTCGGACAGCGTGGTCGTGCCGGTGCGGACGATGATCGCCGTGACCGCCGCGAGCAGCCCGAGCCCGCCGAGGAAGGTGATGAGCAGGGTGCGCATCGAGGCGGCCTCACCGGCATACCCGGAGCGGGCGATGAGGAAGAAGCTGGCGAGCGAGGTGAGCTCCCAGCACAGGAAGAGCAGGATGAGGTCGTCCGCCAGCACCAGCCCGACCATGGAGACGGTGAACATCGCCATGTAGAAGTAGAAGGTGAGGTTGCGCCCGGGCTGGAGGTAGGCCGTGGAGTAGGCGAGCACGACCGCCCCGATGACCAGGGCGATGAAGGTGAAGACGGTGCCCAGGCCGTCGGCGCGCAGCGACAGCTCGAGGCCGAGCGTGGGCACCCAGGGCATCGACCACTCGACGGTGCCGTGGTGCATGACCTCACGGGCGGCGGGCCAGTATGCCCCCGCCGCGGCGAGGTAGAGCGCCGCGATCGGCCAGCCGGCGTGCCGACCGAGCAGTCTGGTGAGCGGGAAGGTCGCGAGGACGGTCACCGCGGAGATGATCAGCGTCCAGAGCAGACTCATCGGCGGCCCGCCCTGGACGCGCCGCTGCTGCGGTCGCAGCGGTGAGCCGGGCGGGACATGCGGGCCAGATTAGCAACCCGTAGGGGTGAGGCGACATTCCTCCGTCGGGGAGTGCCCCAGGTGGGCGAGCGTCCAGCGCCGCAGCACGGCATAGGCCTGCGCCCTCGGCGTCGGCAGGGAGAGGAAGACGTCGTGCACGGCGTGGGCGACCCGGGCCAGCGTGACGTAGTGCCCGACCCGGGTCGCGGCGTAGGCGATCTCCTCCACGGTGAGGACCGAGTCGGCGGCCGTCGTGGCCGCGCTCCAGGTGAACGGCGAGGTGGACCGCGTGGACAGCAGGACGAGCACCGGGCAGTCGAGGTCGACCTGACCCCGGGCGATGCGCTGGTGGCCGTCGAGGATGGCGCTGCCCCAGGCGAGGCGGGGCGCGAAGCCGCGCTCCGGTCGCCACTCTGCCGGGAGGTGGGCGGGCGGCAGGGACCCGATGACGCGCTGCGCCTGCGTGTAGTGCCCCAGGTCCAGGCTCAGCCCGGTCTGGCGCGGGTCGTTGCGGGCGCGCAGCCCGAGGAGGGGCGCCACCGCACGCCGACCCACGCGCCCGACCTGCAGCTCGAGCCACGGGGAGTTGAGGACGACGGCCGCGCACCGTCCCGGGTGGCGCGCCGCCCAGAGGGTGAGCGTCAGGCCGCCGGTGGAGTGGCCGAGCAGGACGATCCGGCGGGGGCCGGGCGCGTCCGCGGCGATGGTGTCGAGCGCGGCGGCGATGTCAGCGTCGTAGTCGTCCAGGGACTCCACGAAACCCGGGGCCTGCTCGGGCCGCAGGCTGCGGCCGTAGCGGCGCAGGTCCAGGGCGAAGAAGCGGGCACCGAGCCCGGTCCAGAAGTCCGCGAGCTCGGTCTGGAAGAAGTAGTCGCTCCAGCCGTGGACGTAGAGGACGTCCACGTCCGGCAGCAGCGGATCCGGGGCCGGCTCGGGGAGCCGGCGCACCAGGGTGGCCACGAGCGGCCCGTGCAGCCCGTCCACGCCGAGGGCGAGGGTGAGCTGCTCGAAGGGTGCCCCCAGCACGTCCGGCCGCCACGTCGCCATGGCCGAACTCTAGATCGGTGGGCGGGAGCAGGACCGGCCCTGACCGTGTCTGTGCTGGTCAGGGCCGGTATGCGATGGGTCGGGGTGACAGGATTTGAACCTGCGACCTCTTCGTCCCGAACGAAGCGCGCTACCAAGCTGCGCCACACCCCGTGGCTCGTGCGCGGGCCCGAAAGGCCGCACGCAGCGTCCGCAAGGATAGCCCACGGCCAGGGCCGTGGCTAAATCCGTGGGGGTCGTCGGTGGCCGATCCTAGGGTGGGGCCATGGACGACGACGTCAGGGAGTTCCTGCGCACCTTCACCCAGGCGGTGGAGCTGTCGCACCGCGCCATGGGGGCGGCGAGCGGTGAGCCGCTCGCCGACCGGCTGACGGCATACCTCGGCGCGCCGGTGGCCGAGATCGCCGTGGTCACCGAGGAGGTGATGAACCACCGGTATGCCGACTGGGACGTCGCGCTGGCGGAGGTCGCCGGGCGCGACCCGGAGTCGGCCGAGCTCGGCGTGGGCGGCGGTGACATGCGGCACCACGTCTCGCTGGGCGATCTCGTCGGCGGCGGGCACGGCCAGGGTGTCGTGGGCCAGGTCGACTACGCCTCCGTGGCGGTGGGTCCGACCGAGCACCGGCGGGCGATCGGCCTCGGGCTGCGCCTCTTCCGGTATGCCGGCCACCCCGTGGTCGTCATGCAGCGCAGGAGCAACCGGCAGTACGGCCGGGACACGGGCTCCCTGGAGGTGATCTGCGCCGACGAGGACACCCGGGCCGCGCTGCTGGACGAGCTGCGCGAGGTGGCGCTGGAGCGCAGCGTGCTGCGCGGGCAGGTCATCGCCTTCGAGTCCTCCGGCTACGGCCCGGAGGCGCAGGGGGTCACCTTCCTGCCGCGCCCGGAGGTGGGCGAGGACGAGGTGATCCTGCCGCCGGGGTCGCTGGCGCGGATCGCCGGGCACGTCAGCGGCATCGCCGAGCACGCCGACACGTTGCGGCGGCACGGCCAGCACCTCAAGCGGGGCCTGCTGCTGCACGGCCCGCCGGGCACGGGCAAGACGCACACCGTCCGCCACCTCATCTCCCGCAACCCCGGTCACACGGTCGTCGTGCTCGCGGGGGAGTCCCTGGGCTACATCTCGCTGGCGGCCTCGCTCGCCCGTGCGCTGCAGCCGGCGGTGGTCGTGCTGGAGGACTGCGACCTCGTCGCCGAGGACCGGGGCATGGGCCCCAGCGGCCGGCCGCTGCTCTTCGAGGTGCTCGACGCGATGGACGGGCTCGACGCCGACGCCGACGTGACCTTCCTGCTCACCACCAACCGCGCCCAGGCGCTGGAGCGGGCGCTGGTGCAGCGGCCGGGGCGGGTGGACCTGGCGGTCGAGATCCCGCTGCCGGACGAGGCCGGGCGCCGCCGGCTGCTCGAGCTCTACCAGGGCGGGCTGGACCTCGGGGACGAGGCGCTCGCCGAGGCGGCCCGCCGCACCGAGGGGATGACCGCCTCCTTCGTCAAGGAGCTCGTGCGCCGCGCCGTGCTGGCCGCCGCGATGGCCGGTGAGGAGCCCGGGGACGAGCACCTGCGCAGCGCCCTCGACGGCCTGCTCGCCGGGCACGAAGAGCTCACCCGGGTGCTGCTCGGCAACGCCAGGCCGGGGGACGACCCCGAGGACGTGCCCGGGGTGACCGGGTGGGAGCAGGGAGGCGGCTGCGGCGATCCCTACGGCTGAGCCGTGCCCGGCCTCAGGGTGAGGCCGGCGTCAGCGTGAGCAGCGTCGCCTCCGGGCGGCAGCAGAAGCGGAAGGGTGTGTAGGGGTTGCCGCCCAGCCCGGCCGAGACGTGCAGCCACGCGGCGTCGGTCGGTGCCTGCGACGACGGCCTCGCGCCGGCGCCCGGCCACCAGCGCGACAGGCCTCGCGCCCGGGAGGTGTCCAGGTCGCAGTTGGTGACGAGCGCGCCGTGACCGGGCACCCGCAGCTGCCCGCCGTGGGTGTGCCCGGCGATGAGCAGCCGCGCCCCGTCGGCGGCCATGGGGTCCAGCACCCGCCGGTAGGGCGCGTGGGTGACACCGATCGTCAGGTCGGCGTCCGCGGCGGCCGGCGCGGAGACGCTGGCGTAGTCGTCCCGCTCGAGGTGCGCGTCGTCGGTGCCGACGAGCTCGAGGTCGAGCCCCGCGACGTCCAGGCGCACCCGCCGGTGCGTGAGGTCCTCCCAGCCGCGCCCGGTGAGACCGTCGACGAGGTCCTGGGTGGGGAGCACCTCCGGTGTCAGCTCGGCCCCCTTGCGGTGGCTGTCGTTGAAGTAGCGCAGCGGGTTCTTCCGCGTCGGCGGGTAGTAGTCGTTGGACCCGAGGACGAAGGCGCCCGGCCGGTCGAGCAGCCCGCCGTAGGTGTCGAGGGCGGCCGGCACCGCGTCCATCGCGGCGAGGTGGTCACCGGTGTGGACCACCAGGTCGGGCTCGAGGTCCTCCAGGGCGTGCACCCAGTCACGCTTGCGCCTCTGGTCGGGCACGAGGTGCAGGTCGGACAGGTGCAGCACCCGCAAAGCAGAGGCGCCGGCCGGCAGGCAGGGCACGTCCCCCCGGCGCAGCACGAACCACCGCGGCTCCACCCAGGTCGCGTAGGCGGCAGCACCGGCGCCGAGGCCGACCGCGGCTGCCGTGGCCCCGGCGAGCGGGCGCCATACCGACGTCATCGGGTCAGGCGCCCAGAGCCTGCTTCACGGCGGCGGCCACGCGCCCGCCCTCGGCCCGCCCCGCGATCCGCGGCTGGAGCACCTTCATGACCTGGCCCATTTCGCGCATCCCGCTCGCCCCCGTCTCGGTGACGGCCTGCTGGGCCATCTCGGCGAGCTCGTCATCGGACAGCTGCGCCGGGAGGTATGCCTCGAGCACCTCCAGCTCGGCCTCCTCCTGGGCGGCCAGCTCGGGCCGGTTCGCCCCCGAGTAGGCCTCGGCGGCCTCGCGCCGCTTCTTCGCCTCCTTGGTGATGACCTTGAGCACCTCGTCGTCGGTGAGCTCGCGCGCCTCCTTGCCGGAGACCTCCTCGGTCGTCACGGCGGTCAGCGCCATCCGCAGGGTGCCCGCGCGGACCTTGTCCTTGGCCCGCATCGCGGACGTGAGGTCGTGCTGGAGGGTGGCCTTGAGACCGGTCGCGTCGCTCATGCGGTCAGTGTCTCACCCGGCCGGCCCCGGGTCGTCGCTCGTGCGGCTCAGTCCTCGCCCCGGGGATCCGTGCCCGGGGGGTCCGACGGCTCCGGCACGGGGGCGGGCTCGGGCTCCGGGTCCTGCGTCGGCTCGGGCTCGGGTTCCGGCTCAGGCTCCGGCTCGGGCTCGGCCGCCGCCGCCTCGGTGGGCTCGGGCTCCGGCTCCGGGCTCGGCTCGGGCTGGGGCTGGCGCGGCTGGCGGGGCTGCTGCTGCCTCGGCTGCTGGCGCGGCTGCGCCGGTGCCACGCTGGCCGCCGGGGCGACACCGCTGGACACGTGCAGCGTCACCGGGCTGGAGGTCTGGACCGAGGAGCCGACGCCCGGCGTCGTGTAGAGCACGGTGCCCTCGGGCTGGCTCGAGGCGACGCGCTCCACGCTGCCGGTGAGGCCGACGTCCTCGAGCCGCTCCTGGGCCTCGCCGACCTCCATGCCGACGACCCGGGGGACGGTGGCGCGCTCGCCGTTGAGGATGTCGCTCGGCGGCTCCTCCCAGCGCTCGACGTCCATCCCCTCGGAGGCACGGTCCATGATCCGCTTCCAGGTCGGCCCTGCGAGCGAGGAGCCGAAGAGCGGGCCCTCGATGTAGCGCCCGCCGATGGTGATGTCCTGCAGGTCGCCGTCGTAGCCCTCTCCACCGGGGATGTTGCCGATGAAGACGGCCGTGGACAGCTGCGGGGTGAACCCGGCGAACCATGTGGCGGTCGAGTCGTTGTTGGTGCCGGTCTTGCCGCCGGCGGGGCGGTCGTCGTCGAGGATGGCCTGGTAGCCCGAGCCCTCGATGGTGAGGACGCCCTCGAGCAGCTCGATGGCGCCGAGCGCGACGTCCTCGTCGATGACCCGCTCGCACTCGTCCAGCTCCAGCGGCAGCTCCTCGCCGTTGGCGTCGGTCACCTTGGTCACCGGCACCGGCGGGCAGTAGACCCCGCCGGAGGCGAAGGTCGCGTAGGACGCGGCGACCGTCAGCGGGCTGGCCGTGTCGGCGCCCAGGACCAGCGAGGGGGCGAGCGTGGTCTCGGCGTTGCCCGGGTCCAGGCCGTAGGCCTGCCCGTTGGCCGCGTGCAGGCCCATCTCGGTCATGGTGTCGGCGATGTCGCAGGTGCCGACCTGCGAGGCCAGCGTCGCGAAGGCGGTGTTGACCGACAGCGCCGCGGCCTTGCGCAGCTCGATGGTGCGCTGGTGGTTCTCGTCGTTGGCGTTGCGGACCGCCCAGTGGTCCTCGCCGATGGTGCAGCCGTCCTCGAAGTCGTCGCGGAAGAAGATGCCGGCCGGGAAGACCTCGTCGGCGGGCGGGTAGGAGCTGGGCCGGTTCTCCGGGTCCTCGAGCCAGACGTTGCCGTACGTGCTGTCCTCCGGGGCCCGCACGTTGAGGGTGGCCTCGACCGGCACGCCCTTCTTCATCGCCTCGACCAGGGTGTATGCCTTCGCGACCGAGCCGATCGCCATACCCCCGGGTCCGCCGTAGGCGTTGTCGACGTTCCAGTTGACCGAGGTCTCCTGGACCTTGTCCGGGCTGTCCTCGAAGGAGTAGGTGCTCGACTGGTTGAAGGCCAGGATCTTGCCGGTGCCGGGCTGGACGACCGTGGCCGCGGAGCCGAGGTTGTAGTCGTTGCCCTGCGGGGTGGCGTCCTGGAGGATGTCCTTCATGTCGGCCGAGAGGTCGAGGTCCAGCGTGGTCTCGACGGTCAGGCCGTTGGTCGTGAGGTTCTCCAGCCGCTCGTCGCGGGTCTTGCCGAGCGCGGGCTGCTCCAGCAGCCAGGCCTCGACGTAGTCGCAGAAGTAGGGGTTGCGGGAGCGCAGGCAGGAGCGCTGGCTGTCGCGGATCTCCAGCATGTCACCGACGTTCTGCGCCACCGCGTCGTCGTGCTCCTCCTGGGTGATCATGTCCTGGTCGAGCATGTTGCCGAGGACGAGGTCGCGCCGGGACTGCGCGAGCTCGGGGTCGGCCACCGGGTTGGTCGTGCTGGGGGCCCGGACGATGCCGGCGAGCAGCGCGGACTGCGAGACGGTGAGGTCCGCGGCGTCGACGCTGAAGTAGTGGCGGGCGGCCGCCTGGACGCCGTAGACGTTGTCGCCGTAGAAGGCGAGGTTGAGGTAGCCGACGAGGATCTCGTCCTTGGTCAGCCGCTCCTCGAGGGTGATGGCGTACTTGAGCTCGCGCAGCTTGCGGACGTAGCCCTCCATGCCGGAACGGGCCTGGGCGTTCGCCGCGGCCTCGGTGTCGCCCTCCTTCAGCGCCTGCTCGGTCAGCGCCAGCTTGATGTACTGCTGCGTCAGCGTCGACCCGCCCTGGGTGGTGTCGGTGGTGGTGTTCTGCACCACGGCGCGGGCGAGGGCCTCGACGTCGGCGCCCCCGTGCTGGAAGAAGCGCGCGTCCTCGATCGCGACCTGCGCGTCCTTCATGTTCTGGCTGATCTCGTCGCTGTCGACGATGATCCGGTTGCGCTCGGCGGGGGTCGCGAGGATCGTCCCGTCGGCGGCGAGGATGCGCGACTGCTGGGCGAGCGGGTTCTGCTCCAGGTCGCCGGGGAGCTCCTCGAACATGCCGACGCTCTCCCGTGCCGCCAGGCCGCTGGCCCCGACGACGGGCGCGAGCAGGCCGGCACCGATGATCCCCATGAGGATCGAGACGGCGAGGAAGACCCCGAGCAGGGAGGTCACCCGTGCGACAGTGAGAGCAGAGCGCATACCAGATACGTTACGGGAGTTTTCTGAGAGGTCCTGTCAGCGCGCCCGCGGCCGTGCCGTGGCGCCGGCCCCCGGTATGGTCGGGCCCATGACGACTGCGCACCAGTGGGAGTACGCCACCGTTCCGCTCATGATCCACGCGACCAAGCAGATCCTCGACCAGTGGGGCGAGGACGGCTGGGAGCTCGTGCAGGTCGTGCCCGGGCCCGGCGACGGCAGCAACCTCGTGGCCTACCTCAAGCGCCCCAAGAACGCCTGAGGACGCCGATGACCCCGCCCGAGCCGGTCACCGGCGCCGTGGAGACCCGCCTGGCGGAGCTGGGCCACCGCGTGCCCGAGGTCGCGGCGCCGGTCGCCGCCTACGTCCCCGCCGTCCGGCACGGCGACCTCGTCTTCAGCTCCGGCCAGGTCCCCTTCGTCGACGGCGAGCTCGAGCTGACCGGCAAGGTGGGCGAGGGTCCCGGCCTCGTGTCCCCGCAGGACGCGACCCGGCTGGCCGGGGTATGCGCCCTGAACGCGATCGCCGCGGTGAAGTCGGTGGTCGGCGACCTGGACCGGGTGGTCCGGGTGGTCAAGGTCGTCGGCTTCGTCGCGAGCGACCCGGGCTTCACCGGGCAGCCGGGCGTCGTCAACGGAGCCTCCGAGCTGCTGGGCCACGCCTTCGGCGACGCGGGCGTGCACGCCCGCTCGGCCGTCGGGGTGGCCGTGCTCCCGCTCGACGTGCCGGTCGAGGTCGAGATCACCGTCGCCGTGCGGGACTGACCGCGGTGGCGCACGGCCTCGCGGACCAGGAGCCGGCATACCGCGACTTCGCCGTGCCACCGGTCGTCGCGGACGCCGCGCGGGCCTGGCTCGCGACGCCCGAGGACCGGCGCGCGGTCGCGGAGCCGCGCCGCTCGGCCACCGTCATGCTGCTGCGCGACCGACCGGAGCTGGAGGTCTTCGTGCTCCGCCGGGCCGGGAGCATGGCCTTCGCGGCCGGCATGCTGGCCTTCCCCGGCGGGGGAGTGGACACGCGTGACGCCGACCGCGACGTCCCCTGGGCCGGACCGTCCGCGCAGGAGTGGGCCGGACGGCTCGGCACCGACGCGGACGGCGCCCGCGAGCTGGTGACCGCCGCCGCCCGCGAGGTCTTCGAGGAGTGCGGGGTGCTGCTGGCGGGGCCGGCCGCGGACGAGGTCGTCTCCGACCTGCGCGACCCGGTGTGGCGGGAGGGCCGGGCCGCCCTGCTGGATCGTTCCCTGAGCTTCGCCGAGCTGCTCGCCCGGCACGACCTCGTGCTGCGCACCGACCTGCTCGGTGTGCGCGGCCGCTGGATCACCCCGGAGTGCGAGCCGCGCCGCTACGACACCACCTTCTTCGCCGCCCGGATGCCCGAGGGGCAGCGGGCCGACGACGCCAGCACCGAGGCCGAGGTCGCCGGCTGGCGCTCGCCGGGGCAGATCCTGCAGGACCGGGAGGCGGGCCGCGACGTGCTGCTCCCGCCGACGCTGGTCATGGTGGAGGAGCTGGCCGGCGTCAGCGGCCCCGACCTGGACGACTGGGTCCGCGAGCCGGTGCAGGTGCGCCCCGTGCTCCCCGTCCCCGTCGAGCACGGCGACAGCCTGGCCATGCGCATACCGCGGTAGCAACCTGCTGCCCCGGCGACACCTACCGACCGCGGTGGGGACGTGCAGCCCCGGCGACACCTGCCCACCGCGGTGAGAGGGTGGGGCCATGACCTCCGCCGACGACGCCTGGACCGGTGGGCCCTGGGGCGCTCGCGCCCACGCCGTCCTGTGCCCCAACCCCTCGCCCATGACCCTGGAGGGCACCAACACCTGGGTGCTGCTCGAGCCGGGCAGCACCGAGGCGGTCGTCGTCGACCCCGGCCCGCTGGACGAGGGACACCTGCGGGCCGTGCTGGACCACGTGGCCGCTCGCGGGGCGCGTGTGGCTCTCACCCTGCTCACCCACGGGCACGCCGACCACGCGGAGTCCGCGGACCGTTGGGCCGGGCTGACCGGCGCCCCGGTCCGGCGCGCAGGCGGGGGTCACGACGACCTCGCGGACGGCGAGCGCCTCGTGGTCGGCGGGCTGGAGCTGCTCGCCGTGCGCACCCCGGGGCACACCTCGGACTCGGTCTGCTTCCTGCTGCCGGCCGAGCAGGTGCTGCTCACCGGCGACACCGTGCTGGGACGGGGGACGACGGTCGTGGCCCACCCCGACGGCGACCTCACGTCCTACCTGGAGTCGCTGCAGCGCCTGCGCGACCTCACCGCCAGCGGCGAGGTGACGAGCATCGCGCCCGGGCACGGCCCGGTGGTCCCCGACGCCGAGGGGGTCCTCGAGCGCTACTGGACCCATCGGCACCAGCGGCTGGACCAGGTGCGCGACGCCGTGGAGCAGCTGCGGACGGGGTCCTCGGCCGAGACCGAGGGGCGCGACCTCGCCGACCGCGTGGTTGAGCTGGTGTATGCCGACACGCCCCGCGCGGTGTGGCCCGCGGCCCGGCTCTCGGTCCTGGCGCAGCTGGCCTACCTCGGCGAGCCGGTGGGCTGAGACCGCCTCAGCGGGCGCGGCGGCGCAGCCGCTCGGCGTCGATGAGGGTGACCGACTTCGCGCCCAGGGTCACCCACCCGCGCTGGGCGAAGTCCGCCAGCGCCTTGTTGACCGTCTCCCGGCTCGCGCCGACCAGCTGGGCCAGCTCCTCCTGGGTGAGGTCGTGGGCGACCACCAGACCGGCCTCCGAGCGGCGCCCGAAGCGGTCGGACAGGTCGAGCAGCGCCTTGGCCACCCGACCGGGGACATCGGTGAAGACGAGGTCCGACAAGCCCTCGTTGGTCTTGCGCAACCGGTGCGCGAGCCCGGCGAGCATCTGCATGGCGACCTCGGGGTGCTGCTCCAGGAAGGAGCGCAGCGAGTCGTTGCCGAGCGAGATGAACTCGGTGTCGGAGACGACGTGGGCGGTGGTCAGCCGCGGGCCCGGGTCGAAGAGGCTGAGCTCGCCGAACATCTCGCCCGGCCCCAGGACCGACAGCAGGCTCTCCCGGCCGTCGGCGGCGGCCCGGGCCAGCTTCACCTTCCCGCGGGTGATGACGTAGAGCGAGTCACCCGGGTCGCCCTCGTGGAAGACGACGTCGCCACGGGCCAGGCGACGTGGGCTCATCGACTCCATGAGCTGGTCTGCCGTCGCGGCGTCGAGCGCGGCGAACAGCGGGGCTTTCATCACCACGTGCCGGTCCACCGGTTCATGGTGCCACGAGGCGGGCGCGGATGGGCGGATCAGGTGTGTCGGAGGTCACCTCTAGGCTTGTCCGGTGAGCGAGGAGAGCGGGCAGACCCAGCTGGAGGACGCGACACCGACCGGGGAGAGCCGGCTGGCGCTGACCCGGCGCGCCCGCCGGATGTGGCGCCTGCTCGACGAGCACTACCCCGACGCCCGCTGCGAGCTCGACTTCGAGGACCCCTACCAGCTGCTGGTGGCGACCGTGCTCTCGGCGCAGACGACCGACGTCCGGGTCAACGGCGTGACGCCGACCCTGTTCGCGCGCTACCCCGACGCCCGTGCGCTCGCCGAGGCGGACCGCGACGACGTCGAGGCGATCATCCAGCCCACGGGTTTCTTCCGGGCCAAGACCCAGTCGCTGCTCAAGCTGGGGGCGGCCCTGGTCGAGCGCTTCGACGGCGAGGTCCCCGGCAGGCTGACCGACCTGGTGAGCCTGCCCGGCGTCGGTCGCAAGACGGCCAACGTCGTGCTGGGCAACGCCTTCGACGTGCCGGGCATCACCGTCGACACCCACTTCGGGCGGTTGGTGCGACGCTTCGGGTGGACCGACGAGGAGGACCCGGTCGCGGTCGAGCGCGAGGTGGGCGAGCTCTTCCCGCGGCGGGACTGGACCCAGCTCTCGCACGTGCTGATCTTCCACGGGCGGCGGATCTGCCACTCCCGGCGTCCCGCCTGCGGGGTATGCCCGGTGGCCCGCCAGTGCCCGTCCTACGGCGCCGGGCCGACGGAGGCGGCTGCCGCGGCCAAGCTCGTGCGGACCGGTCCGCGCGCATGAGCGTCGACCCCGCGCATGCCCCGCCACCGCGCTGGCTCACCGACCTGGCGACGAGGGCGCCCACGATCCCCGGCGAGCGGTTCAGCCGGTTCCTGCCGCCGCCCGACGGGGGCCGGCGGCACTCGGCGGTGCTCGTGCTCTTCGCGCCCGGCGTGCGGACGGCGGGCGACCCGGAGGCGAGCACGGTGGTCGTCACGGAGCGGGCGCACACCATGCGCTCGCACGCGGGGCAGCCGGCCTTCCCCGGCGGCGGCACCGAGCCGGGCGACCGGGACGCGGCGGCGACCGCCCTGCGCGAGGCGTGGGAGGAGGTCGGGCTCGACCCGGCGACCGTGGACGTGCTGGCGCTGCTGCCCACGCTGCACATCCCGGTCTCCGGCTACGACGTGACCCCGGTGCTCGCGTGGTGGCGGGAGCCCACCCCGGAGACGCTCTGGGCCAAGGACCCGCGGGAGGTCGCCCGCGTGCTGCAACCGGAGGTGCGCGACCTCGTCGACCCGGCGCGACGGTTCCGGGTGCACCACCCCTCGGGCTTCGTCGGGCCGGCGTGGGACGTCGACGGCCTTTTGCTGTGGGGGTTCACCGCCGGCGTGCTGGACCGCGTGCTGGACCTGGGCGGGCTCACCGTGCCGTGGCCGGATGCCCCCACCCGGGAGCTGCGGCTCTGAGTCAGCTCTGGGAGGTCTCGATGGCGGCGCTGCGCTGCTGCCCCTGGGCGGCCGCCTTGACCGTGTCCACGGTCTCCTTGCCCTCACGGATCGCCCGGTCCGGCTTGCCGTGGACCTTGCCCACCTGGCCCTTGCCGATGAGCGCGAGGATCCCGGCGACGAGGAAGAGGAAGCCGGCCATGATGAGCAGACCCGCCCACCACGGCAGCCAGATCGCGATGACCCCGGCCAGGCCGAGCCAGAGCAGCCCGAGGCCGTAGAGACCGAGCACGCCGGCACCGGCGAACATCCCCGCGCCCTTGCCCGCGTGGGCGACGTCCTGCTTGATCTCGGCCTTGGCCAGCTCGACCTCGCCGCGCACGATCTGCGAGACGTCCAGCGAGACGTCCGACACGAGCTCGCCGAGGGAACGCTTGCCGGTGCTGCCGGTCAGCGTTGTGGAGTCAGTTTCCGCAGGATTTGCCATGCCGAGGATGCTATCCCGTGCTGGTCCGGGCCGCAGCACGCGCGGACTCGCTGCCGCCCCGAGGCCACTGGGGAAAGCCATGGTGCCCGCTCGGCACCCCCTGTTCAGTGCCGAGCGGGCACCATGTCGACGAACCGGTCCCGTGACAGCCGGCGGAGCCGCGCCCTCCGAGGAGGGGGCTCCTGTTGTCGATATGTCCAGTCTGCCAGGATGCCCACCGTGCTCAAGGCCACTTTCGGCAAAGATTTGTTAAAGAAATGGCCAGGTACAGGGGCTTGCGTGAGGGCGGGCGGGCCCGGCCCCGACCTCGGCCCGGGTCGTAGGGTGGCCGGATGAGCGGCACGGCAGAGAGCGCGGTCTCGGGCCTCGCCCGGCTCGACGGGGTGGCGGAGTCGATGGAGGTCGCGCGGGAGGCCTGCACGCGGCTGCGGTGGCACGAGGGGCTGCGGAGGCGGACGCCGGAGGCGGCGGCCGAGTCGCGCGTGCGGGGGGCGACCGCGACGGCGCTCCTCGAGGGGGCCGAGCCGGCCGGTTCGCAGGCGAGCGTCGACGTGGTGCGCGACCTCCTGCGCGGGGCCGAGGGCTGGACCTCCCGGGCGTCCGACCCGGTCTGGCGCACCGTCCTGGCCGCCGCGCGAGTCACCGCCCGCACGGAGGGCGTGGCGGTCGCGCAGCTGCGGGCCCCGGCCCAGCTCGTCGCCGGTCTGCACACGGCCGCGGCCGCCGGGCTGTCCCCGGAGCACCAGCTCGGTCGTCCGCGGCGGCCGGGGGAGCCGACGACCGGCGAGGAGGTGCTCGGTCCGGCGCCGTCCGCCGAGGAGGCGCTCGCCCGGCTCGGAGCGGTCCACGCCCTGCTGGGGTCGGCGGTGGCCGGCCGGTCGCCGGCGCTGCTCGTCGCGTCCGTGGCGCACGCCGAGATCGCCGTGGCGCGGCCTTTCGTCGCGGGCAACGGACTGGTCGCCCGGGCGCTCGAGCGCTCCGTGCTGACCGTGTGCGGCGTGGACCCGACCGGGGTGGCGGTGCCGGAGGCGGGGCACGCCGACCGGGCCGGGACCGACTACCGCGGGGCCCTGGCCGCCTACGCCAGCGGTGACCGGGAGGGGGTCCGGCTCTGGCTCGTCCACTGCTCGGAGTCCGTGGCACGGGCCGCCGCCGAGGGGGAGCGGATCGCCGACGCGGTCCGGGCCGGGCACCTCGGGACGCCCGACCCGGCGGGCGCGCGCGGAGGGGCGTCGCCGTCGGGGTGAGACCGCTTCGTCACCAACCCCCCGGGGGTATGCCGGGAGGCCGGGCGACCAGCGCAGATGTCCAGCACCCGAGGTGTCGGGTACAGCTTGCAATCGGGTTCTCCGGTGAGGCATACTTGAGGAACAGCGCTCCTCGCAAGAGTTGAGCGCGGGTGTTCAGGGTCATCCCCCCCTGATCCTGGACACCGACGGCCCCGGCTTCCCCCCCGCCGGGGCCGTCCCCTTTTCCCAGGCCTTTCCGACCAGCAGCGATGGCATCGCCAGGGTTCTGTCCTGAGTCCTGTCCCGCGCGTCCACACCCTGCGCCCCGGAGGCCGGTCGTCCACAGATCCGGGGTGAGCCCTGGTGCGGCCGTCCCGGGCAGGGCACGGTCGGGCCATGACCTCACCACCGAGCCTGTCGCCGCCGGCCGAGCCGGACCTGCGGGCCGCCCTCGGCCCGCTGGCAGCGCTGCTCGCCGACGGCGCGGTGACCGACATCCTGGTCAACGGGCCGGACAGCGTGTGGTGCGACCGCGGCAGCGGCGTGGACCGGGCCGGGGTCCGGCTGGCCGACGAGCGCAGCGTGCGGCGGCTGGCCGTCCGGCTCGCCGCCGTGGCCGGACAACGCCTCGACGAGTCGAGCCCCTGGGTCGACGGCCTGCTGCCCGGCGGAGTGCGCCTGCACGCGGTGCTGCCCCCGCTGGTCGAGGGCACGGCGCACATCAGCCTGCGCGTCCCGCGCCGCCGGGTGCCGACCCTGGAGGACCTGCAGGCCTGGGGCACGATGGACGACCTGGGCAGGAGGGTCCTCGACGCGGTGATCGGATCCACGGTCTCCTTCGTCGTGGGCGGCGGCACCGGGACGGGCAAGACCACGCTGCTCGGGGCGATGCTCTCGCGGTGCGACCCGGGCCACCGCATCGTGGTCGTCGAGGACGTCCGGGAGCTGCGCATCGACCACCCCCACGTGGTCCACCTGCAGGGCCGGGCGCGCAACGTCGAGGGCCGCGGCGAGGTCACCATGACCAGCCTGGTCCGGCAGTCCCTGCGCATGCGACCCGACCGGGTCGTGGTCGGGGAGGTGCGAGGGGCAGAGGTGCGCGAGCTGCTGACCGCGCTCAACACCGGCCACGAAGGGGGCTGCGGCACCGTGCACGCCAACTCGGCCGGCGACGTCGTGGCGCGCTTCGAGGCGCTCGGCGCGCTGGCCGAGATGTCCCGCTCGGCTGTCCGCGCCCAGGTGGGCAGCGCGATCGAGGTCGTGCTGCACCTGGCTCGTGACGCGCAGGGCCGGCGGGCCCTGCGCGAGGTGGCTGTGCTGCGTCCGGACCCCGCGGGCGGCGTCCTGGCCGTGCCCGCCCTGACCGGTGGCCCCCTGGCCTGGCGCCCCGGGCCTGCTCTCGAGCACCTGGTGCGCCGGACCGGGCTGGACCGGGGGGAGCTGCCGTGGTGAGCGCGGTGCCTGCGAGCGCCGTCCTGGTCGTCCTGCTGGCCGTGCTGGCGGCGATGGCCGCGCTCGTTGGTCTCGCACCCCCGGCCGCGAGAGATGCCTCGCCGCTCGCGGCACCCGAGCAGTCCGACGGGCGCTCGCGCCGCACGGGGAGCCCGGGCGCCGGCCGCTCCCGCGTGCTCCGGTGGCGGACGCGGGCAGGACGGCGGGCCGCCCGTGCCGAGCGGAGCGCGACGCTGGAGCTGGCAGTAGTGGGGACGATCGCCGCCGCCCTCGAGGCAGGGCTGCCCGTGGCACGCGCGGTCGCGCTCGCCGTGCCGGAGCGGGCCGGGGACGCTGATGCTGCGGAGGGACCCGACTGGCAGCCCCTGGCCCGCGCTGCCGGCGAGGGGCAGCAGCTGGCACCGGTCTGGGGTCGTCTCGGCCACGTCACCGGGAGCCCCACCCTGGCGGCAGTCGCCCGCAGCTGGGCCGTGGCCACCCGGAGCGGGGCTCCGATCGCCGACGCCCTACGGGTCAGCGCGCACGTGGCCCGGGAGCGGCAGCGGCTGGAGCGTGCCGTCGGGGCCGCGAGCGCCGGGGCGCGGGCCACCGCCACCGTGCTGACCTGGCTGCCCGTGGCGGGTGTCGCCCTCTCGGCGGTGCTGGGCGTGGGGCCGGTCGCGCTCTACGGCACACCACCGGCCCTGCTCTGCCTGGGCGCCGGGGCGGTGCTTCTCCTGGTCGGGCAGCTGCTCGTCCGGCGACTGGTCGCGCAGGTCATGGCGGACGTCCGATGAGCGTGCCGACCTCCGCCGTGGATCCCTCGCTCCTCGTCCTGCTCGTCGCGACGACGGCGGCGCTGGTCCCGCTCGTCCGGGTGCGAGCCCCGCGGGCGAGCTGGACCCCCGCCGACCGCCCGGCGGCCACGCACAGCCGGGGACCCTGCTCCGCGGACGTGGCGGAGGCTCTCGACCTGATGGCGCTCGCCCTCCAGGGCGGGGTGTCGCTCGGCACGGCCGCCCGCACCGTCGCTCTCGAGCTGGACGAGCCGCTGCGGGCCGAGCTCGACGCCGTGGGGCTCGACCTGCTGGACGGCGTCGACGCCGCACCCAGCTGGGACCGGGCGGGCGCGCGGTGGGAGCCCGCGCGCCGGACCATCGAGGTCGCGGCCCTGGCGGGTGTGCCCCCGGGCCCGGCGCTGCGGCAGACCGCCACCGACCTGCGGCGCGGGTCCGTGGCCCGCGCGGAGGTGGCGACCGCCCGGCTCGGCGTCCGCCTCGTCCTGCCCCTGGGGCTGGCCTTCCTGCCGGCCTTCGTCCTGACGACGGTGGCCCCGCTCGTCCTCGCCCTCGTCCGGGACCTGTCCTGGTGAGGCCCACGAACCGGCCGACGGACGGCCGACACGAGCGCTTCCGTACCCGGAGGCGCACCAACCCACAAGGAGGGGACCATGAAGAACACCACCATCCGGCTGCGCGGGATGTTGCAGGACCTGCGGCGTCGCGGGGAGGCAGGGATGACCACGGCGGAGTATGCCGTGGGCACCATCGCGGCCTGCGCCTTCGCCGCCGTGCTGCTCGCCATCCTCAAGTCCGGCGCGATCAAGGGGGTCGTCACCTCGGTGATCACCACCGCGCTCTCGGTGTCGCTGTGAGCCGTCGCGGGCACCGGTCCACGGAGCGCGGGATGGTCAGCGCCGAGCTGGCGCTGACCATCCCCTCGGTCGTGCTGGTGCTCGCGATCTGCCTGACCGCGCTCGCCCTCGGGGTGGACCAGGTGCGGTGCGAGGATGCGGCGCGCGTTGCGGCGCGCGCCGCATCCCGCGGCGAGGAGACCGCTGTCGTGGAGCAGCTGGCCGCCTCACGCGCACCGGAGGGCGCGCGCATCAGCATCAGCGGTGACGCGCAGGGCGCGACCGTGCAGGTCGGCGCTCCCGCCCGTGCCCGCTGGCTGCCGGGGCTCCCTGCGGCCCGAGCCTCGGCCCGTGCCCTGTGGGAGCCGGGAGCGGCGCCGTGACACGCCGACCGGACCGGCTGGGGCGGCTGCGCCGGCTGGACCGGGAGGCCGGCTCGGCCAGCCTGCTGGCCGTCGGGGTGGTCGCCGGCCTGGTGAGCGTGCTGGTGCTGGCCCTCGGCCTGGTCGCGGTGCTCGTGGCCGGGCAGCAGGCACGCACCGCCGCCGACCTCGCGTCCCTGGCGGCCGCCGGCGCCGCGGTCCAGGGAGCGGGCACGGCGCAGGCCTGCACCACCGCCGGTGAGGTCGCGGCCCGTCACCACTCGCGTCTGCAGAGCTGCGCGGCCGAGCAGGCCGGTGGTCGGACCTGGCCGGACGTCGTCGTGACCGTGCGCACGCCGGTGCCGCCCACGCCGTGGACCGTCACCGCACGGGCGCGCGCCGGGGCTGTGCCGCCTCGCCCCACTCCCAGGAGAGCTCGAGCGGTGCCGCGCCCTGCCTGAGGCTGAGCAGGTGCGCCGCGAGGTCCGCGCCGAGGCTCACCTCGCGCTGCTCCTCGTCCCCGAACCTCCCGAAGCACCGGGCGGGCACCCGGGAAGGGTGGAAGACCGCTGAGAGCACGGCCGAGGAGGTCCCCTTGGGGACGAACCGCGCGTAGCGGGGTGTCGTGGAGCGACCGCGGTCGGAGGTCTCGTACTCCAGCACGTGGTGCTGACCCGGGAGCAACGGCGCGCTGAAGAGCATCTCGGCGGCGATGATCGGCGCGGTCCCGTGCCGACGGACCCGGCCCACCCGGCACCCCGCGGTGTGTACCGAGCAGGCCGGAGGAGGATCCCTCGTAGCCCACGTAGACGGCGATGTACCGATCGGGGAAGCCGCTGGCCGCCTCGACGACCAGCCTGGTCCGGACGGATCGGAGCCGACCCTCGGCGTCGAGGTGGGCGGTCTCGTGGATCATCCTCGTCGTCAGCACCCCGGCCGACCGCTGGATCAGCGGCTCCAGCGTCGCGCTCAGCTCGCTGGACACCGACCGGTCGACCGCGGCCACCAGGGCCGCCGCGCCGGGGTGGCTCCACCGGCCCCGCGGCCGGTTCGGTCCCAGGAGCGAGATGAGGCTGCCGGGCGCGAGCCCCGCCATGCGTTCGATCTCCCGGACCGCCTGGAGCGAGGTCCCCCGCTCGGGCTGGCTGCGCCCGGTCTGCCAGTGGCTGAGCGTCGACAGGCTCACCGACAGCCCGCGGCGACGCAGCCGCTCGCGCACCCGCTCCAGGGTGAGCCCGCTGTCGGCCAGGGCGGTGCGCAGCGCGGCGTCGAACGGGCTCGCGTGCACCACGCTCCTCGTGGACGGCCCTCGCCTCCCCGACATCGACTCCCCCTTCTGCGGCGGTCCTGCGCCCATGGTGCTGCCCACCCGAGCGAAGCGTCTGCGCTCACCGGTGAAGTTTCACCGTTATCGGCGTCGCTGGCGCAGGTCGGGACCGACCTCGCCCCCCTCCGTCCTCGCCGTCACGGGCTGCGGGCAGACCGGCGAGTTTCACCGTTGCGAGCAGCTGCCCTGGCATCCGTCCGCTCAGGTGAGAAGTCAGGTTGTCCTCACCTGTGCGGGGTGAGGTCTCCTGGTGCACGGGACAGCGGGGAGGCACCTCGATCTTGCGGCGGGGCGACATCGGTGTGCCGGGGCTCGACCGCAGGGGGGTCGAGTCCCGCCGCTCCCGTCAGGAGGTGCCGGTGGTGCCCCCACTGCCCGTGGTGCTCCCGGGACGACGGTCGGATGCCGGGCGCGGGAGGATGGGACCCTCGCCCGAGCCGGAGGACCCGGTGCCCCGTGGCGCGGTGCCCGACCCGGACGTGCTGCCCTTGCCGAGCTGTGCGGCGTCCCGCTCGCGCTCCGTGCGCCGGTCGGAGTCCGTCGCCTGGCGACGCAGCTGGCGGACCTCCTTGGCCCGGCGTGCCTTCGAGCGGGTGCCGACCGCGAGGAGCCAGAGCCCGCACGTCGCCGCGGCCAGGGTGATGCCACCCACGATGAAGAGCCAGATCGGGGTGATCTCGACGTTGAGGAAGCCGTAGGTGATGGCGATGGGGTCCATGCCCGCGGTGGCGAGCCACATGTAGATCACGATGGCGAGCGCGACGAGCAGGAGGATGAGGCCGAAGACAACCATGACGGACCTTTCGTGAGCTGCGGCGGAGCCGCCCCGGGCAGGGGCTGACATGCCTGCCCCACGGCGCGACAGTATCGCAGGTCAGCCCGCCCGGCGCGTCCTCTAGCCGGTCGGGACGACGACGGTCCGCTCGCTGAGCAGGTGGTCGAGCACGAGCACCGCCCCCGCCTTGTCCAGCGGCTCGTTGCCGTTGCCGCACTTCGGTGACTGCACGCACGCCGGGCACCCATCCCGGCAGCGGCAGGACCGGACGAGGTCGCGGGTCGCCGCCAGCCAGTGGGCGGCCTCGGCGTAGGCCCGGCTGCTGAAGCCGGCACCCCCGGGGTAGCCGTCGTAGACCATGACGGTGGGCAGTCCGGTGTCCGGGTGCGAGGGGGTCGAGACGCCGCCGATGTCCCACCGGTCGCACGTCGCCAGCAGCGGCAGCATGCCGATCGAGGCGTGCTCCGCGGCGTGCAGCGCGCCCGGGACGTCCTGCTCCGCGACCCCGGCGAGGGCCAGCTCCTCCACCGGCAGGGTCCACCACACGGCCCGGGTCGACAGGGTCCGGGACGGCAGGTCGAGGGGATGGGTGCCGATGACGGTGCCGTCCGGCAGCACCCGCTGGAAGGAGGTGACCTGGGTGGTGACCTCGACCCGCCCCGAGGCGAGGGTGGCCGACCCCCAGGGCTGCACGTCCAGGGTCTCCCGGATGGCGAAGCTGCTCTCGCTGCGCGCCCGGGTGGTCCACCCGGGGTCGCCCGCGGCGACGAGGGCGACCGCGCCGTCGAGGTCCAGCTCGGTGACGACGTAGGGCTCGCCCTGGTGCACGTAGACCGCGCCCTCGTGGACGGTGCCCAGCGCTCGCGCCTCGTCGACCGTGCCGAGCACCCGGCCGCTGGAGCGGTCGACGATCTGTACGGTCTGGCCCGCCCCGCGCAGGGCCACGTGGTCGGTGGCCCGCTCGGGCCGAGCCCAGTACCAGCCCGTGGGCCGGGACCGCAGGATCCCCCCGACGACCAGCTGCTCGGCCAGGCCGGCCAGCCCGGGGCCGAACCAGCGCTCGTCCTCCAGGGTCAGGGGCAGCTCGGCCGCGGCGGCGGCGAGGTGCGGGCCGAGGACGTAGGGGTTCTCCGGGTCGAGCACGCAGTTCTCCACCGGCTCGTCGAAGACGAGGTCCGGGTGGCTCAGGAGGTAGGAGTCCAGCGGGTCGTCGGCGGCCACGAGCACCGCCAGGGAGGCGGCGCCGCGGCGCCCCGCCCGCCCGACCTGCTGCCAGAAGGAGGCGCGGGTGCCCGGCCACCCGGCGATGACCACGGCGTCCAGCCCGGCGATGTCGATGCCGAGCTCCAGGGCGCTGGTCGCGGCCAGACCCATGACGGACCGGTCGCGCAGGGAGGACTCCAGGGCGCGGCGCTCCTCCGGCAGGTAGCCCCCGCGGTAGCCGGCGACCTGCGGCACCGGCGAGGTGGTGGGTCGCGCGTGCCGGGCCTCCAGCGCCTCGCGGGCGCGGGCGGCGACGTGCTCCACCCCGACGCGGGATCGCGCGAAGGCCACGGTCTGCACCCCGGCGTCCACGAGGTCGGTGAGGAGGTCGGCCGCCTCGGTCACGGTGCCCCGCCGCCGGCCGTCCTCGGTCTCCCCGGGCTGCCACAGCGCGACGACGCTCTCGTGCCGCGGCGAGGCGTCCTGGGTCACGGCGGCGACCTCCTGGCCGACGAGGGCGCCCGCCAGCTCCTCGGGCCGGGCGACGGTCGCCGACGCGAGGATGACGGTGGGGGTGGAGCCGTAGCGCGCCGCGACGCGCAGCAGCCGGCGGAGCACCGCCGAGACGTGGGCACCGAAGACCCCGCGGTAGACGTGGCACTCGTCGACGACGACATACCGCAGCGCCCGGAGGAAGGCGGACCACCGCTCATGGCCGGGGAGCAGGGTGTGGTGCACCAGGTCGGGGTTGGTCAGGACGTAGTGGGCGTGCTCCCGGATCCACCGCCGCTCCTCGGTCGGGGTGTCGCCGTCGAGCCGGGCCACCCGTATGCCCGGCACGGCGAGCGCGTGCAGCCGCGCTTCCTGGTCCGCGCCGAGCGCCTTGGTCGGGGCCAGGTAGAGCGCGGTCGCACCGCGCCCGGTCACCGCCTCCGTGCCCTCGCACAGGGCGGTGAGCACCGGGAGCAGGTAGCCCAGGGACTTGCCCGAGGCCGTCCCCGTGGCGACGACCACGTGCCGGCCGGCGCGGGCGAGCTCGGCGACGGTGGCCTGGTGCTCCCACAGCACCTGGATGCCCTCGCCGTGGAGCGCCGCGGTGACCGGGGGCGCGCACCACGTCGGCCAGGGCACCGTCCGACCCTCGCGGGCCGCCACCGTGCGGACGTGCACCAGCCGGTCCGCGCGCGCACCGCGGGACAGGTGGTCCAGGGTGGCCCGCGGGTCGAGGCCCGTCTGCTGAGCGTCGTCCATCTCGACGTCCACGCTACGCCGGGGCACCGACCCACCCGCCGCCCGACGGGGCGGGTACTAGGACTGCGTGTCCCAGATCACTACAGTGACCCCATCCGAACGATGTCCCGCGGGCTCGCCCGCGCCGTCGCCCGCAACGGTGCGGGCCAGCCCAGGAGGCACACATGTCCCCAGTCGCCGCCGTGAGCGATGTCTCGCTCTCGGGTGCCGACACCTCGATCGTCATCGTGGTGCTGTGCATCGCCCTCGTCGCCCTCGTCATGGGCTTCATGTTCCGCAAGGAGGTGCTGGCCGCCTCGCCCGGCTCCGGCTCGATGCAGGAGATCGGCGGCGCGGTCCAGGAGGGCGCCTCGGCCTACCTGGGGCGGCAGTTCCGCACCCTGGCCGTCTTCGCCGTCGTCGCCTTCGTGCTCCTGCTGGCGCTGCCGGCGGACGACATGATGATCCGCATCGGCCGCTCGGCCGCCTTCCTCTTCGGCGCCGTCTTCTCCGCCTCCATCGGCTGGCTGGGCATGAACCTCGCGACCGCCGCCAACATGCGGGTCGCCGAGGCGGCCCGCACCACCGGCCGGGACGACGGCATGCGGATCGCCTTCCGCACCGGCGGCACCGTCGGGATGGCCACGGTCGGCCTCGGCCTGCTCGGCGCCGCCGTGGTCGTCCTCGTCTACCAGGGTGACGCCGCCAAGGTGCTCGAGGGCTTCGGCTTCGGCGCCGCGCTGCTCGCGATGTTCATGCGCGTCGGCGGCGGCATCTTCACCAAGGCCGCCGACGTCGGCGCCGACCTCGTCGGCAAGGTCGAGGCGGGCATCCCCGAGGACGACCCGCGCAACGCGGCGACGATCGCCGACAACGTGGGCGACAACGTCGGTGACTGCGCCGGCATGGCGGCCGACCTCTTCGAGTCATATGCCGTCACCCTCGTCGCGGCGCTCATCCTCGGCACCGCGGCGCTCGGCGACCAGGGCGGGCTCACCTTCCCGCTCGTCGTCCCGGCCATCGGTGTCATCACCGCCATCATCGGCGTCTTCATCACCAAGGCCCGGGCGGGCGAGAACGGCCTCCAGGCCATCAACCGCAGCTTCTACATCTCGGCCGCCATCGCCGCCGTGGCCTCGGTGATCGCCGCCTTCCTCTTCCTGCCGAGCTCGCTCGAGGTCACCGCGGGCTTCGCGCTCCAGGACGGCGCCGGGGGCGGCGAGCAGATCAACGCCGCCGTGGGCGGTGCCGTCTCGGTGGTCATCGGCATCGTGCTGGCCGCCTTCATCCTCTGGCTGACCGGCTACTTCACCGGCACCGAGACCAAGCCCACCAACGACGTGGCGCGCACCTCGCTCACCGGGCCGGCCACCGTCGTGCTCTCCGGCATCGGCGTGGGTCTGGAGTCCGCGGTCTACACCGCGGTGACGATCGCCGCCGCGATCTTCGCGATCTTCACCCTCGGCGGCGGCTCGCTCATCGTGTCCCTCTTCTTCGTGGCGCTCGCCGGCTGCGGTCTCCTCACGACGGTCGGCGTCATCGTGGCGATGGACACCTTCGGCCCGGTCTCCGACAACGCCCAGGGCATCGCGGAGATGTCCGGCGACGTCGACGGTGAGGCGGCGCAGATCCTCACCGAGCTGGACGCCGTCGGCAACACGACCAAGGCGATCACGAAGGGCATCGCGATCGCGACCGCCGTGCTCGCCGCGACCGCGCTCTTCGGGTCCTACCTCGACGCGATCCTCCAGGCGCTGGAGACCGCCGGTGACGCGAGCGGCGAGGTGCTCCAGTCCTTCCTCGTCTTCGACCCGCGCGCCCTCGTCGGCGTGCTCATCGGCGGCGCCGTCGTCTTCCTCTTCTCCGGCCTGGCGATCAACGCCGTCACCCGCGCGGCGGGCGCCATCGTCTTCGAGGTGCGCCGGCAGTTCCGCGAGAAGCCCGGGATCATGGACTACAGCGAGAAGCCGGAGTATGCCCGGGTCGTCGACATCTGCACGCGCGACTCGCTGCGTGAGCTGGCCACCCCCGGCCTGCTCGCCGTCTTCGCCCCGATCGCGGTCGGCTTCGGCCTCGGCGTCGGCGCCCTGGCCGGCTACCTGGCCGGCGCGATCGGCACCGGGGTGCTCATGGCGGTCTTCCTCGCCAACGCCGGCGGGGCGTGGGACAACGCGAAGAAGATCGTCGAGGACGGCAACTTCGGCGGCAAGGGCACCTCGGCCCACGAGGCGACCGTCATCGGCGACACCGTCGGCGACCCGTTCAAGGACACCGCCGGCCCCGCGATCAACCCGCTCATCAAGGTGATGAACCTCGTCGCCCTCCTCATCGCCCCCGCGATCATCGGCCTCACCTACGGCGACGGCGCCAACGCCGCCATCCGGTGGGGCATCGCGCTCGCGGCCTTCGCGGTCATCGTGGCGGCGGTCGTGGTGTCCAAGCGCCGCGACATCGCCATCGGCGACAGCGAGCCCGCGACCGCGGTGGAGAGCTGAGCCTCCCGCCGCCGGCGTCCGGGCCCGAGCACGCGGCCGGGCTCGCCGGGCTGCGGGCCGACCTCGAGGAGGTCGACTACACCGTCGACCGGCTCGCGCAGGTGCTCGGGCCGGTGGCCGTGGCCGCGCTGCACCGGGAGCAGCCGCTCCCCGCCCTGCGCGCCACGGAGGGCTCGCAGGAGCCGGTCGCGGTGCTCTGCCGGCTGTTCGCCCTCGGGCGCGCGGTCCCGGCGCCGGAGGTGGACCGGGCGCTGCCGCGGACCGGCTCGGGCGGGCTCGTCGACCTTCGGCTGGCCGTCGAGGACGAGCACGGGCTCGTCGCCGCCTGCGACCTGCGGCCGTACGCCACCGACGAGGACCGGTGGTGGGTCGTCTCGGACCGCTCCGAGATGGCCACCGGCGGTCCGCTGCCGGTCGACCACGTGCTCGGGATCGGCGGTGCCTCCACCACCCTGGCGAGCTGGACCCCGCGACCGCGCGTGGAGCGGGCCCTCGACGTCGGGACCGGCAGCGGCGTGCAGGTGCTGCACCTGGCGGGGCACGCGGCATACCTCGTCGCGACCGACACCTCCGCGCGGGCCCTGGAGTTCGCGCGCTTCACCCTGGCGCTCAACGGGATCGACGCTGACCTGCGCCGCGGCAGCCTGCTCGAGCCGGTCGCGGGCGAGCAGTTCGACCTCGTGGTGAGCAACCCGCCCTTCGTCGTCACGCCGCGACGTCCGGGGGTGCCGCTCTACGAGTACCGCGACGGTGGACGGGCCGGTGACGCGCTCGTCGCCGGGCTCGTCCGTGACCTGGCGGCGCATCTGCGGCCCGGCGGGATCGGCCAGCTCCTCGCCAACTGGGAGCTGGGCCCGGGCGAGGGGTGGACCGACCGCGTCGCGGCGTGGTTCGAGGGCGCCGGGCTGGACGCCTGGGTCGTGCAGCGCGAGGAGCAGGACGTCGCCGACTACGCCGAGACGTGGATCCGGGACGGCGGCCACCAGCCCGGCACCCCGGAGTTCGACGCGCTGTATGCCGCGTGGCTCGACGACTTCGCCGAGCGCGGCGTGGACCGGCTCGGCTTCGGCGTCGTCACGGTGCAGCGGCCGCTCACCGGGCGGGAGCCGTGGACCGACCTCACGGACGTGCGCACCCCGGTCGCGAGCCCCATGGGGCCCGCCGTCCTCGCCGGGCTGGCGGCGCGCACCTGGCTGGCCGAGCACGACGACGACACCCTGCTCGACACCCCCTGGCAGGTGGCGCCGGACGTCACCGAGGAGCGCGTCGGGGTGCCCGGAGGAGTCGACCCGCAGGTCATCCAGGTGCGGCAGGGCGGCGGCCTGCGCCGGACCGTGCGGCTGGACACGCTCGGGGCCGGGCTGGTCGGCGCGTGCGACGGGGAGCTGACCGCCCGACAGCTGTGTGCTGGTCTCGCGGTGCTCACCGAGCAGGAGCCCGGCACGATCCACACCGCGGTGCTGCCGACCCTGCGCGACCTGGTCAGGGACGGCCTGCTGCGCTGAGGGAGATCAGCGCGCCTGGCCGAAGCGGTAGGCGGAGCGGGCGATGAAGAACTGCCGGCCCAGCTCGGAGCTGCGGCAGGTCACCCCGTCCTCGCTGGACTGGCAGGAGGCGCCCTCGACGGCGAGCGTCCGGCCGTACTCCAGCACCGCGGCGTCGGTGTCCTCCACGCCGGTGGTCGGCGCGCCCACCTCGTCGGCCCACCACCCGCCGGCGACGGCACCGGCGGCGGGGGCCAGCGGCTCGGGCGGGCAGGTCCAGACCCCGCCGGCGTCGGTGAGCACCATCGCGTCGGCCGAGGCGATGTCGCAGTCCCCGAGGCTGTCGTCGACGAGGTGCTCGGCGTTGGCGTCGTAGGTCTTGTCCAGCAGCTGACAGGTGGCGCTCGGGCCGTTGAGCACGCAGGCGATGTTGCCGCTGGGCGTCACGAAGGCGGCGCTGTCGCCCTGCACGGTGATCGTCCCGCCGTCCTCGCTGACGCTGCGGTCCCCGGCCGCGGGCTGGATGTCGGCCGGCTCCGTGGGCGGCGGTGCCGGCTCGGCCTCCTCCTCGCTCTCGCCGGAGGCCTCACCCTCGGCGGCGTCGTCGGTCTGGTCCTCGGACCCCGACCCCTGAGCACCCTCCTGCTCGCCCTGGGTGCTCGCCCCGCCGTCGGGCGTGTCCTGCCCGCCGTCCTCGCCGTCGCACCCGGTGAGCAGCACCGCCGCGACCGCCAGTGCCGCAGCGCCGGGGCGCAGCCGCCGTGCACCGTGCATACCTGTCCTCCGCCTCGAGCCGCGACCCGTCATGAGAAGTCAGCGTAGCCGTTGGCCGTGCATGCGTTACGGTGCTGCCCGAGGTCCCCGTGTCGGGCGTCGCGACGAATCCGCGGCACACGGGGCGAAGGAGCGCACGCGTGGCAACAGGCAGCAAGCTGGTCATCGTCGAGTCGCCGGCGAAGGCGCAGAAGATCGGCGAGTACCTCGGCAAGGACTTCCGGGTGGACGCGAGCGTCGGTCACATCCGCGACCTGCCGAACCCCTCCGAGCTCCCCGCCGACATGAAGAAGGGGCCCTACGGCAAGTTCGCCATCGCCGTCGACGACGGCTTCGACCCCTACTACGTGGTGGACGGCGACAAGAAGAAGAAGGTCACCGAGCTCAAGCGGGCGCTCAAGGACGCCGACGAGCTCTTCCTCGCGACCGACGAGGACCGCGAGGGCGAGGCCATCGCCTGGCACCTCATGGAGGTGCTCAAGCCCAAGGTGCCGGTCCGTCGCATGGTCTTCCACGAGATCACCAAGGAGGCGATCCAGCGCGCCGTCGCCGACACCCGCGAGCTGGACACCGACCTCGTCGACGCCCAGGAGAGCCGGCGCATCCTCGACCGGCTCTACGGCTACGAGGTCTCGCCGGTGCTGTGGCGCAAGGTCAAGCAGGGGCTGTCCGCCGGGCGCGTGCAGTCGGTCGCGACCCGGCTCGTCGTCGAGCGGGAGCGCGAGCGGATGGCCTTCAAGGTCGCGTCCTACTGGGACGTCGAGGGCGAGTTCGCGCCGGGCGGCAACAGCGGGCAGGGCTTCGAGGCCAAGCTCACCGGGGTCGACGGGTCCAAGGTCGCCAGCGGCCGGGACTTCGCCGACGACGGGACGCTGCGGACCAAGAACGCCGTGCAGCTCGACGCGGCCGCGGCCGAGGCCATCGCCCAGGGCACCCGTGAGGCGGACGTCGTCGTGCGGGAGGTCTCGGAGAAGCCCTACACCCGTCGCCCCTCCGCGCCCTTCACGACCTCCACGCTGCAGCAGGAGGCCTCGCGCAAGCTGCGGATGAACAGCCAGAGCACGATGCGCACGGCGCAGCGCCTTTACGAGAACGGCTACATCACCTACATGCGCACCGACTCGACGAACCTGTCGAGCCAGGCCGTGAGCGCTGCCCGCAGCCAGGCGCGGGACATGTACGGCGCCGACTTCGTGCCGGAGACCCCGCGCGTCTACGGCAAGAAGTCCAAGAACGCGCAGGAGGCGCACGAGGCGATCCGCCCCGCGGGCGACTCCTTCCGCACGCCCGCGCAGGTGGCCGGGGAGATCCGCGGCGGCGAGTATGCCCTCTACGAGCTGATCTGGAAGCGCACCGTCGCCTCCCAGATGGCCGACGCCAAGGGCTCCACCGCCAGCGTCAAGCTCACCGCGACGCTGCCGGAGGGCACCCGGGCGGGCGGGACGGCATACTCCAGCGCCGAGTTCTCCGCGTCCGGGACGGTCATCACCTTCCGCGGGTTCCTCGCGGCCTACGAGGAGGGCCGGGACGAGAGCCGCTACGGCGAGGACAGCGCCATGGGGATGCGGCTGCCGAAGCTCAGCGAGGGGGTGTCGCTGGAGACGCTGCGCGCCGAGGCGCAGGGCCACCAGACCAGCCCGCCGGCGCGCTACACCGAGGCGACCCTGGTCAAGGCGCTGGAGGAGCGCGGCATCGGCCGCCCGTCCACGTATGCCGCGACCGTCGGCACCATCCAGGACCGTGGCTACGTGCACAGCCGGGGCTCGGCGCTGGTCCCGACGTGGCTCGCCTTCGCGGTGACCCAGCTGCTGGAGCAGCACTTCCCGCGGCTGGTGGACTACGACTTCACCGCCTCGATGGAGACCGACCTGGACCGCATCGCCCACGGCGAGGAGCAGCGCGTGGCCTGGCTGCAGCGCTTCTACTTCGGTGACCAGGCGACCTCCACCGAGGGCCTGCGGGACCTCGTGGCCGACCTCGGCGAGATCGACGCCCGCGCGATCTCGGCCGTCACCACGAGCGACGGCACCGTCGTGCGGGTCGGGCGCTACGGCCCCTACGTCGAGCTGCCCGGCGAGGACGGCGAGAGCCCGCGCCGCGCCACCGTGCCCGACGAGATCGCGCCGGACGAGATGACCGCGGCCAAGGCCGAGGAGCTGCTCGCCGCCGCGGCCGACGACGGCCGCGTGCTCGGCACCGACCCCGAGACCGGGCGCGAGATCATCGCGAAGAACGGCCGGTACGGCCCCTACGTCACCGAGGTCATCGAGGGCGAGGAGAGCGACGGCGGCGGGAAGGGCACGAAGAAGAAGGCCAAGGTCAAGCCGCGCACCGGCTCCCTCTTCCAGGGCATGGACCTCGGGACCATCGAGCTGGACCAGGCGCTGCGGCTGCTGTCGCTGCCCCGCGTGGTCGGCCAGGACGCGGAGGGTGTCGACATCACCGCGCAGAACGGCCGCTACGGCCCCTACCTCAAGAAGGGCACCGACAGCCGGTCGCTGGAGACCGAGGCGCAGATCTTCGACATCACGCTGGACGAGGCGCTGGCGATCTACGCCCAGCCCAAGCAGCGCGGCCGTGGCGCCGCCAAGCCGCCGCTGGCCGAGTTCGGCGAGGACCCGGTGTCGAAGAAGAAGGTCGTCGTCAAGGACGGCCGGTTCGGGCCCTACGTCACCGACGGGGAGACCAACGCGACGCTGCGCCGGGGCGACGACCCCGAGACGCTCACCGAGGAGCGGGCCTTCGAGCTCATCGCCGAGAAGCGCTCCAAGGGACCGACCACGCGCAAGAAGACCACCCGCAAGGCACCGGCGAAGAAGAAGGCCCCGGCGAAGAAGTCCTGAGGGCGGGCGCACCCGCCCCCGGACCGGTCAGCGGGAGGCCGTCTCCATCTCGCGCGGGGCCAGGCGCGCCTCGAGCAGCGCCTGGTCCAGGTCCGCGATGAGGTCCTCGGGCGCCTCCAGCCCCACGGACAGCCGGAGTATGCCGGCGCCCGGCTTGGCCTCGTCGGCCACCGGGCGGTGGGTGAGGGCGGCCGGGTGCTGGACGAGCGAGTCCACCCCGCCGAGGGAGACCGCGTGCGTGATGAGTTGGCAGGAGCCCGCCACCGCGGCGGCCGCCTCGTAGCTGCCGAGGTCGAAGGCCAGCACCGCGCCGGGACCGGCCATCTGACGGCCGATCAGCCGGGTCGGGTCGCCGTCGGAGCCGGGGTAGAAGACCTGCTCGACGCCCGGATGCCCCCGCAGCCACCGGACGAGGACCTGGGCGCCCTCCTGCTGGGCCCGCACCCGCAGGGGCAGGGTCTGCAGGCCCCGGTGCGCGAGGTAGGCGGACAGGGGGTGGAGGACGGCGCCGGTCACGGCGCGCACCGGGCGGATGCGCTGCGCCCAGGCCTCGGAGGTGACGACGGCACCGGCCAGCACGTCGCCGTGCCCGGCGAGGAACTTCGTCACCGAGTGCAGGACCAGCGTGGCACCGAGCTCGAGCGGGCGCTGCAGCACCGGCGTCGCGAAGGTGTTGTCCACCAGCACGGGCACGTCGCCGGCGGCGGCCACGACATCCTGCAGGTCCACGAGGTCGAGGGTCGGGTTGGCCGGCGTCTCGACGACGACCAGCCCGGTGTCCGGCTCGATCGCGGCAGCCACCCCGCCCGCGTCCGCCCACGTGACGCGCGTGCCGAGCAGACCCGTGGCCAGCAGGTGGTCCGAGCCGCCGTAGAGCGGGCGGACCGCGACGACGTGCGGGGTCCCGGCACCGACGCAGGCGAGCAGGACCGCGCTCAGGGTCGCCATGCCAGAGGCGAAGGCGATGCCGGCCTCGCCCCCCTCGAGCTCGGCCAGCGCCTCCTCGAAGCGCGCCACCCCGGGGCTCCAGAGCCGCTGGTAGACCGCCGACTGGCCCTCGAGCCGCCGGCCCCCGCCGGCCATCTGGTCGTAGGCCTCGCCGCCACTCTCGACGTCCGGCAGCGGGTAGGTGCTGGACAGGTCGATCGGGGGCACGTGCACGCCGAGGGCGGTGAGGTCGGCGCGGCCAGCGTGCACGGCGCGGGTGTCGAGCTCGGGGTGCTGCGGGTTCATGGACCCAGGATGCAGAATCTGCGCACTCAAATCAAGAACGACGCTGAATCTACGTCATGATGGCCTAAGTGCGGGGATAACTGCGTAGGACGGGGTCGTCGACCGCAGGTCTGGCGGGGCGAGCCGAAGTGCCCCTAGAGTCAGGTTCGATCGGCGGAGGGGAAGCGGATGACGGTCTCATCCCGGAGGTCGACGGCGGATCGGCCGATGGTGGTCGTCGTCGCGGCGACCCGGCGCGAGCGCGAGCGGCTGCTCGCGAGCCTGCCCGGCGACGTGGCGGTCGTGCTGGCCACCTCCCGCGAGAACGCCGGGGAGCTGCTGCGCTCCGGTGCGGGGGGCGCGGCATACCCGTCACCGGGGATGGGGATGGGCGTCGACCTCGACGCCGAGCACCGCACCGTGGTGTGGGGCGGGCGCGTCCTGCGGCTCACGCCCCTGGAGTTCGAGACCCTGGGTCTGCTCAGCTCGGACCGCCGGCACGTCTGGTCGATCGCCGAGCTGACCCGGGACGTCTGGGCGACCGGCTACGTCGGCGACGGGGCCCAGGTGCGCTCGGTCATCAAGCGCCTGCGCCGCAAGCTGGCCCTGGCCGGTATGCCCCTGGAGATCCGGACCGTCCGCGGGGCCGGCTTCCAGGCGGTCTGCACGGTCGCCGACCAGGGGCGCTCTCCCGAGCCGATTGCCCCATAACTGCCCCGCTCCGCCCGTTGTCGCCGCCCGCGACCCTCCCTAGTCTCAGCACCACCCACAGGGGTGAGCGGTGCTGACCGGGAGGCGGACGACATGGGTGCAGGGGTATGGCGCAGGGTGGTCGCGGGGATCGGCGGGACGGGGTTGCTGCTCAGCGGCGCGCTCGTCGCCTCCCCGGTGCAGGCGGCTCCGGCGCCGGACGCGCAGGACAAGATCGAGCAGGCGCTGGCCCAGGAGTTCGAGCAGGAGGAGAGCGGGTCGACTTCTGGGTGCGGCTGGGGGAGCGGGCCGACCTGAGCCCGTTCCAGGACGTCCGTGACTGGGACGCCCGCGGCCAAGGGGTCTACGACGCCCTGACCAGCACCGCGCAGGCCAGCCAGCAGGACGTGCTCCGGCGGCTCGACGAGGCGGGCGCCACCTACGAGTCCCACTGGATCACCAACGCGGTCCACGTCACCGGTGGCTCGCAGGACCTGGCCCTGGAGCTCGCCGGGGAGCGCGAGGTCGAGGGGATCTACCCGACGGTGTCCTACGAGCTGCCCGAGGTGGAGCCCGCGCCCGCCGACCTCCCCGCGCCGGCAGCGGTGGAGTGGGGCGTCGCCGACATCAACGCCGACGACGTCTGGGCCGAGTACGGCGTGACCGGGGAGGGGATCGTCGTCGGCTCGATCGACACCGGGGCGCAGTTCGACCACCCGGCGCTGGTGGGGGCATACCGCGGCAACAACGGGGACGGGACCTTCGACCACGACTACAACTGGTTCGACGCGGCGGGGGTGTCCCCGGACGAGCCGGTGGACCTCGAGGGCCACGGGTCCCACGTCACCGGCACGATGGTCGGTGACGACGGCGGCGACAACCAGATCGGCGTGGCCCCGGGTGCGCGCTGGATCTCCGCCAACGGCTGCTGCCCCACCGACGAGGCGCTCATCAGCTCGGGGGAGTGGATGCTGGCCCCGACCCGGACCGACGGCTCGGACCCCGACCCGGCGATGCGCCCGCACGTCATCAACAACTCCTGGGGCACGACGTCGCCCTCCGACGACCCCTTCATGGAGGACGTCTCCCTCGCCTGGGCCGCGGCGGGCCAGTTCGGGGTGTGGGCCAACGGCAACATCGGGCCGGGCTGCGAGAGCTCGGGATCACCCGGGAGCCGCATCATCAACTACTCCGTCGGCAACTACGACGCGGCGCACGAGATCAACCCGACGTCCAGCCGCGGGGCCGGTCAGGACGGCGAGACCAAGCCCAACATCTCGGCACCCGGCACGGCCGTGCGCTCCTCGGTGCCCGGCAACGGCTACGCCTCCTACTCCGGCACCTCGATGGCCTCGCCGCACGTGGCCGGGGCGATCGCCCTGCTCTGGGCGAGCTCCCCGCAGCTCGTGGGCGACGTCGAGGCGACCGTGGGACTGCTCGACGGGACCGCGACGGACAACCCGGACGACCAGTGCGGCGGCACCGACGAGGACAACAACGTCTTTGGCGAGGGAAGGCTCGACGCCCTGGCGCTGCTCGACGCCGCCCCCCGCGGGCCGGTCGGTGTCGTCGAGGGGACGGTCACCGACGCCGCGACCGGCGAGCCGCTGGCCGGCGTCGACGTGGAGGTCGCCGGGCCGGTGGAGCGGATGCTCTCCACCGACGGTGAGGGCGCCTACCGGGCCCTCGTCAGCGCGGGGGACTACACGCTGACCGCCTCCCGCTTCGGCTGGCTGGAGCAGTCCGCCGACGTCACCGTGTCCGAGGACGGGACGGCCACCCAGGACTTCGCCCTCGAGGCCGCGCAGAGGGCCACGGTCAGCGGCACCGTCACCGACGGCTCGGGCGCGGGCTTCCCGCTCTACGCCCAGGTGTCGGTGGCCGGGCAGTCGCTCGCCACCTTCACCGACCCCCTCGACGGCGGGTATGCCCTCGAGGTCCCGGTCGGCGAGCAGGTGCGCCTGGAGGCCGTGGTCCAGTACCCCGGCTACCAGGTGCTCGAGGAGGAGGTGCTGGTCGAGGCCGACACGGTGGTCGACCTCTCGCCCACGGTGCTGCCCGACTCGTGCACGGCACCCGGCTACACCGCCACCGACAGCGTCGTCCTCGCGGAGAGCTTCGACGCCGGGGTGCTGCCCGACGGGTGGGAGATCGAGGACAACCTGGACAACGGCCAGGTCTGGGCCGTGGACGAGGACGGCGCCGGCATCGGCAACCTCACCGGCGGCGAGGGCGCCTTCGCCTACGTCAACTCCGACGCCTACGGTCCCGACGGGCAGCAGGACACCTCCCTGGTGTCGCCGGTGATGGACTTCAGCGCCCTGGACAACCCGAGCGTCAGCTTCGCGCAGGCCTACATCCCGCTGGGTGACATCGCCGACCTCGACGTCAGCACCGACGGCGGCGAGAGCTGGACGACGGTGTCGACCTGGACGACCCCGCAGGAGGATGTCGAGGTGAGGGTGCCGCTCCCGATGGCGCAGGGCGAGGTGGACGTGCGGCTCCGATGGCACTACCACGAGGCCGTGTGGGCGTACTTCTGGCAGGTGGACGACATCGTCGTCGGCTCCCGCAGCTGCGACCCGACCGGTGACGGCGGGTATGTCGTGGGCTCGGTGTCCGCCTCGGCGGACGGCTCCGCGGTGAGCGGCGCCGCCGTGACCAGCCTGGACGTGCCGGAGGACCGCGGCACCAGCCGGGACACCCCGGCGGACGAGGGCCAGGACGACGGCTTCTACTGGCTCTTCAGCAGCGTGTCCGGCGCGCACCCCTTCGAGGCCACGGCCCGGGGCTACGGCGCGGCCACGCAGGACGTCGACGTCGAGCAGGGCGGTGCGGTCCGCGCCGACTTCGTGCTCGACGGCGGGCTGCTGGAGCTCGACCCGGGTCTCATCAGGACCGAGGTCGAGCTGGGTGCGGACTCCGAGACCGTGGACCTGACCGTGACCAACAGCGGCACCGGCCCGGCCGACGTCACGCTGGAGGAGGTGCGCGGTGACGCGACGCTGCTGCGGGCCGACGGCCGGCGGGTCGCCGCGACCGGCGAGGACGCGGCGGCGGGTGCCCCCACGCGGACCGTCGACGTCGAGCCGCGGGTCGGGGCATACCTCACCGCGGACGACGCCCCGGAGCGCGAGGCGACCATGCAGCCGCACGAGGAGCCGTGGACCGAGCTCACGCCCGTCCCCGCGACGATCGTGGACAACCGGGTCGTCGAGGTCGACGGGGCCTGGCACAGCTTCGGCGGTTTCGACGGCATCGAGCCCACGACGGCCCACTACCGCTACGACCCCGCGGCGATGGAGTGGGTCGAGGGCGCCGAGCTGCCGGAGCCGCTCATGGCTCCCACGGCCGGGACCGTCGACGGGCAGATCGTGGCGGCCGGAGGCTGGGACAGCAACGGGTCGGCCCGGGCCGAGACCTACGTCTACGCACCGCAGGACGACGCCTGGACCCAGGTCTCGGACGCCCCTGTGTCCGTCGCGTGGGCCGGCCAGGCGACGCTGGACGGGTTGCTCTACTCCGTCGGCGGCTGCACCACGGGCGACTGCGACCCCACGAGCGCGGTCACCGCGGCCTACGACCCGGCCACCGACACCTGGACGACGCTCGCCGACTACCCCCGGACGGTGGCCTTCCCGTCCTGCGCCGGCGTCGACGGACGGGTCGTCTGCGCCGGTGGTGTGGGCGACGGCGGCACCTCGACCACCGAGGCCTACGCCTACGACCCGGCGGCGGACAGTTGGACGCAGGTCGCCGACGCGCCGAGCGACGCCTGGGGCGCGGCCTACGCCGGGGCGAACGACCAGCTCATCGTCACCGGCGGGCTCCTGGACGGCGCGATCAGCAACGAGGCCGTCGCCTACGACCCGGCTGCGGACGCCTGGTCGGACCTGCCCAACCCCAACGAACCGAGCTTCCGCGGCGCGGGCGCCTGCGGGTTCGTCCGGATCGGCGGGGAGGGTGACGCCGGCTTCAGCGACGTCGTCGAGCTCCTGCCCGGCTACGACCTGTGCGGTGACGGCCCGGTCGACGTGCCGTGGCTCTCGCTGAGCGAGACCGAGCTGTCCCTGGCGCCCGGTGAGTCGGCTACGGTGCAGGTCACGACCACCGGTGACGTGGCGCAGCCCGGGCTCTACACCGCCGGGGTCTCGGCGGAGGGTGGTATGCCCGGCACGGCGCCGACCAGCGAGGTCGAGATGACCGTGCTCCCGCCGGCCACGTGGGGCAAGCTCACCGGTCTGGTGGCCGGGGACGACTGCGCCGGCACCACCGACCCGCTGGCCGGCGCGACCGTCGACGCCTCACCGACGCGGGGCGAGGGCCCGAGGTGGCGCTGGGTCACCGACGACGAGGGACGGTATGCCCGCTGGATCGACACGAGGGTCGGCGAGCTGGAGCTCATCGCCTCCGCGGTGGAGCACCTGCCGGAGTCGGCGCTGGTGGACCCCGTCCGGGGCCAGGTGGTGGAGGAGGACTTCGTGCTCCTGCACGAGGACTGCGACACCGACCCCGGCCCGATCCACCCCGAGGTGGTCCGGGTGGCCGGCGAGCACCGCTACGGCACCGCCGTCGAGCTCTCCCAGGCCTACGAGCCGGGGATCGCGACGGTGCTGCTCGCCACCGGCGCCGACTACCCCGACGCCCTGGCCGGCGCGGCCTGGGCCGGGAGCGCCGAGGTCCCGGTCCTGCTGACCAAGCCCGACCAGCTGCCCGCGGTCACCGCGGCCGAGCTGGAGCGGCTCAACCCCGGTGAGCTGGTCGTCCTCGGTGGCGACGGCGCCGTCCAGGACGACGTGGTGGAGGAGGCGGCCGAGGCCGCCGAGGCCCCGGTGCGGCGGCTGGCGGGACGCGACCGGTATGCCACCGCGGCCCTCGTCGCGGCGGAGCTCGGCTCGTCCGGCACGGCCTACGTGGCCACCGGGCGCGACTACCCCGACGCGCTCGCGGGCGCGGCGCGGGCCGGAGCGGTCGACGCCCCGGTGCTCCTGGTCCGGCCGGACTCGGTGCCGTCCAGCACCCGGCAGGCGCTGCGCGACCTCGGCGTGGAGCAGATCGTGCTGCTCGGCGGCACCGGCGTCGTCGAGGACGGCGTCGAGACCGCGCTGGAGGAGTTCGGCGAGGTGGACCGGATCTCCGGTGGTGACCGCTACGGCACGGCCGCCCTCCTCGCCGAGGACTACCCCACCGCGGGGGACGTCTACGTCGCCAGCGGCCAGGACTGGCCGGACGCGCTCGCCGGCGCTGCCGCGGCCGGCGCGCAGGACGCACCGCTGCTGCTCGTGCGGCAGGACTCGGTGCCCTCGGCGACCTGGACCGCGCTGGAGCGGCTCGAGCCCGGCCTCATCAGCGTCCTCGGCGGTGAGACCGCCGTGGCCGAGACGGTCCTGGAGGAGCTGCGGACCCTGGAGTGACCCACCGACCCGCAGCCCGGCCGTTCTCCCGTGACCGGCCGGGCTGCGCCATCTGCGGTGGGTCCGGGCATACTGGGCCTCGTGCCGAAGAATCCTCGTGACGACAAGCCCCTCGACGACACCGACCTGGCGTTGGTACGCCTGCTCGAGGTGGACGGGCGCATGTCGAACGCCATGCTGGCCCGTGAGGTCGGCATCGCCGAGTCCACCTGCCTGGTGCGGGTGCGCTCGCTGCGCGAGCGGGGCGTCGTCCGCGGGATCCACGCCGACATCGACCCGGTCGCCGTGGGGCGACCCGTGGAGGCGATGATCGCCATCCGCTTCGGCGGCCACCGGCGGGCGAACTTCGAGGAGTTCACCCGTGAGGTGCCCGAGCTGCCGGGCGTGCTCGGCGCCTTCCACGTCTCGGGGGCGATCGACTACTACGTCCACGTCGCCGTGCCGAGCGCGGACGCCCTGCGCGACTTCGTCCTGGACCACCTCACCAACCGGCCCGGGGTGCTGCACGCGGAGACCTCACTCATCTTCGAGTCCCTGCACGGGCGGGGCACGATGACCGCCGCCGAGGGCGCCGTCCCGGATCGGGCTTGACCCTCACGCACCGTGAGGCCCCAGGCTCGGGAGCGTGATCGAGATGACGACGACGCAGACGCTGACCGTCGGCCAGGTGGCCGAGGAGGTCGGCGTGAGCGTGCGCACGCTGCATCACTACGACGAGATCGGTCTCGTGGTCCCCAGCGAGCGCAGCCACGCCGGATACCGCCTCTACACCGAGGCCGACCTGGTGCGGCTGCAGCACGTCGTCGTCTACCGCCGCCTGGGCTTCGGGCTCGAGGAGGTCGCGGCCCTGCTGGAGCAGGACGCCGACGTCCTGGAGCACCTGCGTCGGCAGCGGAGCGCGATCACGGACCGGATCGGCGAGCTCACCGAGCTCGTGCGGTCGATCGACACGGCGATGGAGAGAGAGATGAGCGGCTACCAGATCACCCGCGAGGAGCAGCGAGAGATCTTCGGTGACAACTTCACCGACAACTTCGACGACTACCAGGCCGAGGCCGAGCAGCGCTGGGGCGACACCGACGCCTGGAAGCAGTCGAACCAGCGGACCAAGAGCTACACCAAGGAGCAGTGGGAGCAGATCAAGGTCGAGCAGGACCAGGTCAACGCCCGCTTCGTCGAGCTGCTCGAGGGCGGCGAGCCCGCAGACTCCGAGGCGGCCATGGACGCCGCCGAGGAGGCGCGGCAGCAGATCTGCCGGTGGTTCTACGACTGCCCGCGCGGTATGCACGCGAGCATCGCGCAGATGTACGTCGACGACCCGAGGTTCACCAAGACCTACGAGGACATCGCCAAGGGCCTCGCGCAGTTCGTCCGGGACGCCGTCGTGGCCAACGCCGCGCGGGGCTGAGGCCGGGCGGGACCGAGGCCGGGCAACTCAGCGGCCCCTCACCCTTGTGGGTGAGGGGCCGCCGGGTGGACACTGGGCCCACGGACGCCCCGACCCGTGACCCGGAGGTGCCATGTCAGAGGACACGTCGAAGGTGTTCGTCATCCCAGGGGAGTGGAGCGGTGACGTCGCTGGGGCTGCTTGCGCCGTGGGTGCGGCGGCCGGTCTCGTCTCGACGCTCTTCTTCTGGCGCACGGCATGGAAGATCGATCTTGCGACGAGCAGCGTCGTGCTGGCGGACGAGCAGTGGGTCGACGGCTCTTTCGCTCAGCGAGCGACCCTCGTGGTAGTCCTGATGTCACTGTGGTTGGCAAGCCTCGTGTTCATCGCGACCGGAGTGCTCGCGGTCATTGAAGCGAGGGCAGTCACTCAGCGCCGGGTGGTTGCGGAGTCCCCACCTGAGGCACCAGGGACGGGGCAGCGGAACCTTGTGGCGCAGAGTGTCTCGGAGGCGGTCAAAGCCGTCTCGGTCATCGCGGACAAGCTGACGCGCGCTCGGGGAACGGTCGTCCTCGGGGTTGCCGGCATGGTGCTCGTCGTCGGCGCTTTCACGGTTCTCGGGGCAGTGCTCGGCGACGACGGCGGCGGGACGGTCGCCGACGGCAGCGAGCAGACGGCGACCCCGGGCGCCGACGAGGCCACGGTGACCGAGGCTCCTGCCCCCGCGGACGACGGCACCGCGACGGGCGACGCGCCCTGACCACGGGCTGAAGAGGACGCTGTGGATGGCGGGAGGGAGCGTCATACCCGTCCCGTAGGCTTCCCACGTGACCGACCAGCCGAGCCCTGACGCGCGACGCGGACGTCGGCCGGGGCTCTTCGTGGCGGTCGAGGGGGGTGACGGCGCGGGCAAGTCGACCCAGGCCGACGCACTGGCCGGCTGGCTGCGCGAGCAGGGGCATACCGTGCTCCGCACCCGCGAGCCCGGGGGGACCGCACTGGGGCGCTCGCTGCGCGAGCTGGTGCTGCACGGGGAGGACGGTTCGGTCACCCCGCGCGCCGAGGCGCTCCTCTTCGCCGCCGACCGGGCCCACCACGTGGCCACCGTGGTGCGGCCGGCGCTGGAGGCGGGTGAGGTCGTCATCACCGACCGCTACCTCGACTCCTCGGTGGCCTACCAGGGCGCCGCCCGGGAGCTGGGCCACGACGAGGTCCGCGACCTGTCCCTGTGGGCGGTCGAGGGACTGCTGCCCGACCTCACCGTCCTGCTCGACGTGAGCGCTGAGCAGGGCAGGCGACGCCGCGGGCTGGTGCACGACCGGGTCGAGCGGGAGGGTGACGACTTCCACGACCGGGTGCGCGAGGGCTTCCTCGCCCTCGCCGAGCGGGCGCCCGAGCGCTACTTCGTGCTCGACGCACAGGCGGGCCGCGACGAGATCGGAGCGGCCGTCCGCGAGCGGGTCGCCAGGCTGCTGGAGCAGCAGCGATGAGCGTCTTCGCCCAGCTGGTCGGTCAGCAGCGCGTGGTGGACACCCTGCGCCGCGCCGCGTCGGACCCCGCGGCGATGACCCACGCCTGGCTCTTCACCGGCCCACCGGGCTCGGGTCGCTCGGTGGCCGCACGCACCTTCGCGGCCGCGCTGCAGTGCGAGCGCGCGCCGGGAGATCCCCGGGCCGTCGGCTGCGGGGAGTGCCAGCCGTGCCGGCTCGTCATGGGCGGCAGCCATCCCGACGTGCGGACCGTCGACACCGACCAGACCTTCATCAAGGTCGACGAGGCGCGCGCGCTGGTGCTCGAGGCGCAGGCCCGGCCGAGCCTGGGCCGGTGGCGCGTGGTGATCGTCGAGGACGCCGACCGGCTCAACGACTTCTCCGCCAACACGCTGCTGAAGTCGCTGGAGGAGCCCACCGCGCGGACGGTGTGGATGCTGTGCGCCCCCTCGATCGAGGACGTCCTCATCACGATCCGCTCGCGCTGCCGCCACGTGCGGCTGGGCACGCCCCCGACCCGCGCCGTGGCCGACCTGCTCATCGAGCGCGACGGCATCGACCCAGCGATGGCGCACTACGCCGCACGCGCCGGGCAGAGCCACATTGGCATCGCGCGGCGCCTCGCCGTCGACGAGCACGCCCGCGCGCGACGGCGCGAGATCACCTCCATCCCCACGGGCCTCACCTCGCTCGGCGACGCGCTGCGGGCGGCCCAGGACCTCGTCGACGAGGCCGGTGAGGGCGCCAAGGCCACCTCGGCCGACCACGCCGAGGAGCAGAAGCGCGAGCTGCTGGAGCAGCTCGGCGCCGATGCCTCGGCCCGCACCCAGCCGCCCTCGGTCCGGGCCCACCTGCGCCGGCTCGAGGACCGGCTCAAGGCCGAGGCCAAGCGGCAGCAGCACGACAGCATCGACGCCGCGCTCACCGACCTCGCCTCGGTCTACCGGGACGCCCTGCTCGTGGCCACCGGCTCGGGGGTGGACCTGGTCAACGCCAGCGAGCCGGAGCAGATCGAGGGGCTCGCACGTTCTTTCAGCCCGGAGCAGCTGCTCGGTGCGCTGGAGACCATCGGTGAGGCACGGCAGCGGCTCATCGCCAACGGCGCGCCCCTGCTGGTCCTGGAGGCGATGATGATTGGCTTGCTCCCGCCCCGGGGGTGAGACGACGAGGGAAGGCATGGGATCGCTGGTGCGGACGTCGACGACGGTCAGGATGGTGGCCGGGCTCAGCGCGTTCTCGCTGCTCGCGGCCTGCACGCCGGGACAGCAGGAGGAGCAGGAGCAGGAGGGGCAGACCAGCAGCGCCGACGCGGCCCCGGAGGCGGGTGCGGCCTCGACGCCGCTCGCGCAGGGAGCCCCGGAGGGGCTGGAGGAGTTCTACTCCCAGGAGCTCACGTGGAGCAGCTGCGAGGGTGACTTCGAGTGCGCCTCGCTCACCGTCCCCGTCGACTACGAGGAGCCGGACGGGCAGACCATCGACCTGGCCCTGCTGCGCTCCGCGGCGTCCGGCGACACCCTCGGGTCGCTCGTGGTCAACCCGGGCGGTCCGGGTGGCTCCGGCGTCGACTACGCGAAGCTGTCGGGGATGGCGGTCAGCAGCGAGGTGCTCGAGGCCTACGACGTCGTGGGCTTCGACCCGCGCGGGGTCGCGCGCTCGGCACCCATCACCTGCTTCGAGGACGAGCAGATGGACGAGTTCCTCTCCTCGGACCCCTCCCCGGACGACGCGACCGAGGAGGAGGCCTCCGAGCAGCTTGTCGAGGACTTCGCGCAGGCGTGCGAGGAGCGGGCGCCCGACCTGCTCGGGCACGTCTCGACGGTGGAGGCGGCCCGCGACATGGACGTGCTGCGGGCCGCGCTCGGGGACGAGCAGCTGTCCTACCTCGGTGCCTCCTACGGCACCTTCCTCGGCACGACGTATGCCGCGCTCTTCCCCGACCGGGTCGGCCGGATGGTGCTGGACGGCGCCATCGAGCCCGACCTCAGCGGGCTCGAGATGGGGCTGGGTCAGGCCGAGGGCTTCGAGCGCGCGACCCGGGCCTACGTCGAGGACTGCGTCGCCGGGGGTGAGTGCCCCCTGGGGTCGGACGTGGAGTCGGCGATGGCGCGCATACCGGCCTTCCTCGACGAGCTCGACGCCGCACCGCTGCCGGTCGAGGGCGACGCGGCGTCGGTGCTGACCGAGGGCTGGGGGATGTACGGCATCATCGTCGCGATGTACGACGAGAACGCCTGGCCGGTGCTGTCCCAGGCCTTCGAGCAGGCCTTCGCCGGGGACGGGACCATGCTCATGTACCTCGCGAACCTCTACGCCAGCCGGGGCAGCGACGGCAGCTACGAGGGCAACGGCATGCAGTCGATCTATGCCGTCAACTGCCTGGACCGGCCGGCCAGCGCCGAGGAGGAGGATCTCGACTCGGCAGCGGTGGAGCAGCAGTTCGAGGAGGTCTCCCCGACGTGGGGCCGCTACCTCGCGGGGGAGGGTGCCTGCGGGGTGTGGCCGGTGCAGGCCACCGAGACGGTCGAGGACTACTCTGCGCCCGGCGCCGACCCGATCCTCGTCATCGGGACCACCCGAGACCCGGCGACGCCCTACGAGTGGGCCGAGGGACTGGCGGACACCCTGGACTCCGGCGTCCTGCTGACCTACGACGGCGACGGCCACACCGCCTACGGCCGGTCCAACGAGTGCATCGACGACGCCGTGGACGCCTACCTGCTGGAGGGCACCGTCCCCGCCGACGGCACCACCTGCTGAGGGACAGCAGAACGCCCCCGACCGGGGTCGAGGGCGCTGGGCCGGTGCTGTGGAGCCGCCTGGGGGAATCGAACCCCCGACCTATTCATTACGAGTGAATCGCTCTGGCCGACTGAGCTAAGGCGGCGTGCTGCCCGCGGTGGGCAACCCGACGAGGATACCGAACGTGCCGAGCCTGCCCAAACCTGAGTCCGGCCGGGACGAGGACAGCCCCCGGCGGTCGGCCGGGGGCTGTCCTCGTGATGCTCAGCGGTGCGCCGCCGAAGAGGCGTCGCTCACTCCTCGTCGGCCACCATGCGCATGGTGAAGTGGCCGTCGCCACCCTCCTCGACCACGCTGGAGGCGCCGACCGCGGCCAGCTTCTCCAGGGCCGTGCGCGCCTTCTCGTCGGTGACCTGCGGAAGGTAGAACTCCTCGAACGGCGCCACGTCGACGAAGAAGGTCGACTGCGCCTCTCCGGCGTCGGCGACGGCCCGGGTGAACAGGTCGCTCTCGCCCAGGGTCGCGCCGTCGACCTCGGCGACGCCGTCGACGTACGCCTGGTCGGTGCCGAGGGTCAGCGTGCCGTCGTCGTCACGCACGACGAGGACGCCGGCGCCCATGCCGTTGTCGTTGAGCAGCTGCTGGGCCCGCTCGGTGTCGGTCGTCACGCGGTAGGCCAGCGGCAGCTCCGGGACGCCCGGGTCGGTCTGCGACATGTTGGCGAAGGCGCCCACCACGTCCGGGCCGACGGCCAGGGTCATGGACTCACCCAGGGCGACCTTGAGGTCGTCCGGCAGCACGAAGCCCTGCGCCTCGGCGGCGTCCGCAGCCTCCTGCAGCTGCTCCGCGTAGTCCTCGGAGTAGTAGTCCCACATCGCCTGCACCATGTCGCTGCCGTTCTCCAGCGAGAGCGCCACCGCGGTGTCGGCCGGGAGCTGGGTGACCAGGTGCTCGCCGTCACCGGCCGCCGGCACCTCCATGCCGGCCACGCCGCGGCTGACGCCGTGCATCTCGATCGCGTCCGGGGTGAGCCTCACGGTCGCGGCCATCCGGCCGGTGACCTCGGGCTGCTCCGCCCCCATCCCTAGCTGCTCCTCGGTCATCTCCAGGCTCGGGTCGAAGGCGCTGGCGTCGATGTCGTCGATCTGGGACAGGTCCGCCCACATCGCCATGACACCGGCCTCGCCGAGGTCCTCCATGTCGGAGGTGAAGTCCTCGTTGTCGGACAGGGAGCCGGCCTCGGCGGCCGAGCGCACCGCGTCCAGGGTGTCGGCCTGGCTGAAGACGACGTAGTCGCCCTCGAGGTAGTAGCCGAGCTCCTCGGCGTCGTCGCTGAGGTGCTCGTCGAGGAAGGCCGTGGCGGCGTCGCCGTCCTTGACCTGGAGCGCCACCGCGACGGCCGGCTCCTCGCCCTCACCGGCGGGCATCATGGCGACGCCCGCGCGGTCGCCGAGCCAGGGCTCGATGTCCTCCTCGAAGGAGACTCCCTCGGGCGCCTCGCCCTGCTCCTCGAGCTGCTCCCACACCCACTCGCGCCACTCTCCGTCGGAGAAGCGCTGCTCGAGGTCGCTGTCCAGCCCCTGGAAGAAGCGCACCGCGGCGACCTTCTGGCCCGCGGAGGGGTCGAGGTCGATCTGGGCGTATGCCGCCACCTCGCCCGGCAGCACGCTGTCCGGGCGGTCCCCGCCGCCACCCATCATGAGGGCGAACGCGGTGCCTCCCCCGATGACGGCAGCAGCGGCGACACCGCCACCGATGAGCAGCCACGGAGCCTTGCGGCCCCCCTCGGTCACGTCGTCCCCGCTCGTCTCGCTCACGGTCGTCATGTCGTTCCCCTTAGTTTTTGCGCGGAATGCCGCGCCGTCGTCACCACCTCGGCCAGTGGCCCTGCGCGGTCAAGCGTAGCGCGGCGGTGGCGGGAGACCGGCTCCCGCACACCGCTACGACGGCATACCCCACCCCCCGGTTCCCTGCGACGACGAGCTGCGCCGCCTGACCGGGGTCCGCGGTCAGTGCTTCGGCATCGGCCAGCGCGCGGTGGAGACGCCGTGCTCCTGGGCCCGCTGGCGGGCCTCCTCGACGCACTGCTCGGCCTCCTCGCGGCCGGCCCAGTGGGCGCCCTCGACCGACTTGCCGGGCTCGAGGTCCTTGTAGACCTCGAAGAAGTGCTGGATCTCCAGGCGGGTGTGGGTGCCGATGTCGTCCAGGCTCTGGATGCCCATCTTGCGCGGGTCCTCGGCGGGGACGCAGATGATCTTGTCGTCGCCGCCGGCCTCGTCACGCATGTGGAACATGCCGATGGGCCGGGCCAGGACCAGGCAGCCCGGCCAGGTCGGCTCGTCCAGGAGCACGAGGGCGTCCAGCGGGTCGCCGTCCTCGCCGAGGGTCTCCTCGATGTAGCCGTAGTCGGCGGGGTAGCGGGTCGCGGTGAACAGCATGCGGTCCAGCCGGATACGACCGGTCTCGTGGTCGACCTCGTACTTGTTGCGGCTGCCCTGCGGGATCTCGATCGTCACGTCGAACTGCATCTGCTGCTCTCTCTGGCTCGGGGACGGCATAGGCTCGGACCTCAGTGTCCCTCATCCCGGAGGGTCACGACGACGGAGGTGGAGCACGCTCGTGATGCGCCCGCGCCCCGCGCCCCGGCGAGTCCCACGGTACGCCCTCGCGGCGACCGCGGTGGTCGCGCTGCTCGCGGGTGCCGCCGTGCCGTCGGCGGCGACCACGGCAGCGCCCGACGAGCCCGCCAGCACGACGTCCGCGCCCACCACCGACGAGGCGAGCGCCACGACCGAGGCGCCGACCGGCCCGGTGGCGGTGCGGCCCCGGGTCGCCGCCCCCGTCAGCCCGGTCGCGCCGGTCTCCGCCGCGCCGGTGCCGGACCGCGGGGCCCTGTCGATGCAGATCAGCGACGAGCTCGACAGCACCTGGCTCGGGGGCACCAACCGGCGCGCCGTGGCGATCCGGGACGCCCTCACTGGTGAGTCGCTGGCAGACCGCCACTCCTCGCGGCTCGTCACCCCGGCCTCCACGACCAAGCTGCTGTCCGCCGCCGCGATCGTCACCGGTCTGGAGGGCGACCACACCTTCACCACCCGGGTCGTGGCGGGCGCCGAGCCGGACGAGGTGATCATCGTCGCCGGCGGCGACATGCTGCTGGCCGACGGGGCCGGCGACCCCGAGGCCGTCGCCGGGCACGCCGGCATCGGCGACCTGGCGGCGCAGACCGCGGACGCGCTGGAGGAGGGCGGCGGCCCCGAGGGGACGGTCCGGGTCCGGCTCGACCTCTCCTACGTCGCGGGTCCGGACGCCATGCCGACGTGGTCGGACCACTGGATCCGCGAGGGGTGGAGCGGGCGCATCGTCCAGCTGGGCCGCTCCGGCGACCGCGCGCTGCCCTTCAACCCCTCCCCGACCTCGCCCGAGCAGGAGGTCGCGCGGGTCTTCCGCGAGGCGCTCGCGGAGGAGGGCATCGAGGTCGTGGGCGCCGGGGACGAGGGCGCCGAGGCGCAGGAGGTCGAGGCGCCCGAGGACGCAGCCGAGCTCGCCAGCGTCGAGTCGGCCGCGGCCCGCGACGTGCTCGCCCTGGCCCTCGCCACGAGCGACAACGCCATGGTCGAGCAGCTCGCCCGGCAGGCCGCGGTCGCCGACGGCGGCAGCGCCGAGCAGGAGGACGTCACCGCCTGGATCCGGCAGACCGTGAGCGAGGACTACGGCCTGGACATGGACGGCGTGCAGATCGTCGACGCCAGCGGGCTCTCCGACGGCACGCAGATCCCCGTCGGCGTCGTCGCCGACGTCCTCGTGGCGGGTGCGGACGGCTCGCACCCCGCGCTGCAGAAGGTCCTCGCGGCCGGTGGTCTGCCCATCGCCGGCTACACCGGCACGCTCGCCACCCGCTTCCACCTGGACCGGCACGACCCCGCCGTGGGCGTGGCCCGCGCCAAGACCGGCACCCTGCCGGGCGTCAGCTCGCTGGCCGGGACGGTGGTCACCCGCGACGGCAGGCTGCTCGTGTATGCCCTCACCGCCGACGACCTCGACGAGGGTTCGGCCGCGATCGAGGCCGCCTCGGTGCTCGACGAGGTGGTGGCCGAGCTGGCCCGGTGCGGGTGCCAGCCGGAGTGACGAGGGTCGCCGGACGGGTGAGGACGGGCAGCGCCCCGGCTCGCCGGGCCGGCGCGCGACGGCATACCGTCGGGTCATGAGCGAGGACCTGGAGCCCGTGGCCGACCGCCCCCTGGAGCCCGTCGACGACGTCCGGGGCAGCGCCCTGGTCGACTGGGACTTCGCCGCCGCGACGGCGACCCGCCTGGCCCCGGCCGGGCCGCGGGCGAGCCGCGCCGAGATCGCCGACCTCGTGGCCGACCTGCGCTCGGCCGCCGCCCGTGCCGTGGAGCCGGTGGCGCAGACCGCGCAGCTGTCGACCCCCCCGGGCACCCCCGAGGCGCTCGTCGTGGACCGGGCCGGGTGGATCCGGGCCAACTGCGCCTCGATGGGGGCGATGCTGGAGCCGGTGCTCGACGAGGTCGTCGCCAAGAAGCGCAGCGCCGACCGCGCCCGGGCGCAGCAGGCGGGCCGTGAGCTGCCGGACATCGGCGCCACCTCGCAGGCGATCTCCGCCAAGGTGACCGGCACCGAGGTCGCCGGGCTGCTGTCGTGGATCTCCACCAAGGTGCTGGGGCAGTACGACCTGGCGCCGCAGGGCAACCCCACGCTGATGTTCGTCGCCCCCAACGTCCTGGCCGCGGAGCGTGAGCTCGAGGTGGATCCCGGCGACTTCCGGCTCTGGGTCGCCGTCCACGAGGAGACCCACCGGGTGCAGTTCACGGCGGTGCCCTGGCTGCGCGAGCACCTCATCGAGCGTGCCCGCAGCATGGGGACGCGGATCATGCCCGAGCCGGACGACCTGGGCCGGCGGCTGCGCGAGATCGCGACGGCGCTGCCCGGCGTGCTCCGGGGCGAGGAGGACATCACCCAGGTGGTCGCGACCCCGGAGCAGCGGGAGCGGCTGGCCGAGGTGACCGCGGTGATGTCCCTGCTCGAGGGGCACGCGGACGTCGTCATGGACGAGGTCGGACCGAGCGTCATCCCCACCGTCGCCGAGATCCGCCGGCGCTTCACCCAGCGCCGCAAGGGCGCCGGCAGCGTCGACAAGCTGCTGCGCCGCCTGCTGGGCATGGAGGCCAAGATGCGGCAGTACCAGGACGGTGCCGTCTTCGTGCGCGGCGTCATGGACGAGGTCGGCGTCGAGGGCTTCAACCGCGTCTGGACCTCCCCGGAGACGCTCCCGCGGCCGACCGAGATCGCCGACCCGCAGGCCTGGGTCGCGCGGGTCCACGGCTGAGGGTCGAGCCCGGTATGCCCGGCCCGCCCGCGGCCGTGGCCGCGGCGCGTCTCGCGGTGCGGCGCTGGCTGGAGGACACCGGGCCGGCGCCGGACTCCCTCGTCCTGGTCGCGTGCTCCGGGGGCGCCGACTCGCTCGCGCTCGCGGCCGCCACCGGTTTCGTGGCCCCACGAGCGGGTCTGCGGGCCGGTGCGATCGTCGTGGACCACGGGCTGCAGGACGGGTCCGCCGCGGTCGCGGCCCGGGCGGCCGAGCAGTGCCGGGAGCTGCTGCCGACGGGGTCCCCGGTGGAGGTCCAGCGGGTGCACGTCCCGGCCGGCCCGGCCGGCCCGGAGGGGCAGGCGCGCGCCGAGAGGTACGCCGTCCTTGTCGACGCGGCGCAGCGCCTCGGCGCGTCGGCCGTGCTGACGGGCCACACGCGGGACGACCAGGCCGAGCAGGTGCTCCTGGGCCTGGCTCGCGGGTCGGGCGCACGGGCGCTGGCGGGCATGCCGGCCTCCCGGTCCTTCGGCGGCACGAGGATCCTCCTGGGCCGTCCCTTCCTCGGTGGCCGGCGCAGCCGCCGGGCCGGGCCGGACGGGGGGATCACCCGGGAGCACACGGAGCGGGTCTGCGCCGAGCTGGGGCTCGACCCCTGGAGCGACCCGCACAACGAGGTCGACGACTACGCCCGGGTGCGCGCCCGCCGCGCCCTGCAGCTGCTCGAGGACGAGCTCGGCCCCGGCCTCGCGACGAACCTCGCCCGCTCCGCCGACCTGCTCCGGGACGACGCCGACGCGCTCGACGCCGCCGCGCAGGAGGCATACCGGAGCCTGGGTGCGCCGCCGTGGCCGGTCGCGGGGCTGGCCGCGCTGGAGCCCGCGGTGCGGACGCGGCTCTACCGGCGCTGCGCGCGGGAGGCCGGCAGCTCCGGCACCGACCTCACCAGCGAGCACCTGCTCGCCGTCGACGCCCTCGTCACCGACTGGCACGGCCAGGGCCCGCTGCACCTGCCCGGCGGGGTCCGGGCGGGACGCGGGGAGGACGGTGTGTGGTTGCGCGGGAGGACGTAGTTGAATGAGGCTGGACGAGAGCGCGCCACCAGGTCCCGGTGGGCGCAGAGCCGCCACGGACCTGAGGAGCGAGCTGCGTGGACGCCGAGCACATGGGTGACGACCTGGCCGAGGTGCTGCTGACCGAGGAGGACATCCACGGACGGCTCGAGGAGCTGGCCGAGGAGGTCTGGGCCGACTACCACGACAAGGACGTCCTGCTCGTCGGCGTGCTCAAGGGGGCCATCATGGTGATGGCCGACTTCATGCGCGCGCTGCCGGGCTCGGCGGAGGTGGACTGGATGGCCGTCTCGAGCTACGGCTCGGGCACCAAGAGCAGCGGTGTCGTGCGGATCCTCAAGGACCTCGACACCGACATCACCGACCGGCACGTGCTCATCGTCGAGGACATCATCGACTCCGGCCTGACCCTGTCGTGGATCCGGACCAACCTGCTCTCGCGCGGTCCGGCGAGCCTGGAGATCTGCACCCTCCTGCGCAAGCCCACCGCGGCCAAGGTCGAGATCGACACCCGCTACGTCGGGTTCGACATCCCCGAGGCCTTCGTCGTCGGCTACGGGCTGGACTACGACGAGAAGTACCGCAACCTGCGGGTCATCGGCACCCTCGCCCCGCACGTCTACAGCTGACGTCCGTCCCTGACCTGCTCCGCCGCGCGGCCGAGCACCGGCAGCACGTCCACGAGGGCGGGCCCGGCCTCCGGCGGGGCACCCTCTGTCGGCACGACGGCGAGCGCCACGCGGTGGGCGCCCTCGGCGGCCCGCTCCCGGATCTGCTCGGCGACCGTCTCCGCCGGCGTCCCCACGCTCACGGTCTGGAAGACCAGCACCTCCGGCTCCCCGTCGCGTCCGGCCGCCTCCCGGGCGGCCCGGACCTGCGCCACCGCGTCCGGCAGCGCCTCGGCACGGTCGACCACGACGCCGTCGCCCAGCTCGCCGGCCAGCGCCAGCGTCTTCGGCCGGTAGGCGCCGACCAGCACCGGCGGCACCTGCTCGGGCGGCCAGTCCAGCGCCACCGCGTCGAGCCGGACGTAGCGGCCGGAGGCCGTCACCGTCTCGCTCGCGAGCAGGGCCTGCAGCGCCTCGACGTACTCGCGCAGCAGGGTCATCGGGGACTCCACCCGCGCCCCTGCCTGCCCCATCCAGTCCAGGACGCCGTGGCCCACGGCGGGCAGGAAGCGGCCGGGGAAGAGGCGGGCCAGCGTGGCGATCTCCATGGCGGTGAGCGTGACGTTGCGCAGCGGCACCGGCAGCAGCGCCACCCCGACCTTGAGCCGGGTGGTCCAGGCCAGGGCCGCGGCCGCTGCCGAGATCCCCGCCTCCTTGAAGCAGTCCTCCCACAACCACAGCTCGTCCAGCCCCGCGGCCTCGGCGGCCTGGGCCACCTCGCGGAGCCGCTCCGGCGGCTGGTCCGGCGGGAAGATCACCCCGACATGCGTCATACCCGAGACCGTAGCCCCTGGTCCCGACACGCCCACGAGCGACAGGTATGCCGTCGCCGCGCCCCAGGCACGTCAGGGGTGCCCGGGACCGAGCACCCGGGCAAGGTGGAACACTGACCTTGCGCCGTGCGTTGAGCCGCACGGAGAACACCGCCGGATCGAGTCGACCAGGAGGACCGGGGAGTCCCCGTGGCACCCCGAACGTCACTGACATGAGCACTGCCCCGAACAAGCGGCCCAAGCAACGGCCGAAGCCCAGCCCCTGGATGTGGGTCTTCCTCTTCCTGGGCCTGGGCATCCTGTGGTACTCGCTGCTCGCGCAGAGCCCCTACAGCCGCATCGACACCGCCGACGCGCTGCAGCTCATCGAGGACGGCCAGGTGGCCGAGGCGGTGGTGACGCCGGACCGCATCGACCTCACGCTCAAGGAGGGCCAGCCCTTCTCCAGCGACGACGTGCGCGAGACCGAGCAGGTCCAGGCCTTCTACGTCGACGCGCGCGGCCCGCAGGTCATCGAGGCGCTCAACGAGAACCCGCCCTCGGAGCGGCTCAACGACGACCCGGCCCGGCAGAACGTCTTCGTCTCGATCCTGGTCAACTTCCTGCCGCTGCTGCTCATCCTGGCGCTCTTCCTCTGGCTCATGACCCGGATGCAGGGCGGCGGCCGCGGCGTCATGCAGTTCGGCAAGTCCAAGGCCAAGCTCGCGACCAAGGACATGCCCAAGGTCACCTTCGCCGACGTCGCCGGGTCGGACGAGGCGGTCGAGGAGCTGCACGAGATCAAGGAGTTCCTCTCCGAGCCGCGCAAGTTCCTCGAGGTCGGCGCCAAGATCCCCAAGGGCGTCCTGCTCTACGGCCCTCCCGGCACCGGCAAGACGCTGCTGGCGCGCGCGGTCGCCGGCGAGGCGGGCGTGCCGTTCTACTCCATCTCCGGCTCGGACTTCGTCGAGATGTTCGTCGGTGTCGGCGCCTCCCGCGTCCGTGACCTCTTCGAGCAGGCCAAGGAGAACGCCCCGGCCATCATCTTCGTCGACGAGATCGACGCGGTCGGCCGCCACCGTGGTGCCGGTCTCGGCGGCGGTCACGACGAGCGCGAGCAGACCCTCAACCAGCTGCTCGTCGAGATGGACGGCTTCGACGTCAAGACCAACGTCATCCTCATCGCCGCGACCAACCGCCCGGACATCCTCGACCCGGCGCTGCTGCGCCCGGGCCGCTTCGACCGGCAGATCGCGGTCGAGGCCCCGGACATGCTCGGCCGGCTGCACATCCTGCAGGTGCACGGCAAGGGCAAGCCGCTGGACGACGGCGTCGACCTCATGGCCGTCGCCCGCCGGACGCCGGGCTTCTCCGGCGCCGACCTGGCCAATGTCCTCAACGAGGCGGCCCTGCTGGCCGCCCGCAAGGACCAGCAGGTCGTCACCGACGGCGACATGGACGAGGCGATCGACCGCGTCATGGCCGGGCCGCAGAAGCGCACCCGGGTCATGAGCGCCAAGGAGAAGAAGATCACCGCCTACCACGAGGGCGGGCACGCGCTCGTGGCCGCGGCGATGAACCACACCGACCCGGTGAGCAAGGTGACGATCCTGCCCCGCGGCCGTGCCCTCGGCTACACGATGGTCCTGCCGGCGGACGACAAGTACTCCACCACCCGCAACGAGCTGCTCGACCAGCTCGCCTACGCCCTCGGCGGCCGGGTGGCCGAGGAGATGGTCTTCCACGACCCGACCACGGGCGCGGCCAACGACATCGAGAAGGCGACCGGCCTGGCCCGCAAGATGGTGACGCAGTTCGGTATGTCCGAGCGCGTCGGGGCGGTCAAGCTCGGCTCCGGCGGCGGCGAGGTCTTCCTCGGCCGCGACATGGGCCACGAGCGGGACTACTCCGAGAACCTCGCGGGCGTCGTCGACCAGGAGGTGCGCCGGCTCATCGAGGCCGCGCACGACGAGGCGTGGCACGCCCTCAACGACAACCGCGACATCCTCGACGCGCTCGTGCTCGAGCTGCTGGAGAAGGAGACGCTCAACGCCGAGGCGATCGCCGAGGTCTTCCAGGACATCCGCAAGCGGCCGGTCCGCCCGGTCTGGCTCTCCTCCGACGCGCGCACCATCCACGAGGCCGGGCCGGTGCTCACCGACGCCGAGAAGCGGGCGATGTCCAACGGCCACAACCCGCTCACCGAGTCCGACGGCGAGGACAACCCGCCCTCCGAGACGGTCCAGGTGCCCGAAGGCGGCCATGTCGACCCCGGGCACGCCTGAGGCCGCGGCGGGCGTGAGGCCCGCCCCGGCGGGCGCCGGTCCCGACCCGGACGAGGGCGCCCTCGGACCGCACGACGCGGTCGGCCGCGCCGTCGACCACGCACGGATCGAGGCCGCCGTCCGGGAGATCCTGCTCGCCGTGGGGGAGGACCCCGACCGCGACGGGCTCCTGCACACCCCGGCCCGGGTGGCGCGGTCCTACGCCGAGATCTTCTCCGGGATCGACCAGGACCCGAGCGCGGTGCTCGGCACCACCTTCGACGTCGACCACGACGAGATGATCCTGGTCAAGGACATCGAGCTCTACAGCGTCTGCGAGCATCACCTCGTGCCGTTCCACGGCTCGGCCCACGTCGCCTACATCCCCGGCCCGGACGGCCGGGTGGTCGGCCTGTCCAAGCTGGCGCGGCTCGTCGACGTGTATGCCCGGCGCCCGCAGGTGCAGGAGCGCCTCACCACGCAGGTCGCCGACGCCCTGGTGGACCACCTCGCCCCGCGCGGCGTCCTGGTCGTGGTCGAGGCCGAGCACCTGTGCATGTCGATGCGCGGCGTCCGCCGCCCCGGCGCCCGCACCATCACCTCGACCGTGCGCGGCCACCTGCGCAACCAGGCGACCCGCGCCGAGGCGATGAGCCTGATCACCGGGCGGTAGGGGCTGTGGTGGGCACCGCGCATACCCAGATCATGGGGGTGGTCAACGTCACCCCCGACTCGTTCTCCGACGGGGGGCGCTGGCTCGACACGGACGTCGCCGTCGCGCGCGGGCAGGAGCTCGCGGCGCAGGGGGCGCAGATCGTCGACGTAGGAGGCGAGTCCACGCGGCCGGGCAGCACGCGACCGCCGGAGCAGGAGGAGGCCGAGCGGGTCCTGCCGGTCGTCTCCGCCCTCGCGCAGCAGGGGTATGCCGTCTCCGTCGACACCATGCGCGCCGGCGTCGCGGAGGCGGCGCTGCGGGCCGGGGCGGTGCTCGTCAACGACGTCTCCGGCGGGCTGGGGGACGCGCGGATGGGGCCGATGATCGCCGAGACCGGCGCCCGCTACGTCGTCATGCACTGGCGCGGGCTGCTCAGCGACGCCTCCGCCACGCACCACTACGACGACGTCGTGGGGGAGGTCTGTGCCGAGCTCTCGGCGCGGGTCGAGGAGCTGGTCGGCCAGGGCGTGCGCACCGAGCAGCTCGTGCTCGACCCGGGCTTCGGCTTCTCCAAGGACGCAGGCCACAACTGGACGCTGCTGGCGGGGCTGGACCGGGTCGTGGCGCTCGGGCTGCCGGTGCTGGTCGGGACCTCCCGCAAGCGCTTCCTCGGTCGCCTGCCGACCCGCCCGGGCGAGGATCCGGCGGAGGGCGCCGAGCCCACCCCGCCCGAGCAGCGCGACGCCGCGACAGCGGCGACCAGCCTGCTCGCCGCGCAGGCGGGGGCCTGGGCGGTGCGGGTGCACGAGGTGCCGCCGACGCGGGACGCGCTCGCGGTCTGGCAGCTGACGCAGGGGGCGGCGCGATGAGGGCGGGCGACGAGATCCGGCTCACCGGCGTGCGCGCCCGGGGTCACCACGGCGTCCTCGAGCACGAGCGGCGCGAGGGCCAGGACTTCGTCGTCGACGTGACGATGGAGCTCGACCTGCGCCCAGCGGGCACGACCGACGAGCTGGCCCGCACCGTCCACTACGGGGAGGTCGCCGCCGACGTCGTCGCTGTCGTCGAGGGCGAGCCGCGCGACCTCATCGAGACCGTGGCCGAGGAGATCGCCGCGACGGTGCTCGCGCGGCCGCTCGTCGAGACGGTCGAGGTGACGGTGCACAAGCCGCAGGCCCCGGTGGGGGTGCCCTTCGGCGACGTCGCCGTCGTGGTGCGCCGCCGCACGGACGTGCCCGTCGTCATCGCGGTCGGCGCCAACCTCGCCGGGACCGACGGTGCCGAGCCGGCCGCGACCGTGCGGGCGGCCGTCCAGCGGCTGCGCCGGCTGCGCGGGCTGCGTGGCGTGCGCACCTCCCGCTCCTTCGTCACCGCCCCGGTCGGGGGCGAGGCCGTCGCCGGCCAGCCGGACTACGTCAACGCCGTCGCCCTCGCGCGCACCAGCCGCTCGCCCGCCTCGCTGCTCGCGGACCTGCACCGGGTCGAGGACGACTTCGGCCGCACCCGCGAGGCCCGGTGGGGCGCCCGCACGCTCGACCTGGACCTCGTGCAGTACGGCGACCCCGCCGCGGGCACCGACGTCGTCGGCGAGGAGGACGCTCTGCTGCTGCCGCACCCGCGCGCCCACGAGCGCGCCTTCGTCCTCGTCCCCTGGGCCGAGATCGACGCCGCGGCGACGCTGCGCCGGGGTGAGGACGTCGTGGCGGTGCGCGAGCTCATACCGGCGGTCGAGGACCAGCCCGTGCGCCCGATGGAGGAGGACCGGTGAGGGGCATGGACGGCGTGCGTGTGCGCACCGGCGTGGTCGTCGCCGTGCTCGCCGGGATGGCCAGCTGGCTGCTGCTGCAGGTGGTGCGCTCCCTCGGCGGGGCATACCCGGTGATCTCCTGGCTCGGGCTCGTGCCCCTCGTGGCCGTGACGCTGCTCGTGCTCGTCATGTGCCGGCAGATCCGACGCTACCTGCAGGGCAGGGGGACGCTGCGGCCCAGCCCGCAGCGCGGGCGCGGGACCCTCGTGGGTGCCCAGGCGGCGGCGCTGGGCGGTGCCGCGCTGCTCGGCTGGTATGCCGCGAACGCGCTGGTCCACCTGCCCAACGCCGACGTGCCGAGCGAGCGGGTGCAGCTGGTCTGGGGCGTGGTCCACGCGGTGGCGGCGCTCGCGCTCGCCGCCGCCGGCTTCGTCGGGCAGGCGTGGTGCCGCATCCCGCCGACCGAGCACGACGACGATGACGACGACGGCGTGGCCGACGGGGACCTCGCCTACGGCTGAGACCCGCCCGAGCACCGTTGTGCGTGAGGTGGTGCGCTTCCTCGTGTCGCAGGCGTGCCGAGGGGCACCGGTGTGACGCAACCTTCCGCACAAGCGTGCCCCGGCCCGCCCCTACAGTGACCGTCATGAGCGAGCGCGACCCGCAGGTCCCGATCGAGCCGACGCCCGGCGTGCGGGACACCACGCTGTGGCCCGGGCTGGAGGACCCCGAGCACTCGCGGTGGTACGTCGACCGGTTCCGGACGATGGCCGCCGACGGGCAGGACCTGCAGGGCGAGTCGCGGCTGGTGGACGTGCTCGCGCCGCGCGGCGCCCGGCTGCTGGACGCCGGGTGCGGGCCCGGGCGGCACGGCGGTCACCTGGCCCGGCTCGGGCATACCGTCGTCGGCGTCGACATCGACCCGGCGCTCATCCGGGCGGCGCGCGAGGACTACCCCGGCGCCACCTGGCTCGTGGGCGATCTCGCCACGCTCGACCTGGCGGCCCTCGGCGAGCCCGAGCCCTTCGACGGGGCGCTGGTCGCCGGCAACGTCATGGACTTCGTGGCCGAGCCGCACCGGGGCGAGGTGCTCTCCCGGCTACGGGCCCACTTGCGCGCCGGCGGCTTCCTCGTCGTCGGCTGCCGGGTGGTCCGCGGCTTCACCCCGGCCCACCTCGACGCGGCGACCGGGGCCGCCGGGCTGCGCCTCGAGCACCGCTTCGCCACCTGGGACCTGCGCCCCTGGCATACCGACGCCGACTTCTGCGTCAGCGTGCTGCGCGCCTGACGGCCTCGCCGCTACTTGTCGATGTCCCCGACGACGAAGAACATCGAGCCCAGGATCGCCACCATGTCGGCGACGACCGCGCCGGGCAGCATCTCGCGCAGCACCTGGACGTTGTTGAAGGACGCCGAGCGCAGCTTGAGCCGGTGCGGCACGGTGTCGCCGCGGCTCACGAGGTAGTAGCCGTTGAAGCCCAGCGGGTTCTCGCTCGCGCAGTAGTGTTCGCCGGCCGGGACCTTGAGCTTCTTCGGCAGCCGGGTGCTGACCGGCCCGGGCCCGAGCTCGCGCAGCCGGGCGGTGCAGGCCAGCACGAGGTCCAGGCTCACCTCGACCTGCTCGACCAGCACCTCCAGCCGGGCGAGGCAGTCGCCGGCCTCCCGGGTCACCACGCGCCCGGGGCCGTCCTCGCCGAAGAGCTCGGCATACGCGAGGTAGGGCTCGTCCCGCCGCAGGTCGACGTCCAGCCCCGAGGCCCGGGCGATCGGCCCCGAGACGCCGTAGGCCAGCACCTGGTCCAGGTCCAGCACCCCCACCCCACGGGTGCGGGCCTGCAGGATCTCGTTGCCCAGCACCAGCCCGACGAGGTCGGGGAGCCGGGAGCGCACCGAGGCCACGGCTGCGTCGACCCGGTCCAGCCAGCCCTCCGGCAGGTCGTGCAGCAGCCCCCCGACCCGCGTCGCCATGAAGTGCATCCGGCCGCCGGAGTACTCCTCCATGACCGCCTGGATCTCCTCGCGCTCGCGGAAGGCGTAGAACATCGGGGTGATCGCCCCGAGCTCGTGCGGGTAGGAGCCGAGGAACATCAGGTGGTTGAGCACGCGCCCGAGCTCGCACAGCAGGGTGCGGGTCCAGGTCGCGCGCTCGGGGACCTCCATCTCGAGCAGGTGCTCGACGGTGAGCGCGACACCCACCTCGTTGTTGAAGGCGGACAGCCAGTCGTGCCGGTTCGCCAGCACCATGATCTGCCGGTAGTCGCGGACCTCGAAGAGCTTCTCCGCGCCGCGGTGCATGTAGCCGATGACCGGCTCGGCGGCGGTGATCCGCTCGCCGTCCGCGGTGATGCGCAGCCGCAGCACGCCGTGGGTGGCCGGGTGCTGGGGGCCGATGTTGAGCACCATCTCGGTGGTGGAGAGCCCGCCGACGCCGGTGGCGCCGAGGCTCACGTCCAGGTCGCGGGTGCTCACCCGGCCAGCCTAAGCCCGACCCGGTGGCTGCTCGCCGACCTCCACCACCAGCCACCAGAAGTCGCCGAGGGCGCCGCTGGTCAGGGCCCGCAGCGCGGCGCGGCGCGCGAGCGCCTCGAGGTATGCCTGCGGCCGCTCCCGCGCGAGGTCGTGCGGCACCGGAGGGCTCGGGTCGCCGATCAGGTCGAGCAAGACCTCCCGCTGACGCTGCGGAGCCAAGGGGTGTCCGGTCGGGGAGGGGAGCGAGGCCGCGAGGGCGTCGACCGCGACGTGGGCGGTGAGGTCGCAGCTGCCGTCGGGCACGGGCTCGACCTCCCGGCCGTCGCGGAAGCCGGTCAGCGTGCCGTGCCGAGGCCGGTCGGCGGCGGTGTGGCCGTAGTCGACGACGACCACCAGCCCGCTGCGGATCCGTCCCACCAGGTCGATGAGAGCTGCCTCGCGGGGCAGACCGATCTCGCCGCGCACGACCGACTCGTACGCAGATGCTGTTCCTCTGCGCTGATGCATCACCGCAGAGGAATCATCTCCCGGCATGAGTGGGGCCGGCTCCAGCCACCGCTGCGCCCAGGCGAGGTCGTCGCCGCCCAGCGCCGGCCCGGGCGACTCGCGCCACGCCCCCTCGGCGGACCTGCGCACCCGGACCTCACGCCATACCCCCTGCTCGTCCCGCTCCGCCACCGGGCACGGGACGACGTCGAGCCACTCGTGCGCGAGGACGAGGGTCGAGCCGAGGTCCCGCAGCGCGTCCGGCAGCGCGGCCCCGCCCGGGGCGACGAGCCAGGCGTCGACGTCGAGCCCCTCGGGCCGCGGGACGACGTCGACCCCGGTGAGGTGCAGCCCGGGAGCCACCTCGCGCAGCGACCGCAGCAGCTCGCCGCGTCCCGCCCCGACGTCCACGACCCGGTCGCAGCCGTGCCGCGCGCAGAGCTCGGCGACCGCCTCGGCCAGGACCCGACCCGCCCCCGGTATGCCCTGGGCCGAGGTCGCGAAGTGCTCGGCCGGGGCGCCCCGCCGGTAGAACCCGTCGGTGCCGTAGAGCGCGTGCTGCCACGCCTCCTCCCAGGGACGTGCGGTCACGAGCACGGTCCGGGCGGAGCAGCCGGCTGCCCGGCCTCGGCACGGCGACGTCGCTCGATGCCCTCGAGCAGGAGGTCGAGCCCGAACTCGAACTCCTCCTGGTCGTCGCACCACCCGAGGGCCGTCGAGGCGTCGTGCGAGATCTCGCCGACCATCCGGGCGATGGCGGGATAGGTCTGCGACATCGCGGCCATCGCCGCCAGCATGTCCTGCCCCTCCTCCTCGCCCGGGGGAGCGACGTCCAGGAGCTCGGCGTTGTAGCCGATCGCCCGCGTGCCGAGGGCGTGGACGGCGTGGTGCACGAGGTCGGCCGAGCAACCGCCGGCGAACAGGACAGCGCTGAGGTCGTCGAACCAGCGCAGCGTCGCCGGGCCCATGGTCCCTCGCTCGTGCACCTGGCGGGCGGCCCAGGGGTGCCGGAGGAGCACCTGGCGGGCGGCCAGGACACGCTCCCGCGCGACCCCGGTCCACGGTGTCCCCGGTGCGGGCGGGTCCAGCTGCGCAGCACGCTCGTTGAGCCGCTCGACGACCCGCTCGGCCAGCGCGTCGAGCAGGTCGTCCTTGTCGGCGACGTGGCGGTAGAGCGCCATCGCCTCGACGTCGAGCCGGTCGGCCACCAGGCGCATCGTCAGCCGTCCGGTCGCGACGGCGTCGGCGAGGTCCGAGGCCGCCTCCACGACCCGGTCCCGGGACAGCGGTGCGCGGCCGGCGCGGGTGCGTGGCATGGCTGTCTCCTTCCGGCGTCAGCGTAGACGAGCGACGTTGTTTACAAGATAAACAACTCCTGCCATGATCGTGCCCTCCGGCAACGACCCGCCCATGACCCCGACGCGCAGCACCACGACCTCACGCTCCGCCGCACCTGCGCGCCGACGCTCCCCCGGACGTGCCGCGGCCGTGGTCACCGGCCTGTCCCTGCTGCTCATGGCGCTCGTGGCGATCCCTGCCAACCTGGCCCTGCAGCCGGCCCTGGGCGCCGACCCGCAGGCCGTCGCCCAGGCCCTCGCCACGCGGGAGGCCGCCCTGCGCCTGGGGGTCCTCGGGCTGCTGACCGTCGCTGTGCTCGACGTCGTCGTCGCCTGGGGCTGGGGCGGCTGCTGCTGGACCCCGCCCCGGGGCTGGCGACCCTCGTGGTCGCCCTGCGCCTCACCTACGTCGCGGTCTTCGTGGTCGCGATCGCGCTGCTGCTCGTGGCGGTGGAGACCGGCGGGGCGCCCGGGGCCGACGCCCCGACCGCCGTGCTGGCCGCGTCCGCGGCCAGCGCGTGCTGGCGGCTCGGCCTGGTGGTCTTCGCCACCCATCTGGCCGTGCTGGCGGTGGCCTTCGTCGGGGCTCCCGCGCTGCCGACGTGGCTGGGAGGTCTGCTGGGTCTGGGCGCCACGGCCTACGCGGTGGACGGGGTGCTCCGCACCGCGCTCGGGGCCGACGCCGCCGTGATGACCGGGTTGGTCCCGGTCGTCTCGGTCTGCGCCGCCGCCGGGGAGCTCGTCCTCGCCGTCTGGCTGCTGGCGCGAGGCGGCCGGCGATGAGCCGCCTCGGTCTGCTCGCCGGGGTGGGTCTCGGCGCGGCGCTGCTCGGGGGCGGTGTCCTGGTGCGGGTCTTCCGCGCCCGCGACGCGCGGCTGTTGCGTCCGCTGATCGCCTGGCAGCGCCGCAGCCTCAACCCCCGCAACCTGCGGACCGTCGGCACGCCCGGCGCACCCTGGGCGGTGGTGCGGCACACCGGGCGGAGCTCCAGCTCGACGGGCGACGGTATGCCGTCACCGCCGGCCCGGAGAGCGTGGTCCCCGTCACGACGCTGCCCGGTCGGCGCGGGGCAGCCGACCTGCTGGCCGGCCGGGTCCTCGGGATCCGCGAGGCGCTGCTCCTGCGGGTCGACGTGACCGACCGGTCGTCCCCTGATCCACCGAGCCGCGCGGCGCGCAGGCCGTAGGCTGTCCGGTCGTGGACCTTCTCGACATCGCGCGCATCGTCGGCGGCCTGATCCTGCTCGTGGGGGGCGGCGAGCTGCTGGTGCGGGGTGCCTCCAACCTCGCCGCCCGGATCGGCATCAGCCCCCTCGTCGTCGGCCTCACCGTGGTCTCGGTCGCGACCTCGGCCCCCGAGCTGGCGGTGACGGTCGGAGCTGTCCTCGACGGGCAGCCCGACCTCGCGGTCGGCAACGTGGTCGGCTCCAACATCGCCAACGTCCTGCTCATCCTCGGTGTCGCGGCCCTCGTCCTGCCGCTCGTCGTGCGCGAGCAGCTGGTCAAGGTCGACGTGCCGGTCATGGTGGGGCTCTCGGTGGCGCTGCTGCTGGTGGCGCTCGACGGGCAGATCTCGACCGCCGAGGGGTGCCTCCTGCTCGCGGCGATGATCGCGCACACCGTGGTCACCGTCGTCGTCAGCAGGCGGGCGCACCGCAAGGAGCTGCGCAAGCGGCGTGCCCCGGCGCCGCGCGAGGGTGAGCCGATGCGGACCCCGCTGGCGCTGCTCCTCCTGGTCGTGGGTGTCGTGCTCCTCGTGTCCGGGGCCAACCTGCTCGTGGCGGGAGCGGTCAACATCGCCGAGGCGCTGGGCATCAGCGGTCTCGTCGTCGGGCTGACCGTGGTCGCTGTCGGCACGTCGCTGCCCGAGCTCGCCGCCTCGGTCATCGCGGCCGCGCGCGGCCAGAGGGACCTGGCTGTCGGCAATGTCGTCGGCAGCTGCATCGCCAACATCGGTCTCGTCCTCGGCCTGCCGGCGATCATCTCCTCCGGTGGGCTGCCGGTGCCGCACCCCGCCATCGCCCTCGACATCCCGTTCATGATCGCCACGAGTGTCGCGCTCGTCCCTGTCGTCTTCACCGGCTTCACCGTCGCGCGCTGGGAGGGCGGCATGTTCGTCCTCCTCTACGCCGCCTACACGACCTTCGTCGTGCTCAACGCCACCCGGCACGAGGCGCTGCAGGGCTTCGAGCTGGTCATGGTCCTCTTCGTGCTGCCGCTCGTCGGGATCACCCTGCTCGTCACCTCGACCTTCGAGGTGGGGGTCCTCGCCGAGCGCCGCCGGGTGCGTGAGCGCGTGGAGGCTGGCGAGTCCGTACCGTGATGTCGCTTTTCTGCTAGATCTGCGCCGCGGCGCACGGCACCATGGGGGGGTGAGCACCTCGGCCATCCACCTCGACCACGACCGCTGCGCGGCGGTCGTGCGCAGCAAGGACCCCCGCTACGACGGGTGGTTCGTCACCGGGGTGCTCAGCACGAGGATCTACTGCCGCCCCAGCTGCCCGGCCATCACCCCGAAGGTGCATCACCTCCGCTTCTACCCGAGCGCCGCCGCGGCCCAGGGCGCCGGCTTCCGGGCCTGCAAGCGGTGCCTGCCGGACGCCACCCCGGGATCGCCGCTCTGGCACGTCCGGGGCGATGTCGTGGCCCGGGCGGTGCGGCTCGTCGCGGACGGGGTGGTGGACCGCGAGGGGGTCGGTGGTCTCGCCCGGCGGCTGGGCTACTCGACCCGGCAGCTGGAGCGGCTGGTCAGCGCTGAGCTCGGGGCCGGCCCGCTGGCGCTCGCCCGGGCGCAGCGGGCGCAGGCGGCGCGGCTGCTGCTGGAGGGGACGACGCTGCGGATGGCTGATGTCGCGCACGCCGCGGGCTTCTCCAGCATCCGGTCCTTCAACGACACCGTCCGCGAGGTGTATGCCGCCACCCCCTCCCAGCTGCGGGCCGGGGCACGCCGCCGCGCTGCCGAGCACCACGGCCCCGACCGAGCGCCGGTGACCGGGGCACCGACCACCCTCACCCTGCGGCTGCCCTTCCGCGGCCCCCTGCACGCACCCAGCCTCTTCGGCCACCTCGTCGCCACCGCGGTGCCGGGGATCGAGGCCTGGACCGACGGGGCGCTCGTCCGGTCCCTGCGCCTCCCGGCCGGCCCGGCTGTCGCGCAGCTGCGCCCCAGCGCGGCCGGCGACCGGCACGTCCACGTCACCCTGCGGCTCACCGACACGAGCGACCTTGCCGCCGCGATCGGCCGCTGCCGCCGGATGCTCGATCTCGACGCCGACCCCGTCGCGGTCGACGAGCACCTCGCCGACGACCCCGCGTTGGCCCCGCTCGTCGCGGCGCACCCCGGCGTGCGCCTGCCCGGCAGCCCCGACCCCGACGAGCTCGCGCTGCGCGTCGTCCTCAGCCAGCAGGTGTCCACGGTCGCGGCCGGCACGCTGACCGGTCGGCTGGTGGCGAGCCTCGGGGAGCCCCTGCCGGAGCAGCTCGCCGGTCCGGTGACCCACCTCTTCCCCACGGCCGAGGCGGTCGCTGCTGCGGCCGACGACGACCTGCCGGGTACGCCCGCCTCCCGCCAGCGCACGCTGCGCACCGTGGCGGCCGCGCTCGCGGACGGCGAGCTCGACCTCGGCGCCGGCGCCGACCGGTCCGCCGCCCGGGAGGCGATGCTGGCCCTGCCCGGTGTCGGGCCGTGGACGGCCGAGATGGTGCTGCTGCGGGGGATGGGCGACCCGGACGCCTTCCCCGCCACCGATCTCGGCGTGCAGGTCACGGCTCGCGCCCACGGGCTGCCCGGCGGCCGCGCCCTGGTGCAGCACGCCTCGGGGTGGCGCCCCTGGCGCAGCTATGCCACGGCCCTGCTCTGGGCCGCCTCCGACCACGCGGCGGCGCGGCTGCCGGCATACCCCACCCCTGAGGAGACACCATGACCACCGTGCACCTGATCATCGACTCGACCCTGGGGCCGCTGCGCCTCGCCAGCGACGGCGAGCACCTCACCGGGGTCTACTTCGCCGAGCACCGGCACGCGCCGAAGGACCTCGGGCACCAGGTCGAGGAGGCAGCAGCGCCCGCGGTGCTGCTCGCCGCGGCACGGCAGCTGCGGGAGTACCTCGCCGGCGAGCGCACCGACTTCGACCTCCCCGTGGCCGCGGCCGGCACCGACTTCCAGCAGCGGGTCTGGGCGGTGCTGCGCGCCATCCCCTACGGCCAGACGTGGTCCTACGGCGACCTCGCCCGCGCGCTCGGCCAGCCCGGCGCCTCCCGGGCCGTGGGCCTGGCGAACGGGCGCAACCCGATCTCCATCGTCGTGCCCTGCCACCGGGTCGTGGGGTCCTCCGGCGCGATCACCGGCTACGGCGGCGGGGTCGAGCGCAAGCAGGCGCTCCTCGACCTGGAGAGCAGGGCCGGCACCCCGGCGCTCTTCGGCTGAACCGGTGCGGGCTCCCGCACGACCGACGCCGTGCCGAGAGGGCGCGGGCGGGCGACTACTCTTGAGAGAGTGAGCGACCCCAGCCCCCAGCCCGTCCCGGAGACCGACCTGCCCGAGCAGATCGCGGTCCGGCAGGGCAAGCGTGCGGCCATGCTCGACGCGGGGGTCGACCCCTACCCGGTCCACCTGCCGCTCACCCACACCATCCCCCAGGTGCGGGAGCAGTGGGACGGGCTGGAGACCGGCGAGGAGACGCAGGACGTCGTCGGGGTCGCGGGGCGGGTCGTCTTCGTCCGCAACACCGGCAAGCTCTGCTTCGTCTCGCTGCAGGCCGGTGACGGCACCCGGCTGCAGGGCATGCTCTCGCTCGCCGAGATCGGCCAGGAGTCCCTGGACCGGTGGAAGGCCTGGGTCGACCTGGGCGACCACGTCTTCGTCGAGGGCCGGGTCATCCGCTCCCGGCGGGGCGAGTTGTCCGTCATGGCCAGCAGGTGGGAGATGGCGGCCAAGGCGCTGCGGCCGCTGCCCGTGCTGCACAAGGACCTGTCGGAGGAGCAGCGGGTCCGGCAGCGCTACGTCGACCTCATCGTGCGGGACGAGGCGCGGCAGATGGTCGTGGACCGGGCGGCGCTGACCCGCGCCGTGCGCCGGGTCCTCGAGCAGGACGGCTACGTCGAGGTCGAGACGCCCGTGCTGCAGGCGGTCCACGGCGGGGCCAACGCCCGGCCGTTCAACACCCACCTCAACGCCTTCGACCTGCCGATGACGATGCGGATCGCGCTCGAGCTCTATCTCAAGCGGGCCGTCGTCGGGGGCGTGGAACGCGTCTACGAGATCGGCCGGATCTTTCGCAACGAGGGGATCGATTCCACCCACTCGCCGGAATTCACGATGCTCGAGTGCTATCAGGCCTACGGCGACCAGTTCACCATGGCCGATCTCATGCGCCGGATGATCCTCGCGGCGGCGGACGAGCTCGGAGGACGAGCGCTCGAGACCCCGGCCGGGCCGGTCGACCTCGACGGGGAATGGTCCTGGCTGCCGTTCTACGAAGGGCTCTCGAGCGCCATGGGGGAGAGCGTCGGCGTCGACTCCTCGGAGGAGGACCTGCGTCGTCTCGCCGACGCGCACGGGGTGCCGGTGAAGCCCGAGTGGGGCGCCGACAAGATCGCCATGGAGATCTTCGGCGACGTCGTCGAGCCGACGCTCATCCAGCCGACCTTCGTCTGCGACTACCCGGCGCTCGCGCAGCCGCTGGCCCGGCCGCACCGGAGCGAGCCCGGGCTCGTCGAGGCGTGGGACCTCGTCATCGGCGGGGTGGAGCGCGGCACCGCCTTCTCCGAGCTCGTCGACCCCGAGGTCCAGCGCGCGCGGCTCACCGAGCAGTCCCTGCTGGCCGCGGGTGGCGACGAGGACGCGATGCAGCTGGACGAGGACTTCCTGCGGGCGCTGGAGTATGCCGCGCCGCCCATGGGCGGTCTGGGCATGGGCCTGGACCGGGTGCTCATGCTGCTCACCGGGACGGGGATCCGCGAGACCATCCTCTTCCCCTTCCTCAAGCCGGAGGCCTGATGAGCGGGCTGCTCTACGAGGGCTGGATGATCCTGGCGGCGCTGCTGCCCTCGATCGGTCTGCTCTATCTCTTCTACGTCGTCATGAAGCACGTCGTGGAGGGCGACCGGCGCGAGCGGGCCGCGCTGCGGGCGGCCGAGCAGGCCGAGCGGGACGCACACCCCGACGGTTCCGACGGCCCGGCGAAGCCGGACCAGCAACCGACGTCCTAACCGCTCGACGTTCCCATTGTCCGGGGGCACTGTGATTGTCCTGTGACCTTCGTGATGGGATACCGGGTTCGCAATCCCAGGGAAAAGCGCTAGTCTGCTTTCGCGCCGCATCCTGTTGGCGGCGCATGGTCTCAAAAAGGAGAAGAAAATGGCACAGCGTGTGCAGGTCATCCTTGTCGATGACCTCAGTGGCGGGGAGGCGAGCCAGACCGTGGAGTTCGCCCTGGACGGGGTTCAGTACGAGATCGACCTCAGTGACGAGAATGCCGCGAAGCTGCGTGAGGACTTCGCCTCGTGGATCGGTCAGGCCCGTCGCTCCGGCGGTCGGCGTCAGACCCGGCGCAAGGGCTCGAGCACCTCGAGCGGTCGCAGCGACGAGCTCGCGAAGGTCCGTGAGTGGGGCCGTGAGAACGGCTTCCAGGTGAGCTCGCGCGGCCGCGTGTCGCAGCAGCTCCAGGACGCCTACGCGGCGGCGAACTGACCTCACGCCCCCGGGCGTGACGCACGGGGCCGGCACCCACGAGGGTGCCGGCCCCGTTCTCGTCCCGTCGGGCGTCCGTGACGGCGTTACACCTCGTCGATGAGCACCTGCACGAGCTCCTCGTCCCCCTCGGCGGCGCCCTCGACCTCGTCCCAGTCGCGCGGGAAGGCCACCTGCGGCCGCTCCCTGCCCCGCACGGACCACGGGCAGATCGTCGTCTTCGCCCCGTTGTTCTGGCTCCAGTCGAGGAAGACCTTCCCGGGCCGCACCGCCTTGGTCATCCGCGCCGTCACCAGGTCGGGGTGCTGCTCGGCCAGGCTCTCGGCCAGCGCCTTGGTGACAGCGCTCACCTCGTCCGAGCTCCGGGTGCCCTCGAGCGCGGCATACAGCTGCATGCCCTTGGACCCGCTCGTGACCGGGCGCGCCTCGAGCCCCACCGCACCCAGCCGGTCGCGCACCAGCAGCGCCACCCGGGAGCACTCGGCGAGCCCGGCGCCGGGACCCGGGTCGAGGTCGACCACCAGCCGGTCCGGGTCCTGCGGGACGCCGTCGCCGTCGATCCGCCACTGCGGCACGTGCAGCTCGAGGCTGCCGAGGTTGACGAGGTAGACCAGGTCCGCCAGATCGGTGACCAGCGGGAACGTCAGGTGGGTGTGCCCGCGCGAGGACCCGGGCGTGGGGACGACGACCCGGGGCAGCCAGTCGGGTGCTCCGGAGGGGAGGTTCTTCTCGAAGAAGTGCGCCTGCGCGACGCCTTCCGGCCACCGGATCCGGGTGACCGGCCGGTCGGCCAGCTCGGGCAGGATCTGCTCGGCGTGGGTGACGTAGTAGGTGAGGATCTCGCCCTTGGTCGTGCCGGTGGCGGGGTAGAGCACCTTGTCCAGGTTGCTCACCTTGAGCGTGCGCCCGGCGACGCTGACCTGCTGGCTGCTCACGCCAGGTCCTCGTGCAGCAGGTCCGTCGGCGCCAGGTCGGCGCGGACCCCCTGGAAGGAGGGCTGCCGCAGCCGTCCCTGCGCGCCGAGCCCCAGGGAGGCCACCTCGACCACCACCTGCGGCTCCAGCCAGGTCGACCCGCGCGCCTCCACCGCGGGGATCGGCGCGTCGAAGGGGTATGCCGCCCGCGGCACCTGCGCGAGCAGCCGCTGCAGCTGCTCGCCGGCGCGCCCGGCCAGCCCGCTGCCGACCCGACCCCGGTAGCGCAGGAGCAGGGTGCCGTCGTCGGTGCGCACGGGCATACCGTCGGCGTCGGGGACGGGCAGGCCGACGTGCACGGCCCCGATGCGCCCCGGGCGACCGGTCTCGGGACGCCAGCCGCCCACCACCACCGAGCGCTGCGCACGGTGCGGGAACTTCAGCCAGTCCGCGCTGCGCTGCCCGGCCCGGTATGCCGCCGACCGCCGCTTGCTGACGACCCCCTCCAGGTGCTGCTCCCGGGTCGCGGCCAGCAGCATCGCGCCGTCGTCGTAGACCGGGGAGAGCTGGGTCTGCGGGACCCCGTCGAGCAGCTCCTCCAGCGCCTCCCGGCGCGCGGTCCAGGGCAGCGGCGTGAGGTCCAGCCCGTCGAGGCGGAGCAGGTCGAAGGCGACGTAGGTGGCCGGCGAGGCGCTCGCGAGCCGCCGGGCCGCGGCGGCGGTCGAGGTGTGCACCCGCTCCACGACGTGCCCGAACGAGGGCAGCCCGTCCACGAGCACCACCGCCTCGCCGTCGAGCAGCAGGTCGTCGGCCACCCCGGCCAGCGCGGTGAGCTCGGGGAAGGCGACCGCGATGTCCCGCTCGCCGCGGGTGGTCAGCCGCAGCGTGCCCTCGCGGACGTCGGCGAGGAGGCGGATCCCGTCCCACTTGATCTCGTGCACCCACCCCGGGCCGGCAGGAGGCCCCTCCGGTACGGGTCCCGGGGTGGCGAGCATGGGGCGCATGGGTCCATCCTGGGGTGCGTGAGAGCGATCTGGAAGGGTGCCGTGTCGTTCGGGCTGGTCAACGTGCCCGTGCGGCTCTACTCGGCGACCGAGAACCACGACCTCAGCTTCCACCAGGTGCGGGGCAGCGACGGCAGCCGGATCCGCTACAAGCGGGTGGCGCAGGCCGACGGCGAGGAGGTCGCCTACAAGGACATCGCCAAGGCCTACGAGACCGACGACGGCAAGACCGTGGTGCTCACCGACGAGGACCTCGCGAGCCTGCCCAACCGCAGCAGCAAGGAGATCTCGGTCGAGCGCTTCGTCCCGCGCGAGCAGATCGACCCGATCCTGTTCGACAAGGCCTACTTCCTGGAGCCGGACGCGATGGGCGCCAAGGCCTACGGCCTGCTGCGGGAGGCGCTGCGGGAGTCCGACCGGGTCGCGGTGGTGACGGTCTCGGTGCGCACCCGGATGACCATGGCGGTGCTGCGGGTGCGCGAGGACGACGACGCGATCGTCATGCAGACGCTGCTGTGGCCGGACGAGATCCGGGCCTCGGACCAGCTGGACCACCTCGACGAGGTGAGCGAGCCCAAGAAGGACGAGGTCGCGATGGCGCGGATGCTCGTCGACTCGATGTCCGGGGACTTCGAGCCGGAGGGGCACGTCGACGACTTCAAGGAGGCCGTGGACGCCCTGGTCGAGAAGAAGATCAGCGGCGGCGAGGTCACCGAGAGCCCGGACGAGGAGGACGAGGCCGACTCCGGGGAGGTGGTCGACCTGCTCGCCGCGCTGCAGCGCTCGGTGGACCGGGCCAAGAAGGGCCGCGGCGAGGGCGACGCCGACGAGGGTGGCTCGAGCGGCTCGGGGACGAAGAAGAAGTCCTCCGGTTCGACGTCCAAGAAGTCCTCGGCGAAGAAGCCCGCCGCGAAGAAGTCGAGCTCCTCCAAGCGGTCGACGACCAAGAAGGCCGGCTGAGCGCATACCTCGTCCTGCCCGGCGCGCACGCCGGTGGTGACCGCGCAGCGGGGCGCGCGGCCCGCATTCCGCCGGGGGCGAACACGGAACATCGGTGGCGGATCTCGGCGTTGATCTGGATCAGACGCACGTAGAGTGGGCGGACGCCCACAGTGGAGGAGAAGAGCATGTTCGAACGGTTCACCGACCGGGCTCGACGTGTGGTGGTGCTCGCGCAGGAAGAGGCGCGCATGCTCAACCACAACTACATCGGCACCGAGCACCTGCTGCTGGGCCTGATCCACGAGGGTGAGGGCGTGGCCGCCAAGGCGCTGGAGTCGCTGGACATCTCGCTGGACGCGGTGCGCCAGCAGGTGCAGGAGATCATCGGCCAGGGGCAGAACAGCCCGACCGGGCACATCCCGTTCACCCCGCGCGCCAAGAAGGTCCTCGAGCTCTCGCTGCGCGAGGGCCTGCAGCTGGGCCACAACTACATCGGCACCGAGCACCTGCTGCTCGGCCTCATCCGCGAGGGAGAGGGCGTGGCCGCCCAGGTGCTGGTCAAGCTGGGCGCCGACCTCAACCGGGTCCGCCAGCAGGTCATCACCCTGCTCTCGGGCTACCAGGGCAAGGAGTCGGCGACCGCCGGCGTCGGCGCCGGCAGCCAGCAGGAGGGCCAGCAGTCCGGCTCCCTGGTCCTGGACCAGTTCGGCCGCAACCTCACCCAGGCCGCCCGCGAGGGCAAGCTCGACCCGGTCATCGGGCGCGAGCAGGAGATCGAGCGGGTCATGCAGGTGCTGTCCCGCCGCACCAAGAACAACCCCGTCCTCATCGGCGAGCCCGGCGTCGGCAAGACCGCCGTCGTCGAGGGCCTGGCCCAGGACATCGTCCGGGGCGACGTGCCGGAGACGCTCAAGGAGAAGCAGCTCTACACGCTCGACCTCGGTGCCCTGGTCGCCGGCTCGCGCTACCGCGGTGACTTCGAGGAGCGCCTCAAGAAGGTGCTCAAGGAGATCCGCACCCGCGGCGACATCATCCTGTTCATCGACGAGATCCACACCCTCGTCGGTGCGGGTGCCGCCGAGGGCGCGATCGACGCCGCCAGCATCCTCAAGCCGATGCTGGCCCGCGGCGAGCTGCAGACCATCGGTGCGACCACCCTGGACGAGTACCGCAAGCACATCGAGAAGGACGCCGCGCTGGAGCGTCGCTTCCAGCCCATCCAGGTGTCCGAGCCCACGCTCAAGCACGCCGTCGAGATCCTCAAGGGTCTGCGCGACCGCTACGAGGCGCACCACCGGGTGACCATCACCGACAGCGCCCTCGTCGCGGCCGCGTCCATGGCCGACCGCTACATCAACGACCGCTTCCTGCCGGACAAGGCGATCGACCTGATCGACGAGGCCGGGGCCCGGTTGCGCATCCGTCGGATGACCGCGCCGCCGGACCTGCGCGACTTCGACGAGAAGATCGCGCACGCCAAGCGCGAGAAGGAGTCGGCCATCGACGGCCAGGACTTCGAGAAGGCCGCCCGGCTGCGCGACGAGGAGCACAAGCTCACCCAGGCGCGTGCCGAGCGGGAGAAGGAGTGGAAGAACGGTGACATGGACGTCGTCGCCGAGGTCGACGAGGAGCTCATCGCCGAGGTGCTGGCCGCGGCGACCGGCATCCCGGTCTTCAAGCTGAGCGAGGAGGAGTCCTCCAGGCTGCTCAACATGGAGGACGAGCTGCACAAGCGGATCATCGGCATGAACGACGCCATCAAGGCGCTGTCCCAGGCCATCCGCCGCACCCGCGCCGGCCTCAAGGACCCCCGCCGCCCCGGTGGGTCGTTCATCTTCGCCGGACCGACCGGTGTCGGCAAGACCGAGCTGGCCAAGACGCTCGCCGAGTTCCTCTTCGGTGACGAGGACAGCCTCATCACGCTCGACATGTCGGAGTACTCCGAGAAGCACACCGTCTCGCGGATGTTCGGCTCGCCCCCCGGCTACGTCGGGTACGAAGAGGGTGGCCAGCTGACCGAGAAGGTGCGGCGCAAGCCGTTCTCCGTGGTGCTCTTCGACGAGATCGAGAAGGCGCACCCGGACATCTTCAACAGCCTGCTGCAGATCCTGGAGGACGGTCGCCTGACCGACTCCCAGGGCCGGGTGGTCGACTTCAAGAACACCGTCATCATCATGACGACCAACCTCGGGACCCGCGACATCGCCAAGGGTGTCTCGCTCGGCTTCTCCGCCGGGCCGGAGACCCGCAGCGACTACGACCGGATGAAGAACAAGGTCACGGACGAGCTCAAGCAGCACTTCCGTCCCGAGTTCCTCAACCGTGTCGACGACACCATCGTCTTCCCGCAGCTCACGCAGGAGGAGATCGTGGCGATCGTCGACCTCATGGTCGCCCGTCTCGACGAGCGCCTCAAGGACAAGGACATGGCGATCGAGCTCACCTCGGCCGCCAAGGAGCTCCTGGCCAAGCGCGGCTACGACCCCGTGCTCGGCGCCCGGCCGCTGCGCAGGGCCATCCAGCGCGAGATCGAGGACCAGCTCTCGGAGAAGATCCTGTTCGGCGAGCTCGGCACCGGTCAGATCGTCATCGTGGACGTCGAGGACCCGGTCGGCGAGGACAAGAACCGCGACAAGGTCTTCACCTTCCGCGGGCAGGACAAGCCCTCCGAGGTGCCCGACACGGTGCCGGTGGAGGAGCAGGCCGGCTGACCCGCAGCTGACCCACCCGCACGGGCGGGACGTGGTGCACGACGTGCGCCGCGTCCCGCCCGTTCTGCGTCTGGGAAAGGTAGGCCGATGACCCTCTCCTGACGCATTTCACAGGTGCCACTCAGACACGCCGAGTTCACTCAGATCACGTGCTCGGAGGGGCGCCCGAGAAAGGTGTGAAAATCGAGAAAAGTGCTGGTCAGCGAACTACACCCTTGTGATATCCGGGCTGACCTGCATCAACCCTGAGAGTGTGTGAGCAACATCACGAACTACACGCTTGTCATGCCCCCGGGAAATGCACTCACTGGGGTGGGGGTGGGGTTGCGCCGCAGGTCAGGGGTGGGTTTCATTGCTCCTGGCCCACCTGAGGGTCGTCCCAGAAACACCGGTCTCCGCACCCTGCCGGATACCTCTGCGTCCTGCCCCGCCACACACGTACGGATCACTGATGACCCTGAGCACCCGTCGCCTGTCGCGAACCATGATCGCCGTGACCGCCGCCGCCGCCCCGGTGGTGTCGCTCGCGCCCGCGGCCCACGCCGCGCCCTCCGGCACCCCGCAGCTGCCGCAGCAGCCGCTGCTGCCGGCCACGCCGACCACGCCCGTCGCGACCCCCCGGGTCCTCCCGACCCCCGCCCCGATCTCGACCGTCACGATGACTGTCAACGCCGCTGCCGGCGTCAACGCCCGCAGCGGTCCGTCGACCTCCTACGGCATCGTGGGCGGCTACCGCAACGGGGCCAAGCTCACCGGCACGCTCACGTCCAACAACTGGCTCAAGGTCGGCAACAACAAGTTCGTCGCCGCCTGGAATCTCACCCGGTCCTCCGGCAGCAACCCCGGCGGCGGTGGCGGCGGTGGCGGGAGCGCCGAGCGGGTCACGCAGTGGATGGAGGCCTCGGTCGGCAACGTGCGCTCGGGCCCCGGCCTGGGCAACCCGGTCGTCACCACGATGCGCAAGGGCACGAAGGTGACGGGCACCTGGACCAGCAACGGCTGGCTCAACATCGGCGGCGGGAAGTACATCGCCGGCTCGATCCTCACCGGCACCAACCCCGGCGGTGGCGGCGGCTCCGACCCCGGTGGCGGCGGTGGCGGGAGCCAGCGCGTGACGCAGTGGATGGAGGCCTCGGTCGGCAACGTGCGCTCGGGCCCCGGCCTGGGTCACCCGGTCGTCACCACGATGCGCAAGGGCACGAAGGTGACGGGCACCTGGACCAGCAACGGCTGGCTCAACATCGGCGGCGGGAAGTACATCGCCGGCTCGATCCTCACCGGCACCAACCCCGGCGGCGGCGGTGGTGGCGGTGGCGAGCAGCCGGACCCCGCCCCGAACGAGGTGACCCGCTGGGTCAGCGCCGCGTCGGCGAACGTCCGCTCCGGCCCCTCGACGTCATACTCCGTCGTCGGCAGCATGCCGCGCGGCACCGAGGTCACCGGCACGCTCACCAGCAACGGCTGGCTGAAGATGTCGGGCTCGCAGTACATGGCGGGCTCGGTGCTCACCGCGAGCAACCCCGGCGGTGGCGGTGGTGGTGGCGGCGGCGCCGAGCCGGCTCCCGCCCCGGCCCCCTCGACCACCCGCCAGGAGATCCTCAACACCGCCGCGCAGTACATCGGCACCCCGTACAAGTACGGCGGCAACAACCCGCAGGAGGGCTTCGACTGCTCCGGCTACACCTCCTACGTCTTCGCCGAGGTGGGCCTGTCGATCCCGCGGACCGCGGCCACCCAGCAGGCGGCGGCGACGCCCACGAACAACCCGCAGCCGGGCGACCTGGTCTTCTTCGGCTACCCGGCCTACCACGTGGGCATCTACGCCGGGAACGGGATGATGTACGACACCGGCCGCCCGGGCGTCCCGACGCAGTACCGCGCGATCTTCAGCGGCGTGTCCGGCTACGGGGTCGTCAACGGCGTCGGCTGAGCCGCCGCGGTGCCGGTGACGGCGCCAGGGGTGCACTAGCATCCTCGGTATGCCCACCGACCTCCCCTCCTCCTCGCCTGCCCCGGAGGTGGCCCTGCGGCCGGTCTTCCTGGGCACCGACCCCGGCACCTACGGGCTCGCGCGGGCGCTGCACGAGAAGTACGGCGTGCGCACGACGATCGTCTCGCGCGGGCAGACCGGTCCCATCGCGTACTCCCGCATCCTCGACAACGTCGAGGCGGGGGAGAACACGGACCGGGCGCAGCTGCTCCGGACGCTGCTGGACGAGGGGCGGGCCTCCCGGGAGCGGGAGCCGGACGTGGCGCTGCTGCTGGGCTGCAACTCGGACTCGCACACCGAGCTGATCGCCGAGCACGCCGAGGAGCTCGGCGCATACTTCGCCTTCCCGCGGATGTCGTCGCAGACCCTGGAGCAGATCGCCGACAAGCAGAGCTTCGGGCAGATCTGCGAGCGCCTCGGCCTGCCGACGCCGCGCACGGTCGTGGTGCCCTTCGCCGAGGCCGACGACCCGGCGTGGGAGCCGGACCCGATCGACATCTCCTTCCCCGTCGTGGCCAAGCCCGCCAACAGCGCCCACTTCGAGCACCTGCGCTTCCCGGGGGCGCAGAAGGTGTGGTTCCTGCAGACCCCGGAGGAGTGGGACGACCTGGTCTTGACGCTGCGGGACGGTGGGGTGCGGCAGGACTTCCTCGTGCAGGAGCACATCCCCGGTGACGACACCCACCAGCTCTCCATCGTCGCCTACGTCGACCGCACCGGGCGGATGACCGCGTGCGCGACCGCGCAGGTCCTGCTCGGCGAGCACGACCCCACGACGATCGGCAACCCGATCGCCATGATCACCACCCCGATGCACGACCTCATGGACGCGGCGGAGCGGATCCTGGGCGCGGTGGACTACTGGGGCTTCGCCAACATCGACGCCAAGCGTGACCCCAGGACCGGGACGATCTACTACATGGAGGTCAACCCGCGGATGGGGCGCAACAGCTTCTACGCCACCGCCGCGGGGGCCGACCTCGCCGGTGCTGTGGTCGACGACGTCGTCCGGGGCGTCGAGCGCGAGCCGGTGCGCGGCACCGAGGAGGTGCTCTACAGCATCGTCAGCCCGCTGGTGCTGCCCTACTACGTCCGGGACCCGGCGCTGCGCCGCCGGGTGCTCGCGGCAGCCCGTCGCAAGGTGGTCCACCCGCTGCTCTACGAACGCGGCAACTGGCGCCGGCGCGCGTATGTCGCGGCGAACCGGCTCAACCACGCCAAGAAGCTGGCGACGTTCTACCGCCGCCCCTCGGCCTCCGGCTTCTGAGCGGCGCTCAGTAGAAGGTCGCGCCGGAGCGGCCGCGGGAGACGACCTTCGCGGTGACGCGGTGGCCGATGCGCTGCCAGAGGTCGTAGCGGCGGGGTCGGACCACGAGGTCGTAGGTGCCGACGAAGTCGGTGACCTCCTTGGCGAAGCTGCGCTTGAACTCGCCGATGCCGAAGTAGGGGTCGTCGCGGTCGTCCACCTTGGTGGAGTGCGGGGTCCCGGCCATGTCGTACGTCGTGGCGCCCTGGCTCTGCGCCCACTGCATCGCCGCCCACTGGAGCGCGTGGCTGCCACCGCGGACCGGGCGCTCGCGCACGCTGGCGCCGTCGCGGTAGCAGGCGACGTGGCCGACCACGGTGACGAAGGCCCCGGCGACGTCGCGGCCCTCGTGCTGGGCGAGGAAGACGCGGCCCAGGCCGGCGTCGCAGAAGGTGCGCCACATGGCGACCTGGTAGTCGTGCCCCCGCGGGGTGATGCCCTGGTCCTGCACCACCTCCATCCAGAGTGTCCACATGCGCTCGTAGGTCGACTCCTCCAGCGGGGCGGCCTCGGCGACCACGCCCTGCTTGATACCGCGGCGGATGGTGTTGCGCGTCTTGGACGGGAAGCGGGCCATGAGGTCGTCGGGGGTGCCGGTGACGTCGACGAAGACGGTGTTCTTGTTGGTCTGGATCCGGCCGGAGGGGAGCAGGCCCAGACGGTCCAGGCCGGCGAGGGTCTCCGGGCTCTCGACGATCTCGGGCTCGAGCTTGACGAGGAAGACGCCCTCGCGGTGGGCGGCCTCGCGCAACGGCGGCAGCAGCGGCTCGAGCTGCTCCAGGGTGGCCACGCCCGGGCCCTTGGGGAGGTACCAGACCTTGCCGAAGCCGAGGGCCCGCCGCTCGTGCACGGTGACCGGGAAGCCGTCGATGTCGGCATACCTGGGCGTCCACCCCATCATGGCCTTGACCTGCGCAAACTCCGGCGTCTGGAACATCGAGGGCTGGCCCGGCGTCGCCAGCAGGCGCTCGCGCCACGCGGCGTTGGACTGCGGTTCCACCCAGGTCAGCGTCATACCGGGATCGTAACGGCTGGCCCTGCCCGCTCCCGGGGGGAACACGGGTGCCCGGGAAGCCCGGGCGACCTCGGCGATGAGTCCGGGCCGCCGAGAGGGTCTACCCCCTCATGGATATCTCGAACGACCCGACCGACAGCGTGCGCCCCGTCGTGGGGATGTACTCCTTCTTCAGCACCGACCCGCGCCGCCTGGCCGAGTTCTGGGCCGGGCTGATGCAGCTGCCCACGGCACCGGAGCCCTCCGACGAGGTGGTCATGCTCGACCTGCACCACGAGGTCGCCCCGCAGACCTGGATCTTCGAGCGCACCGACGAGCCCGTCACCGGGACCAACCCGCTGGGGCTGGACATCGGCGCCGAGGACGCCGACGCCTGGCACGAGGTCGCCGAACGGGCCGAGGCCCTCGGCGCCGAGCGCGTGGCCGACCGGGAGGAGAGCGGGGTGCGGTGGATCGAGATGCGCGACCCCGACGGCAACCGGTTCCGTGTCTTCGGCCCGCGACCGAGATGACCGGCCCCCGTCGGCCGGGAAGGTTGCCTGCGACGGGCCGGCCCTCGCGCGTCCCGCCGATAGGCCGGACGCGAACGGCTGCAGCGTTCACGTGAACGCCGGAGCCGTTCGGGTCGGGCGTGTCGCCGGGACCGATCGGCTCAGGTGCCGGGCAGGCGGTAGCGGTCCCCCGCGAGCGGCTCGACCAGGCCCTCGGCGACGAGGGCGTCCAGGCAGCGGTCGCGCTGCAGCTCATGGGAGGCGTCACGGGCCGCGCCGCGCCCAGGCCAGGCCGCGCGCAGGGTCTCACCCGGCACCGGCCCGTCGACCTCGCGCAGCACCTGCAGGAGGGTGCCGCGGCACTGGCGGTCGGTGCCCGCCCAGGCCTGGCCGCGACGTGCCGGCCCGTCGTGGGCGGGTGACCCCGCCCGGAGCCAGGCGCAGCGTCCGGCGACGGGGCACTCGCCGCAGCGCGGGGCGCGGGCGGTGCACACCAGGGCGCCCAGCTCCATGACCGCGACGCTCCAGGTCGCGGCCTCGGCGTCGTCCTGCGGCAGGAGGCTGGTCGCGAGGGCGACCTCCGCCCGGGTGAGGGACGGTGCGGGCAGCGCGGTGCCGGTCAGGGCCCGGGCGTGCACCCGGCGCACGTTGGTGTCGACTACCGTGGCCCGACGCCCGAAGGCGAAGGCGGCGACCGCCGCGGCGGTGTAGTCGCCGATGCCAGGGAGCGTCCGCAGGGTCTCCTCGTCGGAGGGGACCTCGCCCCCGTGCAGGTCGCGGATCGCGGTCGCGGCGGCGTGCAGGCGCAGCGCCCGCCGGGGGTAGCCCAGGCGGCCCCACTCCCGCACCGCCGTGCCGCTCGGCTCGGCGGCGAGGTCGGCCGGGGTCGGCCAGGCGTCCATCCACCGCTCCCAGACGGGCAGCACGCGGACCACCGGGGTCTGCTGCAGCATGACCTCGGAGACGAGCACCCCCCACGGCGTCCGGTGGGGGGCGCGCCACGGCAGGTCGCGCCGGTGCGCGGCATACCAGGTGAGGACGCTGTCGTGCAGCGCCGCGACGTCGGTCGCCCGCACGTCAGACGTAGCGCTCGAGGATCGAGCTCTCGGCCAGCCTCGACAGTCCCTCGCGCACCGCGCGGGCGCGCGCCTCACCGACGCCGTCGACCTGCATGAGGTCCTCGAGCCCGGCGGAGAGCAGCTGCTGGAAGCTGCCGAAGTGGGTGACCAGCCGGTCGACGATCGCCCCGGGCAGCCGGGGTATGCGGTGGAGCAGCCGGTAGCCGGAGGGGCTGAGCTGCTGGTGGTCCATCCCGTCGCCGACGACGGTGATGCCGAGGCACCGGGCGACGGCGGCGAGGTCGAGCAGCTCGGTGCTGTCCAGGGCTGCCAGGGCCGCCTGCACCTGGGCCGGGTCGCGGCCCGCCTCGGCCGCCCCGATGTAGTCGCGCACGACGAGCTCGCGCTCGCGCTCGACCCCGCCGGTCATCTCCTCCAGCTGGAGCCCGGTGAGGCGGCCGTCGACGCCCAGCTCCACGACGTACTGCTCGATCTCGGCGCTGATCCGGCGGACCATCTCCAGCCGCTGCAGGACCTGGGCGAGGTCGCGGACGGTGACGAGGTCCTCGATCTCCAGCGCGGACAGGCTGGCGCTCACCTCGTCCAGCCGGGCGCGGTAGCGCTCCAGCGTCTGCAGCGCCTGGTTGGCCTGCGCCTGCAGCTGCCCGCGCTCCTCGAGCACGTGCCGGATGTCGCCGACGTAGAGCGCGATGATCGACATCGACTGGCTCACCGAGATGACCGGGAAGCCGGTCTGCTTGGCGGTCCGCTCGGCGGTGCGGTGCCGGGTGCCGCTCTCCCGGGTCTCGATGGTCCGGTCCGGGGCGAGCTGGGTCGCGGCACGCACGATCCGGGTGCCGTCGCGGGTGAGCACGATCCCGCCGTCCATCTTGGCCAGCTCGCGCAGCCGGGTGGCGGAGAACTCCACGTCCAGCTCGAAACCACCGGTGCTGATCGAGTCGACGACCCGGTCGCTGCCGAGCACGATGAGTGCCCCTGTCCGCCCGCGCAGGATGCGCTCCAGCCCGTCGCGCAGGTCGGTCCCCGGGGAGACGGCGCCGAGGGTCGCGCGCAAGAGCTCCTCGTCGCTGCGTTCCGACATGCTCGCCTCCCTCACCGGCCCACGTCCGTCCGGCGCCTGCCCTGCGCGTGCCCGGTGCCGCCGATCCTATTTGCCGTGGCGGCGCACACCCCTGCCCGGTGCAGATCTTTACAGATTCTTGATCAGCGCCTCGTCGGAGCGGCCGCCCTGGCGGGCGGTGGCGCTCGCGGCGGCGAGCACCAGCGCCACCGCGTCGCTGAGGGTGGCGACCTCGTGCACCCGCATGCCCGACGGCGGACGTCCCTCTGCCAGCGAGCCGAGGGGGATGACCGCCTCGGTGAAGCCGATGCGGGCGGCCTCGGTGAGGCGGCGCGGCGCGCCGGTGACCGGGCGCAGGTCGCCCGACAGCCCGACCTCGCCGACAGCGATCGTGCTTACCGGCAGGGCGAGGTCGGCCTTGGCGCTGCTCAGCGCGAGGGCCAGGGCGAGGTCGGCGGCCGGCTCGGAGAGGCGGACCCCGCCGACCGTGGCGGCGTAGCAGTCGTCCTTGCCGAGCGGGACGCCCCCGCGCTGCCCGAGCACGGCCAGCACCATCGCGAGCCGGGAGGGGTCGAGGCCGCTGGTGGTGCGCCGGGGCGACCCGGCGGAGGCCTCGCTGACCAGGGCCTGGACCTCGGCGACCAGGGGCCGTCGGCCCTCGAGGGTGACCGTCACGCAGGTGCCGGGCACCGGGCGGTCGCGGCTGGAGAGGAAGAGCCCGCTGGGGTCGGCCAGTCCGACGATGCCGGAGTCCCCGAGGTCGAAGCAGCCGACCTCGTCGGTCGGGCCGAAGCGGTTCTTCACCGCGCGCACGAGCCGCAGCCGGCTGTGCCGCTCGCCCTCGAAGGCCACCACGACATCGACGAGGTGCTCCAGCACCCGGGGCCCGGCGATCCCGCCGTCCTTGGTGACGTGCCCGATGAGCACGGCGGCGGTGCCTCGTGTCTTGGCCGCCTGGATGAGGGCCGAGGCGACCTCGCGCACCTGGCCGACGTTGCCCGGCGCGCCCTCGACGTCGGCGCTGGCCACGGTCTGCACCGAGTCGACCACGAGCAGCTCGGGGTCGGTCTGCTCGATCTGGCCCAGGATCGTGGCCAGGTCGGTCTCGGCCGCGAGGAAGAGGGTGTCCGCGACCGCGCCGATCCGCTCCGCGCGCAGCTTGACCTGGGCCGCGGACTCCTCGCCGGAGACGTAGAGCACGGAGGTCCCCTCCCGGGCCGCCCGCGCCGCCACGTCGAGGGCCAGGGTGGACTTGCCGATCCCGGGCTCGCCGGCCATGAGCACCACGGCCCCGGGGACGATGCCGCCGCCGAGGACCCGGTCGAACTCGCCCACCCCGGTGGAGCGGGCCTGGGCCGCGTCGGCGTCCACCGTGCGGATCGGCACCGCGGGCCGGCTGGGGGACACCGCGCTCGTGCGCACGGTGGTGCGGGCCCCCACCTCGGAGACCGTGCCCCACGCCTGGCACTCGGGGCAGCGCCCCACCCACTTCACCCCCTGCCAGCCGCACTCGGTGCACCGGTATGCCGCTCTGCTCGCCTTCGCCACGCTGCCAGGGTAGGCGCGGGCACCGACAGCCCCACCCTCGCGGTGGCGGCGCGGCGGACGCGGTAAGGCATCATGGCGCCCATGCGCCTGGGTGTCATCGACGTCGGATCGAACACGGTCCACCTGCTCGTGGTCGACGCGCAGCCCGGTGGGCACCCCACGCCCGACTACTCGCACAAGGTGGAGCTGCGGCTCGCCGAGCACCTCACCCCCGAGGGGGACATCAGCGACGAGGGCGCGCGCACGCTGGCCGGCTTCGTCGCCGACTGCGTCGAGGTCGCCGAGAGCCGTGGCGCCACCGAGCTGCTGCCCTTCGCCACCAGCGCGATCCGGGAGGCGGGCAACACCGAGGCGGTGCTCGACCTGGTCCGCGACACCTCCGGGGTGGAGCTCGACATCCTGCCCGGCGAGGAGGAGGCCCGCGCGACCTTCCTCGCCGTGCGGCGCTGGTTCGGCTGGTCCGCGGGGCGCCTGCTCAACGTCGACATCGGGGGTGGCTCGCTGGAGCTGGCCGCCGGCCTCGACGAGCAGCCGGACGCCGCGATCTCCCTCCCGCTCGGCGCCGGACGGCTCAGCCGGGCGCTCGAGCACGACCCGCCGGAGCGTGCCGAGGTCAAGGCGCTGCGCAAGCGCATACGGTCCGAGATCGCCACCGCCCAGCCGGCGCTGACCAAGGTCGGGACCCCGCAGCTCGTGGCCGGCAGCAGCAAGACGGTGCGCTCCCTCGCCCGTGCCTGCGGCGCCGCGCCGCGCGGCGAGGGGCTGTACGTCCCGCGGGTGCTGCGCTTCGAGGACCTCGCCGAGCTCACCCCGCGGCTGCTGCGGATGACTGCCGCCCAGCGGGCCGGGCTGCCCGGGGTCTCGGCCTCCCGCGCCCACCAGCTCGCGGCCGGCGCGCTCGTGCTCGAGGCGGTGCTCGAGCTCAGCGGGGTGGACGAGCTGGCGGTCAGCCCATGGGCGCTGCGCGAGGGGCTCATCCTGCGCTTCCTGGACGGGCTGGGCCGATGAGCGGGCACATCCCGGTCCACCTGTCGACCTCCTCGGTCTACCCGGAGAACGCCGCCTACGCCTTCGACCTGGCGCAGCGGCTGGGCTACGACGGCGTCGAGATCATGGTCTGGACCGACCCGGTGACCCAGGAGGCGGGAGCGCTCAGCGCGCTCGCCCGGCTGCACGGCCTGTCCATCGGCGCGATCCACGCCCCCACCCTGCTGCTCGCGCAGCGGCTCTGGGGCTGGGAGCCGTGGGGCAAGATCGAGCGGGCGCTCGACCTGGCCCGCGACACCGACGCCCAGTGCGTCGTCGTCCACCCGCCGTTCCGCTGGCAGCGGGGGTATGCCGAGGGCTTCGTCGAGGGGGTGGCGCAGCGGCAGGAGCGGTGGGGCATCCCCATCGCCGTGGAGAACATGTTCCCGTGGCGCGCCGGCTCGTCCGCCTCGGCCATGCAGGCCTACCTGCCCGGTCCCGACCCGCGGGACTTCCCCTACACCGACGTCACCTTCGACATCAGCCACGCCGCCACGGCCGGCGAGGACGCGCTGGACATGGTCCGCGACCTCGGCGACCGGGTCCGGCACGTCCACCTGGGTGACTCCTTCGGGTCCTTCAAGGACGAGCACCTCGTGCCCGGCCGCGGCGAGCAGAGGTGCAAGGAGGTGCTGGAGCACCTGGTCGAGACGGGCTTCGGCGGCGTGGTCAGCCTGGAGGTCGGGACGCGCAAGATGAGCTCGCAGGACCGGGAGAAGGCGCTGGCCGAGTCGCTCGCCTTCGCCCGGCAGCACCTGGGCCAGACCGACCTGCCGGGTGCCCGCCCGGCGTGAGCGCAGGGGCCTCCCGGGCGTAGCCTGTCGCCCATGGAGCTCGCCGACCTCAACCCCTCCGCCCTCATGCGCCAGACCCTGCTGGGCGTGAGCCGCAACACCGCGCTGCGCCAGGTGATCGAGCAGGCGCCGGTCAGCAGGGACGTGGTGAAGCGGTTCGTCGCCGGTGACGCCACCGCCGACGCCGTCCGGGTGGCCGGCGAGCTGGTGGACACCCGCCGCCAGGTCACCATCGACTACCTCGGCGAGGACACGACCGACCCCTCCCAGGCGAGCGCCACCCGCGACGCCTACCTGGAGCTGCTCTCCGCGCTCTCCGAGGCCGGGCTCACCCAGGACGGCGCCGCCGAGGTCAGCCTCAAGCTCTCCGCGCTCGGCCAGTTCCTCGGCCGGGACGGGCACGCCATCGCCCTGGACAACGCGCGCCAGGTCTGCCAGGCCGCCGCCAACGCCGGCACGACGGTGACCCTCGACATGGAGGACCACACCACCACCGACCCCACCCTGGCGGCGCTCGCCGAGCTGCGCCAGGACTGGCCGTGGGTGGGTGTGGCGCTGCAGGCATACCTGCACCGGACCGAGCAGGACTGCCGCGACCTCGCGGGCGAGGGCTCCCGGGTGCGGCTGTGCAAGGGGGCCTACAAGCAGCCCGAGTCGGTCGCCTACCAGGACAAGGAGGACGTGGACAAGTCCTACGTCCGGTGCCTGAAGATCCTCCTGCAGGGCGAGGGCTACCCGATGATCGCCACGCACGACCCGCGGCTGGTCGAGATCGCCACGGTGCTCGCCGACAAGGAGCAGCGCGAGGCCGACTCCTACGAGTTCCAGATGCTGCTGGGGATCCGCCCGGACGAGCAGCGCCGGCTCGCCGGGGCCGGGGCGAAGATGCGCGTTTACCTGCCCTACGGCGAGGACTGGTACGGCTACCTCGTGCGACGCATGGCCGAGCGCCCGGCCAACCTGACCTTCTTCCTGCGCGGCCTGGCGACCAAGGGCTGATCGCCCGTGACGATCGCTCTCCTCGGCGCCGGGGTCATGGGCGGAACCCTGGCCGCGGCCCTCATCCGGTCCGGGCACGCCCCGGACGACCTCGTCCTCAGCGACAAGGTGACCGAGCGGGCCGAGCGGGTGGCCGGTCAGCACGGCACGCGGTATGCCGACCCCGCGGCCGCGGTCGCCGCCGCGGACGTCGTGGTGCTCGCGGTGAAGCCGCAGGACATGGCGGCCCTCGTCGAGGAGGTCCACGACCACGTCGGGCCCGGCACCCTCGTCGTCTCCATCGCGGCGGGGATCACCACCGACTTCCTCGAGCGGCGGCTGCCCGAGGGGACCTCCGTCGTCCGCGTCATGCCCAACACCCCCGCCCTGGTCGACCAGGGCATGTCGGCCATGAGCCCGGGGCGGCACTGCACCGCCACGCACGTGGAGCAGGCCCGGGCCCTCATGGAGCACGTGGGCCGGGTCGTCGTCCTCGACGAGCAGCACCAGGACGCGGTCACCGCGATCAGCGGCAGCGGACCGTCCTACATCTTCTACGTCGTGGAGGCCATGATCGAGGCCGGTGTGCTCCTCGGACTGCCCCGCGACACGGCCACCGAGCTCGTCACACAGACGTTGTATGGTGCCGCCACGATGATCCGCGAGACGGGGACCCACCCGACGGTCTTGCGGGAGCAGGTCTCCAGCCCGGGTGGCACGAGCGTCGCCGCCCTGCGGGCCCTGGAGGACCACAAGGTCAGGGCCGCCTTCCTCACGGCGATGGAGGCGGCCGCCAGAAGGTCGCACGAGCTGTCCCCGCGCGAGGACTGAGCACCCGGGTGCCCGATCACCCACTGTTCACCTCGCTCGACCCAGCACCGGCGACCCGTGTGAAAGAGTAGGGAAGTATGAGCGAGATCCACGTGCGCGTCCTCGACCCGGATGAGTGGCCGTCCTACAAGGACGTGCGTCTGCGGGCGCTGCGTGAGTCTCCCGAAGCCTTCGTGGCCTCCGCCGAGGAGGAGGCGGACTTCCCCGACTCGCGCTGGCAGGAGCGCATGGAGCGCTCGCGTCGGATCCTCGCCGAGAACGGCGAGGAGGTCGTCGGCGTGGTCAGCGTCGGCACCGGTCACCGCACGAACATCCCCGGTGCCGGCGAGCTCTTCGGGCTGTGGGTGGCGCCCTCCCTGCGCGGCTCCGGCGTCGCCCGCCGGCTGCTCGAGAAGTCGGCCAAGGTCGGTCGCGAGGTCGGCCTGCGCCAGCTCGTCTACTGGGTGGGCACCGACAACGGCCGCGCGGTGGCCTTCGCCTCCAGCTTCGGCTTCCGCCCCACCGACGACCGGCGGCCCATCCGGATCCGCGGCGTCGACGAGGAGGACGCGGAGTCCGAGGAGATGATGATGGTCTACCCGCTGGGTGACTCCGCAGGGGTCCCGACCTCGCTCTGAGGGCACCCTCCCCGTGGTCTAGCGTGTGCCGCATGACGGCCTCCTGGGTGATGTGGGACGAGCGCTACACGGGCTACGACTTCGGCCCGGGGCACCCCATGCACCCGAGCCGGCTGGACCTCACGCACCGCCTCTCCGGGGCCCTGGGGCTGCTCGACCACGACGACGTGGAGATCCGCCCGGCCCGGCCCGCCACGCTCGAGGAGCTGCTCTCGGTGCACACGCCCGACCTCGTCGAGGCGGTGCAGGCGGCCTCCGCCGACCCCCGGTCGGCCACCGGACGCCACGGTCTGGGCACCGAGGACACCCCGGCCTTCCTGGGTATGCACGAGGCCACCTCCCTCGCCGTGGGGGCCACGGTCGAGGCGTGCCGGGCGGTCTGGACCGGGCAGGTCGCGCGCGCCTGCAACATCGCCGGCGGTCTGCACCACGCGATGCCGCAGGCGGCCTCGGGCTTCTGCGTCTACAACGACATCGCCGTCGGCATCCAGGACCTCCTCGACGCGGGCGCCGAGCGGGTGCTCTACCTCGATCTCGACGTGCACCACGGCGACGGCGTCGAGCGGTGCTTCTGGAACGAGCCGCGGGTCATGACGGTCTCCATGCACGAGACCGGCCGCGCGCTCTTCCCGGGCACCGGCTTCCCCGGCGACACCGGCGGCCCGAAGGCGCCGGACTCGGCGGTCAACATCGCGCTGCCCCCCGGGACCGGCGACGAGGGGTGGCTGCGGGCATACCAGGCGGTCGTCCCCACCATCGTCCGGGTCTTCGACCCGCAGATCGTCGTGAGCCAGCACGGGTGCGACTGCCACTACGCCGACCCGCTGGCGCACCTGTCGGTGTCGATGGACGCCCTCGCCGTCGCCTACGGCTGGGTGCGGGAGCTGGCCGACGACCTGGCCGGCGGCCGGTGGGTCTCGCTCGGCGGCGGGGGGTATGAGCTGGTCGAGGTGGTGCCCCGCGCCTGGACCCACCTCATCGGCGTCGTGACGGGCCGGCCGGTCGACCCCCGGACGCCGGTGCCGGAGTCGTGGCGGCAGCACGTCGAGGAGGTCTACGGGCTGGACGCGCCCCGCTCGATGGGGGACCGCGAGGGCCGGGAGATCCGCTACGGGCGGTGGGACGAGGGGCACGACCTCGACGAGCCGGTCGACTCGGCCATCATGGCGACGCGCCGGGCCAGCTTCCCCGGCTGGGGCCTGGACCCCTACTTCGACTGACAGCTGGCAGCGACGGGGCGAGATCCCGTCCGCCCCGTTCGCCCCACCCGGCGTGTCGCGCTGGACTTTTTTCGCTCACGACTTTCGCAATGACCACATCTGCCCCTATCGTTAGCCCGACAAACCGACGCAGGCTGTGTGCCGGAGGGGAAGCCGTGCCCGCTGCCTGCCTGGAGAAGCACAAGAGACGGGATGCGTCCGATGGCAGATGAGCGCCAGCTCGCTGAGATGACGTTCATGACCGTGGCCGAGGTGGCTGCCGTCATGCGTGTGTCCAAGATGACGGTCTACCGGCTGGTGCACTCGGGCGAGCTGCCCGCGGTGCGGGTCGGTCGGTCCTTCCGGGTCCCCGAGAAGGCCGTGCACGCCTACCTCGAGGACTCCTACCACGGCACCGCCTGACCAGGTCGCTTTGGGAGCCGGACCCCGCCCGCGTTAGGGTGGAACGGTTGTGCATCGCCCTGCGCCGCCCCGCGGCGTGGGACGCCGACTGCACCATCACGACCGACGACGACGAAGGATGGCCCCATGGGCTCTGTGATCAAGAAGCGCCGCAAGCGGATGGCGAAGAAGAAGCACCGCAAGCTGCTGCGCAAGACGCGTCACCAGCGTCGCAACAAGAAGTGAGGCCGTCGGCCACCAGGCCGACACCCGCGAAGACCATGGCGCCCGTCCCGTGCTGGGAGGGCGCCATCGTCGTCCTCGGTGGTCGGCGGGAGCGACCGTGAGGTGGTGGGGGCGCGGCAGGAGCTCCGGGACGCAGCCGCGGGTCGAGGTGCTCTCGCGGCCCGGCTGCCACCTGTGCGAGGAGATGGTCGGGGTGGTCCGCACGCAGGTCGAGGACGTGGTGGTCCGGGACATCGACGCCGAGCGTGCCGGCGGGGAGATGGGGCAGGCCGAGCACGACCGCTGGACGACCGAGGTCCCTGTCCTGCTGGTGGACGAGAAGGTGGTCGCGCGGTGGCGGGTCGAGCCCGCCGAGCTGCGGTCCGCCCTGTCCCGCGCGCGCCGCGCCGGGCGCCGTCCCTGACCCCCGGCCCGCTCCTCGTTTTGGTGGAAGCAGGGGTGCGAGCCTAGAGTTGAGGGGTCCGCTCCGACCGGAGGACGAGGGTCTGATATAAGCCCCTCCCGGCGTCGGGGAGAGCCACCCACCAGGAAGGAGCCGGTGCCGCCGTGATGGCCGAGTCGAACCGGCGCGGGGTGCCGGACGCCACGGTCGGAAGGCTCCCGGGCTACCTCCAGGCGCTCACCACGGTGGCGGAGCAGGGCCGCAGCTCGGTTTCCAGCGAGGAGATCGCCTCGCTCGCGGGGGTGCGCTCGGCCCAGGTGCGCAAGGACCTGTCCCACCTCGGCTCCTACGGCGTCCGGGGCGTCGGCTACGACGTCGCCAGGCTCGTCGACCAGATCTCCGCCGAGCTCGGGCTGAGCCAGGACTGGCCGGTGGTCATCGTCGGCATGGGCAACCTCGGCCGCGCCCTGGCGAGCTACGAGGGCCTGGCCACCCGCGGCTTCCACGTCGTCGCCCTGGCGGACAACGACCCCGACGTGGTCGGCAGCCGGGTCGAGGGTATGCCGGTGCAGGCGCTGGCCGAGCTGCGGACCTGCGGCCCGGTGTCGGTGGGTGTCGTCACGACCCCGCCCGAGGCCGCCCAGGAGGTCGCGGACGTGCTCGTCGAGCTCGGCGTGCACTCCATCCTCAACTTCGCGCCCGTCGTGCTCCAGGTGCCCGCCGACGTCGACGTGCGCCGGGTCGACCTGGCGACCGAGCTGCAGATCCTGGCCTTCCACCAGCACCAGCGGGAGGCCTCCGTGACCGACACCCCGGTGGAGGGAGTCTCGTGAGTGTCCTCGTCGTGGGCCTGTCCCACCGCACCGCACCCATCGACCTGCTCGAGCGGGCCGTCCTCGACGCCGACGGCGCCGCGGGCCTGGCCGCCCGCCTGCGGGCCGGCGACCACGTGCACGAGGCGCTCGTGCTCTCCACCTGCAACCGGCTCGAGGTCGTCGTGGAGGCCGGGACGTTCCACGGCGCGCTCGAGGAGATCGGCGTGGCCCTGGGGGCGCTGACCGGTCTGTCCCGGGACCAGCTCACCGACCACCTCTTCGTGCACTACGACGACCGGGCGGTCGCCCACCTCTTCGAGCTCGCGTGCGGTCTGGACTCGCTGGCGGTCGGGGAGAGCCAGGTGCTGGGCCAGCTGCGCGAGGCGCTCGCCGTCGCCCAGCGGCACGGTCACCTGGGGCCCTCCCTCAACCCGCTGGTCCAGCAGGCGCTGCGCGTGGGCAAGCGGGCCCACGCCGAGACCTCCATCGACGACGTCTCCCGCTCCCTCGTCGCCCTCGGGCTCGACCGGGCCAGGGACGTCCTCGGCGACCTCACCGGGGCGCGCACGGTGGTCGTGGGCGCCGGCGCCATGTCGGGCCTGGCCGTGGCGACCCTCGTGCGGCAGGGGGTGAGCGACCTCGTCGTGGTCAACCGCACGCAGGAGCGGGCCGAGCGGCTCGCGGCGGCGCACGGGGTGCGCAGCCTGCCCTGGGCCGACCTCGCGAGCGCCGTCGGCTCGGCCGACCTCGTCATCACCTGCACCGGTGCGGTGGGCCACGTCCTCGACGAGGGCACGCTCGCCCGGGCCCGCGGTGCCGCCGGCCGGTCCGGCGCCCCGCTCACGCTGCTCGACCTGGCGCTCCCGCGCGACGTCGACCCCGCCGTGACCCGGCTGCGCGGGGCCACCCTCTGGGGCCTCGCCGAGCTGCAGCAGGCCGCGGGCGGGTCGGCCGGCCCGTCCTTGCCGGGACCGGGGGCGAGCTCGTCGTCCGGGCCCGAGGAGGCCGAGGCCGTCACGGCGGTGCGCGGCCTGGTCGCCACCGAGGTCGCCGCCTACCTCACCGAGCGGCACGCCGCCCGCCTCGGACCAACCCTGGCCGCGCTGCGCACCAGCGCGGGGCGGGTCGTCGACGCCGAGATGACCCGGCTGGACCAGCGCCTCCCGCACCTGCCCGACGACGAGCGGGCCGAGGTCCGGCATACCGTGCAGCGGGTGGTGGACAAGCTGCTCCACACCCCGACCACGCGGGTGAAGCAGCTGCAGGCGGGCTACGACGAGGTGCCGGCCGACTACGCCCACGCCCTGCGCGAGCTCTTCGACCTCGACAGCCGCGAGGTCGCCGTCGTCTCAAGCCCCCCGCTCGGCGTCGTCGAGAAGGCCACCGAGCGCAGGAAGGGGGGACGGTCCTGATGAGTGAGGCGACCGCCACCACCAGCACCGGGCGACCGCTGCGGCTGGGGACCCGGCGCAGCGCCCTGGCCACCAGCCAGTCCACCTGGGTGGCCGAGCGGCTGCGCGCAGCCGGGTGCGAGGTCGAGCTGGTCCTCGTGACCACCGAGGGCGACACCTCGGCCCGCAGCCTGCGCGAGATCGGCGGCACCGGGGTCTTCGCCTCCGCGCTGCGCACCGCGCTGCTGGAGGGCCGGATCGACCTCGCCGTGCACTCCCTCAAGGACCTGCCGACCGCACCCGCCGACGGCCTCGTCGTGGCCGCCGTCCCCGAGCGGGAGGACCCGCGCGACGTCCTCGTCGCCCGGGACGGCCTGCGCCTGCACGAGCTCCCGGCCGGCGCGGTCATCGGCACCGGCTCACCGCGTCGTGCCGCGCAGCTGCGCCTCGCGCGCCCCGACCTCGAGGTCCGCGACATCCGCGGCAACGTCGACTCGCGCATCCGCATGGTCACCGACGGCGTGCTCGACGCCGTCGTCCTGGCCCGCGCCGGGTTGGCCCGGCTGGACCGCCTCGACGAGGCCACCGAGGTGCTCGACACCGAGGTCGTGCTCCCGGCCGCCGGGCAGGGGGCGCTCGCCGTCGAGTGCCGCGCGGAGGACTCCGCGCTGGCCCAGGACCTCGGCGCCGCCCTGGAGCACGCGCCCACCCGGGCCGCCGTCACCGCCGAGCGCGCCGCCCTCGCCCGGCTGGAGGCCGGCTGCACCGCCCCCGTCGGGGCGCTGGCGCGCTCCACCGGCGCACCCACCCTCACCCTTCACGTGTTCGCCGCCCTGCAGGACGGGGCGCGCACGCACGTGCTGACCGGCGCGGACGACGCGCCGGACGACCTCGGCGCACGTGCCGCCGACCTGCTGTTGAACCGTCCCGACCCGGCCGGCCTCGTCGCCGCACCCGGGTCACACACACCGGAGTCCGACCTGTGAGCACCGACGCCGCCCCCGTCCACCTGACCCCCGTCCCCAGCACCGCCGCCCGCGTCGCCTTCGTCGGCGCCGGGCCCGGCGACCCGGGGCTGCTCACCGTCCGCGCTCGGGACTACCTCGCCGTCGCGGACGTCGTCGTCGTCGACGCGGCCCACCGCGAGGACCAGGTGCGAGCCTGGACCGGGGAGGACACCGAGATCGTCCGCACCGTCCGCGGCGAGGACGGTCCCGCGCTCAGCCCTGCGGCCCGCGCCAAGCTGCTCGTGCGCACCGCCACCCGGTTCGACGACGCCACGCACCTCGTCGTGCGGCTGCTGAGCGAGGACTCCGCCGGGGGCACGATGGCCGACGAGGCGCGTGCCTGCCACGACGCGGGCGTCGCCTTCGAGATCGTCCCCGGGGTCAGCGCCGCCTGGGCGGTGCCGGCGTATGCCGGGATGCTCCCCGACGGCGACGGGGGCCAGGTCCACGTCGTCAGCGCCGCCGACACCGGTGTGGACTGGTCGCACTCGGTCGACGACGAGGTGACCGTCGTGGTGCTCGGCGAGCGCGACCGCCTGCACCGTGCGCTGCAGCACCTCGCGGACGCCGGCCGCGACGCCGGTACCCCGACCGCGCTGACCGGCCGGGGCACGACCAACGCCCAGCAGACCCGGGTCACCACGCTGCACGAGGCGCTGGCCGCCGACGCCGAGGAGCTCGCCGGGGCCACCGTCGCCGTCGTCGGGCGCCCGGTGCAGCTGCGGGCCGAGCTGTCCTGGTGGGAGTCCAAGCCGCTCTTCGGCTGGTCGATCCTCGTGCCGCGCACCAAGGAGCAGTCCGGTCCCATGACCGACCGGATCTCCGGCTACGGCGCGAGCTCCTCCGTCGTCCCGACGATCAGCGTGGAGAAGCCCCGCACGCCGCAGCAGATGGACCGCGCGGTCAAGGGGCTGGTCACCGGTCGCTACGAGTGGATCGGCTTCACCTCCGTCAACGCGGTCCGCGCCGTGCGGGAGAAGTTCGAGGCCCTCGGCCTGGACGCCCGCGCGTTCGCCGGCCTCAAGCTGGCGGCCGTCGGCGGCGTCACCGCGCAGGCGCTGCGGGAGTGGGGCCTCGAGCCCGACCTCGTGCCGGACGGCGAGCAGTCCGCCCGGGGGCTGCTGGAGTCCTGGCCGCCCTTCGACGAGGTGCTCGACCCGATCAACCGGGTCTTCCTTCCGCGCGCCGACATCGCGACCGACACCCTCGTCGCGGGCCTCACGGATATGGGCTGGGAGGTCGACGACGTCACCGCCTACCGCACCGTGCGCGCCGCGCCGCCGGCCGCGGAGGTCCGGGAGGCGATCAAGGGCGGTGCCTTCGACGCGGTCTGCTTCACCTCCTCCTCGACGGTGCGCAACCTCGTCGGCATCGCCGGCAAACCGCACCCAGGCACCGTGGTCGCCTGCATCGGCCCCGCGACCGCCAAGGCGGCGCAGGAGCACGGCCTGCGCGTCGACGTCGTCGCCCCGGAGCCGAGCGCGACGAGCCTCGTCGATGCCCTGGCCGAGCACGCCCGCGCCCTCGTGGCGCAGGCGCAGAGCGAGGGCGAGGAGTTCGTCCGCCCCAGCCGCCGCAAGCCGGTGGCGCGGCGTCCCCGGTCGCGGCGGTGACGGCATACCCGCGGCCGCACGAGCGCCCGCGCCGGCTGCGCACCACGCCGGCGCTGCGCCGGCTCGTGGCGCAGACCCGGCTGCACCCGGCCGAGCTCGTGCTGCCCGTCTTCGTCCGTGACGGCATCGAGGAGCCGCAGCCCATCGGCTCCATGCCGGGCGTCGTGCAGCACACCCCGACCAGCCTGGTCGCCGCGGCCCGCGAGGCGGTCGACGCCGGGGTCGGCGGGATCATGGTCTTCGGCGTCCCGCGGCCGCAGGACAAGGACGCCGGTGGCAGCGCCGGGCTCGACCCGGACGGGGTCCTCAACGCCGGCCTCCGCGCGCTGCGCACCGAGCTCGGCGACGACACCGTCATCATGAGCGACCTGTGCCTCGACGAGTTCACCGACCACGGCCACTGCGGTCTGGTCGACGACGCCGGCCGGGTCGACAACGACGCCACCCTCGAGGTGTATGCCGAGATGGCGGTCGCGCAGGCGCGGGCCGGCGCCCACGTGGTCGGGCCCAGCGGCATGATGGACGGGCAGGTCCAGGTGGTGCGGGAGGCGCTGGACGCCGCCGGGCACCGGGACGTCGCGGTGCTCGCCTACACGGCGAAGTACGCCAGCGGCTGCTACGGGCCGTTCCGCGAGGCCGTGGCCTCGACGCTGGAGGGGGACCGGTCCACCTACCAGCAGGACCCGGCCAACCGCACCGAGAGCCTGCGCGAGCTGCGGCTCGACCTGGAGCAGGGCGCGGACATGGTCATGGTCAAGCCCGCGCTGCCCTACCTCGACATCCTCTCCGACGTCGCGGCCGAGGCCGACGTGCCGGTCGCGGCCTACCAGGTCAGCGGCGAGTACGCCATGATCGAGGCCGCCGCCTCCCAGGGTCTGCTCGACCGTGACCGTATGGTGATGGAGACACTGACGTCGATCCGCCGGGCGGGCGCCCAGATCCTGCTGACCTACTACGCGACGAGGGTGGCCCGGCTGCTGGGAGGGTGAGGCATGGTCCGCTGGCTGGACGAGGAGGAGCAGCGCGCCTGGCGCTCGATCCTGCGGGCGTCCCACCTCATCACCCTCGTCATGGAGGAGGCCCTGGACGAGCACGGCGTCTCCCTGGGGGAGTACGAGCTGCTGAGCATGGTCTCCGAGGCGCCCGGGGAGCGCATCCGGATGGCCGAGCTGGCCCACCTCATCGTCCAGTCGCGCAGCCGGGTCAGCCACACCGCCAACCGGCTCGAGAAACGCGGCTGGGTGCAGCGCGTGCGGACCCCGCAGGACGGCCGCGGAGTCGTGCTCCAGCTCACCCCCACCGGCGCCACCGAGCTGCGACGGCTCGCGCCGGTGCACGTCGAGAGCGTCCGGAGGGCGTTGCTGGACCACCTGAGCCGGGAGGAGCTCATCCAGCACGGGGAGGCGCTGCGCCGCGTCGTGCGGGCCACCCGCCACCGCGACGACGAGGCGCTCGACGCGATCTGACACGGGCGACCCCCGGGGCTGACGGACCCCGCGCCTACGCTGGTCCCATGAGCAACGACGGACCGGTCTACCCCGACGACGCCCCCGCCTCGACCCAGCTCCTGGCGCGCGCCCGGGAGGTCATCCCCGGCGGGGTGAACTCGCCGGTGCGGGCCTTCCGGTCCGTGGGCGGCACCCCGCGCTTCATGGAGCGCGCGCAGGGGCCCTGGCTCTGGGACGCCGACGGCCGGCGCTACCTCGACCTCGTCTGCTCGTGGGGGCCGATGATCCTGGGGCACGGGCACCCGGACGTGCGTGCGGCGGTGCTGGAGGCTGCGGAGGGCAGCTTCTCCTTCGGTATGCCCACCGCCCGCGAGGTGGCGCTCGCCGAGGAGATCGTGGCCCGGGTGGACCCGGTCGAGCAGGTGCGCCTGGTCAGCTCGGGCACGGAGGCCACGATGAGCGCCATCCGCCTCGCCCGCGGGGCCACCGGCCGGTCGGTGGTGGTGAAGTTCGCCGGGTGCTACCACGGCCACGTCGACGCGCTGCTGGCCTCGGCCGGGTCGGGGGTCGCGACCTTCGGGCTGCCGGACAGTCCCGGGGTGCCCGCGAGCGCGGCCGGCGAGACGATCGTGCTGCCCTACAACGACGTCGCCGCGCTGGAGGCCACGTTCGCCGAGCGCGGGTCCGAGATCGCCGCCGTCATCACCGAGGCGGCGGCCGGCAACATGGGCGTGGTGCCGCCCGCGCCCGGCTTCACCGACGCGCTGCGCCGGGTGAGCGCCGAGCACGGCGCGCTGCTCGTCAGCGACGAGGTGATGACCGGCTTCCGCTGCTCGCCCTCGGGGTGGTTCGGGCTGGAGGGCGAGCCGGCCGGCGGCGCCCCCGACCTGTTCACCTTCGGCAAGGTCATGGGCGGCGGCTTCCCGGCGGCGGCCTTCGGCGGCCGCGCCGACCTCATGGCGCAGCTCGCCCCGGAGGGCCCGGTCTACCAGGCAGGCACCCTGTCCGGGAACCCGGTCGCCGCCGCGGCCGGCCTGGCCACCCTCCAGCGGTGCACCGACGAGGTCTACCAGCGCCTGGACGAGGTGAGCGAGGCGCTCGCCGCCGCGGTCACCGACTCCTTCACGCGCCACGGCATACCCCACCGCATCCAGTGGGCCGGCTCGATGTTCAGCGTCTTCCTCCGCGAGGGGGCGGTGAGCTCCTACGACGACGCCAAGGACCAGGACGCCGAGCTCTTCGGCCGCTTCTTCCACGCCATGCTGCGCCGCGGCGTGCACCTGCCGCCGAGCTGCTTCGAGGCGTGGTTCGTCTCCGCCGCCCACGACGACGAGGCCGTGGAGCACGCCGTGGCCGCGATCGAGGCGAGCGCCGCCGAGGTCGCCTGACAGGATGAGGTCGTGCTGCTCACGCTGACGTCGACCGCACCCCAGGCCCCGGACCTGGGTTTTCTGCTCCACAAGCACCCCGACCGGGTCCAGCAGGTCGAGCTGCCCGCCGCGCGGGCGAGCATCTTCTATCCCGAGGCCTCGCCTGAGCGGTGCACCGTGGCGCTGCTGCTGGACGTCGATCCGGTCGCGCTGGTGCGGGGCAGCCGGCACGGAGGCGGGCGTCCGGGCCGAGGCGGGCCGGAGGCGGCCCAGCTGTCGACCTATGTCAACGACCGCCCCTGGGCGGCGTCCTCGCTGCTGGCCGTCGCCCTGGGGAAGGCCTTCAAGACCGCGCTCAACGGTCGCTGCGACGCCCGGCCCGACCTGGTCGACGAGCCGTTGCCGCTCACCGTCCGACTGCCGGCGCTCCCGGCTCGCGGCCGGAGCGAGGACGCGAGCGGTATGCCGCTGGTGCGGCGGCTCTTCGCTCCGCTCGGGTGGGAGGTGTCTGGCCGCAGCACCCCGCTCGGGGCACAGATGGCCGACTGGGGTGATGCTCCCTATGTCGACGTCGAGCTGGCCGGCCGGCACCGGCTGGCCGACGCGCTCGCCCACCTCTACGTGCTGCTGCCGGTGCTCGACGAGGCCAAGCACTACTGGGTCAGCGCAGACGAGGTGGACAAGCTGCTCCGCCGGGGCCAGACCTGGCTCCCCGGCCACCCGGACCGCGAGCTCATCACCCGGCGCTACCTCGGCGTGCGGAGGCGCTTCGTCGACGACGCCCTGGATCGGCTCGCGGCGCTCGACGACCAGGTGGCGCCGTCGGAGCAGGTGCCCGGTGCGGGTGGGGCCAGCACCGGAGGTGTCCCGACGACGGATGCGGCCGGGCCCGAGGAGGTGCCCCGGGGGCCGTTGCGGCAGCAGCGGCTGGACACGGTCCTGGCGGTCCTGCGGGAGGTCGGGGCTCGACGGGTCGTCGACCTGGGTTGCGGCGAGGGCGCCTGTCTCTCGGCACTGCTGGCCGATCCCGCCTTCACGCAGATCCTCGGGGTCGACGTCTCCGCGCGTGAGCTGGTGCGGGCCGAGGGTCGGCTCGGGCTCGACGACCCCGGCCGGCTGCCCGACCAGCAGCGGGCGCGGATCCGGCTGCGGCAGTCCTCGGCCGTCTACCGCGACGAGGAGCTCGCCGGCTACGACGCGATGCTGCTCGTCGAGGTGGTGGAGCACGTCGACCCCGAGCGGCTGCCGGACCTCGAGGCGTCGGTCTTCGGCGCCTCGCGACCGCGGAACGTGGTCCTGACGACGCCGAACGCCGAGCACAACGTGCGCTACGGCATACCTCAGGGGCAGTTCAGGCACCCGGACCACCGGTTCGAGTGGACGCGGACCGAGCTGCGCGCGTGGGCCGAGGGCGTGGCCGGACGGCATGGCTATCACGTCGAGTTGCGCCCGGTCGGGGAGGACTATCCCGAGGTCGGACCACCCACGCAGCTGGCCCTCTTCACCCGTGAGGACCTCGCCCAGGAGGACCAGGCGTGAGCGCGCGGACCGAGCTGGCGATCCCCGAGCTGAGCCTCGTCGTCCTCGTCGGCGCCTCCGGGTCGGGCAAGACGACCTTCGCCCGCCGCGCCTTCGGCCCCTTCGAGACGGTCAGCTCGGATGTCTGCCGTGCGCTGGTCAGCGGCGACGAGAACGACCAGTCAGCCAGCGCCGACGCCTTCGACCTGCTGCACCACCTCGTCGGTCTTCGGCTGCGCCGTGGGCTGCTCACGGTCGTCGACGCGACCAACGTCACCCGCGCGGCGCGTGCCGACCTGGTGCGCCTCGCTCGGGAGCACGACGTCCTCCCGGTGGCGATCGTGCTCGACGTCGGCGCCGACATCGCGATCGAGCGCAACCGCGGCAGGCCCGAGCGCGACTTCGGTGAGGGGCCGGTCCGCCGCCACGACCGCCAGCTCAGGAAGTCGCTGCGGGGGCTGAGCCGTGAGGGCTTCCGTGGGGTGCACGTGCTCCGCTCTCCCGAGGAGGTCGACGCCGCCGTCGTCGCCCGGGAGCCGCTGCGCAGCGACTTCCGGGACCGGACGGGGCCCTTCGACATCGTCGGCGACGTGCACGGCTGCCTCGAGGAGCTGGTCGAGCTGCTCGGGGTGCTGGGGTATGCCGTGTCCCGGGACGAGCACGGCGCGCCGGTCGACGCCGAGCACCCCGACGGCAGGGTGCTGGTCTTCGTCGGCGATCTCGTGGACCGCGGTCCCGACTCGGTCGGCGTGCTACGGCTGGCGATGGGCATGGCCGAGGCCGGGCATGCCATGGCCGTGCCCGGCAACCACGAGGCCAAGCTGGTGCGGGCGCTCGACGGGGCGAAGGTCACCGTGAGTCACGGGTTGGAGGTGACCCTGGCCGAGCTCGGGCGGGAGAGCGAGGGCTTCCGCCGTCGGGTCCGCGACTGGTGCGACGGTCTGGTGGCCCACCGGGTGCTCGACCGGGGACGCCTGGTCGTCGCGCACGCGGGTCTCAAGGAGGCCTACCACGGGCGCGCGTCGGGCCGGGTGCGAGCCTTCGCGCTCTACGGCGACACCACCGGCGAGACCGACGAGTTCGGCCTGCCGGTGCGCTACCCGTGGGCCGAGGACTACCGGGGCCGCGCCGCCGTCGTCTACGGCCACACCCCGACCCCGCGGCTGGAGTGGATCAACAACACCCTCTGCCTGGACACCGGCGCCGTCTTCGGCGGCCAGCTGTCGGCGCTCCGCTGGCCCGAGAGGGAGACGGTCCAGGTCTCCGCGCGCGCGGTCCACCACGAGCCGGCGCGGCCCTTCGCCACCGAGGCCACCGGGCGGGGCGAGGACGAGCTGCGACTCACCGACGTCACCGGTCGACGGCACGTCGAGACCGAGCAGCTGGGCCGGGTGCTGGTCACCGAGGAGTCGGCCGCGGGAGCCCTGGAGGTCATGAGCCGCTTCGCGCTGCACCCTCGCCAGGTGCCTTATCTGCCGCCGACCATGGCGCCGGTCGGTAGCTCCCGGCGACCGGGCTTCCTCGAGCACCCCGACGAGGCCTTCGCGCAGTATGCCGCGTGGGGCGTCGAGGAGGTGGTCTGCCAGGAGAAGCACATGGGCTCGCGCGCGGTCGTGCACCTGGCCCCCGACGGCGGCGCGGTCTACACCCGGACGGGCCGCGCGTTCTTCGAGCCGCACCTCCAGCAGGAGCTGCTCTCACGCCTGGGGGCTGCCTGGGTCGCCTCAGGTCTCGCAGCCGATCTGGGTGGCGACGACGTTCTGCTGGATGCCGAGCTGCTGCCGTGGTCGGCCAAGGCGGAGGGACTCGTGCGGGAGCAGTACGCCGCGGTCGGCGCTGCCGCCCGGCTCGCCCTCCCGGCGGCGGTCGACACGCTCGCGACCGCTGCGGGCCGGGGCCTCGACGTCGGGGAGCTGCTGACCCGGACGCGTGAGCGTGCCGCGAACGCCGGCGCCTTCGACGCGGCCTGGCAGCGCTACGTCTGGCCGACCGAGGGGCTCGACGGCGTGCAGCTGGCGCCTTTCCAGGTGCTCGCGGCCGGGGGTCAGGTCCGGGCCGGAGAGGACCACCTCTGGCACCTCGGGGTCGCGGACCGGCTGGTCGAGGCCGACCCCGGTCTGGTGCGGCCGACCAGGCGGCTGGTGGTGGACACCGCGTCCCCCGACAGCTGCGCCGCCGGGGTGCGGTGGTGGGAGGAGCTCGCGGCTTCCGGCGGCGAGGGCATGGTGGTCAAGCCCGCCCAGGGGGTCGCCCGGGCCCGGGGCAAACTCGTCCAGCCGGGCCTGAAGGTGCGGGGCCGCGACTACCTACGCCTGGTCTACGGACCGGACTACACCCTGCCCGAGCACCTGGAGCGGCTGCGGGAGCGGCACCTGGGGCACAAACGCGCCCTGGCTCTGCGAGAGCATGCCCTCGGGCTGGAGAGCCTGGCCCGGTGGGCCCGGGAGGAGCCGCTCTGGCGGGTGCACGAGGCGGTCTTCGCGATCCTGGCGCTGGAGTCGGAGCCGGTGGATCCGCGCCTGTGAGCGATTCGTGACCCATCAGGGGCCACCCAGTGTGACGTGGGAGAATCGCGCGTATGCCAGGAGCCGACGGACTGCCCCCCGAGGAGGGCGCCCCACGTGCCCTCTACGACGGCACACCGGTGACGCTGGTCCACGTCGTGCGGCACGGCGAGGTGCACAACCCGGAGCGCGTCCTCTACGGCCGGCTGCCGGGCTACCACCTCTCCGAGCTGGGGCAGGAGATGGCCCGGGCGACCGCCGAGCACCTGTCCGGTCGCCCCATCACCCACGTGGTCTCCTCACCGCTGGAGCGGGCGCGCGAGACCGCCGCGCCGATCGCGGCCGCGCACGACCTCGAGGTCGCCACCGACCCGCTGCTCACCGAGAGCGGCAACGTCTTCCAGGGGGAGACCCTCAACCGGCGCATGCTCGCCGACCCCCGTCACTGGGCGGCCTTCGTCAACCCCCTGCGCCCCTCCTGGGGCGAGCCCTACTCCGAGATCGCCGACCGGATGCGTCGCGCGCTGGACGAGGCACGCGGCCGGGCCGAGGGCCGGGAGGCGGTGATGGTCAGCCACCAGCTGCCGATCTGGACGCTGCGCCGCGCGGTGGAGGGGCGACGCCTCTGGCACCACCCGCGGCGGCGCCAGTGCAGCCTGGCCTCGGTGACGACGGTGCTCTTCCACGGGCAGCTGCCGGTGCGGGTGATGTATGCCGAGCCCGCCGGGCACCTGCTCGCGGAGGCCGTCGACGTCACCGGCGAGGCGAGCGAGGTGGCGCCGTGAGGGCCGGCGCCCGCGGGGTCGGCCTCGCCGCGGTCCTCGTGCTGGGTCTGGGGGCCTGCAGCGACGAGGGCACGAGCATCACCGAGCAGATGCGGCAGGGGGACCAGAAGGGCTACGTCGCCGGTGACGGGACGCTGGAGCAGCTCGCGCCCGAGGAGCGCAGCGACCCCGTGACCCTGGCGGGCACCACCCTCGAGGACGAGGAGTGGAGCCTGGAGCAGCAGCGGGGCGAGGTCGTCGTCGTCAACGTGTGGGGCTCCTGGTGCGGCCCGTGCGTCGCGGAGGTCCCCGAGCTCGTCGAGGTCGAGACCGCTTTCCGCGAGGCGGGAGAACCGGTGCAGTTCATCGGGGTCAACTCGCGCGACACCGTCCCCAACGCCCTCGCCTTCGAGGAGAAGTACGACATCCCCTACCCCTCGCTGCAGGACGACGGCGGCCGCACCCGGGCCCAGCTCGGCAGCATGGCCGTCGCCACCCCCACCACCCTCGTGCTCGACGGCGAGGGACGGCTGGCCGCGCGGGTCAGCGGCGAGGTCGACGCCAGCACCCTCACGGGCATGGTCGAGGACGTGCTCGGCGACGGCACCGTCGCGGACGGCGGGGGAGCCGGCGGGTGAGCGAGCTCGTCCTCACCGGTCCGCTGCTGCTGGCCGTCGGTGTCGCCGCGCTGGCGGGGGTGGTGTCCTTCGCCTCGCCCTGCGTCCTGCCGCTGGTCCCGGGCTTCCTCGGCTACCTCGGGGGTATGGCGCCCGGTCGCCCCGGTGGCGCCGGCCCGGCTCGGGCGGGGGCCGACCCGGCCCGGGGACGGCTGGTGCTGGGGGCGGTGCTCTTCGTGCTGGGCTTCACCGCGGTCTTCCTGCTCATGAGCGTGGCGATCTCCGGCCTCGGCCTGGCGCTCGTCGAGCACCAGCGGCTGCTGCTGCGGGTGGGTGGCGCCGTGGTGGTCGCGCTGGGACTGGTGATGATCCTGCAGCCCGGCGCCTCCTGGCAGCTGCGCTGGCGTCCCGCGGCGGGTCTGGCCGGGGCGCCGCTGCTCGGGGTCGCCTTCGGCCTGGGCTTCACCGCCTGCACCGGCCCGGCGCTCGCGGCGATCCAGACCCTCGGCACCTCGATCCTGCCCGGTGAGGGACAGCTCGCGCGGGCGGTGGTGCTGGGGACGGCATACAGCCTGGGTCTGGGCCTGCCCTTCGTCCTCGTCGCCGCCGGGCTGGGCTGGGTGAGCCGCGCCTCGCGCTGGCTGCGCGACCGGCACCTGCTCATCCAACGGGTCGGCGGCACGCTGCTCGTCGTGCTCGGCCTGCTCATGGTGACCGGGGTCTGGGCCGGGCTGACCGCCTGGGTGCAGGCCCACCTCGTCAGCGGCTTCGAGACGGTGCTGTAGATGACGACCGACCAGCGGCAGCGGATCGAGCCGAGCTACCCCAAGGACCGGACCGCCCTCGGCGGACCCCGTCTGGGGCCGCTCGGCTGGGCGCGCTGGGTCTGGCGCCAGCTCACGAGCATGCGGACGGCGCTGATCCTGCTCCTGCTGCTCGCCGTGGCGACGGTGCCCGGCTCGGTCTTCCCGCAGCGCTCGGTCGACCCGGTCCGGGTGCGGCAGTACTTCGAGGACTCGCCGACCCGTGCGGAGTGGCTCGACCGGTTCGGGATGTTCGAGGTCTACTCCTCGCCCTGGTTCGCCTCCATCTACCTGCTGCTCATGATCAGCCTCATCGGGTGCGTGCTGCCCCGGATGCGCCAGCACGCCCGGTCGCTGCGCGCGCAGCCGCCCCGGGCGCCCGCCCGGCTGAGCCGGATGCCGGTCCACCGGCGCGTCGAGCTGGACGCCGAGCCGGAGATGGTCCTCGCGGCGGCCCGGGAGACGCTGGGGCGGCGCCGCTTCCGGCTGCGGGACGCCGAGGACGGCGTGCTCGTGGTGTCGGCGGAGAAGGGCTACCTCAAGGAGGCCGGCAACCTGCTCTTCCACATCGCGCTGCTCGGGGTCATCGTCGCGGTGGCGGCGGGGCACCTCTTCGGCTGGCGCGGGGAGATCATCATCAAGGAGGGCGAGTCCTGGACCTCCGGCGCGGGGACCTACGACACGCTCAACCTCGGCCCGCTCGTCGACGAGACCGACGTCCCCACCTTCACGGTGCGCCTGGACGACCTGCAGGTGGAGTTCGAGAGCGAGGCCCAGGGCGCGCAGTTCGGCCAGCCCCGCATCTTCGAGGGCCTGGCGACCGTCGAGCGGGCCGGCGAGGAGCCGCGCCAGCGCAGCTTCGGCGTCAACAACCCGCTGTCGGTCGACGGCACCTCGCTGTACCTGCTCGGCAACGGGTATGCCCCGGTCGTCACCGTGCGCGACGACGCCGGAGACATCCTCTTCTCCGACGCCGTGACCTTCCTGCCGCAGGACAACACCTACGGCTCGGACGGCGTCATCAAGGTGCCCGCGGCCGACCCCGGGCTCGGCTTCGCCGGCGGCTTCCTGCCGACCCTCGACATCAGCGAGGCCGGCATGACCTCCTCCTTCCCGGGGCTGGTCGACCCGGCGCTGGTCCTCACGGCCTACGAGGGCGACCTCTTCCCCGAGGGACGCTCGCAGTCGGTCTTCTCCATCGACACCGAGTCGATGGACCAGGTCATGCAGGCCGACGGCGAGCCCAGCCGGATGCTGCTGCGCCCCGGCGACACCCTCGAGATCCCGGGCGACCGCGGCACCATCGAGCTGGAGGGCGTCGTCCGGTGGGGCGGCATGCTCGTCCGGCATGACCCCGGCCGGCTCCCCGCCCTGATCTTCGCGGGCGCCGCGCTGACCGGGCTCGTGCTCATGCTCGCCGTCCGGCGGCGCCGCGTCTTCGTGCGGGTCGACGTCGGCGGCACCCTCACCGGCGACGGAGCAGACCCGGCGTCGCGGCATACTGGACTGAGCATCGCGGCCCTGCCCAAGGGCACCGACCCCGGCCTGGAGGCCCTGGTCAAGGAGCTCCTGGAGCAGATCACCACCGCGTCCGGCGCCCGGGTGCCGGAGCGAACGACCACCACCGGTGGACGAGACGAGGATGAGAGATGACGAACGACAGCCTGGCGCAGGCCAGCGACCTCGCGATCTGGGGCGCCATCGTGGTGCTCGTGCCGGCCATGCTGGCCTTCCTGGTGCACCTCGCCTCCTCCGGCGCGGCGGCGCAGCGACGCGTCGAGCGACGTGAGCCGGTGGCCGTCGGGGCCGGCGGCCCGTCGGTCGCGGCCGGGACCGCGGACCTCGACCTCGGAGCGGCCGACGCCGGTCCGGCCAAGCCGGCCGGTTCCTCGCGGCGCTGGGGCGTCATCGGGCTGCAGCTGACCTTCCTGGCCACCTTCCTCACCGTCGCCGGGACCGTCCTGCGCGGGGTCTCGGTGGGCCGGGCGCCGCTGGGCAACATGTACGAGTTCGCGCTGGTCACCGCGAGCTTCGCGCTCGTGATCTACTCCGGCTGGAGCCTGCGCAAGGACCGGCTGTGGCTCGGTGCCTTCGTCACGCTGCCGGTGCTGGTCATCCTCGGCGCGGCCAAGGTGGCGTGGTACACCGAGGCCTCCCAGCTCATGCCGGCGCTCAACAGCATCTGGCTCATCATCCACGTGACCATCGCCATCCTGTCGACCGCGCTGTTCACGATCGGGGCAGCCCTGGCGACGGCATACCTGCTGCGCGACCGCGCCGAGACGCGGGGGCGGGTGCGCGGCTGGATCGCGGCGCTGCCCGAGGCGGCGCGGCTGGAGCGGATCACCTACGGCATCCACATCGTCGCCTTCCCGCTGTGGACCTTCACCCTCATCGCCGGCGCGATCTGGGCCGAGCAGGCGTGGGGCCGCTACTGGGGCTGGGACCCCAAGGAGGTGTGGACCTTCATCATCTGGGTGGTCTACGCCGCCTACCTGCACGCCCGGGCGACGAGCAGCTGGAGCACCCGCCGGGCCACCTGGGTGGCGCTCGTCGGCTTCGGCTGCGTCATCTTCAACTACGTCGGCGTCAACCTGCTCATGACCGGCCTGCACTCCTACTCCGGGGTGGCCACGTGATCGCCGCGCGCTACTCGGTGATGCGCGTGCTGATCTTCGTCGGCTTCTTCGCGCTCTTCCGGCTGGTGCGCCTCGACGTCATCTGGGCCGCGGTGGCTGCGGCGGTGGTCTCGATGGTCGTGTCCTACTTCCTGCTCGCGCCGGACCGGCAGCGTATGGCCGCGGGGCTGGAGCGCCGCGTCGAGGACCGCGTCGCGAAGCGGCGGGCCCAGGCCGAGGCCGAGCGGGTCGACGAGGAGGACTGAGGGCGAGGTCTCGCCCCTCTGGAGGCGGCCCAGCTCACACTCCTACGCAGAAGGTGTACCTCTGCGGGGATGCAACAGCGCAGAGGAACATCTTCTGCGTGAGAGTGGGCCGGCGGCACGGCGTCAGGAGAGGGCCAGCCCCAGGGACAACGCGACGGCATACCCGAGCTGGAGCAGGCCGGTCTGCGCCAGGGCGGGGAGCAGGGCCGGGCCCCAGGCATCGCTGGTCACCAGCCGGGTCGGGCGCCAGGCGAGCGGGGCAGCGAGCAGCCCGAGCAGCGCCCACTGGTGGGCCACTGCCGCGAGCAGGACGGCGACGAAGGCGCCCACGACGAGCCCGAGGTAGAGCCGGCGCGTCCGGCGGAAGCCCAGCCGGACCGCGAGGGTGCGCTTGCCCGCGGCCCGGTCGCCCTCGAGGTCGCGCAGGTTGTTGGTCACGAGGATCGCGCTCGCGAGTGCGCCGCAGCCGAGCGCGCCGCCCAGGGCCCCGAGGTCGAGGGCGTGGGCCTGAGTCCATGTGGTGCCGAGCACGGCGACCAGGCCGAAGAAGACGAAGACCATGACCTCGCCCCAGCCGCGGTAGCCGTAGGGGTTGTCGCCGCCGGTGTAGTGCCAGGCGGCCCAGAGGCAGGCCAGCCCGAGCACCAGCAGCAGCCAGGCCCCGGAGAGCGCCACGAGGGCGAAGCCCGCCAGACCGGCGCCGAAGAAGGCGGCGAAGGCGGCGGTCCGGACGTTGGCCGGCTCGGCCAGCCGCTGCCCGACCAGCCGGACCGGGCCCACCCGGTCCTCGTCGGTGCCGCGGATGCCGTCGGAGTAGTCGTTGGCGTAGTTGACGCCGACCTGGAAGCCCAGCGCCACGCAGAGCGCGAGGACGGCATACCCGAGCTCGGCGTGGCCGAGCGCGTGCGCCGCCGCGGTGCCGACGAGGACGGGCGCGACGGCGGCGGGGAGCGTGCGTGGGCGCGCCCCCTCGATCCACTGGGCGAGGGTTGCCATGTGGGTATGCCCCTTAGAGGTCTCGCAGGAAGTCGGGGTCGTCGTCCGGCCCGTGCGGCGGACCGCTGCGGCCGCGGCCCTCACCGAGCAGGATGTCCAGGATGCTGCGGGGGCGGCCGAAGACGAACCAGGCCAGGCCGCCGACGACCGGGAGGATGAGGCAGAGGACCACCCAGAGCGGCTTGGGCAGGCCGCGGACCTCGTACTTCTCGGTCTGGACGGCGTCCACGACGCAGAAGACGGTGAACGCCAGGAGCGCCACGGCGATGGCCACGCGGAGCACGTCTCAGCCGTCCTTCCAGGTCACGATGGGTGAAGATCCCATTCTGCCACCGCCGGTGAGCAGATGACGCGCGGCCGTGCGGTCCGGTTTGCCGGTGGCGAGCAGCGGGATCTGCCCGACCGTCTCGACCTGACGGGGGAGGGCGTGCGACGGGAGGTCACCCCGCTCCCGCAGTGCCTCCCGCAGGAGCACGCCCACCCCCTCATCCGACCGGACACCCCTTGCGTCCGCACGCAGGACGACCAGCGCGGCCACGCGCTCGCCCCACTCTGGATCCGGGATTCCGACGACGAGGACCTCCTGCACCTGGGGCAGGCCCCGCAGCGCGGTCTCGACGTCGCGCGGCTCGACCTTGTGCCCGCCCGAGACGATGACGTCGTCAAGGCGCCCGAGCACGGTGAGCCGCCCGTCGCGGTCCGCCCCGCGGTCGTCCGTGACGAACCACCGCCTGCCGTCGTCGGTGACGAAGCGCTGCCGCGTCAGGTCCGGGTCGTCGACGTAGCCGTCGGCGAGGACCGGGCCGCCGAGCCGGATCCTGCCCGCACCCTCGTCCTCCGTGCCGAGGTCGACCTCGACCCCGGGTAGCGGTATGCCGTCGTAGACGCAGCCGCCGCAGGTCTCGGACATGCCGTAGGTGGTGACGACCCGCACTCCGGCGGACCGGGCCGCGTCGAGCAGGCCGGGGTCGCTGGCGGCGCCACCGACGAGCACCGCGTTGAGCCGGCGCAGCGCGTCGGCGCCCTGCGGCTCGGCGAGGGCCCGCTGCAGCTGGGTGGGGACGAGCGAGGCATACCGTCGCGCACCCTGGTCCATCCGCGCGACGGCCGCGGCGAAGAGGCCGGCGGTGAAGGGCGCGTCCGGGTCCAGCTCGACCGGCTCGGTGCCGGCCAGCGCCGAGCGGGCCAGGACCTGCAGCCCGGCGACGTGCGCCGTGGGCAGCGCGAGCAGCCACTGACCGTGCCCGCCGAGCACCTGCGCGGTCCCCGCGCCGGAGGCGCGCAGCGCGGCGGCACCGAGCCGGACCCGTTTCGGTGTGCCGCTGGAGCCGGACGTCGCGACGACCACCGCCCCGTCATTCGCGTCGTCGCGCAGGAGCGCGCGCAGCGGCTCGCCCAGCACGGACCAGCCGGCTCCTGGGGGGATGGTGAGGGCCGGCCGGCTCCTCACGGCGTGGCGAGGAAGCGCTCGACGTCGACGAACCACTCGCCGTCCACCTTGACCAGGGTGATCGTCGAGTCGCCCATCGACTCCGCGAAGAGGTCGCTGTAGTTGTCCTGGTCGATGACCGCGGTGTCCCCGTCGACCGCGGCGCCGTCGATCTGCATCGCCTCGAGGATGTCCCGACCCTCCTCGCCCAGGCCCTGCGCCTGCACGGCGGCCGACATCGTCTCCGGCAGCTGCTCCTCGCAGAGCTCCAGGTCCTCGGGCACCTCGCTCATCGGCACGGTCGTGTCGCTGAAGGAGAGCATGAGGCTGCACGCGGCCGGGTCGGCGTCCACGAGCGCCAGCAGGAACTCCTTGGCCCGGTCGGCCGCCGCCTGGCCGTCCTCCCCGCCCTCGACGCCGTCCGAGGGGCCCTCGCTCGTGACTGCCGCGTCGTCCGGGGGCGCACTCCGGGCCGCGTCGTCACCGCCGCTGGTCGTCGCGGCGTCGTCCTGCGGGGCTTGCGTGGAGTCCGCGCTGGGCTCGACGACCTCGCCCCCGGAGTCGCACGCGGCCAGCAGCAGCAGCGGGGCCGCCAGGAGTGGCATGAGTGGGCGTCGCATCGCGGTGTCCTCCCTGGTCGCGGTCACGTCAGTCTCTCACGCGGGCCCGTCCGGCGGCGGCCGGAAGGACCGCCACCGGAGGGGTCAGAAGTACCAGGGGTAGGGGCGCCAGTCCGGCGCCCGCTTCTCCAGGAAGGCGTCGCGGCCCTCGACCGCCTCGTCGGTCATGTAGGCCAGACGGGTCGCCTCCCCGGCGAAGACCTGCTGGCCCATGAGGCCGTCGTCGGCGAGGTTGAGGGCGAACTTCAGCATGCGCTGGGCGGTCGGGCTCTTGCCGAGGATCTCCCGCGCGGCCTGCACCGCCTCCGTCTCGAGGTCGGCGTGCTCGGCGACGACGTTGACGGCACCCATCCGCTGCATCTGCTCGGCGTCGTAGGTGCGGCCCAGGAAGAAGATCTCGCGGGCGTTCTTCTGCCCGACCATCGCCGCGAGGTATGCCGAGCCGTAGCCCGCGTCGAAGCTGCCGACGTCGGCGTCGGTCTGCTTGAACCGGGCGTGCTCCCGGGAGGCGATCGTCAGGTCGCAGACGACGTGCAGGCTGTGGCCCCCGCCGGCCGCCCAGCCGCTCACCACGGCGATGACGACCTTGGGCATGGTGCGGATGAGGCGTTGCACCTCGAGGATGTGCAGCCGGCCGCCCTCGGCCTTGACCCGCGCGGTGTCGACGCTGTCCGCCGTCTCGGCGTCGGCGTACTGGTAGCCGCTGCGCCCGCGGATGCGCTGGTCGCCCCCGGAGCAGAAGGCCCAGCCGCCGTCCTTGGCCGACGGCCCGTTGCCGGTGAGGAGCACGACGCCGACGTCCGGGCTCATCCGGGCGTGGTCGAGGGTCCGGTAGAGCTCGTCGACGGTGTGCGGGCGGAAGGCGTTGCGCACCTCTGGCCGGTCGAAGGCGATGCGCACGCACCCCAGCTCGCGGTGCCGGTGGTAGGTGACGTCGGTGAGCTCGAAGCCCTCGACCGGCTCCCACTGCGTCGGGTCGAAGGGGTCGCCGGTGCTCCTGCTGCTCTGCTCGTTCACGCGGGTCAGCCTAGGGGAGCGCGCAGAGGCCCAGAGGGCCCCGTCCGTGCGTCAGCCGTCCCGGGAGGACAGCACGCAGAACTCGTTGCCCTCGGGGTCGGCGAGGACGGTGAAGGTGTCGGCCTCGGTCTGCCCGACGTCGACGTGGCTCGCGCCGAGGTCGAGCAGCCGCTGGATCTCGGCGTCCCGGTCCTGGCTGGTGTGCGGGGCGAGGTCGAGGTGGAGCCGGTTCTTGACCTCCTTGCCCTCGGGCACCGGCACGAAGACGAGCCCCTGGCCGCGGCGCATCCAGGCGTCCGGGTCCTCCTCGTGCTCCGGCCCCTCGAGGGCGTAGCGGGGGACCGCCACCGCCTCGTCCGGGGTGTCGTACACCACGGTCCAGTCCAGCGCCTCCGCCCACCAGTGGGCCTGGGCCTGGGGGTCGCGGCAGTCGACAACGACGGTGTACCACTTGAGTGCCATGCGGTCATCCTGCCCGTGGATCGCCCTGGACGGGGCCCCTCGGGCGAGGTCGCGGACAGATGGCGTCCGCCGGCGGCCGGGAGCCGTCGTCCTACGCTGGGGCGGTGCCGACCCCCGAGACCCCGGACCTGGACGAGCTGCTCGCCGCCGCGCACGTCGTGCGCCTCCCGATGCGGGTGCGCTTCCGCGGCGTGACGGAGCGCGAGGCGGTGCTCCTGCGTGGTCCGGGCGGCTGGGCGGAGTGGTGCCCCTTCGTGGAGTATGCCGACGCCGACGCCGCGCGCTGGCTCGCCGCCGCGGTCGAGGCGGGGTGGGGTCAGCTGCCGGCACCGGTGCGGGACGAGGTCGGGGTCAACGCGACCGTCCCGGCCCTGCCGGCCGCCGAGGTGGAGGGCCTGCTGGCGCGGGTGGACGCCCGCCGGACCGCGAAGGTCAAGGTGGCCGAGGCCGGGCAGTCCCTGGACGACGACGTGGCGCGGGTGACCGAGGTCCGGAGGGTGCTGGGCCCCGCCGCCCGGATCCGGGTCGACGCCAACGGGGCCTGGTCGGAGCAGGAGGCCCTGGCCGCGCTGGAGCGGCTGGCACCGCTGGGGCTGGAGTACGCCGAGCAGCCGTGCGGCACCGTCGAGGAGCTGGCCGCGCTGCGCCTGGCCCTCGCGCGACGCGGCGTCGACGTGCCGGTCGCCGCGGACGAGTCGATCCGCCGGGCGCAGGACCCGCTGCGCGTCGCGCGGCTGGAGGCGGCCGACCTCGTCGTGGTCAAGGTCGCGCCCCTGGGCGGGGTCGCGCGGGCGCTGGAGATCATCGAGCGGTGCGGGCTGCCGGCGGTGGTCTCCTCCGCGCTCGACACCTCCGTGGGGCTCTCGCTCGGGGTGCGGCTCGCCGCCGCGCTGCCCGCGCTGGAGCACGACTGCGGGCTGGGCACGGCGACGCTGCTCGCCGCCGACGTCGTGGCCGAGCCGCTCGTCCCGGCCGGTGGCGTGCTGACCCTCGCCCGCGCCGAGGCGGCCCGGGACGCGGTCGACCCGGCCGCGCTCGCGGCATACCGGCCCGGCCCGGATCGGGAGACCTGGTGGCGCGATCGCCTCACCCGAGCGCATTCCCTCCTCTGACCTCCGCCGAAAGATTTACGCGACGGAAACATCCGTAACGCACCTTTTACACCGATGCGCCCCCTTCCGAAACATCCTGGGCCTTGACTGGTGCCACGGCGAGCGGACTCCCACCCCCGACAGACGTGACGCGGGGAGCCTGCGCGCACCACCACTCACTGGAGGCACGAAAGATGGAACTCTCGACCAGCGACGTCTGGGTCATGGTCTCGGCGGCGCTCGTGCTGCTCATGACACCGGGCCTGGCGTTCTTCTACGGCGGTATGGCGCGGGCCAAGGCCTCGACCAACATGATCCTCATGAGCTTCGTCTCGATCGGTCTGGTCGGCGTCGTCTGGGTCCTCTGGGGCTACGGCATGTCCGCCGCCCCGCCGCTGCTCGGTGGCGTGGTCGGCAACCCGGCTGCCGACTTCGGGCTCACCAACTACGTCGGCACCGCCGACATGATCGGCATCGGCTTCGGTGCGACCTTCGCGATCATCACCGTGGCCCTCATCTCCGGCGCGGTGGCCGACCGCACCCGCTTCGGCTCGTGGTCGGTCTTCGTGCCGATCTGGGTCACCCTCGTCTACTGCCCGCTGGCCTTCATGGTGTGGGGCGGCGGGCTGCTCTCCGCCGACGGCGCCATCGGCTCGACCTTCGGCGAGGCCATCGACTTCGCCGGCGGCACCGTGGTCCACATCAACGCCGGCCTCGCGGCCCTGGTGCTCGTCTACATCATCGGCTCGCGCAGCGACTTCGGCCCCAAGGGCTTCCACAAGCCGCACAACATCCCGCTCATGATGCTCGGCGCGGCGCTGCTGTGGTTCGGCTGGTTCGGCTTCAACGGTGGTGCCGCCGGCACCGCCGAGGAGGCCGGCCTCATCTGGGTCAACACCATGGTCGCCCCGGGCGCCGCGATGCTGGCCTGGCTCATCACCGAGCGCATCCGCGACGGGCACGCCACCTCCCTCGGTGCCGCCTCGGGCGTCGTGGCCGGCCTGGTCGCCATCACCCCGGCCTGCGCCAACGTGTCGGCGCTCGGCGCGATCCTCATCGGCGTCCTCGCCGGTGTCGGCTCGGCCCTCGCGGTCGGCCTGAAGTACAAGTTCGGCTACGACGACGCCCTCGACGTCGTCGGGGTCCACCTGGTCTCGGGCATCATCGGCACCGTCATGATCGGCTTCGTGGCGCTGCCGGTCGACGGCGAGGGCGGTGGCCTCTTCTACGGCGGCGGCGCCGGCCAGCTGGTCGCCCAGGTCGTCGCCACCCTCTTCACCCTCGTCTTCACCGGTGTCATGACCGCGCTAATCGGTCTGGCGATCGCCAAGACGATCGGCTTCCGGGTCAGCCCCGAGGACGAGGCCCGCGGGGTCGACCTGTCCCAGCACAGCGAGTCCGCCTATGCCTTCGGTGATGAGGAAGCCTCCTACGACCCCATCGCCGAGGAGGTTCGCGCCTAGTCGCTCGGGGCGACGAGCGAGCCAGCACGACAGCGGGGCACCCGCGGCCGACAGCCGCCGCGGGTGCCTCGTTCTGTGCTGCCCGGGGGAGTCAGTCCGCGAGCAGCAGGAGCAGCAGGCGCCGCAGCTCGGCCCGGTCGGCCGGGTCGAGCGCCGCGACGGCCCGGCCGGCGGCCGCCCGGCGCCGCTCCCGCACCTGCTCGACGGTATGCCGGGCCGCCGGGGTGGGCGTGAGCAGCACCGCCCGCCGGTCGTCCGGGTCGGGCCGGCGCGTCAGGAGCCCGGCGGTCTCGAGGGCGTCGGCGACCTCGGTGGCCGAGCGGGGGGCGATGTCCAGGTGCTCGGCGAGCGCCGACACCCGCACCCCCGGCCGCTCCGTGCGGTCGGTGAGCCGGGTCACGGCCAGCAGGGCGCGCTCCTGGTGCGGGGACAGACCGTCCCTGGCGGCGTCGGGCCGCCCGGCGTGGCGCCAGCGGCGCGCCAGGCGCTGGAGCAGGTCCACCTCGGTGGGCTCGTCGATCTCGTCCGATGCCGCCCCGGACCGCCCGCGTGAAGGGTTCACGGGCGACAGCATACCGAGGTGGGGAAATAAAGAGGTTACCTCAGGATGTTGGAACCTCCGACACTTCCCGCAGGCCGGCGAGGACGACCGGCCCCAGCCTCACGAGGAGGCCCCATGGACCCCCACCTCACCCCCACCCCCGACCAGGCAGGCCGGCGCGGCGACCGCGGCGACCGCACCCGCCCGGACCCGAAGGACACCGCCCAGCTGGCCGCCCACCCCGTCAGCGCCCGCCGGGTGCTGGCCCTCTTCCGCCCGCACCGCAGGACCATCGCCGGAGTCCTGGTGCTCATCGTCTCGAGCTCCGCGCTCGGCCTCGCCACGCCCTTCCTCACCAAGGAGATCGTCGACGTGGCGATCCCGGACCAGGACGTGCGGCTGCTCGTGACCCTCGTCGGCCTCATGGTCGGCGTCGCCGTCGTCACGGCGGTGCTCGGCGTGGTCCAGACCTGGCTGTCCACGACCATGGGCCAGCGGATCATGCACCAGCTGCGCAGCCAGCTCTTCACGCACCTGCAGCGCCAGTCGCTGGCCTTCTTCACCCGCACCCGGTCCGGCGAGGTGCAGTCGCGCCTGACCCACGACATCTCCGGGCTCCAGGGCGTGGTCACACAGACGGCCACGTCGTGGGCCGGCAACGTCGCCACCGTCGTGGGCACCCTCGTCGCGATGCTGGCCCTCAGCCCCACCCTCGCGCTGCTCTCGCTCGTCGTCATCCCGCCCGCGGTGCTCATCACCCGCTCGGTCGCCCGCCTGCGCCGGGAGGCGACCGAGAAGAGGCAGCGCGCCCTCGCCGGGCTGCACGCCCAGGTGGAGGAGTCGCTCTCGGTCAGCGGTGCCCGGCTGAGCAAGACCCTCGGCGCCGGCGACCAGCTCGCCGACCGCTTCGTCGGCACGAGCACCGGCCTGCTCGACCTCGAGGTGGCCGCGCAGATCGCGGGCCGCTGGCGGCAGGCCACCATGGGCATCGTCTTCGCCGTCGTGCCCGCGGCGCTCTACCTCGTCGCCGGCCTGCCGGTCACGGGTGACGGGATCACGATCGGGACCCTCGTCGCCTTCACCGCGCTGCAGGCCGGGCTCTTCCGCCCGGTCATGGGGCTGCTGTCGACCGGGGTCCAGATCACCGCCTCGCTCGCGCTGTTCAGCCGGATCTTCGAGTACCTCGACCTGCCGGTCGACCTGCCCGAGCCCGACGCCGCGCGCGCCCGCCACCTGCCCAGCCCGGTGCGCGGCGAGCTGCGCCTGGAGTCGGTCGGCTACCGCCACGCCGACGCCGCCGAGGGCACCGCCGCGCTCACCGACATCGACCTGGTCGTCCCGGCCGGGGCGACCGTGGCGCTCGTCGGGCATACCGGGTCCGGCAAGAGCACGCTCGCCTCCCTCCTCACCCGGCTCGACGACCCGACCAGCGGCCGGGTCACCCTCGACGGCGTCGACCTGCGCGACCTGCCGGCGGCGGAGCGGGCGGGCGCCGTCGGCGTCGTCTCCCAGGAGACCTACCTGCTCCACGCGAGCGTCCGTGACAACCTGCGGTTCGCCCGCCCGGACGCGACCGACGCGCAGATCGAGCAGGCCGCCGCCGACGCACAGATCCACGACCTCATCCTGGGCCTGCCGGACGGCTACGACACGGTCGTGGGCGCCCGCGGCCACCGCTTCTCCGGGGGTGAGCAGCAGCGCCTGGCCCTGGCGCGGACGCTGCTGCGCGACCCGCAGGTGCTCCTGCTCGACGAGGCGACCAGCGCCCTCGACACCCGCACCGAGGCGGCCGTGCAGGAGGCCCTGGACCGGGTGGGGCGCGACCGCACCGTGGTGAGGATCGCGCACCGGCTCTCGACCGTCCGGGACGCCGACCTCGTCGTCGTGCTCGAGGCCGGCCGGATCGTCGAGCAGGGACCGCCCGCCGAGCTGCTGCGCTCCGGCGGCGCGTATGCCGCCCTCGTCGCCGCCGGCTCCGCGCGCCCGGAGGTCCCGGGGCGCCTGGACGACGGTGCCGAGGTCGCCCTGGCGGCCTGAGGCATACCCGAGGGCGCGGCAGCGGGACCGGTGCCGTCCGACAAGGCATTCGACCCCTGCCGCCGCGGGCGATATCCTCGGGTGATCCCGTTTCATCCCCACACACTTTCGTGAGGTGCTCCCGTGCCCACCGGCAAGGTCAGGTTCTTCGACGAGGACAAGGGCTTCGGCTTCGTGTCCAGCGACGAGGGCAGTGACGTCTACGTCCCCCGCTCCGCCCTGCCCGAGGGCGTGGGCGCGCTCCCGCGCGGCAGCAAGGTGGAGTTCGACGTGGTCGCCGGCAAGCGCGGCGACCAGGCGCTGCACGTGCGGCTGGTCGACCCGGCGCCCTCGGTGTCGCGCGGTCTGACGATGCGCGACCGCAAGCCCGCCGACGAGATGGTCGTCGTGGTCGAGGACCTCATCACGCTGCTCGACCAGGCGTCCAGCTCGCTGCGCAAGGGGCACTACCCGGACCGCGCCCACGGCACCGCGATGGCCAAGGCGCTGCGCGCGGTCGCCGACCAGTTCGAGGCGGGGAAGTAGCCCGTATGCCCACTCCCAGGAGCGATGCCGTGCTGACCGGTGCCGTCGAGGTGGCCCGGGCGGCGGCCGCCGAGATCGCGGAGCCGGGGACCGTCGGCGACCACGTCGAGGTCGTCCTGGAGGCCGAGCGGCTGGCGACGCACTACTTCTCCTGCACGGCGGCCGCCTACCCCGGGTGGCGCTGGGCGGTGACGCTCTCCCGCGTCCCGCGCGCCCGCAAGGCCACCGTCAGCGAGGTGCACCTGCTCCCCGGCGAGGAGGCGATGCTCTCCCCGGAGTGGGTGCCGTATGCCGAGCGCCTGGCCCCGGGCGACATCGGACCCGGCGACCGCACCGCCTTCGTCGCGGACGACCCACGGCTGGAGGCCGGTTTCGAGGCCACCGGCGAGGAGGACGTCGACGCCGTGGCGCTGTGGGAGCTGGGCCTCGGGCGGCCGCGGGTGCTGTCCGCCGAGGGGCGCGACGCCGCGGCGACCCGCTGGCACGACGGCGACCACGGCCCGGCCAGCGAGAGCGCCCGCAAGGCGCCGAAGCCGTGCCGGACCTGCGGCTACTTCCTGCCGATGTCCGGCGCGCTGCGCACCGTCTTCGGCGTCTGCGCCAACGAGTGGTCGCCCGCGGACGGTTCCGTCGTGGCCCTGGACTTCGGCTGCGGGGCGCACAGCGAGGTCGACGTCGAGCAGCCGGCCGGTGAGAAGATCGACCCCCCGGTGCTCGACGACGACGCGGAGATCGTCTTCAGCGAGCGCTGAGCGTCCTTTCCGGCGGGACCACCGCCGGGCGGCCTCAGGCCTCGGCGGCGTTGCCCTTGCCGCGGCGCAGGTAGGCATACCCCAGCGCCCCGAGTACGGCCCCGGCGACCGGCACCCACACCCACCAGTCGCGCTCTCCGCTGCGCAACGGGGGCACGGCCAGCACGACCGCCAGCACCACGACCCACCCGAGGATGCCCCAGCGGACCAGGGTGATCGTGCGCAGCGTGACCTCGGGGGGATGGACGTCGTCGTCGCGGGGACGCGGTGCCGTGCTCACCCGACCACCGTAGCGCCGTGGGCCCCTGTACCGATTATCGTTAGATGAGGTAATGAGATAGACTAACGAAGGTATGCCTGACACCTCCCCGGACCCCGCGACCGCCGCCCTCGCGCACGACCTGCGGATCGCGTGCATGCGGGTGGCCCGCCGGGTGCGCTTCGACGCCGGCAACACGATCGCCCCCCACCACTTCAGCGTGTTGGTGCGCCTCAGCGAGCAGGAGCGCACGCTGGGCGAGCTGGCCGGGATCGAGCAGGTCAGCCCGCCGAGCATGAGCCGGACCGTGGGGCAGCTCACCGAGCTGGGCTACGTCGACCGCGCCACCGACGCCGACGACGGTCGTCTCGTGCGGCTCTCCCTCACCGACGAGGGCCTGGCCGTCGTGACCCGCGAGCGCGAGCTGCGCGACGCCTGGATGGCGGCGCGGCTGGAGGGGTTGAGCGGCGTGGACCGCGAGCTGCTGCGCCGCGCCACCGACCTCATCGAAGGGCTGCTCGCGACCGCGACCGCCGGTCAGCCGGACCGGGCGTCGCAGGCCCCCGACCGGGAGGTGTCCCGGTGAGCGCGATGTTCTCCGCGCTCTCGGTGCGCAACTACCGGATCTACGCCACCGGCGGGATCATCTCCAACACCGGCACCTGGATGGGCCGCATCGCCCAGGACTGGGTGGTGCTCACCGAGCTCACCGACAACTCGGCGCAGGCCCTGGGCCTGGTCACCGGGCTGCAGTTCCTGCCGATCCTGCTCTTCTCCCCCTTCGCAGGGGCCATCAGCGACAACTTCTCCAAACGCAGGGTCATGCTCGTCAGCCAGAGCGCCATGGCCTTCTTCGCCACCGTCATGGGCGTCGCGGTGCTCACCGGCCACATGCAGCTGTGGCACATGTTCATCCTCGCCTTCCTCTCCGGCACCGCGTCCGCCGTCGACGCCCCCGCCCGTCAGGCCTTCGTCTCCGAGATGGTCCCCAAGGCGCAGATCACCAATGCCGTGGGTCTGAACTCCGCGTCCTTCCACTCCGGCCGGCTCATCGGCCCCGGTGTCGCGGGCCTGCTCATCGCGGCGGTCGGGACCGGCCCCACGCTGCTCATCAACGCGCTGACCTTCGTCGCCGTCATCATCGCGCTGCTGGCGATGGACACCTCCCAGCTCGCGGTCCGCGACCGCACCGGGCCACGGGGCAAGGTGCGCGAGGGCATCGCCTACGTCCGCGGTCGACCGGACATCCAGCTCATCCTCGTCATCGCCTTCATGCACGGCACCTTCGGCATGAACTTCCAGATCTTCAACGCCCTCATGTCGACCGAGGTCTTCGGCAAGGACGTCGCCGAGTTCGGGGTCACCGGCTCGGTCATGGCGATCGGGTCGCTGGCCGGTGCCCTGCTCGCGGCCCGGCGGGACCGCCCGCGGTGGCGCCTGCTCCTGGGCTCGCTGGCCGCCTTCTCCGGCTGCACCGCGCTCATCGCGCTCGCGCCGAACTTCACGGCATACACGCTGCTGCTCATCCCGACCGGGCTTTTCGCGCTGACCGTCATGGTGAGCGCGAACGCCATGGTGCAGCTCAGCGTCGACCAGGCCGTGCGCGGCCGGGTGATGGCGCTCTACATGACGGTCTTCATGGGGGGCACGCCGCTGGGCTCGCCCTTCCTCGGCTGGTTCGCCGAGCAGTTCGGCGCCCGCGCGACGGTGCTCATCGCCACCGTCATGTGCGGTGCCACGGCAGTCCTGGCCTCCGCCTACGTCATGCGCCACGACCAGCTGCGGCTGCGCTTCCGCGCCCGCTGGCCCCGCCCGGTCTACCTGGTGCGCATGACCGAGCCACTTCCTGAGAAGGTGACCTGATGAGTGCCCGAACCCGTCGCGTCGTCGTGCTGGTGGCGCTGGCCGCCCTGATCCTCGTCCCCGTCCTGGCGACCCTGGGCTGACCATGGAGTTCACCACCCGCCCCACGCTCACCGGCACCGTCGGCATGGTCTCCAGCACGCACTGGATCGCCTCCTCCGCCGGTATGCGCCTGCTCGAGCTCGGCGGCAACGCCGCCGACGGTGCGGTCGCCGCCGGCTTCGCGCTCCAGGTCGTCGAGCCGCACCTCAACGGCCCCGGTGGCGACCTGCCGCTCATCGTCTCCTCGGTCGAGGACCCCACCCCGCGCGTCCTGTGCGGCCAGGGTCCGGCGCCCGCCGGCGCGACCCCGGAGCACTTCGCCGCCGCGGGGCTGGACCGGGTCCCCGGGTCCGGGCCGCTGGCCACCGCGGTGCCGGGGGCGACCGTCGCCTGGCTGACCCTGCTGCGCGACCGCGGGACGGTCAGCGCGCAGGAGGCGCTCGAACCGGCCCTGCACTACGCCCGGCACGGCCACCCGGTCGTGCCACGGGTCAGCAGCACCATCGCGTCGGTGCGCGAGCTCTTCGAGTCCGACTGGCACACCTCCGCCGACCAGTGGCTGACGGGGGGCGAGCCCCCCGCGCCCGGCAGCATCGTCACCAACCCGGCCTGGGCCGACACCCTGGAGCGGCTGCTGGAGGCCGAGCGGGACGCGGTGCGGGGCGGCGGCTCCCGCGAGGACGGGATCGACGCGGTCCTCGCCGCCTGGCGCCAGGGCTTCGTCGCCGAGGCGATCGACGCCTTCGCCCGTCGGGCCTTCCGGCACAGCGGCGGGGCGGTGCTGCCCGGCGTCATCACCGCCGACGACGTCACCTCCTTCGAGGCCACCTGGGAGGATGCGGTCACGGCGCAGTGGCGCGGCCACACGATCGCCAAGGCGGGCCGGTGGAGCCAGGGCCCGGCGCTGCTGCAGGTGCTGGCGATGGTGGACGAGATGGCCGCCGGCGACGCCGACGTGACCGACCTCGACACCGTCGAGGGCGTGCATACCCTCGTCGAGGCGTGGAAGCTCGCCATGGCGGACCGGGAGGCGTGGCTGGGGGACAGCGCGGGCGAGGACGCCTTCCCGATGGCCGACCTCCTGGACGAGGCCTACCTCGCCGACCGCGCCGGCCTCATCGACGCCCGCGCCTCCCGCGAGCTGCGACCCGGCTCGCCCGGCGGCCGCGAGCCGCGGCTGGCCGAGCAGGCGCTGGTCACCGAGGGAGCCGGCGCGGACGCCGCCGACGGCAGCGCCGGGGAGCCCACCGTGCAGCGGGACGGCGCGACCCGGGGCGACACCTGCCACGTCGACGTGGTCGACCGCTGGGGCATGCTCGTCTCCGCAACCCCCAGCGGCGGCTGGCTGCAGTCCAGCCCGTTCATCCCCGAGCTCGGCTTCGCCCTCGGCAGCCGGCTGCAGATGATGTGGCTCGAGCAGGGGCTGCCCAGCTCGCTCGTGCCCGGCCGGCGGCCCCGGACCACGCTCACGCCGACGATGGTGCTGCGCGAGGGCATACCCGTCCTGGCGTGCGGCACCCCCGGCGGCGACCAGCAGGACCAGTGGCAGAGCGTCTTCCTGCTGCGCCACCTCGTCGGGGGCGCCGAGCTCCAGGAGGCGATCGACGCCCCGGTCTTCCACACCACCAGCTTCCCCGGCTCCTTCCACCCGCGCGCCAGCGAGCCCCGCGTGCTCGTCGCGGAGTCCCGGCTCGGCGACGAGGTGCTGGACGGGCTGCGCGCCCGCGGCCACGAGGTGCTGGACCAGGGGCCGTGGAGCCTGGGGCGGATGTGCGCCGTGGCCCGCGACCCGGAGACCGGTGTGCTCAGCGCCGGCGCGAACCCCCGGGGAATGCAGGGGTATGCCGTCGGGCGTTGACCCAGAGTCACCGCCTAGTCTGGCGGGGCACCCCAGATCCGCAGGAGGACCCGTGCCCGGTGGAAAGACCCGGCTGGCCAAGCAGGCGATCAAGTACGGGCCCGTGGTGTACGCCATGGCCCAGAAGTACGGTCCGCAGGTCGTCGACCAGATCCTCAAGCAGCGTGAGCCCGCGACCCGGTTCGTCCAGGACCAGGCCGCGCGGACGCGCACCAACCCGCGCAAGCACGCTCTCGCGCACGCGGACACCGTCGTGGAGGGCTCGCTGCAGCAGGTCTTCCACCGCGGCCAGCCCTACTGGGTGGTCTTCTCCCGCAACGAGCCGGTCGGCGTGCACCCGCACACCGACGCGCCCTTCGACACGCTGCTGCTCAACGCGGACCCGGGCAAGCGGCACACCCCCGACGAGCTGCGCCGCACCGTCCACCTCCCGCGCCGGGGCCGGCGATGAGCGGGGCGCTGGGCGGCCGCACCGACTACACCGGCGAGGGGATCCTCGAGCAGGACGCGCCGGAGGCGCCGCTGCCCCTGGTCCGGGAGTGGTTCGACCAGGCGCTGGCGCGGCACGAGGAGCACGGGGACGTCCCCGAGCCGGCGGCGCTGTGGGTCGCGACGGTCGACACCGACGGTATGCCCGACGTCCGCGCGGTCCTCATGCGCTTCCTCGACCCCGGGGGGCCGGGCTTCCTCACCAGTACCGACTCGGCCAAGGGCCTGCAGCTGGCCGCCAACGACAAGGTCGCGGCGACCCTCACCTGGGCCGGCATGTTCCGGGCGGTGCGCTTCCGCGGCCGGGCGCAGGAGCTGCCCGAGGAGCTCGTCGAGGACTACTTCCGCAGCCGGCCCTACGGCTCGCGCATCAGCGCCCACGCCTCGACCCAGAGCGCCCCGGTCGCCGACCGGGAGACGCTGGAGCGGGCATACCAGGAGTGCGCGCAGCGCTGGCCGGACCGGGGGAGCCCCGACGACGTGCCCAGACCGGAGACGTGGGGCGGCTACCGCATCGTCCCCGAGCGGGTCGAGGTGTGGGCCGGCCGACGCGACCGGCTGCACGACCGTCTGGTCTGGGAGCGTGCCGCGCAGGGTGGCCTGGACGACCCGGCCGCCTGGCGACGCAGCAGGATCCAGCCGTGAGACGGGCGCAGCACCCGCGCCTGTCGGACCCCGACCCTAGGATGGCACCGTGAGCGGCGACCTGATCGACACGACGGAGATGTACCTCAAGACGATCTTCGAGCTGGAGGAGGACGGCGTCCTGCCCATGCGGGCACGGATCGCCGAGCGGCTGAGCCAGTCCGGGCCCACCGTGTCCCAGACCGTCGCCCGGATGGAGCGCGACGGGCTGCTGGAGCTGGCCGAGGACCGTCACCTCGTGCTGACCGACCACGGGCGCAGGTCCGCGGTCCGGGTCATGCGCAAGCACCGGCTGGCCGAGCGGCTGCTCATGGACGTCATCGGGCTGGACCCGGCCTACGTCCACGACGAGGCGTGCCGCTGGGAGCACGTCATGAGCGAGCAGGTGGAGAAGCGCATCCTCGAGCTCGTCGAGGACGGCACCAGCTCGCCCTACGGCAACCCCGTGCCGGGGCTCGACGAGCTCGGGCAGGCGCAGGCGCCGTCCGCGCAGGGGGTCGCGAGCAGCGAGCTCGCCGAGCAGGAGGGTCGCACCGCGACCACCGTGGTGCGGCTCGGGGAGCCCGTCCAGGTGGACCCCGAGGTGCTCGGGCTGCTGCTGGAGTCGGGCGTGCGCCCGGGGGCCGCCGTCGAGGTCTGGGGCGAGGACGGCCGGACCATCGTGGAGGCGCTCGAGGGCGAGGCCGTGTCGCTGCCGACGGACGTCGCCGCGCACATCTTCTGCGTCCCCCAGGACGCCTCCTGACGTGTGAGATGGCTCACCCGTAACCTGGGAGATCGGTCAAGTCGGACGACGAATCCGCAGGTCAGAGGGCATGTTGCTGGTGGGGCCGTCACGAGTTGTCCACAGCGTCGTTACCTCAGCGTGACATTTGTTACCGGCTCTGTGTACTCTCGATGAGTCCTCCTCCCTGGGGGGACCCCCGAAGCGCAACTGCCTAGTCCTGTCCGCGCGCAGCCGGGGCCGTGGCACGTACGAACACCGCTTGACAGGAGCGGGGGAACCACCTCTGGAACCGATTCCGGTTCCTTGGGGCGAACGGTCCGGCCCTGTCGGACCAGGGGCACTCCAGCCCTAGCCCGACAGCTCACCCCGCAGGCACTGGAGGAACTACATGACGCAGCGCATCACCGGCCGGCACCGTCGGCCCGGTCGCCTCAGCACGACCAGCTCCGCCCTGACCCGCACGGCGGCTGTCGCGGCCACCTCGACCGGCCTGCTGGCCGGCGTGGCCCTGACCGCCAACGCCACCCCGGACCTGCCCCAGGACCGTGGCGAGGGTCTGCAGCGCATCGGTGGTCAGGTGACCGCCGACCGCACCGTGACCGTGGACCGCCCGGCCGAGGCCGTGGCTGCGCCCGAGGACGTCGACCTGGCCTCGTTCGGCATCGGGGGCTTCACCGCCTTCACCCCGGTCGTCGAGGAGCCCGAGCCGGAGCCGGTCGTCGAGCAGGCCGCCCCGGCCACCGACCAGGTGACCGAGCAGGCCGCCGAGCAGGTCTCCACCCGTGAGGAGACCACCGCCAGCCGCACCAACGAGCGTCAGGCCCAGCCGGAGCCCGCCGTCCAGGCCGAGCCCGCCGTGCAGGCGGAGCCGGAGCCCGAGCCGGTCGTCCAGGCCGAGCCGGAGCCCGAGCCCGCCGCTCCGGCCCCCAGCGGTGGCATCCTTGGCATCGCCGCCGCCTACACCGGCTACATGTACTCCTACGGCGGCTCCAGCCCCGCCACCGGCTTCGACTGCTCCGGCTACACCTCCTGGGTCTTCGGCCAGGCCGGCATCTCGCTGCCGCGCACCGCCGCGGCCCAGCAGTCCTACGCCACCCCGGTCAGCAACCCCCAGCCGGGCGACCTGATCTTCTTCGGCTACCCGGCCTACCACGTCGGCATCTACGCCGGTAACGGCATGATGTACGACTCTGGCCGCCCGGGCATCCCGAGCCAGTACCGCGCCGTCTTCGGTGGCGTCTCCGGCTACGGCCGGGTGGGCTGACCCAGCCCTCGCACGAGCCCGCACGAAGGGCCCCGACCGCACTGCGGCCGGGGCCCTTCGGCATACCCGGGGGACGCGGGCGTGAGGAGTGGCGTGGGGAGGATGGGTGCAGGTGCACCGACCCTCCCCGGGTGACGGGCCTGCGGCGGTGAGGATGCGTGCAGGCGCACCGATCCTCCCCGGGCGCCCACGTCGTCGCGAACGGGCAGATCCCGAATTCGACCTCTCGAATCGTCGCCATGGCGAGCGGAGCAGTAGTCGAATTCCGGCAGAGGCACCTCCGGCTCGGGCGCCTGGGGTATGCCGGTCAGGCGCGCGTGCGGGGGTATGCCGGTCAGGCGTGGGTGCCGGGGTATGCCGGTCAGGCGGGGGAGGCCTGCACCTGGGGCGCCGGCTGCTCGTCGGCACCGGCGTCGGCGCTGTCGCTCTCGGGGTCGGACTCGTCGTCGAACTCGCCGAGGATCTGCTCCAGGATGTCCTCCATCGAGGCCATCCCGACGACCCGGCCCGCATCGTCGCGCACGAGCGCGAGCTGGCCGCGCTGCTGCCGCAGGCTGGAGACCGCGTCGATGAGCGGCATGGACGCCGGCAGCGAGGCCACCGGCTGCAGGAAGTCGCCGAGCGACCCTCCGCCGCGGCCCTGGGCCGAGGCGAGGATGGCGTCGCGCACGTGGACCAGCCCGCGGATGCGCTGCTGGCCCTGCCGGCCGGTGGGCTCCACGACGAACAGCCGGGACCGGCCGCTGGCGTGGCTGATGCGCTCGACGTCCGCCGCGGTGGCGGTGCGGGGGATGGTGACCGCCTCGGTCGTCCCGAACATCACGGCCTCGACCGTCTCCTCCTCGAGCCGCAGGGCCCCGGTGAGGATCTGGTGGTCGGCGTCCTCGAGCACCCCGTGCTCGTGCGACTGCGCCAGCAGCAGCTGCAGGTCGGCCGGGCTCTGCGCGTTGCCCAGGGCGTCCACCGGGTCGATGCCGCCCAGGCGCAGCAGCAGGTTGGCCAGGGCGTTCATGAGCCACAGGACGGGGCGCGCGAGCCAGGTGAAGGCGCGGAAGGGCAGCGCCAGCAGCATCGCCGAGCTCTCCGGGTGGGAGATGGCCCACGACTTCGGCGCCATCTCGCCCACGACCATGTGCAGGAAGACCACGATGGACACGGCGAAGACGACCGCGATGGCGTGCACCGCCACGTCGGGGACGCCGAGGGCGTGGATGACCGGCTCGAGCAGGTAGGCGACGGCCGGCTTGGCCAGGGCGCCGAGGGCCAGCGTGCACAGCGTGATGCCGAGCTGGGCCCCGGCGAGCATGAGGGACAGCTCCCTCGAGGCGTCGACGGCCGCGCGCGCCGACCGGCTGCCGGCCTCCGCGCGCTCCTCGAGCCGGTGTCGCTTGGCTGCGACGATCGCGAACTCGGCCCCGACGAAGAAGCCGTTGGCGACGAGCAGCACGAGGCTGACCAGGAGGGCCTGGGTGGTGCTCATCGGGCCACCTCCAGCTGGTCCTCGGCCTGGGCGGTGGCGATGACCAGCCCGTCGCCGAGGTGCTCGCGCTCCTCGTCGCCGAGGTCGCGCCACTCCTCGAGCGTGCGGGTGACCATCGGGTGCAGGGTCACCGTCTCCGGGACGTAGCGCTGGGTGGTGACGACGTCGATCCGGGTGAGGTGGACATACTCCTCGCCCTCCCCGTCCCGGCTGTTCCAGGTGACGACCACGCTGTCCCCCTCGTCGGCCGTGCGGCCCAGCTGGTCCAGGACCAGGCCGGACAGCGTGTCGTAGTGCTCGTGCTCGGGCAGCTCCACGCCGGTCAGCTGGGCGACCTCGTCGATCCGCAACCGGGCCGAGAGGTCCCAGATCCCGTCCGGGCGTGCGGCGCTCGTGGCCTCCTCGTCGTCGTCCTCGTCCCAGATCTCCCCGACGACCTCCTCGGCGACGTCCTCGAAGGTCACGATCCCGGCGAAGCCGCCGTACTCGTCGACGACGACGGCCATCTGCTGGTGGCCCTCCCGGAGCGCCTCGAGGACCTTCGGCAGCGGCAGCGACTCCGGCAGGATGAGGGCGTCGTCGGCCAGGTCGCGCACCAGGGCCGTGCGGCGCACCTCGGGCTCGACGTCGAGCAGGTCGTGCAGCCCGATCACGCCGACGATGTCGTCGATGTCGCGGCCGATGACCGGGAAGCGGGAGTGCCCGCTCTGCAGGGCGTCGAGCACGACCGCGGCCTGCTCGTCGGCCTGGATCGTCTGGACCGAGGTCCGCGGCGTCATGACCTCCTCGGCCACGCGGTCCCGGAAGGCCAGGCCGCGCCCGAGCAGGGTCGACAGGTCCTCGTCCAGCGTCCCCCCGCTGTGCGACTCGGCGATGATCCGGGTGAGGTCCTCGGGGGTGGCGCCCTGCGGCAGCTCCTCCACCGGCTCGATGCCCACCGAGCGCAGCAGCGCGTTGGAGGCCTTGTCGAAGAGCGCGATGACCGGGCCGAGGATCGTGAGGTAGATGAGGGTGCTGCGGGACAGCGCCCGGGCCAGCGGCACGGGGCGCGCGATCGCCCAGTTCTTGGGGCCCAGCTCGCCGATGACCATTTGCAGCACGGTGGAGAAGACGAGGGTGCCGATGGAGAACAGCGAGATCATCGCCGCCCGCGCGAGCAGCCCGGCGTCGGCATACGAGTCGGTCAGCCCGCGCACGAGCAACGCCTCGCCGAGGTAGCCGACCATGAGGGCGGTGACCGTGATGCCGAACTGGGCGCCGGAGAGCGTGAAGGACAGGCGCGAGGTGACCTTGAGCGCCCGCTGCGCGGCGGCGTCACCCTCGTCGGCGAGGTGCCGCAGCCGTCCGCGGTCCACGCTGACGTAGGCGAACTCCTGGGCGACGAAGTAGCCGGTCATGAGGGTGAGGACGACGATGACGGCGATGCCGCCGACGATCAGCATGCGGCGCCCCCCGCGCCGTCGGGCAGCCGGACGAGGTCATCGCCCGGCCGGGGACTCGGAGGTTGCGCGTCGGCGCACTGTCGATCCATGAACTCCAGTGTACGACCGCGGATAGGGTCGCACCGTGTCCTCGTCCCAGGCCCCTGCGCCCGCGACCCGGCACGTCCCCACCCTCCTGGCCGTCGCGGTCGGCGGCGGGCTCGGTGCGGTGCTGCGCTGGTGCCTCGAGCTGCTGCTCCCGGCCGGCTCCGGCTGGCCCTGGGCGACCCTGGTCACCAACGTGCTGGGCAGCGCCGCCCTGGGCTGGCTGGTCGTGCACGACGACCGGCACCGCCACCCCCACTGGCTACGGCCCGGCGTGGGGACCGGGCTGCTCGGGGGGTTCACGACCTTCTCCACGTATGCCGTGCAGACCGCCCTGCTCGGCCGGGTCGACCCCCTCGTGGGGCTCGTCTACCTCGTGGTCACCGCCGCGCTCTGCGTCGCCGCGGCGGGTCTGGGGGCGCGGCTGGCGCGGGGTGGTGCCTCGTGAGCGGTATGCCGTGGCTCCTCGCGGCCGCCCTCGTGGCGGCGGGCGGCGCGGTCGGGGCGATGCTCCGGCACCTGCTCTCCCGCCCCCCGCTGGGCCCGGTGCGGGGCGTGCTGCTCGTCAACCTCGTCGGGGCGGCCGCGCTGGGCGTGCTCGTCGGGCTGGCCGACGCCCTCGCCCCCTGGCTCTTCCTGCTGCTCGGCACGGGTCTGTGCGGTGCGCTCACGACGTGGAGCACCCTCGCCGTCCAGACCTGTGAGCTCGGCGGGCGCGACCGGGACCGGGCCGGGGCATACCTGGGTGCGACGCTGCTGCTGGGTCTCGGGGCCGCGGCCGGGGGGTATGCGCTCGCCCGGCTCCTGGTGTGACGCGGTCGGGAGGCGACACGGGCCGCGTGGTCCGCGGGTCTGTCGGCGGCCTCTCCTACGGTGGAGGGACGACCTGGTGCACCGGTGAGAGGAGGCGATGACGATGGTCCGGTTCCTGCACACGGCGGACTGGCAGATCGGCATGACCCGCCGCTTCCTCGAGCCCGAGGCACAGTCGCGCTTCACGGCCGCCCGGACCGACGCGATCCGGCGTCTGGGGGAGGTCGCGGCGGCGCAGGACTGCGCCTTCGTCGTCGTCTGCGGCGACGTCTTCGAGAGCAACCACCTGACCGGGCGCACGGTGCGTCGGGCGCTCGACGCGCTGCGCACCGTGCCGGTGCCGGTCTACCTCCTGCCCGGCAACCACGACCCGCTCGACGCCGCCTCGGTCTACCGCTCCGCGCTCTTCCTCGCAGAACGGCCCGGCCACGTGCACGTGCTGGAGCGTGCCGGGGTGCACGAGGTGTCCCCGGGCGTGGAGCTGGTCGCCGCGCCGTGGGAGAGCAAGCACCCGGGGCGCGACCTCGTGGCCGAGGCGATGGGCCTGCTCCCGCCCGGGCCGGCGCCCGAGGGGGTGACCCGGGTGGTCGTCGGGCACGGCGGCGTCGACACCTTCGACCCGGAGTGGCGCGACCACGCGACGATCGCGACCGGGCCGCTGGTCCAGGCCCTCGACGCCGGGCAGGTCCACTACGTCGCCCTCGGCGACCGCCACTCGCGCACCGAGGTCGCCGGGCGTGCCGACCTGCAGTATGCCGGCACGCCGGAGCCCACCCGGGAGACGGAGGTGGCCCCGGGGGAGGCGCTCGTCGTGGAGGTCGACCCGGGCGCGCCGTCCGGGGAGAGGGTCCGGGTGCGGGGGCACCGCGTCGGGACCTGGGGCTTCACCGTGCTCGACCGGCAGGTCGACTCCGACGCCGACGTGGCGTCGCTCGACGCCGAGCTCGCGGCGCTGCCCGACCCGGACCGCACTGTCGTCTTCCTCAACCTGCGGGGCATGCTCGGCGTCGTGGAGCACGCGCGCCTGGAGGAGGTGCGCGGTCGGCACGCCGACCGGCTGGGGGCACTGGTCGAGCGCGAGCAGCACCGGGACCTGGTGGTGGCCGACGACGACGCCGCCTGGGCGGAGCTGGAGCTCGGCGGCTTCCTGGGACCGGCGGTCGAGGAGATCCGCGCCGAGGCGCAGCGCCCCGCGCCCGCTGGTTCCCCGTCCGCGCAGGAGGCCCCGGTCGAGACGTCGTCGGCGCCCTTCCTGGCCGGGCGGCCGGACGACGAGGCGAGCGCGCGCGACGCCCTCGCGCTGCTCTACCGGCTGAGCAGGAGCGGGTCGTGAGGCTGCACCGGATCACCCTGCGCGACGTCCGGGGCGTCGCCGAGCGCACCGTGCACCTGCCGGAGAGCGGTGTCGTGGTGGTCGAGGGCCCCAACGAGATCGGCAAGTCGACGCTGCTCGAGGCCTTCGACCGGCTGCTCGAGCTGAAGTCGACGTCCCGCAGCGCGCGGGCCCAGGCGCTGCAGCCGATCGGCCGCGACGTCGGGCCCTACGTCGAGGCCGAGTTCACCCTCGACGGCCAGCGGCTGCGGCTGGCCAAGCGGTGGTTGCGCAGCCCGATGACCGAGCTGGAGGTGCTGGCGCCCCGGCCGGAGCAGCTCACGGGGTCGGCGGCCCAGGAGCGGCTGGAGCAGCTCCTGCGCGGGTGCCTGGACACGACGCTCTGGGAGGCGCTGCGGCTGACCCAGTCGGGGGACGGGACGGTGCTGCCGCTGGTCTCCAGCGGCGTGCTGCGCGAGGCCCTGGACACCGCCGCGGACGCGCACCTGCACGACGGTGGCGGGGAGCGGGTGCTGGACCTCGTGGAGGAGGAGTACCTCAGCTACTTCACCGCGCGCACCGGCCGGCCCACGGGCGACTACAAGGCCGCGATCGCCGACCACGCGCAGTCCCAGTCCGAGGTCGCCGAGGCCCATCGCCGGGTCGTGGAGGCCGAGGAGCTGCTGGAGCTGCTGGCCACCGCGCGGGAGCGGGTCGCTGCCCTGACCGGCGAGGCGGACGAGGCGCGGGGCGCGCTCACCGGGGCGCAGGACCGGGCCGCCGGGATCGCCGCGCTCGTCGCCGCGGAGGAGTCCGCCTCCGCGCGCCTGGGTGAGGCCGCTGAGCTCGCGCGGGCCGCCGAGGCGGAGGTCGGGCGACGGCGCATCCAGGTGCGCGAGGTCGCCGACCTCGAGGAGGTGCTCGCCGGGCACGAGGAGCAGATGGACCGGCTCGCCCGTGCGGCGCAGGAGCTCCTCTCCCAGGTCGAGGGGGCGCAGGGGGAGACGCGCCGCACCGAGGCCCTGGTCGAGACGGCCGAGACGCGGCTCGAAGAGGCCCGGGCCGAGCTGGACCGCCTGGAGCAGCACGAGGAGGTCCGGCGGCTCGAGGGCGTGCTCGCCGAGATCGACCAGCGGGCCGCCGCCGTGGACCGGGCACGCGAGGCCGTCCCCGCACGACCGGTCACCCGTGAGACGGTCCGCGAGGTCGAGGCGCTGGCGCACGAGCTCGAGGTCCAGCGGGCCCGCCACGAGGCCGCCAGCCCGCGCGTCGTCGTCCGTGCGCTGTCGGACGGCTCGGGGGTGACGGTGCGGGGCGCCGATCAGGAGGACGGCCCCGTGAGCGCCGGCGAGGAACGGACGTTCGTCGCCACCGACGACCTGGAGGTGGACGTGCCGGGAGCGGCCCACGTGGTCGTGCGCGCGGCGGCGGACTCCGCGGGACGCGTGGCCGCCCTGGACCGTGCGCGGGAAGCCCTCGTCTCGTCGCTGGACCGCGCCGGCCACACGGACCTGGACGGGCTCCGGACCGCGGCGCGGGCGACGGAGACCGCGGAGGCGACGTGGCGCGAGGCGCGACGCGACCTGGAGTCCGTGCTGCGCGCCCACGGCGCCGCGGCGGACCTGCCGCAGGTGGAGGCCGGCGCCGCCGCGCCGAGCCTGCTGCGGCGCCTCGAGCAGGCGCGCCACCGGTTCACGGTGGCGACGGCGGACGTCGAGGAGTGGCAGCCCGGCGGCGACGTGGACGCCGCGCGTCAGGCGGAGCACGCGGCCGGGCGGAAGCTGCGGGAGGCCCGTGAGGCGCGGCGCGGCGCGGGCGCGACCATGAGCGCACGGCGGGAGGAGGCCCGCAGGGTCCAGGCCGAGCTGGACCGTCTCGTCGGGCGCGTCGAGGGTGAGCGGGCCCGGCACGACCGTGCCGTCACCGAGCTGTCCGGGTCCCGCGAGGTCGCGAGCGACGACGAGCTGGCGGCCGGGGCCAGCAGCCGGACGGCCACGCTGGAGGAGGCCCGGGTGCGGGCCGAGGCGGCGCGGACGGCCCTCAGCGACGCCGGGGCGGACGCCGTCACGGCCGCGCTCGCGCGCGCCGAGGGCGCCCTGACCCGGGCGCAGCACGAGCTCGGGGAGGCGCGGGACCGGATGCACACCCTCACCGGGCACGTCGAGCAGGCGGCCGGCGAGGGGCGCCAGGAGCTGTACGACCTCGCCGTCGCGGGCCTGGACGAGGCCGAGCGACGGCTCGTCGCGCTCGACCGACGGGCCCGGGCGGCACGGCACCTGCGGACCACGCTGCACGAGCACCGCGACGCGGCCCACCGGGCTTACGTCCGACCCTTCACCGAGGCGCTGGAGCGGCTCGGTCGGCGGGTCTACGGCCAGACCTTCGGCGTCACCGTCGACGAGCAGCTGAGCGTCGTCGCCCGGACCCTGCACGGCACCACCGTGCCGCACGACCAGCTCTCCGGCGGGGCCAGGGAGCAGCTCGGCATCCTGGCCCGGCTGGCCGTGGCACAGCTGGTGGACCCGGCGCGGGGTGTGCCGGTGGTCATCGACGACGCCCTGGGGTGGACCGACCCGGACCGGCTGGAGCAGATGAGCCAGGTGCTCGGGGGTGGGGCCGCCGGTGGGGAGGACGTGCAGGTGGTGCTCCTCACCTGCACCCCGGACCGGTATGCCTCGATCCCGGGGGCCCGGACGGTCCGGCTGCAGGCCTCGTAGCCGCCTCAGGTCGCGGGCGGCGGCGCCACGACCGTCCGTGGGTCGTGGTCCACGGGGAAGTTCACCGAGGAGGCGATGAAGCAGGCCCGCGCCGCCTCCGCGTGCAGCTGCGGCAGGAGCTCGACGTGCTCGGTGTCCGTGACCGTCACCACGGGGCGCAGCAGGACCCGGGTGAACCGACCGCCGATCCCGGACTGCTCCATGGTGCCCACGGGTGCGTCCGTGTAGTCCACGACCGTGACGCCGTGCGTCACCGCCACGTGCAGCAGCGACAGCAGGTGGCACTCGCTCAGCGCCGCGAGCAGCAGCACCTCGGGGTTCCACCGCCCGGCGTCGCCGCGGAAGGCGCGGTCCGCGGAGAGCGGGAGATCCGGCATACCCACGCTGCGGGCCAGGACCGAGCGGTCGTAGTCGCGGTAGCCGGACGTGCCCGAGCCGCGGTTGCCGGTCCAGGTGAGCCCCAGCTCGTAGGTGTGCGTCGCCATGCGCCCAGCGTCGCAGGTCGCGGGCGCTCGCCCGTCTCGGCTCGCGTCGCGGCGCCCGCCTCGTTAGCGTCGGCCCCATGAGCGATCAGACGAGCATCACCGTCAGCCGCACCATCGACGTGTCCGCCAAGGACGTCTTCGAGGTGCTCACCCTCCCGGAGAACCACGTCGCGATCGACGGCTCCGGCTTCGTGCAGTCCGTCGACCACGGCGACCGGATCACCGAGACCGGGCAGGTCTTCACCATGAACATGTCCGGCGAGCACATGGGCGGCGACTACCAGACCGACAACCACGTCACCGGCTACGCCAAGGACAAGCTGGTGGCCTGGCAGACCGCACCGGCCGGCACCGAGCCCAAGGGCTGGGAGTGGGTCTGGGAGCTGACCCCCCAGGGCCCGGACAGCACCGAGGTGCAGCTCACCTACGACTGGGGCAAGGTGACCGACCCCGAGCTGCTCACCAAAGTGAGCTTCCCCCTCGTCCAGGAGGAGGAGCTGGAGACCAGCCTCGGCAACCTCGCCGCGGCCGCCACCGGCTGAGCCCGACCCGCCCGAGCCCCCGCCACGGCGGGGGCTCAGGCGTGCCGGAGGTCGTGGGGAGCACCCGGTCGGCGGGCTCCCGCATGAGAGGATGTGCCGGTTCCGGGCGCGACCCGGTGCGCCCTCGTAGCTCAGGGGATAGAGCACCGCTCTCCTAAAGCGGGTGTCGCAGGTTCGAATCCTGCCGGGGGCACGCAGGAGGTGACCGTGGCCCGCAGCCGCGAGGAGGAGTGGGAGGAGCGGCTGGCGCTGCCCGTGCTGGTCGCGGCGCTCGCCTCGGTCCCCGCGGTCTTCCTGACCCTGCTCGCCGAGCCCTACTCGACCGTCGGCACCGTCGCGAACTGGCTGACCGGGGCGGTCCTCGTGGCCGAGACGGTGATCCTCTTCGCCGTGGCCGAGGACCGGCGCGCCTGGCTGCTGCGGCACTGGTGGCTCGTGCTGCTGACGCTCGCCGTCGTGGCCGCCGTGGTGCTGGCGGTCGGCCCGGTCCAGCTGCTGCGGCTGCTTCGCGTCGTCGGGGCGCTGCGGCTGGTGCGTGCCGGGCGCATCCTCAAGGCCGGCCGGCTGCTGCAGCAGCGCTCGGGCCTCTCCGGGTGGTGGGCCAGGGTCCCGATGATGCTCGCGACCGTCCTGGTCGCGGTCTTCGTCGCGGTGATCCTGTCCGACCCGACGTCGCAGAGCCGGATCCTGCTCTCCCAGGCGCTCGGCAGCACGGCCAGCACGCTCCTGACGATCCTCGCCGGCCTCGTGCTGGCCGTGGCGACCTTCGTGGTGCTGCGCCGCCGAGGTCAGCTGTCGGACGACGGGGCGGACGCAGACCGGTGAGGCTGGGAGGCCGGGTCAGGCCGGCTGGAGCGGCAGCGTCAGCCGGGTGCGCATGTCGGCCGGGTCCGCGTCAGGGGTGGGCTCGGTGAGGTACTCCTCGTAGAACCAGCCGGCCGGCCGCTCGCCCTGCTCCAGGGCCCAGGTCACCAGCCGGTCCCAGGAGCCGGACAGGTCGTCGTAGCCTCCCTCGTGCACCAGGCGGGCCACCCGTCCGCCGGGGACGTCGATGACCTCGACCCCTTCGGCGGCGACGACGGCGGGGCCGACCGGGAAGCCGATCCGCAGGTCCACGGTCTCCGACGGCTGGCGGTCGTAGGCCGCGAAGGCGGGACCGGCGGGCGGTCCGCCCTGCGCCTGCAGCGCGGCGCCCAGCCGCTGGAAGCCGCTGTCGAAGAAGTCGCGCAGGTCCTCCACCGGCACGCCCGTCCCGGTGACCACCACGGCGCGGAACGGCTCGACGTCCTCGGTCGTGGGCTGCTGCTCGCTCATCGCTCGTCCTCTCCTCGGGTTCGCTCGTGTGTCCCATCCTGACCGCTGACCCGCCGGGAACTCATCGCCCGAGGCCGACCCGTGGACGGCATACCCCCGCTCGTGCGTGAATGGGACGAGCCTAGGAGAGGGAGCAGCCATGACCGTCGAGGGGATCAGGACCGACGTGCCGCCGAGCGGCACCGGGTGCGTGGAGTGCGACGACGCCCAGGGTTGGTGGGTGCACCTGCGCCGGTGCGCCGAGTGCGGGCACGTGGGCTGCTGCGACAGCTCGCCCGGCCAGCACGCGACCGCCCACTTCGAGGAGACCGGGCACCCGGTCGTGCAGAGCTTCGAGCCCGGCGAGGACTGGTTCTGGTCCTATGCCAAGAGCACCGGTGTGCTCGGCCCGCAGCTCGCGGCGCCCACCAGCCGGCCCGAGGACCAGCCCGCCCCCGGGCCGGCGGGCAGGGTCCCGGCGGGCTGGCGCACCCAGATCCACTGATGCCCCCGCGTCCCGGGGCTGCGAGACTTCCCCCGTGACCGCCGACCACGCCCTCGACGCCACGGACACGGCGCAGCTGCAGTCCCGCACCGTCCTCACCCTCATGGGCAGCCAGACCCTGGGCGGCATCGGGGTGGCCAGCGGCATCGCCGTGGGGGCGATCGTCGCGGCGGACGTCAGCGGCCGGGACGCACTCTCCGGCCTGGCCACGACCACCCAGGTCCTGGGCGGGGCGCTGTTCACCATCCCGATCGCCGCGCTCATGGGGCGCCGCGGCCGCCGGGTCGGCCTCTCCGCGGCGTATGTCGTCGGGGCGCTCGGGGCGGCGCTCGCGATCGCTGCCACCGCCACCGGCACCTTCTGGATGCTGCTCGTCGGCACCACGCTCTTCGGTGCCTCGACGACGGCGAACAGCCAGGCACGGTATGCCGCGACCGATCTCGCCGCCCCCGAGCGCCGGGGACGTCAGCTCAGCTGGGTGGTCTGGGCCACGACGATCGGGTCCGTCCTGGGGCCCAACATGGTCGGCCCCGGCAAGGCCGTCGCCGGCGTGCTCGGGCTGCCGCCGCTCGCCGGGGCCTGGGTCTTCTCCGCGATCGGCTTCGGGCTCGCCGCGGTGCTCCTCCAGCTCGCGCTGCGGCCCGACCCGCTCCTCACCGCCCGCCGCCTGGCCGGGGTGGACACCGAGCAGCCGGTGGGCCGGCAGGGCAACGTCGGCGACGGTCTGCGCCTCATCCGGGCGACCCCGGCCGCCCTGTGGGGCACCGCCGCGCTCACGGTGGGGCACGTGGTCATGGTCGCGGTCATGGTCATGACGCCGCTGCACATGCGGCACGGGGAGGCCGAGATCGAGCTCATCGGCCTCGTCATCAGCCTGCACATCCTCGGGATGTACGGCCTGGCCCCGGTCACCGGCCAGCTCACCGACCGCTTCGGGCCCCGGCCCGTGGTGCTGCTGGGCACCGTCCTCCTCGTGCTGGCGTGCCTGCTCGCCGGGATCAGCCACGACGGCTTCTCCCCGGGCCTGACCGCCGGTCTCTTCCTGCTCGGCCTGGGGTGGTCCTGCACCATGGTCGCCGGCTCCGGGACCGTCGCCGGGGCCGTGCCGGTCGGGCAGCGCGCCTCGGTGCAGGGCGGCGCCGACCTCGTCATGGGCCTGTCCGCCGCCGCCGGCGGAGCCCTGGCCGGGGTGGTCATGGACCTCGTCGGGTACGCCTGGCTCTGCGTCCTCGCCGCGCTCGCCGCGGTGGTGCTCGCGGCATACACGACCTCAGTCGTTAGCCTGAGACGGTGAGCTCCCTGCGCCCCTTGAACACCCTCGACGAAGCGCGCGTCGAGGCGGTCCAGCGCGCCCGGACACGGTGGCGGCACGAGGTGGCCGAGCTCGGCGGGGCGAACTCCCTGCTGTGGCACCGCACCTCGTTGACCGGCACCTTCGACCTCAACCTCGCCCACCCGGGCGGGGTGGCCAAGCTGCTGTCCGGGCGGCCCACGCCGCTCTCCGACCTCGTCCGGGAGCAGGTGGCCTTCGCCGACGCCGCGCGCCGCCTCGGCGGCATCCGCGACAAGGTCACCGAGATGCGCCGGGAGCACGGCCTAGAGACCAGCTTCCTGGCCATCGGGCTCGCGACCTGGACGCTGCACCGCGTGCCGGTCCCGCCCCGGGCCCCCGTGCTGCTGCGCGCCTGCACGATCACGCCGACCGACGCCGCGCACTCCGACTTCGTGCTCGAGCTGCACGAGGACGTCGTCTTCAACCCCGTCCTGGAGCACTACCTGCGCAGCGAGGCCCACCTGCAGCCGGACCCGGCGCTCCTGGCCGGGCTGTCCGCGCAGAGCCACGGCTTCGACCCGCGGTTGACCTACCGGGCGCTGGAGGACATCTGCATCGAGATGGCCGGCTTCGCCATCGGGCCGCAGATGGTCATCAGCACCTTCCCCTGGGCCAAGCTGCCCTTGGTCACCTCCTACACCGGCGACCCCGAACCGCTCGCGGCGCACGACGTCGTGGCCGCGCTCGCCGGTGCCGACGTGCGGCTCACCCCGTCGGCACCGGACCCGGAGCGCGCCGAGGACGCCGCCCGAGAGCTGAGCGCCCTCGACGCCGACGCCTCGCAGCGGCTGGTCGTCGACGAGGTGTCGCACGGCGGCGACCTCGTCCTCGACACCCCCTCCGGGACCGGCGCGACCCAGACGATCGCCAACGTCGTGGTCGGGGCGCTCTCCGAGGGCCGGACGGTCATGGTCTGCTCGGAGGACCGCAGCACCCTGCAGGCGGTCCGTCGGCGCCTGGACGCCGTCGGCCTGGGCGACCTGTGCCTGCAGCTGGCCGAGGACCCTGCCTCCATGCGCCAGACGCTCGCGGAGGTGCGGCGTCGTCTGGACCGGTTGCCCTCCGAGGACGAGCCCGACCTCGGGCCCGACCCCCTGCCCGCGCGGGCCGACGCCCTGTCGGTGCTGCAGCGCGAGCAGGAGGTCCTGCACCGGGAGCACGAGCCCTGGGGTCTGAGCCTGGCCCGCACCGAGGACGACCTCTCCGCCCTCGCCACCTCCGAGCACCCGCCGACCTCGCGGGTGCGCCTGCACCCGGACGTCCTGCGCACGCTCACCGACGAGGAGCTCTCGGCCGTCACCGACGCCCTCATCGAGGCGGCCGACTGCGGCGCCTGGTCCACGGCCCGCGCCGAGGACCCCTGGTACGCCGCACGCCTCACCAGCGAGGACGAGGCCACCCGCGCCACCGAGATCGTGGGTCGCCTGGTGTCCGGGGAGTTCAGCACCGCCCGCGAGCAGGCGGACGCCGTGTGCCGCGCGGCCGGTATGCCCGCGCCCGCCACCCTGCGCCAGTGGGGCCACCGTCTGGGTCTCGTGGCCCGCGCCAGCGACACGCTGGACCACTTCGCGCCGGGGATCTACGACGCCCCGTTGGAGCAGATGGTCGCCGCGCTGGGACCGGACCGCGACGCCGGTGTGCAGCGGCCCGGTGCGGTCGCCCGCGCCCGGCTGCGGCGTCAGGTGCGCCAGCAGCTGCGGCCCGGCACCCCTCCGGCCGACCTGGCGCAGCGGGTGCGCATGGCCCGTGACGAAGGACGTGAGTGGGAGGAGGTGGCCGGGAAGGCCGCCCGTCCCACCGCGCCCGAGGGCTGGGAGGAGGCGCTGGCCGCCCAGACGCCCATCGGCGAGGACCTGGAGTGGCTGGAGCAGGCCCTCACGGGCACCTCGGTCGGCCACGAGCTGTCGACCACCCACCTCGACACGGTGCTGGAGCGGCTGGTCCGGCTCGACGCGCGTGCCGACCGGGCCGCGGTCGCGGCGCAGGCGCACCCCCTGCTCGCGCCGCTGCGCGAGCAGGGTCTGGGTGAGCTCGTCGACGACCTCGCCCGCCGGGGCGTGCCCGCCGACCGCGTGGCCCAGGAGGTGCGCTTCGTGCACCGCAGCTCGGTGCTCGACCACCTCACCTCGGACGAGGTGCCCCAGCAGGTCGGTGGGGAGGCGGTCCGGGAGGCCGAGCGATCCTTCCGCGCCGCGGACCGGGCCCACCTGCGCCGCAACGCGCTGCGCGCCCGGCGCGCGGTGCTCCGTAGGTTACGGCGCACGCTGGCCGGCCACGGCTCCCAGCTCGGCGCCTGGCAGCGAGCGCTCGAGGAGACCCGGCTCGGCGCGGTCGACTCCCGGGACGTCATCAGCCGGGCCCCGGACGTCGTGCTGGCCGCCGCGCCCGTGCTGCTCGCCAGCCCGCTGGTGGTGCCGGCGGTGCTGCCCCCCGACCTGACGGTCGACCTGGTCGTCGTCGACCGCGCCGGCCGCACCACGACCGCGCGCACGGCGCCGGCCCTGGCCCGTGGCCGGCAGGTCCTCGTCGTGGGCGACAGCGGCGGCCCCGGGCCGCGCCACTTCTCCGTCGTCGCCGACCCGCAGGCGGACGGCGACCCCGGACCGATGGACGAGCCCTCGCTGCTCGCCGAGGTCGCGAAGATCCTGCCCGTGCGGCATCTCGGCACCCACTACCGGGCGCTGGACCAGGGCCTCGTCGCCCCGTTGGCCCCCCTCATGCCGCGTCCCGTGCACTCCTTCCCGGGGGTGTGGCGCGGCGCGAGCGTGCGCGAGCACGTCGTGGACGGGCACGTGAGCGCGAGGATCGAGGCCGCCGTGCGCCTGGTGCTCAAGCACGCGCGCTCCGGGCCGGACAGCCTGCTGCTGGTGACCGACGACGAGGCGGGGGCGGAGGACGCCGGCATCGCCCTGCGTGCGGCGATGGGTTCGGCCGGGCTGCCCGCCTCGCTCTCCGACGACGAGCAGGACAGCGAGGCCTTCCTCGTGCTCCCGGTCCACCGGGTCGCAGGTCAGACCCGCGACCGGGTCGTGTGGGTGGGCTCACCCGCCGCCGTGGGCAGCGCCGAGGCCGCCGGCGCGGTGCTCGCCGGCGCGCGCCGCAGCGTCGACCTGGTCACCCCCACCCCCGTCGCCGACTGGCCCACCGCGGCCGGTCACGGGGCCGAGATCGTCCGGCACGCCCTCGTCCCGGACGCCGAGGAGCACGGCCACGGCTCGGCGGTGCTCACCGAGCTCGTCCGGCGGCTGCGCTCCGAGGGGCTGCAGGTCAAGGAGGGTGTCGGCCACGGTCCGCACGTCGTGGACCTGGCCGTGGTGTCCGAGGAGGACGACGCGCGGTATGCCGTCGCCGTGGACGGGGACGTCCAGAACGGCTCCGCCCCGCGACCCGGCCGCGACGACGTGCGCCTGCGGCACGACCAGCTCACCCGCATGGGGTGGGCGCCGGTGCGGGTGCGCACCACGGACGTCTTCACCGACCCGGCGCGGGAGGTCGCCCGGGTGCTGCAGGCGCTGCGCGAGCGGACGCGGTGAGCGACGGGCCGGCGGAGCAGCGCCGCCGGCGCGCGCCACGGCGTGCCGTGGCAGCACCCACCAACCCCGCGGCGGACCAGGCGGACGAGGTGCCTCCGGCGCGCGACCACGAGCGGAAGCGCGGGCGCGAGGCAGGGCGGGCGCCCCGTCGCCTCGACCCCCGGGACACCTGGATCCTGGAGCAGCGGCCGCCCCACTGGGACTGAACCGGGCCCGACCGTCACCGGGGCGCAGACGCAGGACGCACGACGCCCCGGCACGGTGTCCGTGCCGGGGCGTCGGTGGTGCGGCGGGTGGGTGCCCGCGCGGGGTCAGCTCTGCTGCGGGCCGTCGGTGCGGCGCTCGGCCAGCAGGTCGCGGATCTCGCGCAGGGTGGCGACCTCGTCGCTGATGATCTCCTCGACCGGCTTGTTGCGGTTGAGGCGCTCGTTCACCTTGTTCATCGGCGCGACGAGCACGAAGTACACGACGGCCGCGGTGATGAGGAAGACGATGAGGGCGTTGATGATGGCCGCGAAGTTGAGGTAGGTCGCGTCGTTGCCCTCGATGATGTTGAAGCCGAGACCGCCGACCTCCGCGCCGCCCGCGGCGTTGAGCAGCGGGGTGATGATGCCGGAGACGATGGTCTCGACGACGGCGGCGAAGGCAGAGCCGATGACGACCGCGACGGCAAGCTCGATCACGTTGCCGCGCATGATGAAGTCCTTGAAGCCGCTGAGCATGGCCTCTCCTTTCGTGCGAGCGCAGGCCAGGGGCAGATCGCTCGTGGTGGTGTTGGTCGTGGTGGGTGGCCCGACATCGTGACTCGCCCCTGGGGCCGGTCGTGAAGTGTATACCGCTTCACGTCACCCGGGTCAGGGCTCCGAGAAGGGGTCGTGTGAGGTTGCTCACCCGTCACCCTCCGGTGTCGCCGGCGCGCACCGCCACCAGGAGGGCGGCCCCGAGCGGGTCGGCCCCCCTCGCGGCGGCGAGCTCGGACGCGGTGCGCTCGTCCACCGCGACCCACAGACCCGGCTCCTCGCCCGCCCCGGCGCGGAGCACGAGCGCCTCGCTGGCCACCGTGCTCCCGTCGACGGGGGAGTGCACGTCGATGCGGTCGCCGGCGAGCGTCGCCCCGGCCACGGCCGCGTCGGCCACGGGGAGGTAGACGGCGACCACGTCGTCGAGGCCCGCGAGCAGGGAGCTGGTGCGCAGGTCAGCCGCCGTCAGCACCTCCCCGGCCTGCAGCGGCACGGCCAGGGAGCTGCCCTCGGCCGGTGGCTCGGCCAGGTGCCCCTCGGGCAGGACGTCCGGCGGGACGTGCCGCAGCTGGGTGTCGCGGGCCGTCAGGGTCGCGCCGACCGGCAGTGTCCGGACCGCCACGACTGCCGGGACCTCGCCGGGCTGCGGGCGACCCAGCACGAGGTGCAGGCTGCCGCCCACGGTGGTCGCGGCGAGCACGGCCGCCAGCCAGCGGCGCAGGACCGGGCGACGCAGGAACCGGGTCAGACCGCGGCGCGACGGGGTGGCGGGTCGGGCGGCTCGTCGGGTCACGCCCGCGACGCTAGGCCCGCCGCTCCGCCCCCGCCAGGGCTCAGCGCGAAGCTGTGGACGAGCTGCCGGAGGAGCCGGAGGATGTGGACGACGAGCCGCCGGAGCCCGAGCCGGACCCTCCTGAGCCCGTCGAGGACGAGGAGCCGGACGACCCGCCGGAGGATGACCCCTTGCCCTCCGAGGCCGTCGAGCCGCCCTTGCTGCCGCCCTCGCTCTTGCCCGACTCGCCGCCGGAGCCGCTCGAGCCGCCCTTGCCGGAGGAGGAGCCCGAGCCGCGGGAGTCGGTGCGGTAGAAGCCCGAGCCCTTGAAGACGACCCCGACCGCGCTGAAGACCTTGCGCAGCGAGCCGCCGCACTCCGGGCATACCGTCAGCGCGTCGTCGGTGAAGGCCTGCTGGATGTCGAAGGCGTGGCCGCAGTCCTTGCAGGCGTATGAGTACGTGGGCACGAGGTCGGATTCTACGTCGCCTCCCGACGTCCTTCGGAACCGTCGCCTAGGCTGGTCCCCGTGTCCCGACCCCTGTGGCAGCGCATCGCCGTGCCCACGGTCGCGATCCTCGTGGTCGTGATGGTGGCCACGGCGGTCATCGGCGTGGGTCTGGCGCGGCGTGCCTTCCCGCAGGTCTCCGGCGAGCTGGAGGTGCCGGGGCTGGCCGGTCAGGTCGAGGTGGTCCGGGACGACCTGGGAGTGCCCCACATCTACGCCGACACCGCGGAGGACCTCTTCCGCGCGCAGGGGTTCGTCGCCGCCCAGGACCGCTTCTTCCAGATGGACCTGCGCCGGCACATCGTCAGCGGCCGGCTGTCCGAGCTCGTGGGCGAGGGCGGCCTGGAGACCGACCGGGTGATCCGCACCCTCGGCTGGCGCCGGGTCGCCGAGGAGGAGCTGTCGATGCTCTCCCCGGACGCGCGGACCTACCTCAGCGCCTACGCCTCGGGCGTCAACGCCTACATCGACAGCCGCAGCGGCCCCTCCTCGATGGGGGTGGAGTACGTCGCCCTGTCCCAGAGCGCCCCGGGATACACCGTGCAGCAGTGGGACGAGGTCGACTCCCTCGCGTGGCTCAAGGCGATGGCGTGGGACCTGCGCGGCAACTACGAGGACGAGCTGGCCCGGGGCCGGCTCGTCGGCGAGATCCCGCTGGACAAGCTGGAGAACCTCTACCCCGACTACCCGGTCGACGAGCACCCGCCGATCCTCGACCCGGGCGAGTGGTCCCCGCCGGACCCCCCGGCGCCGGGCATGACGGACACCCGTGGTGGGTCCCGCGGCACGGTGCTGGCGCCGGTCCCCGGCCAGACCGACCCGGCCGACGCCGCCCGCCTCACCGACCCGGTGGCCCCGGACGGCCCGACCTCCGGCCTCACCCGCAACTGGCTCGCCGGGGGTGCGCAGGACGCCCTGACCGACACCGGCACCGTCCTGGCGGCGGTCCCCGACCTGCTCGGCGAGGGCGAGGGGATCGGCTCCAACTCGTGGGTCGTCTCCGGCGAGCACACCGCGACCGGTATGCCGCTGCTCGCCAACGACCCGCACCTCGCGATCTCCCAGCCCGGGATCTGGATGCAGAGCGGCCTGCACTGCCGCGAGGTGAGCGAGGCCTGCCCCTTCGACGTCACCGGCTTCACCTTCGCCGGCTTCCCCGGCGTGATCATCGGCCACAACCAGTCCATCGCCTGGGGGTTCACCAACCTCGACCCGGACGTCACCGACTTCTACCTCGAGGACGTCGCCGGGGACACCGTGCTGCGCGAGGACGAGCACGTGCCGATGGACGTCCGCACCGAGACCATCAAGGTGGCCGGCGGCGACGACGTGGAGCTGGAGGTGCGGGAGACCTCCAACGGCCCCATCGTCTCCGACGTGCTCACCGACACCGGCCTCATGGGCGACAACGGCCCGCTCGACGGCGTCGCGACCTCCCGGGACTTCGAGGTCGCGCTGCGCTGGACCGGGCTGCAACCCTCGCGGACCGCCGAGGCCGTCTTCGCGCTCAACTCGGCCACGGACTGGGAGGACTTTCGGGGTGCCGCGGAGCTCTTCGCGGTGCCGTCGCAGAACCTGCTCTACGCCGACACCGAGGGCAACATCGGCTACCAGGCGCCGGGGCTGGTGCCGGTCCGCCGGACCGCCACGCACGCGACGCCCCCGGGCTACTTCCCCTCGCCCGGCTGGGACGAGCAGTACGCCTGGAGCGGGTGGGTCGACTTCGAGGACCTGCCGACGGCATACAACCCCGAGGACGGGATCGTCGTGGCCGCGAACCAGGCCGTCACGCGCGGGTCGACGCCCTTCCTCACCACCGAGTGGGACAAGGGCTACCGCTCCACCCGCATCCTGGAGCTGCTGCAGGAACGGCTCGAGCAGGAGCCGCTGACCGTGGAGGACATGGGCGAGATCCAGCTCGACGACACCAGCAGCTTCGCGCTCGAGGTGGTGCCCTACCTCACCTCGGTCGACCTCGACGGAAGGTTCTACAGCGAGGCGCAGGACCTGCTGCGGGACTGGGACGGCACGGCGCCGGCGGAGGGGGAGCAGTCGGCGGCCGCCGCCTACTTCTACGTCGTCTACGACAACCTCATCGAGGCGACCTTCGACGACGAGCTGCCCCCGGACCTGGGGGTCTCGGGCAACTCCCGGACGATGCAGGTCATGGCCGAGCTCATGGCGACGCCGGAGAGCGTCTGGTGGGACGACCAGCGCACGCCGGGTCTCGTGGAGTCCCGTGACGAGGTGCTGCGCACCGCGCTCGTCGACGCCCGGCTGGACCTGACCCGCCGCATCTCCAAGGACCCCGACGACTGGAGCTGGGGCCAGCTGCACCGCGCCGACCTGCGCCACCAGGTGCTCGGGGAGGAGGGCGTGCCCGGGGTGGTGCAGAGCATGGTCAACCGCGGCCCGCTCCCGGTCTCCGGCAGCAGCGCGATGGTCAACGCGATGAACTGGGACGCCGGCACCGACAGCTTCGACGTCACCTCGGCGCCGTCGATGCGGATGGTGGTCGACCTCGCCGACCTCGACGCCTCCACCTGGGTCAACCAGACCGGCACCTCCGGGCACCCGTTCCACCACAACTACGACGACCAGACGCAGGCGTGGATCGAGGGCCGGACCTACCCGTGGGCCTTCACCCGTGCTGCGGTCGACGAGGCGGGCACCGACACCCTCACCCTCGTGCCCGAGGAGGGCTGACTCAGACCAGCGGGACCGGCAGCACCCCGCTGCCCGGCCGCAGCACCGCGTCCACCACGGCGTCGTGCTCCGCCGCGGGCACCTCCGGCACGACCTCGTGGTCGTGCAGCACGAGGACGACGGGGGCGCCGCCGGAGGCCTCGCGCAGCCGCGGCAGCACCGTGTCGTAGTAGCCGCCGCCCTGGCCCAGCCGCACCCCGGCCCGCGAGCAGGCCAGGCCCGGCACGAAGGCCAGGTCCACCTGCGCGAGAGCCCCCTCGCCGAGCGGCGTGCGGTCGGGGTCGGCCAGGTCGGCCCAGTCCAGCCGCGGTCGCTCCAGGGTGATCGGCACGAGCACCCGCACCCCGGCGTCCTGCAGCGCCGTCGTCAGCCCGTCCACGGGCGGCTCGGTCCGCATCGGCTCGTAGGCGGTGACCGTCGTCCCGGCGACGCCCGCGCGTCCGGTGGAGACGGCATACCGGTCCAGGTGCGTCAGCCCCGCCTCGCCGAGCGCCCGCGCGAGCCCCGCGCGGTGCTCCGGGGTCCACCCGGCGACCAGGTCGCGGCGGGCGGCCCGGACCAGGGTGCGCCAGTGCGCCTTGTCGGCGACGACGTCGCCGGTCGGACGGTAGGGCGGCAGCGGGACACTCATGCGGCCCGATTGTGGCCGATGCTCCTAGGGTGGGGCCATGATCTCCGTCGACGAGCACCTGGACTGGGTGCTGGCTCAGGTCGAGCCGGTGGCCACCGTCACCCTCCCGGTCCGGCGTGCGCAGAGCCTCGTGACCACGACCGACGTGCACAGCAGCGTCGACCTGCCGCGCTTCGACAACTCCTCGATGGACGGGTATGCCGTGCGCCGGGCCGACCTCGAGGGTGCCAGCAGCGAGAACCCGGTCGTGCTGCCCGTCGCCGGCGACGTCGCCGCGGGCGACCAGGAGCGGCACGCGCTCGCCCCCGGGCAGGTGTGGCGGATCATGACCGGTGCGCCCATGCCCGAGGGGGCCGACGCCGTCGTCAAGGTGGAGGACACCGACGGGCACCCGCACGAGCCGCAGCTGCGCGTGCACCCCGACGAGGGTGCCCACATCCGGCGGGCGGGAGAGGACGTGAAGGCCGGCGACCTGGTCCTGCCGGCCGGCAGCCGGATCGGGCCGGGGGAGATCGCCGCGCTGCTGTCCTCCGGGGTGAGCGAGATCGAGGTCGTCGGGCCGGTGCGGGTCGCGATCCTGTCGACCGGCGACGAGCTGGTGCCCGCGGGTGAGCCCGTGGGCCCGGGGCAGATCATCGACTCCAACGGACCCATGCTGGAGGCGCTGGTGCGTGAGGCGGGTGCCTACGTCGTGCACGTGGGCCACCTGCCGGACGACGAGGGCGCCATCAAGAAGCAGCTGCACCGCCTGCTGGACCACGCCGACCTCGTCATCACCACCGGGGGCGTGAGCAAGGGCGAGTTCGACCTCGTGAAGAAGGTGCTGAGCGGCCAGGGATCGATGGAGTTCGTCGAGGTCGCGATGCAGCCGGGCAAGCCGCAGGGCTTTGGGGTGCTGGGCCGGCGCGACGTGCCGGTCTTCACCCTGCCGGGCAACCCGGTGAGCACCCTGGTGAGCTTCGAGGTCTTCGTGCGTCCGGCGCTGCAGCGGCGCGCGGGACGCAGCGAGGGCGGCCGGCTGGCGACCGGGTTCGCCACGGAGGGCTGGCGCAGCTCGCCGGAGCGGCAGACCTACACCCGGGTGCGGATCGACCGCGACCCGACCGGGAAGTATGCCGTCTCGCCCGCGGGCGGGGCCGGCTCGCACCTCGTGGGGCCGCTGGCGGTGGCCGACGCGCTGGCGGTCTCGGACCCGAAGGCGGCCGAGGTGACGGCCGGGTCCGAGGTCGACCTGCTGCTGCTGCGTCCGCGCTCGGAGATCGACGCCCGGCTGCATGCCGAGGACGACGACCACGACGAGGAGGGCTGATGGGCGAGGCGCCCCGGCTCACCCACCTGCGGGCGGACGGGTCGGCATACATGGTCGACGTCAGCGCCAAGGACGTCACCGCCCGCAGCGCCACCGCGCGGGGCCGGGTCGACCTGTCCGGGGAGGCTGTCGCCGCGCTGCGCGACGGCACGGTGCCCAAGGGGGACGCGCTCGGGGTGGCGCGGATCGCCGGCATCCAGGCGGCCAAGCGCACGCCGGACCTGGTGCCGCTGTGCCATCCCGTCGCCATCCACGGGGTGGAGGTGGACCTCGAGGTCGACGACGGGGGTGTCGAGATCACCGCGACCGTGCGCACCGCCGACCGCACCGGGATCGAGATGGAGGCGCTCACCTGCGTCAGCGTCGCCGGGCTGGCCCTGGTGGACATGATCAAGGCGGTCGACCGGTTCGCGGTGATCGGCGGGATCCGGGTCGTCGCGAAGTCCGGCGGCCGGTCCGGGGACTGGGTCCGGCCGGAATGAGCGTCCGGTGGGTCACCGGTGAGCGTTCGGTGATCAACGGGTGAGCGACGCGTGAGCTGGCGCTGGCCGGTCGCGGTGCGGCACGAGCTGCCCGACGGCAGGCGTCTGTCGCTGCGCCCGTTGGAGCGGGCCGACCGCGCCGCCTGGGAGGCGCTGCGCCGGCGCAACGAGGACTGGCTGCGGCCGTGGGAGTCGACCGCGCCGGGGGAGGCGTCGAGGACCCTGCCCTTCCCGCAGCTGCGTCGGGTGCTGGACCGGGGTGCCAAGGACGGGCTGATCCTGCCCTTCGTCATCGACGTGGACGGCGAGATCGTCGGCCAGATCCAGCTCTTCGACGTGCTCTGGGGCGCGCGGCGCTCCGGCTGGGCGGGCTACTGGCTGGACCAGGAAGCGACCGGCCGCGGGGTGGCGACGTGGGCGCTGGCGGCGCTGGTCGACCACGTCCTGCTCGAGGCGGGCCTGCACCGGGTCGAGGTCGCGATCCGGCCGGAGAACACCGCCTCCCTCGCCGTGGCCGCCCGCCTGCGGCTCCCCGAGGAGGGGACGCAGCGCGGGCTCATGCACGTGGACGGGCAGTGGGCCGACCACCGGCTCTTCGCGATAGTCGTCGAGGACCTGCGGCGGGGCGGGTATGCCCAGGGCGGGCTGGTGCCGCTGCTGCACGGACGGGCCGGCTGAACGGCCCTCTCACCGTAGTCACAGGAGAAACTCCCGCGACACTCCGCAGGCCTCACCGGCTCCTGGCGCGGGGGCACCTACCGTGAGGTCCGTGCCCCCGGTCAGCAGCCTCATCTTCGTCGTCATCGTGGCGGTCTGGGCTGTCTATCTCGTGCAGCACTGGGTCCGCCGCCGTGAGCACGTCGCCACCGCCCGCTCGGTCGACCGCTTCTCCGAGGCCATGCGCGTCCTCGAGCGGCGCCGCGCGCTCCCCCGACCCGACATCGCCGAGCAGTCCCCGGCGGCATACTCCGTCTCGCCGCTGCGGCCCGCCCGCCCGGACGTGGTCGTCAAGCGCGGCGGCAGTGCTCCTGCCTCTGCTCCCTCGACGGCGCGTCCTGCAGCCGCTGCACCTGCGCGCCCTGCTGCTGCCCGTCCTGCGGCCGCCGCGTCGGGCGCGCCGGCGCCCCGCCGCACCGGTGGTGCCACCGCCGTCGGCCCGACCCCGGCCGTGCGGCACGCCCGCCGCACCGCGCAGCTGCGCGCGGGTGCCCTGATCCTCGCCTCGGTGGTCATGGTCGCGCTGGTCGCGCTCGGGGTCAGCCCGGTGCTCGACTGGTGGTGGAGCTTCGTCGGGGTCGGTGTGCTCGCGGCGACGCTGCTGCTCGTGCGCCGCTCCGCGGCCGCGCAGCGCGCGCGCCGTGCTCAGGCCACGACGTCAGCACGAGCCTCGACGTCAGCACGCGCCTCGACCTCGTCGCGCCGGTCGTCGTCGCGTCCCTCGTCGGCGCGGCAGGCTTCCCGGGGCGCGGGGGCCGCGGTGCGGTCCGACCGCGCCGCGTCCACCCAGCCGGCGCGCACCCGACCGGACGTGGCGGACCCCGCGGGCGTGGCCGAGGCCGAGGTCGCGGTCACCGCCGAGGCCGACGCCTCCCCGTTGGCGGCTCAGGCCCGTGCCGCGGCCGCCACCACCTCCTCCGGCTCCACGCGATCGGCCGGACCGGCGCGATCCACTGCTGCGCGCCGCGCGGCCGACCTCCAGCCGACCCGCCCCTCGCTGTTCGACATCGACGAGGTGGAGGCCGACCTGGTCGCCCGGTCGACCGTGGGGGCCGCGTCCGCCACCGTCGCCGACGAGACGGAGGCGAGCGCCGCACCCGGCTCCTGGACCCCCGCGCCCGTCCCGCCGCCCACCTACACGCTCAAGGCGAAGGCATACCGAGGCCCGGCGCAGCCGTCGACCGACTCAGGCCAGCTGCCCGCGGATGGCCACGAGATGGCGCTGGACGAGGAGTTCGAGGACCTCCCGCAGATCCACCGGGTCGGCTGACCGGAGACGCTGCGCGGTTTGGGTCGGCGACCCCCCGGTCTGTATAGTCTGGAGACGCACACGGGGCTGTGGCGCAGTTGGTAGCGCGTCTCGTTCGCAATGAGAAGGTCAGGGGTTCGATTCCCCTCAGCTCCACCACCGGACCTGGTCCACGAAGAGCCCGCCGAGTCACTCGGCGGGCTCTTTCTCTGTCCGGGTATGCCCGCTTCAGCAGCGCCGCAGCGGGCCGGGTGCCGTGCTCAGATCGTCCGTCCACAGGCCTGGCGATGTTCGAACATGTGTGCTAACATGGGGTATCGGTTCGACATCACCGGGGGGTGAGGGGCATGACCGCGACGGCGGGACAGGACGGCGGTACACCGGTGCCGGAGGACGCCGGTGATGGCAAGGATGCGTCGGGGTCTGGTGCGCTGTCAGAGCTGGGCGCGGGTGAGCTGCTCGAGCTGGTGGAGCCGTTGTTGTGCGGGCAGAGGGGCTTGTCGCCGCAGGACTGCCTGGAGGGGTTGGAGGCGGCGCACCTGCTGGTGCGCCGGCTGGAGGGGGCGCGGGTGCACGGGGCCGGGCAGCTGGCGGCGAGAGCCGGTGAGCAGCTGCTGGAGCGGCAGGGCGTGAGCGACCCGGGTGAGCTGTCGCGCACCGCGAGGGAGCGGTGGCGGGCCCGGGCGAAGTCGGTGACCGCGGTGGAGATCAGCACGTTGACGGGCCTGGGCCGGGGAGCGGCCCGGCAGCTGGTCGCGGTGGCCCTGGCGCCGGCCTCGACCGCGGTGCCGGTGCGGGACGCCCTGGCCGCGGGGGTGGCGACGTGGGATCAGGTCGAGCACTTCTGGCGGCAGGCCGGCCTGCTGCCGCACGAGGACGCCGGCAACGTGGCGCACGCGTTGTTCGCGACCCGGCAGACCGTGGACCGGGCTCGGGCCGCGGGCGATGAGACCACGGCCGGCGCACCGGTCGCGATGGAACGGTTGGACCCCGAGGGTGAGCCGACCCAGGCCCCGTGGGGTGCCAAGCAGTTCGTGCAGGCGTTGGCGCGGGAGGTGGCCCGGGCTCGCGCGGTCGACCCGGAGGCGGAGACTGCCGCGAGGGCGCGGCGGCACCGGGAGCGCACCGCCTACGGGGTCGTCGACGACGACGGCACCGGGCGGCTGGTCATCACCGGTGACGCGGTCGGGACCGCAGCCTGCACGGACCGGTTGCACGTCCTGGCCAAGAGGGCCCGCGCCGCCGGGGACGAACGCACCGAGTCCCAGCTGCGCTCCGACATCGCCCGCGCGCTGCTCCTGCACGGCACCCTGCCCCTGCCCACCCCCGGCCAGGGAGGCCAAGAAGAGCAGGACCGACACGGTCGGACAGGGCAGGACTGCCCGGGCTGCCGCGGTCAGGGTGCCGATGTCGGCACTGCCCAGGGCGGTCAGGGAACGGGCGACCCGAGGACGAGCGGACCCGGTACGAGTGGTCTGGAGGAAGCCCTGGCCGGGCTGGTCACCCCGGAGGAGATCGCGTCGCTGGCGCAGGTCCTGGCCGGTGCCCCGACCTGCGACCTGCAGGTCGTCGTGCCGCTCGACGCTCTCGCGCCGGCAGGGGTGGACACGGCGCGGAGGTCAGGCCCCTCGGTCCACGGGGCGCCACCGGGATCCGGGACGTCGGTGCCGCACCTGCCGACCTCGGCCGATCCCGATGCGCCCATCGAGGACCGGGCGACGCTGAGGCCGAGGGCACCGGCACATCCAGGGGTGGGGCGGGTGGCGGGCAGGTGCCCGCACTTCCTGACCCCCGGGGCCATCGGTGACCTGCTGGCCTGGCCGGGCACCACGCTGCACCGCCTGCTCACCGATCCCGCCGACGGCAGGTGCGTCGAACGGACCGTGTCCCGCTACCAGCCCGACGCCGCGATGCGCGCCCAGGTGACCGCGGCCGACCTGCTCTCCCGGGCCCCCGACGGCACCCTGCCGGTGCGCGACGGCCAGCTGGACCACGTCCACGAATACCTCCTCGGTGGGCCGACCTCCGAGACCAACCTGCAAGGCCTCGACACCGTCTTCCACGCCCTGAAGACCCACAAGTTCTGGACCGCCCAGATCGACGCGACCAGGAACGTGACCTGGACCTCCCTGTTCGGGCGCCACTACACCACCCGCCCCCACGACTACCGGCAATATCTCGCCCCGCCGGGTGGTCCTGATCGAAAACCGCAGCCCTCTGCGGACTCTGCGGCACCCGAGCACATCGATACCCAGGGTGATACCGACCTCACGCCCGAAGCGCGGCGGCACCTGGCCTCTCTGCTCGTCTACGCCGCCCTCGCGCGCCGGCCCCGCCGTGCCCGGCTGGAGTCCCCTGACGACGACCCCGACTCCGACGCCCACCTCCTGGACGACGGGCATCGGATCATGTGGGTCCGCCACACCCGCACCCGCGACGGCCGCAAGATCACCGGACCCCACCCCGCCACCCCCACCCCGGACCAGCTCCTGGACCACCCGCGCGAGCAGGTCCTGCGCGCCGACCACTGGACCGACCCCATCACCGACAAGCACGAGGGTGGGCGCACACGGCGTCGCCCGGCGGACATCCAGGACGAGCCACCACCGTTCTGAGGCGGCCACCCAGCGAGTCATCGTCTCGAACGCCCGTGGCGACAGGCCACCGACCCCGACGACTACGCTGGCCCCGACGGCCGGTGGGTGAGAGCCGGTCGCCCAGACCCGAGCAAGGAGCGCGACGATGACCGTGGACCTGCGGGGCCGCAGCCTGCTGTCCCTGGTGGAGGAGACGCCCGAGGAGATTCGGGCGCTGCTCGACCTCGCCGCCGAGCTCAAGGCCGCCAAGCGGGCCGGCACCGAGGAGCGCCGCCTCGTGGGCAGGTCGATCGCGCTGATCTTCGAGAAGACCTCGACCCGCACGCGCAGCGCCTTCGAGGTCGCCGCCGCTGACCAGGGCGCATACAGCACCTTCCTCGACCCGAAGAGCACCCAGATCGGGCACAAGGAGTCGATCAAGGACACCGCCCGCGTGCTCGGCCGCATGTATGACGCGATCCAGTACCGCGGCGCCGCGCAGTCGACGGTCGAGCAGCTCGTCCGGTATGCCGGGGTGCCGGTCTACAACGGCCTCACCGACGAGTGGCACCCGACCCAGATGCTGGCCGACGCCCTCACGATGGCCGAGCACACCGACGGCGGCGGCGAGACCGACTGGGGCTCGATCTCGTACGCCTACCTCGGTGACGCCCGCAACAACACCGGCCACTCGCTGCTGCTGCTCGGCGCGAAGCTCGGCATGGACGTGCGCATCGGCGCCCCGTCGGCCCTCCAGCCCGCGCCGTCCGTCGTGACCCTCTGCCAGGACATCGCTGCGGAGACGGGCGCGCGGCTCACGATCACCGAGGACCCGCTGGAGGCGGTGGCGGGGGTCGACTTCGTGCACACCGACGTCTGGGTCTCCATGGGGGAGCCGGCCAGCGCCTGGGCGGAGCGCATCGAGCACCTGATGCCCTACCAGGTCAACGCCGAGATCATGGCGGCCACGGACAACCCGGCGGCGCGCTTCATGCACTGCCTGCCGGCCTTCCACGACACCGACACCGAAGTGGGGCAGCAGCTGATGGCCACCAACCCGGACCTCAAGAACGGCCTCGAGGTCACCGACGAGGTCTTCGAGTCGTCCGCCAGCATCGTCTTCGACCAGGCCGAGAACCGGCTGCACACGATCAAGGCCCTCCTCGTGGCGACGCTCGCATGACCGTCGTCCAGCCCGAGCAGGCCCACACAGGGCCGGCCCTGCGCGAACCGGCATACCAGGTGAGCCCCCGCGCGCTGCGCTACTGGGTGGTGCAGAACTTCATCGGCAGCATCATCGTGTGGGCGATCCTCTTCACCGTCCACTGGTTCCTGCCCGACGCGTGGGCGCGCTGGTTCGGTCCGCTCTTCGTCGTCATCATGGTCTACAACCTGCTCGAGCTCGTCCTCGAGCCGGCGATCCGCTACCGGCGCACCCGCTGGGAGGTCACAGGCGAACGGGTCTTCTCCCAGACCGGGTGGCTCTCGCGCGAGCAGCGGATCGCGCCCCTGTCACGGGTGCAGACGGTCGACACCGAGCGCGGCCCGGTCATGCGCCTCTTCCGGCTCGCCAACGTCACCGTGACGACCGCCTCGGCGGCCGGCCCGATCACCCTCCCGTGCCTCGACACCGACCTTGCCGACCGCGTCACCGCCGACCTCGCCCGGGTCACCGGGCAGACCAGGGGGGACGCGACGTGAGCGAGCCGCGCCCACCTGGCGCGCAGCCGGGGGTCGAGCACCAGGGGGAGGTCGACGTGCAGGCCCCCGCGGGTATGCCGACCGCCGCGTCTGACGGGGCCGCACCCCGGGCGGGGGACGAGGAGGGGTGGCAGCGACTCAGCCCGCGCATGCTCCTGGTCCACCCGCTGCTCACGCTGCGCTCGATGATCATCCCGATCGTCCTCGTCCTCTTCAGCCTGATGCGCGGCGACGGCCTGGGCGACGGCGGCGGTGTCTGGTTCTGGATCGCGCTGGCCTTCCCCGTGATCGCGGTCGTCTTCGGGGTGCTCTCCTGGCACTTCACCCGCTACCGCTTCACCCCCCAGCAGCTGCAGCTGCGGTCCGGGTGGCTGAACCGCAAGCTGGTCACCGCCCCGCTGGACCGCATCCGCAGCGTCGACCTCGAGTCCTCGCTGCTGCACCGGGTGCTCGGGCTGACCAAGGCCCAGATCGGCACCGGCGTCGACACCTCGCAGATCACCCTCGACGGGCTCCCGCGCGAGCACGCGGCGCGGCTGCGCGTCGACCTCCTGGCCCGCTCGCACCTCGCCGACGACGCGGTGGCCGAGGCGCCGCCCGCGCAGGACGCGCCGACGGGGGAGCCGGAGCGGAGCCTTCCCGCCCCCGAGGAGGAGCTGGCCCGCATCGACTGGGGCTGGCTGCGGTATGCGCCCTTCAGCCTCTCCAGCCTCGTCGTCGTCGCGGGTGCGCTGGGTGTCCTCGGCCAGTTCGGCGACGACGTGCCGATCGACGAGGTCTCGGTCGCCTCGGACGCCTGGGAGTGGGTCGTGGCGCAGGCCGTGCTGCTCCTGGTGGCCGGTGCCCTCCTGGTCCTCGTCGTCAGCTGGCTGCTCGTCTCGACCCTCTCCTACGTCATCACCTGGTGGAACCTGCGCCTGGTGCGGGAGGCCGGGGGCAAGATCCGGCTGACCCGCGGGCTCTTCACGACCAAGAGCCAGACCATCGAGGGCGGCAAGATCCGCGGGGTGCTCATGACCGAGCAGTTCCTGCTCCGCTTCGTCAAGGGTGCCGAGCTCACCGCGCTCGCCACCGGGGTCGGCACGGGCGGCACCGCCAAGCTGCTGCCCCCGGCGCCGCGCCGCGTGGTGCAGGAGGTCGGGCACGCAATCCTGGAGGAGGAGGGCCCGCTCACCATGCCGCTCGTCGGGCACGGACCGCGCGCCCGGCGCCGGATCCACGTCCGTCGCCAGTGGGGGACCCTCTTCCTCGTCGGCCTCGCGTGCATACCGACCTTCGTCCTCGACGTCTGGATCTTCGGCCTCCTCCCGTGGTGGGGGCCCCTCGCCGTGCTCCTCGTGGTGGGCGTGCTTAACGTGCTCATCGCCGAGAGCGCCTGGCGCAACCTCGGGCACGGGCTGACCGACGAGCACGTCGTCGTGCAGACCGGCGCCGTCATCCGCAGCCGCGAGGTGCTGGAGCGGGCCGGCATCATCGGCTGGACCCTCGACCAGAGCTTCTTTCAGCGCCGCCTGGGGCTCGGCGACCTCACCGCTACCACCGCCGCCGGCAACGAGCGCCTGCTCGCGCCCAACATCCCGGTGCCGCTGGCGGTCGACCTCGCCGACCGGGCCAGCCCGGGAATGCTGGACGGCTTCCGCGCGTAGGACGAGCATGGGTGACTTCGAGGACATGCTGAGGGGGCTGGACGGTAGCGGGGACGACCAGGACCGGCGGATCCCTGTGGGCGAGGCGGTCGCGCTGCCGGCCGACGACGACCTCGACGACCACGCGCGCTACGACCGCGCCACCTTCGCCTTCGAGACCAAGGACTACGTCCGCGCCGCGACCCTGCTGGAGCCGCTCGTGCAGGCCGACCCCGGCAACGCCGAGGTGCGCCTGCTGCTGGCCCGCAGCTACTACCACTCCGCCCGGCTGGGGCGCGCCGAGACCGAGCTGCGCGCCATGGTCGAGCGCTGGCCGAGCGACGCCTACGCGCACCTCGTGCTGGCCCGGACCCTGCAGCGCGCCGGCCGCGCCGAGGAGGGAGCCCCGCACCTCAAGCTCGCCGAGGCCATGGGGCTGGAGGGGTGAGCACCCGCGCCGCGGTCGGCCCGCCCCCGGTGGGGACGACGCGGCGCGCGCAGCTCGCGGCGCGGTTCCTGCTCGCGAGCCCGGTGGTCGTGCTGGGCCTGCACCTGGCCGTGCTCGTCGCCGACCCCGGTCAGGGGTCGCCCTCCGAGGCGCCCGCGGGCGACCCGCACGGTTACGGCGTCATCTTCGGGACGCTCCTGACCTTCCTGGCGCTGCCCGTCCTGCTCGGGCTGGCCGTGTGGGGCGGCCTCGCGCTCGCCCGCGCGCGTCGGCACGGGGCGGTCGTCCTCGGCCTGGCCGCCCTCGCGGCCGCCCTCCAGTGCCTCGCCGTCGTCACCGGCCCGGTGACCCTCGTCCCCGCGACCGTGACGACCGTGGTGACCGTCCTCGCGGCCGTCTGGGGCCTCGTGGCACTCGGCTGCGTGGTCGTCGCGTCCCGTGCCTGGCGGGGGCTCCGCTCGGCTTCCTGACCTCAGGTCCAGAAGTCGAACCACATCCGCAGGTTCCACGCCTCCCGCGGGATCGTGATGGCGGTGTGCACCGGCCAGTACCACGCGAAGAAGGCCGCGGCGAGGGTGAGGTAGCCGACCACTGCGACTGCCCCCCATCGTCGGCGTCCCGGTGAGGCGTCGGACCGGCCGAGCACCAGCCCCAGGCAGGCGACCACGACCAGCACGAGCCACGGCTCGAAGGCGACGGCGTAGAAGCTGTAGACCGTCCGCGTCTGGTAGAGGAACCACGGCAGCCAGCCCGCCGCGATCCCGGACAGCGCCGCCCCCGCGCGCCAGTCCCGGCCCAGCAGCCACAGGAAGAGCACGACGAGCAGCCCGATCGTCCCGCCCCACCACAGGACGACGTTGCCGAGCGAGGCGATGTACTCCACGCACTCGGCGACCTCGCACCCCTTCTCACCGCGCTCGGGCCACTCGGCGTAGAAGAGGGTGGGCCGCCACTGCACCGTCCAGCTCCACGGGTTGGACTTCCAGGCGTGCTCGTTGGCCAGCCCGATGTGGAAGTTCCACTGCTCCTGGTGGTAGGCCCACAGCGAGCGCAGCGGGTCCGGCACCAGCCCGGCGATGGCGCCGGACGCCGGGTGGTCGGCCGCCCACTGCCGCTTCCACCCGCCCTGCGTCGCGAACCACCCGGTCCAGCTCACGAGATAGGTCACCAGCGCGGTCGGCACCATGAGCAGGAAGGCGGGTATGCCGTCGCGCACCACCGTGCCGGCCAGCCAGTCCTTCGCCCCCGCGGCCCGGCGCGCGCCGAGGTCCCACGCCACCGTCATGAGGCCGAAGACGGCGAGGAAGTAGAGGCCGGACCACTTGGTCCCGACCGCCAGCCCCAGGCATACCCCGGCAGCGAGCCGCCACCAGCGGACCCCGAGGCTCGGGCCCCACCACCGGCGGGCGCGGGCCCAGGCCGAGCGGGGCGCCGTGACGCCCGGGCCGTGGGTGCGCTCCGACCACGGCCCCCAGCGCGCGGCGAGTCTTCGCCGTCCCTGCTCCCGGTCGACCAGCAGCAGGACGAAGGCGAGCAGCACCCACCACATGAGGAAGATGTCGAGCAGGCCGATCCGCGAGGAGGCGAAGTGGTGCCCGTCCACCGCGAGCAGGGTGGAGGCGCTGATCGCGAGCAGCGCGTTGCGCCACAGCAGCCAGGCGGCGACGCCGAGGAGCGCGATCGACAGGGTGCCGACGGTGGCGGCCGACAGCCGCCAGCCGAAGGAGGACTCCGGGCCGGTGACGAGCTCGCCGAGGGCGATCATCCACTTGCCGACCGGGGGGTGCACGACGAGGTCGGGCTGGTTGCCGAAGACGTCCGGGTTCCCCGCGTTCCACAGCGTGTCCGGCTCCTCGAGCCCGGCCTTGATCTCCCGCTCGTGCCCGAACCGGACCAGCGACCAGGCCTGCTTGACGTAGTAGGTCTCGTCGAAGACGAGGCGGTCGGGATAGCCGAGCCGCCAGAAGCGCAGCGCCCCGCCGATGATCGTCAGCAGCAGGATCCCGACCGTCGCGGCGCGCCGCTGCCGGGTGAGCGTCGCGGGCGCCGGGCCGAGCAGGCGCGCCCGCAGTGACTCCATACCGGTCATGGTAGGTGCTCGATCGTGGCGTCCCGGGGCTCCGCCGACGTGTGCGGGGTCGGGGAGAGACGCCGCAGGTCGGGCGGTAGCATCGGGAGGGTGGCCACCTCAACTGCTCCCGAGCGAACGGCCCGCAAAGGGCCGCCGAGCATCCTGCTGAAGACCGTCGTCGCGGTCACCGGGCTGTTCTTCGTCTTCTTCGTGCTGTTCCACATGTACGGCAACCTGCAGATCCTCGTCGGCACCGAGGCGTTCGACGAGTACGCCCACCACCTGCGCACCTTCGGCGAGCCGATGCTGCCGGAGAAGTCCTTCCTGTGGGTCTTCCGCATCCTGCTGCTGGCCTCGCTCGTGGGTCACGTGTGGGCCACGATGTCGCTGTGGCGGCGGGCCGGCGCGGCGCGCACCACGCGGTATGCCGGGAAGAAGAAGACGTCGTACGGCGGGTTCTACGCCAAGGCGATGCGGTGGGGAGGCCTGGCGCTGCTGGCCTTCGTCGTCTTCCACATCATGCACTTCACGACCCAGACGATCACCATCGACGGGGCCTACGCGAGCCCGGCCGAGCGGGTCATCACCAGCTTCCAGGTCTGGTGGGTCGTCGGCATCTACGCCCTCGCCATGGTCTTCCTCGGGATGCACCTGCTGCACGGGGTCTGGGGGGCTGCCATGACGCTCGGCCTCAACACCTCGCTCAAGCGGGCCGAGCAGATCCGTTTCGTCTCGATCCTGCTGGCGACCATCATCGTCGTCGGCTTCCTCGTCCCGCCCTTCGCCATCCTCTTCGGCTTCATCGAGTGAGTGCACCCATGACTGACACCGTGACCCGCAGCAACGACACCGAGCTCGTCGACGGCATCTACCTCGAGGGCGACCCCATCTCGGACAGCCATGCCCCCGGCGGCGACATCGCCGAGATGTGGACCAACCGCAAGTTCGAGGGCGCGCTGGTCAACCCGGCCAACCGCCGCAAGCTCTCGATCATCATCGTCGGGACCGGCCTGGCCGGGGCCTCCGCGGGCGCGACGCTCGGCGAGGCCGGCTACCACGTGAAGTCCTTCTGCTACCAGGACAGCCCCCGCCGGGCCCACTCGATCGCCGCCCAGGGCGGCATCAACGCGGCCAAGAACTACAAGGGCGACGGCGACTCGATCCACCGGCTCTTCTACGACACGGTCAAGGGCGGCGACTACCGCTCGCGGGAGACCAACGTCTACCGGCTCGCCGAGGTGAGCGTCGACATCATCGACCAGTGCGTCGCGCAGGGCGTGCCCTTCGCACGCGACTACGGCGGGCTGCTCGACAACCGCAGCTTCGGCGGCGTCCAGGTCTCCCGGACCTTCTACGCCCGCGGCCAGACGGGCCAGCAGCTGCTCATCGGGGCATACCAGGCGCTGGAGCGGCAGATCGCCGCCGGGACCGTGGAGATGTACTCCCGGCACGAGATGCTGGAGCTCGTCGTCGTCGACGGCAAGGCGCGCGGCATCATCGCCCGCGACCTCGTCACCGGCAAGATCGAGACCCACATGGCCGACGCCGTCGTGCTGGCCTCCGGCGGCTACGGCAACGTCTTCTTCCTGTCGACCAACGCGATGGGCTCCAACGTCACGGCCAACTGGCGGGCGCACCGCAAGGGCGCCTACTTCGCCAACCCCTGCTACACGCAGATCCACCCGACCTGCATCCCGCAGAGCGGCGACCACCAGTCCAAGCTCACCCTCATGAGCGAGTCGCTGCGCAACGACGGCCGCATCTGGGTGCCCAAGAAGGCCGAGGACTGCGACAAGGACCCGCGCGAGCTCGCCGAGGAGGACCGCGACTACTACCTGGAGCGGATCTACCCCTCCTTCGGCAACCTCGTGCCCCGCGACATCGCCTCCCGCCAGGCCAAGAACATGTGCGACGAGGGCCGTGGCGTCGGCCCGGCCGTCGACGGGGTCCGGCGCGGCGTCTACCTCGACTTCGCCGCCGCGATCGAGCGGATGGGCGAGGACGCGGTGCGCAGCAAGTACGGCAACCTCTTCGACATGTACGAGCGGATCACCGGGGAGAACCCCTACCAGGTGCCGATGCGCATCTACCCCGCCGTCCACTACACGATGGGCGGGCTGTGGGTCGACTACGACCTGCAGTCGACGATCCCGGGGCTCTTCGTCACCGGTGAGGCCAACTTCTCCGACCACGGTGCCAACCGGCTCGGCGCCTCGGCGCTCATGCAGGGCCTGGCCGACGGCTACTTCGTGCTCCCCAACACCATCCGGGACTACCTCGCCGCCGGTCCGTTCGAGGCCGTGGCCGAGGACGCCCCCGAGGTCGTCGCGGCGCAGGAGGCCGTGCAGTCCCGCGTGGACCAGTTCCTCTCGATCGACGGCACTCGCTCGGTCGACTCCTACCACAAGGCGCTCGGCAAGATCATGTGGGAGAAGTGCGGGATGGAGCGCAGCGACGAGGGGCTCCGCGAGGCGATCGAGGAGATCCGCGCGCTGCGCACCGACTTCTGGTCCAACGTCAAGGTCCTCGGCACCGCCGAGGGGCTGAACCAGTCGCTGGAGAAGGCTGGTCGCGTCGCCGACTTCCTCGAGCTCGGCGAGCTCATGTGCGTCGACGCGCTGCACCGCCGCGAGTCCTGCGGCGGCCACTTCCGCGCCGAGAGCCAGACCGAGGACGGAGAGGCGCTGCGGCACGACGACGAGTTCGCGTATGTCGCGGCGTGGGAGTGGGGCGGTGACGACGGGGCACCGGTCCTGCACAAGGAGGACCTCGTCTACGACTTCATCGAGCTGAAGCAGAGGAGCTACAAGTGAAGCTCGCGCTCAAGATCTGGCGCCAGGACGGACCGACCGACGACGGCGGGATGGTCCGATACGACATCGACGGGGTGTCCGAGGACAGCTCGTTCCTCGAGATGCTCGACCTGCTCAACGAGCAGCTCATCCACTCCGGCGAGGAACCGGTCGCCTTCGACTCCGACTGCCGCGAGGGAATCTGCGGTGCCTGCGGCGTCGTCATCAACGGCGAGGCCCACGGCCCGGAGCGGACCACGACCTGCCAGCTGCACATGCGCAGCTTCAACGACGGCGACGAGATCGTCATCGAGCCGTGGCGGGCCGACGCCTTCCCGGTCATCAAGGACCTGTGCGTAGACCGCAGCTCCTTCGACCGGATCATCCAGGCCGGCGGCTACGTCTCGGTCAACACCGGCTCCGCACCGGACGCCAACGCCGTCCCGGTCCCCAAGGAGCACGCCGACCGCGCCTTCATGGCCGCCGAGTGCATCGGCTGCGGCGCCTGCGTCGCGGCCTGCCCCAACGCCGCGGCCATGCTCTTCACCGGCGCCAAGGTGACCCACCTGGGCGAGCTGCCTCAGGGCCAGCCCGAGCGCTCGGCCCGCGTGCTCAACATGCTCGACCAGCACGACGCCGAGGGCTTCGGCGGCTGCACCAACCTGGGCGAGTGCACCCGCGCCTGTCCCAAGGGCATCCCGCTCAACGTCATCAGCCAGCTCAACGCCGACTACCGGCGCGCCGGCTACGGCGGCTCCTTCGACGACTGACGCCGCGAGCGCGTCCGTCCCACCATGCCTCAGGACCGCTCTGCCCTCGTCCTGGCCGCCACCCCTATCGGCGACTCCCGAGACGCCAGCCCGCGCCTGCTGCAGGAGCTGGCCGGGGCCGACGTCGTCGCGGCCGAGGACACCCGGCGGCTGCGCCGGCTGACCGACCGCCTCGGGGTCGACGTCGGCGGTGAGGTCGTGAGCTACCACGAGCACAACGAGGCGGCCCGCACCCCGGAGCTGGTCGAGCGGATCGGCGAGGGGGCGCGGGTGCTGCTCGTGACCGACGCGGGTATGCCCTCGGTCTCCGACCCCGGCTACCGCCTGGTCCAGGCGTGCGTCGCGGCCGACCTGCCGGTGACCTGCGTGCCCGGCCCGTCGGCCGTGCTCATGGCGCTCGCGGTGAGCGGTCTGCCGGTCGACCGCTTCTGCTTCGAGGGCTTCCTGCCCCGCAAGCAGGGGGAGCGGGAGCGCGCACTCGGCGCGCTGGCCGACGAGCCGCGCACCATGGTCTTCTTCGAGGCTCCGCACCGCCTCGCCGCGACCCTGACCTCGATGGCTGCCGTCCTCGGCGAGGACCGGGACGCCGCCGTCTGCCGGGAGCTCACCAAGACCTACGAGGAGGTCCGGCGCGGTCCGCTGGCCGAGCTGGCGACGTGGGCCGCCGACGGCGTCAAGGGCGAGATCACGGTCGTCGTGGCGGGCCGCCCCGCGAGCCGGGCGGCGGTCACCGACCCGGCCGAGGTCATACCCGAGGTCCTGGAGCGGGTCGAGGCGGGGGAGCGCCTCAAGGACGTCACCCGGGACCTCGCCGCGCGGACCGGGCTCGCGGCCAGGGCGATCTACGACGAGGCGGTCCGGTCCCGCTGAGAGCGGTGCGGCCCCTGGTGGGGCGGGCGGGCCCGTGGTTGACTGTGCCCCGGCCCGTACCGTGACGGGCTCCGGACGAGAGGCGACCATGAGGTTCAACTGGATGGCGATCCTGGGGGGCCTGGTCGGCGGCGTGCTCGCCGGCCTGGTGGCGGTCTACGCCACGACGCAGGTGCTCCCCGGTGACGCGGGGGAGCTGACGACGTCCCTGATGGTCTGGTCCGGGGTCGTGGCCGCCGTCGGGGGTGTGCTGGGGGTCGTCGGAGGATGGTTCGTCAACGCGCGACGCTCCCGCGGCCTGGGCGGCATCGCCGCCATCACGACGCTGCTCGCCACCCTGGCCGGCACGTATGCCTGGTCGCGCAGCGACTCCGTCCCGGAGCGCGCCTGGCCCTACGTCGTCGGCGTGGTGCTCATGCTCGGGGCCGGGCTGCTGCTGCTCGCCGCGGTCTGCGGGCTCACCGCCGCACTGCTGCGGCCGCAGTCCCTCGACGACGAGATGCCGTCGGCCCCGGGCGCTCAGCTGTAGCCGGCGTCCGCCATGAGCTGGTCGCGGTAGCGCCGGCGGTTGCGCCCCCGCCGCCAGAGCACGAAGGCGCCCCAGAGCAGGAGCAGCAGCAGGAAGATCACGAGCACCGGCAGGAAGATCGCCACCAGCGACAGCGTGATCGCGGCGCCGTCCTCGGCTGCGGAGACGACCGGGGTGCCCAGCCCGCCGGTCGTGGTGTTGACCACGGGGCGGGTCACCGCCTTGCCGGTGTGCACGATGCCGGCGGTGATGATGCCGAGCAGCACGCCCACCCACGGGTTGTCCTGCATGAAGCTCGAGCCCTGCTCGAAGTCCGCCGCGGCGGTCGTCGCGGCGAAGATGAGGCCACCGGTGGCGGGCCGCACGAAGGTCCCGACCGCGTCGTTGAGGTGGTCGACGAGGGCGACCTTGTCGAGGACGACCTCGGAGAGCAGGAGCACGGCGGCGATACCGATGGCCCAGTTCGACTCGATCCAGGCGTACTGGTGCGGCAGGTTGATGACGTCGGTGAAGCGCGCGATGAGCGCGATGAGGATGAACGGGATGTAGGCGTTCAGCCCCGCCGCGGCCGACAGCCCGGCTCCGGTGAGGGCAGCGAGCACGTGAGTGCCTCCTGACTCGGCGACCCCCGGCGGGAGCCGTCATCCATAGTCAACCACGCGGTATACCGCGGATCTTCCCCTGCGAGCGGGGTGGTGGCGCCTCTGTCGAGCTTCTGAGGTATCTGCGGGGCCCCGACGGCCTCTCACCGATGACGCCGGTGCACCCCACCCGGCCGCTCGGGAGGAGCGCGAGCCATGAACGTCGAGCCGTGGATGGACCTGGTGCAGGGCGACGTCGCCCCGCTGCCGGTGCGTGGTGCCCAGTTCCTGCTCCGGGAGCGGGGGCGGCCATCGTCGCCGACGGCGTCTTCGGGCCAGTGACGGCCGGTGCGGTGTCGGCCGCGCAGTCGGACGAGGGGTTGCCGACGACCGGGGACATCGACACCGCGACCTGGATCGCGCTCGTCGTCCCGACCGGTCCGGGCTCGACCGGCGAGGCGGTCCGCGGGGTGCAGAGCTTCGACCCGGCGGCCCAGATCGGCGTCGACCCGCTCGCCGTCGACGGGTCCTACGGCCCGGACACCGTGGCCGCCGTCCGCGAGTTCCAGCGCCGGTGGGGGCTGACGATCGACGGGCTGGCCGGACAGGAGACCTGGTCGTTCTTCTCGACCCGACGCGCCGGGAGCCACGTCTGGGGCATGGCCAAGGTCGGTCACACCCAGGACGTCAACTGGCGGGTCCGGGCGGTCCAGCACCTGCTGGTCCACCACGGCGCCGCTCTCACCGTCGACGGCAGCTACGGGCCGCTCACCGGCGAGGCGATGCGGCAGTGGCAGCTGACCCAGCGGGCGCAGTACATCTCGACCACCTGCGGGCAGCTCGACTGGCCGGCGCTGGTCGAGACCGCCCGGCTCGGCGACAGCGGGCACCACGTGCGCGCGCTGCAGTCGCTGCTGCCCGGCCTCGCCGAGGACGGCTCCTTCGGGCCGCTCACCGACGCCGCGGTGCGGGACTTCCAGCAGATGTTCGCCCCGCCCGCCGACGGCATCGTCGGCCCGGTCACCTGGCACGCGCTCACGGTGCCGAAGGGGGAGTAGCCGGCGCGACGGCATACCTCGATCGAGCTCCTCGACCCCACGTCCCGACCGTCCCGCCCGTTGGGAGCAGTGACAGGGTGTCGACGAGGAGGCGGTATGCGGCGCGACCACGAGCAGGAGTTCGAGGAGTTCTTCGAGACGACCTCCTCGCGGCTGCTCACCGCGGCCTGGATGCTCACCGGTGACGGCCACGTCGCCGAGGAGCTGGTCCAGGAGGCCATGGCGCGCACGTATGCCCGCTGGGGCCGGGTCCGTCGTGGCAACCCCGCCGCCTACACCCGGCGCACCATCGTCAACCTGCACACCGACCGCTGGCGCAAGCGGCGGCGCGAGGTGCTCACCGACCAGGTGCCCGACCGCGCGACCTCGGACGATCCCATGTCGGTCGACCTCGTGCGTGCCCTGTCCCGGCTGCCCCGCCGCGAGCGCGAGTGCGTGATCCTGCGCCACTACCTCGACCTCTCCGAGGCTGAGACGGCGCGCACGCTCGGTGTCGGGGTGGGCAGCGTCAAGAAGTACGCCATGAACGGTCGCCGCACCCTGCGGGACCTGCTGCGGGAAGGGAACACCTCTCATGTCTGAGCGCGAGCACCTCGACGAGACGACGCACGTGGTGGGTCTGATGGACCGTGCCGCCGCCCACACCCCGCCCCTGCACGTGGGGCACGACGAGGTCGTGGCACGCGGTCGCCGGATCCGCAGCGGCCGCCGTCGGACGGCGGCCGGGGTGGGCGCGCTGGCGCTCGCCGGCACCCTCTGGCTCGGTATGGAGACCCTCCCGTTCGGCGGCGAGGCGCCTCCGGTCCCCGCGTCGGTGGGGTGGTCCGACGGCTCGATCGACACCGAGCTCTTCGACAACGGCCCGAACCCGGAGCACGAGCCGGACCGGGCGCAGTGGACCGGGCGGCTGCGCACCGTCGAGGGCGGGCAGCACCCGGAGCTGCTCCTCGCCAAGGACGGTGGCGAGCCCGAGACGATCGTCGGTGAGGACGGACCGGGCGAGAGCGAGGTCTTCCGGGCCGACGGGATCACCGTCCTCGTCTGGGTCGAGCCGGAGGACGGGTTGGCCCAGGACGTGCTCTGGGCCGACGGGGTCGAGTACGGCACGGGTGGTGTCGTCAAGGTGCCGGGCGGCAGGATCCGCTACGCCACGGCGGAGCACGTGCCGGGGGCCGAGGCTGACGTGGTCGAGCTCTATCTGATCGACGAGCAGGGCGCCCGAGCAGCCAGCGGTGCACCGGTCGAGACGGTGCTCCTGGAGACCGACGACATGTCCTGGGTGGTCGGCATCGACCGGGAGCGGCAGGTCTGGGTCGGGGCCGATGCCTCGGAGCAGGCGATGTGGGGGACCCCGATGCCCCTGACCGACGGGGCGGCGTCCGGCGGAGGCGCGGGCGCCGTGCCCTCCCACGTCCTCGGGTTGCTGCCCGAGGGAGCCTCGGACGTCACGGTGTCGCCCGAGGGGGCGCGCAGCGATGTCGCCACGGTGGCCGGGCAGCAGGTGATCCTGGCGACAGCCGACGAGGGCGCCCCCCTGCCGACCATCCGGTTCACCCTCGACGGCGAGCAGCACGAGCTCAGCAGCTTCGTCGACACCTGGCGCCGCGAAGTGGTGCTGGCTGGCACGACGCTGGGCTACCAGGCCATGCCGGACGGGCTGGAGCTGCGAGCCGGCGCGGCCGCCCTCCGGCTTGAGCCGGCCGAGCTCGCCGACGCCACGGCGACGGTGGCGCCGATCGACGACCTGGCGGTAGTGGTCGTGGCGGGCTGGATCCCGACCGATGCGCAGACGCCGGTGCAGGTGGCGGTGGACGGTCGTGGTGACGAGCCGACGTGGGTCGAGGTGGAAGAGGACGCCGTGCAGGTGCGCGAGCTCTTCGACGGTCGACCGGTGACGCTGCTCGCGCTCGACGCGCTCGCGGACGGCGAGCAGGTCGTCGGGATCGGCGAGGGCCCTGCCGGCGGCGCCGTCACCGAGCTCGACCTCGACCTCGACCAGATCCAGGTGGCCTCCTTCGAGGACTGAGTACTCCGAACCTGTGCAGCCAACGGTGGCCTGTGCACGCGGCATAACGTGCGCACAGGCCACCGTTCGGTGCACAGGTCCAGGGATGGGCGACGGCAGCCGATCCCACCCCAACCTTTCCGGTGCCCCGCCCGTTACCGAGGCACACTGAGCCCCAGGGCCGGCAGCACCGGCCCGGGCACCGGAGGCAGGCGGGAGCGGGCGATGCACAGCAGCGAGGAGGCGGCCTACGTCGAGTTCGTCGACGCCGGCCGGGCCACGCTGCACGCCTACGCGTGGCTGCTCACCGCCGACGCCCATGCCGCCGAGGACCTGCTGCAGGAGACCTTCGTCCGGGTCTACGTGAAGTGGCGCCGGGTCGCCTCGGGCCAGCCGCTGGCGTATGCCCGCCGCGTCATGTCCAACCTGCACACCGACCGGTGGCGCAAGACGCGGCGGGAGACCTTGACCGACGAGGTGCCGGACCGGGCATACGGGGCGGATGACCCCGAGGTCGTGGACTTGGTGCGGGCGCTGCAGCAGCTCTCCCCGCGGGAGCGGGAGTGCGTCGTGCTGCGGCACTACCTGGACCAGTCGGAGAAGGAGACGGCGGCGACGCTCGGGGTGAGCGTGGGCGCGGTCAAGAGCTACACGTCGAAGGGCCTGGCCGCGCTGCGGCCGTTGATGCAGGAGGAGCGCCATGTCTGAGCAGCTCACCCAGGAACTGCGCCGGGCCGTGGGCCAGGCGCCGCCCACCCACCTGAGCACCGGTGCGCTGCTGGCCGAGGGCCGGCGCCGGGTGCGTCGGCGCCGCGCCGTGGGCCTCGGGTCGGGCGTCGGAGCCCTGGCTCTGGTGGGTTCGGTCTGGCTGGGCCTGGGCGACCCCTTCGGCCCGCCGGAGGTCTCGCCTGCCTCGGTCGTCTGGGAGGTCGAGGAGCCCACCACCCTCACCCTGGTGGACCGGGACACCCAGGACGGCGTGTCGTCGGTCGTCGTGAGCCGCACCGCGACCAGCTCGGAGGCGGTCGTGGTGGTGGACGGCGAGGAGGAGACGATCACGGGAGCCAGGACCGACTTCGGTGCCGAGCTGTATGCGGGTGGGCGGGCGAGCGTCCTGGTCTGGCAGCAGCCGGGCGCCGCCGAGGGCGCGCAGGTCCTGCCGGCATCGCTGGACCCTGGCGAGATCGGCCCGGTCCAGGGGCCTGACGACCTCTGGTATGCCGTCCTCGAGGCACCTGCGCGCCTGCCGGAGGACCTGCTGTTCCACGGTGACGGCTCGGTGTGGACGGCGGGTGGTGAGGTCGCGGACACGGCTGTGGTGGGGGACGGACGGGTCGAGCGTCGGGTCTTCTCGTTGCCCGACCGGCAGCTCAGCGGCGTCGTGGACGGCGCGGAGCTCGTCCCGCCGGGCGACGCGGTCGTCGGGGTGGACCAGCTGCCGTGGTGGCGCGGCGGCGACGACGTCGACTGGGTCCTGGCGCGGCTACCGCAGGAGGCGGATCGGGCACGACTGGTCACGACCGCTCCCGGCCGGCATGTGGGCGGTGGCCCCGTCGTGGACACGGTGCAGCTGGGGGACAGTGCGTTCGCCCTCGCCTCCCGTCCGGCGCAGCCAGGGTCCGGACAGGTCTTCGGTCCGGACCTGCAGTGGTCCGCCGACGGGCAGGAGTGGAACGACCGCGACGGTGATCTCGTCGGCGCCGACGGGCTCGCAGGGGTGGATGTCACCGGCACCGACTCGCAGCTGCGCGCCACGCGAGCGGGCGTCCCGCTGGTGCCGGTGCCGGGTCTGGGAGCTGATGTGTGGGCCTGGGAGGACGGCGACGAGGTCGTCCTCGTGGCAGACGTGGAGGAGAAGGCTCCGATGTCGCGGCTCGTGCCAGTCGTCCGCTGGCCCGACGCCGCCGAGGACGGCGGCCCGGCGTCGGCACTCGCGCCACAGCTCGTGCAGGAGAGGTCCGTGGTCGAGGTGGACGGCCGGGAGCTGATGGCCGCCCACCTCCAACTGGCCCAGGACACCCTTGCGGACCACGAGGACGCGACTGTCATCGGCGCCATGGTGGTCGATAGCTCGGCCAGCAGAATCGAGGCCGTCCAGGTGGTCGGGGCCGAGCCGGGGACGCTGGAGACGGGTGCGGACGACGACCTCTTCGTCGCCTTCGACGGCGCCACCGGGCTGTGGGTGGTGCATCGCGGCGATGTCGGGCGGGCCCTCGTCGCGGACGGGCCGCGGCTCGTCGGCGTCGAGCTCGGGAGTGAGGAATGGGATCTGGTCGCACGCCTGCCCGGGGACGGCGGAGATCCTGCGCTCGTGCCGGTCGACGACAGCATGACGGTGCAGCAGCCAATCGGCACCGTCTCCGAGGTCGGTGGCATCCGCTGGTGGTCGCTCACCGTGCAGGCGCCGGGCATGGACGACCTGCGGGACGGGTTCGAGGGGCTGGACACCGACGGAGACGGCGAGACCGATCTCCCGCTCGACCTGTTCATCCCGCAGAGCTGACCTCCCGCGGCGGGGCCAGTGGGAGGGGAGCAGGCCCGCGCCGACCTAGACTGGTGACCCATGAGTCACGTCCTGTCCGCGGTCGCCTGGCCCTACGCCAACGGTCCGCGCCACATCGGTCACGTCGCCGGCTTCGGCGTCCCCTCCGACGTCTTCAGCCGCTACATGCGGATGGCTGGGCACGAGGTGCTCATGGTGTCGGGCTCGGACGAGCACGGCACGCCGATCCTGGTCCAGGCGGACAAGGCGGGGCAGAGCCCGCAGGAGTTCATCGACACCAACCACGCGCTCATCGCGGCGGACCTCACCGCGCTCGGGGTGTCCTACGACCTCTACACGCGCACCACGACGGCCAACCACGACGACGTCGTGCAGCAGATGTTCCTCGCCTGCCACCGCAACGGCTACCTCATCGAGCAGACCCAGCAGGTCGCCATCAGCCCGTCGACCGGCCGGACGCTGCCGGACCGCTATATCGAGGGCACCTGCCCGATCTGCGGGTATGCCGATGCGCGGGGCGACCAGTGCGACAACTGCGGCAACCAGCTCGACCCCGCCGACCTCGAGGACCCGCGCTCGAAGATCAACGGGGAGACGCCGGAGTTCCGCGACACCCAGCACTTCTTCCTCGACCTGCCCGCGCTCGCCGACGCGCTGCGCGAGTGGCTCGACGGCCGCGAGCGCAGCGGGCTGTGGAGGCCCAACGTCATCCGCTTCTCCACGAACATCCTCGAGGAGATCCGGCCGCGCCCCATCACCCGCGACATCGACTGGGGCATCACCATCCCCCTCGACGGCTGGCGGGAGAACCCGACGAAGAAGCTCTACGTCTGGTTCGACGCGGTCATCGGCTACCTCTCCGCGTCCGTGGAGTGGGCCCGTCGGCTGCCCGGGGAGCAGGGCGAGCGCTGGCGCGAGTGGTGGAACGGGGCGGACGCGCTGACCTACTACTTCATGGGCAAGGACAACATCACCTTCCACTCCCAGATCTGGCCGGCCGAGATGCTGGCCCACAACGGCCAGGGGAGCAAGGGCGGCGAGGTCGGGCCGTTCGGCGAGCTCAACCTCCCGACCGAGGTCGTCTCCAGCGAGTTCCTCACGATGGAGGGCAAGCAGTTCTCCACCTCGCGCAACGTCGTCATCTATGTCCGCGACGTGCTGGAGCGCTACCAGCCGGACGCCCTGCGCTACTTCCTCTCCGCCGCCGCGCCGGAGACCGCCGACTCCGACTTCTCCTGGCCCGAGTTCGTCAAGCGCACCAACAACGAGCTCGTCGCCGGCTGGGGCAACCTGGTCAACCGGACCGCCTCGATGATCGCCAAGAACTTCGGCGAGATCCCGCAGCCCGGTGAGCTGGAGGACGTGGACCGCGCGCTGCTGGACCAGGTCCGTGACGGCTTCGGGACGGTCGGCTCCCTCATCGCGACCCACAAGCAGAAGGCGGCGCTGAGCGAGGCGATGCGGCTGGTCGGCGAGGCCAACGCCTACGTCTCGACGACCGAGCCCTTCAAGCTCAAGGGGGAGGACCAGCGCGAGCGGCTGGCGACGGTGCTGCATACCCTCGCGCAGGTCGTCGTGGACCTCAACACCATCCTGTCGCCCTACCTGCCGCACTCCTCGACCGCGGTGCACCAGGCGCTCGGCGGCGAGGGTGAGTTCCAGCCGATGCCGCGGTTGGAGACCGTCGCCGACCTCGACGACAGCTCCCGCCCGGACTACCCGGTCATCACCGGCGACTACTCCGCGGCCCCGCGCTGGGAGCACCGCGCGGTGACCGTGGGCGCCGTCGTGGCCAAGCCCTCGCTGATCTTCACCAAGCTCGACCCCTCGGTGGTCGAGGAGGAGCGCGCCCGGCTCGGCCTCGTCGACGAGCCCGCGGACGCCGCGGTATGACGCCAGAGCGGCTGGTCGAGCGGCCACCCGCTCCCGACCCCCTGCCGATCCCAGTGGTGGACAACCACTGCCACCTCGACACCCGCCGGGAGGGGGCCGAGCGCCTCCCGGTCGAGCAGGTCGTGGCGGAGGCCGCGGCCGTGGGGGTCGACCGGCTGGTCCAGATCGGCTGCGACATCGAGGCGGCACGCTGGACCGTGCAGGTGGTCGACGAGCACCCGGCGGTCCTGGGCGGGGTGGCGATCCACCCCAACGAGGCGCCGGGCCACGAGGAGGCCGGCGACCTCGACGCCGTCATCGACGAGATCGGCGCGCTCGCCGCGCACCCCCGGATCCGGGTGGTCGGCGAGACCGGGCTGGACTACTTCCGCACCGGCGAGGAGGGGGTCGCCGCGCAGCAGCACTCCTTCCGCCGGCACATCGCGCTCGCCAAGGAGCTCGGCCTGGCGCTGCAGATCCACGACCGGGACGCCCACGACGACGTGCTCCGCATCCTCGCCGAGGAGGGTGCGCCGGAGAAGACGGTGCTGCACTGCTTCTCCGGGGGTATGGAGATGGCTCGGGAGTGCGCGCGCCGCGGCTACTACCTGTCGTTCGCGGGCACGGTGACCTTCAAGAACGCCAAGGACCTGCGCGACGCGCTGTCCGTGACACCGGTGGAGCACCTGCTCGTCGAGACCGACGCGCCCTACCTCACGCCGACGCCCCACCGGGGCCAGGTCAACGCGCCCTACCTCGTGCCGCTCACCGTGCGGGCCATGGCCGCGACGCTCAACACCTCCGTGCCGCAGCTGTGCGAGGCGCTCTCGGCGAACAGCGAGGCGGTCTACGGCCCCTGGTGAGGGGCTTCGAGGCTGTGCCAGGCCCTGGTCGGTCTTCGTCGTCGTGGCCGGGTGAGGCGACGTGGAGGACTCGGACTCGTGGTGGACCAGCTTGGCGAGGGCGGAGGCATCGAGGTAGACGGCCATCTACAGCCTTCCTCGCGATCCTGCTCCAGCAGTTCCGTCAGGGTGGCGCCCTCCCGCGGGGGCAGGGGCGGGCCCAGGTCGCGCAGCGACCGTCTCGGAGGCCGGACCAGACCTTGGGCCACCCAGGTGGATCTGTGGACGACGAGCCGCAGCCGGGTGAGAGGATGCCGGGCGTGAGCGAGCGACCGACCCCCGCGCCGTCCTCCGGGACGCAGGGCGACACCGGGGGGTCCGAGGCCGCGTTGCTCGGGCCGGCGCAGGTCCGAGACCTGGCCGCCCGCCTGGGGATCCGGCCGACCAAGCAGTGGGGGCAGAACTTCGTCATCGACAAGGGCACCGTGCGGCGCATCGTGCGCGCCGCCGACGTGGGCACCGGCGACGTCGTGCTGGAGGTCGGGCCGGGGCTGGGCTCGCTCACCCTCGGCCTCCTCCCGCAGGTGCGGCAGGTCACCGCGGTGGAGATCGACCCGGCCCTCGCGGCCCAGCTGCCCGCGACCGTGGCCGAGCACGCGCCGGACCTCTCCGACCGGCTGCAGGTGGTGCAGGCCGACGCCCTGCGGGTCACCGCGCTGCCCGACCCCCAGCCCACCGCCCTGGTCGCCAACCTGCCCTACAACGTCGCGGTGCCCGTCGTGCTGCACCTGCTCGCGACCGTCCCCACGCTGCGCAGCGTGCTCGTCATGGTCCAGCTCGAGGTCGCCGAGCGGCTCGCCGCGGCGCCCGGCAGCCGGGTCTACGGCGTGCCCAGCGTCAAGGCCGCCTGGTATGCCGACGTCACCGGCGCCGGGCGGATCGGCCGCTCTGTCTTCTGGCCCGCACCCAACGTCGACTCCGGCCTCGTGCGCATGGTCCGCCGCGACCCGCCGGAGGTCTCGGCGACGCGGGAGCAGGTCTTCGCCTGCGTCGACGCGGCCTTTGCGCAGCGCCGCAAGACCCTGCGCGCGGCGCTCGCCGGCTGGGCGGGATCGGCGGCGCAGGCGGAGGCATACCTGCGGGCCGCCGGCGTCGACCCGCGGGCCCGCGGCGAGGTGCTCACCGTGACCGACTTCGCCCGCATCGCCGAAGCCGCAGGTCAGCGCCCCTCGCCGCCGTCGTGAGCCGACCCCATAGGGTGAAGTCATGACGACGGGCACGCAGGCGCAGACGGTGACCGTCCGGGTGCCCGGCAAGATCAACCTCGGCCTGTCGGTCGGGCCGCTGCGCGAGGACGGCTACCACGAGCTGTCGACGATCTACCACGCGGTGAGCCTCTACGACACCGTCACCGTGCAGCCCGCCGACGACTGGTCGGTGCACGTCACCGGGCCCTGGGGCGAGCACGTCCCGACCGACGACAGCAACCTCGCGCTCGTCGCGGCACGGACCCTCGCCAAGCGCCGCGCGCGCCGGGCCAAGGTCGACCCGGTCCGCATCGACATCGACAAGCACATCCCGGTCGCCGGGGGGATGGCCGGCGGCAGCGCCGACGCCGCGGCGACCCTCGTCGGGTGCCGCGAGGTGTGGGGGCTGGACCACCTGGAGAACGACCTGCTCGAGATGCTCGGGGCCAGCCTGGGCTCGGACATCCCGTTCCTGCTGCACGGCGGCACCGCGATGGGCAGCGGCCGCGGCGAGCAGGTCACCTCCGTGCTCGCCCGCGGCGAGCTGCACTGGGTGCTCTGGGCGGGCGAGGGGCTCAGCCTGTCCACGCCGCAGGTGTATGCCGAGTGCGACCGGTTGCGCGCCGAGGGCGGGGTGACCCCCGGCGCGCCCGAGCCGAGCGGGGCGCTCATGACCGCGTTGCGCCGGATGGACACCGACGAGGTGGCGGCGGCGTTGCACAACGACCTGCAGGAGGCCGCGATCTCGCTGGAGCCGGTGCTCGCCGAGGCGCTCTCCGCGGGGCTCGACCTCGGGGCGCGGGCCGGCATCGTGTCCGGCTCCGGACCGACCGTCGCCTTCCTCGTCGGCTCGCAGACCGAGGCGATCGACCTGTCCGTCGGCCTCGCCGCCAACGGCCCCACCGGCGACATCGAGCGGGCCGTCGGCCCGGCGCCGGGGGCGCAGATCGTCCACCAGCGCAGCAACCCCGAGCCGCCCCGCTCCCGCCCCGACACCGATCGGCCCGGTCCGCTGGGCCCGGTGATCGGCTGATGGCGCCGGCCGCACGCGCCAGCCTCGTCACCCTCGACCGCGCCCACCTGCTCGCCGGCACGCAGGTGCTGCTCGACGACGTCTCCGTCGGGGTGCTCGACGGCGACCGCATCGGTGTGGTCGGCCGCAACGGCGGCGGCAAGACCTCGCTGCTCTCGGTGCTGACCGATGCGCGGCCGCTGGACGGCGGACGGGTCATCCGCACGAACGACGTCAGGGTCGGGATGCTCGGCCAGACCGACGTCCTGGACCCGCGGGCCACGGTGCGGCAGGTCGTGCTCGGTGACCTGGAAGAGCACGAGTGGGCCGGCGACGCGCGGGTCCGGCACGTCATCGAGGGGCTGCTCGGGGACAGCGCCACCGCGGTCGGTGGCTGGGACGCGGCCGTCGGGCCGTTGTCCGGCGGGGAGCGGCGCCGGCTCGCCCTCGCCGCGCTGCTCGTCGCCGACCCCGACCTGCTCGTGCTCGACGAGCCGACCAACCACCTGGACGTCGAGGGGGTCGCCTGGCTCGCGGCATACCTCTCGGAGCGGCGGGTGCGGCCGGGCAGCGCGCTCGTCGTCGTGACCCACGACCGGTGGTTCCTCGACGCCGTCTCCACGCTGACCTGGGAGGTCGCCGACGGCGAGGTGCACACCTACGAGGGCGGGTATGCCGCCTACGTCCTGGCCAAGGTCGAGCGGCAGCGCGTCGCCCGGGTGACCCAGGAGCGGCGGGCCAACCTCGCCCGCAAGGAGCTCGCCTGGCTGCGCCGCGGGGCGCCCGCCCGCACGAGCAAGCCGAAGTTCCGCATCGAGGCCGCGACCGACCTCATCGAGGGCGAGCCGCCGCCGCGGGACTCCGTCGAGCTGGTGCGCTTCGCGACGACCCGGCTCGGCAAGGACGTCCTCGACCTGCTGGACGCCACGGTGCGGGTGGGGGAGCGCGACCTGCTCACCGATGTCACCTGGCGGATCGGACCGGGCGACCGATATGGCGTCGTCGGCGTCAACGGCGCGGGCAAGTCCACGTTGCTGCGGGTGCTGCTGGGCCAGCACCCGCTGGCCGCGGGCAAGCTCAAGACCGGCAAGACGGTGCGGATGGCGTGTCTGTCACAGGAGCTGCGCGAGCTGGACCGGGTCGCCGGCTGGTCGGTCATCGACGCGATCACCGAGGTGCGATCGTTCACGGTGATCGGGGGCAAGGAGGTGAGCGCGAGCTCGCTGGCCAAGCGGCTGGGCTTCTCCGGCGGGCGGCAGCAGTCGCGGGTGGGCGACCTTTCGGGCGGGGAGCGGCGGCGGCTGCAGTTCGTCCGGCTGCTCATGGACGAGCCCAACGTGCTGCTGCTGGACGAGCCGACCAACGACCTCGACATCGACACCCTCACCGCGATGGAGGACGTGCTCGACGGATGGGCCGGGACCCTGCTCGTCGTCTCCCACGACCGCTACCTGCTGGAGCGCATGACCGACCGGCAGGTGGCGCTGCTCGGGGACGGCAGCTTGCGGGACCTGCCGGGCGGCGTGGAGGAATACCTCCGGCTTCGCGAGGGTATGAGCTCGGCCGGCCGGAGCAGGGGGTCTGCGGCGTCCCCCTCGGGCACGCCGACCGCGGCGGGGGCGGGCGGACCGGGCGCCGGTGGGTCGGGGTCTGGCTCCTCGTCGCGCAGCCCGGCCCAGGTGCGCGAGGCCCGCAAGACGCTGGCGCGGGTGGAGAGGTCGCTGGACCGGCTGCACACCCAGCAGCAGCGGCTGCACGAGCAGATGGCCGCCGTGGCGACCGACCCCGACGAGCTGGCCCGGCTGACCGCCCGCGACGCCGAGCTCACCGCGCAGGAGGAGGCGCTCGAGACCGAGTGGCTCGAGGCCTCGGAGGTGGCCGAGGCGTAGCCGCGCCCCGAGACGCCAGTGCGTCGGTGTCGGTGGCTGGGGTGCGCGGTCGCCGCCGCCGCCGCGGCGGCGCCGGTCACCATCGGCACCAGGACGGCCGGTGGGAAGAAGACCAGCAGGATGAGGACGGAGGCGAGCGGTCGACGCAGCACAGCCGTGCAGGTGGCGGCTGCCTCGGCGGCGCCCAGGACCACCGCGAGGGCAGCGGTGCGTGCGGAGGATCCCCAGCGGTGCACCTGAGCCATGGCCCAGGCTGATCACGCGCGGAGCGACCCCGGCCAGGAGTCTCCGCGCGCGTCGGGGTCTCAGCTCCGGGCGCTGATCTGCCGGCGGCGCAGACCGACCAGACCGAGCGCGACGGCCACGACGGCGACCAGCCCGAGCCAGAGCAGCGGCAGCCACTGCACCGGCTCGACGGGCACCTGCGCCACGTGGTGCAGCGGGGAGAGCGTGAGCACCCAGTCCGGCACCTCCAGGAGGGCCGCGAAGTTGCCGACGAAGATCATGACGCCGACCAGGGTCCACCCGACCGGAGCCAGCAGCCGCGGTGCCCAGCCGACGAGCAGCGTGCAGATCCCCAGGGTGACGAGCGCCGCGGGCAGCGTGTTGACGTGGGCGAGGAATCCGTCGCCGACGAGCGCACCGGTGCCGGTGACCCCGGCCGCCGCGACACCGACGAGCAGGCCGGTGACGAGCATGACGGCCACGGCCCCGAGGCCGATCGCCAGCACGTGCGACAGGCCCCAGGCGGTGCGGCCGGTCGGCGTGGCGAGCACCGCCTCGGCCCGGCCGGAGTCCTCCTCCGCCTTGAGGCCCTGCACGGCATACACGATGAAGGCGGCCGTGAGATAGCCGCTGAAGACCGAGAGGAAGGCCAGGTATCCGGCGGCGAGCTCGCCCGCGCCGAAGACCTGCTGCAGCGCGTCGGGCATGTTCTCGGCCGAGTCCAGCATCACCTGGGTGAAGAGCCCGTCGACCACCCCGAGGACGGCGATGGCGAAGCCCCAGGCCAGGACCGGGCCGCGCTGCAGCCGCGCTGCGAGACCCCAGACCGTGCCCAGCGCCGGGCCCGCCTCGGCGCGGCCGGGACGCGCGGCCAGCAGCCCCGCGCCCAGGTCACGCCGGTCCTGCAGCCCGAAGGCGAGCGCCGTGGTCGCCGCCGCGAGGCCGATCGACAGCAGCAGCGGCCACCAGCGGTCGAGCACGTAGGGGGCGGTCTGGCTGGCCCAGCCCAGCGGGGAGAACCACGACAGCGTGCTGCCGCCCTCGGCAGCCATGTCGCCCAGGGCGCGGAGCGCGAAGGAGACCCCCAGCACGAGACCGGCCAGGCCCGAGGCGGAGCGGGAGTACTCCGAGAGCTGCGCGGTGACCGCGCTGACCCCGGCGAACGTCATACCGGTCAGGGCGACCCCGACGCCGACCAGCAGCGAGCCCGTCGTGGCGAAGTCGTTGGCGAGCGCCATCGCGGTGACCGCGACCGCCGCCGCGAGGTTGGTGATCACCGCCACGACCAGCGCCGCGGTGAGCCGGGCATGGCGGCCGGTCACGTTGGCCCGCACCAGCTCGGCGCGGCCGCTCTGCTCCTCGACCCGGGTGTGCCGGGAGATCAGCAGGATGTTCATGAGCGCGGCGAGCAGGTAGAGGTAGAGCGTGTAACCGCCGGCGAAGAAGGTCTCGTAGCTCGGCGGGTCCATGCCGTAGGCCGGGCCCGCGAACATGCGGCCGATCGGCTGGCTCAGCAACGGGCTGGCGGCGGCGAGGTCGGCCTCGGTGGGCGCGATCTGGGGCAGCGCGGCACCGATGTAGATGACGAAGAGGCTCAGCCCGGCGACCCAGGCGGGCAGCTTGATCCGGTCGCGGCGCAGCATGAAGCGCACCAGCGTGCCGGTCCCGGCCAGCGTGCCGCTGCCGCGGGTATGCCGTGGCGCCCCGTGGGCGGGTCCGCTCCGGTCGGTCGGTGGGCGGCTGGCCGAGGCGTCGTGGTCGCGGATGGTGGTGCTCATCGTGCGGCCCCCTCCTCGACCGGGCGTCGCGCATGGTTGCCCTCCGCCCCACCGGACGTCGCCCGTGGTTGCTCGCCGTAGTGGCTCACGAGCAGCTGCTCCAGCGTCGGCGGGTGGGCCGTGATCGACCGGACCCCCAGCTCGCCGAGCCGGCTGACCACCGGGCCGACGTGCTCGCCGTCCACCTCGAGCCGCACCTGGTTGTCCTCGGTGGTGCCGTCGTGGACGCCGGTGAGCGAGGCCATACCGTCGGCCGGGCGGTCGGTGCGCGCCACGATCGTGGTGCGCGTCATGTGGCGCAGGTCGTCCAGGCTGCCGGTCTCGACGACCCGGCCGGCGCGGACGATGGAGATGCGGTCGGCGAGGACCTCGACCTGGGCCAGGATGTGGCTGGAGAGCAGCACGGTGGTCCCGGCGTCGCGGGCCTCGCGGATGCAGTCCTGGAAGACCAGCTCCATCAGCGGGTCGAGACCCGCCGTGGGCTCGTCGAGCAGCAGCAGGTCGACGGGGGAGGCCAGGGCGGCGATGAGCGCGACCTTCTGCCGGTTGCCCTTGGAGTAGGTGCGGGCCTTCTTGGTGGGGTCCAGGTCGAAGCGCTCGCACAGCTCGCTGCGGCGGGCCTTGTCGAGCGTGCCCCGGAGCCGGGCGAAGAGGTCGATGGCCTCACCTCCGGTGAGGTTGGGCCACAACTCGACGTCACCGGGGACGTAGGCCAGCCGGTGGTGCAGCGCCACGGCGTCGTCCCACGGGTCGGCGCCGAAGAGGCGTGCCGTGCCGCCGTCGGCCCGGAGCAGTCCGAGCAGGACGCGGATCGTCGTGGACTTGCCGGCGCCGTTGGGGCCGAGGAAGCCGTGGACCTCGCCCGGGGCGACGGACAGGTCGAGGCCGTCGAGGGCACGGGTGCTGCCGAAGGTCTTGACCAGGGCGTTGGTCTCGATCACGGGACTGACGGTGGTGTTCATGCGGTCTCCTCCGTGGTGTCGTCGGTGTCGCCCGAGAAGATGAAGGCCTGCTTCGCCCGCTCGGTGAGGAGCCCCTCGGAGAAGAGCTCGAGCATCGTCTGGGTGTAGAGGTCGGTGCTGCCCTCGCCGATGAGGTCCTCGCCGAGGAGGCGCTGCAGGTGCTCGTGGAGGACCAGCGCGCCGAGCGACCAGAGGGTCAGGATGACCACCCGGGCCCGCGGGTTCGCGCTGGGCAGGACCAGGCCGCTCTCGACGCCCTGGGCGGTGTAGCCGACGGCGTCCTCGACGAGGTCGTCGACGAACTCGTCCAGCCGCGGGCTGCCCTCGGAGAGGGTCCGGGCGAGGTAGCGCAACGCCGGTCGTGCCTGCGCCACGCGGGTGTCGACCTGGATCGGCGGGCCGCCGAGGCCGGCGCGCATGGTCTCCGCCTTGGACTCGCGGATGAAGGCGAGCACCCGGTCGTCGCAGGCCTCGCGCAGCTTCTCCTTCGAGCCGTAGTGGTGGATGACCAGCGGTGGGGACACGCCGGCCTGCTCGGCGATGGCCCGGACGCTGGTCGCCCTCACCCCGTGCCGGCCGAAGAGGTCGATCGCCGTGGTGAGGATGCGCTCGAGCCCTGGCTCGGCGGGGGTCTCGTCGGTCGCCTGGCTGACCATGTGTTCAGCATGGCACTGACTGAACGTTCAGTCAACACTTCTCTGACCACGTCCCCATCGGGCGTCGCGCGTGGTTGGCTCGACCCCCATCGGGCGTCAGTCGAACGGCGCGAGCAGCCCCTTGAGGAGCTGGGCGAGCTCGGTCTGACGCTGCGGTGAGAGTCCCTGCAGCAGCCGTCGCTCGTCGGTCACCAGGTCGGCCAGGGCCGCGTCCACGACGTCCCGACCCTCGGCGGTCAGCCGCACCAGCTTGGAGCGCTGGTCCGCCGCGGACGCAGCGCGGTCCACGAAGCCGCGTCCCTCCAGCCGCGCGAGGCGGTTGGTCATCGTGCCGCTGGTGACCAGGGTCTGCCGCACCAGCTGGGTGGGAGTCAGCTCGTAGGGCTCACCGGCGCGGCGCAGGGCCGAGAGCACGTCGAACTCCCACGACTCCAGCTCGTGGGTGCTGAATGCGTGCCGTCGGGACAGGTCGAGATGCCTGGACAGGCGGGAGACCCGGGAGAGCACCTCCAGCGGGGTGACGTCCAGGTCCGGGCGCTCGCGCCCCCAGGCCGCGACGATGCGATCCACCTCGTCGTCCGGTCCCTGGCTCATGCCTCCCACAGTAGGCGAGGACCCAAGAGGGGGTGAATCAGCGGAACTGACCCTCGATCCGGTCGAGCTCGTCCCGGGTCAGCTGCAGGTCGGCGGCGCGCACCGAGTCGGTGATCGACTCCGGCCGGCTGGCGCCGGGGATCGGGATGACGTGCTCGCCCAGGCTCAGCTCCCAGGCGAGCACCACCTGCTGCGGGCTCACGCCGCGCTCAGTGCCGATCTCGTGGAAGGCGGGGTAGGTCACCCCGACGTCGCTCGCCGACCCGGTGCCGCCGAGCGGGCTCCAGGGGAGGAAGGCGATCCCGTGCTCACCGCACATCTCGAGCTCGTCGCGGCTGGAGCGGAAGCGCGGGGAGAACTCGTTCTGCACCGAGGCCAGCCCGCCCTCGCCGAGCACCTCCAGCGCCACCTCGATCTCCTCGACGTCGGCGTTGGAGATGCCGACAGCCCTGATCTTGCCCTCGTCCTGCAGCTCCTTGAAGGTCTGGATCACCTCTCCGTAGACCCGCCAGCGGTCGGGGCGGTGCCACTGGTAGAGGTCGATGGTCTCGACCTCCAGCGCGCGCAGCGAGGCCTCGACGGCACCCCTCAGGTATGCCGGTGACCCGTCGCGACCCCACTGCTCGCCCTCGGCGCGGGTGATGCCGCCCTTGGTGCCGACGACGACGTGGCTGGTGTCGCCGTAGCCCTGGAGCGCCTTCGCGATGACCCGCTCGTTGTGCCCCATCTGGTCCCAGCTGGGAGCGTAGATGTCGGCCGTGTCGACGTAGGTCACCCCCGCGTCGAGAGCGGCGTGCACCGTGGCGATCGCCTGCTCCTCGCTGGGCTGCGGGTCCTTGCCGAGCGAGAACGGCATCGCCCCCAGGCCGATGGCGGAGACGGTGAACGGGCCGAGGCGACGGGTCTGCATTCCGACGACCCTAGGCGGTGGGCTCCCCGGGCAGGAATCGAACCTGCGTCGCTAATCCTGATTCAAAGTCAGGCGGCCCCTACCAGCAGAGCAACCGGGGAACGTGCCGCAGCACCCCGCCAGCCTAACGGCCGGGCTCAGCTCTTGGCCCTGGTCCGCAGCGTCGGACGGGCCTCCATGCCGGCGAGGCCGTTCCACGCGAGGTTGACCAGGTGCGCGGCGACGTCGTCCTTCTTCATCTTGCGCGAGTCGAGCCACCAGCCACCGGGGATCGCGACCATGCCGACGAGCATCTGGGCATACAGCGGGGCGGTCTTGGGGTCCAGCCGCCGGCGCCGGAACTCCGCGGCGAGGATGTGCTCGACCTGGGTCGCGATGTCGCTGATGAGCGAGGCGAAGGAACCGGTCGACTGCCCGGGCGGGCTGTCCCGCACGAGGATGCGGAAACCGTCGGTCGAGTGGTCGATGTAGTCCAGCAGCGCCATCGCCGCCGCCTCGAGCAGCGCCCGCGCGTTGCCCTCGTGCTCGGTGAGCGCGTCGGTGATCTGCCCGAGCAGGGCCTGGATCTCGCGGTCGACGACGACGGCATACAACCCCTCTTTGCCGCCGAAGTGCTCGTAGATCACCGGCTTGGACACTCCGGCCGCCTCGGAGATCTGCTCCACGCTGCTGCCCTCGAAGCCCCGCTCGGCGAACAGCGACCGCCCCACCTCGATCAGCTGCTGCCGCCGCTGCGGGCCGGTCATCCGGTGTCGGGAGGTCTTCGCGCTGGAGCTCACGCCCCCATCATGCCAAGGCCGGGTCGCGGCCCGATCCCGCACAGGTACAGTCGGACCCGTGACGTCCCACCACCCCGCAGCCGTCATCATCCTCGCCGCCGGGCAGGGCACCCGGATGAAGAGCTCCATCCCCAAGGTGCTGCACCGCATCGGTGGCCGATCCCTCCTCGGGCACGCGATGTATGCCGCCCGCCAGGCCTCCCCGCAGCACCTCGCCGTCGTCGTGCGGCACGAGCGGGAGCGGGTCGCCGCGCACGTCGCCGAGCTCGACCAGAGCGCGATCGTCGCAGACCAGGACGAGGTGCCCGGCACCGGCCGCGCCTGCGAGTGCGGGCTCGCCGCGCTGCCCGACGGGCTCACCGGGACGGTGCTGGTCACCATGGGCGACGTGCCGCTGCTCGCGGGGGAGACCCTGCGCGAGCTCACCCGGGTGCACGAGGAGCGGGGCTCGGCGGTCACCCTGCTCTCCGCCGTGGTGGACGACGCCGGCAGCTACGGCCGCGTGGTGCGCGACGCCGACGGCGAGCTGGCCGAGATCATGGAGTTCAAGGACGCGGTCCGGCGCCGGGAGGCGGGGGACCCGGACTACTCCCACGTGGTGGACATCCGGGAGTTCAACGCCGGCATCTACGCCTTCGACGTCGAGGTGCTGCGCCGCGCGCTGGAGCAGGTGGGGCAGGCCAACGAGCAGGGCGAGAAGTACCTCACCGACGTCATCAAGATCGCCCGCGAGGAGGGCCGCGCCGTCGTGGCCCACCCGGTCACCGACCTCATGCAGACCGAGGGCGTCAACGACAAGGTGCAGCTCGCCGCGCTCGGCAAGGAGCTCAACCGCCGGGTCGTCGAGCAGCACATGCGTGACGGCGTCATCGTGGTCGACCCCGCGACGACGTGGGTCGACGCCGACGTGTCCATCGGCCAGGACACCGTCGTCCGGCCCGGCACCCAGATCCTCGGTGCCACGACCATCGGCGCGGAGGCCACGATCGGCCCGGACACCACGGTCAGCGACTGCGAGATCGGGGACGGCGCCAGCGTGGTGCGCACCCAGGCCGAGCACGCGCTCATCGGCCCGCGTGCCACGGTCGGCCCGTTCTCCTACCTGCGCCCGGGCACGGTGCTCGGCGAGGGCGGCAAGATCGGCGGTTTCGTCGAGACCAAGAACGCCGACATCGGGCCGGGGGCCAAGGTCCCGCACCTCACCTACTGCGGCGACGCGACGATCGGGGAAGGCGCCAACATCGGGGCCGGCACGATCTTCGCCAACTACGACGGGGTGGCCAAGCACCACACGACCGTCGGACGGCACAGCTTCGTCGGCTCGGACTCGGTGCTCGTCGCGCCCGTCGAGATCGCCGACGGTGCCTACGTCGCCGCCGGCTCCACGATCGAGGGCCGGGTCGAGCCCGGCCAGATCGGGGTCGCCCGGGCCCGGCAGCGCAACGTCGACGGGTGGGTCGCGCGCCGCCGCGCGGGCACGAGGACCGCCGAGGCGGCGCAGGCCGCGCAGGAGGCGAGCACGGGCGACGACGGCGGCGAGGGCATACCCGAGAGCGCGAACGTCCCGGACGACACGACCACGCAGGAGAGCTGATGGGCATCCACAAGACCACCGAGAAGAACCTCATGGTCTTCTCCGGGCGGGCGCACCCCGCGCTCGCCGACGAGGTGGCGGAAGAGCTGGGCACCGACCTGGTCCCGATGCAGGCGCACACCTTCGCCAACAGCGAGATCTACGTCCGCTTCGACGAGTCGGTCCGCGGCTGCGACGCCTTCGTCATCCAGAGCCACACCGCGCCGGTCAACGAGTGGATCATGGAGCAGCTCATCATGGTCGACGCGCTCAAGCGCGGCTCGGCCAAGCGGATCACCGTCGTGCTCCCGTTCTACGGGTATGCCCGTCAGGACAAGAAGCACCGGGGCCGGGAGCCGATCTCGGCGAGGCTCATCGCCGACATGTTCAAGACCGCGGGCGCCGACCGTCTGCTCACCGTCGACCTGCACACCGCACAGATCCAGGGCTTCTTCGACGGGCCGGTGGACCACCTCATGGCGACGCCGATCCTGTCCAAGCACATCAAGGAGAATTACGGCGACCGCAAGCTCGCGGTCGTCTCCCCGGACGCCGGGCGGATCAAGGTCGCCGAGTGGTGGAGCAACAAGCTCGGCGGGGTGCCGCTGGCCTTCATCCACAAGACCCGCGACGTCACCCGCCCCAACGAGTCGGTGGCCAACCGGGTCGTCGGCGAGGTCGAGGGCCGCACCTGCATCCTCGTCGACGACATGATCGACTCCGGCGGCACGATCTGCCAGGCCGCGGAGGCGCTCATGAAGGACGGCGCCAACGAGGTCGTCATCGCCGCCACCCACGCGATCTTCTCCGAGCCCGCGGTCGAGCGGCTCACGAACTCCGTGGCCACCGAGGTCGTCGTCACCAACACGCTGCCGCTCTCGGAGGAGGCGCTGGCGATGGACAAGCTCACCCAGCTCTCGATCGCGCCGCTCATCAGCCGGGCGATCCGCGAGGTCTTCGAGGACGGCTCGGTCACCTCGATGTTCGAGGGCCGCGCCTGAGCCCGAGGTCCGGCGAGGACCGGGATTTCGTGCCCCACGGGCGCGGGCGATAGACTGGCCGGCGTTGCCTCGGCGAGGGACGCTGCACGGTGTCCGTCATCGACGAAGAGCTCGCGGCTGACGCCGCCCCGCGCGGTGCCCCGCGTCGAGGCCTGACCCTGCACACCGCATACCCGCAAAGAAGGTCTCACCCTCATGGCTGACCAGCTCACGATCTCCGCCGAGAAGCGCACCGAGTTCGGCAAGGGCGCCGCCCGCCGCATCCGCCGCGCCGACAAGGTGCCCGCCGTCCTCTACGGCCACGGCACCCCGCCGATGCACCTCTCCCTGCCGGGCCACGAGGCGATGCTGGCGCTGCGCCACACCAACGCCGTCCTGACCCTGGACGTCGAGGGTGAGTCGCACATGGCCCTGGCCAAGGACGTGCAGCGCGACCCGATCAAGCGCTTCATCGAGCACGTCGACCTCGTCGTCGTCCGCGCCGGCGAGAAGGTCACCGTCGAGGTCGGTGTCCACGTCGAGGGCGAGGCCGCGGCGGAGACCGTCGTCACCACCGATTACAACACCCTCGAGGTCGAGGCCCCGATCACGAGCATCCCCGAGTGGATCGTCGTGTCCGTCGAGGGCCTGGAGGCCGGCACCCAGATCCTCGCCGGCGAGGTCGAGCTGCCCTCCGGCGTCACCCTGGTCACCGACCCGGAGGCTCTGGTCGTCAACGTCTCGCAGCAGCTCTCCGAGGAGGCCCTGGAGGCCGAGCTCGCCGAGGCCGAGGCCGAGGCCGGCATCGAGCAGGAGGAGTCCGACGAGGACGAGGCCGCCGAGGGCGAGGACGCCGAGGGCGGCGAGTCCGAGGGCGGCGAGTCCGAGGGCGACGCCGAGGGTGGCGAGGACGCCGAGAACAAGGACGACTGATCCGCCGCGGGCTCACGCCCGCTCGCAGTGTGATCGTGACGTGGCCGCGTCCGGGTGCTCCCGGGCGCGGCCACGCCGCGTGAGGAGGAACGATGAGCGAGGACCCGTGGCTCGTGGTCGGCCTGGGCAACCCCGGGCCGCGCTATGCCGGCAACCGGCACAACATCGGCGCGATGGTGGTCGAGGCGATGGCGGCCTCGGCGGGCGCCACCCTGCGTGAGCACAAGGCGGGCCGGGCGTGGGCGGCCGAGGTGCGCCTCGGGACCCTGCCCGGTGGGCTGCCCGGTCCCCGCGCCGTGCTCGCCCGGCCGATGACCTACATGAACGTCTCCGGGGGGCCGGTCTCCGGGCTGGCGAAGTTCTACAAGGTGCCGGTCGAGCAGGTGATCGTCGTCCACGACGAGCTCGACATCGAGCCGGGGCAGGTGCGGCTCAAGCGCGGTGGTGGCGAGGGCGGGCACAACGGTCTGCGCTCCATCAGCCAGTCCCTCGGCAGCCGCGACTACCTGCGGGTCCGCCTCGGAATCGGCCGCCCGCCCGGTCGGCAGGACCCGGCGGACTACGTGCTCTCCGACTTCCCCGCCCGGGACCGGACCGAGGTCGAGCTGCTCATCGGCGACGCGGAGGACGCCGTCGTCCACCTGGCCCAGCGCGGCCTCGAGGCGACCCAGCAGCGCTTCCACGTCCGCTGAGCGACCGGACAGGCCTTCGGTCCGCCTGGCGCGGTGCCAGCCCCCGGGCATACCCCGGGCATACCCCAGAGTGCGGTCACCCTTCTGCAACCTCCATCACCCTCTAGCGTGATGGAGGTTGCAGGAAGGTGACCGCACTCCGGCCGGGGGGGCCGGGAGGTCACCGGGGGAGGGCGTCCCGGGCGTCGGCGAGGTGCCCGCGGGCGGAGGCGGCGAGGCCGCGGAGCCGCTCCAGCTCGGTGACGACCTCGGTGACCGGTCGCCGCCAGGTGGGGTCGTCGGTCGGGCCGATCGACAGGTCGGCCCGGGCGCGGTGCACGTCGAGCGCCTCCAGCTCGCCCGCCGCGAGCTCGCTGCGCGCCTGCGCCGTGGCGGCGGCATCGGCGTCAGCGCCGGCGAGCTCGACCCGCAGCCGGGTGTCCTCGAGCTCCTGGTCCAGGGCGACGACGTCCGCGCCCAGCTGCGCGCTGAGCTCCTCCGCGCGCCGGCCCGCGTCGGCGAGGGGCCGAGCCCGTGCCCGACGGCGACGCCACCACAGTGCGCCGGCCAGGAGCACCGCCAGGGCCAGGAGTATGCCCACGGTCCACGCCGCGATCGCGCGCGCCCGCTGCGCCGGGTCGACGGGGTCCAGCGCCGTGAGGCCGGTGACCGCGGTGTCCACGGCGCCCTGGGGGTCGCGGGCGCGCGCCTGCGCGACGACCTGATCGACCACCGAGCCGACCTCGCCGGGCCGCAGCCGGCTGCCCTCCGGGACCCGGACCGCCGCGTCGGCGTCGTCGACCGAGACGGCCACCGCGAGGTCCTGCTCACCCAGCCCGGAGAGGCCGGCGGTCCGCTCCAGCCAGCCCGAGGCGCTGCTGCCCTCGAAGTCGTCGACGACCACGACGAAGAGCTGCAGGCCGGTGCGCCCCGCGAAGGCGTCCTGGTCGGCGACCAGCTCGCTGGTGTCGCCGAGCACCTCGGCCTGATCGACCAGCTCGCCGGGCAGGTCGAAGGGCTCCTGCGCCACCGCGGTGAGAGGGGAGGATGGGACGAGCGCCGCACCGCACAGACCGGCGGCGAGGAGCGCGGCGGCGACCCTCCCCGCGCGGCGGCGGGTCACGGTCGCGGCCCGGCCAGGTGCGGTGCTCGGCGACGAGGCATCAGAAGCGTCCCCCGCCCCGGCTGCGCGACGAGCTGCGTGAGGAGGAGCTCCGTGAGGACGAGCGGCCGGAGGAGCGGCTGGAGTAGGAGCGCCGTGAGCTGCTGCCCGAGGAGCTCCCGGAGGAGGCGCTGGCCGCCTCGATGATGACGGCCAGCGACAGCACCGGGGCCACCGCCGCCCTCAGCTCGGCCGACGCGGCGCTGAGCCCCGCCGCACGGGCGGGCGGGTCCTCCGGGTGGGCCCGGAGCGCGGCCGCGCCGTCGGTGACGGCCTGGCCGATGCGGGCGGGGTCGACCCGACCGAGCCGCTCCTGCAGACCCAGCCGGTTGGCCCGACGGGTGTAGTCGTCGAGCTTGAGCTGCTGCTGCTCGGCCTCGGCGAGCGCCGCGCGCAGGGCCTTCTCCTCGGGGGCGATCTCCTCGAGCGCTGCGGCCAGCTCGGCAGCGGGGTCCTCGGCGCGGTCCAGCAGACCGTCGGCCTTCGCGCGCGCACCCTCGCCGCTGAGCAGCTCCTGCGCCGCGTCACCCGGCGTGCCCTGCGCGAGCAGCGCCACACCGTGCTCGTGGGCCGAGCCCGCCACCCGGAGCGCGGTGCGCGCATGCTCGACGAGCCCGGCGACGTGCTGGTGCAGCCACGGTGACCCGGACAGCGTGGCCAGGCCCTGCTCTATCGTCGCGGCGCGGTCGAGCTGGGCGGCCACGGTCGAGGCGAGGTCGTCCAACCGGGAGGTGTCCCGCTGCAGGGTGCGGGCCACGTCGACCCGGTCCAGGGCGGAGGAGAGCACCGTGTGCGACGTCTCCAGGTCCTGACGCGCCGACTCCAGCGAGCGCTCCCAGGCCCACAGCGTCTCGTGCTTCGGAAGGCGTCGCGGCTGCTCCTGGGGGACCTCGGCGAGGGACGTCACGCCGCTGTCCAGGGCGGACAGGCCCTCGGTGCGGGCGATCCGCAGCCGCTCCGCCTCCGCCTCGCCCAGCTGGACCGTCACGAACTCCTGCTCCTGCTCGGACCGGTCCGCGAGCTCACGCGCGCCGGTCATGAGCTCGACCAGCGCGGGACGCTCGGTGAAGACCGCGTCCCGGCGGCGGCGCCGGGCGCTCCGGTCGCGCCGCACCCTCGGCCCGAAGATCGCGCCACCCACGGCGGCGAAGAAGCCCGCGACGGCGGCCCCGATGCCGCCGAAGATCCACCAGTTGAAGGGACGGAACGCCTCGCCGAAGCCCTCCGCGGCGGCGACCGCGGCCCCGTCCCAGTCCTCCTGCCGCAGCTCGGGCTCGACGAGGTCCACGGCCACCCGCTCGGCCTCACCGGCCCGGATGGGGGTCTCCTCGACATACCCGTAGCGCCGGTCCTCGACGGCGACGGCGAGCAGGACGTCACCCTCGCCGAGACCGGCCCGGTCGAAGGTCTGGTCGGCCCACTCCGGGCCGACGTAGCCGTCGAAGCTGTCCACGAAGACCACGTGCAGGTCGATGTCGTGCTCGTCCGCGAGCGCGTCGATCGCGGCCTCGACCTCGGTGGTCTGCGCCTCGCTGAGCACGCCAGACTCGTCGACGACGGCGTCGACCTCGTCCAGCGGTGGTGTGGCGATGGCCGCCGCCGTCCCGAGCCCGAGGCCCAGGACAGCAGCGACCAGCGCGGCACGGAGTCGCACCTCGTCCCCCCCCCCCCCCCCCCCCCCCCCCCCGGGTCGCCTCTCCCGGCTCAGCCCTGGCTCTTGAGCTGCTGCAGCCGGGCCTCGATCTCGGCGTCGCCGTCGCTGCTCTCCAGCTCGGCGAACTGGTCCTCCAGGCTGGCCGACTGCGCCTCCGCGCGCCCCGCGACCATCGCCTCCTGCTTGCGGATGTTGTCCTCCCAGCGGGCCAGGTCGCTGCTCGGGTCCATGACGTCGATCGAGGACATGGCGTCCTGGACCTTCTCCTGGGCCTCGACCGAGCGGGCCCGGGCGACGAGGGTGCCGCGGCGAGCCTTGAGGTCCTCGAGCTTGGTCTTCATCGTCACCAGCCCGCCCTTGAGCTGCTCGACGGTCTCGTTCTGCTGGGCGATCGTCGGCTCGGCGCTGCGGACGTCGTTCTCGTGCTGGATCTGGCGGCCCAGCGCCACCCGGGCGAGGTTGTCGAACTTGTAGGCGCCGTCCGGGTCGCCCGCGCCGCGCATCTCCTCGGCCTTGGCCGAGGCGGCGGCGGCCTTGCGCCCCCACTCGGCGGCCGCGTCGCGGTCGGTCTGCAGGTCGGCCTCGGCCATGCGGACGTTGGCGATGGTCTGCGCCACCGCCTCCTCCGCCTCGGCGATGGAGTTGGAGTAGTCCCGGACCAGCTGGTCCAGCATCTTCTCCGGGTCCTCCGCGCGGTCCAGCAGCGCGTTGATGTTGGCCCGCGCGAGCTGGCTGACGCGGCCGATGATCGTCTGCTTCTGGGTCATGTGGTGTCCTTTCTCCGCCCGCGACGTCGCGGGTCCTGCTGGTCAGGTGTCGAGGGTATGACGTGCCGGCGCCACCCCCGGTTGCGCCGGGCCCGGTCGCTCAGAAGCGGCCGCCCGAGAAGTTCCCCCCTCCTCCTCCGCCGAAGCCGCCACCGCTGAAGCCGCCGCCACCCCCGCCGAAGCCCCCGCCTCCGCCGAAGCCGCCTCCACCCCATCCGCCGCTGTGCCGGTGCGAGCTGCCGGCACCGGAGAGGATGCCCCCGAGGATCACCGACCACGGGTCGATGCCGCGGGAGCGGCCCCGCGAGTAGGGGGTGCCGAGGCCCCCGGAGCCGCTGCCCCAGTGGTCGGTGTCGCGCTGCGCCTCGGTGAGGGCCCGCTCGCCGAGCTGCTCGGCGCGGGTGAGCAGGTCCATGGCGGCCGTGGGCTCCTCCGAGGCGGTGGCGACCGCCTGGTCGTAGAGCCGCAGCGCCTCGGAGATCCGGGTCCGCGCCGAGCTGCTCACCGCACCACGGGCGGTGGACACGGTCTGGTTGATGCTCTGCAGCCGGGCGCCGACCCGGCTGACGCGTGCCTCGAAGTCGCCGCGCAGCTTGTCCTGGTGACGTTGCGCCTCGCGCATCGGCTCGAGCAGCGTGTCGAGGGCGTGCTCCGCGGCGTCGAGGTCGGCCAGCGCCCGCAGCGGGTCACCCCCGCCGGTGCTGCCCTGCGCCTGCTCGATCGCCGCGCGGGCCCGCTCCACGGCCTGGGCGATCGTGGGCTCGCCCTGGTGCGGACGGGCGTCCTGCAGGTCGGCGGACAGCGAGGCGATGCCCTTGGCGATCTCCTCCTGCGCGCCGCGCAGGTCCGCGTCGGCGCTGGCGATCTGGTCCAGCAGCGTGGCCGCCTGGCCGATCGACTCCTCGGCGGCCCGGGCGGCCGCGACGGCCGAGGCCCGGTCGTCCCGCTCCACCGACTGCCGGCCGGCGGTGACGAAGCCGTCGGCGGAGTCCAGCAGGTTGGTGGCCCGCTCGAGGTTGGCCCGCACCGTGGCCAGCGCCCGCTCGGGGTGCCGGGCGCGCAGACCGCGCAGCTCCTGCTCGGCGGCCGGGAGCCGGTCGCGGGTCTCGGCGGCCCGGGTCTCCAGCTCGGCGAGGAACTGCGGCGCCCGGTCCTGGAGCGAGCGCAGCCGCGCGAACTCCTCGGTCTGCGCGTCCAGCTCCTGCCGGGACCGTCCGGTCAGCTCCAGGATGCGGCCCAGCATGGCCCGCTGCACGCTCTCCGCCTCCTCGTCGTCGTCGTCCAGCTGCTGGCGCAGCGAGAACGCCTCCTGGGCGGCGGCCCGGGCCCGGGAGAGCGCCTGCGTGAAGGCCTGGGTCTGCTGGGTCCCGAACTGCGCCTGCGCGAAGTCGAGCTCCTCCCAGGCCGAGCGGACGGCGTTGTCCATCGCGACGAGGGCCTCGGAGGCCTCCCGCTGCAGCTCGGGCAGGCTCGCCCCCTGGGCCTGCGGCGGCACCTCCGCGCCCGGGTCGGGCCTGCGCTTGCGGCGCCCGGCGATCATCCCGACGCCACCGATGACGAAGGGCGCGAGGAGCAGCAGGGGGAAGGCGCCACCGAGGCCGCCCTCGGACCGGGCGTGGACGTCCTCCCCGTCCGGCACGCTCACCCCGCCCGAGGAGGGGCCAGCGGCATACTCCCGGGCGAAGCCCTCCGTCGCGCCCTGGACGGCACCGGCCCAGTCGTCCTCGGCCAGGCGCGGCTCGATGTCGTCGAGCTGCACCGTCTGCAGCTGGGCGTCGGTGAGGCTCTGACCGGCGTCGCCGACTCCGTAGGCGCGCTGGTCGACGGCCACCGCCAGGAGCAGGTCGCCCGCCCCCATGCCGGACTCGTCGGAGGTGAGCCGGGCCCACTCCTCCCCGCCGATGCTCGCCCCCGAGGTGTCGGTGAAAGTGTCGACGTAGGCGACGAAGAGCTGCAGCCCGGTCTCGTCGCGCAGCTCCTCGATCTGCTCGAGGGCGGCCTGCTCCTCGGCGTCGGTGAGCGCGTCCGCAGGGTCGTAGATCGTGTCCTCGAGGTAGGAGGGCTCCTCCGCCGTGGCCGGCAGGGCCACGGCGGTCAGGACGGCTGCTGCGGCAGCGGCGGTCAGGGCGTGGCGGAAGGGTCCGCGGCGCACCGCCCCCGCGCGATGTGTCGACTGACTCACGTCGCGATCCTGCCCGACCGCCCGGCTCCGCGCCACCCCGGGTCCGGCGCCCGCCGGTCCGCGCAGCGCGGGGCCAGGTCTGTCGGCGGGCCGACCTAGACTGGGAGCAGACCCCCTCTCACCCCCGTCACCCGAGGTCTGCCCCCATGTCGCTCGCCCCGCTGCTCGCCGCCCTGCGCCCCCAGGCGCAGGTCTCCTCCGTGCTGGAGTCCGCCGCGGCCGGTATGCCCGCCCTGGAGGTCTCCGCCGCCCCCGGGCTGCACCCGAGCTTGGTGGCCCTGCTGGCCTCCGCCGAGGGCTCGGGCCCGGTCCTGGCGGTGACGGCGACCGGGCGGGAGGCGGACGACCTCGTGGGCATGCTCGGCGAGCTGCTCCCGCAGGGGCCGGACGTGGTCGCCGGCTTCCCGAGCTGGGAGACCCTGCCCCACGAGCGGCTCAGCCCGCGCTCCTACACCGTCGGGCACCGCCTGGCCACGCTGCGCCGGCTCGCCCACCCGGACCGCACCGGCGAGGACCCGCTCGCCGGGCCGGTGCAGGTCGTCGTCGCCAGCGTGCGCGCCCTGCTGCAGCCCCTCGTCCAGGGGCTCGGCGACCTCGTGCCGGTCCGGCTCGCCGCCGGCGACGAGCGCCCGCCGACCGAGGTGGTCGAGGCGCTGGCGGCCGCGGCATACACCCGGGTCGACATGGTCGAGCGCCGCGGCGAGTTCGCGGTGCGCGGCGGCATCCTCGACGTCTTCCCGCCCACCGAGGAGCACCCGGTGCGCGTCGAGTTCTGGGGCGACACCGTGGAGGAGGTGCGCTGGTTCAAGGTCGCCGACCAGCGCAGCCTGGAGATCGCCGGGCACGGGCTGTATGCCCCGCCGTGCCGCGAGGTGCTGCTCACCGACGCCGTGCGTGCGCGGGCCGCCGAGCTGGTGGACACCCTCCCCGGTGCGGGCGACCTGCTCGCCAAGATCGCCGAGGGCATCGCCGTCGAGGGCATGGAGTCGCTGGCGCCGGCCCTCGTGGACGGCATGGAGACCCTGGTCGACGTGCTGCCCGAGGCCGCGCGGGTCGTCGTGCTCGACCCCGAGCGGGTGCGGACCCGGGCGCACGACCTGGTGCGCACCAGCGAGGAGTTCATGCAGGCCGGGTGGGCCGCCGCCGCGGGCGGCGGGGCCGCCGTCCCCATCGACCTGCAGCAGCTGCTCGGCACGGCCTCGTCCTGGTCGTTGGCCGACATGCGCCGGCACGCCCTCGACGCCGGGGTGCCGTGGTGGAGCGTGTCCGCCTTCGCCGCGGACGAGTCCCTGGAGGAGTTCGTCGAGGGCGACGAGGCGGCCGCCGAGGACGAGGACGAGGGGACGGACCGGGTGCCCGTGGTGAGCGTGCCCTCGACCCCGGCGGCGGCATACCGCAGCGACGTCGACGCGCTGACCGCCGACCTGCGCGGCTGGCTGGAGCAGGGGCGACCGGTCGTGCTCGCGCTCGACGGGGCCGGGCTGGCGCGTCGCGTCGGCGAGGTGCTCGCCGAGCGGGAGGTGCCGAACCGCGTCCACGACGGGGCCGACGGGCTGCCGGAGACGGTCGACCCGCAGCGGGTGCTCGTGACGACCGGCCGCGTCGGGCGGGGCTTCGTGCTGGACGACGACGGGCTCGTGCTGCTCGGCGAGACCGACCTCACCGGCAACCAGGGTGCCGGCGGCAGCACCAAGGACATGCGGCGCATGCCCTCGCGCCGCCGCCAGCAGGTGGACCCGCTGCAGCTGCGCCCGGGCGACTTCGTCGTGCACGAGCAGCACGGCGTCGGGCGTTTCGTCGAGATGGCGCAGCGGCAGGTGCAGGGCGCGACCCGGGAGTACGTCGTGCTGGAGTACGCCGCCTCCAAGCGGGGCCAGCCCGGTGACCGGCTCTTCCTCCCGACCGACCAGCTGGACCAGCTGACGAAGTACGTCGGCGGCGAGGCCCCCACGCTGCACCGGCTCGGGGGCGCGGACTGGCAGAAGACCAAGTCGCGGGCGCGCCGGCACGTCAGGCAGATCGCCGCCGAGCTGATCCGCCTCTACTCGGCGCGGCAGGCGACGCAGGGGCACGCCTTCGGCCCGGACAGCCCCTGGCAGCGCGAGCTCGAGGACGCCTTCGCCTACGCCGAGACCCCGGACCAGCTGGTCTCGATCGACGAGGTCAAGGAGGACATGGAGAAGACCGTGCCCATGGACCGCCTCATCAGCGGTGACGTGGGCTACGGCAAGACCGAGATCGCGGTGCGCGCGGCCTTCAAGGCGATCCAGGACGGCAAGCAGGTCGCGGTCCTCGTGCCGACCACGCTGCTCGTGCAGCAGCACCTGCAGACCTTCGCCGAGCGGTATGCCCAGTTCCCCGTCGTGGTCAGGGCGCTGTCCCGCTTCCAGTCGGACAAGGAGGCGCGCGAGGTCATCGCGGGGATCGCGGACGGGTCGGTCGACCTCGTCATCGGCACCCACCGGCTGCTCGGCTCGACGGTGCGCTTCAAGGACCTCGGGCTGGTCATCATCGACGAGGAGCAGCGCTTCGGCGTCGAGCACAAGGAGCAGCTCAAGGCGCTGCGGACCAACGTCGACGTGCTGGCGATGTCGGCCACGCCCATCCCCCGCACCCTGGAGATGGCGATCACCGGCATCCGGGAGATGTCGACCCTGGCCACGCCGCCGGAGGAGCGGCACCCGGTGCTGACCTTCGTCGGCAGCTACGACGAGAAGCAGATCGCCGCGGCCATCCGCCGCGAGCTGCTGCGCGAGGGCCAGGTCTTCTTCGTGCACAACAAGGTCAGCTCGATCGAGAAGGTCGCCTCCCGCCTGCGCGACCTGGTGCCCGAGGCCCGGATCGAGACCGCGCACGGCCAGATGGGCGAGCACCGGCTGGAGCAGGTCGTCGTCGACTTCTGGGAGCGGCGCTTCGACGTGCTCGTGTGCACGACGATCGTCGAGACCGGGCTGGACATCTCCAACGCCAACACGCTCATCGTGGACCGGGCCGACGCCTTCGGCCTCTCCCAGCTGCACCAGCTGCGGGGCCGGGTGGGCCGTGGGCGGGAGCGCGCCTACGCCTACTTCCTCTACCCCCCGGAGAAGCCGCTCACCGAGACCGCGGTCGACCGGCTGCAGACCATCGCCGCCCACACCGACCTCGGTGCCGGCATGGCGGTCGCGATGAAGGACCTGGAGATCCGTGGCGCCGGCAACCTGCTCGGCGGCGAGCAGTCCGGGCACATCGAGGGGGTGGGCTTCGACCTCTACGTCCGGCTGGTCGGCGAGGCCGTCGCGGCCTTCAAGGGCGAGGGCAAGGAGGCGCCGCCGGAGGTCAAGATCGAGCTGCCCGTCGACGCCCACCTGCCGCACGACTACGTGCCGGGGGAGCGGCTGCGGCTCGAGGCATACCGCAAGCTGGCGCAGGTCGCCGAAGAGGCCGAGCTGGAGCAGATCCGGGAGGAGCTGGTGGACCGCTACGGCACGCCGCCGCCGCCCGTGGCCACGCTGCTCGAGGTGGCGCGGCTGCGGACCGTGGCGCGCGCCGCGGGCATCAGCGACATCGCGCTCCAGGGCAAGGTGGTGCGCTTCGCGCCGGTGGAGAACCTGAGGGAGAGCCAGCAGCTGCGCCTCACCCGGGTCTACAAGGGCACGATCATCAAGCCCGCCCTGCGCCAGATCCTCGTCCCCGCGCCGAAGACCGCCCCGGTCGGCGGCAAGCCGCTGCGGGACCAGGAGATCCTCGACTGGGCCTCCCAGCTCATCCACGCCGTCCTGCTCGACGACTTCGCGCCGGTCGGCGCCGGCTGAGCCCTCAACTCGCGGAACCTGTGCACGGAAGCCCAGCCCCAGGCATACCTGTGCACGCCACCCCAGTCACACCCGTACCTGAGCACGCTTATTCAGGCGGAGCGTAGGAAATAACCTGCGCTCCGCCTGAATAAGCGTGTTCAGGTCCGGCGGGGGCCCCGAGTCAGGGGGTGCCGGGACGGGGAGCGCCGGGATGGGGCAGCGGGTCCCGGGCAGCCGAAGCCCCGGGGTATGCGCTCAGTGGACGAAGGTCTCCAGCGTCGCGCCGAGGCGGGGGAGCGCCGCGACGACGTGCTCCTTGGCCTTGCCGCGGAAGGAGGAGTACACCTTGCCCAGCGGGTTGCCCTCGACCCGGGTGGCGGCGGAGTCGGCGACCGCGAGCAGCTCGTCGGCGACCTGGCCCGAGCGCGCCGGATCGGAGAGGTAGGTGCCGAAGGCGACGTCGCCCTTCGCGTCGTAGTGTGGGTCCAGCGAGCGGGCCATCCCGGGCAGGATCCGGTCGATGCCCTTGCGGACGTTGCTCTCGCTGGCCTTCTTCGCCCCCGCGAAGGCCGTCTTGAGCATCGTGCCGGAGATGCCCTTCTTCGTGGAGATCTCGGCGTCGGCCAGGACGAGGAGCGCGTCGACCACGCGGGGGCGGGTCGCCGGGTCCAGGAGGGCGGTGCTCAGGGTGCTCCTGCTCATGCGCCGAGCATGCCACGGGCCGGTGGCCCGCCGCACCGTGCGATGATGAGCGGCGTGAAGCGCGCATACACCTTCCCCTCCGCCGCCGCGGTCGCCGCGCTCGCCCTCTCCGGGTGCAGCGGGGTCGGGATGACCGAGGGCGTCGTCATCGAGGGCACGGGCTACTCCGTGTCCGAGGTCCAGGAGGCGGCCGAGCAGCTCAGCGAGGTCTCGCCCGAGCCGGTGGCCGTGGGGACCGTCATCTACCAGGCCGGGGTCGCGCCGCTGCTGACCCGCTACTTCAACGACACCAGCTACGAGGTCACCGAGGACGACGTGCGCCGCACGCTCTCCGAGGCCGGGCTCCAGGGGGAGGCCAGCGACCTGACGGTCCAGGCCGTCACCTTCCAGCAGTACGGCGCCGTGCTCGGCGACCAGGAGGCGCTGGCCGACGAGGAGCTCGCCCCGGTCATCGGCGAGCTGCAGACTCTCAGCCCGGAGGACATCGGCTCGCTCGAGGTGGAGGTCAACCCCCGCTTCGGGTCGTGGAGCGCGACCGGTGACGGTGTGCTGCCGCAGGTGCCCGAGTGGATCAGCCCGTCCGAGAGCTGAGCCTGCTGCTCACCTCTCCCCGGGTGGCGCCGGGGCTGCTCTCCGCCGCGGCCTGGCAGGCGCTGCGGTCGGCCGACCACGTGCTCGCCGCCGACCCGCAGGACCCCACGCCGCGCGCGCTGCTGGCCGCCGAGGTGCCCGTGCGGCCCGCCACGCCGTCGGCCACCCCGCAGGAGCGGGCCGCCGAGCTGCTCGCCCTGGACGGGATCGTCGTCTGGGTGGGCTCGCCCGACGGCGACCCGGGGCTGGCCGAGGCGCTCGCCGTGCAGCTGCCCGAGGAGGACCCGCCCACGCTGGAGCTGCTCGTCGGATCGTGGGACACGCCCGGTGCGCGGCTGCTCGACGCGGTCGCCGTCATGGACCGGCTGCGCTCGCCGGGCGGCTGTCCCTGGGACGCCGAGCAGACGCACGCCAGCCTTGTGCCCTATCTCGTCGAGGAGGCGCACGAGGCCGCCGAGGTCCTGGACGAGCTCGACTCCGCCGGCGGGGACGCGCGGGAGCACGCGGTCGACGAGCTCGGCGACGTGCTGCTGCAGGTGCTCTTCCACGCCCGGGTCGGTGCCGAGCACGACGAGGAGCCCTTCGACGTCGACGACGTCGCCGCCGGGCTGGTCGCCAAGCTCGTCCGCCGGCACCCGCACGTCTTCGCCGACACCCAGGTCTCGGGCGCGGCGGACGTCGCGCGCAACTGGGACCAGATCAAGGCGCAGGAGCGGGCCGGTTCCGATGGGGCGCAGCGCGAACACCCGCTGGACGGCATCCCCAGGGGTATGCCCGCTCTCGCCCGCGCCGCCAAGGTCGCCTCCCGGCTCGGCCGGGCGGGCGAGGGGCAGTGGCTCGAGGAACAGGTGGCCGGGCTCGAGGCCGCCGGCGACCCCGGTGCGTCGCTGCTCCGCGCGGTCCTGGAGCTGCGCGCGCAGGACGTGGACGCCGACCAGGCGCTGCGGCATACCCTCCGGTCGGTGGACACCGCCGCCCGCCAGCGCCGCTAGGCTGGCCGACGACACACCGCCAGCGCTGCCGGTCGACCCCCAGACGCCCCGCGAAAGGAGCGCACATGGCTGCCATCGATGCCATCATCGCCCGCGAGATCCTCGACTCCCGAGGCAACCCCACCGTCGAGGTGGAGGTCGGCCTGGACGACGGCACCGTCGCCCGTGCCGCCGTCCCCTCCGGTGCCTCGACCGGTGCCTTCGAGGCGGTGGAGCGGCGCGACGGTGATGCCAGCCGCTACCTCGGCAAGGGCGTCGAGAACGCCGTCGCCGCCGTCATGGACGACCTCGAGCCGCGGCTGCTGGGCTTCGACGCCTCCGAGCAGCGGCTCGTCGACACCGAGATGCTGGCCGCCGACGGCACCGACAACAAGGGCGAGATCGGCGCCAACGCCATCCTCGGCGTCTCGCTCGCCGTCGCCAAGGCGGCCGCGGACTCCGCCGGGCTGCCGCTCTTCCGCTACGTCGGCGGGCCCAACGCGCACCTCCTGCCGGTGCCGATGATGAACATCCTCAACGGCGGCTCGCACGCCGACTCCAACGTCGACATCCAGGAGTTCATGATCGCGCCGATCGGCGCGCCGAGCTTCCGCGAGGCGCTGCGCTGGGGCACCGAGGTCTACCACTCGCTCAAGGCGGTCCTCAAGGCGCGCAAGCTCAGCACCGGGCTGGGCGACGAGGGTGGCTTCGCACCCGACCTGGAGTCCAACCGCGCCGCGCTCGACCTCATCGTCGAGGCGATCAAGAAGGCCGGCTACACCCCCGGGTCCGACATCGCGCTCGCGCTGGACGTGGCCGCGAGCGAGTTCTGCGAGAAGGGGAAATACACCTTCGAGGGCAAGAAGCGCAAGGCCGCCGACATGGTGAAGTACTACGCCGACCTCGTCGACGCCTACCCGCTCGTGTCCATCGAGGACCCGCTGGACGAGGACGACTGGGAGGGCTGGAAGCAGATGACCGCCCAGCTCGGCGAGAAGGTCCAGCTCGTCGGCGACGACCTCTTCGTCACCAACCCCGAGCGGCTGCAGCGCGGCATCACCGAGGGCGCCGGCAACGCGCTGCTCGTCAAGGTCAACCAGATCGGCTCGCTCACCGAGACCCTGGACGCCGTCACCCTGGCCCAGAGCAACGGCTTCCGCTGCATGATGAGCCACCGCTCCGGCGAGACCGAGGACGTCACCATCGCCGACCTCGCGGTCGCCACCAACTGCGGCCAGATCAAGACCGGTGCCCCGGCGCGCTCGGAGCGCGTCGCGAAGTACAACCAGCTGCTGCGCATCGAGGAGGAGCTCGACGACGCGGCGGTGTATGCCGGCGCCGGCGCCTTCCCGCGCTTCCGCGGCTGAGCCTGCGGCTCGCACCGGACCTCTGAGCCCCGCGCATACCGGCCCGCCCCGCGCTTCCTCCCGGTTCCCCCGTCTGCACGCGGGGGGAGAGGCACGAAGCGCGGGGCGAGCGAGGTGGCGCGGCGGTGTTCCGGACCCCACCCGGCGCGGCGTCCGCCGCGCGGGGTGGCCCCCGGCATACCCTGGCCACATCCGTCACACCCCTCCCACCCGCACGCCCGAGGAGCACCCATGAGCACGGCCCGCGGTCCGCGCGACCGGCGCACCTCGCGCGCCGGCAGCAGGCCCACGGCCCCGGCCCGGCGCACCTCCTCGCGCCCCGGTGGCCGCTCGCGGGCGGCGAGCCTGCCCTCCGGGCGGCAGGCGCCGGTGCACGTGCGCCGGCTCATCACCCTCGGGGTGCTCCTCGTCGTCATGGCCCTCGTCGTGGCCCCGGCGCTGTCCGGCTTCCTGCGCCAGCGCGCGGACATCAGCGCCCTCAAGCAGGAGATCGCGGACGAGCAGGACGAGATCGCCGGCCTGGAGACCGAGCTGGAGCGCTGGGAGGACGACGACTACGTCGAGCAGCAGGCCCGTGAGCGGCTGCGTTTCGTCAAGGAGGGCGAGACCGCCTTCACGGTCATCGACGACACCGGGAGCGACTACACTGAGACGCTGCCAGGAATGGCCCCGGTGAGCGACGACGTGATTGCCGACAGCCCGTGGTACGGCCAGGTGTGGGAATCCGTGAAGATCGCGAACGAGGGGCTCCCCGAAACCACGGAGCCGTGAGCAGCGGCTCCGCCAGAGAAGGACATGAGCGAACTCGACCGCACCACGCTGGACGAGACCCCCTCCGAGGAGGATCTCGAGGTCATCCGGCGCCAGCTCGGACGTGAACCCCGCGGGGTCGTGGCCATCGTGCACCGGTGCCCCTGCGGCTGCCCGACCGTCATCCGCACCGAGCCCCGGCTGCCGGACGGCACCCCCTTTCCGACCAGCTTCTACGCCACCTGCCCCCGGCTCACCGGAGCCATCTCGACCCTCGAGAGCGAGGGCCTGATGAAGGACATGTCGCGGCGGCTGGCGGAGGACCAGAGCCTGCGCTGGGAGTATGCCCAGGCGCACGACGACTACCTGCGTCGCCGCGAGGAGCTGGCCCACGTGCCCGAGATCGCGGGCATCAGCGCCGGCGGTATGCCCAACCGGGTCAAGTGCCTGCACGTGCTCGTGGCGCACAGCCTCGCGGCCGGGCCCGGGGTGAACCCGCTGGGCGACGAGGCCATCGCCGCGCTGCCGACCTGGTGGGAGGGTGGCTGCTGCACCGGCGTCTCCGCCACCGAGGACGAGCGGTGCGACAGCTGCCCCAAGCACCACCCGCTGCCCGAGCCCGAGGAGGGCCGGGCCGAGGGTGGTGGCGAGGCCGAGGACGCCGCGCCCCGCGGGCGCGAGGACGGGTCCGCCGCATGACGCGCGTGGGTGCCGTCGACTGCGGCACCAACTCGATCCGGTTGCTCGTCGCCGACCTCGAGACGGGCCCCGACGGGCCGGTGCTGCGCGAGGTCGCCCGGGAGATGCAGATCGTCCGGCTCGGCCAGGGCATCGACGCCACCGGCAGGATCAGCGACGCCGCGATGCAGCGCACCCTCGCCGCCGCCGAGGGGTATGCCGCCCAGTGCCGCGAGGCGGGCTGCGAGCGGGTCCGCTTCGTCGCGACGTCCGCCTCCCGCGACGCCTCGAACGCCGGGGACTTCGTCGCCGGTGTCCAGCAGGCCTTCGCCGGCTTCGACGTCACCCCCGAGGTGGTGAGCGGGGACGAGGAGGCGGCGCTCTCCTTCGCCGGTGCCACCGGCCCGCTGCGCGAGGAGGGCGCCCCGGGGCCCTACCTCGTCGTCGACATCGGTGGCGGGTCCACCGAGTTCGTGCTCGGTGACGACGCGGGCACCGGCGTCGCCGCCGCGCGCTCGGTGGACATCGGCTGCGTCCGGATGACCGAGCGGCACCTCGCGGACGACCCGCCGAGCGAGGACCAGGTGTGGGGGGCGCTGTCCGACATCGTCCGGGCCGTCGACGACGTCGCCGCCACGGTCGACCTCACCGGTGTCGGCACCCTGGTCGGGCTGGCCGGCTCGGTGACGACGGTGACGGCGCACGCGTTGGACCTCCCGGCATACCGGCGCGAGGAGATCCACGGCGCCGAGCTTCCGGTCGAGCGGGTGGTCGACGCCTGCACCGACCTGCTCCTGAGCCCGCGCTCGCGGCGGCGCGAGCTGCCCTTCATGCACGAGGGGCGGGTCGACGTCATCGGCGCCGGCGCCCTCGTGTGGCGCACCGTGGTCCAGCGGGTGGCGCACGACTCCGGGCTGACGACGGTGCGTGCCTCCGAGACCGACATCCTCGACGGGATCGCCCTCTCCCAGGCCTGATCGTCCACAGCCGGTGTGGACGACCCGGGGGACAAGCTGTGCACAAACCCCCGCGTCCTGGGGAGGACACGCCGACCGTGCGGGACACGCCGACGGACTTCGTCCGACCCCTTGCGCGGCCCCCGGCGAGGGCGTAGACATCTACCTACGCCGCCCGCGAGGGCAGCGGGATCCGCTCGCAGGAGCGGTCCACCTCGGGGCCTCGCCCCGGGGATCTGGTGGCCTCGCCACCACGTCCGGCCCGGTGACGGGGCCGGCGGGACCGCCTTCGGTGCTCGGGTCGACCGGGAACGTCACACCTCCCCGGTCATCTGTCGGACCTGGTCGCTCACCTCGGTGACGTCCGGTCCTGACTCAGGACGTCCGTCCTCGTGGCGGCTCGTCCGAGGGGTCCTCGGCACTCATACTGCTGAGGGCCCCTCATCCATGTGCCCGCGGATCCGTGCCGCTAGAGGCGCGCGATCACCTCGTCGAGCATGGGCTCGGTGAGGCGGCCGGTGAAGGTGTTCTGCTGGCTGACGTGGTAGCTGCCCAGCAGCCGCACCTGGCGGCCCGCGCCGGTCGTCAGCAGCGCCTGCGCGCCGTGGCCGAAGCGCGGCTTGGGGCGCGGCACCTGCCAGCCGAGGTCGCGGGCCGCGGCGAGGAAGGCGTCCCACCCGATGCCTCCCAGGGCGAGGACCGAGCGCAGGGTCGGCTCGGCCAGGGTGAGCTCGCGCTGCAGCCACATCCCGCAGGTATGCCGCTCGGCCGGCGTCGGCGCGTTGTCCGGCGGGGCGCAGTGCACGGCGGCGGTGATCCGGACGGTGTGCAGTGTGAGGCCGTCGCCGGCGTGCGTCGAGGAGGCCTGGCTCGCGTAGCCCGCCCGGTGGAGCGCCGCGTAGATCCAGTCGCCGGACCGGTCGCCGGTGAAGATCCGGCCGGTCCGGTTGGCGCCGTGCGCGGCGGGGGCGAGGCCCACGATCAGGATCTGCGGGTGCGGGTCGCCGAACCCGGCGGCGGGCCGTCCCCAGTAGGGCTGGTCCGCGTAGGCGGCCCGCCGGGTGCGGGCGACATCCTCGCGCCAGCGCACCAGCCGTGGGCAGGCCGCGCACACGCTCACCCGGGCGTCGAGCGTCGCCAGGTCGCGGGCCCCGGCGGCCAGCCGCCGGACCCCGGCCTCCGAGCGGGCGGTGCGGGTGCCCGCCGGCGCGGGGTCCTGCGGCCAGCCCGTCCCGGGCGGCGCCGGGGAGTGGAAGGGCTCCCCGGTGACGGGGTGCGGGTCGGTGTGCACGCGCATACCCCCCAGTGTGACGCGCCGGCGCCCGCAGGACTGTATGCCGTCGGCACGGCCTGCTGCGATGAGTGCCCCCGGCGGGACTCGAACCCGCACTGCGCCCATTTTAAGTGGGCTGCCTCTGCCGATTGGGCTACGGGGGCGGGCTGGTGCGGCCGGTCCGGGCCGCTCAGTCGTCGGCGCCGGTCCAGAGTAAGGCGCGCGCCACGAGGGCGTACTGGCCCTTGGGGTGGGCCCGGAAGAGCGGTTCGCTGCCGAAGAGCACCGCGCGCGAGCCCTCGCCCTCGGCGCTGACGACGAGGGGCTGTCCCGCGCCGGCGTCCGGGCCGCCCTCCCCGGCGGGCGTGGCGCGCCAGTGGCCGCTCACCAGCGGGTGCTCGGCGAGGCGCTGGTCCACCCGGACGTCCTCCCCGAGGTCGGTGAACCAGACCGGGGAGTAGACGAAGGTGTCCGGTGTGGCCCCCGAGCTGACGGGGCTGCCCTCGGCGTTGTCCACCCGCACCACGCCGTTGGCGTCGCCGCGGCCGCGGACGGGCGTCGCCTCGATGACGCCGAGCTCGGTGGCCAAGCTGGTGCCGGCGACCCCGCGGCCGACGAGACCGCCCCCGTCGGCCACGAAGTCCTGCAGCTCGGCGCGGGCGTCGTCGTCCAGGTCGTCCCAGGCCAGCCCGGCCGAGACGTAGAGCGCGTCGAGGTCGGACAGGTCCATGCCGTCGTTGAGCGCGTCGACGCTCACCTCGCGCGCCACGAGGCCCATCTCGCCGAAGGCCCAGCGCTCCTCGGCGCTCCCGGCCACGCCGACCAGGCGGGCCGTGGTCTCCAGCGGCTCCCCGGACGCGCGCCGCGGAGCGGGGTCGAGCTCGACGCCGAACCGCCGGACCACGTTGCCCGCCGCCCAGGGATAGCCCCGCGGCACGAGCACCCGGCCGTCGTCGAGCAGCTCCAGCGGTATGCCCTGCTCCAGCAGCAGGCTCACGGCCTGCACGTCGGCGGGGTCGGCCATCGGCAGCGTCCACCCGGTGCGGCTGCGGGGGAGCGAGGTGTCGAGGTCGGCCTCGTCGACGACCCGGCCCCGGATCCGCAGCGGGTCGTCCTCGGGCACGGTGACGACGTCGGCACCCCAGAGCAGCGCGTGGCTCCAGCCGGAGATGTCGTACATCGCGTCCACCCGGTCGGAGATGTCGGTGCCGCGGCCGAGCAGGGTGTTGGCCATGCCCCGCTTGGCCTGGTGCATGTCGACGACGAAGCTCCCGGCCGGGTAGGTGCGGCCGGACAGCGTGGCGCGGCGGGTCAGCCGGGTCACCTCGACGTCGTTGGCGACGAGGTGCTCCACGAGCCGGGCGGTCGCCGGCGCGGAGCGCTGCTGGTCCCCGACCGGGATGACGTAGGCGCGCGGGTAGGTCGTGGTGTAGACGTCCTCGGGCCCGATGACGCCGCCGAAGAGCCCCTCCTCGACCGGGGTCTGGGGCTCACCGGCCTCGCCGCGGCGGAAGATCTCGATCTGGTCGGCGAGGAGGTCCTCGCGGTGGGACGCGGCATACCGGAGCGTCGCGGTGACCGCGGCGTGCGCGATGTCGGTGTTGATCGCCGAGCGACGGCGCAGCTCCTCCACCGGGAGGTCGTAGGAGGAGTTGTTGACGCGCAGCGGGATCTCGACGGTGTGCGCGACGGCGCCGTGGAGCGCGGCGTACTGCGGGGTGAAGATCGGCGGCCAGTCGTCCCAGCCCTCGTCCCAGTCGCGCAGCGGTACCTGCACCGGCTCGACCCCGTCGCTCTCGTCGTAGCCGAGGCCGTTGATGGCCTCCTCCATCGCGAGGCCGTTGGGGTAGGCGTGCTTGATGAAGAGGTCGTACTCGTAGTTCTCCCCGTGCGGCGGCGTCGTCGGCTCCACCAGGGTCCCGTTGACGTAGCCGTGCAGGTCGAGCATGAGCGCCGGCTGGGTCGCGACGAGCGCGTCGCGGACCGCGACCGTCTCCGGCTGGGTGGCGGTGACGAAGTCGCGGTTGAGGTCGAAGCCGGCGCTGTTGCGGCGGGTGTTGTCGTGCCGGCCGTCGGGGTTCATCGTCACGACGAGGTGGATGCGCGAGCGCTCGAGGAGCTCTTCCACCTCGGGGTCCTCGCTGGTCGCGTAGTCCTCCACGAGCCGCAGGGCCGCGTCGGTGCCCTCGAACTCGTTGCCGTGGATGTTGGCGTTGACGAAGACCGGGAGCTTGTAGCGCCGCTGCACCTGCCGGTCCCGCGCGGCCCGGGCCGGGTCCTCGGTGATGAGGTCGCGCAGCCGCTGCTGCTGCCGTGCCTGGCCCCGGCTCTCCGGCGCGGTGAGCGTGACGAGCACGAGGTCGCGGTCGCCGGCGGTCGTCCCGATGACCTCGGCGGAGACCCGGTCCGAGCCCTCCATCGCGGCGTTGAGCCGCCGCGAGACGTCGTGGTATGCCGTGAGCCCGAGCTTGATCGCGGCGTCGTCCTCGTCGACCGGCGGCTCGGGCAGGGGCTCCTGCCGGGGGTAGGCCCCACCGTCGCCGGGGTGGGCTGCGAGGGGAGTGGCGGTGACGTCGGGGGAGGGGGCGGCGCCCGAGGTCGCGGGCACACCAACGAGGCCGGCGGTCAGGGCCAGGGTCAGGGTGCCGGTGAGCGCACGGGTGCCGGGGCGGCGCGGCATACCTCTCCTCGGGACGGGGGACGCCAGGATAGCCCCCGGCGGTGACAGGGGCCAGATCGTGACGCAGGCCTCACGACGACCGGAATCCTTCTGTCGGCCTGCACGTTTATGCTGGTGACACCTGACATCGCGGTCGCTCGACCGCGGTGCCGCACCACTGGGAGGTTCCATGGCCGTCAACCCGGTCTTCAACCGCATCGACAAGGAGGCCGCCCAGGGCGGGTATGCCGGTTTCGGCCAGCCCTCCGGCAGCCAGCAGAACTACGCGCAGGCGCAGGGCGGGTCGCCAATCCCGCAGTACCAGCCCGGCCCCAGCGAGACCATGTCCGACCAGCAGCTGCAGGACATGTACGACCAGACGCCGGCCGGCCCGGCGCAGACCGGTCGCCTCACCCTCGACGACGTCATCGTCAAGAGCCTCATGCTCTTCGGCATCGTCGTCGTGGTCGCCGCGGCGACCTGGATGTTCGTCGGCGCGCAGCCCGACGTCACCACCCCGATCTGGCTGCTGGGCATGTTCGGCTCGCTCGCGCTGAGCTTCGCCATCGGCTTCAGCAAGAAGGTCAACGTCGGGCTCATCCTCGTGCACGCCGTGCTCCAGGGGTTGTTCATCGGCGCGGTCAGCGTGACCTTCATCGACATGTACGAGGGCGTGGTGACGACCGCCGTCATCGCGACGGTCGCGACCTTCGCCGGCATGTTCATCGGCTGGAAGGCCGGCTTCATCAAGGTGACGAGCAAGAGCCGGCGCATCTTCGGGATGTTCGCCATGGGCTACCTCGTCTTCCTGCTCGTCAACCTCGCCGCCTCGTTCATGGGCTTCGGTGAGGGCTGGGGCATCTACAGCGGCCCGCTCGGCATCCTCGTCTCGCTGCTCGGCGTGGGGCTGGCCTCCTACTCCCTCGCCGTCGACTTCGACTCGGTGGACCGCGCGGTGAGCGGTGGCGCCCCGGAGAAGTACTCCTGGCTCCTGGGCCACGGCCTGGTCGCCAGCCTGGTGTGGCTCTACATCGAGTTCCTGCGGCTCTTCGCGATCCTGCAGAGCAGCGACTGATCGACCCTGGTCACCCCGTGACAGGTATGCGGCCCGCCGGCAGCTCTGCTGCCGGCGGGCCGTCTGCTGTGGACACCGAGGTCGAGCGGGTGGTCCGCCGCTGGGAGCAGCTGCCGCTGGAGCGGGCGCTCGCGGCATACCCCGCGGTGCGGGAGCTGGTGCAGGACATCGCGGACGAGACCGCCGACGCGACCGGGCTGGGTCGCCAGGTCGTCCCCGACCACGGGCCGGGGGTCGTCATGGACCAGCTGCGGGTCATGTTCTTCGACCGGCGGGAGGCGGGGCTGGCTGAGGAGGACCTGCTCGGGCGGGTCACCGCGCTGCGGCGGTCCCTGCCCTGAGCCTGCGGCCCTCTCCTGGGCCGCGTCAGGGCTGCTCAGTGCGCGCCGGCGTCGCTCTGCTCGGACTCGCTCTTGCTCGCGTGCCCCTTGCCGAAGGGCAGGACCGACACGACGCCGACGACGACCAGGCCGACGACGAGGCCGAGGACCGCCGAGAAGAAGGTGTTGGTGAGCCAGCTCAGCGCCCCGGCGATCGCGGGGACCAGCCCGGCGACGACCTCCTCGGCGTGGTGCACGAAGTCGTAGATCGGGTGGAAGCCCAGGTCGTCGATGCCGACGAGCAGGATGTGCCCGCCGACCCAGAGCATGGCGATCACCCCGACGATGGACAGCGTCTTCAGCACGACGGGCATGGCCTTGACCAGCCCGCGGCCGAACTTCTGCACGCCCTCGGAGTCACGCTGGGACAGGCTCAGCCCGATGTCGTCCATCTTGACGATGAGCGCGACCGCGCCGTAGATCAGCGCGGTGATGGCCAGCGCCACGACGACGAGGACGACCGCCCGGGTGACCAGCGGCTCTTCGGAGACCTCGTTGAGCGCGATGACCATGATCTCGGCGGACAGGATGAAGTCGGTGCGGATCGCGCCCGAGGTCACCTTCTTCTCCGCCTCCGGCCCCTGCTCCACCGCCGGCTCGTCGTGCGCGGAGTCGTGCCCCACGCCGAACCACTCGAGGACCTTGTGCGCCCCCTCGTAGGACAGGTAGAGGCCGCCCAGCATGAGGATCGGGGTCAGCAGCCACGGGATGAACACGCTGAGCAGGAGGGCCGCCGGCACGATGAAGAGCAGCTTGTTGCGCACCGAGCCGATGGCGATCGTCCTGATCATCGGCAGCTCGCGGCTGGGGTCGACGCCGGTGACGTAGCGCGGTGTCACCGCGGCGTCGTCGACGATGACCCCGGCGGCCTTCGCCCCGGCGCGCCCGGCGGCGGCGCTGACGTCGTCGACCGACGCGGCGGCGACGCGGGCGATCGCGGCGATGTCGTCGAGCAGGGCAGCCAGACCACCGGCCATGGGTCACCTCACTGGGTGGGCGGAACGGACTGCGTCAGGCTACCTGCCGCCCGGGAGGTATGCCGCATACAAGCCGTGCGGCCGGTCGGCGCAAGCCGTGCGGCCGGTCGACGCAGACCGTGCGGCCGGTCGACGCAGACCGTGCGGCCGGTCGACGCAGACCGTGCGGCCGGTCGACGCAGACCGTGCGGCCGGTCAGGAGAGGCGCTCGAGGACCATCGCCATGCCCTGGCCGCCGCCGACGCACATCGTCTCGAGGCCGAACTGGCCGTCGTGGGTCTGGAGCGCGTTGATGAGCGTGGTGGAGATGCGGGCGCCGGTGCAGCCAAAGGGGTGGCCCAGGGCGATCGCGCCGCCGTGGACGTTGAGCTTGTCCTCGTCCATGCCGAGCGCGTCGGCGGAGCCGAGGACCTGCACGGCGAAGGCCTCGTTGATCTCGTAGAGGTCCATGTCGCCGATGCTCATCCCGGCGCGGGCCAGGGCCTGCTTGCTCGCCTCGATCGGGCCCAGGCCCATGATCTCGGGGGAGAGCGCGGAGACGCCGGTGGACACGATGCGCGCCAGCGGCGTCAACCCGAGCTCCCTCGCCCGGGTGTCGCTCATGACGACCAGGGCCGCGGCGCCGTCGTTGAGCGGGCAGCAGTTCCCCGCGGTGACCGTGCCGTCCTCGCGGAAGACCGGCTGCAGCTGGCTGACCTTCTCCAGGGTCACGCCCGGCCGCGGGCCGTCGTCGGTGCTGACGACGGTGCCGTCGGCGAGCGTCACCGGGGCGATCTCCCGGGCGAAGATGCCGTCCGTGATCGCCTTCTCGGCGCGGTTCTGGCTGCGGACGCCCCACTCGTCCTGGCGCTCGCGGGAGATGCCCAGCGAGGTGGCGACGTTCTCCGCGGTCTGCCCCATGGCGATGTAGACGTCGGGCAGCCCGCCCTGCTCCCGCGGGTCGGTCCAGGTCTCGTTGCTCGCGGCCATCGCCTCCGTCCGGGCCACCGCGTCGGCGAAGAGCGGGTTGCGCCAGGACTCCTTGCCGCCGCCGGCGCCGGAGAAGTCGGCATACCGCGACACGCACTCGACGCCGGCGCTGATGAAGACATCGCCCTCACCCGCCCTGATCGCGTGCAGCGCCTGCCGCGTGGTCTGCACCGAGCTGGCGCAGAAGCGGTTGACCGTGGAGCCGGGCACCGAGTCCAGGCCCAGCAGCACGCTCACCACGCGCGCCATGTTGAAGCCGTGCTCGCCCCACGGCTCGGCGCACCCGAGGTAGAGGTCCTCGACCGTCGTCGGGTCCAGGGCGGGGACCTGGTCCAGCGCCGCGCGGATGACGCCGGCGGCGAGATCGTCCGGGCGCGCGGTGGTCAGCGACCCCTTGAACGCGCGGCCGATGGGGGTACGGGCGGCAGCGACGATGACGGCCTCGGGCATGGGTGGTCCTCCTTGACGCGAGCGGTATGCCGTGAGTCTAGGTGAGCCTGCAGCGCCGCCGGTTCGAGGTCTGGGCCGTGCCGTTCCTGAAGCTGCGCGAGTGCACCGGTCGTGCCGCGAGAACTGCTGATGACGCGACATGACCACTGCAGTCGCGCGCAGTTCAGAGACGGTCGAGGCCCTCGTCGAGGCTCACCGCCGGGCGCCAGTCGAGGACCTCGCGGGTACGCCGCTGGTCGAACCAGTGCGCCGTCGACAGCTGCTCGGCGAGGAAGCGGGTCAGGGGCGGCTGCGTGACGGTCGGTATGCCGGGGACCCGTGCCGAGAGCGCCGTCACCCCCTCGACGGCGGCACCGAGCCCCCAGGCGAGCGGTGTCGGCAGGTGCAGCCGGGGGGCGGGGGCACCGACCGCCCGGCAGATGTCGCCGATGAGCTCACCGATGGGGCGTGGCTCGCCGTTGGTCACGACGAGGGCCTGCCCGTGGGCGACCTCGCTCCGCTCCAGGGCCGCGACGATCGCGGCGGCGGCGTTGTCGACGTAGGTCGTGTCCACCAGCGTGGTGCCCGGTCCGACCAGCGCCAGCCGCCCCTGCCGGGCGCGCTGCGCGATACGCCCGACGAGCTGGGTGTCGCCCGGGCCCCACACGAGGTGCGGCCGGAGGGCGGTCACGGGCAGGTCGGGGGTGTCGGCCGCCAGCGCGAAGAGCTCGGCGGCCGCCTTGGTCCGGGCGTAGTGACCCCGGGCGTGCATGGGGCTCGCGGGCCCGGCGCCCGCCCCGGCCAGCGAGCTGCCGGTGTGCGCGACCGACGGCGAGCTGACCTGCACCAGCCGGCCGCCACCCTGGGCGCGCAGGGCCTCGATGACCCGGCGCGTGCCGCGCACGTTGATGTCGACGAAGTCGCGCCACGGGCCGACGACGTCGACCTTGGCGGCGAGGTGCACGACGGCGTCCTGCCCGTCCACCGCGCGGGCGACGGCCTCGGCGTCCCGGACGTCGCCGAGCACCTCCCGGTGCCGGCCGCCGGCGGTGCGACGCTGCATGACGGTGACGTCCCACCCGCGCGTCGCGAGCAGGTCGGCCACCGCGCCGCCGAGCATGCCGCTGGCGCCGGTGACGAGCACCCGTCCGCTCATGCGCTCCTCCGCCCCGACCATCAGCGGCTCCTGCGGTGCGGCGCGCGGCGCGGGGCCTGTCCGGGCATACCGACGGCCGAGCGCAGGCGGTCGCGCAGCGGGCGGCCGTGGAGCACGCCGTCGGCCCACCCGGCGAGGACGCTCCGGTCCACCTTGCTGGCGTGCCGCACGTCGACCGGGAGCCAGTCGCGGACCAGCACGGCGGCCACCGGCACCCCCGCGGCGGCCCGCGCCCGGGCCGCCAGCTCGGGCGGCGCCAGGGCCCCGGAGCCGTGGGCAGCACCCGTGGCCCGCGCGACCGGGCCGCCGCGCTCGCCGCGCACCAGGACGAGGACGACGAGCTGCGCCCCCGCCGGGCCGACCCCGACGACGGCCACATCGGCCACGCCCGGGAGGTCGCGCACCCGGTCCTCGACCGGGTAGGGCGTCACCGGGCCTTCGGCCGTGGTGACGACGTGGGCCAGCCGCCCCTCGACCCAGAGCCGGCCGGAGCCGTCCAGGTGACCGACGTCCCCGGTGCGGTGCCACCCCGCGGGCCGGTCGCTGTGCTCCTGGGCCGCCCAGCGGCGGTCGTAGCGGTCCTTGACGTGCGGGCCCCGCACGACGATCTCCCCGACGACGTCCGCACCGGTCCCGTCGCCGGTCGCGAGGTCCTCCGCGGGTATGCCGTCCGGACCGAGCGCGGCGATGGCGACCTCCACCCCCGGCACCGGTCGCCCGACGCAGACGCCGGAGCCGCCCGCCAGGTCCTCCGGGGACAGCGTCGTGGGGTCGTGGGTCGCCACCGGCAGCGCCTCGGTCATGCCGTAGGGGGTCTGCGTCTGCGCCGCCGGCAGCACCTGCCGGACCTCGCGGAGCAGCTCCGGCGGCACCGGCGCCCCTGCGGAGAGCACGAGGCGCACCCGGCCCAGCACCGCACGCTGCTCGGCGTCCAACGCCCCCGCGGTCGCGACGACGTTGCGCAGCGCGGCCGGCGCGGCGAAGACCATGGTGGCGTCCACCGCGGCCACGGCGTCGGCCAGCCCGGTCGCCGTGAGCGTGTGCGGGGCCGTGACGTCCATGTCCGGCACGGCGCTGGGCAGCCCCAGCGCGGGACCGTAGAGCGCGAAGGGGGCGAAGGCGGCGACGAAGCGCTCGCCCGGCCCGAAGCCGAAGGTGTCGCGCAGCAGGGCGACCTGGGCGCCGAGGCCGCGACGGGTGTAGACGACCCCCTTCGGCGGTCCGGTGGCGCCGGAGGTGAAGAGGATCGCACCGTCGGCGCCGTCGTCGAGGTCCTCGGGCAGCGGGTCGTCCAGCCGGGCGCCCTCGTCCGCCAGCGCGTCCAGGCCGCCGCCGTCGGTGCGGATCCGCGACCCGGGCACCCGGGTCACCGCCGCCAGGGCCAGCGCGCGCCCGATGCCGACGACGTGCGCCGGCCCCGCCCCGGCCAACGCGGCGCCGAGCCGGGCCAGCCCCAGCCCCGCGTCGGCCACGACCACGACCGCGCCGAGCCGCCACACGGCATACACGACGGTGGTGAGGTCGACGCCGGGGGGCACGAGGACGGCGACCCGGTCGCCGGTGCGCACCCCTCTGCCCGCCAGGCCGCGCGCGACGGCGTCCACCCGGGCGTCCAGCTCGCCGAAGGTCACGCTGCGAGCGGCCCCGCCGAGCTCGACGATCGCGACCTCGTCCGGCCGGCCGGTGTCGACCCGGACCGGCACCTGTGCGGCAGCCGTGGTCCGCGGGCCGGCCTCGGCCCCCCTGGGCTCACCCTCTCCGCCGACGGTCCGCCGCACCCAGTCCCAGACGACCCCCACCCCCTCGGGCCGGTCCTCGAGGACGAGGTGGGAGGCGCCGGGGTAGACCTGCACGTCGGCGTGCGGCAGCCGGCGCACGAGGTCCTCCAGGTAGCGCTGGGAGAAGACCGGGTCGCGCGGGCCCCACACGAGCAGCGCCGGGACGTCGAGCGTCGCGGTGCCGGCGGCGATCTCGTCGAGGGTGGCGCGGCTGGGGTGGTCGGGCTCGAAGGGGATGTCGCGGACGAAGTCGGCGACGGCGTCCCGGCGCGCGGCGCTCGCGTAGGGCGCGGCGAAGGCGTCCCGCACGTCGCGGGGGAGGGCCGGGCGCGACAGGGCCGTGGTCGCCCGGACGAAGGCCGGTGTCGTGCGGCACACCTGCGCGAGCAGCGCGGGCGCACGGGCGAGCCGGATGACCGCGGGTGCCGCGTGCTCGACCGGCTGGTGCACGGCGGTGTTGGTCAGCACCACCCCCGCCAGCTCGTCGCGGTGCGCCAGCGCCCACCCCAGGCTGATCGGCCCGCCCCAGTCGTGGGCCAGGGTCACCACGGGACGGGTGAGGCCGAGCGCGTCGGTGAGCCCACCGAGGTCGGCGACCCGCTGCGGCAGCGTGCGCGGGGTGCCGGGCCGCTCGGACCAGCCCATCCCCAGCTGGTCGACGGCGACGACGCGCCACCCCAGCGGTGCCTGCGCGAGCACCCGGCGCCACAGGTAGGACCAGGTCGGGTTGCCGTGGACGGCGAGCACGGTGCCCTCGATCTCGGCTCCGGCGGCCTCCAGCGCGGGCCCGTTGTCGAGCACGTGCCAGCGCCGGGTCCGGCCCTCGGCGTCCGCCGCGACCACCACGCGGGACCAGTCGGGGTCCAGCCCGGGCAGCGGTGCCGACGGCAGTCCGACCCGGTCGTGCGCGGCGCGGCGCGCGGGGTCCTGGATCCGGTGGCGGGGGGAGGGCTGCGGGAGGTCCACGCTCAGCGTCGCTCGGCTCGGGTCACCAGTCGATCTCGACGCAGGTCATATTGAGCCCGGACCCGATGCCCATCATGAGCACCCGGTCCCCGCGCTCCAGGCTGTCGGCCTCCTTGGCCAGCGTGATCGCGACCGCGGCGGGTCCGACGTTGCCGTAGGTGGGGAAGGTGAGCGGGATCCGCTCCAGGTCGATGCCGAGGGCCTCGGCCGTCTTGGTGGTATGCACCTGCGAGACCTGGTGGACGATGTAGCGGTCCATCTCCTGCCAGTCGAACTCCTGCGCGGCGTCGCGCCACAGCGCGCCGGCCAGCCCCATCCCCGCGACCAGGAGACCCTGGGCGTCGGTCCGCATCTCGGTGAAGTCGCCGACGCACAGCTCGTGGTGCTCGGTGGCGGCTCGGGTGACCCCGCCGACGACCCGGTGCCCCTCCGGGTGCTCGCTGGCGCGACCGAGCAGCATGGCGGCCGCCCCCGAACCCAGGGTGAGGGTCGCGAACTGGCTGACGATGTCCTGCGCGGTCGCGTCCGGGCCGGACAGCCGCTCCAGCGTCCGCTCCTGCGGGACCCGGGAGCCCTCGCCGCACACCACGAGGGCGTAGTCGATCTGTCCGCCGTCGATCATCGTCGCCGCCAGCTGCATACCGTTGACGAAGCCGAGGCAGGCGTTGGTGAGGTCGAAGTTCAGGCAGGCCGAGGGCAGGCCCAGCGCGTGGTGCACCGAGACCGCGATCGAGGGCTCGAGGTGCTCGCGGCTCACCGAGGTGTTGATGAGCAGACCCACCCGATCGGCGTCGACCCCCGCCTGGGCCAGCGCCTCCTGGGCGGCCTGGACCGCGCCGTCGACGAAGCTCTGGTCCTCGTGCCACCACCGGCGCTCGGAGATCCCGGCCAGCTTGGCCAGCATCCCGGGGCGCAGGCCGTTGCGGCCGTAGGAGTCTCCGATGACCTCGTCGAACTCGGCCGAGGTCTTGACGATCGGCGCGTCGACGGCGGTGACGGACAGCACGGCGGTGTCGCTGTGCCGGAAGGTGGCGTTGCCGGTCACGTGGTGGTTCCTGCGTTCTGGCGAAGGGAAGACGGACAGAGTCCCCATTCGACCACAGCACCGCCGCCGGGGAAGAACCGAAGTCCCCGCTGTGCCACGATGGAACCACCATCCACCACCCCTCCGCGGAGCGGGGGTAGCAGGGAGAGCGAGACCGACATGAGCAGCACGCGGAAGCGGCTGGGCGCGATCGTCAGCGCCGGAGTCCTGAGCCTGGGGCTGGCCGCCTGCGGCGGCGGGGAGAGCACCGACCCCGAGGGCGGGTCCGGCGAGGCCTCCAGCACCGAGGACGCGCAGGAGAGCAGCGCCCCCGAGACGAGCGAGGAGGACGCCGCCGGGGCCGACGACACGAGCGAGGCGGCCGCCGCCGACGGCGAGGAGATCCCGGTCGAGGACTTCCTCGCCATGATGCAGGAGCCCGGCGAGGAGACGCTGTCCAGCTACACCCTCACCATGAGCATGGACGCCTCGGGCCAGGCCATGGACGCCGAGGGGGCTGTCGACCTGTCCGGCGAGCAGCCGCTCATGCAGATCACCATGACCATGCCCCAGGTCGGCGACATGGAGATGATCACCACCGGTGGCGAGGTCTACCTCGCCATGCCCGGCGTCACGCCGGAGGGCATGTACGTCCGGGGCGGGGAGGACCTGCTCGGCCAGGCCGGCGCGATGGAGGACCTCGACGTCTCCACCCAGTGGGAGGCGTGGGAGCAGGGCGCCCAGAGCGTGGTCCTCGTCGGCGAGGAGGACGTCGACGGCACCGAGATGCGGCACTACCAGGTGACGCTCGACCCGGAGGCGGCCGCGGCCGCCGGCGGGGAGGCCGCCACCACGGCCGCGCCGGGTATGCCGGACACCGTCGTCTACGAGGTCTGGCTCGACGACGACAACCTCATGCGCCAGCTGACCTTCGACCTCGAGGGCGTGTCCATGGAGATGACGACGGACAACTGGGGCGAGCCGCAGGAGATCCAGGCTCCCGCGGAGGACCAGGTCATGGAGATGAGCGAGCTCGGCGGCCAGCCGGGCAGCGACGGCTGACCCCGCCTCGTCCGCTCAGGAGGGCCGCGACCGGGTGCCGGTCGCGGCCCTCCTGCGACCTGCGGCCGACCCCGGGGCGACCGCTGCGTGAACGCCTCGTGAACCCTCGCCGGGGCGGCCCGATCCGGCTCTCCGAGGGCTGTCGGGCAGGGCAGACTGGCCGTGTCGTCGAGCCGAGGTGAGGAGACCGACATGGCGTCAGGCTGGACCCCCGTGCGGGTCGTCCGCTGGCCCGCCCAGCAGCAGGACCGGGACTGGTGCGCGCAGCGGGCGGTCCCGTGCCTGCTGCTCGTCGAGCCGGGCAGGCCCGCTCCCGAGGCCCGGCCGACGGAGTCGGTGCTGCCGCAGAGCGCGGACCAGGGCGCCGTCGCACGAGCCGTCGACGAGCTCTCGCGGCGTGCCGTGGCGGCACCCCGGCCCACCCGCGCCCAGGAGCCGGTGGTGCTCCCGACCGGCCGTCGCCGCTCGGTCGTCGGCCTGGTCGCCGCCCTCTTCTGAGCCCCGCCTCCGAGCGGGGAGCTCGGGCTCAGGCCCCGTCGAAGAGGCGGCGGACCACCCGCTCGGCGCTGTGGCCGTCGTCGAGGTGGTTGAACCGCTCGACCCACCGGGCGTAGCGCTCGGCATACCGCTGCGTGTCGTCCATCTCGCGGATCGCCGCGACCACCTCGTCCTGGGTGGCGACGACGGGCCCGGGAGCCTCCTCGCCGAGGTCGAAGTAGACCCCGCGGACGTCGTCGCGGTACTCGTCGAGGTCCGGCACGTAGAAGATCATCGGCCGGCGGGTGACGGAGTAGTCGAACATCACCGAGGAGTAGTCGGTGATCATCGCGTCCGCGGCGAGGAACAGCTCGGTGATGCTCGGGTAGGTCGTGACGTCGACCACGCCCGGCAGGTCCACGCTGCGCCCGTGCCCGACGGTGCGGGAGTGGCCGCGCAGCAGGACGACGTAGTCGTCACCGAGGTCGGCGGTGAGCCGCTCCAGGTCGAGGAAGACGACCATCCCCGCGGCGTTGTCGCGCCAGGTGGGGGCGTAGAGCACGGCCTTCTGGTCCGGGCGGATCCCGAGGCGCTCGCGGACCTGCTCCCCCGAGCCCTCGACCAGGGCGTCGTTGCGGGGATAACCCTCCTCGTAGAAGACGCCCTCCCACGCGTAGGCGCTGCGGAAGATCTCGGTGCTGTGGTGGTTCTGGCTCAGCAGGACGTCCCACTTGTCCCGCTCGAGCGCCAGCGCCTCCCGGGTCGAGGCCCCGACGTTCGGACGGTCCAGCCCGATGCGCTTGAACATCGACCCGTGCCAGGTCTGCAGGACGGTCTGGAAGGGCTGCGGGGTGAACCGGCGGCGCAGCCAGTCGTTGGCGATGACGAAGCGGGAGCGCGCCCGGGCGTCGAACCACGCCTGCGTGCCCTCGACCACCGACACGGCGCCCTCGGGCACGGGGACGGAGAGGTCGGTCACCCCCCAGTAGCGCACCCAGTCCGGGTGCTCGCGGGCGATGACCGCGTCGAGGGCGTGCGGGTTGCACGTGGCCAGCCGGCCGTAGAACGACTCGAGGTAGACCGAGCGCTGCGGCTCGTGCGGGCCGGCGAGGTAGGCCGCGTCCATGCGCCGCTGGTGGAACGAGCCCAGCTCGTCCGGCGCGCGGGTCAGCCCGACCCGCAGGCGCAGCGAGCGTCCCTTGCCGATCTCCCACCGCAGCCGGGCCTGCTCGACCGGCAGCTTCTCCGGGGTGCGCGCGACCAGCTCCGGTGCCGCCATGACCCGCACCGACCCGCCCGCGGCGTCGCGGCCGCGCAGCGTGTAGCTGCCGGTGCGCGGCAGCCGGGCCGGCCCGCCCCACAGCGGCTGCAGCAGGTCCACCTCGGCGGTCCAGGTGCCGTCCGGGCGCAGGTCCGCCGAGGCCGGCACCACCTGCCGCCGACCGGCGAAGGCGAGCTCCAGGTGCTCCAGCTCGCCGCCCCAGGTGCCGCGCAGCCGCAGCCGCGGCGCCTCCCCGGGCTCGACCTCTGTGCCGGTGACGACGAGGTGGGACAGCGGGTCGGCGACGTAGAGCGCCCCGCCGGAGCCGGCATACGCCAGCAGCCCCGAGCCCGGGGCCTGCACCGGCCCGGACTGGTCCAGCGCGGTGGCGACGACGTGCTCGGTCCCGTCCTGGTCGACGACGACGAGCTGGTAGGTCTGCGCCACCCGGCGCTGGCCCTCGCGCGCGTCGTCCTGCGCCACGGGTGCGCCGTCGTCGGACTGCTCCGAGCCGGCCTCCTCCGCGGCGGTCTCCGGGGTCGCGTCCTGCGTGTCGAGCGCCACCTCCTCGGTCTCCGGGGCGAGCAGGTCGGTCTCCTCCGGCAGGACGACCCAGGTCTCGGGGATCTCGGCGACGACCCGGAGCACGCCGTCGCGCTGCCCCCCGTCCTGGACCTCCACCGGGCGCCGGGCATACCGGGAGATGAGCTCGACCCGTTGCGCGGTGATGCCGCGCAGCTCCACCTCGGCGCGCACGTGACGTCCCTCGACGGCGACGTCGCGGGCGAGCGTGGCAGGCACCACCCGGTCGAAGAACAGACCGTGGCGGCGGACCCACCGCGGCACCAGCTGGACGCCGCCCGAGAAGGTGCGGGCCCCCAGCATCCGGGCCGAGCTGTCGCGGTGGCGGTACTTCAGGGTGCCCGTCGCGGCACGGCCGTCCGCCCCGGTCACCCGCAGGAGCACCTCCCACGGGCGGGGGTCGTCGTCCGCGAGCACCGGGGCGAGGTCGACCCGGGCGACGAAGGCGGTGTTCGCGTAGTCGAACTCGCCCTTGGTCGCGTGGGCGTTGACCTCCATCTCCACCACGGGGGTCACCTCCGCCTCCACGGGCACCCGGCCGCCCGGCCGGGCCAGGACCACCTCGATCCGCGGCGGAGAGGTATGCCCGTAGCCGCGCTCGTAGGCCCAGCCGCGGATCTCGTAGGTGGTGCCCTCCAGCCAGCGCGCGCCCCACAGCGTCGCGACCCAGCCCACCTGGCGGTGGGTGACGGAGTTGATGGCGCGGCGGGCGCCCTGCCGGCCCAGGACGTAGGCACGCTGCAGCAGCTCGCTGTCCGAGGAGCGCGCCCGGGTCAGCTGCCGGCGCAGCAGACGCCGCGCGCGCCGCTCGGTCTCCGCCCTCGCCCGGGAGGCCGCGCTCCGGGCCCGCGCGAGCGGGGTGGGCGCGGGCTGCTCCTGCTCGGGCCGGACCGGGGGCACCGTCATCAGGTGAGCACCCGGGCGTCGGTGCGCGCGCGCTCGATGACGTCCGCGATCGCGACCGACTCCGCCGCACGCAGCTTGTAGGACTCGAAGGTCTCGTTGCGGATCAGCCAGGCGAACTCGGCCAGCTCGTAGCGCAGCCCGTCGCCGTCGAACTTGTAGTAGTACTTCTTGTTGTCCCGGCTGTCCTCGAAGCGCGCCTCGAAGTACTCCGTCTTCCACCACGGCGCCGGGACGTAGAGGTAGCCGCCGCTGCCCGCGACCACGAGGTCGCCCTCGGCCTTGACCCCGAGCCCGGTGCGGGAGGTGGCCTCGCCGTGGGTGAAGGTGACGTCGATCTTGGAGTAGACCTCGACCGGGGACTCCTCCGGCTGCAGCGAGGTGGTCCGGACGTCGACGACCTCGGTGCCGAGCAGCTTGACCACGGCGACGAGGGGGTAGCTGGCCAGCTCGGAGATGCTGCCACCGGCGGGCGGCTGGAGCTCGCGGCCCTCGTCGACCAGCTTGGTGAAGGTCGCGTCGACCGAGCGGACCTGGCCGATCGCCCCGCTGCGCGCCAGCGCCACCATGCGCTGGAAGCCTGGTGCGAAGGCGGTCTTGATCGCCTCCATGAGGACGACCCCGCGCTCTTGGGCCAGGGCGAAGAGCTCCTCGGTCTCGGCCCGGGTGAGCGTCATCGGCTTCTCGCACAGGACGTGCACCCCGGCGTCCATCGCCCGCCGCGCGAAGTCGGCGTGCGTGTCGTGCGGGGTGGCGACGTAGACCGCGTCCACCGAGGCGAGCAGCTCGTCGTAGTCCTCCACCGCGCGGCTCAGCTCGTGCTCGGCGGCGAAGGCCTCGGCGGTGCTGTGCGTGCGGTTGTGCACGGCCTCGACGCTGATGCCGCTGACGAAACGGGCCTCCTGGACGAAGCGGTGCGCGATCCGCCCGGCCCCCACGACGCCCAGCTTGATGACCCCCGCCTCGTTGCGCAGCTGGGTGCTGGAGACCCCCTTGGTCCGCTCGAGGTAGACGACGTCGCAGTAGTCCTTGAGGTAGTCGAAGCGTCCCAGCCAGTCCGAGCCGATCGCGAAGACGTCGACCTGGTGCTTCTGGATGTCCTGGACCTTCTGGCCCTCGTACTCCTCGATGACGATCTTGTCCGCCAGGCCGCTGTCCTCGACGTTCTTGATCCGGGTCATGAGGCTCTGCTGCACGTTGAGCTTGCCGCGGGCGTCGTCGTAGTTCTCCGTCGTCACCCCCACGATGAGGTAGTCCCCGAGCGCCTTGGCGCGCTCCAGGAGCCGGCGGTGGCCCTCGTGGAACAGGTCGTAGGTGCCGTAGGTGATGACACGCACTGGGCGGTTCCTCCTCGTGATGGACTCATGCGAGTATGCATGGTGATGGCAGGAAGACTGAGATCCACGCCGCGCCGGGTGGCCGACCGGCTGCGGCGGCTGGGGCGCCAGCAGGTGTCCCGGGCGGACCAGCGGGTCGTCGGGAAGCTGCGGTCCCCGGCCCCACGCCGCGACCCGGTCCCGGAGCTGGCGCCGCCGCCGGACGTCCTGCACGTGGTGCTCGTCGAGGGCATACCCATGGAGTTCGGCGGGCGCACCGCGTCGATCCTGGCCAAGTGCCGCACCCTCTACGAGCAGGGCGGGATCCGCTCGGTCGTCCTGGTGCGCAACCACGCCCACACCCTGCCTCGCGCCGTGGAGGGGATGCGCCGACGTGGACAGCTGAGCGAGGGGGTCGAGGTCCGCTGGCTCATGGACGCCTACCCGGACGCGACCGAGGCGGTCGCGCCGGCGGCGACGCCGGAGGCCGAGACCGAGCTCGAGGCCGCGGGCTGGGGCAGGAAGGGCAGGTGGTGGGTGCGAGACACCACCGAGGGCAGCGTGCGACGCCGCTACCGCGGCGGCGCCCTCGAGCTGGAGGACACGTTCGACGCCGACGGTGCCCGGGTGGGCCGCGAGGAGTACGACCCCGAGGGTCGCCACCGGCGCTCGCTCACCTGGGACGTCGGGTCGCACCACCCGCGGGAGCACGTCTACTACCGGCGCAACGGGCGGCCCATGTATGCCCTGACCCACTCCTCGCCGACGGGCCACGGGGAGCGGCCCCGCGAGCGGTCGGTGACCTTCTTCGACGAGCAGGGCGAGGTCGAGTCGACGCAACCGGGCTCGCTGGCGCCGGTGGTGCACCGCGCCCTGGACGCCCTGACGCAGAGCCGCCCCACCATCCTGGTCGTCGAGGCCCGGCAGGCGGACCCGGACGCCCTGACCTACCGCCGTGACCACGTCCGCACCTGCTACGTCGCCCACAACTCCCACCTGGCGCACCCCGACAGCGAGGTGGACGACGTCCGGCCCTCCTTCCGCCGGCTGTTCCGGCGGCTCGACACCGGCGCCGCCATGGTCTTCCTCACCGACAGCCAGCGCGCCGACGCCGAGGCCCTGCTGGGGCGGCGGGACTCGTTCTGGGTGATCCCGCACGCCGCGCCGGCGACGACCTCGCACACCGAGGTCGAGCGGGAGCCCGGCCTGGTCATCATGATGGGCCGCCTGGCACCGCAGAAGCGGACCGACCACGGCATCCGGGCCTTCGCCACGGTGCTGGAGACGTGCCCCGACGCCCGCCTCGAGATCTACGGCGAGGGGATGCGGCGCGGCGAGCTGCAGCAGCTCATCGACGACCTCGGGATCGGGGGGTCGGTCACGCTCGAGGGCTTCACCACGGAGCCGGGCCGGCAGTACCGCCGGGCGACCCTGTGCCTGCAGTCCAGCCGGTTCGAGGGTGCCCCCATGGTCTTCGTCGAGGCGTTGCGCCAGGAGTGCCCGATCGTCAGCTACGACATCCGCTACGGGCCGGCCGACATCGTCGACGACGGCGTCAACGGCTTCCTCGTGCCCGAGGGCGACATCGAGGACCTGGCCCGGCGCACCGTGCAGGTGCTCGACGACCCGGCGCTGGCGCGGTCGCTGCGTGCCGGGTGCGAGGGGGTCGACGAGCGCTTCGGGCAGGAGGCCTTCGCCGCCCGCTGGTTCGAGCTCTTCCGGACCCTGGCGGCCGACCTGCCGACCGGCCGCGGCTGACCCCGCGGGGCGGGGGTGTCTCAGTCCCGCTCGAGGGCGTCGCGGAGGCGACGGCGCAACGGCTCGTGCACGGGCCGCTCCACGAACCGGTGGATGAGCCAGGCGAGCAGGAACGACACGGCCGCCGCCAGGACCAGCACCAGGTAGCTGCTCATGGTGCCGCTGAGGCTCTCGATGACGAAGAAGCCGAACTGTCCGTGCACGAGGTAGAGCGGGTAGGTGAGCGCACCGGCGAGGGTGAGCCACCGCCACTCGAGCCGTGCGAGCGGCCCGGAGGAGCAGGCATACACCGCGGCGAACATCACGAGTACGAGCACCGTGACGACGGGCGTGGAGATCGCGACCTCGCTGTGCACGAGGGCCCGCTCCTCCGCGAAGATCGTGGCCTGGCGGATGCACAGGACCACGTTGAGGCCAAGCCCGAGCCCGACGAGCAGGTCCGGCCCCTCCCGGTGCAGGAGGTAGAGCAGCATCCCGCCCGCGAAGTAGGGCGCCCAGCTCGGGATGAGCAGGGAGGCGAGGAGGTCGGCGTCCGTCGCCCGCGCCAGCTCGGCGAGGACCGGCCACAGCATCGCGAGGGCGATGGCCCGTCGACGGGTGATGCCGCCGAGGGCCAGGAGCACGCCGATGAGCAGGTAGAACTTCAGCTCGACCCACAGGGTCCAGAAGGCGCCCTGGACGCTGGTGATGTCCCAAGCCTCCTGCATCATGGTGAGGTTGACCAGCGCCTCCACCGGCTCCACCTGCCGGCCCCCGTCCCAGAAGGCCTGGAGCAGGACGGTGAGCACGACCGCGGCCCAGTAGGCGGGGTAGAGGCGGGAGAGGCGTGAGGCGACGAAGCCGGGCAGCCCGCGGCCGTAGGCGGTCATGAGGATGACGAAGCCGGAGATGACGAAGAAGAGCTCCACACCCAGGTACCCGTAGCGGGTGAAGATGCTGGGGGTGGGGAACTCCTCGCCGGCGGCGTTGCCCCAGAACTCCTGGTCGATCGAGGTGTAGTGGTAGGCGAGGACGGCGACGGCCGCCACGAGACGCAGGCCGTCGAGCGCGGCCAGGCGTGGTCGCGACGGGGAGTGGGGGAGCTGCGCGGCGGGCACCGGTACGTCCTCGGAGGAGAAGGGCAGGCGGAATGGCAAGATCGTGCGCCATGGTAGACAGGCTGTCGCGGATCGCGCGCCGCGCGAGGCGGGTCGTCGGCTCGACCTTGGCCCGCCGTGCGCAGGGGAAGACCCCCTCCGCGCCCACCACCGAGCCGGAGCCGGACGAGGTGGTCCCCGTCCGGCACGACCCGGTCCCCGAGCTCGTGCCCCCTCCGGACGTCCTGCACGTCGTCGTCGTGGAGGGCGTGCCGGTGGACTACGGCGGCCGGACGGCCTCGATCCTCGCCCGCTGCCGCAGCCTCGCGGAGGCCGGCGGCATCGAGTCGGTGATCCTGGTCCGCAACCACTCCCCGCAGCTGTCCCGGGCGGTGGCGAACATGGAGCGGCGGGGCCACCTGCTGCCGGGGGTGCGCGTCGTGAGCGTCACCGACGCCTTCCCGGACCCGACGCTCGAGGGACCCCCGGACCCGCGCGCGCTGGAGGCGCCCGAGGACCTGGGGGACCGGGGCTGGAGCACGGTCGGGGGAGGCCGCGACGACCGCTGCCGCTACGAGGAGGGCCGGCTCGTCGCCCGCCGGCGCTACAGCGGGGGCCGGTTGCAGCACGAGGACACCCTGGGCCCGGTCGGCGAGCGCCTGCGCCGCGACGAGTTCGCCCCGGACGGCCGGCTGGTGCGCACGATCTTCGGCGACGACGTCCCCGGCGGCCGGCAGCAGCACGTGGCGCTGCGGCGCGACGGGCGGCCGATGTTCGCCCGGGTCTTCGAGCGCCCCCGCGTGGCCAAGGGTCGGCCGACCGAGCTGGGCACGACCGTCTTCGACGAGCAGGGGGAGCCGAGCAGCTCGCACGCCGGCTTCGACGAGGTGGTGCACCGGGCGCTGGACGCCGTGATCGGGGGTCGCCGCGCCGTGGTCGTCGTGGAGGCGCGGGCGCTGGACCGGGAGATGGCCGGCTACGACCGGCCCGGCGTCGCCACCTGCTACGTCGTGCACAGCTCGCACCTGGCCGCACCGGGTGACGACCTCGGGGCCGTCCGGCCGAACTTCCGCCCGGTGCTCACCGAGCTCGGCCGGCGCTCGCCGGTCGTCTTCCTCACCGAGCGGCAGCGTGCCGAGGTCGAGGCGGCCCTCGGGGAGAACCCGCAGTTCCGCGTCATCCCCCACGCGGGCCCCGAGTCCGGGCAGCACCCCGCGGTCGAGCGGGACCCGGACCTGGTGGTCATGGTGGGCCGGCTCGCCGACGTCAAGCGGACCTCCCACGGGATCAAGGCCTTCGCCCGCGTGCTGAAGGAGCGCCCCGGGGCGCGGCTGGAGATCTACGGCGAGGGCCCGAACCGCGCCGGGCTCGCCGCGCTCGTCACCCGGCTGGGGCTCCAGGACTCGGTGCAGCTCAAGGGCTTCACCACCGATCCCGACGCCGTCTTCGCCCGCGCCTCGCTCTGCCTGCTGACCAGCAGGTACGAGGGGGCGCCCATGGTGCTGGTGGAGGCCATGACGCAGGGCTGCCCGGCGGTGGCCTACGACATCCGCTACGGCCCCTCGGACATGATCGAGGAGGGCGTCAACGGCTTCGTCGTGCCCCCCGGCGACGTCAAGGCCCTCGCCGCCGCTACTCTGCGGGTGCTCCAGGACGACCAGCTCGCGGCGCGGCTGCGCGAAGGCTGCGCCGTCGTGCGGCAGCGCTTCGGGCAGGAGGCCTTCGTGGCGCGCTGGTTCGACCTGTTCCACGAGATGTCCGACGGACCGTCCCCGACCGAGGAGAAGACCTCTGATGAGTCTGCGTAGCGCTGCCGCGAGCACGGTGCGGAGGATCCGCGGACGGCTGGCCGCCAGGCGGGTCCGGGGTCCCCGGACCGAGGAGGTCGCCCCGCAGCGGGAGGACGAGCAGCAGAGCGCGTCGGTCGTCCTCACGGTGCGCGAGCTCATCCGCACCGGCAAGGCCGGCGAGGCGGTGTCGACCGGGTATGCCCTGCGCCAGGACCCGGCGACCCGTCAGCTCGGCGACCTGGTGCTCGGCCTGTGCCGTCGCAGCACGTCCACCTCGCCCCTCGCGTGGCGCGACCTGGCCGAGGTCACCCGGCCCGCGCTCGTGGCGCTCGCTGCCGACGACTGGTTCGTCCCGGCATACCAGCACGCGCCGGAGCAGGCGGCCCGCGTGCTGCGCGAGGTCCTGGCCCAGGACCTGCACCTGGGGTGGACGGGGACCCAGCTGCTGCTCGTGGCGCGGGCCGCCTTCCAGGCGCAGGACTGGGACGCGGTGCGGGAGGTCTGCGCCGCCGCCACCTCCGGGCGCGCCACGCGCGTGGCGGCCAGCCGGCGGCACGAGCTCGCCGAGCTGGTCCGGTGGATGCCCGGCGGTGACTACCGGCAGCCCGTCCCCGCGCTCGAGGCCGACGCCCGCATCGGGGTGATGAACTACCTCGCCCCCGGCCCGGGCTCGCGCAACGTGGGCGACTGGATCCAGACGCTCGCCTCGATCGGGCACCTCGTCCGGCACCGCAACCTCACCTACGTGGGCACCGACCCCGACCTCGTCGGGCTGGTGACCGACCTCGCCGACGGCGTCCGGGAGGAGCGCCGGCTGCCGGACTCGCCCACGGCCACGGTCCAGCTCGTCGAGGTGCAGCGCGACGGCATGCCGCTGCAGGAGCTGCCGAACCCCACCTGGGTGCCCACCTTCGGGTGGTACCTCCACCCGGTGACCGCGCAGGACTACCTCTTCCCCTTCGCGGACGCGGTCCGGCCGATCTTCATCTCCTTCCACGTCAACAAGCCGGACATGCTGACCCCCGAGGCCGTGGCCTACCTGCGCCGCTACGGCCCGGTGGGCTGCCGGGACTGGCAGACCGTGGCCCTCCTGCGTGCGCTGGACGTGCCGGCCTTCTTCTCCGGGTGCATGACGACCACCGTGGACACGGTGGTCCCGCCCGGGGACCCCGCCGCGCGCACCGAGACGGCCTACATCGACTTCCCCGGAGGACCGGCGGACGCCGAGGTGGTGGAGCAGTCGATCACCGGGCTGCGCAGCCTCTCCTTCGCGGACAACCTGCGGCTGGCGCGCGACTGGGTGCAGGACTACGCGACCCGCTACCGCGCGGTGCGGACCTCCCGGCTGCACGCCAACCTGCCGTCCCGCTCGGTCGGCTGCGAGGTGGAGTTCGTCCCGAAGAACCGCTCCGACGTCCGCTTCGGCGGGCTCATCGACATCGACGACGACGCCTTCGAGGCGATCCGGCACGGGATCCTCGACAAGCTGGACGCCGTGCTGCGGCTGGTCCTCGCCGGGGAGGACGAGGACCGGGTGTATGCCCGGTGGCGCGAGGTCTGCGCCGCCGACGTGGCGCGGGCCGAGCGGGTGCTCGACGCCCGTGAGGCCGACCTGCCCGCCACCGCCCCGGTGCCGCCGCAGGCCGAGGGGGCGCAGCACGTGGTGGTCGTGGACCTGGGGCCGGGCGAGGCGCCGCACCTGCCGGGGCTGCTCGGCGCGCTCGCGGGGCGCGTCCCCCCGGGGACCGCCGTCGTGGTGAGCGGCGAGGAGACCCTCCGCCTGGGCGACCTGCCGGACGTGGGTCTCCCGGTCACCCTGGTCAACCGGCAGACCGTGCCGCTGGACCGGCTCGAACCGCGCCCGGACGGCGCGGCCGTACGCGAGCTGCTGCTCGCGCACGCGGTGCTCGGCGTGGGTGGGCCGGGCCGGGTCCTCGTGCTCCCGGCCGGGGTGCTGCTGCCGGACGACCTGCGGCCGCTGCTGGAGCACGACCTGGACGGCCGGCCGGTCGCCGCGCCCCGCGAACCACGCGGCTCCCGGCGGCTGGCCGTCGGTCTCGTGCGCTCGCTGAGCTCACGGCAGGGTGACGACGCGGCGGGCGCGCTCGACCTGCTCGTCGCGGGGAGCCGCCGGATCGACGTGCTCGGCGCCCCCTTCGACCCGGTCGTCCTCGTCGCCGACCCGGCGCTGCTGCGGGCCGCCGGTGCGGAGGAGGTCGTCCCGCTCATGCTGCGCTACGGCGCGACCTTCCGGGAGGCGCTCAACATCGTGCTCGGCGACCGGTGGACCCTGCTGCCGGAGTCGTGGGCGACCATGCCCCACCTGCAGACGCCGCAGCCGGACGCGCAGCTGCTCACCTACCGGGTCGGCGCACGCCCGTGGTCCCGGCTGACGACACCCGGCCGCGACGAGTGGCGGGCGCAGCAGCGGGGCTAGATGACGAGGAAGCGCCCGTGGCGGGCCATCCGCGCGACGTCCCGCCAGCGCAGCCGGGAGCGGTCCTCGCCGGGCTCGAAGGGGTCGCTGCGCCATCCGTGGACCCAGCCCGAGCACCAGGACCCGAGCCCCTCGCGGTGCACCGACCAGCGCACGACCTGGATGCCGGTCCAGCTGCCGACGTAGGCCAGCGCGAGCGGGCGGGGCAGGTTGCGGCGCGCCAGCCAGACCCGGTTGCGGGCGTTCTTGAAGAAGTAGTCCGAGTGCCGTCGGGGGTCGACCACCGGGTGGCCGGTGCGCAGGGACGGGACGTAGCGGACCCGGAACCCGGCCGCCCACACCCGCCACGCCAGCTCGATGCCCTCGTGCGCGTAGAAGAAGATGCCCGGCCACCCACCGGTCGCCTCGAAGGCCTCGCGCCGCATGGCGACGGTCATCTCCACGACGCTGAAGACGTCGGCCTCGGTATGCCGCTGCCGCGCGCCGAGCCGGGGGATCCACCGGCCCGGGTGCGCGTCGTCCCCGACCTCGGGGTCCTCGATGAGCGGCTGCACCAGGCCGACGTCGGGGTGCTGGCGCAGGTACTGCGCCGTCCGCAGGAGCACGTCGTCCTCGAGCAGCCAGGCGTCGTCGTCGAGGAAGAAGAGGAACTCCCCGTCGACGTGCGGCACCCCGGCGTTGCGCCCGGCGGGGATCCCGATGTTGGTCGGCAGCGCGAGGGTCTTGACCTCCTCCGGCAGCCCGGTGGGGTTCCAGGCGTTGCCGACCACCACGACGTCCAGGTCGACCCCTTGCTGACGCTGCAGCGACTCCAGGCCGCGGGCCAGCTCCTCGGGCCGGCGCCCCTGGGTGAGCACGACGACGCCGAAGCTGGGCCTGGTGGCCGGCAGACCCGTCGTCATCGCGCCGCCTCCCCGCGCAGCCGCGACGAGGCGAGGATGGCGGCGAGGTGGCCCGCGGTGACCGGCAGGATCACCGCGGCCATGACGAGCACCTGCCAGCGGGCCGCCGCGAGGTCGGCGCCGGCCAGCGCGCCGACGACGGCGACCGCGAGCGTGAGCAGGGTCATCTCGATCGAGTGGAACATCCGGTGGAAGGGCACGAGCCGCGCCGCGCGGCGCAGCACCCCGAGCACGCTGCCCGCCGGGACGGCGCGGGCCTGCGCGGTGTCCGGCAGCCGGCCCAGGCCCGCCGCCGCACGCGAGGCGTGCACCATCTCGTTGAGGGACTTGTTGAGCAGGATCCCGGCGGCCAGGAGCGCCCCGAGGAAGGCATACCGCCAGGCCGTGGCAGGGTCGCTCTCCCGTCCGCCGACCACCCCGGCCGCTCGCACCCCGAGCGCGAGCGCGATCGCCGCCTCGACGGTGTAGTGACCGACCTTGTCGAGGAAGACCCCCACCGCGCCGGAGAGGCCCTTCCACCGGGCGATCTCGCCGTCGGAGCAGTCGAGCAGCATCTGGAGCTGCGCCAGCAGAGCCCCCAGCACCGCGCCCCACAGCCCGGGGACGAGCAGCGCGCCCGCGGCGGCCCAGCCGGCCACCATCATCAGCCAGGTCACCCCGTTGGCGGTCACCGGCGTGGGGATGAGGGCCCGGGTGAGGTGCGGGGAGAGGCGTCGGAGGTAGAGGTCCCCGGTCCAGTGCTCGGCGTTGCCGCGCGCCAGGACCTCGGGCGGCTGGGCCACGGCACGCACCTGGGCCAGCGAGGGCCGGGGCGGCCGGGCGTCGGGTGGACTGGCAGCCGACGGGTCAGCCATGGACCACCTCTCGTCACGGGTCACGGATCCGACCAGCAGGAGTCTAAGGGGTGAACGACCCGCGGAGCCTGCTGCGCGGTCGGCGCCCGATCACTCGGGAGGGGCGATGCTGGTCTGCGCCGGGAGCTGGTCCTGCGGGACCAGGCCGACCGGGCAGGTGTAGCCGTTGGGGCCGTGGTTGCAGTAGCCGCCGGGGTTCTTGTGGAGGTACTGCTGGTGCACGTCCTCGGCGTAGTAGAACGGCCCGGCCTCGGAGGCGGGCAGCAGCTCGGTGGTGATCGGGCCGTGCCCGGCGTCCCGCAGCACCGCGCCGAAGGCGTCCGCCGTCGCGCGGGCGGCGCGCTCCTGCTCCGGCGTCGTCCAGTAGATCGCCGAGCGGTACTGCGTGCCGATGTCGTTGCCCTGGCGGTTCGCCGTCGTCGGGTCGTGGTTCTCCCAGAACGCCTTGAGCAGCGTCTCCGGGTCGGTCCGGCGGCGGTCGTAGGCGACCAGCACCGACTCGGTATGCCCGGTACGCCCGGTGCAGACCTCGCGGTAGGTGGGGTTAGGGGTGCTCCCGCCCTGGTAGCCGACCGCGGTCGTCACCACGCCGGGCAGCTGCCAGAAGATGCGCTCGGCGCCCCAGAAGCACCCCATCGCGACCGTCATCACCTCGGTGCCCTCGGGCCAGGGCTCGTGCATCGAGGTGCCGAGCACCACGTGGCGCTCGGGGATGTCGGGCAGGGGGGTGGGCCGGCCGGGAAGGGTGGAGTCGTGTCGCATGTCCCCAGTGTCACACCCGAACCTGGGGTGCAGCCGGGCGTACCGACACCACGGCGGCGAGGTCGACTCGGGGACCCGGTGCGGCTAGAATGGTGGGCAGATCCACGGTCCGGGCCCAGTCGTTGGCCCGGACCTTGTGTTTGGGGCAGAGCCGCCTGAGGGCGGCCCCCGGCGCACGATCGCCGGCCGCGGCACCACGCCGCAGGCCACGCGAACGCCTACCGAGGAGAAGCAGTGACCGAGACCGCAGCAGCCAGTTACCTGACCCAGGAGGCCTACGACCGCCTCCAGGCCGAGCTGACCCAGCTCAAGGAGGAGGGGCGCTCGGAGATCAGCAAGCGCATCGAGGCGGCCCGCGAGGAGGGCGACCTCAAGGAGAACGGCGGCTACCACGCCGCCAAGGAGGAGCAGGGCAAGATGGAGGCCCGCATCCGCCAGCTCGAGCACCTGCTCCAGAGCGCGGTCGTGGGCTCCGCCCCCACCGAGAAGGACGTCGTCCAGCCGGGCACCGTCGTGACGGTGGAGATGTTCGGCGACACCGAGACCTTCCTGCTCGGCTCCCGCGAGATCATCGACGACGACAGCGACCTCGACGTCTACAGCGAGCAGTCGCCCCTCGGTGCCGCCCTGCTGGGCGCCCGGAGCGGGGAGACGGTCAGCTACGAGGCGCCGAACGGCAACACCGTGGAGGTCAAGATCGTGGAGGCCGCGCCCTACCAGCCGTGAGCCCTCGCGCCACCCACCACGGGGCGTCCCGCCGTCAGCGGGGCGCCCCGTCGGCGTACCAGCACTCCTCGACGTAGCCGGTGACGGCCGGCGAGGCGGTGGTGAGGCTCTCCACGTGCCGGCTCGGCGAGGAGTCCGAGGGCGGGACCCGCACCTCGGTCCGGCCGACGACGACGTGCGACTCGGACTGGGCCTCGAGCCGGCAGACCGCCTCGCGTGAGGGGTCCCGGCGCAGGTCGAAGCGGACGTCCACCTGGCTGTCGGAGACGACCTCGAAGCCGGTGTCGACCCAGTGCACCCGCCCCACGGTGGCCGACAGTCCCCAGACCACGGCCAAGACGCTCATGACGAGGACGGCGACCACGCCGACGACCCACCACCGGCGGTCGCCGTGCCGCCGGCGCTCCTCGGCCTCGGCCTGCTCCTCCACCTCGTCCCAGTCCGGCTCCTCCTGCCCGGGGCCGGGATCGGCGGGATCGGCGCTGCGGGCGGTCATGTGCGGCTGCCTTCCGACGGGGTGAGAGGATGGTGCGGTGCCCGGAGCGGCACCACCATCATTGTCCGGCACGGTCCGGTCGGCCGTGACGCCGACCCGCGCCGGATCCGACGCGGAAGGAATGCCGATGGCCACCTCGGGTCGCGGACTGCGCCTCCTGGCGGTGCACGCCCACCCCGACGACGAGTCGAGCAAGGGCGCCGCCACGACCGCCCACTACGTCGACCACGGGGTCGACGTGCGGGTCGTGTCGTGCACCGGCGGCGAGCGCGGGGACGTGCTCAACGAGAAGCTCAAGGACGACCCGCACATCGTGCGGGACATCGCCCAGGTGCGGCGGGACGAGATGGCCCGCGCCGCGCAGATCCTCGGGATCAGCCACACCTGGTTGGGCTTCGTCGACAGCGGGCTGCCCGAGGGCGACCCGCTCCCGCCCCTCCCTGAGGGGTGCTTCGCGCTGGAGCCCCTGGACGTGACGACCGAGGCGCTGGTGCGGGTGATCCGCGAGTTCCGCCCGCACGTGCTCACGACCTACGACGAGAACGGCGGCTACCCCCACCCGGACCACGTCATGACGCACACCGTGACGATGGCGGCCTTCGAGGCCGCGGGCGACCCGGAGGCATACCCCCACGCCGGTGAGCCCTGGCAGCCGCTCAAGGTCTACTACAGCGGCTGGGACCCGCAGCGCATGATCCGTCTCGACGAGGCCATGGAGGCCGCCGGGCACGAGCCGCCCTTCGCCGACTGGCGCAAGCACCTGCACCGGCGCCCGCGCCGGGTGATGACGACGCGGGTGCCCTGCGGGGACCACTTCACCGTGCGCGACGACGCGCTGCGGGCGCACGCGACCCAGGTCGACCCGGACGGGGCGTGGTTCCGCGTCCCGCTGGAGATCCAGCAGCGCGTCTGGCCGACCGAGGACTGGGAGCTGGCCCGGTCCCTCGTGCCCGTCACGCTGCCCGAGGAGGACCTCTTCGCCGGGGTCCGCGAGCTCGACGGGAGCCTGGAGGACCGCTGCCGGCAGGTCCCCGAGCGGGACGAGGAGGGAGCCCTGGTGCTCGCCTACGTCGGGGAGGCGCCGCTGCCCCCGCTGGAGGACGCACCCCCGGAGGGTGCGCAGGAGGGTGACGACGCCGACGGCGACGGGACCGACGACGTGCGGCGGGACGAGGGGCACGAGGAGTGAACTCGACCGGCGTGGAGATCACCGCGGGGCTGGGAGGTTTCCTGGTCCTCTTCGGGCTCGCCCTGGCCGTGTGGTTCCTCGGGCGCGACCTCACGCGCCGGCTGCGGCGCATGCGGCTGGCGGAGGAGGCCCGGCTGCGCGAGGAGCGCAGGTCGGAGGACGCCTCGGCGACGTCGCAGGACCCGACGGTGAAGGACGAGGACGACCCGTTGGCCTGAACGGCCTCAGGCGGCGGGGACCGTGTCCAGCGAGAGGGCGAGGTAGGCCGCCAGCCAGTGCGAGGCGAAGGCCGCGACGGTGAAGGCGTGGAAGACCTCGTGGAAGCCGAACCAGCGGGGCGACGGGTCGGGGCGACGGAGCCCGTAGACGACTGCGCCCAGGGTGTAGCACAGGCCCCCGAGGCCGATGAGCCCCACGATCACCGGGCCGCCGCTGCGCCACATGGGCACGAGGAAGAAGACCGCGACCCAGCCCAGGGCGATGTAGACGCCGGTGTAGAGCCACCGCGGTGCCCCCACCCAGAAGACCCGGAAGAGCACCCCGGCGAGGGCCCCGGACCACACCACCCACAGCAGCAGACGGGTCTGCCCGGGCGGCAGCAGCAGGACCGCGAAGGGGGTGTAGGTGCCGGCGATGATGAGGAAGATGTTGGCGTGGTCCCAGCGCTTGAGCACCCGGGCGACCCGGGGGCTCCACCGGCCGCGGTGGTAGAGCGCCGAGGTGCCGAAGAGCAGGACCGCGGTGATGGCGAAGACCAGGGAGGCGAGGGCGGCCGCGCGGGTCTGCGCGAGGGCGACGAGGACGGCCCCGCAGGCCACCGCCACCGGCACCATCCCGAGGTGGAGCCAGCCCCTCAGGTGCGGCTTCACGTGGTCGACGAGGGAGCCCAGGGAGGTGGTCGCGTCGCTCGTTCCGGTGCTGCCAGGCATACCTGCAGGCTAACCTACGCAACCGTAGGTTACGAAACCGTAGGTAGGCTGCGGACCCGTCCTCGGCGGGCCCGGCCGGGGTCGCAGCCCCCACGCAGGGGCGGCCGGTAGGTTGAGGCCATGCCGACGCCGAGGGATCTGGTCTACCGGGCCTACAACTCATCGTTGCGCCGGCACCTGCCCACCGAGCGGCTCCCGCGGCACATCGGGGTCATGCTCGACGGCAACCGCCGCTGGGCCCGCCGGCGGGGGGCCCAGACCGCGGACGGCCACCGCGCGGGTGCGGACAACATCGCCCCCTTCCTCGGCTGGTGCGAGGAGGCGCGGGTCGAGGTCGTGACCCTCTGGCTGCTGTCGACCGACAACCTCAACCGGTCCGCCGGCGAGCTGGAGCCGCTGCTGGAGATCATCGAGGGGGTGGTGCAGCAGCTCGCCGCTACCGGGCGGTGGCGGGTCCGGGTCGTCGGTGCGCTGGACCTGCTCCCCGAGGCCACCGCCGCCCGGCTCACCGAGGCCGCCGCCCTCACCGACGAGGTCGACGCCATGGTCGTCAACGTGGCGATCGGCTACGGCGGGCGGCGCGAGATCGCCGACGCCGTGCGCTCGCTGCTGCGCGGCGCCGCCGCCTCGGGCGCCACCCTGGAGGAGGTGGCGAGCACCGTGACCGTGGAGGACATCGCCGAGCACCTCTACACCCGGGGCCTGCCCGACCCCGACCTCGTCATCCGCACCTCGGGCGAGCAGCGGCTCGGGGGCTTCCTGCTCTGGCAGAGCGCGCACAGCGAGTTCTACTTCTGCGAGGCCTTCTGGCCGGACTTCCGCAAGGTGGACTTCCTGCGCGCCCTGCGCGCCTACGCCGAGCGGGAGCGCCGCTTCGGCAGCTGAGCGACACGCCGCCCCGCCGCCGCTGCGGGACCCGGCCCCCGGCATACCGTCGAGGCAGACGCGGGGCAGCCCCGTCCCGCCTCTCGGGAGGCCCACCACATGGAGCTCTGGCTCTGGCGGAGGGCCGGTACCGGTCCACGTCGTGGCGTGACCCGGTCCCGGACCACCCACCGCCTGCGACGCGCAGCCCACCGGTGCGCGTCCCCCTGGGAGTCAGCATGAGCATGAACCGCCCCCTGTCGACCACCGACCTGCTGGACGAGGACGTCACCCCCTTCGACGCGCTGCCGGAGACCGGCCGCAAGACCTACGTGCTGGACACCTCGGTGCTGCTGTCCGACCCCCGTGCGCTGCTGCGCTTCGCCGAGCACGAGGTGGTCCTCCCGGTCGTCGTCATCACCGAGCTGGAGGGCAAGCGGCACCACCCCGAGCTGGGCTACTTCGCCCGGCAGGCGCTGCGGATGCTGGACGACCTGCGGGTGAAGCACGGCACCCTCAGCGAGCCCGTGCCGGTGGGGGAGGCGGGCGGCGACCTGCGGGTCGAGCTCAACCACACCGACCCCGCCGCGCTGCCGGCGGGCTTCCGGCTCGGCGACAACGACACCAGGATCCTCGCGGTGGCGGCCAACCTGGCCGCGGAGGGTCACGACGTCACGGTGGTGAGCAAGGACCTGCCGATGCGGGTCAAGGCCTCGGCGGTCGGTCTGGACGCGCAGGAGTACCGCGCCGAGCTGGCCCCCGACAGCGGCTGGACCGGCATGGCCGAGATCGAGGTCGACGACGAGCAGATGCGCCAGCTCTACGACACCGGCCGGTTGGAGCACCCGGGGGCGGCCGAGCTGCGCACCCACACCGGGCTGACCATCCTCGGCGCCTCGGGGAGCGCGCTGGGGCGGGTCGCCCCGGACCGCACCGTGCGGCTGGTGCGCGGCGACCGGGACGCCTTCGGCCTGCACGGCCGCTCGGCGGAGCAGCGCATCGCCCTGGACCTGCTGCTGGACCCGGACGTCGGCATCATCAGCCTCGGCGGGCGCGCCGGGACGGGCAAGAGCGCGCTGGCCCTGTGCGCCGGCCTGGAGGCGGTGATGGAGCGCCGGCAGCACCGCAAGGTCATCGTCTTTCGCCCGCTGTATGCCGTGGGCGGCCAGGAGCTGGGCTACCTGCCGGGCAGCGAGAACGACAAGATGGGGCCGTGGGCGCAGGCCGTCTTCGACACCCTGGGCGCCGTGGTGTCCAAGGAGGTCGTCGAGGAGATCCTGGACCGGGACATGCTCGAGGTGCTGCCCCTCACGCACATCCGCGGTCGCTCGCTGCACGACGCCTTCGTCATCGTGGACGAGGCGCAGAGCCTGGAGCGCAACGTGCTGCTCACGGTGCTGTCCCGCATCGGGCAGAGCTCCCGAGTGGTGCTCACGCACGACGTGGCGCAGCGGGACAACCTGCGCGTCGGGCGCCACGACGGCGTCGCCGCGGTGATCGAGGCGCTCAAGGGTCACCCGCTCTTCGCGCACGTGACGCTGCACCGGAGCGAGCGCAGCCCGATCGCTGCCCTGGTGACCGAGATGCTGGAGGGGACAGACGCGCTGCTGTGACGAGAGTGACCTGCGGTAAGGTCCCAGGAGTCACACGCGTCCCACGTCGGTGTGACCTTCGCCACGTCTGCCCCGTAGGGTTTGACGCGGACCCGTCCTGCCCGGCACGGTGGTGGGGTTACATCACATTTTGGTAACGCCGCGCGGCCCGAACGTCCCCTGCGAATGTCCCGACGAGGGCCCGGCATCCTTGAGCACCTGCGGCGAGCCATCCGAGTGAGGAAGACCTGCCGATGAGCCCTGCCCCCATGACCGATGACCAGAAGGCCCGCCACACCCGCGGCCGCCGGATGAGCCCTGCCGCGATCGCGGTGACTGCCTCCATCGCGGCCGGCTCGCTGGGCCTGGCGACCTACGCCGCCACCGCCGGAGGCGGCACGTCCCAGGCGGACGCCTCCAACGAGGCCCTGCGCGCCTCGGTCGGCCAGTTCTCCCCGACCGTCGCCGCCGACGCGGTCGCCGCGCTCAGCGACGCGGCCGCGGAGGAGTCCACCGGCATGTTCGCGCAGATGCGCGAGGTGCGCGAGGACCAGGCCTCCGCCCTCGGTGTCTCGACCGGCATCCGCGACGAGAGCCTGTCCACGGTCCGCGACGCCGCCGACGCCGTGAAGAAGGCCAACGCCGAGGAGCGCCGGGCCGAGGCCGAGAAGGCCGCCCGCGAGGCCGCCGAGAAGGCCGCCCGTGAGGCCGAGGCCGCCGAGGCCGCCCGTCAGGCGGAGGCCGCCGAGCAGGCCGCTCGCGAGGCCGAGGCGGCCGAGGCCGCCGCCGCGGAGCGCGCCGCCGAGCAGGAGCAGGCCGCCTCCCGCGACCAGCAGCGGGCCGCCGCCCAGCCCGAGCCGGAGCCCGCCGCGCAGCCGCAGCCCGAGCCGGAGCCCGCCCCGGTCTACAGCGGTGACGCCCGCGGGATCGCCCAGTCCATGCTCGGCAGCTACGGCTGGGGGATGGACCAGTGGAGCTGCCTGGACTCGCTGTGGCAGAAGGAGTCGGGCTGGAACCACACGGCGATGAACGCCAGCTCGGGCGCCTACGGCATCCCGCAGTCGCTGCCCGGCAGCAAGATGGCCTCGGCCGGCGCCGACTGGCAGACCAACCCGGCCACCCAGATCGAGTGGGGCCTGGGCTACATCTCCGGCCGCTACGGCTCGCCGTGCGCCGCGTGGGCCCACTCCCAGGCCGTGAACTGGTACTGAGCCGCACCTCCCGGCATACCTGACGCCGCCCCCGGTCGCGCCGCGACCGGGGGTTTGTCATGCTCTCCGGCGTGAGCGAGGACATGGTGGACGCGGGTGCGCGCCGGGCACGACGTCTGGCCGACAAGCCGTGGCTGGAGACGCTCGCCCGCGTCGGCTTCGCCGCGAGCGGCCTCATCCACCTGGTGCTGGGCTGGATCGCCGGTCGCGTCGCGCTCGGCGGCGGCGGTGAGGCGGACACCAGCGGCGCCATCGCGACCGTCCGCGAGGCGCCCGGCGGCCCGGTCCTGCTGTGGGCCTGCGTGGTGGGTTTCCTCGCGCTCGCCGTCTTCCAGCTGCTCGACGGGGTCTTCGGCGGTGGCGAGGCCGGTGACCGGGTCAAGGCGGCCGGCAAGGGGATCCTGTATGCCGCGCTCGGCGTGATCTCGGTCCGCTTCGCGACCGGCGGCGGCAGCACCGGGGGCGAGGAGTCGAGCACCGACCTGACCCAGCGGCTCATGGAGGTGCCGGGAGGCCGCCTTCTCGTCGGCGCGGTGGGCATCGGCGTCGTCGCGGTCGGCGTCTACCACGTCTACAAGGGGCTCACGAAGAAGTTCCTCGAGGACCTCTCCGCCACCGGCGGTGGGACCCTCGGCACCGGGATCACCCTCGCCGGCATGGTCGGCTATGCCGCCAAGGGGGTGGCGCTGGTCGTCGTCGGGGGCCTCTTCGGTCTCGCGGCCTGGCAGGCCGACCCGGACGAGGCGCAGGGCATGGACGGCGCCCTCAAGACCCTCGCGGGCCAGCCCTTCGGCACCGTCCTGCTGCTCGTCGTGGCGGTCGGGCTGGGGCTCTACGGCCTCTACAGCTTCGCCCGCGCCCGGTATGCCCGGATGGACTGAAGCCCGGCATACCTGCGGACAGCCTCACCTGTCCCCGTCGAGCAGCCGCCTGATGTCGTCGAGGACGGCCTCCAGGATCACGCCCGGGCCACCGATCACCCGCACGGCGGTCGGGTCCAGCGAGAGCAGCGCCCGCTCGGTGGCCGACGTCAGGAACGGCTTCCTCACGAGCAGCAGCGAGGACCCCTCGGCGGCTGCGAGGGCGGACACCGCGAGGGAGTCGGCGAAGAACTCTCCCGAGGCCACATAGGTCCGGCCGCCGGGGTCGTACCCCTCGAAGAGCGCGGCCGCCGTCTCGTAGCGGGTGGTGCCCTTGACCCTCGTCGTGGGGGCGATCTCGGCGAGCTCGAGGGCCACCCGCAGGGACACGCCGTTCTCGCCGCCCACGATGGTGATGGCGGCCGGCTCGAGGGCCTCGAGAGCTGCGCGGGTCTCCGGCGGCAGCGTGTCGCGGCGGGTGAGCAGGACCGGGGCGTCCTCGGCGCCGGCCCGCGCGGAGGCGGCGAGCGCGTCGGGCATCATCGGCGGGTAGGGCGGATCCTCGAAGGTCGCCTCGCCGGAGGCGACGTAAACCTGCTCGACACCGGGCCCGAAGGCCGTCGACAGCACCGCCGCCGTGCCGTAGCGGCTGCGCCCGAAGGCCCGCACCGGGGTGATGCCCATCTCCAGCAGCTCCTGGTCGACCGCCGGCAGGATCACCCCCGGCCCTCCCAGGACCACCGCCTGGGACGGTGCGCGCTCCTCCAGGGCGGCCCGGGTGGCGGCGGGAAGCCCCGTCGCCCGGGTGAGGAGCACCGGGGACGGCTCGCCGGGATCTCCCTCGACCAGGTCGGGGAAGACGCCGCTCCCGGCGGCGGCGCCCGCCGCGACGGCGTCGGCACCCTGCGCCCAGTCCTCCCCGTTGGCCAGGAAGACGGTGTCGGAGACCTGGTCGAACTGCTCGGCGACGCGCGCCGCGGTCGCATAACGGTCGTGGCCGGAGACCCGGTCGACCTCGACGGCCGCCTCGGGGGCCTCCTCGGCGGCGAGGGCCGGGGTCGCGCCCAGCAGCACGAGGACGACCAGGGCGGACAGGGCGCGGCGGGGTGCACGGAGCATGAGGGTCCTCTCTCGGGGTGCTCGGACCCTAGCGGGGCGGGGCCTCGCCCGCTCGTCGAGCGGCCCGCCCGCCGACGGCATACCTCGGAGCCGTCGCGGGGTGGGACGTCAGAGGCCCGGGTCCGGGTCGCCGACCCGGGCGCCACGGACGGGGGAGAGGGCCAGGACGAGCGTCGCCGCGAGGAAGACGAGGGCGACGACGCCCAGCGCCACACGCAGGTCCAGGACCGACGCCAGCACCCCGCCCGCCAGCGCCCCGACCACCGCGACGGACCGGTTCGCCGAGCGGCGCGAGGCGTTGACCCGCCCGAGCAGGGCCCGGGGTGTCCGCGCCTGCCAGTAGCCCATCTCGTTGGGGTCCTCGACGCCCAGGGCGAAGCCGTAGAGCAGCTGGGTGGCGCAGAGCACGGCGACCGTCGCGGCGGGCCCGACGTCCGGGGTGAGGGCGACGGCCGCCCAGGCGAGGGCGCACAGCAACCGCGACGCGATCATGACGTCGCCCTCGCCGCGGAGGCGGCCGACCGCGGGGGCGAGCAGCGCACCGACGAAGCCACCGACACCGGCCGCGGCCAGCACCAGCCCGTAGCCCGCCGCCGAGAGGTCGAGGTCACGCAGGACGAAGAGACCGAGGACGGTCAGGGCGAGGCTGTTGGCCAGGAACCAGACGTGCGTCGAGACCGCGAGGGGGGCCAGCGTCCGGTGCCCGTAGATGAACCGCAGACCCGAGACGATCTCGCCACCGATCGCGCGGCGCGCGGCCGGCGCGACCGGTGCCTCGTGGACCGGGAGACGGCTGAGGAGCAGCGCCGCGACGACCCTCGCCACCGCTCCCAGGACCAGCGCGGACGACACGCCGGCCGCGGCGACCAGTGCTCCTCCGACGGGCGGCCCCGCCGTCTGGGCGACCGTCGCCGACTGGCCGAGCCGGGCGTTCGCGTCGACCAGCGAGGACCGCGGGACCAGGTCCGGCAGGATCGACTGCTCGGCGGCCGCGGCGAAGACCGCGAAGGTCCCGCCGACGAGGAGGAGGGCGACGACACCTCCGACCGTGAGGGCGTCCACCCACCACAGGGCGGCGAGGAGCAGCAGGACCAGTCCTCGCCCGAGGTGGGTGACGACGAGCGTCGGGCGGCGGCGCCACCGGTCCACCAGGGCACCGGCGAGCAGGCCGACGAGCAGGTAGGGCAGGAACTGGGCGGCCCGCACCACGCCCACCTCGACCTCGTCCGCCCCCAGCGAGGAGATGACCAGGACGTCGATGCCGAGGGTGGTCGTCGACAGCGCGACCCAACCGAGGGTGCTGGCCACCCAGAAGGGCCGGAAGCTCCTGGGGAGGGCCATGACAGGCTCAGAGGCGGCGCAGGCGGACGCGGTCGACGCTGTGGTCGGCACCCTTGAGCAGCACGAGAGTGGCCCGGCTGCGGGTCGGGAGGATGTTGTCGACGAGGTTGGGGGCGTTGATGGTGTCCCAGATGTTCTCCGCGATGTCCACGGCGGCGTCGTCGGTGAGCGAGGCATACCGGTGGAAGTGCGAGTCCGGGTCGGCGAAGGCCGTCCGCCGCAGCTCCAGGAAGCGGTCGACGTACCACCGCTTGATGTCGCCGACGTGCGCGTCGACGTAGACCGAGAAGTCGAAGAAGTCGCTGACCGCGAGCCCGGCGCGGCCGCCCTCGTGCCCGCGCGGCGGCTGCAGGACGTTGAGACCCTCGACGATGAGCACGTCCGGCCGGCGCACGACGATCTCCTCGTCCGGCACGATGTCGTAGACGAGGTGGCTGTAGACCGGTGCCCGGACCTCCGCCTTGCCGGCCTTGACCTCACTGACGAAGCGCAGCAGGGCCCGCCGATCGTAGGACTCCGGGAAGCCCTTGCGCGGCATGAGGTTGCGCCGGGCCAGGACCTCGTTGGGGAAGAGGAAGCCGTCGGTGGTGACGAGGTCCACCTGCGGCGAGGACTCCCAACGCGAGATGAGCTCCTGCAGGATGCGGGCCGTCGTCGACTTGCCCACGGCCACCGAGCCCGCGACGCCGATGACGAAGGGGGTCCGCTCGTGCCCCTCGTCCAGGAAGTCGCTCGTCACCTGGTGCAGGCGGCCGGTCGCGTGCTCGTAGAAGGACAGCAGGCGGCTGATGGGCAGGTAGACCTGCTCCACCTCGGCGAGGTCGAGCCGCTCCCCGAGGCCGCGCAGCCGCTCGACGTCGGCGGCGTCCAGCTGCATCGGGTGCTCCTCGCGCAGCCGCGCCCAGTCGTCGCGGTCCAGCTCGACATAGGGGGACGGTATGCCGGAGCTGCCCTGGGAACCCATGGCCCGCATTGTGCCAACGAACCCGGCCGCGGTGCGCCGGACCTGCCGACCCGCGGCGGATGCCGTCCCCGGGGTGCGGGCCACGTAGGCTTGCGCCCATGTGCGGAATCGTCGGATATGTCGGTCCTCGGACCAGCGAGAAGGCCCTCGACGTCGTCATGGAGGGGCTGGGACGGCTGGAGTACCGCGGCTACGACTCGGCCGGGGTGGCCGTGGTCGAGCAGGGCGGGGTCGGGACCCGCAAGCGGGCCGGCAAGCTGACCAACCTCAGCCAGGCCCTGAGCGAGGCCCCGCTCCCGGAGACGGCCACCGCGATCGGGCACACCCGGTGGGCCACCCACGGCGGTCCGACCGACGCCAACGCCCATCCGCACCGGGGTGGCTCCGGCGGCAAGCTCGCGCTCGTCCACAACGGCATCATCGAGAACTTCCACGCGCTCAAGCAGTCGCTGCTGGCCGACGGGGTCGAGTTCAGCTCCGAGACCGACACCGAGGTCGTGGCCCACCTGCTCGAGCGCGCCTTCGCCGGCTCCGGGGACCTCACCGAGGCGATGCGCGAGGTCGTCGGCACGCTGGAGGGTGCCTTCACCCTGCTCGCGGTCCACGCCGACCAGCCGGACGTCGTCGTCGGGGCCCGCCGCAACAGCCCGCTGGTCGTCGGGCTCGGGGAGGGCGAGAACTACCTGGGCTCGGACGTCGCGGCCTTCATCGGGCATACCCGGCAGGCGCTGGAGCTGGGCCAGGACCAGATCGTCACCATCACCCCGGACTCCTGCTCGGTGATCAACTTCGACGGCTCGCCCAGCGAGGGCAAGGCCTACGAGGTCACCTGGGACGCCGCCGCCGCGGAGAAGGGCGGCTACGACACCTTCATGGAGAAGGAGATCCACGAGCAGCCGCACGCCGTCGCCGACACCCTCCTCGGGCGGACCGACGCCGAGGGCAACCTCGTCCTGGACGAGCTGCACATCCCCGTCGAGGAGCTGCGGGCGGTGGACAAGATCGTCATCGTGGCCTGCGGCACGGCGTCCTACGCCGGCATGGTCGCGAAGTACGCCATCGAGCGGTGGACGCGCCTGCCGGTCGAGGTCGAGCTCGCCCACGAGTTCCGCTACCGCGACCCGGTCATCGACGGCCGCACGCTCGTGGTCTCCATCTCGCAGTCCGGGGAGACCATGGACACCCTCATGGCGGTGCGTCACGCCAAGGAGCTGGGCGCCAAGACGGTCTCGATCTGCAACACCCACGGGTCGACGATCCCGCGGGAGTCCGACGCCGTCCTCTACACCCACGCCGGGCCGGAGATCGCCGTCGCCTCGACGAAGGCCTTCCTGGCGCAGATCACCGCCTCCTACGTGCTCGGGCTCTTCCTCACCTCGCTGCGGGGCGAGTCCTACGGCCGCAGCGCCGCCGAGATCATGGCCGAGCTGCAGGGCATACCGGACAAGATCGAGCAGCTGCTGGGCACCATGGACCGGGTCGAGGAGATCGCCTACTTCATGGCCGACTCCCGCTCGGTGCTCTTCCTCGGCCGCCACGTCGGCTACCCCATCGCCATGGAGGGCGCGCTCAAGCTCAAGGAGCTCGCCTACATCCACGCCGAGGGCTTCGCCGCCGGCGAGCTCAAGCACGGGCCGATCGCCCTCATCGAGCCCGGCCAGCCGGTCTTCGTCGTCGTCCCCTCGCCGGACAGCGAGCACGGGCTGCACGGCAAGGTCGTCTCCAACATCCAGGAGATCCGGGCGCGTGGCGCCCGCACCCTGGTCATCGCCGAGGAGGGCGACGAGGACGTCGTGCCCTTCGCCGACGAGGTGATCCGGGTGCCCCGGACCTCGCCGCTGCTGGCCCCGCTGCTCACGGTCGTCCCGCTGCAGGTCTTCGCCCTGCACCTGTCGACCGCCAAGGGGCTCGACGTCGACCAGCCGCGCAACCTGGCCAAGTCGGTCACCGTCGAGTAGGCAGCGGGCCGTGGGCGTGCGGACCGGCGGTGACCGGTGATCGTCGGCGTCGGGATCGACGTCGTGGACATCGCGCGCTTCGCGGCCCGGATGGAGGCCAACGCCCGCCTCGGTGAGCGGCTCTTCACGGCCGAGGAGCTGGGCCTGCGGCCGGAGTCGATGGCGGCCCGCTTCGCCGCCAAGGAGGCGCTGGCCAAGGCCCTCGGTGCCCCCGTCGGGCTGCGCTGGACCGATGCCTGGGTCGAGCGCGACGAGGCCGGCCGGCCGCACCTGCGCATGCAGGGGACGGTCCGGGCCCGCGCGGACCAGCTGGGGGTCGCCCGGCTGCACGTCTCCCTCTCGCACGACGCCGGCGTCGCCTCGGCCGTGGTCATCGCCGAGGCCGACCCCGTCCCGACCCCCACAGGAGGCTGACATGCTCCAGGCGTATGCCGTGTCCGACGTCCGCGAGGCCGAGGCCCGGCTGCTGGAGGAGACGCCCGACGGCGAGCTGATGCGCCGCGCCTCGCGGGGGCTCGCCGACGTGGTGGCGGAGCGCGCGCGGCAGCGGCAGGTCCGTCGCGTCGTGGTCCTGGCCGGGCCGGGCAGCAACGGCGGGGACGCCCTGCACGCGGGCGCGGTGCTCGCCGGGGAGCACGACGTGGAGGTCGTGGCGCTCGCGCCGCAGCTGCACGCCGGCGGCGAGGAGGCGGCGCGCTCGGCCGGGGTGACCGTCCACGGGACGGACCCCGACGGCGAGGAGCTGCCGGCGGCGGTGCGCGATCTGATCGACGCTGCGGAGGTCGTCGTCGACGGCATGCTCGGCATCGGGGGGCGTCCGGGGCTGAGCGGCATGATGCGGGCCGCCGCCGAGACGGTGCCGGGGACGGCATACGTCATCGCCGTCGACCTGCCCAGCGGCGCCGACCCCGACGGGGTCGCCGCCCCGGAGCACTGCGTGGTCGCCGACGAGACGGTGACCTTCGGGGTGCGCAAGCCGGTCCACCTGCTGCCGGCGACAGCGCCGGTGGTCGGCGAGGTGACGCTGGTCGACATCGGGCTCGAGGTGGGGGTCGCGCCGGTGGTCGAGCGGGTGGAGCACGCAGACGTCGCGGGCCTGTGGCCGGTCCCCGCGGCGGGCGACGACAAGTACCGGCGCGGGGTGCTCGGCGTCATCGCCGGCAGCGAGGAGTTCCCCGGGGCCGCGGTGCTCTGCACGACCTCGGCGCTCGAGGCCGGGGTGGGGATGGTGCGCTACCTCGGGCCGGAGCGTCCGGAGGGCCTCGTCCTGGCCGCCTGCCCCGAGGTGGTCCCCGGCCGTGGCCGGATCCAGGCGATGGTCATGGGCTCGGGCGTGCCGGTCACCGACGGGGAGACCTCCGACCGGCGGCAGATCCAGTGGTTCCGCCAGGCGCTGGCCAGCGAGGTCCCGCTCGTGGTCGACGCCGGCGCGCTGCAGCTGCTCGGCCACTGGCAGCGCACCGGGCACCTGCGCTGCGAGGCGCCGACGCTGCTGACCCCGCACGCCGGCGAGCTCGCCAGCCTGCTCAGCGAGCTGCGCGAGGAGGAGGTCTCGCGCGAGGACGTCGAGGCCGACCCGGTCCGGCACGCCCGGCGCGCCGCGCGCTCGACCGGTGCCGTCGTGCTGCTCAAGGGAGCCGTGACCGTCATCGCCGACCCCGACCCCCGGGTGCCGGTGCGCACCCAGGCGGACGGACCGCACTGGCTGGCGACCGCGGGCTCGGGCGACGTCCTCGCCGGGCTGTGCGGGGCCCTCATGGCGGCGGGGGTGGAGCCGCGGGACGCCGGGGCGCTCGCCGCTCTCGTGCACGGCTTCGCGGCGCACCGGGCCAACCCCGGTGGCCCGGTCCGCGCCCTCTCGGTCGCCCGTGCGGTCGGGCCCGCCGTCGCCGCGCTGCTGACCGGCTAGTCCCGCGCGCACTCCGGGCAGGTGACCGACAGCGCGGTATGCCCGAGGTGCGGCTCGTAGCCGTTGTCGCGCAGGTAGTCCGCGACCGGCGCCACGACCTCGGTCGGCAGGTCGACGACGCTGCCGCAGCCGGAGCACGCCGCATGGACGTGCGGGCGACCGGACACCGCCGCCGAGAAGTGGAAGGTGGGCTCGCCGTGGTCGACGTGGACGTGGCTCAGCACGCCGACGGCGCACAGGCTCTCCAGGGTCCGGTACGTCGTCGAGAGGTGCGGTGCGTCCTCCTCGCCCAGCGCCGCATGGATCTGACCGGCCGTCGGGTGACCGCCGAGCCGGGCCAGGGTGCGCAGGATCTGCTCGCGCGGCCGGGTGAGGCGGCCGCCGCCGCCGCGCACCATGGTGCGGGCCCGGTCCACCAGCTCCTCCTCGCGCATACCCCCAGTGTGCCCGACGCCTCCGGTCGCCAGATGCGAGTCATTCGGCCTGCTCGCCAAGAACCTCGCCTTCGACCTCGGCGGGCACGTCAACCACTCGGTCTTCTGGCAGAACCTCTCGCCGGACGGCGGCGACAAGCCCGAGGGCGAGATCGCCGCCGCCATCGACGACGCCTTCGGCTCCTTCGACGCCTTCCGCGGGCAGTTCACCGCGACGGCGACGTCCATCCAGGGCTCGGGGTGGTCCATCCTGGCGTGGGACAGCCTCGGCCAGCGGTTGGTCCTGGTCCAGCTCTACGACCAGCAGGGCAACCTGGCGATGGGCATGGTCCCGCTGCTCATGCTCGACATGTGGGAGCACGCCTTCTACCTGCAGTACCGCAACGTCAAGGCGGACTACGTGCAGGCCTGGTGGAACGTCGTGGACTGGGCCGACGTGCAGCGCAGGTTCGACGCGGCGCGCACGAGCACGGCGGGCCTCATCACGCCATGACCGAGCGCGACCTCCTTCCCCTGGTCCACGACGCGCAGCAGGTGGCGGGACTGCTGGCGGCACGCCGCCGCGGGCAGGAGGCCGAGGAGGATCTCGCCCTGCTGCTCCGGGAGACCGACGCGAAGGCCCTCGCCGGCGGCGCGATGCTGCTGGCCGACGTCGACGTCGGGCTGCTCAGCCACCTGACCGGGGAGGACTACCAGCAGTGCGTCCGTCGCCTCACGGTCGACCTGGAGAGCGCGGTTGCCGGAGGAGGGTCGGGCCGACCTGCTTGCTAGGTTGACCGTATGGATCAGCGTCTGTCCCTCGTGACCCTGGGTGTGAGCGACCTCGAGCGTGCCCGATCGTTCTACCAGGCCCTGGGCTGGACGCCCGGGCCCTCGCCCGAGCACATCGCCTTCTTCCAGGCCGGCGGCATGGTCGTCGCCCTCTGGGAGCGGGCCGCGCTCGCCGTCGACTCGGGGATCGACATCGACTCCGACACCGACGACACCCCCGGGAGCGGCGACGCCTGGGGAGGCAAGGTGCTCGGGGTCAACCTGCCCACGACCGCGGACGTCGACGACCAGATGAAGGACGCCGAGGCGGCGGGCGCCGAGGTGCTGCGCGCCCCCAGCACCCGCTTTTGGGGCGGCTACTCGGGCGTCTTCACCGACCCGGACGGGCACGTCTGGGAGATCGCGCACAACCCCTTCTGGACGGTCACCGAGGACGGCCGGACCGTCCTCGGCGACGGCCGGGGCTGACGCGGCTGAGCTGACCCGGCTGAGCTGACACGGCTGGACGGACCCGGCTGGACGGACAAGGCTGGACGGACGCGGCGGGGCGATCCGGCGCCACCACCGGAATTCGACCTCTGGTTTGTGCGCCATGGCGCGCAAACCAGAGGTCGAATTCGAGCGGGTCAGGTCTGCGGGCGGTTGAGGGCGCTGCAGACGGCGTGCAGGGAGGCACGGACCGTCGAGGAGTTGATCCCCACGCCCCACCTGACCTGACCCCCGACGGCGCACTCGACGTAGGCGGCGGCGAGGGCGTCCTGGCCCGCGGAGAGGGCGTGCTCGGCATAGTCCAGCACCCGGATGTCGATGCCGAGCCCGTTGAGCCCGTCGACGAAGGCCGAGATCGGGCCGTTGCCGCGGCCGGTGATCCGCCGCTCCTGGCCGTCGACGGTGAGGTTGGCCTCCATCCGGACGTCGTCGACGTCACCCTCGACGTGCGAGCTGGTGAAGTCCTGCAGGACGACCGGGCCGCCCTGCTCGAGGTACTCGTGCTGGAACGACTCCCAGATCTGGGTGGGGGTCATCTCCCCGCCCGCGGTGTCGGTATGCCGCTGCACCGCCTGGCTGAACTCGATCTGCAGGCGACGGGGCAGGTCGAGCTTGCGCTCGGTCTTCATGACGTAGGCCACGCCGCCCTTGCCGGACTGGCTGTTGACCCGGATGACGGCCTCGTAGGTACGGCCGATGTCCTTGGGGTCGACCGGCAGGTAGGGCACCTCCCACCGGACGTCGTCCACCGCCGAACCCGCGGCGGAGGCGTCCCGCTCCAGCGCCTCCAGCCCCTTCTTGATGGCGTCCTGGTGGCTGCCGGAGAAGGCGGTGAAGACGAGGTCGCCGCCGTAGGGGTGCCGCTCGGGCACCGGGAGCTGGTTGCAGTGCTCGACGGTGCGCCGGATGTCGTCGATGTCGGAGAAGTCGATCATCGGGTCGACGCCCTGGCTGAAGAGGTTCATGCCCAGGGTCACCAGGCAGACGTTGCCGGTGCGCTCGCCGTTGCCGAAGAGGCAGCCCTCGATCCGGTCCGCCCCGGCGAGGTAGCCCAGCTCGGCCGCGGCCACCCCGGTGCCGCGGTCGTTGTGCGGGTGCAGCGACAGGATGACGTGCTCCCGGTGGTTCAGGTGACGGCCCATCCACTCGATCGAGTCGGCATACACGTTGGGCGTGGCCATCTCCACCGTGGCCGGCAGGTTGATGATGACCGGCGCCTCCGGGGTGGGGACGAAGACCTCCATCACCGCGTTGCAGATGCGGGCGGCGAACTCCAGCTCGGTGCCGGTGTAGGACTCGGGGGAGTACTCGTAGAAGACCTCGGTGCCGGGGGGCAGCTGCTCCTCGTACTTCTTGCACGCGCGGGCGCCGCGGACCGCGATGTCGACGATCTCGTCCTCGCTCGCGCCGAAGACGACCCGCCGCTGCAGGGTCGAGGTCGAGTTGTAGAGGTGGACGATGGCCTGCTTCGCTCCCGAGATGGCCTCGTAGGTGCGCTCGATGAGGTGCTCGCGCGCCTGGGTCAGCACCTGGATGACGACGTCGTCGGGGATGAGGTCCTCCTCGACGAGCATGCGGACGAAGTCGAAGTCGGTCTGGCTGGCGGCGGGGAAGCCGACCTCGATCTCCTTGTAGCCCATCCGCACGAGCAGCTCGAACATCCGCCGCTTGCGGTCCGGGGTCATGGGGTCGATGAGGGCCTGGTTGCCGTCGCGCAGGTCGACCGCGCACCACCGGGGGGCCTCGGTGATGGTCCGGCCCGGCCAGGTCCGGTCCGGCAGGTCGACGGCGGGGAAGGGCGCGTAGCGGTCCACCGGCATACCGCTGGGCTGCTGGGGGTTCGGGTAGTGCACCGCGGTGCCGTGGGGGGTGATGACGCTCACGAGAGGATCTCCTCGCTGGGGGCTGGTGGGATGGTGTCCGTGGCAGCAGCGACTCCGCAGCGAGGGCCGGACCTAGGAGGTCTCGCTGCGGCAACCGAGGAGGAGCAGGTGCGTCATCGCCCCGAACTCTAGCTCATGACGATGACGCCGCGTCAATCCGGGACCGGGCGTCGCGTCGCTCGGCGACCAGGCTGGTGAGCACGGTCATCGCGAGGATGCCGACGATCACCAGCAAGGAGGCCAGCGTGGGCACGGTGGGGACGCCCTCCCAGACGCCGTGCGCCCAGTGCAGCACCAGCTTGACCCCGATGAAGGCGAGGATGAGGGACAGGCCGTAGCCGAGGTGGCGCAGCTGACCCAGGGCGCCCTCGAGGACGAAGTAGAGGGCCCGCAGCCCCAGCAGCGCGAAGGCGTTGGTGACGAAGACGAGGTAGGGGTCGCCGGTGATGCCGTAGACCGCGGGGACGGAGTCGACGGCGAAGACGACGTCGGTCCCGAGGATCGCCAGGGCCACCAGCGCGAAGGGGGTGAGTGCCCGGCGCCCGCCCTCCCGGACCGTGAAGCGGGTGCCGCGGTAGTCGTCGGTGACGGCGAAGAAGCGGCGGGTGAGGCGCACGGCCGGCAGGTTGGCCACCTCGACGTGGCTGTCGTCACGGGCGTCCTTGAGGACCTTCCACGCGGTCGCCAGCAGGATGAGGCCGAAGAGGAGGAAGGTGATCGCGAAGTTGGCGATGAGCGCGGCGCCCAGGGCGATGAAGACGCCGCGGAGCACCAGCGCGCCGATGATCCCGATGAGCAGCACCCGCTGCTGCAGCTCGCGGGGCACGGCGAAGGCGGTGAGGATGAGGATGAAGACGAAGAGGTTGTCCACCGACAACGACTTCTCGACGAGGTAGCCGGTGTAGTACTCCAGCCCGGTCTGGCTGCCGAACTGCTGCCAGATCCACAGCCCGAACAGCAGCGGCAGCGCGATGTAGAACGCCGACCACGCGAGGGCCTCCTTCATCGAGACCGCGTGCGGCCGCCGGGTGAGGACCATGTCGAAGGCCAGCAGGAGCACCACGCCGCCGAGCGTCAGCACCCACAGCAGGGGGTCGGCGACGCTGGTGGCCGAGGTGCTTTCGGCGGGGGCAAGGGGCAAGGGCGACACAGGGGTCCTCTCGATCACGACATGCGGATCGAGGTCTCTTTCACCCTGACGCCAGGGCGCGCGCCGAGCGGGACATGGGTCCCGCGTAGTGACCGACGCGACGTTTGGGAAATACTCCCCTCAATGTCGACAAGGGTATGGACGTCGGCGGCGGGGTGTCAAAACGGCGCCGGGTCCGCGCGTGGTCGACGACGGCTCAGCCGAGGGCGGCTCAGCCGACGGCCGAGGTGACGCCCGGCTTCCACGTCGGGCGGTCCCGCTCGAAGGCGCTGATGTCCTCGTCGTGCTGGAGGGTGAGCGAGATGTCGTCGAGGCCGTTCTCCAGGCGCCACGCGACGTAGTCGTCCACCTGGAAGGTCGCGGTGATGTCGCCGCACACGACGCCGCGGCCGGGCAGGTCGACGGTGATCTCGGTGCCGGGCTCGGCCTCGAGCTGCTTCCAGATGAGCTCGACGTCGCCCTGGTCCAGCTGCGCCGTGAGCAGGCCCTGCTTGCCGGAGTTGCCGCGGAAGATGTCGGCGAACTTGCTGGAGAGCACCACCCGGAAGCCGTACTGCTGCAGCGCCCACACGGCGTGCTCCCGGCTGGACCCGGTGCCGAAGTCCGGGCCGGCGACGAGCACCGAGCCACGGGCATACGGCTCGGTGTTGAGCACGAAGCCCGGGTCCTCGCGCCACCGGGAGAAGAGGCCTTCCTCGAAACCCGTGCGGGAGACCCGCTTGAGCCACTGGGCGGGGATGATCTGGTCGGTGTCGACGTTGGAGCGCCGCAGCGGCACGCCGATCCCGGTATGCGTGGTGAAGGGCTCCATCAGACCAGCACCTCCTGGGTCGCGTCGGCGGGGGCGAGGTCAGCCGGGCTCGACAGGGTGCCACGGACCGCGGTGGCCGCGGCGACCGCCGGGGAGACCAGGTGGGTGCGTCCGCGCGCTCCCTGCCGCCCCTCGAAGTTGCGGTTGGAGGTCGAGGCGCAGCGCTCCTCGGGGGAGAGCTGGTCGGGGTTCATGCCCAGGCACATCGAGCACCCGGCGAGCCGCCACTCGGCGCCGGCCCCGGTGAAGACCTGGTCCAGGCCCTCGGCCTCGGCCTGCTGCCGCACGGCGTGCGAGCCCGGCACGACGAGCATCCGGACGCCGGGGGCGACCTCGCGCCCGCGGAGGACGTCGGCGGCGAGGCGCAGGTCCTCGATCCGCCCGTTGGTGCACGAGCCGAGGAAGACCGCGTCCACCGCGATCTCCCGCATGGGCGTGCCGGCCTCCAGGCCCATGTAGTCCAGGGCCCGCCGGGCGGCGTCCTGGGCGTCGTCGTCACCGGCGTCCGCCGGGTCGGGGACCGCCTGCCCGAGCTGCACCGACTGGGCCGGGTTGGTCCCCCAGGTGACGTAGGGCGTCAGGCTGCTGCCGTCGATGACGATCTCGGCGTCGAAGACGGCGTCGTCGTCGGTGCGCAGCTCGCGCCACGCCTCCACCGCGGCGTCCCAGTCCGCGCCGGTCGGGGCGTGCGGACGGCCCTGGACGTAGTCGAAGGTCGTCTGGTCCGGCGCCACCATGCCGGCGCGGGCCCCGGCCTCGATCGACATGTTGCAGATCGTCATCCGGCCCTCCATCGAGAGCGCCTCGATGGCGGGGCCGCGGTACTCCAGCACGTAGCCCTGCCCGCCGCCGGTGCCGATCCGGTTGATGACCGCCAGGATGATGTCCTTGGCGCCCACCCCCTCGGGCAGCGTGCCCTCCACGGTGATCGCCATGGTGCGGAACGGGCGCAGCGGCAGCGTCTGCGTGGCGAGCACGTGCTCGACCTCCGAGGTGCCGATGCCGAACGCGAGCGCGCCGAAGGCGCCGTGCGTCGAGGTGTGGCTGTCGCCGCAGACGATGGTCATGCCGGGCTGGGTCAGCCCCAGCTCGGGGCCGATGACGTGCACGATGCCCTGGCCCAGGCGGCCCCGCTCGTGGTGCACGATGCCGAACTCCGCGCAGTTGGCCTTGAGCGCCTCGAGCTGGGTCCGGGAGGTGAGGTCGGTCACCGGGCCGAGCGTCGTCGGGACGTTGTGGTCCTCGGTGGCGAGCGTGAGGTCGGGGCGGCGGACCGGCCGTCCCTGCTCGCGGAGACCGTCGAAGGCCTGCGGGCTGGTGACCTCGTGCACGAGGTGCAGATCGATGTAGAGCAGGTCGGGCTCGCCCTCGACGGAGCGCACGACGTGCTGCGCCCAGAGCTTCTCGGCCAGGGTCAGTCCACTTCGTTCGGACACGGTTCGACCCCTTCCATGTCGCCGTGGCGGCGGGTGAGAGACAATGCCCCCAACTGTAATCCCAGTCGTTGACGTGACGTCACGGAGGTCGTCTGTGCCCACCCGCTCCCATTCCCTCGCCGTCCTGCCGGGAGACGGTGTCGGCCCGGAGGTGACCGACGCCGCTCTGGAGGTCCTCGACGCCGCGCAGCAGCGCTTCGGTTTCACGACCGAGCGCACCGTCGTCCCCCTGGGCGCCGAGCACTACCTCGAGACCGGCGAGCTGCTCACCGAGGACACCGTCGCGCAGCTGCGCGAGCACGACGCCATCCTCTTCGGCGCGATCGGCAGCCCGAAGGTGCGTCCGGGCATCCTCGAGCGGGGCATCATCCTCGCGCTGCGCGGAGCCATGCGGCAGGCGGTCAACCTGCGCCCGGTCCGGCTCTACCCCGGCGTCCCGACCCCGATCGCCGGTCTGGAGCCGCAGCGCTGCGACCTGGTCATCGTGCGGGAGAACACCGAGGGCGCCTACGTCGCGCAGGGCAGCACCGTGCACCGCGGCACCCCGGCCCGCACCGCGGTGCAGGAGTCGGTCAACACCTGGTATGCCGTCGAGCGCGCCGTCGAGTTCGCCTACCGGCTGGCCTCCGTGCGGCGCGGGCGGCTCACGCTGTGCCACAAGACCAACGTGCTGGTCGAGGCCGGGTCGCTGTGGCTCGACGTCATGGAGGAGGTCGGGCAGCGCTTCCCCGACGTGGAGACCGACTACGTCCACGTCGACGCGATGTGCATGCACCTGCCGGTGAGCCCCGAGCGCTTCGACGTCGTCGTCACCGACAACCTCTTCGGCGACATCGTCACCGACCTGGGTGCGGTCGTGCAGGGCGGCCTGGGGGTCGCCGCCAGCGGCAACCTCAACCTGGAGGGGACCGGCACGAGCATGTTCGAGCCCATCCACGGGTCGGCGCCGGACATCGCCGGTCGGGGCTGGGCCAACCCGGCGGGCGCCTGCCTCTCGCTCGCGCTCCTGCTGGGCGAGCTCGGCGAGGGCGAGGCGGCCGCCACGGTGGAGGGCGCCACCGCCGCCGTGCTGGGGCAGCTGCCGGCGCTGGCCGGGGAGGCGATGGGCGCGAGCACCGGAGAGCTCGGTGCGCGGATCGCCGCAGCGGTCGCCGAGGGGAGCACGAGCCCGGTCCCGGGGAGCCTCATGGGCCAGCTGGCCCGGGTGAGGACTGCGTGAACGACCTCTACCCCGCCCGGGCGACCGTCGACCTGGACGCCATCGCGCACAACGTGGGGGTCCTGCGGGAGCGCGCTGGCTCGGCGGAGGTCATGGCCGTCGTCAAGGCCGACGCCTATGGTCACGGGCTGGTCCCGAGCGCCCGGGCGGCGCTCGCCGGGGGCGCGGTGGCGCTCGGGGTGGCGCAGCCGACGGAGGCGCTCGCGCTGCGCGCCGCGGGGGTGGACGCCCCGCTGCTGTGCTGGCTCACCGCGCCGGGGAGGGACCTGGGGCCGTTGGTCCGCGAGGGTGTGGAGGTCGCCGCCTCGGCCCGCTGGACGCTGGACGCCCTGGCGGCGGCGGCCCGGGAGCAGGACCGGGTGGCCGTCGTCCAGCTGAAGGCCGACACCGGCCTGGGGCGCAACGGCGCGTATGCCCTGCCGCTCCGGTCGGGCCCGGACACGGACTGGTCCGACCTCGTGGCGCACGCCGCCGCGCTGCAGGCCGAGGGCGTGCTGCGCGTGCGCGGGGTCTTCAGCCACTTCGCGCACGCCGACGCGCCCTCCCACCCCACCGTCCGGGGGCAGCAGGAGACCTTCGCCCGGGCCGTCGCCGTGGCGGAGGAGGCGGGGCTGCGCCTCGAGGTCCGGCACCTGAGCAACTCCGCGGCGACCCTGACCACCCCTGAAGCGGCCTGGGACATGGTGCGCCCCGGCCTCGCCGTCTACGGGCTGACGCCGGTGCCCGAGGTGGTCTCGGCGCAGGACTTCGGGCTCCGGCCGGCGATGCGGGTCGTCGCGCGCTCCGTGCTCGCCAAGCGGCTGCCCGCCGGCCAGGGGATCTCCTACGGGCACGCCTACGCCCCCTCGCGCGAGACCACCGTCCTCGACGTCCCGATCGGGTATGCCGACGGCATACCCCGTCACGCCTCCGGCGCCGGTCCGGTCCAGGTGCGCGGGCAACGGTTCTCCGTCTCCGGCCGCGTGTGCATGGACCAGTTCGTCGTGGACGTCGGCGACCTGGACGTCGACGACGGCGAGGAGGTGGTGCTCTTCGGTCCGGGGGACGAGGGGGAGCCCACCGCGCAGGAGTGGGCCGACGCCGCGGGGACCATCAGCTACGAGATCGTCAGCCGCCTGGGTTCCCGGGTGCCGCGGGAGCACGTCGGGGCGATCGCCGGATGACCCCGGAGCAGGAACGGCGGTGGACGCTGCCGACGGCGCAGGACACCCGGGACCTCGGGCGCGAGCTGGGCGCGGTGCTCCGCGCGGGCGACCTGGTGGTGCTCACCGGCGACCTCGGCGCCGGGAAGACGACCTTCACCCAGGGGCTGGCCGAGGGCCTGGGCGTGCGGGGGCCGATCACCTCGCCGACCTTCGTCATCGCCCGGGTCCACCCGTCCCTCACCGGGGGCCCGGACCTCGTGCACGTGGACGCCTACCGGCTCTCCGGCGGAGCCGAGCTGGACGACCTCGACCTGGACGCCTCGCTGGAGGAGTCGGTGACGGTGGTCGAGTGGGGGGAGGGGCTGGCCGAGAGCCTGGCCGCGCAGCGGCTCGAGGTGCTGCTGCAGCGCTCCCGGAGCGAGGACGAGGAAGAGCAGGAGCGGGTCGCGGTGCTGCGCGGGGTGGGGGAGCGCTGGGCCGACGGACTGGACGAGGTGGGGCAGGAGCGATGAGCGCACCGACGATCCTCACGGTATGCACCGGCAACGTCTGCCGCTCCCCGCTGCTGGAGCGGATGCTCCAGCGCGACGTCGACGGCGCGCACGGACCCGGACGCGTCGCCGTCCGCTCCGCCGGGACCGGGGCGCTCGTCGGCGCGCCCATGGACGAGCGGTCGGCCGAGATCCTCGTCGGGCTGGGTGGCGACCCGACCGGGTTCGTGGCCCGGCGGCTCACCGCCGAGCTGGTGTCCGACGCCGCTCTCGTCCTCGCCGCGACGCCGACGCACCGCTCGCAGGTCGTCCAGCTGGACCCCCGTGCGCTGCGGCGGACCTTCACCGCGCAGGAGTTCGCCGGGCTGGTCGCGGCCGTGCCGGACGAGGACCTCCCGACGTGGGAGGAGCCGGCCACGGCTCTGGCCGAGCTGTGCACGGCGGCCCGGGCCGCCCGGGGCGCCGCGACCCGCCCGGCCGGCGAAGGTCTGGTCGATCCCTACCGGCAGCCGGACGCGGTCTACGACCGGCTCCGGGCCCAGGTGGTGGAGCTCAGGCCGCTCCTCGCCCGCGGTCTCGCCCGCTGAGCCGGGAGGGGTCCGGGCGCAGCAGCCGCGGCCAGCGTCGCGGGCGCCGGCGGGGCAGCCGGAGCAGCGCGACGGCGACGAGGGCCTGCGGCTCGAGATGCCCCAGCTCGCGGGAGTCGGTGCCGTGCCCGTCGGAGAGCACCCAGAGCGCTCCGTCGTGACGGATGCCCGCCAGCCGCTTGACCGCCAGGGGCCGGGGACTGCCGGCGTGGTCCGGCGGCAGTCGGACCACGACGACGGAGCCAGGACGCGGCCGGCCGCCGTGGCGGACCAGCAGCCGGTCACCGGGCGCCAGGATCGGCAGCATCGAGGATCCGGTCACGCGCGCCACCCCCACCGCGCCGGGGTGTCCCCACGTGTCACTCACACGCGGTAGGGTAGCGAGCGACCCAGGGGTGACATCGGGTCGACGATGGGATGAGCACGAGATGTCCAAGGAACGGACATTTTCTGCGTGTGGGGTAGACGCCGTCGGGGGTTGGTGCTTTACTGAGAGCTAGGTAAAGATTCAGTAAGGTCAGGCTGATAGGGGATCGGCCGCATACCGCAGGGACAGGATGGGAATTGCCGTGACCGTGATCGCAGGCACCGCAGCACGTGAGGCGTCGGGGACGTCGATGAGAACCGTCGACGCCAGCTACCCCTTCGTCATCCCGGACTCGCTCCAGGGGATGGTCGACCGACCGAGCGGCGGTCGCAGGACGCCGCACCGTGCCCGGCGCTACCTCGCGCCCTACCTCAGCACCCTCAAGGTGCTCGACCTCGTGCTCATCACCGTGGCGGTCCTGGTCGCCTACGTGACCCGCTTCGGGCTGGACGAGTCCATGCAGCGGGTCTCCGGCATCGGCTACGGCTACATCGCCTTCACCCTGGTTCTCGTCTGGGTGCTCGCCCTCCACGTCCAGCGGGCCTACGACGGCCGCACCGTGGGCCACGGGGTGCAGGAGTACCGCCAGGTCTTCGCCGCCTCCACCTGGGTCTTCGCCGCCGTCGCCATCGTCGGCTTCGCCTTCCGGCTCGAGATCGCCCGTGGCTTCGTGATCCTGGCCTTCCCGCTGGGGACGTTGATGCTGCTCGCCGGCCGCTGGGGCGCCCGGCGCTGGCTGGTGGCCCGTCGCAAGAGCGGCCAGCTGTCCGACCGCGTCATCCTCGTCGGTGACGCGAACCACGTCGCCGGGCTCGTCACCGCGCTGCGCCGCAGCCCGGACGCCGGCTACAACGTCCTGGGCGCCTGCGTCGACGACGCCGAGGGCACGGTGCAGGGCGTGCCGGTGCTCGGCCCGGAGTCGGACGTGCTGCTCCAGGCCCTCGACCACCACGTGGACGTCGTGGCGGTCTCCTCCTCGGCCGGCCTCGGGACCACCGGGCTGCGCCAGCTCGGGTGGGCGCTGGAGTCGACCGACATCGACCTCGTCGTGGCCCCCGGCATCATGGACGTCGCCGGCCCCCGGGTGCTCACCCGCCCGGTGCAGGGCCTGCCGCTCATCCACGTCGAGGCCCCGCGCTTCGTCGGGCCGGAGCGGGTGCTCAAGAACGTCATGGACCGGCTCATGGCCCTGGCGGTCACGCTGGTCCTGCTGCCGGTCATGCTCGCCGTGGCGCTGGCGGTCAAGCTCGAGGACCGCGGCCCGGTGCTCTTCCGTCAGGAGCGCATCGGCCAGGACGGTCGCAGCTTCTCGATGTTCAAGTTCCGCAGCATGGTCATGGACGCCGAGGACCGGCTCGCCGAGCTGAGGGACTCCAACGAGGGCGCCGGCCCGATGTTCAAGATGCAGCGCGACCCGCGGGTCACCCGCGTGGGCGCCTTCATCCGGCGCTACTCCCTGGACGAGCTGCCCCAGCTGCTCAACGTGCTGCGCGGCGAGATGAGCCTGGTCGGACCCCGTCCGCCGCTGCCGCGCGAGGTGGCCGAGTATGCCCGCGACACGCACCGCCGTCTGCTGGTGCGGCCCGGCATGACCGGCCTGTGGCAGATCAGCGGCCGCAGCGACCTCTCCTGGGAGGAGGCGGTGCGCCTCGACCTCTACTACGTGGAGAACTGGAGCCCCCTCCTCGACGGCATGATCATGTGGCGCACCGCGCGGGTCGTGCTCGGCTCCGAGAGCGGCGCCTACTGAGCGAGCCCGCCTCGGCTAGGGTGCCCGGGTGAGCTCCCGCGTCGCCTATCTCGGCCCGGCCGGCACCTTCACCGAGCAGGCCGTGCGCCAGTGGGACGTCGGTCGCGCTCACGAGGCGTGGCCGGCGCCCACCGTTCCGGCCGCGATCGCCGCGCTGCGCGAGGGCGACGCCGAGGCGGCGGTGGTCCCCTTCGAGAACTCGGTGGAGGGGTCCGTGCCCGCCACCCTCCAGGCCCTCCTCGAGGACGCCCGGGTGCGGATTTGCGAGGAGATCCTCGTCGAGGTGCAGTTCGACCTCCTGTCCCGCGGCAGCACGACCCTCGGCCAGGTCGACGTCGTGGCCACGCACCCGCACGCGGCGGCCCAGACCAGGGACTGGTTGGCGCAGCACCTGCCGCGGGCCGAGCTCGTCCAGGAGTCCTCGACCGCGCGCGCCGCGCAGGCGGTGGCCGAGGGTCGCTACGACGCCGCGATCGCCTCGCCCGAGGCAGGGGCGGCCTACGGGCTCACCCCCCTCGCCCGGCGGATCGCCGACCGGGACGGTGCCCTGACCCGGTTCGTCCTGCTGCGCCGTGACGCACCGGTGCCCCCGTCGACCGGGGCGGACCGCACCACCCTCGTCGCCCTGATCTGGCAGAACCGGCCGGGCGCGCTCCTCGAGCTGCTGGAGCAGTTCGCCGTCCGGGGGATCGACCTGACCCGGCTGGAGTCCCGCCCGACCGGTGAGGGCCTGGGGGAGTACTGCTTCTGGATCGACGCCGACGCGCACCTGTCCGAGGCGCGGATGAGCGAGGCGCTGCTGGGGCTGCGGCGCACGTGCCGCGACGTGCGCTTCCTCGGCTCCTACCCCCGCGCCGACGGCCGGGTGCCCGCGGTGCCCGTGCACGCGGACGAGCAGGCGTACCGCGAGGCGCGGGAGTGGCTCGAGAGCCTGTGACCCGGTCCGGCGCCGCTCAGCGGTCCAGCTGGAGCCAGCGGGTCCAGCCGCCGTTGAGGACGAGCCAGGCCATGAGGCCGTAGCCCGCCTGGCCGGGGTGCACGGTGTCGCCGGCGGCCAGGTCGGACTGCCACTGGTCGTGGCTGAGCAGGGGGGCGAAGCAGTCGACGTAGGGCACGCCGCGGCGGGCGCAGACGTCGGCGAGCGCGTCGGCGAGCACCTGCAGCTTGCCGTTGACCTCGGCGTCCAGCGTGGGCGTCGGGCCGACGACGAAGGTGGCGATGCCCGTCGAGCTGGCCTCGTCCAGCACGTTGGCCAGGTTGAGGCGGGAGCGGGCGGTCGTCACGCCCTGGGCGACGTCCTCCGCGCCCACGCCGATGACGAGGCGGCGCTCGGACCGGCCCGCCCAGCGGGCCGGGCACTCCGCGCGCCAGCGGGCCATGACGTCGGCCGAGCTCGCGCCGCGCACCCCGAGGTTGTAGCTCGTGAGCGAGCCGCCCTCGTCGGCGGCGAGATCGGTGCGTCCCACCACCCGGTTGACCCAGCCCAGGGCCTTGGGGTCCCCGTAACCGGCGACGAAGCCGTCGCCGACGAAGCACAGGCCGACGTCACGTGGACCCTCGGCGACCTGGAAGTCGGCGCTGGGGGTGTACTCCAGCTCCACCCGCCCCTCGCGCTCAGCGCTGCTCACTGCTCTCCTCTTCGTCCTCGTCCAGGCCGCGGTGCCACGACTGGGTGACGTATTTGGTCTCCCACCCCAGCGAGCGGTAGAGCCCGTCGGCGCCGGTGGGGGAGTCGGCGTCGACCTCCAGCCCGACGGCGGCACGGCCACGGGCGGCCGCGTCCGCGATCACCGTGCGCAGCAGACCCTTGGCGACGCCGCGTCCGCGGGCCCGGCGGTGGACCCCGATGTAGTCGATGTAGGAGGTGTCCGGGCTGGCCGTGCCGTCCTCGCCGACGCCGCCGCGGCTGATCGAGGCCACCACGGCCCCGGCCGGCTCGCCGTCCACCGTGGCCAGCCACCAGTGGTCCCACCGGTGGCCCGGGTCCTCGCGCAGCCGCGCGACGAACTCCTCGAAGGTCTCGCGGTAGGAGTTGAAGTGGTCGGCGAAGGACTGCTCCAGCACGAGGTGCACGGCGCGCAGGTCCTCCTCGTCGGGCATACCCACGCCGTCGTCCTGCCGCACCCGGAAGATCTTGACGCCCTCCTTGAGCTCCGGCAGACCCTCGTCCGTCCCGGGGTCGACGGCTCGCGTCATCTGCCACCAGTCGCGGACGTGGTCGTAGCCCGCCTCGCGGAGCCAGCGCTGCTGCCGCTCGTCGTCGGCGAAGGCGCCGGAGTCCAGCTGCGTGCTCTCCATCCCGCGCTCGGCGAGCAGCTCGCGGCCCAGCTCGTCCACCCGGGTGAACGCCCACCGCGCCAGCGGGTCGGCCTCCTCGTCCGGGAGGTCGGGGTCGAGGGTGACGCCGACGAGCACGCGGCCCGCGGCCCGGTCGTGCAGGCTCAGCCAGGCACGGGCCGTGCCGTGGGCGTCGCGCACCATCTCGTGACGGTGCGTGCTCGCGCCCCGCCCGCTGACCTCGGCCCGGACGGTGTCGCTCTGCGCCCCGGGCCATCCACGGGCCTCGCGCTCGTGGCGGCGGAGCAGGCGGACGAGGTCGTCGATGTCCTCCTCGCCCGGGGCGGAGGCCGACAGACCCTCCGGCAGCCGGGCGGGTCCGACCAGCGCGCCGCTCATGCGCGACCGGAGAAGGCCTCGTCGTGCAGGGCTGCCTGCTCGACGGCGTGCACCTTGGCCGACCCGGTGGCGGGGGAGGCCGAGGCCGGACGGCTCACGACGCGCAGCGGACGCTCCTCGCCGTGCTGCTGCAGGGCCTCGGGCAGGTTGAGCGCCATGAACGGCCACGCACCCTGGTTCTTCGGCTCGTTCTGCACCCAGACCAGCTCGGCCTCGGGGTACTCCGCGGTGAGCTTGGCGAGCTGCTTGCCCGGGACGGGGTAGAGCTGCTCGACGCGCAGGATGGCGGTCCGGTCGTCCTCGCGCTTGGTGCGCTCGTCCTCCAGGTCGTAGACCAGCTTGCTCGAGGCGAGCAGGACCCGCTCCACCTTGCTCTTGTCGAGGTCGGCGCGGTCGGGCAGCACCGGCTCGAAGGTGCCCTCGACGAAGTCCTCCACCGGGCTCGCGCCCGCCTTGAGCCGGAGCATGGCCTTCGGGGTGAAGACGATGAGCGGCCGCCGCGGCCGGGCGGTGGAGTGCGACCGCAGCAGGTGGAAGTAGGACGCCGGCGTCGAGGGGTAGGCGACCATCATGTTGGCCTCGGCGCACTGCGAGAGGAAGCGCTCGATGCGGGCCGAGGAGTGGTCCGGGCCCTGGCCCTCGTAGCCGTGCGGCAGGAGCAGGACCACCGAGCTGCGCTGGTCCCACTTCTGCTCCGAGGAGCTGATGAACTCGTCGACGACGACCTGGGCGCCGTTGACGAAGTCCCCGAACTGGGCCTCCCAGAGGACGAGGGCGTCGGTCTGCTCCACGGAGTAGCCGTACTCGAAGCCCATGGCCGCGAACTCCGAGAGCAGCGAGTCGTAGACCTCGAAGGTGGCGCCGTCGTGCTCCTTCGCCAGCGTGTGCAGCGGGGTCCAGTTCGCGGCCGTCTCGTTGTCGGTGAGGACCGCGTGCCGCTGCACGAAGGTGCCGCGGCGGCTGTCCTGCCCGACGAGCCGGACCGGCGTGCCGTCGATGACGAGGGAGCCGAAGGCCAGCAGCTCGGCCATGCCCCAGTCGATCCCGCCCTTGCGGGTCATCTCCTGGCGCGAGGTGAGCAGCTTGGCCAGCTTGGGGTGGACGGTGAAGCCCTCCGGCGGGTTGCCGAAGGCGTCGCCGATGGCCTCGACCGTGCTCTGGTCGATCGCCGTCGGGCGCGGCGCGGCGGCCTGGTCGCCCTTCTCCTGGGCGTGCGGGCGCTCGAGCCCCTGTCCGCCGTCATCCTCCTTGAGCGCCTTCTTGGTCTCGGTGAAGACGTTCTCCAGCTGCTTCTGGTAGTCGCGCAGCGCCGCCTCGGCGTCGTCGACCGTGATGTCGCCGCGGCCGATGAGCGACTCGGTGTAGAGCTTGCGGACCGAGCGCTTGGCCTCGATGAGGTCGTACATCAGCGGCTGGGTCATCGAGGGGTCGTCGCCCTCGTTGTGGCCCCGCCGGCGGTAGCAGACGAGGTCGATGACGACGTCGGTGCTGAACTCCTGGCGGAACTCGTAGGCCAGCTCTGCGACCCGCACCACGGCCTCCGGGTCGTCGCCGTTGACGTGGAAAATCGGTGCCTGCACCGTGCGCGCGAGGTCGGTGCAGTAGACCGAGGAGCGCGAGTGCTGCGGTGCGGTCGTGAAGCCGACCTGGTTGTTGATGACCACGTGCAGCGTCCCGCCGGTCCGGTATGCCGGGAGCTGGGACATCTGCATCGTCTCCAGCACGACGCCCTGGCCGGCGAAGGCGGCGTCACCGTGCATGAGCACCGGCATCACCGTCGAGGGGTCCGCGCCGGTCTCCCGGCTCACGCGGTCCTGCTTGGCCCGGGTGATCCCCTCGAGCACCGGGTTGACCGCCTCCAGGTGGGAGGGGTTGGCGGCCAGGTAGACGCGGGTGGTCTTGCCGTCCTCGGTGGTGAACTCGCCCTCGGTGCCGAGGTGGTACTTCACGTCACCGGATCCGTGCACCGAGCCGGGGGACTGCTTGCCCTCGAACTCGCGGAAGATCTGGCCGTAGGACTTGCCGGCGAGGTTGGCGAGCACATTGAGGCGGCCGCGGTGGGGCATACCGATCGTCACCTCGCTCAGCCCGTCGTCGGCGGCCCGGTTGAGCACCTTGTCCAGCAGCGCGATGACCGACTCGCCGCCCTCGAGGCTGAACCGCTTCTGACCGACGAACTTGGTCTGCAGGAAGGTCTCGAAGGCCTCCGCGGCGTTGAGCCGGCGCAGGATCCGCAGCTGCTCGGCCGGTGCGGGCTTCTCGAAGGGCACCTCGAGCTTCTTCTGGAACCACTGGCGCTGCTCGGGGTCCTGGATGTGCATGTACTCGATGCCGACGGTGCGGCAGTAGGTGTCGCGCAGGATGCCCAGGATGCGCCGCAGGCTGAGCCGCGGCTTGCCGCCGAAGCCGCCGGTCGGCACCTCGCGGTCCAGGTCCCACAGGGTCAGCCCGTGGTTCTCGATGGCTAGGTCCGGGTGGCGGCGCTGGCGGTACTCCAGCGGGTCGGTGTCGGCCATGAGGTGGCCGCGGACCCGGTAGGCGTGGATGAGCTCCTGGATGCGACTCGGCTTGGAGATGTCGTCGTCGTGCGTGGCCGCGATGTCGAGGTTCCAGCGGATCGGCTCGTAGGGGATCCGCAACGAGGTGAAGATGTCGTCGTAGAAGCCGTCCTGCCCCAGCAGGAGCTGGTGCATGATCTTGAGGAACTCACCGGACTGCGCACCCTGGATGATGCGGTGGTCGTAGGTCGAGGTGAGGGTCAGGATCTTGCTCACGGCGTTGGCGACGATCCGCTCGCTCGCCGCACCCTGCCACTCCGCGGGGTAGTCCAGCGACCCGACGCCGATGATGGCGCCCTGCCCCTTCATGAGCCGGGGCACGGAGTGCAGCGTGCCGATGCCGCCGGGGTTGGTGAGGCTGATCGTCGTGCCCTGGAAGTCCTCGATGGTGAGCTTGCCGTCGCGCGCCTTGCGCACGACGTTCTCGTAGGCGCTCCAGAAATCGTAGAAGCTCATCGCCTCCGCGCTCTTGATGCTCGGGACGAGCAGCTGGCGGGTGCCGTCGGACTTGGGCACGTCGATGGCCAGGCCGAGGTTGACGTGCGCGGGCTCGACGAGGGTCGGCTTTCCGTTCTCGACGGAGAAGCCGTTGTTCATCGCCGGCATCGACTTCAGCGCCCGGACCATGGCGTAGCCGATGAGGTGGGTGAAGCTGACCTTGCCACCACGGCTGCGCGCGAGGTGGTTGTTGATGACGGTGCGGTTGTCGATGAGCAGCTTGGCGGGCAGGTTGCGCGCGCTGGTCGCGGTCGGGACCTCCAGCGAGGTGTCCATGTTGGACACCACCCGTGCGGCCGCCCCACGCAGCGGGACGAGCGTGACATCCTCCTGCGGGCCGCTCTTCTTCGGGGCCGGGGCCTCGCGGGACATCGGCGCCTTGGCGCCCTTGTCCTCATCCTTGCCGCCACCGCCGCTCTTGTCCTTGCCGCTGCTGCCGCCGCCGCTCTTCCCCCCGTCGGTCTTGGTGTCCGGGGTGCTCGCCTTGTCGTCGTCCTTGGGCGTGGGCTTGCTCATGTCCTGGGAGCTGGCCTCGCCGTCGGTGCTGCCCTTGCCCTTGCTGCTGTCCTCATCCTTGCCGGACGTCGTGGACCTGCCGCCGGAGGTGGACGACCCCTTCTCCCGCGGCGGTGCCGGCGCGACCTTGGGTCCGCTGGCGGGCGCGGTGCGGGTCGAGGCCCCGCCGTTGCTGTCGGCGCTCCGGCCCGACGACTGCGGCGACGAGGACGTCGGGGTGGAGGAAGGGGTCTTCGACCCCGACCCGTTGCTGCTGGAGGAGCCGTTCTCGAAGTAGCGTCTCCAGGCGGGGTCGACCGACCCGGGATCCTCGTCGAACTGCTCCCGCATGTCCTCGACGAGCCACTCGTTGGCTCCGAAGTCGACGGTGGTGTCGCTGCTCTGCGGGTTGGCCACGGGGTCTGCGCCTCATCTCACGTCCGGGGACTGCCGCACGCGCGCCGACAAGCGCACGCGCCACCCTCAGCCTATCGTCTGCGCGAACCGGGCGCAGGAGGTGGTCCGGGGGTGGCGCGGACGCGTCAGGCGACGTCGCGACGTGCGGTGACGATCCAGCCGAGGACAGTCATGACCAGCGCGTAGCCGAGGAGCACCAGCGCGGCCACCCACCAGGTCAGCAGGTCACCGCCGCCGAAGATGTCGGCGGCCTCGGCGTCCACCCCGGCATACAGGTCGAGGGCCGCCGTCGTCGCCTGGCTGGGGAAGTAGCGCGCGGCCTCGGCCACCGGGTCGAGGAACTGGATGAGGAAGCTCAGCAGCGGCTCGACGAGCAGGGCGATGGCGATGCCCGCGAAGAGGGCCACGACCTGGTTGGTGACGAGCACACCGAGCCCGAACCCGATGAGGCCCCAGAGCACGAGGACGAGGAGCAGCCGCAGCAGCGTCAGCACCAGACCGCCCGCGTCGGGGAAGAGGGCGACGTCGCCGGAGAGCAGGATGAGCCCGCCTCCCACGAGGCTGCCCGCGATGAAGGCCAGCCCGTTGAGGGTGACGACGACCGCCAGGGCGAGCAGCTTGCCCAGGATGAGCCGGCCCCGCCGCGGGGTGCTCAGCAGCGTGCCGGTGATGGTCTGGTGGCGGAACTCCCCGCTCATCGACAGGATGCCGAGGACGAGGGCCAGCAGGTAGCCGAACTGGAAGCCGCCGGTGTAGACCAGCCGGGCGATCGCGGTCTCGCCGAAGGCCTCGACCGGGGCGATCGTCTGGCCGTCCGGCCCCGGGATCTCGCCGAAGCTCACGAGGGCGAAGCCCTGCAGCGCGGCGAAGAGGCCACCGACGAGGAACATCGCCACCGGCATGGTCCAGGAGATGCGGGTGGTGCTGGTCTTGCGCAGCTCGGCGCGCACGAGCGTCATCATCAGGCGGCCTCCGTCCCGGTCGAGCGGTTGCGGTTGCGGTGCTCGGGCGACTCGGTCAGCTCCAGGAAGAGCCGCTCGAGGTCGGTCCGCAGCGGTCGGAGCTCGTGCACCGGCTGCCCCGCCGCCAGCGCGACGTCGCCCACGGCGGCCAGGTCGCCGGTGTGGACCCGCAGCGCGCCCTCGCCCTGGTCGGGCGCGAGCTCGACCTGCAGCCCGGCCTGCTCCAGGGCGTGGCCCAGGGCTCCGGGATCGGCGGTGCGCGCCAGCACGGCCGGCTCGCCGTGCAGCTCGTCCATGGTGCCGCGGCGCACCAGCCGGCCGTTGGCGATGATGACGACGTCCTCGACGGTCTGCTCGACCTCCCCGAGGAGGTGGGAACTGACGAGCACGGTCTTGCCCTGCTCCGCGGCCAGGTGGCGCATGAAGCCGCGCATCCACCGGATGCCCTCGGGGTCCAGGCCGTTGGCCGGCTCGTCGAGCAGCAGCACGTCGGGGTCCCCGAGCAGCGCCGCCGCGAGACCCAGTCGCTGGCGCATACCCATGGAGTAGCCGCCGGCCTTCTTGCGCGCCGCCGCGGGGATGCCGACGAGCTCGAGCAGCTCGTCGACCCGGGAGTCGGGGATGCCGTGCGTCGCGGCGAGCACCCGCAGGTGGTTGCGCCCGGTGCGCCCGGGGTGGAACCCGGTCGCCTCGAGGGCCGCCCCGACCGTGGTCATCGGCCGCGGCAGGTCGGCATACCGCCGCCCGCCGATGAGCGCCTCGCCCGCCGTGGGGGTGATGAGCCCGAGCAGCATCCGCAGGGTCGTCGTCTTGCCGGCGCCGTTGGGCCCGAGGAAGCCGGTCACCCGCCCGGGGGCGACCTCGAAGGTCAGGTCGTCGACGGCGGTGAAGGTGCCGAAGCGTTTGCTGAGCCCCCGCACGCTGATCCCCGTCCCGGGCGCGGCCTGCGCGTCTGGTGTCGTCATGCGTCCAGTCAAGCAGCGCGCTCACCGGGCGGGCATCAGTCCCCGGGGGGAGATCCGGTCCGCTCCCGTCCCCCCTGAGTGGGAGTCAGCCGAGGCGTACGGCCACGGTCTTGGTGCGGGTGAAGCCGGCGAGCGCCTCGATCCCCTTCTCCCGGCCGTAGCCCGAGGCCTTGACCCCGCCGAAGGGCAGCTCCACGCCACCCCCGGCGCCGAAGGTGTTGACGAAGACCTGGCCCGCCTCGAGGTCCGCCGCGAGCCGGTGCGCCCGCGACAGGTCGCGGGTCCACAGCGCCGCGATGAGCCCGTATGCCGTGCCGTTCGCGAGGGCGAGCGCCTGCGCCTCGTCCTCGAAGGGCGTCGTGACCAGGACCGGCCCGAAGACCTCCTCCTGGGCGATGGGCTCCCGGGGATCCACCCCGTCGATGAGCGTGGGCAGCCAGAAGGCGCCGTCCGCGCCACCGTCGGTGGGAGCCGACCCCCCGACCACGAGCTCGCCGCTGCGGGCGCCCTCGACGTAGCCGCGCACCCGTTCCTGCTGCCGGACCGACACGAGCGGGCCCAGGTCGGGGTCGTCGAGCCCGCGGCCGAGGGTGGTCGCGCGGAAGCGTTCGGCGACCGCGGCGACGAGCTCCTCCCGGACGTCGGCGTGCACGACGAGCCGGGAGCCGGCCGAGCACGTCTGGCCGGCGTTCTGCAGGATGCTGCGGGTGATGGCGTCGGCCGCCGCCTCGAGATCGGCGTCGGCGAAGACCACGTGGGCGGACTTGCCGCCCAGCTCCAGCACCGCCGGGACGACCCGCTCGGCGGCGGCGCGGGCGACCGCGCGGCCCGTCTCGGTCGAGCCGACGAACCCGAGGTGGGTGATCTGCGGGTGGGCGGTCAGGGCCGCCCCGGCCTCGGCCCCCAGGCCCGGCACGACGTTGACGACCCCGTCCGGCACGTCGGCCTCCTGGGCCAGGGCGGCGAGCGCGAGCGCGGTGCGCGGCGTCTCGTCCGCCGGCTTGAGCACGACGGCGTTGCCGGTCACCGCTGCGGCGGCCATGGACCGGGCCGCGAGCTGGAGCGGGTAGTTCCAGGCGACCACGCTGCCGACGACGCCGTAGGGCTCGCGCCGGGTGTAGGCGTGCAGCTCCGGGCCGAGCGGAATGGCCTCGCCGTAGAAGGCCTCGACGACCCGGCCGTAGTAGCGCAGGTAGCGCGCCGCCACGGTCGCGTCGGCGCGGGCCTGGGACAGCGGCTTGCCGGTGTCCTGGGACTCGGTGCGGGCCAGCTGCTCGCGGTGCTGGTCGACGAGGTCGGCCCAGCGGGTGAGGGTGTCGGCGCGGTGCTCGGGCGAGGTCGCGGCCCAGGCCGGCTGCGCCCGCGCCGCGGCCTGCACGGCACGGTCGACCTCGGCGGGTCCGGAGCGGGCGACCTGGCCGAGGACCGAGCCGTCGGCGGGGTCGATGTTGTCGTAGGTCTGCTCGGCCGGCAGCTCGGTGCCGCCGACGAAGGGGAGGGCGGTGAACATACCGCTCACCGTAGGGCGCCCGCCGGATCAGTGCAGTCGCAGGGCCGGGACCTCACCGGCGGGGACGGTCCACCCGATCGGCGTGCCCACCCCCTCCGGCACCTCGCCGACGAGGAGCAGCCCGCCGCTGGTCTGCGCGTCGGCGAGCAGCAGCAGGTCGTCCTCGTCGACGTGGCTGCCCGGATCGAGGTGCGGCCGCACCCAGTCCAGGTTGCGCCGGGTGCCCCCGGGCACGTAGCCGCTCGCGAGGCTCTCCCGGGCGCCCGCGATCGCCGGGACCGCATCGACGTCGAGCTGCGCGGAGACCCCGGAGGCCCGGCACATCTTCCACAGGTGCCCCAGCAGCCCGAAGCCGGTGACGTCCGTGCCCGCCCGCACGCCCGCGGCCACCGCGGCGGCGGAGGCCTCGCGGTTGAGCGCGGTCATGGTCGCCACCGCCTCGGGGAAGACCTCGCCGGTGCGACCGTGCCGGTTGTTGAGGATGCCGCTGCCGAGCGGCTTGGTGAGCGTGAGCGGGAGGCCGGGGGTCGCGGCGTCGTTGCGGATGAGCTGGTCGGCCCGGGCGGTGCCGGTCACGGCGAGGCCGTAGAGCGGCTCCGGGGAGGTGATCGAGTGGCCGCCGGCGAGCGGGCACCCGGCCAGCGCGGCGACCTCGGCACCGCCGCGCAGCACCTCCCGCGCGAGGTCGTCGTCGAGGTCGGAGGGCCAGCCGAGCAGGTTGATCGCCAGGACCGGCGTGCCGCCCATCGCCCAGACGTCGGAGAGCGCGTTGGCCGCCGCGATCCGGCCCCAGTCGGCCGGGTCGTCCACGACCGGGGTGAAGAAGTCGGCCGTCGAGAGCACCGCGAGCTCACCCTCCAGCCGGACGGCTGCGGCGTCGTCCCCGTGCTCGACCCCGACGAGGAGCCGGGCCGCCGCGTCGCCGGCCGGTGCCGGCAGGCCGTCGACCAGCTGCTCGAGCCGCTCGGCCGGGATTTTGCAGGCGCACCCTCCGCCCGCCGCCAGGGAGGTGAGCCGGGGGGACGGAGGGCGGGGTCCGGTCGTGCGCTCGGGCATACCGACGAGCCTAGGAGGAGGGGTCGCGGGTGAGGAGCCTGCGGGTGTCCGCCGCGTCACGGAGGGTATGCCCCCGCGCATCCAGGTGCTCGAGCAGCGCGATCGCGACCCTGCGGCTGACCCCGAGGGCGGTGCGCGCCGCGCTCGTGGTGAACGGCTGCGGCAGGTCGGCGAGGGCGGCCAGGGCGCGCGCCGGTGCCTGCGCACCGAGGAGGACCTCGCCCGGCAGCCGGAGGACGGTGCCGCGGCCGCTCGCGGCGGCGATCTCGCGCCCGCCGATGCCCAGGGCCTCGAGCTCCGGGCGGTTGGGCGCGTCCAGGGGGTCCCGGGCCAGACGGTGGAGGAGAGCGGTCAGGCCGGGAGGGTCGTCCGGGACGGCCGTCGGCGGGTGCGCCGGTCCCCGGTCGTGCCGGGCGGTCGGCCCCACGCGGTCGTCGCGCACCGCCAGCTGCTGGCGGGCCGCGACCGCCTCGAGCGTCGCCCGGTCCGGCACGCCGACCTGATGCCGCAGCGTCGTGAGCGTGGTGCCGAGCGGCAGCCAGGGGTCGAGCGGGTCCGCGTCAGCGCGCTCGCGGACCAGCGCGGCGAGCGCCTCGCCCCACAGCCGGGCCGTGGCGGCGGTGACCACCCGGCCGTCCAGCTCCACGCCGTGCGCGTCCTGACGCAGCGCCGCGGCCCGGCGCCGTGCGGCGCCGCTGCGCCGCAGCGGCGGGACCACCGCATCGAGCACCTCCGCCCCGACGAGGGCCCCCTCGCGGCCCGGGTCCCGCAGGATCACCCGGTCGCCCGGCACGAGCGGCAGCGGGGCCTCGGTGTGCAGCCGGGCGTGGCACGCCTCCAGGACGCGCAGCCGGCCCGGCACCGCCGCCGTGCCGACGTGCACGCTCACCCGGGCGGGGAGCACGTCGGCGTCGAGCAGGACGTCCGTCGTCGACGTCGGCCACCACGGTCGCTCCCCGCCCAGCAGCGCCTGACCGCGGCCGACCTCGTCCACCTCCACGCCGCGCAGGTTGAGCGCCACCCGGGCCGGTCCGCCGACGCGGGCGGCGTCGCGTCCCAGGGTCTGCAGCCCCCGCACCAGGACCGGGCGGCGCGGCGACCCGCGGGCCGAGGTCAGCAGCAGCCGGTCCCCGGCCGCGACGCTTCCCGCAGGCAGCGTGCCGGTGACGACGGTGCCCGCGCCGCGCACGGTGAAGGACCGGTCGACCCACAGCCGCACCGGGGCGTCTGCGGGAGGGACGGGCATACCCGCGACGCAGGAGTCGAGGAGGGACCGTAGGTCCTCCAGCCCCTCGCCGGTGCGCGCCGACACGCAGGCGGCGGGTATGCCGGAAAGGCTCGTCCCCGCGAGCCGCTCGCGGGCCTCCGCCAGCGCTGGGCCGGGGTCGGCGAGGTCGCAGCGGGTCACGGCGAGCACGCCGTGCCGCAGCCGCAGCGCGTGCGCCGCGAGGAGGTGCTCGGTGGACTGGGCGCTCCAACCGCCGTCGGCCGCGACGACGAGGAGCACCGCGGCGCTGGGGCCGAGACCGCTGAGCATGTTGCCGATGAACCGGCGGTGGCCCGGCACGTCGACGAAGGCCACGGCGCCGGAGCGGGGGAGGGTGGTCCAGGCATACCCGAGGTCGAGGGTGAGCCCGCGCCGGCGCTCCTCCGCCCACCGGTCCGGCTCCATCCCGGTGAGCGCGCGCACCAGCGCGGACTTGCCGTGGTCGACGTGGCCGGCGGTGGCGACGACCGTCATCGGCGGGGCTGTTCAGGTACGTCGGCGGCGGCCTCGACCACCGCCCGCAGGAGCACCTCGTCCTGCTCCTCGGGTATGCACCGGGGGTCGAGCAGGCAGCGTCCCTCGTGCACCCGGGGCAGGACCGCCGGTCGTCCCAGGCGCAGACGCTGCGCCAGGTCCTCGGGGACCGCGACCGCCCAGCCGGGCAGCTCCACGCCCGGGGCGCCGCCGCCGCCCACGCGCCCCGCGTGCGGCACCACCTCGGCCTCGATATCGTGCCCGCGCAGCGCCGCGGCCAGGCGGTCGGCGCGCTCGCGCAGCCCCGGGCCCCGGGCGCGCCGGGCGAGGGTCACCGGCGTGGAGCCGCGGTCGCAGACGGTCGCGGCCAGGGCGGCCAGGGTGAGCTTGTCGACGCGCAGGGCGCGTGCCATCGGGTGCCGCCGGAGCCGCGCCACCAGGTCGGCGTCCCCGAGGACGATCCCGGCCTGCGGCCCGCCGAGGAGCTTGTCGGCGCTCGCCGTGACCAGCCCGGCGCCGTCGCGCAGCGTGGTCCGTGCGTCCGGCTCGTCGGGCAGGTCTCCGTCCGGCTCCAGCAGCCCGCTGCCGGGGTCGACGACGAGCGGCAGGTCGCGCTCGCGGGCGAGCCCGGCGAGGCGCGCCACCGTCACGCTGCTGACGAAGCCCTCGACGCGGAAGTTGCTGGGGTGCACCTTGAGCAGCGCACCGACGTCCGCTCCCGGCCGGTCGAGCGCGTCCTCGTAGTCCCTCAGGTGGGTGCGGTTGGTCGTGCCGACCTCGCGCAGCCGCGCCCCGCCGGACTCCACGAGGTCGGGCAGCCGGAAGCCGTCGCCGATCTCGACCATCTCGCCCCGGCTGACCACGACCTCCCGGCCGGCCGCGAGCGCGGTGGTGGCCAGGAGCAGGGCGGCCGCACCGTTGCCGACGACCAGCGCGTCCTGCGCCTCCGGCACCGCCCCGCGCAGCGCGTCGAGCACCTCGCCGCCGCGCCGGTCGCGGGCGCCGGTGGCCAGGTCCAGCTCGACGTCGGCATACCCAGCGGCGTCGAGGAGGGCGGCCCGTGCCGCCTCGCCCAGCGGCGCGCGGCCGAGGTTGGTGTGGACGACCACGCCTGTGGCGTTGAGGACAGGCCGTGGGCCGCCGCCCGCGTCGAGGGCGGCCAGCTGTATGGCTGCCGTGGCGACGACGGCTGCCGGGTCGAGATCCCCGTCGCCGGCGCGCGCCCGCCGCTGCACCTCGCGGACGACCGGGAGCGCACGCTCGTGACCCAGGCGGGTGACGTGGGGCGCGACCGCGGGGGCGCGCAGCACTGCGTCCGTGGACGGTATGCCGCGGCGCGGGTCTGGTTGCCCGGGCTGCCGTGGTGCCCGACCCGGGCGACCGCCCTGGCCTTCACCCATGAGCTCGTGTCTCACGCCTTCCCACCTTGTCGGGACAACCCCCGCCTCCCGGTGGGGACAGCCGGCTCGTGGGCGGCGGCGGGACTCGGCAGGCTCGCGGACATGCATCCACCACCCACCGTCCCGAACGTAGCAGGGCTCCTCCGGGGAGGCGCGGCCCTGTGCCTCACCGTGTGCCTCTGCCTGGGTGTCCTGGTGTCAGGCACTCCGCGAGCCGTGGCCGGACCCGACGCGGACACCTATGACGCCGGCGCCGCAGAACGCTTCGTGACCGACTACGTCGCGACCAACGACATCGCCGGGGCGGCCTACGTCGTGGTGGAGGACGGCGCCGTCGTCGTGACCGGGGCAGCGGGGACGTCACCGCGCATACCCCCATGGCGGTCGGCTCCCTGGCGAAGTCCTTCACCGCCTTCGCGGTCCTGCAGCTGGTCGACGACGGCACGGTGACCCTCGGCGCACCGGTCACCGACTACCTGCCGGCGTTCTCCATGCAGGGGGCGGATTCCTCGGCGATCACGGTCCGACCCCGGGACGGAGTACCACTACAGCAACCTCAACTACCGCACGCTCGCACGGCTCGTGGAGGTGGTCTCCGGCGAGCAGTTCGATGCCTATCTGGAGGAGCACATCTTCACCCCGCTCGGGATGGAGGACACGACGTCGGTCCTGACGGCGAGCGACCGACCGGGCCTGGACGCCGGGTCCGTCTCGATGTACGGCTTCGCGCTCCCGCTGCGCGAGCTGCGGGCCTCCGTGGGAGGCGCTGGAGGAGTGATCAGCACCGCTGAGGACCTGGGCGCCTGGCTGTCCATGAAGCAGCAGGGTGGCGTGGCGCCGAACGGGGTCAGGCTGCTCTCCGCCGACCTCGTGGAGCAGTCCCACGAGAAGCAGCCGGGCACCGGGACCTACGCCCTGGGGTGGCAGCACACCAGCACCGCCGATCCCCCTCGGATCGGTCACGACGGCGCGCTGACGCGCTATGCGGCCCGCCAGGACCTGGTGCCGAGCAGTGGTCTGGCGACAGCCGTCCTGCTGACACCTTCACCACGACGTACTCCCACCCCTTCGAGATCAGCACCGGCCTCGTCGACATCGGCCTGGGACGCGTGCCCGAGGTGGGCCGCCCCACGTCGACGATCATCGACCTCGTCCTGCTCGCGGTGAGCGCCCTCGTCGTCGCGCTCGGGATCCGTGGGGTGTCGAGGGCGGGGGCATGGTCCCGCGCACGAGCTGGGCACGGATGGTGGCGACGGCTGCTGCGGCTCTCACCGCACGCCGTCATGCCGGCGTGCGCGGCCTTCCTCTTCATCGGCCTGACCGTGGGGCCCGGCAACCCGGCCACGCCGCTGGACGTCTTCGGACTCTGGTCCGCCGCGCTGATCCTCGTGGCGGTCTGGGCGCTCGTGAGCCTGGTCGTGGTGGCGACGCGGCTCCTCGCCTTCCGGGAGGAGGGGCGGAGGCGGACAGGAATCGAACCTGCCAACGACGACGGGTCGCCGTTCCACGGGTTTGAGACCCGGGGGGCCCACCAGGAACCCTGACACCTCCTCGCAGACCTGTTGCCTGCGCACCCTCGGTGAGGAGGGGAGCGCCCCCGGCAGGATTCGAACCTGCGCACCCGCCTCCGGAGGGCGGTGCTCTATCCCCTGAGCTACGGGGGCAACAGCGAACAACTCTAGCAGCGCCCCGACAGGTGCCCGAAATCCCGGTTCGGGCACCGGATGAGGCGCCCCTAGACTGGTGCGGGTGACCCCTGAACAGCTCGCTGCAGCGATCCATGCCGTGCTGACCGAGGCTGCCGCCTCGGGCGACCTGGCCCTCGCCGAGGCCGACGTCCCGGCCGTCGAGGCGCTGCGCGTGGAGCGACCCCGCAGCCGCGAGCACGGGGACTGGGCGAGCAACGTCGCGATGCAGCTGGCCAAGCGGGCGGGTATGCCCCCGCGCCGGCTCGCCGAGCTCGTCTCCCCGCGGCTGGAGGACGTCGCCGGGGTCGCTGCGGTCGACGTGGCCGGCCCGGGCTTCCTCAACATCACCCTCGACGCCGCGAGCGCCGGGGAGCTGGCGCGGAGCATCGTCGAGGCGGGGCCGGCCTACGGCCGCAACGACACCATGGCCGGGCGCATCATCAACCTGGAGTTCGTCTCCGCGAACCCGACCGGGCCGCTGCACATCGGGCATACCCGGTGGGCGGCCCTCGGCGACGCGCTGCACCGGCTGCTCGCGGCGAGCGGGGCGGACGTCACCGCGGAGCACTACACCAACGACGCCGGGGCGCAGACGATGCGGCTGGCGACCTCGGTCCTGGCCCGCGCCCGCGGCGAGGAGGTGCCCGAGGGCGGGTATGCCGGCGACTACGTCGACGCGCTCGCCGAGCAGGTGCAGCAGGCCCGGCCCGACCTGCTCTCCCTCCCCGAGGAGGAGGCGCTCGAGGTCTGCCGCGACACCGGCATGGCGCTCCAGGTCGCCGCGAACGAGCAGACGCTCACCGACTTCCACGTGACCTTCGACGTGTGGTTCAGCGAGAAGAGCCTGCACGACGCCGGGGCGGTGGCCCAGGCGGTCGACCGGCTCCGCGAGCAGGGCCACGTCTACGACGCCGACGGTGCCGTCTGGCTGCGCACCACCGACTTCGGCGACGACAAGGACCGGGTGCTCATCCGGGCCAACGGGGAGCCCACCTACTTCGCCGCGGACTGCGCCTACTACCTGTCGAAGAAGGACCGCGGCTTCCCGGAGAAGGTCTACATGCTCGGGGCGGACCACCACGGCTACGTCGGCCGGCTCAAGGCGATCGCCGCCTGCGCCGGGGACGACCCCGAGACCAACATCGAGGTCCTCATCGGCCAGCTCATCAACATCAGCGGCGAGCGGATGGGCCGGCGCCGCGGCAACGCCGTCTACCTCTCCGACCTGCTCGACTGGATCGGCGCCGACCCCATCCGCTACAGCCTGGGCCGGTTCCCCGCCGACACCCCGCTCGACCTCGACGGCGAGGAGCTGCGCAAGCGGTCCAACGACAACCCCGTGTTCTACGTGCAGTACGCGCACGCCCGCACCTGCAACGTCGCCCGCCTGGCGGGCGAGGACGGGGTGCGTCGCGAGGACGGATTCGACCCCGCGCTGCTGGACCACCCGACCGAGTCGGTCCTGCTGGCCGCGCTCGGCGACTTCCCGCGCGTCGTCGCCCAGGCTGCCCAGCTGCGCGAGCCGCACCGGGTGGCCCGCTACCTCGAGGACCTCGCCGGCCACTTCCACAAGTGGTACGACGAGTGCCGCGTCCGGCCGATGAGCGCGGAGGAGGAGATCACCGACCTGCACCGCACCCGGCTGTGGCTCAACGACGCCATGCGGCAGGTCCTCGCCAACGGCCTCGACCTGCTCGGCGTCAGCGCACCGGAGCGGATGTGAGCGAGGTGTCTCAGACGGGCACGGCCTCCGCTGCCCCTGTGCGGGTCGCCCTCCTCGGCGGCGGGACCGTCGGCGCCGCCGTCGCCCGCGCCCTGCTGCAGCATCCCGACCGGTATGCCGCGCGCCTCGGCGCCCCGGTGGAGCTGCTCGGAGTGGCGGTCCGGGACACCACCCGGGTGCGCGAGGGCATACCGGCCGACCTGCTGACCGACGACCCGCACGCGCTGGCGCAGGACGCGGACGTGATCGTGGAGCTCATGGGCGGGCTGGAGCCCGCCGGCGAGCTCATCGAGGCGGCCCTGCGTCGCGGGGCCCAGGTGGTGAGCGCCAACAAGCAGCTGCTCACCCGGCGCGGCGTGGAGCTGCAGGCGCTGGCGCAGGAGCACGGCGCGGGGCTGCACCACGAGGCGGCCGTCATGGCCGCGGTGCCGGTGCTGGCCGTCGTGCGGGAGTCCCTGGCCGGTGACGAGATCACCCGGATCCGGGGGATCGTCAACGGCTCGACCAACTACGTCCTCGACCTCGTCGCCCGGGAAGGGGTGCCCTTCGCCGACGCGGTGCGCCAGGCCGGGGAGCTGGGCTACCTGGAGGCGGACCCCACCGAGGACCTCGAGGGGCTGGACGCCGCCGCCAAGATCGCCCTGCTGGCCCGGACCGCCTGGGACGTCCCGGCGCCGCCGGACGAGGTCGACGTCACCGGGATCTCCGGGCTCACCGACGCCGACTTCGCGGCCGCCGCGGAGCAGGGCGGGGTGCTCAAGCTGGTCGCGAGCGCCGAGCGGGGCGCGGACGGTGCGGTGCGCTGCGCCGTGCGGCCGGAGGTGCTGCCCGCCGAGGACCCGCTCGCGCGGACCCGGGGCGGCACCAACCTGGTCGAGCTGGACACCGTGCTCGCCGGGCCGGTGACCCTCGTCGGTGCCGGCGCCGGTGGGGACGAGACCGCCTCGGCCGTGCTCGGCGACCTCGTGCGCGCCGGTCTCGCGGTCGCCCGCCGCTGACCGTGTCGGTATGGATCGGCGCACCCTGCGTGTTATCTTGAGGGCGTCTCGTGACCACGCCGACCATGTGATGGTCGGCTCCGAGGCACCTCACACGCACGGGCCTTCGACCATCAGTGACGTGTCCTGATCTTTGAGGCCGCCAGCTCCGGGTCGTCCCCGTGCGAGTCCGACCGTGGTGCCACTTCTCGTGCATCGCGACACCTCAGACCCCGAACCGGTGCAGACCGAAGGGGGAAGGAATCCCACGTGACTGAGATCACCGACGCCAGCGCGACCCGCACGGGCGCGCTGAGCACCCTGCGCCTGGCCGAGCTGCAGCAGCTCGCGTCCGGCATGGGCATCACCGTGAACCCCAAGATGCGCAAGGCGGACCTGGTGTCCGCCATCCGGGAGCAGCGCGGGGGCGCCGCCTCCACCAACGGCGCGGCGCGTCCGCCGGCCGAGCAGGACCGCCCCGCCGAGGGTGGCCGGCCGGCGCAGGGGCGCCGGCAGGAGGGCTCGAGCGGCCAGGGCGGCGACGCCGCCGGCCTGGAGGCCGCGCTGGACCGCGCACAGGCCGAGCGCGAGGACACCGAGACCCCGGGCAACGGCTCCCGTACCCGGCGCAGCCGTCGCGGCGGTGCCGCCGCCGGCGCGCCCCGCACCGCGCAGGAGCGTGGCGGCGACGACCAGGACGCCCCCCAGCAGGAGCGCGAGCAGCGGCGGGACGACCGCGAGAGCGGGCAGGACGGCCGCCAGGACGAGCAGCGCGACCGGCAGCAGGGCCAGCGCGACCGCCAGGACGACTCCCGTCAGCAGCCCCGCCACGGCGACCAGGGCCAGCAGTCCCGCCAGGGCGACGGGCAGTCCCGTCAGGGCGGCGACCAGGGTCAGCAGGGCGACGGGCAGGGGCAGCGTCGTCAGGGCGAGAACGACCGCGACAACGACGACGACGACGGCAACCGCCGGGGGCGCCGCCGCAACCGCAACCGCAACCGGGACCGCAAGCGCGGCCGTGGCGGCCAGCAGGGTGGCGGCCAGCAGGGCGGGGGCCAGCAGGAGGCCGAGAGCTACACCGAGGAGGACGTGCTCGTCCCGGTGGGCGGTGTGGTCGACCTGCTCGACAGCTACGCCTTCATCCGTACCACCGGCTACCTGCCCGGCCCGACCGACGTCTACGTCCCGATGGGCATGGTCAAGCGGCACGGGCTGCGCAAGGGCGACGCCGTCACCGGTGTCATCAAGGCCCCGCAGGAGGGCAACGACGCCGGCCAGCACACCGTGTCCTCGACCGGCAACAAGCGGGACAAGGGCAAGTTCAGCGCGCTGGTGCGGCTGGACAGCATCAACGGCCAGGAGGCGGAGCAGGCACGCCGCCGGCCGGAGTTCTCCAGCCTCACCCCGCTCTACCCGCAGCAGCGGCTGCGGCTCGAGACCGAGCAGAAGAACCTCACCACCCGGATCATCGACCTGGTCGCCCCCATCGGCAAGGGCCAGCGCGGACTGCTGGTGGCGCCGGCCAAGGCGGGCAAGACCCTGATCCTGCAGGCCATCGCCAACGCGATCACCACGAACAACCCTGAGGTCCACCTCATGGTCGTCCTCGTGGACGAGCGCCCGGAGGAGGTCACGGACATGCAGCGTGCGGTCAAGGGCGAGGTCATCTCCTCGACCTTCGACCGCCCGGCCAGCGACCACACGACGGTCGCCGAGCTGGCGATCGAGCGGGCCAAGCGCCTGGTCGAGATGGGGGGCGACGTGGTGGTGCTCCTGGACTCCATCACCCGCCTGGGCCGCGCCTACAACCTGGCGGCCCCGGCCTCGGGCCGCATCCTGTCCGGTGGTGTCGACTCGGCCGCGCTCTACCCCCCGAAGAAGTTCTTCGGCGCCGCGCGCAACATCGAGAACGGCGGCTCCCTGACGATCCTGGCGACCGCTCTCGTCGAGACCGGCTCCAAGATGGACGAGGTGATCTTCGAGGAGTTCAAGGGCACCGGCAACATGGAGCTCAAGCTCGACCGCCAGCTCGCCAACCGCCGGATCTTCCCGGCGGTCGACATCAACGCCTCCGGCACGCGGCGCGAGGAGATCCTCATGAGCTCGGAGGAGCTGAAGATCATGTGGAAGCTGCGCCGGGTCCTGGCGGCGCTCGACCAGCAGCAGGGAATCGAACTGCTCATCGACCGGTTGAAGAAGACGAAGCACAACTACGAGTTCCTCACCCAGGTCCAGCAGACCAGCTCGGTCCGGCTGGACGACGAGGACTGAGCGGTCCGCCGGACCGTCCAGATCACGTAGACTGATCCGCTGGCCCACCGGTTCACGGCCGCGCACCCGCGCGGGCGACCCGGGGACATACGCCATCCCGAGGAGAGACATGCAGAAGGACATCCACCCGGAGTACGTCGAGACCCAGGTCACCTGCACCTGCGGCGCGTCGTTCACCACCCGGAGCACCGCCACGTCCGGCCGCATCAACGCCGACGTCTGCTCCAACTGCCACCCGTTCTACACGGGCAAGCAGAAGATCCTGGACACCGGTGGCCGGGTGGCCCGCTTCCAGGAGCGCTACGGCAAGAAGGCCGCCAACTAGGACCCGTGCAGCGCCGGTCCCGCGAGATGCTCGTGGGGCCGGCGTTCGCCGTTCCCGGCGACCTCGATCCACGTCACCACCTGAGGAGGGCACGGTGTTCGACTCCGCCCGACCGCTGCTCGAGGAGCACGCGGACATCGAGCGGCAGCTCGCCGACCCCGCGGTGCACGGCGACCCCTCGGCGCTGCGGCGGCTCAACAAGAGGTATGCCGCCCTCGGGCCGGTCGTCGCGGCATACCGGTCCTGGGAGACGGCGACCGGTGACCTCGAGGCCGCGCGCGAGCTCGCGCAGGAGGACCCGGCCTTCGCGGCCGAGCTGCCCGACCTGGAGCAGGCGGCCGGGGACGCGGCGGAGCACCTGCGGCGCCAGCTCGTCCCGCGCGACCCGGACGACGACCGCGACGTGATCCTCGAGGTCAAGGCCGGAGAGGGCGGCGAGGAGTCGGCGCTCTTCGCCGGGGACCTCATGCGGATGTACCTGCGCTACGCCGAGCGGCGGGGCTGGCGGACCGAGATGCTCGACGCCACCCCCTCGGACCTCGGCGGCTACAAGGAGGCCCGGGTGTCGGTGGCGGCGCCGGGCACGCCGCAGCCGGGTGACGCGCCGTGGGCCCGGCTGAAGTACGAGGGCGGCGTCCACCGGGTGCAGCGGGTGCCGGTCACCGAGAGCCAGGGCCGGGTGCACACCTCGGCGGCCGGGGTGCTCGTCATGCCCGAGATCGAGGACCCGGCCGAGGTCGACCTCGACCCGCACGACCTCAAGATCGACGTCTTCCGCTCCTCCGGGCCCGGCGGGCAGTCGGTCAACACGACCGACTCCGCGGTCCGGATCACGCACCTGCCGACCGGGCTGGTCGTCTCCTGCCAGAACGAGAAGAGCCAGCTGCAGAACAAGGAGTCGGCCCTGCGCGTGCTCCGCGCGCGCCTGCACCAGATCGCCGTCGAGGAGGCCGAGGCGGCGGCCAGCCAGGCCCGGCGCAGCCAGGTCCGGACCGTGGACCGCAGCGAGCGCATCCGCACCTACAACTTCGGGGAGAACCGCATCGCCGACCACCGGACCGGCTTCAAGGCCTACAACCTGGACCAGGTGCTCGACGGCGACCTCGACCCGGTCGTGCAGTCCGCCGTGGACGCGGACGAGGCCGCGCGGCTGGACGCCGTGAGCCGGCAGTGACCGTCGACGAGCTGGTCCGCGCCGCCACCCGGCGGCTGGCCGGCGCGGGGGTGCCGAGCCCGGGGGTCGACGCCGAGCTGCTGCTCGCGCACGCCCTCGGGCAGGACGTCTCCCAGGTGCGGCGGGGCAGGGTGCTGCGCGAGAGCGTCGGGGCGCAGGCGCACGCCCGCTTCCTCGAGCTGGTGGTCCGCCGCGCGGGGCGCGAGCCGCTGCAGCACCTCACCGGCACCGCGCACTTCCACGGGCTGGACCTGAGCGTGGGGCCGGGGGTCTTCGTCCCGCGTCCCGAGACCGAGACGCTGGTCGACCTCGCGCTGCGGCACCTGGCGCCGCTGCGGGAGCCGGTCGTCGTCGACCTGTGCACCGGCAGCGGGGCCGTCGCGCTCGCGATCGCCGTGGCCCGACCGGACGCCCGGGTGGGCGCCGTGGAGCTGTCTCCCGAGGCATACCGGTATGCCCGCGCCAACGTCGCCGCGCTCGGTGCCGACGTCGACCTGCGGCTGGGGGAGGCGCAGGAGGCCTTCGCCGACCTGCTGGGCCGGGTCGACGTCGTGGTGAGCAACCCGCCCTACATCCCGCCGGACGCCGTGCCGGTCGACGTCGAGGTGCGCGAGCACGACCCGGGGCTGGCGCTCTACGGCGGTGGGGCCGACGGGCTCGAGGTCCCGGCGCAGGTGGCGGCCCGGGCCCGGGACCTGCTGCGCCCGTCCGGTGCCTTCCTCATGGAGCACGCCGACGTCCAGGGTGCCGCCGTGGTCGAGCTTCTCATGGGGGCGGGCTGGGAGTCCGTCCTCGACCACGCCGATCTTTCCGGCAAGCCTCGGGTCGTGCAGGCGCGCACGTCAACCTGACACCCCTGCAACGAGCGGCGTCGTGGACCCGTGGCATCACAACGACCCTCGGCGAGAACGCCGAGGGTCGTTGCCGGTGAGACGTGGGACTCACATGGCTGAGAAGATCCAGATCAGCAGGGCGATGATCAACAGAACTCCGACGATGGTCCAGATCATTCCGCTACCGCGCATACAAAGCACTCCTTCGTGTGGGTCGGGCGCCGGTGGGCGCGTGCGTCAACCTTCAACTGAACACGGATCGGATGAAAGCCGCAACCCGAACAGACACCTGCGGCTCGTGCAACGATGAGCGCCTATCGCATCGACTCGAGGGAGGCCCCATGTCCGCCACGCCGCCGCAGGACCGCCTGCTCGACTGCACGGAGGAGAACCAGCGCGAGTCCTCGCTCGCCCGTGCCGCGGAGGTGGTTCGTGAGGGCAAGGTGGTGGTCCTGCCGACCGACACGGTCTACGGCGTGGGGGCCGACGCCTTCGACGTCGTCGCGGTGGCGATGGTCCTCGCGGCCAAGCACCGCGGGCGCGAGATGCCTCCGCCCGTGCTGGTGCCGAACCCCCGGACCGTCGACGGCCTGGCGACCGACCTGCCGATGTATGCCCGGATGCTCATGCGCCACTTCTGGCCCGGGCCGCTCACGCTCGTGCTGCGGGCCCAGCCCTCGCTGCAGTGGGACCTGGGCGAGACGAACGGCACCGTCGCGCTGCGCATGCCGGACGACGAGATCGCCCTGAGCCTGCTCGCCGAGGTCGGGCCGCTGGCCGTGTCCAGCGCCAACGTCACCGGCCAGCCCGCCGCGACCACGGCGCAGGAGGCCCTGGACCAGCTCGGCGGAGCGGTCGCCGCCTATCTCGACGGCGGCCCGCGGACCGGCGGGGAGCCGTCGACCATCCTCGACTGCACGGGGGAGGAGCCGGTCGTGCTGCGCCTCGGTGCGCTGGGCGCCGAGGACATCCGGGCGGTGCTGGGGAGGACCGTCCTGCACGACTCGCCCTCCGACGCCGAGCCCGCCGCTGAGGGTGGGGAGCACGACGGCATACCCGAGGGTGACGCCGCCGGGGACGACGACGCCCAGGACGACCGGGCGGCGCTCGTCGGGTCGGTGCGACCGAGCGGGGTCCCGGCGGCCTCGGGATCGATGCGCACCATCCCTGCGACCTCCTCCGCAGGGGAGCCGAGCACCCCCTAGAGTGAGGACCATGACGACCCGCGTGAGTCCGGACACCTACTACGGCCCCTCCTTCTCCGCGCTGCTGGAGCAGGATCCGGACATCGCCGGGCTCCTCGTCTCCGAGCTGGACCGGCAGCGGGCCGGGATCCAGCTCATCGCGAGCGAGAACCAGACGAGCCCCGCCGTGCTCGCCGCCCTGGGGTCCACGCTGTCCAACAAGTATGCCGAGGGCTACCCGGACGCCCGCTACTACGGCGGGTGCGCCGAGGTCGACAAGGTGGAGAAGCTCGCGATCGAGCGGGCCAAGGAGCTCTTCGGCGCCGACCACGCCAACGTGCAGCCGCACTCCGGGGCGAGCGCCAACCAGGCGGTCTACGGCGCCTTCGCGTCGCCGGGGGACACCATCCTGGCCATGTCCCTGGACCACGGCGGGCACCTCACCCACGGCTTCAAGGTGAGCTTCTCGGGCAAGTGGTTCAACGCCGTGCACTACGGCGTCGCCCAGGACACCGAGGACATCGACTACGACCAGGTCGAGGCACTGGCCAAGGAGCACCGGCCCAGGATCATCCTCGCGGGCGGCTCGGCGATCCCGCGCCTCATCGACTTCGAGCGCTTCCGCGCGATCGCCGACGAGGTCGGTGCGATCTTCTGGGTGGACGCCGCGCACTTCATCGGGCTGGTCGCCGGCAAGGTCATCCCGTCGCCGGTGCCGCATGCCGACATCGTGTCCTTCACGACGCACAAGGTGCTGCGCGGTCCGCGCGGCGGGGCGATCGTCTGCAAGGAGGAGCACGCGAAGAAGATCGACCGCGCGGTCTTCCCCATGATGCAGGGCGGCCCGCTCATGCACGGCGTCGCCGGCAAGGCGGTCAACTTCGCCGAGTGCATGACCCCGGCCTACCAGGCCTACGCCCAGCAGGTGCTCGACAACGCGGCCGCGCTGGCGGGTGCGCTCGACGCCCACGACATCCGGCCCATCACGGGAGGGACCGACACCCACCTCTCCCTGCACGACCTGCGCGGCGTCGGGGTCACCGGCCGGGACGCCGAGGCCCGCTGCGACGCCGCAGGGATCGTGCTCAACAAGAACGCCATCCCGTTCGACCCGGAGAAGCCCAACGTGGCCTCGGGCATCCGGGTGGGCAGCCCCTCGGTCACCACCCAGGGCATGGGCACCGAGCAGATGGGCACCATCGCCGACCTCATCCACCGGGCCGTCACCGAGACCGACGGCGACCCGGAGCACCCGGTGGCCCGGGAGATCCGGGCGCAGGTCGGCGAGCTCGTGACGTCCTACCCCGCCTACCCCGAGCCCGCCGCGGGCTGACTCGGGACGGCGCCGCGCGGCATACCGCCGTCGCGAGCCGCCGAGAGGGGAGAGGCGCCGGTGCGCGAGTTCATGATGGTGCTGCTGACAGCAGCGATCGTGACCTACCTGGCCACCCCCCTGGTCCGCCGCCTCGCCCTGCGCGTGGGAGCCATCACCGCGGTGCGCGACCGCGACGTCCACTCGGTGCCGATCCCTCGGCTCGGCGGGGTCGCCATGCTGCTGGGCTTCGCGGCGGCGGTGCTGCTCGGCTCCCAGCTGCCCTACCACGGGCAGCTCTTCGACGCGACGCCCCGGCTCTTCGGCGTGCTGGCAGCCGCGGCCCTCATCACCGCGCTCGGGGCCATCGACGACATCCGCGAGCTGGACTGGATGACCAAGCTGGCCGGACAGATCCTGGCCGGCGGGATCATGGCGTTCTACGGCGTGCGGCTGCTCTCGCTGCCCATCCTGGGCGTGACCTACCTGCCCGAGCCGGTGATGGTGACCCTGACCATCCTCGTCGTCGTCATCTCCACCAACGCGGTGAACTTCATCGACGGGCTGGACGGGCTCGCGGCGGGCGTGGTGCTCATCGCGGCAGGGGCGTTCTTCGGCTGGACCTACCTGATCAGCCGCAACTTCGACCCGCCCAACGTCTTCTCCGAGGCGACCTTCATCAGTGCCGCCCTCATCGGGGTGTGCCTGGGCTTCCTGCCGCACAACTTCCACCCGGCGCGTCTCTTCATGGGGGACGCCGGGGCGCTGCTGCTCGGCCTGCTGCTCGCGGCGGCGACCATCTCGATGACGGGGTCGGTGGACCCGAGCTCCTCGGTCGCCAGCGCCTCCGCGGCGACGGCCTTCCTGCTCCCGATCCTCATCCCGCTCGCCATCCTCGCCCTGCCCTTCCTCGACATGGTGCTGGCCGTCCTGCGGCGGACCAGGGCAGGTCAGCTGCCGTGGAAGCCGGACCGCGGCCACCTGCACCACCGGATGCTCGACATCGGGCACAGCCACCGGCGGGCGGTGGTGCTCCTCTACCTCTGGGCCCTGCTCATCGCGGCGGGGAGCGTGTCCTTCGCCTACCTGCCCTTCTGGGTGTCGCTGACCGGCATCCTCGGGCTGCTCGTCCTGGCCGTGGGGCTGACCTGGCGTGCCGAGCCGGCACGCTCCTCCGACGCCACCTCGACGTAGGCCTGTGACCAGCGGGTTCGTGGCCCACCCCGTGCTTGTGATAACTTTCACAAGCGCGTCGCCCTGAGATGCCAGACCACCACACACGACCCGGGACGGAACGAGCCGACATGTCCGAGCGCCACGTGACAGAAGATGTCGCGGCTCGCATGGTGCGGCGTGCCTCCGTGGGCACCCTGGTGGGGCTCGCTGCCGCGGTGCTCCTCACCGGTCTGTTCCGCTCCTGGGGCGCGGCCGGGTCCGTCGTCCTCGCCGGGATCGTCGTCGTCGGGGCCCTCACCGCGGGGCTCGTCGCCGTCCGGTGGCTGCTGCGGCAGCACGAGGCGGTCGTCCTGCCCGGGGCCTTCATGATCCTGCTGGTGGTGGTCGTGCTGCTGGCCTCGGTCGCCCTGGTCCTGCGGGGCGAGCCGTGGCTCGAGCGCGGGCCCTTCGCCCTCTCCGCCCTGCTCAGCGCGGTGCTCTACCAGGTGTTCCTCGTGCAGGTCTACCTCACCGGGCGCCAGCCGGCGCTGGACGTGTCCCTGCCGGGTGAGGGAGGGGCGCGATGAGGTACTCGCTGTTCGGTCACACCCCGAAGCGCGACGACGGGCTCCCGCCCCGGGACGACCGGGACGAGGGCGGTCAGAGCCCGGAGACCTCGATGGGCACCAGCGTCATCTCCTACCTGCTCGCCGGCCCCATCCTCTTCGGCGGGATCGCCCTGCTCGTGGGCCGGTGGATCGGCCAGGACTGGGTGGTCGCCGTCGGCATCCTCGCGGGAATGGCTCTGTCCATCTACATCATCTGGGTCAGGTACGGTACTCAATGACATCCCTGCTGGCCCCCGATCACGTTGCGAAGGAGTTCGCGTGACCAGTGTGACCCTGGGACGACCACTAGTCCTGGCGGACGAGTCCGGTTTCCACGCCCCGTCCCCGGCCGACTTCTGGCAGCCCTACTTCGGGCCGGAGGGCTGGGAGATCACCCGCCCGATGTTCGTCATGACGCTCGTCACCATCGGCCTCGTGGCGCTGCTCACGCTGGGCACCAAGAACCTCCGGCTCGTCCCCGGCAAGGGCCAGTTCCTCTTCGAGACGGTCTACGGCTTCGTCCGCAACGACATCTCGCGTGACCTCATCGGCAGCAAGCACTACAAGAGGTACGTCCCGTTCCTGCTGGCCATCTTCTTCTTCGTGCTCGCCAACAACCTCATGGGTATCACCCCGCTCGTGATGCTCGCGCCGACGGCGGTCATCGGGGTGCCCATCGCACTCACCGCGGTGGTCTACGTCGTCTACCACCTGGCCGGCTTCCGGCAGCAGGGCTTCATCGGCTACTTCAAGCACATGGTGCCGGAGGGCGTGCCGCTGGTCATCCGGCCGGTCGTACTGCTCCTGGAGATCTTCAGCTACTTCGTCACCCGGCCCCTCACGCTGGCCCTGCGACTCTTCGGCAACATGTTCGCCGGTCACATGATCCTCACCCTCTTCGTCGCCGGCGGCTGGTTCCTGGTGCAGCAGGGTGCGCTCATGGCGATCGCCGGTGCCGGGTCCTTCCTCATGGCCTTCCTCATGACCTTCTTCGAGCTGCTCATCCAGGTCGTCCAGGCCTACGTCTTCACGCTGCTCGCGGCCTCCTACATCGGCGACGGACTCGCCGAGGGCCACTGACCCCCTAACCGAATACCGAGACCGCACGATCGACCGGCTGCCACCAGCCGGTGACACCACACAGAAAGAGACACAATGGAAGCCCTTGCTCCCGCCATCGCCCTGGTCGGCTACGGCCTGTCCACCATCGGCCCGGCCATCGGTGTCGGCCTCATCTTCGCCGCCTACCTCAACGGTGTGGCCCGCCAGCCCGAGGCCCGCGGCGCGCTGACGCCGTTCACCATCCTCGGCTTCGCCGTCGCCGAGGCCCTGGCCATCCTGGGCTTCGTCCTCTTCTTCATCGTCTAAGGAAGTCGCGTCGGCCTACCGGGCGCCGCCCGCTCATCTTGCTGAAGGAGACACCGTGTCGCTACAGACGCTGGTCGTGAGGACCGCGGAGGGGACCGAGGAGCGATCCCCGATCTTCCCGCACACGCCGGAGCTGGTCTGGGGCCTGCTCATGTTCGGCGTCATCTTCCTGGTCGTCTGGAAGGTCGCCTGGCCCCGCCTCGAGGGCATCGTGACCGCACGCCAGGACGCCATCGAGGGCGGCATGGAGCGTGCCGAGAAGGCGGAGGCCGAGGCCGCCGCCGCCAAGAAGAAGTACGAGGAGCAGCTCGGCGACGCCCGGGCCGAGGCCGCGCACATCCGCGAGAAGGCCAAGGAGCAGGGCGCGCAGATCATCGCCGAGATGCGCGAGCAGGCCAACGTCGAGGCCCACCGCATCACCGAGACCGCGCACAAGCAGATCGAGGCCGAGCGTCAGCAGGCCATGGTCCAGCTGCGCGGCGAGGTGGGGCAGATCTCCACCGCGCTGGCCAGCAAGATCGTCGGGGAGTCCCTCGACGACGAGGCGCGGCAGCGTGGGATCGTCGACCGCTTCCTCGCCGACCTCGACTCCGGAGCCATCACCCCGGAGAAGCTCGGCGCGGGCGACGAGGGTCGCTGACATGGACAGCGCCTACCGCCGCTCCCTCCACGGGGCCCGCGAGGGTCTGCACGAGGTGCTCGAGCACGACGGCGGGTCCGTCGACCCGGCGCGTGTCGGGGAGGACCTCTGGGCCCTGGCCCGTCTCGTGGACGGCAACGCCGTGCTGGCGCGCACCCTGGCCGACCCCTCGCGGGAGGGCTCCGAGCGGGCCGCGATCACCGAGCGTCTGCTCAGCGGCAAGATCGGTGACGGGGCGCTGCACGCCGCCAAGGCCACGGTGTCCCAGCGCTGGTCCGGTGTGACCGACCTGGCCACCGCGCTCGAGCGGGTGTCGGTGGAGGCCCAGCTCGTGCACGCGCAGCGTGCCGGGAGGCTGGACCAGGTGGAGGACGAGCTCTTCCGCTTCAGCCGCATCGTCGAGTCCACCCCCGACCTGCAGTCCGCGCTCGGCGACCGGCGTGCGCCGGTCGCGGCGAAGCGCTCCCTCGTGGAGCGGCTGCTCTCGGTCAAGGCCGCCCCGGAGACCGTCACCCTGGCCGCCCAGGCCGCGGTCGGCGTCCGCGGTGCCCGCGTGGAGCGCACGCTCGTGGCCTACCTCGAGCAGGCCGCCGAGCTCCAGGACCAGGTGACCGCGGTCGTCACCACGGCCATCCCGCTGCGGCCCGAGCAGGAGGAGTCGCTGCGCTCCACGCTCAGCCGGCAGTACGGCCGCACCGTCCACACCAACGTGGTCATCGACCCCGATGTCGTCGGTGGCATCCGGGTGGAGATCGGCGACGAGGTCATCGACGGCACGGTGAGCCACCGGCTCGACCAGGCCCGGCGCCTCATGGCCGGCTGACCCTACCCACCACAGACCCCACAGCACCGGCCCGACCACAAGCCCAGGGCCACGACGAGGAGAAGAGACATGACGGAGCTTTCGATCCGTCCCGAGGAGATCCGGGACGCCCTGGACCAGTTCGTCCAGTCCTACGAGCCGGGCAGCGCCTCGCGCGAAGAGGTCGGCCGGGTGGTCGACGCCGGTGACGGCATCGCCCACGTCGAGGGCCTGCCCTCGGTGATGACCAACGAGCTGCTCGAGTTCGCCGACGGCACGCTCGGGCTGGCGCTCAACCTCGACGTGCACGAGGTCGGCGTCATCGTCCTCGGCGACTTCTCCGGGATCGAGGAGGGCCAGGACGTCCGCCGCACCGGCGAGGTGCTCTCGGTGCCCGTCGGCGACGGTTACCTCGGTCGCGTCGTCAACCCCCTGGGCCAGCCGATCGACGGCCTCGGCGACATCGAGACCGACGGCCGCCGTGCGCTGGAGCTGCAGGCTCCCGGCGTCATGGCCCGCAAGTCGGTGCACGAGCCGCTGCAGACCGGCATCAAGGCGATCGACTCGATGATCCCGATCGGCCGTGGCCAGCGCCAGCTCATCATCGGCGACCGGCAGACCGGCAAGACCACGGTCGCGATCGACACGATCCTCAACCAGAAGGCCAACTGGGAGTCCGGTGACCCGGACAAGCAGGTGCGCTGCATCTACGTCGCGATCGGCCAGAAGGGCTCGACCATCGCCTCGGTGCGCGGCACGCTGGAGGAGCAGGGCGCGCTCGACTACACGACGATCGTCGCCGCCCCTGCCTCGGACGCGGCCGGCTTCAAGTACCTCGCCCCCTACACCGGCTCGGCCATCGGCCAGCACTGGATGTACGACGGCAAGCACGTGCTCATCGTCTTCGACGACCTGTCCAAGCAGGCCGAGGCCTACCGCGCCGTGTCGCTGCTGCTGCGCCGTCCGCCGGGCCGCGAGGCCTACCCGGGCGACGTCTTCTACCTGCACTCGCGGCTGCTCGAGCGTTGCGCCAAGCTCTCGGACGAGATGGGCGCGGGCTCGATGACCGGGCTGCCGATCATCGAGACCAAGGCTGGTGACGTCTCGGCCTACATCCCGACCAACGTCATCTCCATCACCGACGGACAGATCTACCTCCAGGCGGACCTGTTCAACTCCAACGTCCGCCCGGCGATCGACGTCGGTGTCTCGGTGTCCCGCGTCGGTGGCGCCGCGCAGATCAAGGCGATGAAGTCGGTCTCCGGACGGCTCAAGGTCGACCTCGCGCAGTTCCGCGAGATGGAGGCCTTCGCGATGTTCGCCTCCGACCTGGACGACGCCTCCAAGGCCCAGCTGGCCCGCGGCGCGCGCATGGTCGAGATCCTCAAGCAGCCCCAGTCCTCCCCGGTCTCGGTCGAGGACCAGGTCGCGGTCATCTGGGCCGGCACCAACGGACACATCGACGAGGTGCCGGTGAGCGACGTCCGCCGCTTCGAGACCGAGTGGGTCGAGTTCCTGCACCGCGAGCACGACGGCCTGCTGGACGGCATCCGCGAGAGCGGCAAGCTCGGGGACGACACCGAGCAGGCCCTCAAGGACGCGATGAGCGCCTTCCAGTCCGAGTTCACCCCGGACGACAGCGCCGAGGTCGGTGTCGGCTCCGCCGAGGAGGACCCGGCCGAGGCCATGGGCGATGACGAGGTCGACCAGGAGCAGCTGACCGTCCAGCGCAGCTGACGCGCCGGGCATACCAGCTGACCGAACGACCACCAGCGAAGACGAGAGAGGCGAGATATGGGAGCGCAGCAGCGGGAGTACCGCCAGCGCAGCCGGTCCGTCCAGTCGACGAAGAAGATCACCCGGGCGATGGAGCTCATCGCCGCGTCCCGGGTGGTCAAGGCGCGGCAGCGGGTCGCGGAGACGACGCCGTACGCCCGGGCGATCACCCGGGCGGCGTCGGCGGTCGCCACCCACGCGCACGTCGACCACCCGCTCACCACGAAGCGGGACGAGCAGAAGCGGGCCGGGGTGCTCATCATCACCTCCGACCGCGGGCTCGCCGGGGCCTACGCGGCCAACGTGCTCAAGCGCAGCGAGCAGCTGCGCGAGCTCGTCCAGGACTCCGGGATGGAGTTCGTCCCCTACCTGACCGGGCGCAAGGCGGAGTCGTACTACAACTTCCGCAACCGGGACTACGCGGACTCCTGGAGCGGCTTCTCGGACTCCCCGACCTTCGACGTCGCGCAGGAGATCTCCAAGCGGCTCATCGGCGAGTTCACCCGGGGCAGCGACGGCGCCGAGGGTGGGGTGGACGAGATCCACCTCGTCTACACCCGCTTCGTCAACATGGTGACCCAGGAGGTGCAGGTCACCCGCCTGCTGCCGCTGGAGGTCGTCGAGGACGCGGCGCCCAAGACGCCGGAGAACGGCTTCCCGCTCTACGAGTTCGAGCCGGACGCCGCCGAGGTGCTGGACGCCCTGCTGCCGCGCTACATCACCTCCCGGATCTGGAACGCCCTGCTCCAGTCCGCCGCCTCCGAGCTGGCCGCGCGCCAGCGGGCCATGAAGTCGGCGACGGACAACGCCGAGGAGCTCATCAAGACGTACACCCGTCTTGCCAACCAGGCCCGTCAGGCCGAGATCACCCAAGAGATCAGCGAAATCGTGGGCGGCGCGAGCGCCCTCGCCGACGCCAAGTAGTGAGAGGAAGCACGTAGCCATGACTGCTACCACCGAGGCTCCCAGCACGGAGCAGACCCAGGGCGCCGTGGGTCGGCTGGCCCGGATCATCGGCCCCGTCGTCGACGTCGAGTTCCCCCCCGGACAGATGCCGGCGCTCTACAACCTGCTGAAGACCGAGGTCGAGGTGGGCGGGGACACCAAGACCGTCAACCTCGAGGTCGCCCAGGACATCGGCGACAACATGGTGCGCGCCATCTCCCTGCAGCCGACCGACGGCCTCGTCCGCGGTGCGCAGGTGCAGGACACCGGCGGCCCCATCACCGTACCGGTCGGCGACGTGACCCTCGGGCACGTCTTCAACGCCACCGGGGACGTGCTCGACCTGCCCGAGGGGGAGACCCTCGAGGTCAACGAGCGCTGGGGCATCCACCGCCAGGCTCCGGCCTTCGACCAGCTGGAGTCCAAGACCCAGATGTTCGAGACCGGCATCAAGGTCATCGACCTGCTGACCCCCTACGTGCAGGGCGGCAAGATCGGCCTGTTCGGCGGGGCCGGGGTCGGCAAGACGGTGCTCATCCAGGAGATGATCGCCCGTGTCGCCCGCGACCACGGCGGTGTGTCCGTCTTCGCCGGCGTGGGTGAGCGCACCCGCGAGGGCAACGACCTCATCGTCGAGATGGAGGAGGCCGGCGTCCTCGGCCAGACCGCCCTGGTCTTCGGCCAGATGGACGAGCCGCCGGGCACCCGGCTGCGGGTCGCGCTGTCCGCGCTGACGATGGCGGAGTACTTCCGCGACGTCCAGAAGCAGGACGTGCTGCTCTTCATCGACAACATCTTCCGCTTCACCCAGGCCGGGTCCGAGGTGTCGACGCTGCTGGGCCGTATGCCCTCCGCCGTCGGCTACCAGCCGAACCTCGCCGACGAGATGGGCACGCTGCAGGAGCGGATCACCTCCACCCGTGGTCACTCGATCACCTCGATGCAGGCGATCTACGTGCCGGCCGACGACTACACCGACCCGGCCCCGGCGACCACCTTCGCCCACCTGGACGCGACGACCGAGCTGTCCCGCCCGATCGCCTCGCAGGGCATCTACCCGGCCGTGGACCCGCTGACCTCGACCAGCCGGATCCTCGACCCGCGCTACATCAGCCAGGAGCACTACGACACCGCGGTCCGGATCAAGTCGATCCTGCAGCGCTACAAGGAGCTGCAGGACATCATCGCGATCCTCGGTATCGACGAGCTCTCCGAGGAGGACAAGATCCTCGTCGGCCGCGCCCGTCGCATCCAGCGGTTCCTGTCGCAGAACACCTACGTCGCCAAGCAGTTCACCGGCATCGAGGGCTCGACCGTGCCGCTGAGCGAGACCATCGAGGCCTTCACCAAGGTCGCCGACGGTGACTACGACCACCTCCCGGAGCAGGCCTTCTTCATGTGCGGTGGCCTCGAGGACGTCGAGCGCCAGGCGGCCGAGCTGGAGAAGAACAGCTGACCGCTCTCCGCGACCGAACAGGCCTTGTGTCCCGCGACCGCGGGACACAAGGCCTGTTCGGTGCCACCGGGCGCCAGACGCAAGGCCTGTCCGGTGCGGGGTGCGGGCGGACCGAAGGCCTGTCCGGTCGGGACGAAGGGGAGAGGGATGCGCTGGACCGTTCACGGTGACGGCCGCCGGATCGCGCCGGGCGAGGTCGTCGGGCCCGGGGAGCGGCTGGCGTGGCTGCCGACGGTCGGGATCGGCATGCAGCACGTGGTGGCGATGTTCGGCGCCACCTTCCTCGTCCCGCTCATCACCGGCTTCCCGCCGAGCACGACGCTGCTCTTCAGCGGCCTCGGCACGGCGCTGTTCCTGCTCATCACGCGCAACCAGGTGCCGTCCTACCTCGGCTCCAGCTTCGCCTTCCTCGCGCCGATCGCGGCCGCGCAGGCGGAGCACGGGCCGGCCGGCGCCCTCGGCGGCGTGGTGCTGGCCGGCATCGGGCTCGCGGCCGTCGGGCTGGTGGTGCAGCTCGTCGGGCACCACTGGATCGCCCGCCTCATGCCGCCGGTGGTCACCGGCACGATCGTCGCGCTCATCGGGCTCAACCTCGCGCCGGCCGCGTGGGGCAACGTCCAGGAGGCCCCGGTCACGGCGCTGGCCACCCTCGTCGCGATCCTGCTCTGCACCGTCCTCTTCCGCGGCCTGCTCGGCCGCCTGTCGATCCTGCTCGGCGTCCTCGTCGGGTATGCCGTCGCGCTGCTCCGCGGCGAGGTCGACACCTCCGTGGTCGCCGACGCCGGCTGGCTGGGTGCGCCGCCGCTCATGGCCCCCGAGTTCCACCTCGGGGTGGTGGGGCTCTTCCTGCCGGTCGTCCTCGTCCTCGTGGCCGAGAACGTCGGGCACGTGAAGTCGGTGGCGCAGATGACCGGTGACTCGGCCGACGCGCTCGACCACATGCTCGGGCGCACCCTCCTCTCCGACGGCCTGGCGACCACCCTCGCCGGGGCCGGCGGTGGCTCGGGGACCACCACCTACGCCGAGAACATCGGCGTCATGGCGGCGACGCGGGTCTACTCCACGGCGGCCTACTGGGTGGCGGCGCTCACCGCGGTCGCCCTGGCCTTCCTGCCGAAGTTCGGGGCGCTCATCCAGACCGTGCCCGCCGGCGTCCTCGGCGGCGCCGCCACGGTGCTCTACGGCATGATCGGGATCCTCGGGGTGCGCATCTGGGTGGAGAACCGCGTCGACTTCGGCAACCCGATCAACCTCTCGACCGCGGCGGTCGCCCTCGTCGTCGGGATCGCCAACTACACCTGGGCCACCGGTGCGCTGACCTTCGAGGGCATCGCCCTCGGCACGGCCGCGGCCCTGCTCGTCTTCCACGGGATGCGGGCGATCAACCGGGTCACCGGGGCCGTCGACCCCGGGCTCGCGGCGGGTGCCGCCCCGCGGGAGCGGGCCGGTAGACTGGAGGACCGAACCACCCACCCGAAGGGACATCACTCGTGAGTGCACTGCAGGTCGAGCTCGTCGCCGCGGACCGCAAGGTCTGGGAGGGCGAGGCGTCGATGGTGAGCGCCCGCAGCATCGAGGGCGACCTCGGCATCATGCCGGGCCACACCCCCGTGCTCGCGGTCCTGGTCCAGGGCCAGGTGCGCATCACCACCGGAGGCTCGGCGCAGGAGGTCACCATCGACGGGGGCTTCCTCTCCGTCGACGAGGACAAGGTGGTCATCGTCGCCGAGCGGGTCGACGCCGGCTCGCTGGCCACGAGCTGACCCTCCCCTCCCGCACATGACCGGTTCCCTCGTCCTGGTGCTCATGGCCGTCGTCGGCGGTCTGGTCATCCTGGGCCTGGGGCTGTTCACCTTTCACCTGGCCGGGCAGCGGGGCAGCACCTGTCCCCCCATGCCGGCCGCCTACCGCTCCGACGACGCCGAGTCCTGGCGCCGCGGCACGCTGCGCTTCACCGAGGACCGCCTCGCCCTCCGGGGACGGGGCGGTCTGTCCGTCGGCCCCTGGATGCGCGGCAACCTCGACCTCGGCGTGGCCGGTGCGCTGGACCCGCAGGACGCCGCGGACCTGGGTGGCGCCCAGCTCATCCGGGTGCCGGTCCGCTACGGCACGGCCAGCTTCGAGCTCGCGCTCGGCGAGCAGCACTACACCGCGTTGCGCTCCTGGGTCGAGGCCGTCCCACCCGGCTGGAACTCGCAGGTCGCCTAGGCCGGCTCCCGCCCCCCGCCGGGCTGCCACAGGACCTCTCCGTCGCCCGCCCGCGCCGCGACCCGGGCGAGGATGAAGAGCAGGTCGGAGAGCCGGTTGAGGTAGGTCGCGGTGAGCGGGTTGACGCCGCCCTCGCCCTTGTCCGCCCCCTGCGCCGAGGGCTGGTCGCCGTACTCCGCCAGCGCCGCCCAGGCCGACCGCTCCGCGCGCCGGGCCACGGTGCGCGCCTGGTGCAGCAGCGCCGCCCCGGGGGAGCCGCCCGGGAGGATGAACGAGCGCAGGGCCGGCAGGTCGGCGTTGTAGCGGTCGCAGTCGGCCTCCAGCTCCTCGACCCACTCCTGCCGGACCCGCAACGGCTCCCAGGCATACTCCGCCTTGAGCGGCATGCACAGGTCGGCGCCGACGTCGAAGAGGTCGTTCTGGATGCGGGACAGCGTCTCGCGCACGTCCTCCGGGAGGTCGCCGCAGGCGAGCGCGACCCCGATGACCGCGTTGGTCTCGTCGGTGTCGGCGTAGGCGGCCAGCCGCACGTCGGTCTTCGCCGTGCGGCCGTTGTCGCCGAGCGCGGTGCTGCCGCCGTCGCCGGTGCGGGTGTAGATCCGGGTGAGGTTGACCATGACCGCATGCTCCCACGTGCGGCCGTCCGCGGCTCAGGTGACCAGGGTGGCGGCGACCCGGCGGTCGTCGGCGGCCGCGGTGAGCTCGCCGTCGGGTGCGCGCAGGGCCGCGCCCACGCCCCCGAAGTACATCGAGCTCGGCGCGTGCTCGAAGCGGGTCAGCCCGGCGGCGTCGAGGCTCTCGGCGATCTCGGCGTCCTCCTCGTGGTCGATCCGGGTCGTGCCGTCCTGCAGCCGGCGCGGGTGCATCCGCGGCCGGTCGATCGCCGTCTGCAGGTCCTCGCCGTGCCGGGCCATGTGGGTGAGGACCTGGGCCAGGGCCGTGGTGATCCGGTCGGCGCCCGGGGTGCCGATGGCCAGCACCGCGCCGTCGTCGCGGCGGGCGGTCGTCGGCGCCATGTTGGAGGCCAGCCGGGTCCCCGGGGCCAGCGCGTGCAGGCCGAGGCGGTTGAGCTCGAGCTCGCCGAGGGAGTTGTTGGCGACGAGCCCGGTGCCCCGGATCGTCATGCCCGAGCCGTAGCCCGCGGACGCGGTGAGCGCGCACGCCATACCGTCGCCGTCGACCACCGAGACGTGCGCGGTCGAGGGCGAGGTCGGCAGCCCGGTCGCCCCGATCCGGTGCAGCGTCTGCAGCAGCTCGGCACCGGCGGCCTCGAGGTCCTCGGAGATGTCGATCCGGTCGAGCCGGATGTCGAGCACGTCCTTCATGACCAGCGCGACCTGCGCCGGGTCGATCTCGCCGCTCGTCGCACCGAGCAGCCGGAGCAGCGCCGTGAGCACCGGCCCGCCGATCGAGGGGGGAGGGTTGCAGCCGAGGTCCCAGGGGCCGAGCCGGCTGCGGAGGGCGGTCCGCACCACCGGCTGGTATGCCTCGAGGTCGGCGAGCGACAGCAGCCCGCCGCGCTCGCGCATGTCGGCGTCGATCGCCCGGGCCACGTCGCCGCGGTAGGCGTCGGCCGCGCCCTGCGCGCCGAGGTGCTCGAGGGTGTCGGCGAGCACCGGATCGACGACGTGGTGCCCGACCGGGGGCGGCCCGCCGTCGACGGTGAGCAGGGCCTGCGTCGCCGGGTCCCACGCCAGGATGGTGTCGGTGACGAGCACGAGGTAGGACTGCGCCGTGCGGCTCAGCGGGTAGCCCGCCCGCGCCACGTCCGCCGCCGGCTGCATCAGCTCTGCCCAGGGCGCGGCGCCGAAGCGCTGGTGCGCCCACCCCATGGCCGCCAGCATCCCGGGCGTGGCCACCGAGCCCGGACCGACATACGTCACCATGCCGCCGCCGTAGTCCGAGGCGGCCTCGATCATCCCGGTCCCGCGGACGTCCTCGCTCATGCCCCGGCCCGGCATCTCGACGTTGCCGTCGACGACGACCGGGTCGGAGCCGTCGGCCCACACGTTGACGAAGCACCCGCCGAGCGTGGAGACGACCCCGGGCTCGGTGACCGTCGCGGTCACCATCGCCGCGATCGCAGCGTCCACCGCCGTCCCGCCCGAGGCGAGGGCGTGCCGGGCGGCCTCGGTGGCGTGCGTGTTGGGGGCGGCGATCGCGGCGGGACGGGTCACGGGTCCGATTGTGCCGCAGCCGCGGGGCTGCGGGTGCGGGCACCACACCGGGCCGTCCGGACGGCTCTGGCATCGTGTCCGACGTGACCACTGCTCCCGGGCGACCCGCGGCGTCGGCGCGCCGTCCGGCGCTCGCCGCGGCCGTGGTCGCCGTGGCCGTGCTCGTGGCGGCCGGCGGCTGGGCCCTGGTGCTGCGCCACGGCTTCCCGCACGGCGACGACTTCCTGCACGCCATGGCCGGGCAGCAGCCCGGGGACGCGCGGACGTGGTCCGGCTGGTGGGCCTCGTGGCACTTCGACTACTCCTGGCGCAACGGCCGCGCCACCGACGCCGTGGCCCGGCTCGTCCTGCTCGGCGGTCGCCCGGGTGCGGCGGTGGTCGGCGTCCTGGTCATGGTGCTCCTCGGACTGGCCACCTGGCCCTGGCTGCGGCTCGCGGGCGGCACCCGGCGCTCGCCCGTCCTGTGGGCGGTCCTGGGCCTGGGCCTGCCCTTCCTCGCCGTGCAGGCGCACTCCTGGCTCACCGGCGAGGGGCTGCTCTGGGTGTCCGGGCTGGCCAACTACCCGCTGGCGACGCTCGCCTTCCTCGTCGCGGCGGCCGCGGTGAGCGGCGCGCTCGGCGAGCGCGGGGCGTGGCTGGTCCTGCCGGTGGTCCTGTATGCCCACCTCGGCCACGAGGTGTCGTCGGTGGCGACGCTCGTGGTCACCGTGCTGGCGCTGGCGCTGCGCCGCCCCGGCCGGGGGCAGACCGGCACCTGGGCGGCGGTGGTCACCTCGGCGGTGGGCTTCGTCGTCCTGGCGAGCGCGCCCGGTCTGTGGCGGCGGACCGGCGAGGAGGACCTCGTGCTGCCGCTGCTGCAGGCGCTGTCGCGCAGCACCCTGATGTTCGCCTCGCTCACCCTGGGCTGGTGGCTCGTGCTCGGCGCGCTGGCGGTGGTCGGCGCCGTGCTCGCCGGACGCCGCCCCGCCTGGGTGCCGCTCGTGGCCGGCATGCTGAGCTGGGTGGCCCTTCTCCTGGTCCGCCGCGGGTGGCCGCGGCTCGCCGACCTCTGCGCCGAGGCCGACACCGCGGTCCCGGCCACCGCGGTCGCCGTGCTCGTCCTCGCCGCGGCCGTCGTGCTCGTGGTGAGCGTCCTCGTCCTGGTCGTGCACGCCTGGGGTGCGCGGACGGCATACCCCGTGCTGGCGCTCACGGCGGCGGCCGTCGTCGCGGCAGGCGTGCCGATCGTGGCCTCGGTCTGCGGGCAGCGCGCCTTCTTCCTGCCCACGACGGCGCTCGTGCTGGCGGTGGCCTGCGCGGCCCGCCTGGTCCTGGACGCAGCGGGGGACCGCGGCGGCCGGGCCGCCGGCACCGCCCGCGCGCTGCTCGTGCTCGCCCTCGTCGGCACGGTGGTGTCGGCCACGACCTACGTCGCGGTCACCTCGACCCGGGCCGCGGGCAACGCCGCGGCCTACGACGGCTTGGTCGCCCAGGTCGAGCGGGCGCGCTCCACCGGCGCCGGCGAGGTCGTCGTCCCCGACCTGCCGGAGGAGGGGTATGCCTACCGCCGCGCCTTCTACCTCCCGCGCTACGCCTGCGACATCCGGCACTTCTACGAGCTGCCCGACGGGGTGCTGCTGACCGACCCCGAGCGGCGCGAGGACCGTGCGACCACCCGCACGACCGGCTGCGAGACGACCTGGCAGCGCACCCTCACCCGGGCGGGGGAGCGGGCTGCTCCCGACCCGCCGTGAGCACGTAGCGGGTGAGCACGAAGGTCAGCGGGACGGCCGCGATGCCCATGACGAGCGTGGCGTAGCGCTCGTCCATGCCGGCCGCCTCGACGAGCAGCACCGAGCCCACCGTGGTGAAGGTGAGGTTGACCAGGGTGGTGAGCGGGAAGGCGAGGAAGCGGCGCCAGGTGGGGCGCACCCCGAAGGTGAACAGGCTGTTGGCGAAGAAGGAGAAGACCACCGCCCCGGACCAGGCGAGCAGGTGGGCGGGGACATAGGGCATACCGAGCAGGAGCAGGCGGTAGAACAGGTAGTAGACCGCCGTGTTGGCCACCCCGACCAGCACGAAGCGCAGCAGCGCCCTCATCCGGCGTCGCTGCCGCCGGGACCGGGCTGGTGCCGGATCACCTCGTGCACGAGGTAGCTCGGGCGGGCCTTGACCTCCTGGTAGATCCGGCCGACGTACTCGCCCATGACGCCCACCGCGAGCAGCTGCACCCCGGACAGCAGGGTGATGACCGCGATCGTCGTGATGTAGCCCGGCTGGGTGACGCCGTGCATGAGGTAGCCGACGAGCAGCCAGACGAGGTAGGCCAGGGCCGCGAGGACGGCCCAGCCGCCCAGGTGCAGGAGCAGGCGCAGCGGCCGGGTGTTGAAGGCCAGCGCCCCGTCGATGCCGTAGTCGAGCAGCGAGCGCAGCGTCCACCCCGAGCGTCCGCTGCCGCGCGAGACGTTGCGGTAGCCGACGGTGGCGGTGGGGAAGCCGACCCAGGAGAAGAGTCCCTTGGAGAAGCGGTTGCGCTCGGGCAGGGCGAGCACCGCGTCGAGGACGGGCCGGTCCATGACCCGGAAGTCGCCCACGCCGTCCTGGATCCGGACGGTCTCGATGAGGCCGTTGACGAGGCGGTAGTAGAGGCGGGAGAGCAGCGAGCGGACGAAGGGGTCCTCGGCCCGGTCGCGGCGGGCGACGACCTGCTCGGCGTCGGTGGTGCGCAGCAGGGTGTACATCGAGGCGAGCAGCTCGGGCGGGTGCTGCAGGTCCGCGTCGATGAGGGCGACCGCCTCGCCGGTGGCGGCGCGCAGCCCCGCGAGCATCGCCGCCTCCTTGCCGAAGTTGCGGGACAGGCGCACCACCACGGTGGACGGGTCGGCGTCCGCGAGGCCCCGGGCGAGCTCCAGCGTGGCGTCGGTCGAGCCGTCGTCGACGAGCAGCAGCTCCAGGTCCTCGGGGCCCAGCCCGAGCGTGTCCGCCACCCCGTGCAACCGCTCGTGCAGCTCGACGAGGGTGCCCTCCTCGTTGAGGCACGGCACCACGACGGACAGGGCTGGCATGCCGCTCACGCTAGCTCAGAAGAGACGGGCCTCGGCGTCGTCCAGCCCGCGCAGCGCCTCGTAGTCGAGGGTGACGCAGCGGATGCCGCGGTCACCGGCGAGGACCCGCGCCTGCGGCTTGATGAGCTGCGCGGCGAAGACCCCCTCGACCGGCGCGAGGTGCGGGTCCCGGTTGAGCAGCTCGAGGTAGCGGGTGAGCTGCTCGACGCCGTCGATGTCCCCGCGCCGCTTGATCTCGACGGCCACCGTGGCGCCGCCCGCGTCCCGGCAGAGGATGTCGACCGGGCCGATGGCCGTGGGGTACTCCCGCCGGAGCAACGTGTAGCCGTCGCCGAGGGTGCCGATGTGCTCGGCCAGCAGCGCCTGCAGCTGGGCCTCCACGCCGTCCTTGACCAGGCCCGGGTCGATGCCGAGGTCGTGGCTGGTGTCGGAGAGCACCTCGTGGATCTTGACCCGCAGCGTGTCGTCCCGCTTGGCGTGCGAGACCTGCCAGACCTGCTGGACCCCCTGCTCGGCCTCCACCTCGTCCGGCTCCGTCGTGGCCATGGCGCAGGGCGGGGCCATCCAGTTCAGCGGCTTGTAGGAGCCGCCGTCGGAGTGGACGAGCACCGACCCGTCGGCCTTGACCATGAGCAGCCGGGTGGCCAGCGGCAGATGGGCCTCGAGGGCCCCGTGGTAGTCCACCGAGCACCGGGCGATGACGACGCGCACGGGCCCCACCCTAGTGTCCGGGGCGCGTGACATGATCGCGGTATGCGTCAGGTCACCACGGTCGGGGTCATCGGGCTGGGCACCATGGGTGCGGGCATCGTCGAGGTCTTCGCGAGAGGGGGGCTGGACGTCATCGGGGTGGAGACCACCGAGGAGCTCGCCGAGCGCGGGCGGGGGATCCTGCAGGCCTCGACCGACCGTGCGGTCGCCAAGGGCCGGCTCGACGAGGCCGGGCAGCAGGACATCCTGGGCCGCGTCACCATCACCACGCGCATGGAGGACCTCGCCCCTGCCGACCTCGTCGTCGAGGCGGTGCCCGAGGTGATGGACCTCAAGCACCAGGTCTTCTCCACCCTCGACGGCATCGTCGGGCAGGACGCCGTGCTGGCGTCCAACACCTCCAGCCTGTCCATCACGACGATCGCGGCGCGGACGGCACACCCCGAGCGGGTCGTCGGGATGCACTTCTTCAACCCCGCGCCCGTGCTCAAGCTGGTCGAGGTCATCACGACCGTGCGCACCGACGAGGCCGTGCGCGACGCGGTGGTCGAGCTGGCCGAGCGGATCGGCAAGAAGCCGGTGGTCGTGGGGGACCGCGCCGGCTTCGTGGCCAACTACCTGCTCTTCGGCTACTTCGTCTCGGCGCTGCGGATGCTCGAGCAGGGGCACGTCTCGCGCGAGGACCTCGACACCGCCATGCGGGTCGGCGCCGGGCTGCCGATGGGACCGTGCACGCTCATGGACCTCGTCGGGCTCGACGTGTGCGACCACATCGGGGACGTCATCTACGCCCACAGCCGCAGCCCCATGCACGCGCCAAGCGCGATGCTCGGGCGCATGGTCACCGCCGGCCTGCTCGGGCGCAAGAGCGGTGAGGGCTTCTACACCTACGACAGGCCCGGGAGCGGGAAGGTCGTCGGGGAGGACGCGGTCCCGGGGGCGACCGGGCTCTCCTCGGTCGGGGTGGTCGGCTCCGGGGAGATCGCCGACGAGCTGGTCTCGCGGCTGCGCGACGGGGGGTATGCCGTCACCCACGTCGCCGACGCCCAGGACCGGGAGGAGCTCGCCGCCCTGGCCGACGCCGGCGTCGTCGTCGAGGCGGCCGCCGTCCCCGGCGGCGAGCTCGACGGCGAGGACGAGCCGGCGCCCGTGGAGGCCGGCGAGGAGCTGTGGGAGCTGCTGGGGGAGATCTGCGGGCCGGACACCGTCCTCACGACCCTCAACGAGGACCTCGCGGTCGCCGTGGGCGCGCTCTCCGGTCGGCCCGAGAAGGCCGCGGTCCTGCGCATGCACGCGCCGACCGGCAACGGCCAGGTCGTCGAGATCGGGCGCTCCGGCGCCACCGACGACGACACCGTCGCCACGCTGCGGGCGGTGGTGACGAGCATCGGCGCCGAGCCGGTCGTCTGCCGGGACCGGCCGGGCCTCGTGGTGGACGCCCTGCTCATGCCCCACCTCATGGACGCCGTCCGGATGCTCGACGAGGGCTATGCCTCCGTCGACGACATCGACACCGCGCTGCAGCACGGCCTGGGCTACCCCGCCGGGCCCTTCGCGATGATCGACCAGATCGGGGCCGAGGAGGTCCTGTCCGTCTGCGAGGAACTCACCGAGGCCGGTGGCCTGCCGCGCGAGTCGGTGCAGCCCTCGCCGCTGCTCATCGAGCACGTGCTGCTCGACCGCCCGTTCACGGGCTGAGGGTGCCGCGCTCCAACCGGCCGCGGCGCGGGGGACGACCCCGGCGCCGGGCCGGGACGGGCGGGGGCCCGGGGCTGCCGCCACGGGGAGGGCCGCAGGAGGTGCGCTTCGCCGGCCAGGTCTGGGCGGTGCGCCAGGTCCGCCCCAACGACAGCGGCAAGAGCTACCGCTGCCCCGGGTGCCAGCAGCAGGTCGGTGCCGGGGTCGCCCACACGGTCGCCTGGCCGGTCGACGGGATGCAGCAGGCCGAGAACCGGCGCCACTGGCACACCGTCTGCTGGTCCGCCCGCGAGCGCCGCCGCCCCGGCGGCTCCTTCGCCTGATCGCTCGGGTGCGGTTGCCCAAGTTGGTGGAGTGTTGCTGACTCGGGCCGTCAAGGCCACCTGCCTGACCTCCGGCCCGCGGGCTGACGTGACTGCCTTGCGAAGCCGACCGCGTTGCCTGACCCGAGCAAGATCCTCACCGATCTCGCGTTGCCTCTCGCGCTGGGTGGGGATTGCCTGGCTGACCTGGCCCGTTGCGGGCCGAACCCGGCGTGTCAGGGAAGGTCGCCTTCGAGGCCACGGTTTCCCGCACCCTGACAAGCCTGGCCGGTGAGGACGACGCGGCCGTGCGGGCGGTCAACTGGGCACGAGCGGGCGTGCGGGAACGGGCCTGCCGGCCGCCGCGTGGTCCTGCACCTGAAGAAAGACGCCGCCTACGCCCAGTTCGTCCTGACCGGCTGAACCCGCCTGGCCGGCGCGGCCACGCCTTGATCCCCGCCATCGTCCTGACCCAACCAGCAGCAACAGGCCCCTCGGCACGTGGAACCCGATGCCCCTGGACGCACTCCCGGATTCTTGTCGTACCCCGGTTCCAGAATCAGCCCCCGACCGTCATCGCGACGCCGCCACCACCCGTCGACCGCACCCGATGAAAGATCGAGGCTAGCCGGACAGTCCCCTCTTGACCGATTCTGTATCACTTGATACTGTACAACAGGGTACTTCCTCGGGGAGGCAGGTTCAAGGCATGAGAATAGAAAGCAGCAATGGGAGGACGCCGGGGGTGACCACGGGTCCGACTCTTGCTGTAGCTGTCTCATTTGCGGTGCTAGGCTACTTTTTCAGTAGCGCCCCGCGCTCGTGGCTCGGGGCAATTTTTATCCTTGTCTGGGCGTTGTGTGGCTACGTGATCATGTGGAAGCACTCAAAGATTGCGGCCGAGGTCCTAGCTCTGTTGGTGTTGGGGGTCATCCTAGCCGTCATTTTCCTGGCGGGAGAGCATTGGGGGCAGGGTGCCCTTTGGATGTCCGTGCCTATGGTTATTGCATGGGTGGGGAAGATGGTTGTGAGACGTCAAGTGAGAGTTAACGAGCGTCGCCGCGTGCGATTGACGCGCCATGCGACGAGTGGGGTGTGAGTGTTCATGTCAGAGTATTACCTGGCTTTTGACTCAGGGTGTAGTACGTGTAGTGATGTCGCACAGAGAGTTCAACAAGCATCTGGAAACCGCGTCCGCGCGGTAAGTCTGCGCGACCCTCAGCTGTTGGAAATAGCGAAGTCTGCACAGGGTGACATGTTGAACAGGCCGACACTAGTGCGATGGCGTTCTAGCGATGAAGTCGAGACATGGTCGGGAATGAGCATGTTGCCGCAGTTGATTCGGGTCCTTGGGCCGAGGCGAACGGCAGCAGTAGCAGTTGCCCTGGGTCCCGGCGAATCAGGGGTGCCGACTGGCGACGGCCCAAGCGTGCGGCGAAGCACCTTCTTGCGCGGGCTTCTAGGTGTGGGTGCAGGATTGTCCTACCTGACTGCCAGCCCGGCCGTGGGGGCAGAGCGAAGGGGGCCAGATCAGGAGAAGGACTGGCTGCAGCAACTGGAACTTGTTGCCTCGGAGGAAATGCCGACGCGCAGTCGCGAAAAATCCCTGCTCGATGTGTCGTCCGTCAAGGGCGTGAGGCAAGCTGCGGAGGCTGGGCACCGGGCAGCCGGACTTGTGATGTCCCTCGCGGTCGGCTCAGATGGAGCGCGAAAGCAGTTGGAACTGTTTGGAGCCATACATCAGACGAATCAAGGTGGTACGCTCACCGCAGTTTCGGCGCAGGCTGATAACTCAATGTTGGTTTCGTATTCGTTAGAGCAAAACGGCGATTCTCGCAATAGAGTTCTATTGTTCCGCTGGTCTCAAGCAGAAGATCTCTTGCGCTTAGACCTCAGTGTCGACTCGGGTGTTGTAGATCGCGCCGTGGACGATTTGGGTTCGCTAGCGGGGTCGCCACTGCCGATAACCACTGCCGGCAGATCGTGTACCAGTACGTCCCAATGTCCCCCTTGCTACCCATGCAGGTGTGTGGATTTCAGTTACACGTGTGCTTTCAATTGCTGTGCAGCGTGTGCTTTCGCTTGCTTCAATCCTTGGGGTTGTCTTGGGTGCGTAGCCGTGTATTGTCCAGTATGCCTGTCTCTGAACAGATGTTGTCGGAGAAAAGAATGTTCGTACCGGCCGGGATTGTATTGTTGACGGCGACTCTTCTCTATTGATGCCCATGCGGTCGCCTGGCCGGTCGCCGGGATGCAGGAGGCCGAGAACCGGCGCCACTCGCATACCGTCTGCTGGTCCGCCCTCGAGCGCCGCCGCCCGGCGGACCCTTCGCCTGAGCCGCGCCCCCGAGAAGGGTCCGGGCGAGCCTAGAAGAATGCGCTGGCCCGCGCGCGCCGGTCGTCGCTAGCCTCACCGGATGACCATCACCCCTGCCGACGCAGCGCAGCGCGACGCCGCGATAGACATCGTCGTCGCCGCCCAGCGCTCGCCGGCGACCGCCTGCGCCTACCTCGGTACCGAGGCCGAGGGCATCCGGGCCGAGCTCGACGACCTCGACACCCCCTGGCAGGAGACCCTGCGCGTCGCCGTGGACCCCTCCGGCCGGGTGGTCGGGGCGGTGCTGCACGACGTCGACCCCGAGGACACGATGCGCAGCTGGATCCACGGGCCGTGGACCCTGGATGACCGGACCTGGTCCGAGCACGCCGTACCGCTGGTGCGTGCGGCCCTGGAGCAGCTGCCGCCCGGGGTGGAGCGGCACGAGCTGAGCGCGGCCCCCGCGCACACCGGCATGGCGCGGCTGGCCGCCGACCTCGGCTGGCACGCCACCGGCGTGAGCATCGCCTACCGGGCCACCACCGCGACGGCGCAGCGCTGGCCGGCCGCCGCGCCGGACGCCCGCGTCGCCACGCCCGCCGACCTGGACGCCCTCACCTCCCTGCACGACGAGGCCTTCCCCGGCACCTACGCCAGCGCCCGCCAGCTGCTGGCGGACGAGGCGCGGGCCACCCTGGTCCTGGAGCGCGACGGCGAGGTCGCCGGCTACGCCTCCGGGGAGATCCAGGCCGACGGCGCCGGATATCTCGACTTCCTCGCGATCGCGCCCGGTCACCGGGGCACCGGGCTCGCGCCGGGGATGCTCTCCGCCATCTCGCGCGAGCTGCTGCGCCGGTCCGGTCAAGGCACGGTCGACCTCGTGGTCGACGAGGTCAACGCGCCCGCCGTCGCGCTCTACGAGGGTTTCGGCTACGTGCGGGACGCCGAGCTGCTCGGCTACCGCTCGTGGCCGCAGCCGCAGCCGCAGCGAGCGGGCTAGAGCCGCTCCTGCCGCGGCACGAGTACCTCTTCGTAGATGAGGAGCAGCCCGGCGGCGACGGGGATGGCGATGAGCGCGCCGAGGACGCCGAGCAGGGTCCCGCCCGCGAGCACCGCGACGACGGTGACGGCGCCGGGCACGGAGACGGTGCGCTTCATGATGCGCGGCACGATCCAGTAGTTCTCGAGCTGCTGGTAGATGACGTAGTAGACGAGCACGACCAGCGCGAGCGTGGGGGAGACGGTGAGCGCCGAGAGCGCGACGATGACCGCGCCCAGCGTCGCCCCGATGAGCGGGATGAGGCCGAGCAGGCCGACCGAGACCGCGAGGATCGCGGCGTAGGGGATGCCCAGGACCTGCATCATCAGCCACGAGCAGACGGCGTTGATGGTCGCGACCGTGGCCTGGCCGAGGGCATACCCCCCGACGCGGCGCATGATCTCCTCGGCGAGCCGGACCACGCCGGAGCGGCGGCTGGACGGCACGAGGCGGTATGCCCCGTCCTTGACCGCGGGCAGCGTCGCCAGGAGGTAGAGGGTGAGGATGGCCGAGGTGAGGACTCCGACGAGGCTGCCGGCGACCCAGCCCGCGGCGCCGAGGACCCCGCCGAAGAGCGTGGTCCACGTCCCGCGCTCGGTGAGCAGCCGGTCCAGCTCGGTGGTCGCCCGCTCGCTCACGGCATACCGCTGGTCCAGCTCCACCAGCCACGGCGACGCCGCGACCTCCTCCACGACCTGCGGCGCGCGCTCCACCAGGGTGACCGCCTGGGCGACCACCCCCGGGAGCAGGGTCACCGCGCTCACCGCGACGACCGTGACGAAGCCCATGAAGACGACGAAGACGCTGCTCGGCCGGCTCACGCCGCGCCGGGTCAGCCACTCCACGAGCGGGTTGAGGGCGAGGGTGAGGAAGACCGCGATGAGCAGGTAGGTCAGGACCGAGGAGAGGCGGGTGAGGTTCTGGACGAGCAGCCAGGCCAGCAGCACACCGAGCGCGCCGGTGAACCCGATGGAGAAGGGCGAGGCCCAGAGCAGCGGCTGGCGGGTCCGGCCCGAGGGCTCGTCCCGGCGACGGCTCCGCTGGTCGCCGGCGGGCGGGGTCTGCTCCGTGCCCTGCGCACCGGTGGAGGGCGCCGGGCCCGCGCCGTGGATCTGCGCCCACAGCTCGGACTGCAGCCGGTTGCTCTCGTCGAGCAGCTCGCGCTGGCGCACCCGGAAGGTCTGCCAGCGCTGGACCGCCCGGACGCCGGCCCGGGGCGCCGCCGCCGGGTTGATGGCCCGCGCGGCGCGGCGCAGCCGGGCGGCACGGCCCTCAGGGCTGTCGTCGAGGACCGGCTCGGGCGGGGTGCGCCGTGGTGTCTGCTGCGTCGTCACCGTGCGGTCCCCGCGGCAGGGGTCGGCCTGCGGGCGTGACGGACGGGACTCATGTGACCACCGTAGGGCGGTGGTCCGCCAGCCCCCCGCAGCCGGCGCGGTATGTCGCACTAGCATCCCCCGCATGAACGATCTGCTGCTGCGCGACGTGCGGGTCGTCGCGATCGACGACGACCCGAAGGCGCCGGTCGAGCCGGTGGACGTCCTCGTGCGGGACGGGGTCATCGCCACGGTGGCCCCGGGCCTGGGGGACGTGCCCGGGGTGCCGCTCCTGGACGGTGGCGGGCGCCACGTCGTGCCGGGGCTGTGGGACCAGCACGTGCACATGGTCCAGTGGGGCCTCGGGCAGACCCGGCTGGACACCTCGGGCACGGCGAGCCCGTCAGAGGTGCTGGCCCGCGTGGTGGACCGCCTCACCTGGGGCTTCGACAGCCCGACGGGGGTGCTCGTGGGGTGGGGGCACCGCACCGGCCGCTGGCTCGAGCAGCCGACCGTCGCGGCGCTGGACGCCGTCACCGGGGAGGTCCCGGTGGCTCTCATCAGTGGCGACGGCCACCACGGCTGGCTCAACAGCGCCGCGCTGCGCCTGCTCGACGGCCCCCAGGTGGAGGGTGTCGTCGCCGAGGCGGAGTGGTTCCCGCTCTACGACCGGCTGCAGCGGCTGCACGGCGCCCGGGAGGAGTCGGAGTACGCCGTCTCCCGGGCGATCCAGGCCGCGCACACCCTCGGCGTGGTCGGGATCGTCGATCTGGAGTTCGGGCGGCCGTGGGAGCAGTGGCGCGAGCGGACCGCCGAGGGTATGCCCCCGCTCCGCGCGCGCACCGGCGTCTACCCCGAGGGCCTCGAGGACGCCATCGCCGCCGGGCTGCGCACCGGCGCGCCCATCCGGGCCACCGACGGCCTGGTGACGATGGGCCCGCTGAAGATCATCACCGACGGCTCGCTCAACACGCGCACGGCGTGGTGCTGCGCCCCGTATGCCGACGGTCACCTGCTCAAGGACCCCGCCGGGGCGGCGAACTACCCGGTGGAGGAGCTCACCGAGCTGCTGGCGAGGGCGAAGGGTGCGGGGCTACGGGCCGCGCTGCACGCCATCGGGGACGCCGCGGTGGGCGCCGTGCTCGACGCCTTCGCGGCCACGGGCGCCGTCGGGTCGGTGGAGCACGCCCAGCTCGTGGACCCGCTGGACGTGCGGCGCTGGGCCGAGCTGCCCCAGCGGGTGGTGGCCAGCGTGCAGCCGGCGCACCTGCTGGACGACCGCTCGGTCACCGAGCAGTGCTGGCCCGACCGCACCGACCGGACCTTCACCCTGCGCAGCTTCCTCGACGCGGGCATCGAGCTGACGCTGGGCTCGGACGCGCCGGTGTCGCCGCTGGACCCCTGGCTGGCGATGGCCGCGGCGGTGCACCGCGGCCCGGAGGACGGCGAGAGCTGGCACCCCGAGCAGGAGATCACGCCGCGGGAGGCGCTGGCCGCCTCGGTGGACGGGCAGCGCGTGCGCGAGGGCGACCGCGGCGACCTGGTCCTGCTCGAGCAGGACCCGCTGGCGCAGGCCGCCACGAGCGCCGAGCGGGCCCGCCGGTTCCGCTACACCCTGGTGAGCGCGACGGTGCTCGACGGCCAGGTGGTCCACGGAGGCTGACCCGGGGGCAAGCGCGCGGCCCGGTTACAGTGACGAGACAGGCATACCTGTCACCGTCGCCGGAGGAGTCGAGCCCATGTCCGAAGCCACCACGTCCGTCCTCGTCGCGGGAGCCCGCACCCCGATGGGGCGGCTGCTCGGGTCGCTCTCCGGCCTGTCCGGGGCCGAGCTCGGGGGTCACGCCATCGCCGGTGCGCTGGAGCGCGCCGGGGTCTCGGGGGACCAGGTCGACTACGTCATCATGGGCCAGGTGCTGACCGCGGGGGCCGGGCAGATCCCGGCGCGCCAGGCGGCCGTCGCCGGCGGGATCCCCATGGACGTCCCCGCGCTGACCATCAACAAGGTCTGCCTGTCCGGCATCGACGCGATCGCGCTCGCCGACCAGCTCGTCCGGGCCGGCGAGGTCGAGGTCGTCGTCGCCGGGGGCCAGGAGTCGATGAGCCAGGCGCCGCACCTGCTGGAGAAGTCGCGCTCGGGCTTCAAGTACGGCGACGTGACGATGCGCGACCACCTGGCCTACGACGGGCTCTGGGACGTCTTCACCGACCAGGCGATGGGCGGGCTGACCGAGGCCGCCAACAGCGCCGACGACGAGGGTCGCTTCACCCGCGAGGAGCAGGACGCCTTCTCCGCACGGAGCCACCAGCGGGCGGCCGCCGCGTGGGACGAGGGCCTCTTCGCCGACGAGGTGGTCCCGGTCGAGATCCCGCAGCGCAAGGGCGACCCGGTCACCGTGAGCACCGACGAGGGCATCCGGGCCGACACCACCACCGAGTCCCTGGGCAAGCTGCGGCCGGCCTTCACGAAGGACGGCACGATCACCGCCGGCTCGGCCTCGCAGATCTCCGACGGCGCGTGCGCCGTCGTCGTGATGAGCAAGGCCAAGGCCCAGGAGCTGGGTCTGGAGTGGATCGCCGAGATCGGCGCCCACGGCATGGTGGCCGGGCCGGACTCCACGCTGCAGAGCCAGCCGGCGCGCGCCATCGCCGCCGCCTGCGCCAAGCTGGGCATCGAGCCGACCGACCTGGACCTCGTGGAGATCAACGAGGCCTTCGCCGCCGTCGGCCTGGCCTCCGTGGCCGAGCTCGGCCTCGACGAGGACAAGGTCAACGTCAACGGCGGGGCCATCGCGCTCGGCCACCCGATCGGGATGTCCGGGGCCCGCATCCTGCTGCACCTCGCGCTGGAGCTCCAGCGCCGTGGCGGCGGCACCGGCGCGGCCGCGCTCTGCGGCGGCGGCGGCCAGGGCGACGCCCTCATCGTCACCGTCCCGCAGCGCTGAGCGGCGACGGTCGGAGGATGAGCGAGCCCGCACAGCCCCCGGGGTACACCTCGGGACGCGACGGGTCGCAGGAGCCGGTCCGTGCGACCTGGGAGCTCCGGGAGCCGCGGGCCGGGGACGCCGAGGGAATCGCGGCGCTGCACGCCCGGGTCTGGGCGGCGACCTACCGCGGGATCATGTCCGACGAGGTCGTCGACGCCCTCGACCCCGAGCAGTTCCGACCGATGTGGGACCAGGTGGTCGCGGCCTACGACGCCGGCGCGGTGCCGGACGACGGCCGCGGCATCCTGCTCGCGACCAGCGACGGGCAGCCCGCGGGCTTCTGCCTCCACGGCCCGGCCCGGGACGAGGACCCACCCACCCCGCACCAGCTCTTCACCCTCAACGTCGCGCCGGAGCTCCACGGCACCGGCCTCGCCCAGGAGCTGCTGGCCCGCGCCCTCGGCGACCGCGCGGCATACCTCTGGGTGGCGCGGGGCAACGACCGCGCGGTCCGCTTCTACGAGCAGCAGGGTTTCGCGCCGGACGGCACGGAGGGCCTGGACGGCCACGAGGGCGTCGTCGAGCTGCGCATGGTCCGCCCCGCGCCGGGGAGGTCGGACCGGAGCGCTACCGTCGGAGGGTGAGCGAGCGACGCACCTTCTACCCCGAGATCGAGCCCTACCGCACCCAGATGCTGGACGTCGGCGACGGCCACGAGGTCTACGTCGAGGAGTCCGGCAACCCTGAGGGCAAGCCGGTCGTCTTCGTGCACGGCGGCCCCGGCAGCGGCACCAGCCCGAAGCAGCGTCGGGTCTTCGACCCCGAGCGCTACCACATCGTGCTCTTCGACCAGCGGATGGCGGGCAGGTCCACCCCGCACGCCTCGACGACGGTCGACGACGCGCTCTGGGCCACCAACACCACCACCCACCTCGTCGCCGACATGGAGCGGATCCGCGAGCACCTGGGGATCGAGCGCTGGCAGGTCTTCGGCGGGTCCTGGGGCTCCTGCCTCTCGCTGGCGTACGCCCAGGCGCACCCTGAGCGGGTCACCGAGCTCGTCCTGCGCGGCATCTTCACGCTGCGCCCCGCCGAGCTCTCCTGGATGTACGAGCGCGGCCACCTCGAGCACGTCTACCCCGACCACTGGGCGGAGTTCGTCGCCCCGGTCGCCCCGGAGCGGCGGCACGAGATGCAGCTGGCCTACCACGAGCTGCTCTTCGACCCCGACCCCGCGGTGCACGTGCCCGCGGGCCAGGCGTGGAGCGGCTGGGAGTCCCGGGTCATCTCGGTGCTGCCGGACGAGGAGGGCTACCGCAAGGCCACCGAGCCCGCCCAGGCCGTGGCCTTCGCCCGGATCGAGAACCACTACTTCGTGCACGGCGGCTTCCTGCGCGAGGGCGCGCTGCTGGACCAGGCCCACCGGATCGCCCACCTGCCGACGGTCATCGTCCAGGGCCGCCTCGACATGTGCACCCCGGCCCGCACCGCCTTCGACCTCGCCGCCCGGCTCTCGGACGCCGACTTCCAGGTGGTATCTGACGCGGGGCATGCGTTCTCCGAACCGGGCAACCTCGACGCGCTCATCCGCGCGACGGACAGGTTCGCGGGCTAGAGGAGGAGCACCATGGGCGAGTTCTTCGACGTCGAGACTGGTGGTCCGCTCCGGCTGGAGCTGCGCAGCGTCGACGGTCGGGACTTCACCCTGCTGCGCGCGGTCGGCTACACCACGCCGGAGTATGCCGACGCCCTCGTCGTCCCCGCCGGTTTCGTCACCGACTTCGCCTCGGTCCCGGACCTGTTCACCTGGCTGGTGCCCAAGAGCGGTGACTTCCTGCCCGCGGCGGTCCTGCACGACGCGCTGGTCCGGCCGGGGAGCCATGAGGGCCCGCCGGTCCGGCGGCACGAGGCGGACCGGATCTTTCGCACGGCGATGATCGCCCTGGGGACCGGCCGGGTCCGGGCCTGGCTCATGTGGGCCGCGGTGACGATCAGCACGCTGTGGGCCAGCGGCGACCTGGTCAAGCGCATCCAGCTGGTCGGCCTGCTCGGCCTCGTGACCCTGCTCGGCACGGCGGCGACCCTCGACTTCTTCGACGTGTGGGACGTCGTGCCGTGGATGGGGGACCGGCCCTGGCCGGCCGAGCTGGCGCTGGGCGCGCTCTTCGCCGTCCTCGTCCCGAGCGTGCTCGCGGTCTCCTGGGGGAGGTACTGGCGGGCCGGTGTCATCATCGGTGTGGCCCTGGCGCTGCTCCTGCACGTGACGGCCGCCCTGCTCGCCATCTATGGTCTCTACCTCGTCCTGGAGCGGATCGTGAGCGGTCCGGCCGACGAGGACGGGGTGCGGACGCGGGACCGGCGCGACGCCGATGCGGAGACCTCCCTGGGAGATCGCTGATTTCGCCGCGCGCGAGGGCGATGTTTACCATATCGTTATGAAGTTCTCCAGGATCACCGCCGCCGCCACGCTGAGCTCGGCCCTCGTTCTTGCCGCGTGCTCCGGCGACGAGACGGCCGGCGACCCGACCGAGGGTGCCGACCAGGGCGGCACCACCGCCACCGCCGACGACACTGCCACGGCCACCGAGGCCGCCGCCGCCGACGACGCCAGCGAGACCACGGTCGAGATGACGACCGAGGCCGACGCGGGCGCGATCTCGCTGGAGGACGCCGAGGAGGTCGCCACCGAGGTGCTGACCGAGCGGGTCCGCGCCGACCAGGGCGACGGCGAGGACATCCAGGAGGCCCAGGAGGCCTCGCTCGCCGGCACCGCGCTGCGCGCGCACAAGGCGGCCGACCGCCTCGAGGGCGTGGACGGGGAGCCCGCGGAGGTCGACCTCGAGGAGAACCCGGTCGAGCCCATCGTGCTCGCGGTGAGCCGCGACGACGGCGAGACCCCCGCCTACCTGCTCGTGCAGAGCGTCCCCGAGGAGGGGGCGCCGCGCCTGCACCTGCTCACGAGCGACAGCGGCGAGACCGAGGACTTCCGCATCACCTGGGAGGCCGCGATGCTGCCGGGCACCGAGGTCCCGACCTTCGACGGCCGCTCCGCGGGCAGCCCCGTGCTGCGCGAGGGCAAGGGTGAGCTGACGATGCAGCCGCGCGAGCTGCTCAAGTCGGTGGGTGCCTACACCGAGTGGCCGCAGCCCGACGAGGTCCCCGACTACCGCACCCACGGGTATGCCCCCGCCGTCCGCGACGCCGCGGAGGAGCAGGCGGCGCAGCTCGACGGTCAGGCCGAGCTGCGGGAGAAGAACTGGCTCGTCTCCGACGACGTCACCACCCTGCTGTTCGAGGACGGCACCGGCTTCGTCATGGGCTCGCTGCTGCGCGACACCCAGTTCGTGGTCGACGCGGGCACGCAGCTGACGACCCCGGACGCCTTCCGCGCCTTCCAGGACACCGAGGTGCTGACCTCGCAGGCCACCCTGCGCACGTCGGTCTTCGTCGCGATGCGGGCCCCCTCGGAGGACGTCGAGTTCAAGCCGGAGATGATCGCCGCCTCCGAGCAGCTGGTGGACGCCTCCGGCGAGTAGTCACCCACCGGCCGCGTCGGGGAGCACCCCGCGCACGGCCTACCCTGGACGCATGACCGATCAGCCCTTCTCCACCGCCGCGCTGCGCGGAGCCGTCGACCTCTCCCAGCTCTCCCCGCGAGCGGGCGCGCCCTCGGGCGGCGCCGCGCCGCAGGCAGGGTCCGGCGGGGGAGTGCCGGGCCGCAGCGGCGCCCTGGTCCAGGTGAGCGACGAGACCTTCGAGTCCGTCGTCAACGTTAGCCTCACGACGCCCGTGGTCATGGTCCTGTGGAGCCCGCAGCTGCCCGAGTCGCTCACCCACCTGCGCGACCTCGCCGAGCGCGCCCGCACCTCGGGCGGCCGCTTCCAGGTCGCCGGCGTGGACATCTCCGGCAGCCCCGGCATCCTGCAGGCGCTGACCCCGGTGCTGCAGCAGGTCTTCGGCCAGGTGTCCTCCCTGCCCGTCGTCATGGGTCTGCTGAGCGGCCAGCCGATGCCCTTCTACCTCGGCGTGCAGCCGATGGAGCAGGTCGACCAGCTGCTCGAGAAGTTCCTCGAGGCGGCGGTCACCAACGCGGTCACCGGCCGGGTGGAGGTCGGCGACGACGACGGGGTGCCGGAGGAGAACGGGGAGCAGGAGGAGCCGGCCGAGGAGCTGCCGCCGCTGCACCAGGAGGCCTACGACGCCATCGACCGCGGCGACTGGGCGGGCGCGATCTCCGCCTACGAGAAGGCGCTCGAGCAGGACCCGGCCGACGAGCTGGCCCGGCTCGGGCTCGGCCAGGTCCGGCTGCTGGAGCGCACCGCCTCGATGGACCTGGCCGCCGTGCGGCAGGCCGCCGCGGACCGGCCGGAGGACGTGCAGGCGCAGATCGACGCCGCCGACGTCGACCTGGTGGGCGGGCACGTCGAGGACGGCTTCGGCCGCCTCGTCGAGACGGTCCGCCGCACCAGCGGCGAGGACCGCGACCGGGCCCGCAACCACCTGCTCGGCCTCTTCGACGTCATCGGCAGCCAGGACGAGCGCGTCGGCAAGGCCCGCCGGGCGCTCATGAGCGCGCTCTACTGAGCCGGCGGACCCTGAGCGCCTAGCCGCCCAGCGCGGCGTCCACGACCTGCTGCGCCTCCGCCTGCACCTGCGCGAGGTGCTCGGGCCCCCGGAAGCTCTCGGCGTAGATCTTGTAGACGTCCTCGGTCCCGGAGGGCCGGGCGGCGAACCAGGCGTTCTCCGTGGTCACCTTGACCCCGCCGATCGCCGCGCCGTTGCCGGGCGCCTCGGTGAGGATGGCGGTGATGGGCTCGCCGGCGATCTCGGTGGCGCTGATGTCGTCCGCGGACAGCTTCTTGAGCCGGTCCTTCTGCTCCCGGCCCGCGGGTGCGTCGATCCGGGCGTAGGCCGGGGTCTGGCCGCCACCGACCTCGGCGACGAGGTCGGCATACCGCTGCGAGGGGGAGCGGCCGGTGCGGGCGATGATCTCGGAGGCGAGCAGCGCCAGGATGATGCCGTCCTTGTCCGTGGACCAGACCGAGCCGTCACGGCACAGGAAGGAGGCGCCCGCGGACTCCTCGCCGCCGAAGGCGATGGAGCCGTCCATGAGCCCGGGGACGAACCACTTGAAGCCGACGGGCACCTCGGTGAGCTCGCGGTCCAGGGCCCGGGCGACGCGGTCGATCATCGAGGAGCTGACCAGGGTCTTGCCGATGGCGGTGCCGCGCGGCCAGTCCGGCCGGGCCCCGCCGTAGAGGTAGTCGATGGCGACCGCGAGGTAGTGGTTGGGGTTGAGCAGGCCGCCGTCGGGGGTGACGACCCCGTGCCGGTCGGCGTCCGCGTCGTTGCCGGTGGCCACGTCGTAGGAGCCGCCACCCTCGCCCGACATGATGTCGATGAGCGAGGCCATGGCGTCCGGGGAGGAGCAGTCCATCCGGATCTTGCCGTCCCAGTCCAGCGTCATGAACGACCAGGTCGGGTCCACGTCGGGGTTGACCACGGTGAGGTCGAGCCCGTGCTCGTCGGCGATCGCCTGCCAGTAGGCCACCGAGGCGCCGCCGAGCGGGTCGGCGCCGATGCGGACGCCGGCCTCGCGGATCGCCTCGACGTCGACGACCCGGGGCAGGGCCCGGACGTACTCGCCCATGAAGTCGTAGGTCTGCACCGACTGCAGGGCCTCCTCGAGCGGCACCCGGCTGACCTCGGCGAGGCCGCCGCGGAGCAGCTCGTTGGCCCGGTCGGCGATCCAACCGGTCGCGTCGGTGTCGGCCGGTCCGCCGTGCGGCGGGTTGTACTTGAAACCCCCGTCGCGGGGCGGGTTGTGCGAGGGCGTGATGACGATCCCGTCGGCCTCCGGCCGGGGGGCCTCGCCCTCGAGGTTGTGCGCGATGATCGCCCGCGACACCGCCGGGGTCGGGGTGAACTCCTCCTCCGAGCCCTCGGTCCACACGTCCACGCCGTTGGCGACGAGCACCTCGAGCGCGCTGCGCCAGGCCGGGATCGACAGCGCGTGCGTGTCCTTGCCCAGGAAGAGCGGGCCCTCGGTGCCCTGCCCGGCCCGGTAGTCGCAGATCGCCTGGGTGGTGGCCAGGATGTGCTGCTCGTTGAAGGTGGCGTCCAGCGAGCTGCCGCGGTGCCCCGACGTGCCGAAGGCGACCTGCTGGTCGATGTCGTCGGGGTCGGGGACGGTCTCGGTGTAGGCCCGCAGCAGGGCCTCCACGTCGACCAGGTCCTCCTGCGTCGCCCTCGTGCCGGCGCGGTCTTGTCGTGCCATCAGCCTCTGCCTCTCACTCTTCCTCGTCGGCGGCCTCGTCGCCGTCCGACCGGTGGGCCACGCCGAACCTCGAGAAGTCCTGGCCGGCCGCCTCGCCGTCGCTCTCGTCCAGCGTGGCGACCGTCGTGCGCTCCTCGTGGTCGATCGGCTGGCCACCCTCGGCGACGAAGGGGTGCTCCGGGGCGAGCTCGCCGTGGGCCAGCTCCTCGGTGGAGCCCTCGTCGAGGCCCTCGGCGCCGTCCTCGGTGCCGTTGTCGGTGCTGTCCACGTCCGTGTCCTCCTCCGTCGCCCCGGTGACGACCTCGCCGGTCTCCTCGGCCGTCGTGGCCGCGGCGGTCTCCGGCTCGGAGCGCCGGGTGAGGTCCTGCTCGTCCACGGGGTCCGGCACCAGCCAGACCGCGCCCAGCGGGGGGACCGTGATGAGCGCCGACCAGGGCTGGCCCTGGTGCGGGTGGTCGACCGCCTCGACCGAGCCCATGTTGCCCTGGCCCGAGCCGCCGTAGTCCTCGGCGTCGGTGTTGAGCACCTCGCGCCAGCGGCCGCCGTAGGGCAGTCCGACGTGCACCTGATGGTGGGGTATGCCGCTGAAGTTGACCACGGCCGCGACGACCGGGCGCAGCCCCGGGCCGAGGTCGCCCTCGTTGCCCCAGCGCAGGAAGGAGTACTGGTTGCGGCCGGCGTCGTTGGCGTCCAGCCAGCTGAAGCCGTCCTCGTGGTGGTCGATCTGCCACAGGGCGGGCAGCTCGGCATACAGGCGGTTGAGGTCGCGGACCAGCCTCTGGATCCCGGCGTGCTCGGGCTGCTCGGTGAGCTCCCAGCTCAGCGACCCGCCGTCGGCCCACTCGCGCGCCTGCGCGAACTCCGAGCCCATGAAGAGCAGCTGCTTGCCCGGGTGGCTCCACTGGTAGGCGAGGAAGGCCCTCGTGGTGGCGAACTTCTGCCACGCGTCGCCGGCCATCTTGCGCACGAGCGAGCCCTTGCCATGCACGACCTCGTCGTGGCTGATCGGCAGGATGTACTTCTCGCCGAAGGCGTAGACGAGGGAGAAGGTCAGCGCGTGGTGCTGGTGCGCGCGGGCGAAGGGGGAGGCGCCGAGATAGCCGAGGGTGTCGTGCATCCAGCCCATGTTCCACTTGAAGCCGAAGCCCAGCCCGCCCTCGTCGGTGCGGGCGGTGACGCCCGGCCAGGAGGTGCTCTCCTCGGCGATCATCACCACGCCCGGGGAGCGCCGGTATGCCGTCGCGTTGGCCTCCTGCAGGAGCGCCACGGCCTCGAGGTTCTCCCGGCCGCCGTGCCGGTTGGGCACCCACTGGCCCTCCTCGCGGGAGTAGTCCAGGTAGAGCATCGAGGCGACGCCGTCGACGCGCAGCCCGTCGGCGTGGAACTCCTCCAGCCAGTAGGTGGCGTTGGCGACGAGGAAGTTGCGCACCTCCGGCCGCCCGAAGTCGAAGATGTAGGAGCCCCACTCCGGGTGCCAGCCCTTGCGCGGGTCCGGGTGCTCGTAGATCGGGGTGCCGTCGAAGCGGGCCAGCGCCCACGGGTCGGTGGCGAAGTGCCCTGGCACCCAGTCGAGGATGACGCCGACCCCGGCCTGGTGCAGCCGGTCGATGAGGTGGCGCAGGCCGTCCTCGTGCCCGAACCGGCTGTCCGCGGCGTAGTAGCCGGTGACGTGGTAGCCCCAAGACCCGCCGTAGGGGTGCTGCATGACGGGCATGAGCTCGACGTGGGTGAAGCCCATCTCGGCGACGTAGGGCACGAGCTGGTCGGCGATCTCGGTGTAGCCCAGACCCTTGCGCCAGCTGCCCAGGTGCACCTCGTAGATGCTCATCGGGCCGTGGTGGACGTCCCCGGCGGCGCGCTGCGCCATCCACGCGGCATCGCCCCAGCGGTGGGTGCTCACGGTGACGACCGAGTTGTTGAAGGGCGGGACCTCGCTGGCCCGTGCCATGGGGTCGGCCTTGGCGCGGCGCACGCCGTCCGGGCCGGTGATGTCGTACTTGTAGTGCGCACCCTCGGCGACGCCGGGCACGAAGAGCTCCCACACACCGGAGTCGTCGTGCGCGCGCAGGGCGTGGGTGGCGCCGTTCCAGCCGTTGAAGTCGCCGACGACGTGCACCGCCTCGGCGTGCGGCGCCCACACCGCGAAACGGGTCCCGGTGACCTGCCCCAGCTCGTCCCGCACCGTCATGACGTGCGAGCCGAGCGCCCGCCACAGCTCCTCGTGGCGGCCCTCACCGATGAGGTGCAGGTCGGTCTGGCCCAGGCTCGGCCCGTGCCGGTATGCCTCGTCCACGACGGCGGAACCGGTGCCGCTGGACACCTTGAGCCGGTAGGCCGGGACGGTCTCGCGGTCGAGGACGGCGACCCAGATGCCCCCGGTCTCGTGCGTCATGGGGACGGTGTCACCGCCCGCGAGCAGCACCTCGACATCGGTGGCCTCGGGCTGGAGGGTCCGGACCGTGACGTGGCCCTCGTGGGCGTGCGCCCCCAGGAGCACCTGGGGCGTGCGGTGCAGGCCGTCGACGACGTCGGCCGCCTCGTCCAGGTCCAGCGGCAGCGTGTGGGGGGCCGGCGGGGCGCTCGGCTCCTCCAGCGGCGTGCGGTCACCGGGTCGGGAGGTGACGACCTGCTCGGACCCGGTGGCCTCGTCCCAGGCCGCGGCGTGCCGCACCTCGGGGTCGCCCTGTGGCTCCCCGGACCAGCCGCTGGCAGAGCGGCCGGGGCGCGGGCCGAGCTCGAGCTCCTCGCGGGTGCGTCGCCCGGGCGGCAGGGTGCCGACCTGCATCTCCTCCGGCGGCGGCACCGGCGCGTGCGGGTAGCCGCCGCTGGCACCGCGGCCGGAGGCATACTCCGGGGCGGCGCCGCTGGCCGCGCGCCGGTCCCCGGTCGGCGGGTGGTCCAGCGGGCCGTCGTGCCGCTCGACCTCGATGAGCGAGGCGCCGTAGTCGTCGGCGATGCCGTCGGGCTCCGGGACATCCTCAGGCTCTGGGACGTCCTCCGACCGGACACCCCGTGCGTCCGCCTTGGGCCCTGCACCAGGCGCCTCCTCGTCCGACCGGACACCCCTTGCGTCCGCCTCGGGCCGGACGGAAGGGGTGTCCGGTCGGGAAGGGGCCTCGTCGCTCGTGCTGGGCGTGTCGGCCGTGCGGGTCTCGGGGGTGTCGCTCGTGCTCACAGGGGTCTCCTTCGTCGTGCCGGTCTCGGGCACGTCGCCCGCGGCGCCCAGGAGGCGCTGCACGGCGGCGACCGGGATGACCACCCAGTCGGGGCGGTTCTGCGCCTCGTAGCTGACCTCGTAGAGCGCCTTGTCGAGCTCCAGGGCCGCCAGCAGCGACGCCTGCCCGGCGCGCAGGTCGTCGTCGGACCCGCTCGCGTAGCCCTCGAGGAAGGCCTCACGGGCCGCGGCCGCCCAGGCGCCACGGTCGCCGACGCCGGCGAGGGCGGCCGAGGCCGCCGCGTAGTCGAAGGACCGGAGCATGCCGGCGACGTCGCGCAGCGCGAGGTCGGGCTCGGTGCGCTCGGCGAGCGGCCGCAGCGGCTCGCCCTCGAAGTCGAGGAGCACCCAGCCACGGTCGGGCGCGTCGAGCACCTGGCCCAGGTGGTAGTCGCCGTGGATCCGCTGCAGGTCGGGCAGGTCGGAGGACTCGAGCTCGGCATACATCGCGAGCACCGGGTCGCGGTATGCCTCCAGCTCGGGGGCGTCCCGGAAGGCCTGCTCGGCGCGGGTGCGCATCTGCGCGACCAGCTCGGAACGGCGGCCGGCGCCGGCGTGGCTCCCGAAGGCCTCCCGCAGCACCGTATGCACCGTGGCGGTCGCGGCGCCCAGCGAGCGGGCGCCCTCGGTGAAGTCCTCGTCCGCCCCGGCCGCGACGAGCGCGCGCCGCCATGCGTCCTCGGTGCCGGGCAGGAACTCCTGAGCGAAGGCGAGGTGCCCGTGCGCCTCGGCGCCGTCGGGGGAGACCCAGCGACCCTCGACCGCGCCGACCGGGTCCGGCACCTGCCGCGAGCCACCCCGGCTCACCGCGGTCTGGACCGAGACGTCGGGGTTCTCCCCCTCGGCCAGCACCCGGAACAGCTTGATGATGACCGGCCGGTCCTCGCCGTGCATGTCGACGATGATCGAGGTGTTGGACTGCTCGCCGATGAGCACCCGGGAGGCGGCGAGCGCCGGTGCGGGCCCCGCGGGCGCGAGGCGACGCGCCTGCGCCGCCGGGACGTCGTGCTCGGCATACATCTCCGAGAGCAGCACGTGCGCGAAGACCGGGTCGTGCGTCGCGTCGTAGACGTAGCGGGTGCCCAGCTCGTCGTGCTCAGCGGTCGCGACCAGGGCGTGCTCGAGGAAGGGCACCGCCTCGGCGCGGTAGGTGAGGGGCACCTGGTAGACGATCGGCTCCGCACCGGACTCGTCGACGAGGACGTGGTCCTCGATGCCGACCTCGCCGAAGGGGTCCTGCCAGCGGATGCTGCCGCCGTGCCGCAGCCGGGGGGTCCCGGCCTGCTTGCCGCGGTACCAGCGCTGCCGGGCGACCCAGGCGGGCAGGAACTCCTCGAACGTCGGGGTGAGGGTGGCCATCAGGACGCCTCCTCGGTCGGGACCTGGTCGTCGGTGGTGGCGGGCTCGGCGCGCTCCGGGGCCTTGGGCGGACGCAGCCCGAGCCAGAAGAAGCCGCGTGAGCCCAGGGTCAGGGTGATCGTGCCGTCGGCGGCGACGTCGGGGAAGTTCAGCCCGCCGAAGAGGTCGCGGACGTCGGCGCCCCGGAGCCGCTCGGGCAGGGTGATGGTCGTCGCCTGGGGCCGGGAGGAGAGGTTGTTGACGCAGAGCACCCCGGGGTGCCCCTCGCGCTCCTCGTCGTCCCGGTCGTCGCCCTCCGGCAGCGCCCGGGCGAAGGCGAGGACGGCGTCGTTGTCTGCCTCGCAGGGGAGGTAGTCGCCGGTCCCGAAGACCTCGTGCTGGGCCCGCACCTGGAGCATGCCGCGGTTCCAGTGCAGCAGCGAGGAGCCGCTGGCCATCTGGGCCTCGACGTTGACCCCGTTGTGGTGGTAGACCAGCGAGCTGATCACCGGGAGGTAGAGCTTGCCGGGGTCGGCGGTGGAGAAGCCGGCGTTGCGGTCCGGGGTCCACTGCATCGGGGTGCGGACCGCGTCACGGTCCTCGAGCCAGATGTTGTCGCCCATCCCGATCTCGTCGCCGTAGTAGAGGCAGGGCGAGCCGGGCAGGGAGAGCAGCAGCGCGTTGATGAGCTCGATCTCCTCGCGGGAGTTGTCGAGCAGCGGCGCCAGCCGGCGGCGGATCCCGACGTTGGCGCGCATCCGCGGGTCGGGGGCGTACCAGCCGTACATGGCCGAGCGCTCCTCCCCGGAGACCATCTCCAGGGTGAGCTCGTCGTGGTTGCGCAGGAAGGTGCCCCACTGGGTGCCGGGCGGGATCGCCGGCGTCTCGTCCATGACCCGGATGATCGGCTCCGCCTTCTCCTCGCGCAGCGAGTAGTAGAGCCGCGGCATGACCGGGAAGTGGAAGCACATGTGGCACTCGGGCGCCTCGGGGGTGCCGTAGTAGTCGACCACCTCGGCCGGCATCTGGTTGGCCTCGGCGAGCAGCACCCGGCCCGGGTACTCCTCGTCCACCATGGCCCGCAGCGCCGCGAGGAACTCGTGCGTGCGGGGGAGGTTCTCGCAGTTGGTGCCCTCCTCCTCGAAGAGGTAGGGCACGGCGTCGAGGCGGAAGCCATCGATGCCGAGGTCCATCCAGAAGCGCACGACGTCGAACATCGCCGCCTGCACGGCGTCGTTCTCGAAGTTGAGGTCGGGCTGGTGGGAGAAGAAGCGGTGCCAGAAGAACTGTCGGCGGACCGGGTCGAAGGTCCAGTTCGAGGTCTCGGTGTCGACGAAGATGATCCGGGCGTCGGCATACCGCTCGTCGGTGTCGGACCACACGTAGAAGTCGCCGTAGGGGCCCTCGGGGTCGGACCGGCTGGCCTGGAACCACGGGTGCTGGTCGCTGGTGTGGTTCATGACGAGGTCGGTGATGATCCGGATGCCCCGGGCGTGCGCCTGGCTGATGAGCTCGCGGAAGTCGGGCAGCGTCCCGAACTCGGGCAGCACCGCGGTGTAGTCCGCCACGTCGTAGCCGCCGTCGCGCAGCGGCGAGGCGTAGAACGGGGGGATCCACAGGCAGTCGACCCCGAGCCACTGCAGGTAGTCCAGCCGGTTCATCAGGCCGGAGAAGTCGCCCGATCCCGAGCCGGTCGAGTCGTCGAAGGCCCGGACCAGGACCTCGTAGAAGACCGCCTTGCGGAACCAGTCCGGGTCGTTCTTGAGCCCTGGCTGGTGCAGGTTCAGCCCGCGCATCGTGCTCCTCTCAGGCCGTGGTGACGTGGATGATGTGGACCGGCTCGTGCCCGTAGCCGGGTCCGAGCTCGACGTAGGGCGCGTCGTCCCAGGTCCAGGTGGCGCCGGTGACGAGGTCGTGGGCGCGGAAGCGGTCGCCCCAGCTCAGCCCGAGGGCGGGCAGGTCCAGGTGCAGCCGGGAGCCGCGCACCGCGTAGGGGTCGAGGTTGGCCACGACGAGCACCGTGTCCTGCGCCGAGCCGTCCCCGGCGCCGCCGCCGTGCTTGGAGAAGACCAGCAGGTTCTCGTCCTCGGCCTGGTGGAAGCTGACGTTGCGCAGCCAGTGCAGGCTCGGGTGCTCGCGCCGGATCCGGTTGAGCATGGTGAGCCAGCCGGACAGGTCGGGTCGGCCGTCGGCGGGCTCGTCCCAGCGGCGGTTCTTGTACTCGTACTTCTCGTTGTCGACGTGCTCCTCGGCGCCGGGGCGCGGGACGTCCTCGACGTGCTCGAAGCCGGCGTAGATCCCGTAGGTCGGCACCAGCGTGGCGGCCAACGCCGAGCGCACGAGGTGCGCGGTCACGCCGCCGTTGCTCATGTAGGGCGTGAGGATGTCGTGCGTCGTCGGCCAGAACGAGGGGCGCATGTAGGGCGCGGTCTCGGTCGCCAGCTCGGTGACGTACTCCCGCAGCTCGGCCGCGGTGCTGCGCCACGCGTAGTAGGTGTAGGACTGCTGGAAGCCGACCTTGGCCAGGGTGCGCATCATCATCGGCTTGGTGAAGGCCTCGGCCAGCCAGATGACGTCCGGGTGGTCCTGGGCGACGTCGGCGATGAGCCACTGCCAGAAGTTCACCGGCTTGGTATGCGGGTTGTCGACGCGGAAGATCCGCACGCCGTGGTCGATCCACACCTGGATCACCCGCCGGATCTCGGCATACACGGCGTCCGGGGTGTTGTCGAAGAAGACGGGGTAGATGTCCTGGTACTTCTTCGGCGGGTTCTCGGCGTAGGCGATGGAGCCGTCGGCCCGGATCTGGAAGAACTCCGGGTGGCTGCTGGCCCAGGGGTGGTCGGGGGAGGCCTGCAGCGCGATGTCCATCGCCACCTCGAGCCCGAGCTCGCCGGCGCGCGCGACGAAGGCGTCGAAGTCGTCGAAGTCGCCGAGGTCGGGGTGCAGGGCGTCGTGCCCGCCCGCGGCGGCACCGATGGCGTAGGGCGAGCCCGGGTCGAGCTCGTCGGCGTCCAGGGTGTTGTTCTTGCCCTTCTTGTTCGCCGAGCCGATCGGGTGGACGGGCGTGAGGTAGACGACGTCGAAGCCCATGTCGGCGATCGCGGGCAGCCGCTCCTGGGCGGTCCCGAAGGTGCCGCTGGTCCACAGCCCGGTGTCCGGGTCCTGGGTGGCGCCCTCGGAGCGGGGGAAGATCTCGTACCACGCGCCGGTGAGCGCGAGCGGGCGCTCCACGAGCAGAGTGGTGGACGGCGAGGCGCTGACCAGCTCGCGCAGCGGGGTCCGGGCGAGCACCGCCTCGACCTCCGGCGAGGTGCCGGCGTGCAGGCGGTCGGCCACCGGCAGGGCGCTGCGGCGCAGGGTGTGGGCCGCCTGCTCGAGCACCTCGCGGTCAACCTCGGTGTGCTCGTCGGCGTCGAGCGAGCGCTCCAGGACGCGCGCCCCCTCCTCGAGCATGAGCTCGACGTCCACCCCGGCCTCGACCTTGATCGTGCCGTCGTGCTCCCACGTGGCGTAGGGGTCGGACCAGCCCTCGACCCGGAACGTCCAGACGCCCTCGCGGTCGGCATGCACCTGCGCCTGCCAGTGCGAGAGCCCCGGGTTGGTGCAGGTCATCGGCACGTGGTGCTCGCCGCCGTCGGGGTCGACGAGGACCACGGTGGCGTTGACGGCGTCGTGCCCCTCGCGGAAGACGGTCGCGGTGACCGTGAAGATCTCGCCGGTCACGGCCTTGGTGGGGCGCCGGCCGCCGTCGACGACGGGCTCGACGTCGAGGACGGGGATGCGGCCCAGCGGCTCCTGGCCGAACCTGGCCAGGGCGGAGCGGTCGATGCCGGAGGAGGCGGACGCCGGGGCGTCGGGACGGGACTGGGCGGTCGTGGTCGAGTGCTCGGTCACCTGGCCAAACCTACCCGGCTTCCGTCCGGGAAACCACGCGCAGTCACCCGTCCGCCGGACGGCCCGCCCCGACCCTGGCGGTGAGGACCGTCAGGGTCGTCGCGCCGACCTCGACCTCGGCCCCGGCGCCCACCTCCGAGCCCGCCGGGCTGCCGGTCCCGCTGGCGAAGCGCACCTCCCAGCCCTCCACGCCGTCGAGGTCCGGGAGCCTCGTCGTGGTGCGCCCGGTCCCGGCGTGGAGCAGGAGCGCGACCGCCGCGCGGTCGTCCTGGTGCAGGGTGTCGTGCACGACGGTGATCGTGCACCGGTGCGGGTCGTTCCAGCGCTCCTCGGTCATGACCTCGCCGTGCTCGTCGAACCAGCGCAGGCGGGTCCGCCCGGGCACGGCGTCGAAGCGGGCGAACTCCGGCCCGCGCAGCAGCGCCAGCTCCCGGCGCAGGGCGAGCAGCTGTGTGGTGTCCGCGAGCAGCGCGCGCTGCCACTCCGCCAGCTCCCAGTCCACCCAGGTCAGCCCCGAGTCCTGGCAGTAGGCGTTGTTGTTGCCCTGCTGCGTGCGGCCCAGCTCGTCCCCGGCGACGAGCATCGGCACCCCCGGGGAGAGCAGCAGCGTGCCCAGCAGGTTGCGGATCGAGCGACGGCGGTGCCGCAGCACCTCGGGGTCGGCGTCCGGCCCCTCGACGCCGTGGTTCCACGAGCGGTTGTCGCCGTGCCCGTCGCGGTTGTCCTCGCCGTTGGCGTGGTTGTGCTTGTGCTCGTATGCCGTGAGGTCGGCGAGCGTGAAGCCGTCGTGCGCCGTGACGAGGTTGACCGAGGCGATGGGCCCCCGCCCGTCGCGCGCGAAGAGGTCCGCCGACCCGGCGACCCGGGTCGCGAGCTCCCGCACGCCGTGCCCGGGCTGGCCGTGGAGGCGCCGTCCCACGTCGGCCAGCCAGAAGGTGCGCGTCGCGTCGCGGAAGCGGTCGTTCCACTCGGCGAAGACCGCGGGGAACTGCCCGGTCCGCCACCCGTGGACCCCGACGTCCCACGGCTCGGCGACGAGCTTGACCCGGCTGAGCACCGGGTCGGCCTCGAGCGCGACGTGGAAGGCGTGCTCCCGGTCGTAGGCGTCGTCGCGCCCCCGGGCCAGCGCCGGGGCGAGGTCGAAGCGGAAGCCGTCGACGTGGAAGTCCTGCACCCAGTGGCGCAGCGAGTCCAGCACCATCCGCGCCACCTGCGGGTCCCGCAGGTCCAGCGTGTTGCCGCAGCCGGTGACGTCGATGTCCCTCCCGCGGTCGTCGAGGCGGTAGTAGGTGCGGTTGTCCAGGCCCCGGAAGGACAGCGTGGGGCCGTCCCGGACCGACTGCTCCGCGGTGTGGTTGTAGACGACGTCGAGGATCACCTCGATGCCCGCCTCGTGCAGCGCCCGCACCGCGCCCTTGGCCTCGTCCACGACGCCCTGCGGGTCGGTGGCGGCGGCATACCCGGCGTGCGGCGCGAAGTAGCCGAGGGAGTTGTAGCCCCAGTAGTTGACCAGGCCGCGGCCCACGAGGGCCGGCTCGGAGGTGAAGGCCTGGATCGGCAGCAGCTCCAGGCTGGTCACGCCGAGGCTGGTGAGGTGCTCGAGCAGCGCCGGGTGGCCGAGCGCGGCATAGGTCCCGCGGATCTCCTCGGGTATGCCCGGGTGCCGCATCGTGAGCCCGCGCACGTGCGCCTCGTAGAGCACCATCTCGGTCCAGGGCACGTCCGGCCGGGCGTCCTGCCCCCAGTCGAAGCCGTCGTGGTCGACGACGACGGAGCGGGGGACGTGGGTGGCGGAGTCGCGGTCGTCGGGGGTGTCGGGGTCGGTCCAGCCGTTCTCGCCCACGACGTGGCCGTAGACCTCCGGGCCCCAGGTCACCTCGCCGTCGACCGCCCGGGCGTAGGGGTCGAGGAGCAGCTTGGCCGGGTTGTGCCGGTGCCCCTCGTCGGGGGACCACGGGCCGTGCACGCGGAAGCCGTAGCGGGTCCCCGGCACCAGCTCGGGCACGAGGTCCCACCAGATCCCGTGGGCGTTGCGGCGCAACGGGATCCGGCGCTCGCCGTCGGGGGTGGACAGGCATACCTCCACCGCGGTCGCGTGGCGGGCGAGCACCGCGACCTCGGGACCGGCGTCGGTGCTGGTGAGGCCCAGCGGGGGCGGGCGCTCGATGCTGCGGCGGGGCACGGGCGCAGACTACCGAGGGGTCTGCGTCCCAGCGCGATCCGCCCGGCGCGTGCGACAACTCAGCTGTCGCAAGGTTGCGGCGCCGGCCGCGGGGTCGGGGGGTGGGAGAGGGGGTCCCGGGTGGGCGACGTCGCGTCGGGCACCGGTCCGCAGCACGAGGGCATCAGCGTGTCCGTCGTCGTGCCGGTCCACGACGCCATGCCCTACCTCGAGTCGTTGCTGCGCCCGCTGGCCGCGCAGGACCTGGACGAGACGGCCTTCGAGGTGATCCTCGTGGACGACGGCTCGACCGACGGCGGCCCGGCGGTGCTCGACGCCTGGGCGGGCGGGCGCCCGCGGGCGAGGGTGGTCCACCAGGACAACAGCGGCTGGCCCGGGCGGCCCCGCAACCGGGGCCTGGACCTGGCCCGCGGCCGCTACGTCTCTCTCGCCGAGGCCGACGACGAGCTGGGCCCGGAGGCACTGCGCCGCATGGTGGAGTTCGCCGACGAGCACGGCAGCGACGTCCTCGTCCCGCGCTCGGTCGGCGTGGGGCGGTCCGTGCCCCACCTCTTCCGGGCGACGCGGGTCGACGCCGACCTGGAGCGGGTCTTCCACACGCTCACGCCGCAGAGGCTCTTCCGGCGCAGCTTCCTGGAGCGCGAGCAGCTGCGCTTCCCCGAGGAGAAGGTGCGGCTCGAGGACGGGATGATGCTCGCCCGCGCCTACCTCCTGGCCGACCGGGTGTCCTACCTCGGCGGGTATGCCTTCTACCGTCTCACCCTGCGCGACGACGGGCGCAACATCAGCTCGCAGACCATCGACCCGGACGGCTACACCTGGTCGGTCGCCGAGGTGAGCAGGCTGGTCCGGGAGCACGACCCGGACCCCGGTCGCGCCGACCGGATCGTGCTCGACCTCTACCGGCGCAAGTGCCTCAACCACTACCGCCCGGCCCGGTGGGCCGAGACCTCCCCGGAGCGACGCCGCCAGTTCCTGGCCGCGCACTAGCGCTTCCTCACCGAGCACGTCCCGCCCGAGCTGGAGGCCCGGCTCGTCGAACCCTTCCGGACGCTGTCCCGCCTGGTGCGGGCCGGCGACCTCGCCGGCCTCACCGAGTCCCCGCGGGAGGGCATCGACCGACCTCTGGCCGCGGCCCTGGCGGTGCGGGGGCGGTGGTGGCGGGGCCGGCTCCGGCTGACCCTGGAGGTGCACGGTGCCTGCGTAGGGGAGCGCTCGCGGGGGCTGGAGCTGTCGCTGCGCACCCGCGGGGAGGACACGACCACGACGGTCGACCTGGGCCGGCCCCGCAGCCTGGACCAGCCGGCCGGCAGGCCCGCGGTCTCCGTCTTCCGGGTCGACGTGCCCGGCTCCGCGCTCGCGGCCCGAGGACGGACCTTCTTCGACCTGTCCGTCCACGTGGCCGGCGACGGCGGGACGGAGAGGGTGCGCGTGGCCGCGCCGCTGCAGTCCGTGCTGCCCGAGCCGCGGCGGGGAGCACGGGTCTACAGCACCGTGCACGGCAACCTCAGCGTCCAGGTGGTCGGGCGCTGACCCGGGTCGGGACGCTGGGTCGCGCCCGAGCCGTTACGTTGGAGTCATGAGTGATCCGACCTCGCTGCCCAACTTCCCGCCCCCGCCGCAGGAGCACCCGCTGACCGGGCGGGTCCTCGACGCGCTGCAGGACCTGCAGATGTCGCCCAACCTGGACAAGGCCGGCGACGTGTCCTTCGAGGTGCAGAACCAGAAGCTCTTCGTCAAGGTCATCGAGGGCGAGCAGTTCGACATCATGCGCGTCTTCGGCCAGTGGCAGATCGCGAGCAGCGTGCCCGAGGACCTGCTGACCCGGCTCAACGGCTGCAACGACGTGACCCTCGGGGTCAACCTCGTCAAGGCCGGCATCGCGAGCGGCAACCTCGTGCTGGCCGTCGAGCAGATCATCGCCCGGGCCGAGAAGCCCAAGCCCAAGATCCAGATCGCGACCGGGCTGCTGCTGCAGGCGCTGCAGCTGTGGCACCGCAACGTCGTCGCGAAGTCCCAGGCCGAGCAGGGCCTCGAGCCCGAGCTGCCCGAGGGCGCCCCGGAGGGCACCGAGGTCGGCCCGTGGCTGTCGGTCGGCCCGCAGGGCCGGTCCGGGGACCAGGGCTCGTCGGGCGGCGAGAGCACGGGCGAGGGCGACCCGCAGGACCAGTCGTGAGCAGGACCGTCCCCACCGCCAGCGACCTCGTCCGGGTCGAGGTCGAGGACGGCATCGCCACGATCCGGGTCGACCGGCCGAAGATGAACCCGCTCTCGATCGAGGTGCAGGACGCCCTCGGCGAGGCCGCCGGGATCGTCGCCGACGACGACGAGGTCGGGGCGGTCGTCCTCTACGGCGGTGAGAAGGTCTTCGCCGCCGGCGCGGACATCAAGGAGATGCAGGACATGTCCTACGCGGACATGGTCCGGCGCGCGCCGGTCATCCAGGAGTGCTTCTCCGCCGTGGCCCGGATCCCCAAGCCGGTCGTCGCCGCGATCGAGGGGTATGCCCTCGGCGCGGGCAACGAGCTCGCGCTGTGCGCCGACTTCCGGGTCGCGGCCTCGGACGCCAAGCTCGGGCAGCCGGAGATCCTGCTCGGGGTCGTCCCCGGGGCCGGCGGCAGCCAGCGGCTCGCGCGGCTGGTCGGCCCGGCGAGGGCGAAGGACCTCGTCTTCAGCGGGCGGATGGTCGACGCGGACGAGGCCCTGGCCATGGGCCTGGTGGACCGCGTCGCGGAGCCGGGACAGGCATACCAGGTCGCGCGGGAGATGGTGTCCCGCTACGTCGGCGGCCCCACCCTCGCGCTGCGCGCGGCCAAGGAGGCGATCGACCGCGGGCTCGACGGCGACCTCGAGACCGGGCTGGCGATCGAGGCGATGCAGTTCGCCGGCGTCTTCGCCACCGAGGACCGCAAGATCGGCATGACCTCCTTCGTCGAGGAGGGCCCGGGCAAGGCGCGCTTCACCGGCCGCTGAGGCCACGGCGGGCTGCGGCATACGGCCCCCGGCAAACCGCAGAGATCTCACCCGGCGGGGATCTCACCCGGCCTGCCGCAGACCTCTCACCCAGCGGGGAGGATCGGTGCAGCTGCACCGATCCTCCCCGCTGTCGCGTCCTGATCTGCGGAGGATCGGTCCAGCTGCACCGATCCTCCCCGGGGGTGCGTGGGCGTACCCGCCGGACGGACTAGTTGACAGGCTGACTAGTCAGGTAGATCATCTAGTCATGGAAGCGGACCAGTGGCCGGGCGAGTGGCTCCGTGGGGTGCTCGGGGTGTGCGTGCTGCGCATCCTGCTCGACGGACCCAGCTACGGCTACGCCATCACTCAGCGCCTCGCCGAGGCCGGCCTGGGCAAGGTCAAGGGCGGCACCCTCTACCCCCTGCTGTCCCGCCTCGAGGAGGCCGGGCACGTGGCGGTCGAGTGGCGCCCCGGCGAGGGCGGGCCCGGCCGCAAGTTCTACGCCCTGACCGAGCAGGGGCGCGTCCTGGCCGGTGAGCAGGCAGCTCGCTGGGCCGACTTCACCACCGTCACGCGGGGGCTGACCGACGCGGCCGCCCGCACCGTCTGAAGGGCCGTGCGCACCATGAGCTCGATCTCCGACCGTCCCAGCGCCAACCCCGAGCGGCTCGCGCCCAGCGTCGAGCCCGGGTGGGTGCGCGCCTTCGTCACCGAGCAGAACCTGCGCGGTGTCATGCCGCGCGTCATCGGCGACCAGCTGGCCACCGTCGAGAGCCACGTCCGGGAATCGGGCGAGCCCGCGTCCGAGGCCTTCGGCGACCCCGTCGGGTATGCCCGTGCGCTCCCCGAGGGGGAGCGCCGGCGGCTGGACCGGCGCACCGTCCTCGAGCTGGTCCTCGGGCTCGCCGGGATGGTGCTCGTCCTGGCCGGTTTCACCGCCTGGCTGGCCGACAGCCCGGTCCGCATCACCACCGGCTACCTCGCCGTCCTCGGGCTCACCGCGCTGGGCACCGCCGCCCTCCTGCTCCGCCCCACGGCGCTGCTGCGCCTGGTCGTGGACCGCCCGCTGCTCGCCTGGGGCGTCATGATCACGCCGTTCGCCGTCTTCGTGGCCTGCCTGCTCCTGCTCCGCACCGAGATCGCGACGCTCCCGGTTCTCCCGGTCATGGCCGTCGGCGCCCTCGCCCTGGCGGCCTCGAGCGTGCTGGCCGCCGTGAACCCGGTCGAGGACGAGATCACCGGCCCGGGGGAGGTGCCGCGCCGCAGTGCCGTCTCCCGGCGGGTGGGCGTGCTGCTCTACCCGCTGCTCACCCTCGGCGTCATGGCGATCAGCTGGGTGCCGACGCTCTTCCTGTGACGGGCGCACGGGCATACCCCGCCCGGTGGAGTTGACGCGAGCGTCAAGTGGCATCATGGCAGCAACGACCACCCGCAACCACGAGGACGTGAGCAGTGAACATCGTCGTCTGTGTGAAGTACGTTCCCGACGCCCAGGGCGACCGCGCCTTCGAGGCCGACCACACCACCGACCGTGAGGGTGTCGACGGCATCCTCTCCGAGCTGGACGAGTATGCCGTCGAGGAGGCGCTGAAGATCGTCGAGGAGGGCGAGGGCGAGGTGACCGTGCTCACCATGGGCCCGGACGACGCCGCCACCGCGATCAAGAAGAGCCTGCAGATGGGCGCCCACAAGGGCGTGCACGTGCTCGACGACGCCATCGCCGGCTCGGACTCGGTCGCGACCTCGCTCATCCTGGCCGAGGCGATCACCAAGATCGGCGACGTCGACCTCGTGCTCACCGGCCTGGCCTCGACCGACGGCGTGATGTCGGTCGTCCCGGCGATGCTCGCCGAGCGCCTGGGTATGCCGCAGGTCACCTTCGCCTCCGAGCTCACCGTGGGCGACGGGTCCGTGACGATCCGCCGCGACAACGAGTCCTTCTCCGAGACCGTCGAGGCCAGCCTGCCGGCCGTCGTGTCGGTCACGGACCAGATCAACGAGCCGCGCTACCCCTCCTTCAAGGGGATCATGGCGGCGAAGAAGAAGCCGGTCGAGACCTGGGGCCTGGACGACCTCGACATCGACGTCTCCCAGGTCGGGCTCGGCGCCGCGTGGACGATGGTCACCGACACCAAGGCCCGCCCCCCGCGCGAGGCCGGCCAGGTCGTCACCGACGAGGGCCAGGGCGGCGAGGCGCTCGCCCAGTTCCTCGCCGACCGCAAGCTCGCCTGACCCGACCACGACAGCCCAAGGAGTTTCGACATGAGTGAAGTCCTCGTCCTGGTCGACCACGTCGACGGAGACGTCCGCAAGACCACCGCCGAGATGCTGACCGCCGCCCGCCGCCTCGGCGAGCCCTCGGCCGTCTTCGTCGGTCAGGGGTATGAGTCCGCCAAGGAGGACCTGGCGCGCTACGGCGCCGAGAAGGTCTACCTCGCGCAGGACGCCGTCTACACCGACCACCTCGTGGCGCCGGTCGCCGAGCTGCTCGCCGACCTCGTCGGCCGGGTCTCGCCGGTGGCCGTGCTCGTGGCCTCGAGCAACGACGGCAAGGAGGTCGCCGCCCGGCTCGCGATCAAGACCGGGTCCGGCATCGTCACCGACGCCGTCGACGTGCAGCCGGTCGACGGCGGCGTCGGCACGACGCAGTCGGTCTTCGCCGGCAGCTACACCGTGACGACCACGGTGACCAGGGGTACCCCGGTCGTCACCGTCAAGCCCAACAGCGTCAGCGCGGAGGAGTCCCCGGCGACCCCGACCGAGGAGGAGGTGTCGGTGGAGGTGTCCGAGTCGGCGAAGGCCGCGCGCATCACCAACCGCGCCGAGAAGGAGAAGTCGGGCCGCCCCTCGCTCACCGAGGCGGCGATCGTCGTCTCCGGCGGGCGCGGCACCGGCGGCGACTTCGGCCCGGTCGAGTCCTTCGCCGACTCGCTCGGCGCCGCGGTCGGCGCCTCGCGGGCCGCGGTGGACGCCGGGTGGTACCCCCACTCCCACCAGGTCGGCCAGACCGGTGTCTCGGTCAGCCCGCAGCTGTATGTCGCGGCCGGCATCTCCGGCGCGATCCAGCACCGCGCGGGCATGCAGACCTCCAAGACGATCGTCGCGGTCAACAAGGACGAGGAGGCCCCGATCTTCGAGCTCGTGGACTTCGGCGTCGTCGGCGACCTCTTCACCGTCCTGCCCCAGGCGGCCGACAAGGTGCAGCAGAACAAGGGCTGACGCCCGGCCCCCGGCATACCGGGCGGTCGACCCTCGCCACACCTGACCGAGCGGCCCACTCCGGCGCCCGATCCTCCGACCTGGGCAAGGTTGCGCACCGCATGCCACGTCGAGAGCGCTGCTTCCGGTGCAGAACCTTGCCCAGGTCGAGCGGGGGCTCCGGCATGCCTGTCGCCGCCGGCTGCCGCCGCCACCCTGCGCGGATGCGCCGGCGGGGCCCGGCCGCTCGTAGACTGGCTCACCGTCATGAACACGACGCCCAGCCACCACCCCCAGGCCGCCCACGCCTACCTCGACCACGCCGCGACGACGCCGGTGCTGGACGAGGTGGTCGAGGTCGTCGCGCGGGAGATGCGTGAGACCGGCAACGCCAGCTCGCTGCACGATCCGGGCCGCCGGGCGCGGCGCGTCGTCGAGGAGTCGCGCGAGCAGGTCGCCGAGGCGCTGGGGGTCCGGCCCTCCGAGGTGGTCTTCACCTCCGGCGGCACCGAGGCGGACAACCTCGCCGTCAAGGGCACGTATGCCGCCCGCCGGGCCGCCGACCCGGCGCGCGACCGCATCGTGGTCAGCGGCATCGAGCACCACGCCGTCCTCGACCCGGTCGAGCACCTGGTCACCCACGAGGGCGCGCGGGTCACCTGGGTCGAGCCGGACGCGCAGGGCCGCATCACCCCCGACGCGCTCGAGCGGGCGCTGGACGCCGACGGCGGCCCCGGCACCGCCGCGCTGGTCAGCGTCATGTGGGCCAACAACGAGGTCGGCACGATCCAGCCGGTGCCCGAGCTCGCGGCGCTCGCGCGGGAGCACGGCATACCGATCCACTCCGACGCCGTGCAGGCCCTCGGCCAGGCGCCGCTCGACCTCAGCGCGGTCGACCTCGGCGTCGTCACCGGCCACAAGATCGGCGGCACCCTCGGGGTCGGCGTGCTCACCGCCGGGCGCGACCAGGCGCCGGTGCCCCTCACCCACGGCGGCGGCCAGGAGCGGGGGCTGCGCTCCGGCACCCTCGACACCGCCGCCATAGCCGGGCTCGCGCTCGCGGTCACGCACGCGGCCGAGCACCAGGCCAGCCACGCCCGCCACCTCGCCCGGCTCCGTGACGCCCTCGTGGAGGGCGCGCTCGCCCTCGACCCCGGCATCACCGTCTCCGGCCCCTGGACCCCGGGGGACACCACCGAGCGGCTCGCCGGCAACGCCCACCTGCGGGTCGCCGACTGCGAGGGCGACTCGCTGCTCTACCTCCTCGACGCCGCCGGCGTCGCCTGCTCGACCGGGTCGGCGTGCCAGGCAGGGGTGCCGCGGCCCAGCCACGTGCTGCTGGCGATGGGCATACCGGAGGAGGAGGCGAAGGGCGCGCTGCGGCTCACCCTCGGCCACGCGTCGAGCCAGGCCGACGTCGACGCCTTCCTCGCCGCGCTGCCGCCCGCGCTGGAGCGCGCCCGCCGCGCCCACGCCGCGAGCCGCCCCTCGACGGCGAGGAGCGCCTGATGCGCGTCGTCGCCGCCATGAGCGGCGGGGTCGACTCGGCCGTCGCGGCAGCCCGCATGCTCGACGCCGGCCATGAGGTCGTCGGCGTCCACCTCGCCCTCGCGCAGTCCGCCTCGACCCTGCGCGAGTCGGCCCGCGGCTGCTGCACCATCGAGGACGCCGGCGACGCCCGCCGGGTCGCGGACCGGCTCGGCATCCCCTTCTACGTCTGGGACATGGCGCAGCGCTTCCGCGAGGACGTCGTCGAGGACTTCGAGAGGGAGTATGCCGCCGGCCGCACCCCCAACCCCTGCCTGCGCTGCAACGAGAAGATCAAGTTCGCCGCGCTGCTCGACAAGGCGCTCGCTCTCGGCTTCGACGCCGTCGCGACCGGCCACTACGCCCAGGTCGAGGAGCACGACGACGCCGACGCCCCCGGCGGGGTCCGGCGCGAGCTGCACCGCGCCGTGGACGACGCCAAGGACCAGTCCTACGTGCTCGGCGTGCTCGACGCGGACCAGCTGGCCCGCAGCTTCTTCCCGCTCGGCGACACCACCAAGCCGCAGATCCGCGAGGAGGCGCGCGAGCGCGGCTTCTCGGTGGCGAAGAAGCCGGATAGCCACGACATCTGCTTCATCGCCGACGGCGACACCCGCGGCTACCTCGCGAAGCGCCTCGGCGAGCGGCCCGGCCCGATCGTCGACCCCGACGGCGAGGTGCTGGGCGAGCACGGGGGCGCGCACGGCTACACCGTCGGCCAGCGACGTGGCCTGGGGCTGAAGGTCCCGCCGGCCGACGGCAGCAAGCGGTATGTCGTCTCCACCGACACCCGCACCAACACCGTCGTCGTCGGCCCCGAGGAGCTGCTCGGCGTAGACCTCCTCGAGGGGGAGCACCTGCGGTGGTGCGGCACCCCGCCGGCGGCCGGCACCGAGATGGAGCTGGGCGCGCAGATCCGGGCCCACGGCCGGGAGTACCCCGCCCGGGTGAGCATGCGGGAGGACGCGGGCGAGGGCATACCGGCGGGGGTCACGGTGCGCCTCGCCGAGCGGGTCCGGGGCGTCGCACCCGGCCAGTCCGTGGTGCTCTACGACGGCACCCGGGTGGTGGGCTCGGCCACCATCACCGGCACGGGGCGCGCCGCGTGCTGACGAAGATGCGCAGCTGGCCCTGGTGGCTGCCCGAGTCCCGGCGCACCGTGCTGGTGATCCTGCTGTCCCTGCCGGTGGCCCTGCTCGTGCGCGGACGCCCGCGCAGCCTCGAGGAGATCCCCGCCCACGTCAGCGACAGTGCGGTGATCTTCCTGCTCATCTACCTCGTCATCTACACCGTCTTCACGCTCGTGGTGCTCGTCCGCTCTTCGCGGGCCGAGATGGAGGAGTGGGCACGGGCCGAGGACCGCGGCTCGTGGGCGCAGCGCTACGTCTACGGCACCGCGCCCGGGCCGGGGGTGTCGCTCTTCATCGGGGCGGCGGCGCTGCTGGTCACCATCGTCTGGATGCCCGGCGAGGTGATCGAGAACTCTGCCTTCTCCGCCGGGGTGCGGGTGCTGCTCGGGGTCTCGCTCGTCGTGGTGTCGTGGGTCGCGGTCGCCGTGTCCTTCACCGTCGCCTACCTCGTCGAGGACGTGCAGAGCGGGGGCAAGGCCCTGGGCTTCCCGGGCAAGGAGGTGCAGTACCGCCCGCTCGCCGACTACGCCTACCTCGCCCTCGCCGTCTCGACGACCTTCGGCACCACCGACGTCGACCTGCGGACGGGACAGGTGCGCCGGACCGCCACGGTGCACACCGTCGTCGCGTTCGTCTTCAACACGGTGGTCCTGGCCGTGGTGGTCAGCCTGCTGGCCTGAGCACCTAGAGTGTCCGCCGTGGTCGACGTCACCGGTATCGGATCCTGGCCCGGCACCCGGGTGCGCGAGGCGCTCGCGGTGGTCTGCGGCGAGCTCGCGCAGGGTCCGCGCGACGGCGTCCGCCCCGTCCCCTACCTGCCCGAGCTGCCCGCCCGCGGCCCCGGCGCTGACATGGTCGGGCGGGCCGCGCACCTGCTCGTGGACCTCCCGGTCGACCTGCAGCCGCAGGGGTGGCGGCTGGTGGACCGCCCGGGTCGCGACGCCGAGCGCGCCTCCTCCCTGCTCACCGAGGACCTGGACGAGCTGGCCGAGGCGCTCGACGGGTATGCCGGTCCGCTCAAGGTCCAGGTCGCCGGCCCCTGGACGCTCGCCGCCGCGCTGTGGCGTCCGCTCGGCGACCGCGTGCTCGACGACGCCGGGGCGACCCGGGACGTGGTGGACTCGCTGACCGAGGGGGTGCGGGCCTACCTCGCGCGGGTGCAGACCCTGGTGCCGGGCGCAGAGCTGGTCCTGCAGGTGGACGAGCCCTCGCTCGCCGCCGTGCTGCTGGGCCGGATCCGCTCCGAGTCGGGCTACCGCGTGCTGCGCACGCCGGACCGCGGCGAGGTCGTGACCGCGCTGCGGCAGGTGCTCGACCAGCCCGCTGCGCAGGTATGCGGTGTCCACACCTGCGCCGGCGACCCGCCGGTGGACGTGGTCGCGGAGGCGGGGGCGGGGTTCCTCGCGCTGGACCTCGCGCAGGTCGGGCGGGGGCGGTTCGAGCAGGTCGCGGCGGCGGTCGAGGGAGGCCGTCTGCTGTGGGCGGGCATCGACCCGGTCGCCACCGACCCCCTCGAGCCGCTGCTGCGCCGGTGGCACGAGGTCGGGCTCCCGGTCGCCGCGCTCGCCGACGTCGGCCTCACCCCGGCCTGCGGGCTGGCGTCGGCGAGCCCTGCGGAGGCGCTGCGGACGACGCGCAGCCTCTCCCAGGTCGCGTCCAGGCTCGCCGAGGCGGCTGTCGCCTAGGTCACTCCTGCCCCGTTAGGGTTACGGCGTCACGCGTGCGTCCGGCACGCCCATGGAAGGGGAGACATGTCGCAGAACCCGGGTCACGAGGACCCTCATCACGACCCGAACGCACCGCAGCACGAGGGGGGCTACCAGGCCGCGCCGAGCTATGACGCCCACGGCGGCGCCCCGGCGGGTGCGGTCGCCAAGCCGCAGCCGGTGGGGCTGGCGGAGAAGCTCATGTACGCCGGGGGCGTGGTCTCGCTCGTCACCGGCATCGTGGGCTTCTTCGAGAGCGAGGACAGCATCCGCGACCGGCTGTCGCAGGCCTCGGAGGCGATGGGCGGGTCGATGACCCCGGAGATGATCGACCAGCAGGTGGCCTTGACCCCCATCAGTGCCCTGGTCACCGGACTGATCGCCGCGGTGCTGTGGTTCCTCATCGGTCGCTTCTGCGGCAAGGGCAAGGGATGGGCGCGCATCGTCGCGACGGTCCTGGCCGTTCTCAACCTCATCAGCTTCGTGTTCGGGCTGCTCGGCAGCAGCATCATCCCTGGTGCCAGTGGCGGGACGTTCGTGCTGCTGCTGAACGCCGTCTCCGCCATCATCGCCGCGGCCGTCCTCTTCTTCCTGTGGAAGAAGGAGTCGACCGCCTACTTCAAGAGTACCCGCTGACCCGGGGCTGACGGACCAGCACGAGGGGCTGGTGTCGGTGGCGTGCAGCACAATGAGCACGTGACTGACACCAGCCCCTCGACGCGTCCCGACGGCCCCGCCGAGCAGCCCGAGCCCCCGGAGGACGTCCGGCGTCGCGCGGGCGAGCTGGCGGAGGAGATCCGCAGCCACCAGTTCGCCTACTACGTCCGCGACGCGCCCACCGTCAGCGACGGCGAGTTCGACCGGTTGCTGCGGGAGCTGGAGGCACTGGAGGAGGAGCACCCGGCGCTGCGGACCCCCGAGAGCCCGACCCAGCGGGTCGGCGGCACCTTCTCCACCGAGTTCACCGCGGTCGACCACCGCGAGCGCATGCTCAGCCTCGACAACGCCTTCTCCCCGGAGGAGCTGGACGAGTGGTTCGACCGGGTCGAGCGAGAGGCGGGAGGGGCGGAGGTCCACTACCTCTGCGAGCTCAAGATCGACGGCCTCGCGGTCAACCTGCTCTACGAGGACGGCCTGCTCACCCAGGCGCTCACCCGCGGCGACGGGCGCACGGGGGAGGACGTCACGCTCAACGTCCGCACCATCGAGGGGGTCCCGCACCGGCTCACCCCGCCGGAGCACCAGGGCGAGGGCGAGGACATACCCATCCCCGCCCTGGTCGAGATCCGCGGCGAGGTCTTCTTCCCGCTCGAGGGCTTCGCCGAGCTCAACGCCTCCCTCGTCGAGGCGGGCAAGGCCCCCTTCGCCAACCCGCGCAACTCGGCGGCCGGGTCGCTGCGGCAGAAGGACCCGCGCGTGTCCGCCCGGCGCCCGCTGCGGATGCTCGTGCACGGGATCGGCGCCCGGACCGGTTTCGACATCACCAAGCAGTCGCAGGCGTATGCCGTGCTCAAGGCGTGGGGTCTGCCCGTCAGCGAGCGGGCCCAGGTCGTCGACACGCCCGCCGAGGTGCACGAGATCGTCCGCTACTACGGAGAGCACCGGCACGACGTCGAGCACGAGCTGGACGGCGTGGTCGTGAAGGTGGACGAGGTCGCGGTGCAGCGCCAGCTCGGGACGACCTCGCGGGCGCCACGGTGGGCGATCGCCTACAAGTACCCGCCCGAGGAGGTCACCACCAAGCTGCTCGACATCCGGGTCGACGTGGGGCGCACCGGGCGCATCACCCCTTACGGCGTCATGGAGCCGGTGCTCCTGGCCGGGTCCACGGTGGAGCGTGCCACGCTGCACAACCAGTACGAGGTCCGGCGCAAGGGGGTGCTCGTCGGCGACACCGTCGTGCTGCGCAAGGCCGGCGACGTCATCCCCGAGATCCTCGGCCCGGTCGCCGACCTGCGCGACGGCACCGAGACCGAGTTCGTCATGCCCACGCACTGCCCGTCCTGCGGCACCGAGCTGGCCGAGCAGAAGGAGGGCGACAAGGACATCCGCTGCCCCAACAGCAAGGAGTGCCCGGCCCAGCTGCGCGAGCGGCTCTTCAGCCTCGCCGGCCGGGGAGCCTTCGACATCGAGGCGCTCGGGGGCGAGGGGGTGGGCGCCCTGCTCGACGCCGGGGTGATCGAGGGCGAGGCCACGCTGTTCTCCCTCACCGCGCAGGACATCGCGCGCGTCCCCCTCTACACCCGCGCCGCGAAGAAGACCGACCCGCCGGAGGCCGTCGTGGACGGGCGGGTGCTCTCGGCCAACGGCCAGAAGCTCGTCGACAACCTGCAGCAGGTCAAGGAGCAGCCGCTGTGGCGGGTGCTGGTCGCGCTGTCGATCCGGCACGTCGGCCCGACCGCGGCCCGGGCGCTCGCGACCGAGTTCGGTTCGATGGAGGCGATCCGCGCGGCCTCCGCGGAGGAGCTGGCGGCGACCGAGGGGGTCGGGCAGATCATCGCCGACTCGGTGACGGAGTGGTTCACGCTCGACTGGCACCGCGAGATCGTGGAGCGCTGGGCCGCCGACGGCGTGCGGATGGCGGACGAGCGCGACGCCTCCATCGAGCGCACCCTGGAGGGGATGACCGTGGTCGTCACCGGCTCGCTCGAGGGCTTCTCCCGCGACGAGTCCAAGGAGGCGATCATCACCCGCGGCGGCAAGGCGTCCGGCTCGGTGAGCAAGAAGACCGACTACGTCGTCGTCGGCGCCAACGCCGGGTCGAAGGCGGACAAGGCGCAGGAGCTGCGCGTGCCGGTGCTCGACGAGGAACAGTTCGTGAGGCTGCTGGAGACCGGCTCGATCTAGATTGTCTACGCGGACCAGGCTGGTGGGGTGGCCCGTTACCTGGCGCTGCGCGAGAGGTTCGGTCCGGGGATCGCGTTCGACGACGACTGCGTCCAGGCATACGACCGGATCATCACCCAGGAGACGGCCGGTGGCTCGTCGCCCCGCTCCCAGGTCATGGATCGGATGATCGCCGCCACCGCGGCGGCCCACGATTTCACGCTGGTGTCGAGGGACCGGCATGCCTTCTCCGGCCTCGAGCGGCACCTGCGGGTGGAGGTCCGGTGACCTCGGGCCGCAGCCCGAACCAGCTGATGACGCCCCCGCCCACGAGCAGGGCCGTGCACGCCAGCATCGCCCACCGGTAGCCCTCGGTGAAGGCCACGGGGTCGGCGTAGTCGTCGCCGGACAGACCGACCAGCGCGGGCAGCGCGGCCACGGCGAGCAGCGAGCCGGTGCGCGCGACGGCGTTGTTGATGCCGCTGGCCAGACCGGCATACCGGTCCGCGACGGCGGCGAGCACCGCGGCGGTCAGCGGGGAGACGAGCAGGGCGAGGCCGAGGGCGAAGACGACCATGCCGGGCGCGACGCCGGTCCACCCGGTGTCGCGCCCGATGCCCACCATGAGCACCGTGCCCACGCCGCAGACGACCGGCCCTACGGTCATGGGGATCCGTGGTCCGACCCGGTCGGCCAGCGCCGCGGCGCGGCTCGAGAGCAGGAGGAGCGCCACCGTCACCGGCAGCCCCGCCAGCCCGGAGGCGGTGGCCGACCACCCGGACGTGACCTGGAGCTGGATGACCACGAAGAGCATGACGGCCCCGAGCGCGCCGTAGACCAGCAGCGTCATCGCGTTGGCCGCGGAGAAGACCCGCGAGCCGAAGAGGTGCAGCGGCACGAGCGGGTGGCTCGCGCGCCGGCTCCACAGCAGGAAGGTGGCCGCCGCGACCGCCGTCACCACCCAGGCGAGCACCAGTGCGGCGGTCGGTGCCTCGGCGGCCGTGGTGAGCGCCCAGGTGGAGGCGCCCAGGGTCACGACGACCAGCGCCGAGCCGACCAGGTCGAAGCGCCCGGTCGACTCCTCGTCGCGGCTCTCGGGGGCCGACCACCAGGCCAGCGCGATGACCGCCAGGCACAGCGGCACGTTGATGGCGAAGATCCAGCGCCAGCTCGTGGTGTCGACGATCGCGCCACCGATGAGCGGCCCGATCGCGGCGGCGATCCCGGACACCCCCGCCCAGGTGCCGATCGCCGGCGCCCGCTCACCGGGGGCGTAGCTCGCCTGGATGAGCGCGAGCGCGCCCGGGGTGAGCAGGGCCGCCCCCACCCCCTGCACGAGACGGGCCGCGATGAGCTGTCCCGGGTCCTGGGCCAGGGCGCACAGCGCGGAGGCGAGCATGAACCACGCCATCCCGATGAGGTAGACCCGCCGGCGGCCGATGCGGTCGCCCAGCGCCCCGGCCACGAGCACGAGCGAGGCGAGCGAGAGCAGGTAGCCGCCGACCACCCACTGCAGCTGCGGCAGCGACGCCGACAGGGACTCCCCGATGGTGCGCAGCGCGACGTTGACGATCGACCCGTCGAGGATCGCGATGCCGGAGCCCAGCGTCACCGCGGCGAGCATCGCCCGGCCGCGCGGGGAGTGCCGGTCGAGGTATCCGCCCTGCGGCTGATCCGTCACCGCCACAGCGTAGGGTCTGGCCATGACAGAGCAATGTTCCCGTGCGGACGTGGTCGTCTACTGGCGTCCCGGCTGCGGCTTCTGCGCGATGCTCAAGGCGCGGCTCGGGAAGCTGCGCGACCGCGCGACCTGGATCAACATCTGGGACGACGAGGAGGCCGCCGCCTTCGTCCGTAGCGTCAACGACGGCAACGAGGTCGTGCCGACCGTGGTGATGGACGGCATACCCCACACCAACCCGAACCCGGGCATGGTCAAGGAGCGGCTGAAGGCAGCCTGACCGCTCAGGCGTGGCCGCGCTGGGTGAAGGGGCGGATGCTCGAGGCGTCCCCGATGTTGTCGTAGGTGACGACGCCGAGGCTGCCCTCGCGCATCAGCAGGACGGTGTGCACCTGCTCGAGCGACCCGTGCCCGGCACTCCGCGCCGCCTCGTGCAGGTCGGACTCGACGAGGCGGTGCCGCCGCAGCGCCCGCTGCACCGGCCGGCCGTCGGCATACAGCACCACCGGCGGGTGGTCGACCAGGCCCCGGACCCGCTCCGACCGCGCCCGGGCCCAGGCCAGGGCCCACTGCAGCGCGACGAGCACGAGCAGCACCCAGACCGCCTGGACGAGCGAGACCTGCTGGGCGGTGATGGTGCGGCCGAACGCGGAGCCGAGCGTCACGGCGATGACGAAGTCCAGCGGCGTCATCTTCGACATGGTGCGCGGCCCGGTGACCCGCAGCAGGAGCACCAGCACGAGGTAGCCGACGGTTGCGATGAGGGCGCCGTGGACGATGGGCGTCCAGCCGTTCCAGAAGAGGGTGATGTTCATCCCCCGACCGTGCCACGCCGGGGGCGGGGGCACCGACCACCGGGTCCACCCGCGATCACCGGACCGAGCGCCCTGCCCGGAATGTCCTGCCCCGGGTTCCCGTTGTCGACCGGGTGACCGATCAGACTTCTCCCACCACCGTGCTCGTGCTCGTCGGCAGCCTGCGGGTCGACTCCTCCAACCGGCGTCTGGCCGAAGCGGCGATCGCCCAGCTGCCGCCGGGGATCGACGCGCACGTCAGCGTGCTGCCCGCCCTGCTGCCCCACTACGACCAGGACCTGGATGGCGAGGACCTGCCGGAAGCCGTGACGACCTTCCGTACCGAGGTGGCCGCCGCCGACGCCCTGCTGGTCGTCACGCCTGAGTTCAACGGCAGCCTGCCCGGCGTGCTCAAGAACGCCATCGACTGGGCCTCGCGCCCGCGTGGCGAGGCCGCGCTGGAGGGTATGCCCGTGGCCGTGCTCGGAGCCGCCGCCTCGCCGCGGGCGGCGCAGTGGGCGCGCGAGGACGCCGTGCGCGTGCTGACCATCGCCGGCGCCCGACCGCTGGAGACCACGGTCGGGCTGGGTTCCTCGCTCGCGGCCTTCGACGGCGCGGACCTCACCGACCGCGAGGTCGCGGAGGCGGTGGCGGCGACGATGCGCCGCCTGGTCAGCGAGCCGCTGGCGGCCTGAGCGGCTCGTCGACGGCGTGGATCTCGTTGCCGAAGCTGCACCCCGCCCCGTCGCCGTCCTGCGGTGAGACGTCGACGACGACCCCGGTCCGCACGTCCAGGCTGACGAGGTATGCCGCCGGCAGGCTCTCCCGGGACGTCGCCAGGGTCGGGTCGTCGGGGCCGTACTCCACCAGCCGGCTGGCCACGCTGTCCAGCAGCGGGCAGCACCCGCACCGGGGGTCGTAGGCGTCGACGAGCGGGCGGCACACCGCCTGCCAGGTGCGGCGACCCCGCAGCTCGACCTCGGTCACGTCGGTGACGTCGACGCCGTCCACCTGCACGGCAGGGCCGTCGTCCTCGCCGGGGGACATGCCGTCGGCCAGCTCGGCCGGGTCGAGCATGGCGGTCCAGCGGTAGTCGCCCCACATGGGGTCGGAGTGGTCCCACGCCCAGCCCTGCGGCCGCGCAGAGACGAGGCCGTCCTCGCGGAAGGTCACGCCCTCGTCCCGGCCGGGTGGGACGTAGGGCGGAGGGGGCCCTGAGGGGCGTTCCTCCCCGGGCTCCCAGACCATGTTCAGGGCGGTGCCGTAGGGCACCTCGGTGTGGGTGAAGACCTCGCGTCCCTGCCGCACCGTGAGCCGGGGCTCCTCCCGGTCCAGCCAGGCCTGCGCCGGCTCGTCCCGCGCCGAGCTGCCACCATCCTGCGCGCGGTGCGTCCAGTGCAGCGTCCTGAAGCGCCACGGCGCACTGCGCGCCAGCGCACGGAAGTCCTCCGCGTCCGGGGTGCGGGTCAGGTCGGTGCTCACGCGGCGACGCTACCGGGCTCCCGAACAGCCGGCGACGGCTTATCGGGCCAGGGCGCGCGCACCGAGCCCCCGGACGGACCTGGGCAAGGTTCTGCACGGCATACCGCGTCGAGAGCGCTGCCTGAGGTGCACAACCTTGCCCAGGTCCGTGTCCCGGTGCACAACCTTGCCCAGGTCGGGCCCAGGGGTATGCGCTCGCCCGCCCCAGGGGTATGCGCGCCCGCCCCAGGTGCCGGGCAACAGGGCCGCAACGCGCGCGACCTAGACTGGCGGCCATGTCCAACCTCTCGCGCGAGGACGTCGCGCACGTCGCCATGCTGGCCCGGATCCAGCTCGAGGACGCCGAGCTCGACCGGTTCGCCGGCCAGCTCGACCAGATCGTCGACTGGGTGGGCCAGGTCGGCGAGGTGGCCTCGGCCGACGTGCCCCCGATGTCCCACCCGCTGCCGCTGACCAACGTGACGCGCCCGGACGAGGTGCGGCCCAGCCTGACCCGTGAGCAGGCCCTGGCCAACGCCCCGCAGGCGCAGGACGACCGCTTCGCGGTGCCGCGCATCCTGGACGAGGAGTGAGATGAGCGACACCACGACCAGCGACGCCACCGACCTCACCCGGCTCACCGCGGTCGAGATGGCCGACCGGCTCGCCGCCGGCACCCTCACCTCGGTCGAGCTGACCCAGGCCCACCTGGACCGCATCGAGCGCCTCAACCCCACCCTCAACGCCTACCTGCTCGTCGACGCCGAGGGCGCGCTCGCCACCGCCGCCGAGGTCGACGTGGCCCGGGCGACGGGGGAGGCGCTGCCCCGCCTCGCCGGCGTCCCGGTGGCCGTCAAGGACATCGCCTGCACGCAGGGCATGCGGACCACGGCGGGCAGCCGGATGCTCGAGGACTTCGTGCCGCCCTACGACGCCACGATCGTCACCCGCCTCCGCGAGGCCCGGATGCCGATCCTGGGCAAGACCAACATGGACGAGTTCGCCATGGGCTCCTCCACCGAGCACTCCGCCTTCGGCCCGACCCGCAACCCGTGGGACCTGTCCCGGATCCCCGGCGGGTCCGGCGGCGGCAGCAGCGCGGCGGTGGCGGCATACCTCGCGCCGCTGGCGATCGGCTCGGACACCGGCGGCTCGATCCGCCAGCCCGCCGCCGTGACCGGCACCGTCGGCACCAAGCCGACCTACGGCGCGGTCAGCCGCTACGGCATCATCGCGCTCGCCTCGAGCCTGGACCAGATCGGTCCGTGCGCCCGCACCGTCGCCGACGCCGCGCTCTTGCACGAGGTCATCGCTGGGCACGACCCCATGGACTCGACCTCGGTCGACGCGCCGGTCCCGGACGTCGTGGGCGCCAGCGCCACCGGTGACCTCACCGGCCTGCGGGTCGGGGTGGTGCGCGAGATCAGCGGCACCGGCGAGGGCGCCTTCCAGCCCGGCGTCCTGGCCCGGTTCGAGGAGTCGTTGGAGCAGCTGCGCGCTCTCGGCGCCGAGATCAGCGAGGTCTCCTGCCCGCACTTCGGGTATGCCATGGCGGCCTACTACCTGATCCTCCCCTCCGAGGCCAGCAGCAACCTGGCCCGCTACGACGCGATGCGCTACGGCCTGCGCGAGGTGCCCGGGGGCAGCCCCAGCGCCGAGCAGGTCATGGGTGCCTCGCGCGACGCGGGCTTCGGCGACGAGGTCAAGCGGCGCATCATCCTGGGCACGTATGCCCTCTCCAGCGGCTACTACGACGCCTACTACGGCCAGGCGCAGAAGGTCCGCACGCTCATCGCGCGCGACTTCGAGGCGGCCTTCGAGCAGGTCGACGTGCTGGTCAGCCCGACCGCACCCACGACGGCCTTCCCCCTGGGCGACAAGACGCAGGACCCGATGGCGATGTACCTCAACGACATCGCCACCATCCCCGCCAACCTCGCTGGCGTGCCCGGCATGTCGATCCCGTCCGGCACCGCCGACGAGGACGGTCTGCCCGTCGGCCTGCAGATCCTCGCCCCGGCGATGCAGGACCAGCGCCTGTATGCCGTCGGCGCGGCGCTGGAGGCCAGGTTGCGCGAGGTGCACGGCGGCTACGTCATCGAGCAGGCCCGCGAGATCGAGGTGAACGCATGAGCACGAGCACGTCCACGCGCGAGGCCGTCGTCCCGTTCGAGGAGCTGATGACCCGCTACGAGCCGGTGATCGGGCTCGAGGTGCACGTCGAGCTGGGCACCGCGACGAAGATGTTCTGCGGGTGCGCGACCCTCTTCGGCGCCGAGCCCAACACCCAGACCTGCCCGGTCTGCCTGGGCCTGCCCGGCGCGCTGCCGGTGGTCAACGCCACCGCGGTGGAGTCGGCCATCCGGATCGGCCTGGCGCTCAACTGCCAGATCGCGGACTGGTGCCGCTTCGCCCGGAAGAACTACTTCTACCCCGACATGCCGAAGAACTTCCAGACGAGCCAGTACGACGAGCCCATCGCCTTCGAGGGCTGGCTCGACGTCGAGGTGCCGCCCCGCGACGGGGTCGACGAGGAGCCGTTCACCTTTCGCGTCGAGATCGAGCGGGCGCACATGGAGGAGGACACCGGCAAGTCGACCCACGTCGGTGGCGCCACCGGCCGCATCCACGGCGCGTCGCACTCCCTCGTCGACTACAACCGCGCGGGCATACCCCTCATCGAGATCGTCACCAAGCCGCTCACCGGGGCGGGCGACCGGGCGCCGGACGTGGCCCGGGCCTACGTCGGTGCGCTGCGCGACCTGCTGCGCGCGCTGGACGTCTCCGACGTCAAGATGGAGCAGGGCTCGCTGCGCTGCGACGCCAACGTCTCGCTCATGCAGACGGGGAGCGAGCGCTTCGGCACCCGCACCGAGACCAAGAACGTCAACAGCCTGCGCTCGGTGGAGCGTGCCGTCCGCTACGAGATGACCCGGCACGCCGCGGTGCTCGACGCGGGGGAGTCGATCCTCCAGGAGACCCGGCACTGGCACGAGGACACCGGGATCACCACCTCCGGGCGGCCCAAGTCCGACGCCGACGACTACCGCTACTTCCCGGAGCCCGACCTGGTCCCCGTCGCCCCGACGCGCGAGGACGTCGAGCGGCTGCGGGCGACGCTGCCGGAGAACCCCGCCGAGCGGCGCCGCCGGCTGCAGGGCGAGTGGGGCTACAGCGACCTCGAGATGCGCGACGTCGTCAACGCCGGCGCGACCGAGGTCATCGAGGAGACCGTCGCCGCGGGAGCGACGCCCGCCGCCGCCCGCAAGTGGTGGATGGGCGAGCTGGCCCGCCGGGCCAAGACCGCGGGCGAGGACGGGGGCGCGGTCGACCTGCTCGCCCTCGGGGTCACCCCGGCCGACGTCGCCGAGCTCGACGGGCTCGTCACCGGCGGCCGGCTCAACGACTCCATGGCCCGCCAGGCCCTCGACGGCGTCCTGGCCGGTGAGGGCACGCCGACGCAGGTCGCCGACGCGCGTGGCCTCGAGCTGGTCCAGGACGACTCGGCGCTGCAGACCGCGGTCGACGAGGTCATCGCCGAGAACGCCGACGTGGTCGAGAAGATCCGCGGCGGCAAGACGCAGGCCGTCGGCGCCCTCATCGGCCAGGTGATGAAGAAGATGCGCGGCCAGGCCGACGCGGCCCGGGCGCGCGAGCTCATCCTCAGCACGCTCGGCGTCGAGGGCTGAGCGCCGGTATGCCCGCGCGCCCGCCCGTCGCGGCCGTCCCCGAGGAGCTGATGCCGCACCTCGGCGACGTGGAGGGGGTCGAGGTCGTCCCCTACGACCACCAGGACGAGCAGGTCGTCCCTGGTGGCGGGCGCGACGTGGACGTGCTCGCGCTGTCGATGATCGCGGGTCCGTGGCTGAAGCGCATGGACGAGGTCCCCGGCCTGCGGGCCGTCGTGCTCGCCTCGGCCGGCTACGAGCACGCCCTGCCCTTCCTGCCCGAGGAGGTGCAGCTGGCCAACGCCGTGGGGGTGCACGACACCGCGACCAGCGAGCTGGGGCTGGCGCTCGTCCTCGCCGCGCAGCGCCACCTGCCGCACCACGTCCTGCGCCAGCACGAGGCTCGGTGGGACCGCTCGGTCCCCGGTCCCTGGCGCTCGCTGGCGGACTCCCGGGTCCTCGTCGTGGGCTACGGCGGCATCGGGACCGCGCTGACGCGTCGCCTTCTCGCCTGCGAGTGCGAGGTCGTCGCCGTCGCGAGCACGGCGCGGGCCGGCGACGACCTCGTCGACCAGGTCCACGGTGTGGACGAGCTGCCCGACCTGCTCGGCACGGCGGACGTCGTCGTGCTGACCCTCCCGCTGACCGACCGGACCCGGGGGCTGATCGGCGGCGACGAGCTCGCGGCGCTGCCGGACCAGGCGCTCGTCGTCAACATCGCCCGCGGCCCGGTCGTCGACACCGACGCGCTCCTGCGGGAGTGCGGGTCGGGCCGGCTCCGGGCAGCGCTGGACGTCACCGACCCCGAGCCGCTGCCCGACGGGCACCCTCTGTTCACCACGCCGGGAGTGCTCGTCGTCCCGCACGTCGGGGGAGCCTCGCCCGCCTCGCTGCCCCGGATGGGAAGTTACCTGCGGTTCCAGCTCGAGGCATACCGGGACGCGGGCGAGCTCGCCCACCAGGTGGGTAGTTGACCTTTCATCCGCCTGTGACCTGCGTCGATGTCGGCGAAGGTGAACAACTGGCGAGTTCTCGATCGACCCTTGCGCCAACCTACCGACCTCGGTATAGGGTGCTGCTCAGCCGGTGCCCGAGGGAGGCCCGGCCCCATCTGCCGGTCGCCCCGCGGCGATCCGGCACCACTCTGAAACAGGGGTTATTGCAGTGACGCAACGGACAACGTCGGGGGCCCGCCGTGCCCTGGCCGCGGTGGCTGGACTCAGCCTCGTGGCCGGGCTCGCACCGGCAGCCGCCTCCGCGATCGACGGGCCGGCACCGGCCGGACCGGTCGCGACGACCGGTGACTACCAGGACGGCACCTACATCGTGGTGCTCAAGGACCTCCCGCTGGCGACCAACCCGGCCACCGCCGGGTCGTCGATGGCCAAGGTCGACACCACCTCCAGCGACGCGGTCGCCTACGCCGACCGGCTCCGGGCGCAGCAGGACAAGGTCCTGAAGACCGTCGCCGCCGAGCCGACCTACCGCTACACGGTGGCGCTCAACGGCTTCTCCGCCCACCTGACCGCCGCCGAGGCCGCCGCGCTCTCGCAGCGCCCCGACGTGGTCTCGGTGACCAAGTCCACGCTGCGCCAGCTGACGGACGTCGTGAACGCCCCCGACGGCGCCCCGGCCCAGCCGGACACCGACGTCTCCCCGGACCTGCTCGGCCTGCGCGGCCAGGGTGGCGTGTGGTCCCAGCTCGGCGGCCCCATGTCCGCCGGCGCCGGCACGGTCGTCGGGGTCATCGACTCCGGCATCGCCTACGACAACCCGGCCTTCGCCGCCGACGGTATGCCTGCCGCACCCGCCACCTGGGCGGGCGAGTGCGAGACCGGCGAGGGTGACGACGCGGCCGACTTCCCGGCCGCCGCCTGCACCGACAAGCTCGTCGGCGCGCGCTACTTCGTCGCGGGTGCCCGCAGCTACGGCCTCGAGGTCGCGGACGACGACAGCGTCAGCCCGCTCGACACCGACAGCCACGGCTCGCACGTCGCCGGCACCGCCGCCGGGCGTGAGGTCAGCGTCGAGGACACCAGCGGCAACACCTACGACATGGCCGGCATGGTCCCGGGCGCGCACGTCGCGGCCTACAAGGTCTGCTACGACTTCACCGACGGCACCGCGGGGTGCGCCCCCGAGGACTCCATCGCGGCGATCGACGCCGCCGTGGCGGACGGTGTCGACGTGCTGAACTTCTCGATCAGCGGCGACCCCGAGAGCTACCAGGACCCGGTCGACCTGGCCTTCAAGAACGCCGCCGCCGCCGGGGTCTTCGTCGCCGCCTCCGCGGGCAACTCCGCCGAGGACGGGGTGACGGTCGCGCACGTCGGTCCGTGGCAGACCACGGTCGGCGCCTCGACGCACCGCGAGGAGGACGGCCCGGTCCCCTCGATCGGCGCCTTCTCCGGCCGCGGCCCGGTGGCCGTCGACGACGCCGAGCAGACGATCCTCAAGCCGGACATCGGCGCCCCCGGCATCAACGTGCTGGCCCCCTACGCCAGTGACGAGGACGGCCCGAACTGGGGCTACCTGACCGGCACCTCCATGTCCTCGCCGCACATCGCGGGCCTGGGCGCGCTGCTGGCCGGTGCGCACCCGGACTGGTCCCCGATGGCGATCAAGTCGGCCATGCTGACCTCGACGATCGACTACGCGAACGCCGAGAGCAACGAGGCCTTCGTCGGCGGCACCGGTTTCGTCGAGCCGCGCGCCTTCCTCGAGCCGGGTCTGGTCTTCGACTCGACCGAGGCCGACTGGGACGCCTTCCTGGCCGACCCCAGCACGGGCTACGACCTCAACGCGGCCTCCGTCTCGGTCCCGGCGCTGGGCGCCGAGCCCACCACCCTCACCCGCACCGTCACCAACCCCGGTGCGGCGGACGCGACCTTCGAGGCCTCCTTCGCCGGGCCGGACACCCTGTCCGTCACCGTCGAGCCGGCCTCGGTGACCGTGCCGGCCGGTGGCACCGCCGAGGTGACCATCACCGTCGCCAACACCGGCGCCCCGGTCGACGAGTGGCAGGAGGGCGACCTCAGCTGGACCTCCGGCGAGACGGTCGTGGAGATCCCGGTCCTGGCCCGCGGCCAGGAGTCCGACGGCGGCGAGCCCGACCCGATGGTCGAGCGCGTCTTCGGCACGGACCGCTACGCCACCGCGGCGGAGATCTCGGCGCTCTACCCCGACATCGACACGGTCTACATCGCCTCCGGCACCGGCTTCGCGGACGCCATGTCCGGCTCGCCGGCGGCCTCGCAGGGCCTGGTCCCGCAGATGATGACCACGCCGGACGGTGACCCCGCCCCGGTGCTGCTCACCAAGACCGACCAGCTGCCGAACGCCACGGCGGCGGCGCTGGGCACGCTGGACCCGAGCAACATCGTCATCCTCGGTGGCGACGGTGCGGTCGACGGCGACGTCGAGGCCGAGCTCGGTGCCTACGGCGACGTGAGCCGGGTCGAGGGAGCGAACCGCTACGAGACCTCCGCCAACCTCGCCATGATGTTCGGCGAGGACGTCGACACGGTCTACCTCGCCTCCGGTGACGACACCGCCTACGCCGACGCCCTCACCGGCGCGGCCCGCGCGGGCAGCGAGACCGCCCCGGTCCTGCTGACCCGTCCGGACATGGTGCCGGCCGCCACCGCGGCCGCGCTGGAGAGCCTCGACGCGGACAACGTCGTCGTCCTCGGCGGCGAGGGTGCGGTCAGCGAGACCGTCTTCACCGCGGTGGGTGCGGACGAGCGGGTCTCCGGCGGGGACCGCTACGAGACCGCGGTCGCGATCGCGCAGGAGCACGGGCCGGACGTCCCGCTCGTCTACATCGCCTCCGGCCGCGACTTCCCCGACGCCCTCGCCGGGTCTGCGCTCGCGGGCACCGAGGACGTGCCGGTGCTGCTGACCAAGCCGGGTCAGCTGCCCTCGGCGACGCTGGCCGAGCTGGACCGGCTCAGCCCGGAGCGGGTCGTCATCCTCGGTGGCACCAACGCGGTGTCCCAGACGGTCGAGGACCGGCTCAACGAGGAGTACCCGGGCTGGGTCGGCTGAGGCCGACCTGATCCACCGGGTCTTCCCGGAGGAGTGACCGGCAGGGCCGGGGCGGGCACCACCGCCCCGGCCCTGCCGCGTGCCTCGGGCGGACAGGCGATGATGGTCCCGCCCGCGCGGGCGGGCCCGGAAGGAGAGGTATGCGCACACTCGTGCTGGTCCGCCACGCCAAGGCGGAGCCGACCGCGCCCGGTCCGGGCGGTGACCACGAACGCCGGTTGGAGCCGCGCGGCCGCCGCGACGCCACGGTGCTCGGGCAGACGCTGCGCGAGGTGGGCCTCGCCCCGGACCTCGCGGTGGTCTCGACCGGGGTGCGCGCCGTGCAGACCTTGGAGGCGATGCTCGAGGAGGGCGGCGTCGAGACCTGGCCCGCCCGGCGGGTCTACGACGGCGGCGTGGACGGCGTCCTGGAGGCGGTCCGCGAGGTGCCGGACCACGTCGACATCCTGTGGGTGGTGGGCCACGAGCCCGTGATGTCGACGACCGCCTGGGAGCTCGCCGACGAGGAGGCGCGCGGCATACCGCCCGTCCTGCGCGAGGAGATGTCGGGCGGTATGCCGACCGCGACCGCCGCGGTGCTCGAGCTCGACCTGCCCTGGTCCGAGGTGGCGCTGGGCTGCGCGCGACTGGTGGGGCGGCATACCGGGCGGTCCTCGTGACGGCGGTGATCACGGCCCGGGGGCTGCGCAAGACCTACGGCGAGGTCCACGCCGTCGACGGGATCGACTTCGAGGTCGAGGCGGGCGAGAGCTTCGGGCTGCTCGGGCCGAACGGCGCGGGCAAGTCCACGACCATGCGCATGATCGGCGGGACGCTGGACCGCACGGGTGGAACGCTGGACGTGCTCGGCCTGGACCCCGGGACCCAGGGGCCGGCGGTGCGGGCCAACCTCGGGGTGGTCCCGCAGCAGGACAACCTGGACGAGGAGCTGCGCGTCCGGGAGAACATCGTCATGTACGGCCGCTACTTCGGGCTGTCCCGGTCCTACCTCGCGGCGAAGGCCGACGAGCTGCTCGCCTTCGCCCAGCTCGAGGCCAAGGCCAGGGACAAGGTGGTCAACCTCTCCGGGGGGATGAAGCGGCGGCTCACCATCGCCCGCGGCCTGGTCAACGAGCCGCGCATCCTGCTGCTCGACGAGCCCACCACCGGTCTGGACCCCCAGGCCAGGCACGTGCTGTGGGACCGGCTCTTCCGGCTCAAGGAGTCCGGCACGACGCTGGTCGTCACCACGCACTTCATGGACGAGGCCGAGCAGCTGTGCGACCGGCTCGTCGTGGTCGACCAGGGCCGGATCGTCGCCGAGGGCTCGCCGGCGCAGCTCATCCGGCAGCACTCGACGCGGGAGGTGCTGGAGCTGCGCTTCGGGTCGGCCCGCAACGCCACGGTCGTCCAGCAGCTCGAGGGGGTGGGGGAGCGCAACGAGGTGCTGCCCGACCGGATCCTCGTCTACACCCCGGACGGTGAGGCGGCGCTCGAGGAGGTCGCGGCCCGCGGGCTGCACCCCGTCACCTCGCTGGTCCGCCGCTCCTCGCTCGAGGACGTCTTCCTGCGGCTCACCGGGAGGTCGCTCGTTGAGTGAGGTCGAGCCCGCCCTGGCCCCCTCCGGCCGGGCGCCGGACCACGCGGAGATGGCGGTGCGCGCCCGGCGCTCGGGGGTGTGGTTCTACGCCGAGACCGTGCTGCGGGGCATGCGTGCCTTCGCGCTGCCCATCGCCCTGTATGCCGTCGCGCAGCCGCTGCTCTACATGATCGCCCTCGGGGTGGGTCTGGGGGCGCTCGTGGACCGCGGGGTCGGCTCGGTGGCGGGCGTGGACTACCTCGTCTTCGTCGCGCCGGCCCTGCTCGTGTCGACGGTCGTCATGTCGGTCTCGGCCGAGATGACGTTCCCCGTCATGAGCGGCTTCAAGTGGAACCGGCTCTACTACGGCCCGGTCGCCTCGCCGCTGGAGCCGAGCCAGGTCGCGCTGGGCCACTTCACCGCCGTGATGCTGCGCTTCCTGGCGCAGGGTTTCGTCTTCTGGCTGGTCATGCTGGCCTTCGGGGCGGCTCCGGCCGGCTGGGCGCAGTCGTTCCTCGTGGTGCCGATCGGCATGCTGGCGGCAGCAGGATTCGGTGCCCCGCTGCAGGCCTACGCCGCCACGCTGGACGACGGCTTCCAGTTCTCGCTCATCCAGCGCTTCGTCGTCATGCCGATGTTCCTCTTCTCCGGCACCTTCTTCCCGCTGTCGGCCATGCCGGGCTACCTGCACTGGATCGGGTGGATCTCGCCGGTGTGGCACGGGACCGAGCTGGCCCGGTGGGCGTCCTACGGTGCCTCCGTCGGCCTGCCCATGGCCGCGGTCCACCTGCTGTTCCTGCTCACCCTCGCGGCCCTCGGGCTGCGGTGGTCGGTGCGGACCTACACCCGCAGGCTGCGGTCGTGAGCGCCACGACCGACGGTCCTCGCGACGCCACCGCGGTGGGCACGGGCATACCCCTGCTCGCGTCGCTGTCGTCCGGCAACGTGCGCGCGGTCGTCGAGCGCAACGCCCGGGTCATCCGCAACCAGAACTGGATCCTGCTCGTGTCCGGCTTCGTCGAGCCGGTGCTCTACCTGCTCGCGATGGGGCTGGGGATGGGCGCGCTGGTCGGTGCGGTCGAGGGTCCCCGTGGAGCGCCGATCGAGTATGCCGCGTACATCGCCCCCGCGCTGCTCGCGACGTCGGCGATGAACGGCGCGATCTACGACTCGACCTGGAACGTCTTCTTCAAGCTGCGGCTCTCCAAGCTCTACCAGGCGATGCTGCAGACCTCGCTCGGCCCGCTGGACGTGGCGCTCGGCGAGATCCTCATGGCGCTGTTCCGCGGCCTGCTCTACGCCCTGGGCTTCCTCGGGGTGCTCACCGTGCTCGGTCTGGTGACCTCCTGGTGGGCGGTGCTCATGGTGCCGGCGGCGCTGCTCGTGGCCTTCGGGTTCGCCGCCTTCGGGATGGCGGTGACGAGTTACCTCACGACCTTCCAGCAGATGGACCTCATCAACTTCGCGCTGCTCCCGATGTTCCTCTTCTCGGCGACGCTCTACCCCATCGAGATCTACCCGGAGTGGATCCAGTGGCTCATCATGGCGATGCCGCTGTGGCACGGCGTGGAGCTCATGCGCCAGCTGTCGGTGGGGCACTTCGACGCCTCCACCTGGGTGCACGTCCTCTACTTCGTGGGGATGACCGTGCTCGGGCTGGCCCTCACGACGCTGCGGCTGCGCCGGCTCTTCCTGCGCTGAACCGGGTGCTGCGCCGGAGGTGGGGGCGGCTCAGCGCAGCCAGCTGGTCATCTCGCGGACGGTGCGGCCGGCCTGCTCCAGGGGGTGGGTCCCGCCGAACCCGGCGGAGTAGACCTGGTCGACGCGCGTCTTGAGCTCGTGGACGAGCGCGACGTAGGCCACCTCGGGCTCGACGCCCTGCGTGGCCAGCCCGTCGTAGGCCGACTCGAGCGCCTTCTGCATCTGCGTCTGGATGCGGTCCCGGGCGACCCGGTCGGCCCGGGCCACGTGCTCCAGGGTGGTGACGACGGCCCCGGAGCGCAGCGCCCCCATGGCGGCGGCGTAGGCGGTGAGGGTGGCCCACGCGGCGCCGCTGCGGTCGTGCTCGACGGCCACGAGGGCGGGGCAGCCGCGTCCGTCGAGGTACTCCTCCCGCACCCGGTCCCCGTCGCCGATGGCGCGCAGCAGCGCCAGGTCCACCCCCTCCGGCACGGTGAGCCGTCCGGCACTGACCGCGTCGGCGCCGGTGACGACGACGAGGTCGCCCGGCTCGCAGTGCTCGTCCACGAGTCGCTGCACCCCGTCCCCGTCGCGCTCGCTGCTCGCCGATCCTGGGACGAGCAGGATGTCGCACCGCGCCGCCGCCTCCTCGGGTGCCACGACGGGCAGCCCCTCGATCTCGGCACGGGCGGCGAGCCGGCTCGCCGGGTCGGTGCCCACCCAGACGTCGACCCCGCTGTCGCGCAGGTTGAGCGCGTGCGCCGCACCCACGGCGTCGAAGCCCAGGACGGCCACCTGGCGGTCCTGGAGCAGGGTCAGGTCGGCGCTGTCCGGATCGAGGGTGGTCACGGCTCCTAGCCTACGAGGGCCGCCAGGGCCCGCCGGGTCCGGCCGGGTGCCCAGGGACCGGGGAGAGGACGGGGCCGGGGCGGCCGGGCACGCTTGTGCGCGGTGTCGTGCGCTTCCTGGTGTCCCGGGTGTGCCCAGGAGCACGCGTGTGACACATGCCTCGGCACACGGTGAGGCACCACCGTGCGGGCGGCGCGGGACCGGCATACCCGCAGGTCAGCCGCCCCTCACTTGACCTTGCGTCAACCAACCGACTGGTCGTGACGTCCCGTCAGGCGGATAGCCTTGAGCACATGACCCAGACAGCGTCGTCCCCGTCCTTCGCGGTCACCGAGGCGAGCGACCGTCGCTCGCGGGCGGAGATCGCCGAGCTCCTGACCAACCCCGGCTTCGGCAGCCTCTTCTCCGAGCACATGGTGATGGTCGAGTGGGACAAGGAGCAGGGCTGGCACGACGCGCGGGTCGTGCCCTACGGGCCGATCCCGCTGGACCCCTCCGCCGCGGTCTTCCACTACGCGCAGGAGATCTTCGAGGGGATGAAGGCCTACCGGCACGAGGACGGCACCGTCTGGACCTTCCGTCCCGAGCGCAACGCCGAGCGCTTCAACAACTCCGCGCGCCGGCTCGCCATGCCCGAGCTGCCGCCGACGCTCTTCCTGGACGCGATCAAGGAGCTCGTCTCGCTCGACGAGGCCTGGGTGCCGGGTGCCGACGCGGGGGAGATGTCCCTCTACCTGCGGCCCTTCATGATCGCCACCGAGGAGGCCCTCGGGGTGCGTCCGAGCAACCGCTACCTCTTCAGCGTCATCGCCTCACCCGCCGGCTCCTACTTCCCCGGAGGCCTCAAGCCGGTCAGCCTGTGGGTCAGCGACCAGTACGTCCGCGCCGCCGCGGGCGGGACCGGCGCGGCCAAGTGCGGCGGCAACTACGCCGCATCCCTCGCCAGCCAGGCCGAGGGCATCGAGCACGGCTGCGACCAGGTCGTCTTCCTCGACGCGGTCGACCACCGCTACGTCGAGGAGCTCGGCGGCATGAACCTCTTCTTCCTGTATGCCGACGGCCGGGTCGTCACCCCCGAGCTCACCGGGACGATCCTTCCCGGCGTCACCCGCTCCTCCCTGCTCGACCTGCTGCGCGAGCGCGGGCACCAGGTCGAGGAGCGCCGCTTCACCCTCGACGAGTGGCGCGACGGCGTGGCCTCGGGCGACATCACCGAGGTCTTCGCCTGCGGCACCGCCGCGGTCATCACGCCGGTGGGCCGGCTGGCCTGGAGCGGCGGCGAGCTGGACATGCCGGAGGAGCACAAGCTCACCGAGGACCTGCGCGCCGAGCTGCTCGACATCCAGTACGGCCGCGCCGAGGACCGCCACGGCTGGCTCTACCAGCTCGTCTGAGGGCGGGGCTCACCTCGCCGGCGTCGCCGGGAGCGCGTCCAGCGCCCCCAGCAGCTTTTGGCGCAGCGCGTTCGACCGGCGGGTGAAGTCCCGCTGGGCGGCGGCATACTCGCGCTTGCCCTCGGCCGTCTCGATCCGGACCGGCTCGTAGCCCAGCGCGCGCAGGTCGTAGGGCGCGGCCCGCATGTCGAGCTCGCGGATGTCCCGGGCGAGCAGGAAGGCGTCGAGGGTGAGGTCGCTGGGCATCGCGGGGGCGAGCTTGAAGCACCACTTGTAGACGTCCATCCCTGCGTGCAGGCAGCCCGGCTGCTCGTGTTCGACCTGGCTCTCCCGGGTCGGGCGCAGCGCGTTGCGCGGTGCGGCCTCCGGGGTGAAGAAGCGGTAGGCGTCGAAGTGCGAGCACGCGACCTGGTGGCCCTCGACCACCGCGTCGGTGCCCTCGCGCCCCAGCCGCAGCGGCCAGTCGTGCCTCGTCTCGTCGGCGCGGTAGACCATCGCCCACTCGTGCAGCCCGAAGCAGCCGAAGCGTCCCGGCCGGGACAGCGTCGCGGTCAGCAGGTCGCGGACGAAGGCGACGGTCCGGCCGCGGCGCCGCACGAAGCCGGCCACGTCGAGGTATGCCATCCCGCTCCCGTCGACGAGGTAGCCGCTCCACGCCGCGCGCTCGTGGGCGTCGGCGAGCCCGACGCCCGGACCGGGGTGCCAGCGCGCGAGCTGCGCCGGGCGGAAGGCGTAGTACTCCCAGAGGAAGTCGTCGACGGGGTGGGTCCGCCCCTCCACCTGGCGGGCGAGGCGGCCGGCGGTCAGCGCGTCCACGGCCTCCGCGTGCGCGCCGGCGCGCGCCCGCCACACCTCTGCCTCGAGGAGCTGGAGGTCGGTGGTGGGGGTCGGCACGGCGGTCCAGCCTAGCGCCGACCCCGTGCCGCGAGGGCGCGCGGAGCTGGCCCCGACCGTCGCCCGTGTGAGATTCTCGACGTGGACGCCCGCGGTGGGCGGTTCCCCGGACGAGGCACGTCGTACCCGGCTCCGACGACGACGTGGCGCGCCCGGGGAGGGCGTCATCATGGTGGCCATCTCCTGGATCGTCCTCATCCTGTCCGGTGTCCTCGAGAGCGTCTGGGCCGCGGCCCTCACCGCCTCGGACGGCTTCACCAAGCTGTGGCCCAGCGTGCTCTTCGGCGTCGCGCTCGCCGCGAGCATGATCGGGCTCGGCTGGTCGCTGCGGACCATCCCGCTCGGCACGGGGTATGCCGTCTGGGTGGGGATCGGTGTCGTCGGCACCGCGCTCTGGGGGATCCTCGCCCTGGGTGAGCCGGTCTCGGTGGCCCGGGTGATCTGTCTGGTCGCCATCGTCGGCGGCATCGTCGGCCTGCAGCTCACCGGCTCGGGCCACCACTGACGAGGCGACGCCGACGGCATACCCTGACGGCATGCGTATCTGCCGCTTCACCGACGGTGACGACCCCCGCTTCGGCCTCGTCGACGGGGCCGGGGAGCGGATCGCCGAGATCTCCGGCGACCCGCTCTACACCAAGATCGACCTGACCGGCGAGACCTTCGACGTCGCCGACGTGCGGCTGCTGGCGCCGGTCATCCCGCGCAGCAAGGTGGTCGCCGTGGGCCGCAACTACGAGGACCACGCGCGCGAGATGGGCAACGAGCTGCCGGCCGAGCCGATGATGTTCTTCATCCCCAACACCTCAGTCAGCGGGCCCGGTGACCCCGTGGTCATCCCCGGCTTCGCGACCGAGATCTCCTACGAGGCCGAGCTCGCCGTCGTCATCGGACGGATGTGCAAGGACGTCGCCGTCGAGGACGCCCGGTCGGTGATCTTCGGCTACACCTGTGCCAACGACGTGACGGCGCGCGACCTGCAGCGCGGCGACGGGCAGTGGGCCCGGGCGAAGGGCATGGACACCTTCACCCCGCTCGGGCCGTGGCTCGAGACCGACCTGGACACCTCCGCCCTGCGGATCTCCTGCACGGTCGACGGCGAGGTGCGCCAGGACGGCACCACCGCCGACATGCACTTCGGCATCGAGGAGGTCATCGCGCACGCATCGGCGGCCTTCACCCTGCTGCCCGGCGACGTCATCCTCACCGGCACGCCCGCGGGGGTCGGTCCGATCACCGCCGGGCAGCGGTGCGAGGTGGAGATTGAGGGCATCGGCGCGCTCGCCAACCCCTTCGTGGCCGGGGACGCATCTTGATGCCACACGCACGATGCATCATGATGTCTTCATGAGGACCACGCTGACCCTGGACGCGGACGTGGTCCGGCTGCTCGAGCAGGCCGTCCATGACCGGCGGACCTCCATGAAGAGCGTCGTCAACGACGCCCTGCGGCAGGCCCTTCGACCAGCGCAGGCTCCCCGCCCCTACCGCGTCGACGTGCACCACAGTGAGCTGGTGGTCGGGGTCGACCCAGCACGACTGAACGAGCTCGCCGACGAGCTGGAGGACGAGACGATCGTGGACAAGCGCCACCGATGATCGTCCCCGATGTCAATGTCCTCCTCTATGCGCACGTCGATGCCTTCCCGGAGCACGACCGAGCCCGTACGTGGTGGGAGGAGACCTTGTCGGCGGGCCGGCCCGTGGGCCTGGCGCCCGTCGTCGTGTTCGGCTTCATCCGCATCGCGACCAGCCGTCGCGTGCTCACCCGACCGTTCAGCGTCCAGCAGGCGCAGGCCGTCGTCGAGTCGTGGCTCGCTCAGCCAGGCGTCCATATCCTGGACAGCGGGAGAGAACACCTCAACCGCACGCTCGAGGTCCTGGCGGGGGTCGGCACGGCCGCGGCGCTGACCACGGACGCCCAGATCGCCGCCCACGCCTTCATCGAGAGTGCTGCGGTCGCGACGCACGACACCGATTTCGGCCGCTTCGCCGAACTGGACGTCGTGGACCCGGTCCGATGATCGGGCGTCGATCATGACCGAGGCGCCCATCGGGGTCTTCGACTCCGGCTTCGGCGGGCTCACGGTCGCCCGCGAGGTGCTGGACCAGCTGCCGCACGAGTCGGTGCTCTACCTCGGCGACACCGCGCGCACCCCCTACGGGCCGCGCCCCATCGCGCAGGTCCGCGAGTTCTCCCTCGAGTGCCTGGACCGGCTGGTCGAGCACGGGGTGAAGGCGCTGGTCATCGCGTGCAACAGCGCGTCCGCCGCGGTGCTCGCCGACGCCCGGGAGCGGTATGCCGTGCCCGTCGTCGAGGTCATCCGGCCGGCCGTGCGGCGCGCGATGGCGGTGACCCGCAACGGGAAGATCGGGGTGATCTCGACGGCCGCGACGCACCAGTCACGGGCCTACCTCGACTCCTTCGTCGCGGCCCCGCCCTCGGTGCACGTCGCGAGCCAGGCCTGCCCGCGCTTCGTCGAGCTGGTCGAGGCGGGGGTGACGAGCGGTCCGGAGGTGATCGAGGTGGCGCGCGACTACCTCGCGCCGCTGCAGGAGCGCGACGTGGACACCCTCATCCTGGGGTGCACGCACTACCCGCTGCTGACGCAGGCGCTGCAGTACGTCCTCGGCGAGCAGGTCCAGCTCGTCTCGTCCGCGGCGGCGACCGCGGCCGATCTCTTCCGGGTGCTCACCGACTCCGGGCTGCTCGCGGCGCAGGACAACGAGCCGGTCCACCAGTGGTTGACCACCGGCGACCCGGACGGCTTCCACTACCTGGCGCGACGGTTCCTCGGTCCGGAGGTGGAGCAGGTGCACCGCGCCTTCGTGGGGCGGGCCGACGAGCGGCTCGCCGCTCAGTAGGGTGCCGCGAGGTCGGGGAACATGGGGAAGTGCTTGACGTTGCGCGTCAGCAGCGGGACCTCGAGGTGCACCGCTGTGGCGGCGATGACGAGATCGGCGGTGTCGATGTCGCGGTGGGTGGGCAGCCAGCGACGCCCGAGGTCCCCAGCCAGCTCTGCGAGGCCGGTGTCGAGGGGGTGCCAGGTGAGGGTGGAGAGAAGGCTCTCGGTGGCCCGCCGCTCGCGAGGGCGCATCCCGCGGAGCACCTCGGCTCGCGTGATCTCGCTGGCATGAACCGGTCCGGCCCGGCGGCAGGACAGCAGCAGCGAGGTCGCGGCAGCGTCACCGTGCAGCGTGTCGATGAGCACGGAGGTGTCGACGAGCGCGGTCATGCCTTCTCGCGCAGCCGAGACCCGGAGCGCAGCGTCTCGACGTAGCCGGCGCCGTCGACGTCGCGGCCGACCCATGCACCGCTGGCCGAGGCGATGGCCGCGATGTCGTCGTCGGCGTCGCGGCGGCGGCTCACCGGGACCCCGCCACCGCCGTGGTGAGTTAGTGTTCACCGGACGTTGGACCGCACGACACGTGAGACGAGGTGACCGGTGACGCAGGTGGACTTCCGGCCCGTGGAGAAGGCCACCAGGAGCACCCGAGGCGAGGTGGGGCGGATCGGCGTCGCCATCCTCTTCATCGTCGGCGTCATCGTCTTCACCGGCGCGGCCTTCGGGGACGTGGAACAGGCATACCTGCTCATCGCGGCGGCCGTCATCGGCGGCTACATGGCCCTCAACATCGGGGCCAACGACGTCGCCAACAACGTCGGCCCGGCGGTCGGCTCGATGGCGATGACCATGGCCACCGCGATCGGCATCGCGGCGGTCTTCGAGGCGGCCGGAGCGATCATCGCCGGCGGCGACGTGGTCGAAACCGTGAAGAGCGGCATCATCGACCCGGACAGCATCGCCGACCCGCAGGTCTTCGTCTGGGTGATGCTGGGCTCGCTGCTGGGGGCGGCGCTGTGGCTCAACATCGCGACCTTCATGGGTGCGCCGGTGTCGACCACCCACGCGATCGTCGGCGGTGTGCTCGGCGGCGGCGTCGCCTCCTCCGGCTGGGCGGTCGTCAACTGGGACGTCATGGGCTCCATCGCGATGAGCTGGGTCATCTCGCCGCTGGTCGGTGGCCTCATCGCGGCCGGGACGCTCTACCTCCTCAAGCGCACCGTGCTCTTCCACGACCGGCCGGTGGACTCCGCGACCCGGGTGGTGCCCCTGCTCATCGCCGTCATGGCCTGGGCGTTCGCCACCTACCTCGCCCTCAAGGGGCTGTCCAACCTCGTCAGCATCTCCTTCCCGGTCGCGCTGCTCGGCGGCCTCGTCATCGCCGTCATCACGTATGCCGTCGTCCGACCGATGGTCATCCGCGCCGCGCCCGGTCTCACCCAGGACACCGAGGGGGTCAACAGCCTCTTCACCATCCCGCTCATCTGCGCCGCGGCGCTGCTCAGCTTCGCCCACGGCGCCAACGACGTCGCCAACGCGGTCGGCCCGCTCGCCGGCATCGTCGAGGTGCTCGACGGGGGAGCGGCCGGGGGCGAGGCGGGGATCCCCCTCTGGGTGCTCGTCATCGGCGCCCTGGGCATCTCGGTCGGCCTGGCCCTCTTCGGGCCGAAGCTCATCCGCACGGTCGGCAGCGAGATCACCGAGCTGGACCGGTCCCGGGCCTTCTGCATCGCGCTGGCGGCCGCGCTCACGGTGATCGTCGCGAGCCAGCTCGGGCTGCCGGTGAGCTCGACCCACGTCGCGCTCGGCGGGATCTTCGGCGTCGGCTTCCTCCGGGAGTTCCTCGACGACCGGATGAACCGGGCGATCGAGAAGGTGCTCCGGGCCCACCGCGACGACACCGACTTCGCCAAGGTCGAGGGGATGCTCGAGGCCTTCCGGGAGGCGCGGCCCGAGGACAAGCGGCGGATGCTGGACACGCTGCAGGAGATGGGCCCGGAGGCCGTCATCACCGCCGCGCAGGGCAAGAAGCTGCGCAAGGCGCTCAAGCGCCAGCTGGTCCGCCGCTCGCACATCCTCAAGATCGCCTCCGCCTGGGTCATCACCGTCCCGGTGGCGGGGTTGCTCTCCGCCCTGTTCTTCTTCGCGCTGCGCGGGATGCTGCTCCCCTGACCGACGGGCGGCGACGGGGCACCGCCGCTCGCTCGCGTATCCTGGGACCTCGCCCTCGCCCACCCGCAGACCCGAAGAACGGATCCATGCCCCCTGGCTGTCCTGACGGCCCGTCCCTGCCCGCGCATACCGGGAGGACGGCGCCGTGACCACCGCCATCCTGCTCCTGCTCGTCGGCATCCTCGCGATCGCCCTCATCATCGCGGCCAACGGCTACTTCGTGGCCCAGGAGTTCGCCTACATGTCGGTCGACCGGCTGCGGCTCGCGGCCGAGGCCGAAGGGGGTGACGACGCCGCCGAGCGAGCCCTGCGGGTGACCCGCCGCACGTCCTTCATGCTCTCCGGCGCCCAGCTCGGGATCACCGTGACCGGCCTGCTCGTCGGGTATGTCGCGGAGCCTCTCGTCGGGCGCGGCCTGGCGGTCATCCTCGGCGGCACCGGTGTGCCCGAGGCGCTCAGCCTCACCGTCGGCACGGTCTCTGCCCTGGCCATCGCCACGGTCGTCCAGATGATCTTCGGCGAGCTCTACCCGAAGAACCTCGCGATCGCCAACAGCGGCCCGCTCGCCCGGACGCTGGCCCGGTCCACCCTCATCTACCTCGCCGTCTTCGGCTGGCTCATCAAGGTCTTCGACTGGTCCGCCAACGCGCTGCTGCGCCTGGTGCGCATCGAGCCGATCCACGACCTCGACACCACCGCCACGGCCGAGGAGCTGGAGCGGATCGTCGCCGAGTCCCGGGACAGCGGCGACCTGCCGGCCGAGCTCTCGGTGCTGCTGGACCGGATCCTCGACTTCCCCGACCAGGACGTCGAGCACGCACAGGTGCCCCGCTCGCGGGTGGACGTCATCAGCCCCGACACCCCGGTCGAGGAGCTGCGCCAGCTCATGGCGGAGGGGCATACCCGCTATCCCGTCATCGACGACCAGGGTCAGCCCGTCGGCGTGGTCAACCTCGTCGACCTGCTGCGGCAGCCGGACGCCGAGCACGCCGGGCAGATCATGCGCGAGCCGCTCATCGTGCCCACCCTCATGGCGCTGCCGGACGCGGTCTCCGAGCTGAGCAGCTCGGGCCAGCAGCTGGCCTGCGTCGTGGACGAGTACGGCGGCTTCGCCGGGGTCCTCACGATGGAGGACCTGGCCGAGGAGCTGCTCGGCGAGATCACCGACGAGCACGACGACGAGGTGCCCGAGGGCATCGTCGCCGAGGACGAGCACCTCTGGCGGACCGACGGCGACGTCCACGTCGACGAGCTGCAGCGCGCGCTCGGCCACGACCTGCCCGAGGGCGACTACGAGACGGTCTCCGGCCTCGTCATCGCCGAGCTCGGCGCCCTGCCGGAGGTCGGCCAGACCGTCGTCGTCGACCTCGCCGAGGCGCCCGCCGAGATGGTGCTCGAGGAGCGCGTCAGTCGGTCGGTCGAGATCGAGGTGCGCGAGATCGACCGGCACGTGCCGAGCCTGCTGGGCGTCCGGCTGGTCGAGCGGGCCCTCGCGCAGGACCCGGAGCCGGAGGACGACGCAGAGGACGGGACCGACGCCGCGACCCGTACCGAGACCGATACCGACGCCGCGACCGAGGAGGACCAGCGATGAACGGACTGACCGTCACCCTCGTCACCGCGCTGCTCATCGTGCTCAGCGCGCTCTTCGTCATCGTCGAGTTCGCGCTGCTCGGGGCCCGCCGCGGCCGGCTGGAGAGCCAGGCCGAGCACTCCGCCTCGGCCCGCGCCGCGCTGCGCGGCATGAACGAGCTCACGGTCATGCTCGCCGGTGCGCAGCTCGGCATCACCGCGTGCACCTTCGCGCTCGGCGCGGTCACCAAGCCCGCGCTGGACTACTGGCTCGGGCCGATCCTCGCCGACCTCGGGCTGCCGGGCTGGTTCGCCGGGGGTATGTCCTTCGCCCTGTCCCTGCTCTTCGTCACCTTCCTGCACCTCGTCGTGGGGGAGATGGCGCCCAAGTCCTGGGCCATCGCGCACCCGGAGCGGGCGGCGCGCCTCGTCGCCCTGCCGATGCGCGGCTTCATCACGGTCGTCCGGCCGCTGCTCGTGTGGGTCAACACCATCGCCAACCGCCTCGTGTCGGCCAGCGGCGTCACGCCGGTCGACCGCGCCGCCGTCGGCGGGCAGGACGCCCAGACCATCCGCGTGCTGGTCGAGCAGTCGGCCGCCGAGGGTGCCCTGGAGAGCAGCTACCAGGAGCAGATCTCCGACGCCCTCGAGCTGGAGGAGCTCACCCTGGCCCAGGTCGCGCCGGAGCAGGTCGACCTCGCCGCCGTGGGCTCGGACGCCTCGATCGGCGACGTGCAGCAGGCCGCGGCGCGCACCGGTCACAAGCGCATCCTCATGCTCGACGACGACACCACCGACCCCCGGGTGGTGCACGTGCGGGACACGCTGCTGCACCCGGGCGACCGGCCCGCCGAGACGCTGGCCCGCCCGGCGCTGGTGCTGCCCGCCGCCACCCCGGTCTACGAGGCGCTCACCACGATGCGCCAGTCGGGGGAGCAGCTGGCCGTGCTGCGTGACGACGGACGGCTCGTCGGGCTGGTGAGCATCGCCGACATCATGCACCGCGTCCTGCCGCTGGAGCGCTCGGAGGCCTGAGCCGCCCGGGTCCGTCGGGCCGGTGCGGCAGCATGGGCCCATGAGGCTCACCGTCATCGGCTGCTCCGGCTCGGTGCCCGGCCCGGAGGGACCGGCCAGCTGCTACCTCGTCACGGCGCACGACGGGCGGCGGGAGTGGCGGCTGCTGCTCGACCTCGGCCCTGGCGCGCTCGGGCCGCTGCAGCGGCATACCGACCCCCTGGCCCTGGACGCGGTCCTGCTCTCCCACCTGCACGCGGACCACTGCCTCGACCTCACCGGGCTGCACGTGCTGCGCCGGCACGGCCCCGCGCCGGCCACGGACGAGCTGCCGGTCTGGGGTCCGCCGGGCGTGGCGCAGCGGATGATGCGGGCGCACGGCGTGCGCGGCGACGAGCCCATGCCGGGTCTGGCGTGGGGCGAGCTCGCCGACCGCGCCCTGGTGCGGGTCGGGCCGTTCACGCTCACGCCGTATGCCGTCCGTCACCCGGTGCCGGCCTTCGGCCTGCGGGTCGAGGCCGGCGGGCGCGTGCTCGCCTACACGGGGGACACCGACAGCTGCGAGGCGCTGGTGCCGCTGCTCGCCCGTGCGGACCTCGCCCTGGTCGAGGCGGGCTTCGGGCCGGACGAGGACGCGCCGCGCGGCATACACCTGACCCCGCAGCGCGCGGCCGAGGCCGTCGCCGCGGCGGGAGGCGTGGCACGCCTGCTGCTCACCCACCTGCCGCCGTGGGCGGAGCGGAGCGCGGCGGCCGCGGCGGCCGAGGGGGTGTGGTCGGGCGTCGTCGACGTGGCTGTGGCGAGTGAGATCCACAAGGTCTGAGAGACCTCATCAGTCACAACTTCAACACCAATAACACGCCGAGGCGGCGTTTCGACTCTCAGGTTCATCTCAGGATTGTTACGGTGCGTGTGGTCCAGGTCACATTTCTTGGCCTGGGTCTCGTGACATCGACCAAGGAGTAGAGATGAATACCTGGCGGGACTACGACTGGGTGGGGCTGGCCGAGAAGGTCGGGATCGCCCTCATCATCCTCATCGTCACGTGGGTCGTGGCGCGTCTGGTGAAGACGGCCTTCACCAAGCTGGTGAGCAGGGCGAAGTTCCTGCAGCGCCAGTCCGCCGACGGTCAGTCGCTGGGCGAGGCCCTGGGGCAGATCGCCTCGCTGCTGGTCTGGCTGCTCGGCCTCGTCGCGGTGCTCCAGGTGTTCAACCTGGACGGCGTGCTGCAGCCCGTCCAGGGCATGCTGGACACCCTGTTGTCCTACCTGCCCAACCTCATCGGTGCCGGCTTCGTTCTCTTCGTCGGCTACATCATCGCCAAGATCGCCCGGCAGCTGACCCAGACCGGGCTCGACACCGCGGGATTCGACCGTGGCGTCTCCCGGATGACCGGTGGCCAGCTCGGTGACGCCTCCGCCGCCGGCGGCGCCGGGGGTGGCGCCGGCGAGAGCGTCGTGCGCGGTGGTGGCGGCGGCATGGACACCAGCTCCACCAGCCTGTCCTCGGTCGTCGGCAACCTGGTCTTCGCGCTGATCCTCATCGTCGTGGCGATCGCCTCGCTCCAGATCCTGGGCATCTCGGCCATCTCCGACCCGGCCGAGTCGATGCTGGGGACGATCCTCGACGCGATCCCGCGGATCATCGCGGCCGCGCTGCTGCTCGGCCTGGGCGTCTTCATCGCCAGGTTCGCCGCCCAGCTGCTGGAGAGCACGCTGCGCGGCCTGGGCACCGACACGTCCGTGGCGGAGCTGGGCATCGTGCCGGAGGGCCAGAGCGCCAGCTCGATCATCGGCCGGGTGGCCCAGGTCGGCATCATCCTGTTCTTCGGCGTCATGGCGGCCCGGGTCCTCAACTTCCCGGAGATCACCAACTTCCTCGAGGAGGTCCTGGAGCTGGGTGGCCGTGTCCTCTTCGGTGCGGCGATCATCGCCGCCGGTGTCATCATCGCCGGCCTGCTGCGCCGGACCGTCGGGACGGGCACCTCGGGGCTCATCATCTACTGGGCCACGATCGCGCTCTTCGTGGCGATGGGCCTGAGCTTCATGGGCATCGCGGACTCGATCATCAACCTCGCCTTCGGCGCGGTCGTCGTCGGTGGCGCCGCTGCCGCCGCCCTGGCCTTCGGCCTGGGTGGTCGCGACGCCGCCGCCCGCACCCTCAACAAGGTCGAGCAGAAGGCGGACGACGGACCGTCCACCCCGGTCGCCTGACCCGCTCCACCGCGTCACGGGCGCCGACCTCCTGGTCCTCGACCAGGGTCGGCGCCCGTGCCGCGTCCGGAGCGCACCTCACGAAGCGGTGACGATCTGCAGATCCGCCAGGAAGTCTCCAGCCGCGGCGCGCATCATGGAGGTATGTCCGTGACCACCCGACCTGACCCGACGCAGACCCAGAGGTCCCCGGGGCGAGGCCTGCCCGCGGCGCTGGCCGGGGTCGCGGCCGGAGCCGTCACGCTCGGTCTGGCCGAGGTCCTGGCCGCGGTCTGGACCCGGTGGCTGGGCTCGGCGGGCACCGCCTCGCCCCTGCTCGCGGTCGGGGGCGCCTTCGTCGACCGCACCCCGCCCTGGCTCAAGGACTTCGCGGTGGAGACCTTCGGCACGGCCGACAAGCTGGCGCTCGGGGTCGGCATGGCCATCACGCTCACCGTGCTGTGCGCGCTCATCGGTCTGCTCGCGCTGCGCCGTCGCGGCCTGGGCCTCGGCCTCTTCGGGGTCGTCGGCCTGGTGGGTCTGCTCGCGGTCATCAGCCGCCCCGCCACCGGGGTGCTCGACCTCATCCCGACCGCGATCGGGGTGGTCGTGGGTGCGCGGGTGCTCGGCTGGCTCATGGACCGGGTGATCGCAGCCAGGCCCGACGGGGCGGACCGCGAGCGGCACCCTGCGGCGGCGCCCGCGAGCGGGTCCTCGCGGCGCAGCGTCCTGCTCCTCGGCGGTGGCCTCACCGGCCTCGGGGTGCTCGGCGTCGCCGCGGGCCAGGCGCTGTCCACCGTCGGGCGGGCCGCGCAGCGGACCGTCGAGGCGCTGGGCCTGCCCACCCCCACCCGGACCGTGGAGGTCCCCGAGGGGGCGACGAGCGACATCGCCGGCCAGACGCCCTACCTCGTCGACAACGCGGACTTCTACCGCATCGACACCGCCCTGCGGGTGCCGCGCGTGGACGCGTCGGGGTGGACGCTGCGGGTCACCGGGATGGTCGACGAGGAGATCGAGATCTCCTACGAGGACCTGCTCGGCGAGGAGCATGTCGAGGCGCTCGTGACGCTGACCTGCGTCTCCAACCAGGTCGGCGGCGACCTCGTCGGCAACGCGCGGTGGCTGGGCTGGCCGGTCCGGGAGCTGCTCGCGCGGGCCGGGGTGCAGCCGGAGGCCGACATGGTGCTCTCCCGCAGCACCGACGGGTGGACCGCCGGCACCCCGATCGAGGCGCTCACCGACGACCGGGACGCCCTGCTCGCCGTGGGCATGAACGGCGAGCCGCTGCCCGCCGAGCACGGATACCCGGTGCGCCTCGTGGTGCCCGGGCTCTACGGCTACGTCTCGGCGACGAAATGGGTGACCGAGCTCAAGGTGACCCGGTTCGACGCCGACGAGGGCTACTGGACGCCGCGCGGCTGGTCGGCCCGCGGCCCCATCAAGACGGCCTCGCGCATCGACGTGCCCCGCGCGAACGGGGAGCTGGAGCCGGACGAGGACGGCCAGGTGATGATCGCCGGGGTCGCCTGGGCCCAGCACCGCGGCATCGAGCGGGTCGAGGTGCAGGTCGACGACGGGGAGTGGCAGGAGGCCACGCTGCTCGAGGAGCCGACCGTCGACTCCTGGCGGCTGTGGACGTATGCCTGGCCCGACGCGAGCTCCGGCGACCACCAGGTGCGGGTGCGGGCGACCGACGCCGACGGCGAGACCCAGACCGAGGAGACGGCCCCGCCCGCACCGAACGGGGCCTCGGGCTGGCACACGGTCGACTTCCGCGTCGCCTGACCCCTAGCTCGTCGCAGCGACCGGCGACGGGGCCTCCTGGTCCTTCGCCTCGGGCTGACGGGCGGCACCGAGGGCGCGTCGCACCGCACCGGCCCCGGTCCAGGCAAGGGTCGTGGCGAGCAGCGTCGCGGCGATGGTGACGGCGAAGGCGGGACGGTGCCCGCCCAGGTCGGCGAAGCGGCCCGCGAGGGCGGCGCCCAGGGCATACCCGGTGCCGGTCGTGGCCGCCAGCGTGGTCATCGCCCCACCGAGCCGGCGCACGGGGGTATTGCGCTCGGCCAGCGTGAAGGTCGTGATCATCGACGGCGCAATGGCCACGCCGAGGGCCAGCAGCGCCACGGCCAGCGCGGTCAGTGAGCCGACCAGCAGCAGCGGCAGCGCGAGCACGACCAGGGCGCTGGTGAAGATCCGCAGGCGGCGCACGTGCCCGACGTGCTCCGGCAGGGCCACGACGGCCAGCCCCGCCAGGACGCTGCCGACGCCGAGCAGGGCGTGGAGCAGGCCGGTGAGGCCGGGCGCCCCGGCCTGGGTCGCGAGCACCGACGTGCCGGTCTGGATGGACCCGAAGATCATGCCGATGCTCAGCTGGACGCCCGCGAGCACGAGCAGGGCCGGCGTGACCAGACGGCCGCGGCCGGCGCGCGAGCCGGTGTCCCTGCCGACGAGGGTGACTGTCGGGTGCAGGGCGAACCACGTGCCGAAGGCGCCGAGGAGCAGGGCCGCGACGACGAGCGAGGTCACCGGTGCGGCGATCGCGACGATGACGCCGACGACCGCCGGGCCGAGGACGAAGGACGCCTCGTCCGCCGCGCCCTCGTAGGAGAAGGCGGCATCCATGAGCCGCGGCTCGGCGCCCCGTCGGCCGGTGGCGCTGATCGGCCGCCACCGGACCCGGGCCATGGTGCCCACCTGCGGCAGGAAGACCCCGGCGAGCGCGGCCACGACGGGCAGCGGCCACCACGGCTCGCCGGGTCCGGCGCCGAGCGTGAGGACGGCCAGCGCCAGCAGGCCGAGGGTCCCGAGCACGCTCTGGGTCACGAGCACCGGGCGTTGCCCCACCCGGTCGGTGAGCGCCCCGGCGACCGGGGAGCCGACGGCGTTGGCGACGGCGAGCGCACCCGCGGTCATGCCGCCGGCGGCGTAGGAGCCGGTGGCGCCGGAGACGGCGAGCAGCGCGGCGATCTGGGACATGGCCAGCGGGAGCCGCGCGACGAAGGCGACCAGGACGTATACCGGGCCGGTGAGCGCGAAGAGCTGGCGGTAGGACTGGACGGGTGACACGGGGTATGCCTCTCGCATCGGTCCGTGCTGGGACGGACGCGCGCGCCGTCCCAGCCACCCGGCGCGCAGAACCCTGGTCAATCGCCTCCAGTCTATCTCGTCCGGCAGGGGGCGCTCGTCTGGCGGCGGTGAGGCCACCGTCAGGCGATGATGCGACGCGCGACCGACTGACGACCTCCCCGCTCTTCCCGTGCGAGGGTGACGTGGCCCGCCTGCACGTCCGCCCATGCCTGGGCGAGGCGAGGGGCGACCTGCTCGAGCTGGTCCCGGCCGAGCACGTAGGGGAGCCTGACCCATCCGTCGAGCCCACCGCCCGCGGCGAAGTTCGGGCCGGAGGCGAGCGCGACGTCGTACGCCCGTGCCGCGGTCGCCAGCGCGGTCGACCCCGAGTGAGGCAGGGCGCACCACAGGGCCATGCCACCCTTGGGCACCCGCACCCGCCACTCCGGCAGGTACTCGCGCAGGCCGGCCAGCAGGATCTCGCGGCCCTCCAGCAGCCGGGCGTGCTGCTGCGGCAGGATCTCGTCCGACGCCTGCAGCATCCGGGCGGCGACCAGCTGCTCGAGCACCGGCACGCCCAGGTCCAGCTTGAGCCGGCTCGCCGCCATGTCCTCGGCGCGGCCGCGGGGCACCCGCAGCCAGCCGACTCGGAGGCCGCCCCAGAGCCACTTGCTCACGCTGCCGACGGTGATCGCGTCCGGGACGTGCCGGCCCAGCGGCTCGGGCACCGGCTGTCCGTCCAGCGGAAGGTCGACGATGGACTCATCGATGATCGGTACGACCGACGCGGCACGCAGCATCCGGCCGACCTCCGCCCGCTGATGGCTCGGCATGAGGGCGCCGGTCGGGTTGTGGAAGTCGGGGATGAGGTAGGCCACCCGGGCACCGCTCTGGCGCAGCGCCCGCCCCAGGCCACCGACGTCCCAGTCGTCGCGCTCGTGGTCGATCGGGTGGGCCACGATGCGCGCACCGGCGCCCTCGAGGGTGGCGATCGCGTTGGGATAGGTGGGGGTCTCGACGAGCACCCGTTCGCGCTGGGGGAGCAGTCCCCGGGCGGCGATCGCCACGCCGGCCAGGGCACCGGGCGCGACGATGACCTGGTCCGGCGTCGTGGCCAGACCGCGTGCCGAGTACCTGGCGGCGACGACCTCGCGGAGGACGGGCACACCCCCGGGGTAGTAGCCGGTGCCGGGCAGATAGGCGGCGAGTTCCTCCAGGGCCTGCTCGTATGCCTCCGAGGTGCCGCCCGGCGCCCCGGCAGCGGTGCAGGTCAGGTCGATGGCGCCGTCGCTGAGGGCCGAGGGCGTCAGGAGGTGGTCGATCCGCCCGCCCGGCACGTCGGGCACCTGGACGACGCTCCCCGAGCCGCGGCGGGTGCGCAGGTATCCCTGGGCGCGCAGCTCGGTGTAGGCACGGGTCACCGTGGTGCGGCTGAGACCGAGCGGGCCCGGCAGGTCGCGCTCGGAGGGGAGCCGGCTGCCCTCGGGCAGCCGTCCGTCGGCGATGAGGTGCCGCAGCGCCTCGGTGAGGCGCCCGTAGGTCGGGTCGGACGACTCCGCAGTCAGGGCCGGCGCCACGAGGTCGGCGACGGTGCGGGCGGTGAGGACACGAGGCATACCTCCACTGTGGCGCCCAGGTGGCTATCTCGTCCATAGCCAATCTGTGTCCACTGCCTCCGAAGTGGCTATGGACCGCGTAGCCAGTTGCGCGCACCATGACGATATGAGCATCCTCACCCATGTGGAGAACTCCCGGACCGTGGCCGGCGCCCGGCGCCGCGCGGCCGACCCGCGCCGGCAGCTCGCGGCGCTCGGTCCGGTCGAGCAGCTGCGCGCCGGCCGGCTCGGCCGACGGGTCCTGCAGCTGCTCGTCGGGCTGACGCTCTACGGCGCCTCGATCGGCCTCATGGTGCGCGGGGTGCTGGGCAACATGCCGTGGGACGTGCTGCACCAGGGGGTCGCGCGGCAGGTGCCGCTCAGCCTCGGCGTCATCATCATCGTCGTGTCGGTGCTCGTGCTGCTCCTGTGGATCCCGCTGCGGCAGCCGCCGGGCCTGGGCACGATCGCCAACGCGCTGCTCGTCGGCGTGGCGGCCGATGCGACGCTGTGGCTGATCGCGCCGGGGGAGGGCTGGCTCCAGCGCGGCGCGCTCATGGCCGCGGGCGTGCTGCTCAACGGGGTGGCGAGCGCGATGTACATCGGTGCCCAGCTCGGGCCGGGTCCCCGCGATGGGCTCATGACGGGCCTGGCGCGGCGCACCGGGTGGTCGCTGCGGCTGGTGCGCACCGGCATCGAGGTCACCGTCATCGCGCTCGGCTGGCTGCTGGGGGGCGTCGTCGGGCTCGGCACCGTGGTGTATGCCGTCGCGATCGGACCGCTGACCCAGGCGCTGCTGCCGTGGTTCACCGTCGACCTCACGCGGGCCGGGCGGCGCTGAGGCCGGCCCGGGTCAGTGGTCGCGCAGCGCCTCGATGAGCTCGTCCTTGGTCATCGAGGAGCGACCCTCGACGTCCAGCTCGGCCGCCCGCTCGCGCAGCTCCTCGACGGTGCGGTCCTCGTAGTCCGAGGCCTCGCCGCCGCGCTCGCCGACGTCGGAGCGCGAGCTCGCCGCGGCCGCGTTGGAGATCCGCGCGGCCTTCTCCTTGCTCGCGCCGTCCTCGCGCAGCGACTCGTACATCTCCGGGTCCTTGACGCTCGGGCCGGGGTCGTCCTGGGTGTTCTCGCCTGCCATGCGGCCGACGGTATGCCGTGCCACGCTGGGCCGCATGGCGAAGACCCCCGACCGACCGGTCCGACTCGGCGTGCAGCTCCAGCCCCAGCACGCGGCATACCCGAAGATCCGGGACACCCTCGCCCGGCTGGAGGACGCGGGGGTCGACATGGTGACCACCTGGGACCACTTCTTCCCGCTCACCGGCGAGCCGGACGGGCTGCACTTCGAGTGCTGGACCACCCTGGGCGCCTGGGCCGAGCAGACCTCGCGGGTCGAGATCGGGGCGCTCGTGACCTGCAACTCCTACCGCAACCCGGACCTGCTGGCCGACATGGCGCGGACGGTCGACAACATCAGCGACGGGCGGCTGGTCCTGGGCATCGGGTCGGGCTGGTTCGAGCGCGACTACACCGAGTACGGCTACGACTTCGGGACGGCGGGCTCGCGGCTGGACGACCTGGCGGCCGCGATGCCGCGCATCCGCGACCGCTGGGCCCGGCTCAACCCGCCGCCGACCCGCGAGATACCGGTGATGATCGGCGGTGGGGGCGAGAAGAAGACGCTGCGGATCGTCGCCGAGCACGCGACCATCTGGCACTCCTTCAGCGACGCCGAGACGCTGCGGCACAAGCTGGGCGTGCTGCGCGAGCACGGCGAGGCGGTCGGGCGCGACGTCGACGAGATCGAGGTGTCCGTCGGGGGCGGCTCGGTGCAGCAGGCGCCCGGCGAGACCGCCGACGCCCTGTATGCCGAGGGGGCCCGGCTCTTCACCGTCTCCACGAGCGGGCCGGACCACCCGCTGGACGAGCTGCAGGCCTGGCTGGACTGGCGGGACGAGCGCAACGGCTGAGCGCATACCCTGGCTGCCATGACCTCACGCCATGACGGCCGCAGCGCCGACCAGCTCCGCGAGATCCGGATCACCCGCAACTGGCTCGACCACGCCGAGGGCAGCGTGCTCGTGGAGTTCGGGAGGACCCGGGTGCTCTGCGCCGCGTCCTTCACCGCCGGCGTGCCGCGCTGGCGCAAGGGCAGCGGCCTGGGCTGGACCACCGCGGAGTACGCCATGCTCCCGCGCTCCACCCACACCCGCTCCGACCGCGAGTCGGTCAAGGGCCGGCTCGGCGGCCGCACCCACGAGATCAGCCGGCTCATCGGGCGCTCGCTGCGCGCCGTCGTCGACCTGAAGTCGTTGGGGGAGAACACCATCCAGCTCGACTGCGACGTGCTGCAGGCCGACGGTGGCACCCGCACCGCCGCGATCACCGGTGCCTACGTCGCGCTCGTCGACGCCGTCGAGCAGGCCCGCGAGCAGGGGCTCATCGCCAAGAAGGCGGAGCCGATCACCGGCTCGGTCGCGGCCGTCAGCGTCGGCGTGGTCGACGGCGAGCCGGTGCTGGACCTGGACTACCCGGAGGACTCGACCGCCGAGACCGACATGAACGTCGTCATGACCGGCGACGGGCGCTTCATCGAGGTGCAGGGCACCGCCGAGGGCGTGCCCTTCGACCGGGAGCTGCTCGACGCGCTGCTCGACCTGGCCGCCGAGGGCTGCGCCGAGCTCACCGCCCGCCAGGCCGCCGCCTTCGGCGCCGACGACATGGGCGGGTCGGACTCGCACGAGGCCGGGGCCGACGTGGACCAGGGCCCGCCCACGTGGTGACCGACCGTCGGCTGGTGCTCGCCACGCGCAACCCCGGCAAGGTCGGCGAGCTGCGCGACATCCTCGCCGACGTGCTGGGGCGGACCGGGCTCGAGCTCGTCGGGCTGGACGCCTTCCCGGATCTCGAGGACGTCGTCGAGTCCGGCGTCACCTTCGCGCAGAACGCCCTGCTCAAGGCCCGGTATGCCGCGTCCTCCACCGGCGTGCCCGCCCTCGCCGACGACTCCGGCCTGGCGGTCGACGTCCTGGGCGGGGCGCCGGGGATCTTCTCCGCGCGCTGGTCCGGCCCGTTGGGGGAGGCCACCGGCCGCAGCAAGGACGAGGCCAACAACGACCTGCTCCTGGCCCAGCTGGCCGACGTCCCCGAAGAGCACCGCGGTGCGGGGTTCGTCTGCGCCGCCGCGCTGGTGCTGCCGGGGGGCGAGGAGGTCGTGCGCGAGGGCAGCTGCCGGGGCGTGCTGGGCCGCGAGCCGCGCGGCACGAACGGCTTCGGCTACGACCCGCTGCTCGTCCGGCCCGACGGCCGCACCCTGGCCGAGCACACCGCTGCGGAGAAGCACGCGATCTCCCACCGGGGCGAGGCCTTCAGCGCCCTGGCCCAGGACGTCGAGGCGCTGCTCGACTGACGGGACCCACCCCATACCCTTGGTCCCTGACCCGTGGTCAAGCACGAAGGAACTGACGACCCATGGCCCACCAGTGGCGCGGCGTGATCGCCGAGTATGCCGACCGCCTGCCCGCCTCGATCACCGAGCAGGTCGTGACCCTGCGCGAGGGCGGGACGCCGCTCATCCCCGCCGAGCACCTCAGCGAGCTCGTGGGCGCGCAGGTCCACGTGAAGTACGAGGGCCTCAACCCCACCGGCTCCTTCAAGGACCGCGGCATGACCGCGGCCATCAGCGACGCCGCGCGGCAGGGGGCCAAGGCCGTCATCTGCGCCTCGACGGGCAACACCAGCGCGAGCGCGGCCGCCTACGCCACCAAGGCGGGCATGGAGTGCGGCGTGCTCGTGCCCGAGGGCAAGATCGCCATCGGCAAGCTGAGCCAGGCGATCGCCGGCGGCGCGACCCTCATCCAGGTGCAGGGCAACTTCGACGACTGCCTGACGGTGGCCCGCAAGCTGGCCGAGGCCTACCCCGTCGAGCTCGTCAACTCGGTCAACCCGGCCCGCATCGAGGGGCAGAAGACCGCGGCCTTCGAGGTCGTGGACGCGCTCGGCGACGCCCCCGACATCCACTGCCTGCCGGTCGGCAACGCGGGCAACATCACCGCCTACTGGAAGGGTTACGGCGAGTATGCCGATCCCGGCGCCCCCGGTGCCGGCGGCGAGGCCCCGGCCTCGCACCGGCCGCAGATGTGGGGCTTCCAGGCCGCCGGGGCGGCGCCGATCGTGCAGGGCCACCCGGTCGGTGACCCGGAGACCATCGCCACCGCGATCCGCATCGGCAACCCGGCCTCGTGGGAGCAGGCCGAGGCCGCCCGCGACGAGTCGGGCGGTGTCATCGAGGCGGTGACGGACGAGGAGATCCTCGCCGCGCACCGGCTGCTGTCCTCGCGCGAGGGGATCTTCGTCGAGCCCGCGTCGGCCGCCTCGGTCGCCGGGCTGCTCAAGCGGCACGCCGCCGGGCACGTCCCGGCCGGGGCCACGATCGTCTGCACGGTCACCGGGCACGGGCTCAAGGACCCGCAGTGGGCGCTCAAGGGCGCCGACGGCAGCGACATCGACCCGGTGCGCGTCTCGGTCGACGTCGTGAGCGTCGCCGACGCCCTCGGGCTGGGGTGATGGCGCCGCTGACGCCCGGCGCGACCGCCCGGGTGCGGGTGCCCGCCAGCAGCGCCAACCTCGGGCCCGGCTTCGACAGCATCGGGCTCGCCCTCGGCATCTGGGACGAGTATGCCGTCGAGGTCCTCCCCGAGCCCGGCGCCCTGGAGCTCGTGCTCGCGGGCGAGGGGGCGGGCGACCTGCCCGCGGACGAGCGGCACCTCGTCGCGACCCGGCTGCGCGAGGCGCTGCAGGCGTGCGGCGTCGACTGGCTCTCGGGCTACGGCCTGCGGCTGACCTGCGCCAACACCATCCCCATGGCCGCCGGCCTGGGCAGCTCGGCGACCGCGATCGTGGGCGGCCTCGGGCTGGGCTTCGCGCTGGTGCGCGAGGGGGCGCTGACCGAGGCCGACCTGGGCCTGATCAACACCCACGCCGGCGTCGCCGAGGGGCACCCCGACAACTCCTCGGCCTCCGTCTACGGCGGGCTCACGGTCTCCTGGATGCCGGCCGCCCAGGTGGTCCGGACCGCCCGGCCGCCGCTGCACCCGGACGTCGTGCCGGTGGTGCTGCTGCCGGAGGGGCAGCGGCTGGACACCGCCACCGCCCGTGCGGTGCTGACGCCCACGGTCCCCCGCCAGGACGCCGTGCGGCAGGCGGGGCGGGCGGCGCTGCTCGTGCACGCCCTGACCAGCGAGCCGACGCTGCTCCTGGACGCCACGAGCGACTGGCTGCACCAGGAGCAGCGGCGCGAGGCCTACCCGGTCACCATGGGCGCCGTCGACACGCTGCGGACCCTCGGGCACGCCGCGGTCGTGTCCGGGGCCGGCCCGACCGTGCTCTGCCTCACGACGGGCGACCTCGTCGACACCGTGCTCGCCGAGACCCGCTCGTGGGGGCGCGGCTGGCGGGTGCTGACCCCGGGCATACCCGAGGCAGGGCTGCACGCGGTCACCGACGCCGCTGGCTAGGCTGGTCCCTCCGCGCTCGTGGTGGAACTGGTAGACACGCAGGATTTAGGTTCCTGTGCCTCCGGGTGTGCGGGTTCGAGTCCCGCCGAGCGCACCGATCTCTCGTCGCAGGTATGCCCTCAGCCGGCTCCGGGCAGCTCCACGCCGAGCTGCTTGGCCAGGGAGGTGACGTGGCCCTTGGCGCGCACGTTGTACTTCGCGACCTCGACCACGCCCTCCTCGTCGAGGACGAAGGTCGAGCGGATGACGCCGACGACCGTCTTGCCGTAGTTCTGCTTCTCGCCGTAGGCGCCGTAGGCGGTGAGCATCTCCTTGTCCTCGTCGGAGACGAGCGGGAAGCCCAGCGACTCCTGGTCGGCGAACGTCGCGAGCTTGTCGACCGGGTCCGGGGAGACGCCGACGACGGCATACCCCTCCCGGGTGAAGACCGCCTCGTTGTCGCGGAAGTCGCAGGCCTGCGTGGTGCAGCCCGGGGTCATCGCCGCGGGGTAGACGTAGAGGATGACCTTGCGCCCGGCGAGGTCGGAGAGGCTGAGCTCGCCGCCATCGGCGGTGGGGAGGGTCCAGGTGGGGGCGGGCTGACCGGGCTCGAGACGGGGCACGGAGGTCCTTTCGACGTCACCAACAGGGAGGGCCTAAGTTATCGTCTCTGCAGACCGCACCACGACTTCGACCCGAGGACTCCCGCACATGGCCAACAAGCAGCCTTCCCGCTCCGTCAAGGAGATCGAGGCCGACATCTCGGCGACCCGCAGCCGGCTCGCCCGCACCGTCGACGAGCTGACCTACCGGGTCAGCCCGGACACGATCAAGGCCAACGCGATCGCCTCGCTCAAGGGCAAGGTCAACGACGCGACGATGGACAGCGAGGGCAACCCCCGCTACGACCGCCTCGCGACCGTGCTCGGGGGCGTCGCCGTCGTCGCCGTCACGCTCGGCGGCCTGCGCCGCATCTTCAACCGCAGCTGAGGGATCTGCCGCCCGCCCCCGTGCAGCTCAGGCCCGGTCCTGGGTGGTGCCCGCGCCGGGGGTGAGGTCGAGGCGGCGCAGCAGCTGGGCGTTGAGCGCCACGACCACGGTCGAGGCGGACATGAGCAGGGCGCCGACGCTCATGGGGAGCACGAAGCCGATCGGTGCCAGGACCCCGGCCGCGAGCGGCACCGAGACGAGGTTGTAGCCGGCGGCCCACCAGAGGTTCTGGGTCATCTTGCGGTAGCTCGCGCGCGACAGCTGGCGCACCGACAGGACCGAGCGGGGGTCGGAGCTCGCCAGCACCACGCCGGCCGACCCGATCGCGACGTCGGTGCCGGCCCCGATCGCCAGGCCGACGTCGGCCTGGGCCAGGGCCGGGGCGTCGTTGACCCCGTCGCCGACCATGGCCACCCTGCGGCCCTCCTGCTGCAGCTCGGCCACCTTGTCGGACTTGTCCTGCGGCCGCACCCCGGCGAAGACCCGGTCGATGCCGAGCTGCCGGGCGACCTCGTCGGCGACGGCCTGGGCGTCGCCCGTGATCATCACCACGTCCACCCCGTCCGCGTGCAGCGCGTCCACCGCCTCGCGTGACTCGGGGCGTATGCCGTCGGCCAGCCGGAGCGCACCGATCACCTCACCGTCGCGCACGACGTGCAGGATGATCGCGCCCTCCTCGCGCCAGGAGTCGGCGACCGGCAGCTCGGACAGGCTCTCCTGCTCGAGGAGGGAGGGGCCGCCGACCTGCACCGTCGCGGTCTCGACCCTGGCGCGCACGCCGACGGCGGGGGAGGAGCTGAAGTCGTCGGCGGCGGGCACCTCGAGGTCCTTCTCCTCCGCCGCGCCCTGGATCGCGCGGGCCAGCGGGTGCTCGCTGTCCGACTCGGCGGCCGCCGCGAGCCGGAGCACCTCGTCCTCGTCGTGCCCCTCGGCCGGCTCGACGGCCGTCACCGTGGGCTCGCCCTCGGTCAGCGTGCCGGTCTTGTCGAAGAGCACCGTGTCGATGGTGCGCATGGACTCCAGCGCCAGCCGGTCGGTGACGAGCACCCCGGCCCGGGCCGCGCGCTCGGTGGCGATCGAGACCACCAGCGGGATCGCCAGGCCCAGCGCGTGCGGGCAGGCGATGACGAGGACGGTGATCGCCCGCACGACGGCCGAGTCGGGCATACCGAGGGAGGACCAGACCATCGCGGTGATGACCGCCGCGGTCAGCGCGAACCAGAACAACCACCCGGCCGCGCGGTCCGCGAGCCGCTGGGTCCGGGTCGAGGACTCCTGGGCGTCGGACACGAGCCGCTGGATGCCGGCCAGGGTCGTCTCGTCGCCGGTGGCGGTGACCTCGACCCGCAGCCCGGAGTCGGTGGCCACGGTGCCGGCCACGACGTCGTCGCCCTGCTCGCGGCGCACCGGGGTGGACTCGCCGGTGACCATGGACTCGTCCATGCTCGCGGACCCGTCGACGATCCGGCCGTCCGCCGGCACCGAGGCGCCGGGCCGCACCAGGACGACGTCGCCGACCTCGAGCTCGGCGGGGGAGACCGTGACCGTGGTGTCGCCCTCGACCCGCTCCGCCTCGTCCGGGAGCAGCGCGGCCAGGCTGTCCAGCGCCGAGCTGGTGGCGGCGAGCGAGCGCATCTCGATCCAGTGGCCGAGGAGCATGATGACGACGAGCAGGGCCAGCTCCCACCAGAAGTCGAGGCTGGCGTCGAGCAGACCGAGCGTCGCGCCCCACGAGGCGAGGAAGGCGACGGTGATCGCCGTGCCGATGAGCAGCATCATCCCCGGCTGGCGCGACCGGAGCTCCGAGACGGCGCCGGTGAGGAACGGGCGCCCGCCCCAGGCATACATCACCGTGCCGAGCAGCGGGGAGATCCAGGTCAGGCCCGGCACGTCGGGCAGGTGGTAGCCCACGAGGTGCGCGAAGGCGCCGCTCGCGAGCACCGTGGGCACCGCGAGGACGAGCATGATCCAGAAGAGCCGGCGGAACTGCCCGACATGGTCATCGTGGCCCTGGTGCTGCTCCATGCTGTCGAATCTATACCCCTAGGGGGTATCAGTCAACCACGACCCGACCTGGGCAAGGTTGTGCACGGGAGGCGCCGTCGAGAATGCTGCTTCAGGTGCACAACCTTGCCCAGGTTCGCTGAGCCGGCAGGCTGGTGCGCCCGAGATCGGGGGCGGGAGGCCTCGGGCGACGGGGTATGCCCGGCCGCGGCGGATCAGACGGCGCTGCCGCGCACCGTGAGGACGGGCCGGGTGCTGCTCACGTGCTCCGGGACGACCAGACCCATGGCGTTTCCGTAGTCCAGCCGCGGGCACACCAGGACCGTGTCACCGCGGCGGAACCCGGACGTGCCGCGGGGCAGCCCGACCCGCACGGTGACGTCGTCCCTGGTCAGCACGATCGCGTCGTCGCGATCCCCCGACGTGCTCACCCGCTCGACCGTCGTCCCGACCAGCGCAGACCCCGGTCGCCGGATCCAGACCGGCCCGAGGAAGAGGTACTGCACCAGCCCGATCCCGGCGAGCAGCGGGATGCCGAACCTGAGGGACTCGGCGAGCGGCCGGTCGAGCAGCCCGACCTGGAAGCCGAGGTAGAGCCCGAGGACGAGGAGGACCGAGAGCACCAGCAGGAGGCTCAGGCGCCGCGCCTCGGCCCGCACGATCCGCCGGGCCTCCCCCTCACTCATGTATGCCACGCAAACCGTGCGGCCGGTCGACGCAAACCGTGCGGCCGGTCGACGCAGACCGTGCGGCCGGTCGAGGGAGGGGGCACCTCAGCCGACGGCGTCGCGGGCGGCGACGAAGGCGTCGACGCAGGCGCGCACGTCCTCCTCGGAGTGCGAGGCGGACAGCTGGACCCGGATGCGGGCCTGGCCCTTGGGGACGACGGGGTAGGAGAAGGCGATGACGTAGACGCCGCGCTCGAGCATGGCGTCGGCGATCTGGCTGGCCTTGCGGGCGCCGTCCTCGCCGGGGAACATCACCGGCACGATCGCGTGCTCGCCGGGGAGCAGCTCGAAGCCGGCCTCGCCCATGAGCGCCCGGAAGAGCTCGGCGTTGCGCCGCAGCTGGGCCCGCGGCTCGTCGCTGTCCCGGGCGATCTCCAGCGCCTTGAGGGACCCCGCGACCACGGAGGGGGCGACCGCGTTGGAGAAGAGGTAGGGCCGGGCCCGCTGCTTGAGCAGGTCGACGATCTCCTGGTGCGCCGCGACGAAGCCGCCGCTGCCACCGCCGAGCGCCTTGCCCAGCGTCCCGGTGACGATGTCCACCCGGTCGATGACCCCGCACGCCTCGTGCGAGCCCCGGCCGCCCTCGCCCACGAAGCCGGTGGCGTGGCTGTCGTCGACCATGACCATCGCGCCGAACTCCTCGGCCAGGTCGCAGATCTGCCCCAGCGGCGCGAGGTAGCCGTCCATCGAGAAGGCGCCGTCGGTGACGACGAGCACCCGCCGCGCCCCGCCGTCCCGCGCGGCCTGCAGCTGGGTGCGCAGGTCGTCCATGTCGCGGTTGGCATACCGGAAGCGCGCCGCCTTGGACAGCCGGACGCCGTCGATGATCGAGGCGTGGTTGAGCTGGTCGGAGATGATCGCGTCGTCCTTGCCGCAGATGACCTCGAAGATGCCGCCGTTGGCGTCGAAGCAGGAGGGGAAGAGGATCGAGTCCTCGGACCCCAGGAAGTCGGCGATCGCGCGCTCCAGGTCGCGGTGCTGGGTCTGGGTGCCGCAGATGAAGCGCACCGAGGCCATCCCGAAGCCCCAGTCGTCCAGCGCCTGCCGGGCCGCCGCGACGACGTCGGGGTGGTCGGCCAGCCCGAGGTAGTTGTTGGCGCAGAAGTTCAGCGCCTCGCCGGAGGTCGTGGCGATGTGCGCCGACTGCGGCGTGGTGATCTGGCGTTCGGCCTTGGTGAGCCCATCTGCCTCGATCTGCGCGAGCTCCTCGCTCAGCTGGTCCTTGACATCGGCATACATCGTCTCGCTCCTAGCTCCAGTCCATGATGACCTTGCCGCCCTGACCCGAGCGGGCGGCGGCGAAGGCGTCCTGCCACCGGTCCGCGGGGAAGCGGTCGGTGATGACCGACCGCACGCGGTCGCGCAGCAGCCCGGAGGTCTGCAGCATGGCGGTCATCTTGTACCACGTCTCGTACATCTCGCGGCCGTAGATCCCCTTGAGGGTGATCATGTGCGAGATCACCTTGCCCCAGTCGATGGCGAACGGCTCGGCGGGTATGCCGAGCATCGCCACCTTGGCGCCGTGCGTGCAGTTGTCGATGAGCTCGGCCATCGCCCGCGGGTTGCCGGACATCTCCAGGACGACGTCGAAGCCCTCGGTCATCCCGAGCCGCTCCTGCGCCGCGGCGATGCGCTCGCGGGAGACGTCGACGCCGAGGTCCGCGCCGACGCTGCGCGCCAGCTGCAGCCGCGACTCCGAGACATCGGTGACCACGACATATCGCGCGCCGGCGTGCCGGGCGATCGCCGCGGCCATGACGCCGATCGGTCCGGCGCCGGTGATGAGCACGTCCTCACCCTCGAGCGGGAAGGACAGCGCGGTGTGCACGGCGTTGCCGAGCGGGTCGAAGACGGCGCCGAGGTCGGGGTCGATGAGCTCGGGCTGCACCCAGACGTTGCTGTGCGGCACGACGACGAAGTCGGCGAAGCAGCCGTCGCGGTTGACCCCGAGGTTGGAGGTGCGCACGCACATGTGGCGCCGGCCGGCGCGGCAGTTGCGGCAGACGCCGCAGACGACGTGGCCCTCGACCGAGCACCGCTGCCCGACCTGCAGGCCGTAGCGCTCGTCGGTCGGGACCCCCTCGCCGAGCTCGACGATCTCGCCGTAGAACTCGTGGCCGACGACCAGCGGCGGCTCGAGCATGGAGGCGGCCCAGTCGTCCCAGGCCTCGATGTGCAGGTCGGTGCCGCAGAGCCCGGCCCGCAGCACCCGGATCTTGACCTCGCCCGGCCCGGGCGGCGGCTCGGGCACGTCGGCGAGCTCGAGTCCCGGCCCGGCGCTGGGCTTGATCAGGGCGCGCATGGGTCCATCCTGACGTATGGGTCAGGTCGGCGGGCCGGGTGGGCGTCGGCGGGCGCATACAGTGGCGCGGTGGACGTGCGGACGCGGGTGGGGTGCTATGCCTGGATCGAGCGCGACGGCGCGGTGCTGCTGAGCCGGTGGCGCGGGATGACGCTCCCCGACGGTCGGGTGGCACGCCCCGGGTGGACCCTCGTCGGCGGCGGGATCGAGCCGGGGGAGACGCCGGAGCAGGCGGCGGTGCGCGAGGTGCACGAGGAGAGCGGGTATGCCGTGCGCCTCACCGGCGTCCTCACCACCGACGCGTGGAGCGGCCTGGACGACCTCGACCCGGCGGGGCAGACCGTCTGGCAGGCGGTGCGGATCGTCTTCACCGCCGAGGTGGTTGGGGGCCGGCTGACGGTCGAGACCGACGGCAGCAGCGACGACGTCCGGTGGGTGCCGCTGGAGGAGCTGGAGACCCTGCCCTGCCTCAGCCTGGTCGACACCGCCTGGCGGGCTGCCGGCGGTGCCGGACTGCCGGACCAGGCCCTCGGCTTCGGGGTGGTCGACGACCGCGAGGTCGCCCGCCTGCGCGAGCTGGTCGACCGGGCGCGGGGCGGCGAGGGGCGGACGGCGCCCGCGTCGGGCGACGCGGTCACGGTCGTGGCGGTCGACGGGCCGAGCGGCTCGGGCAAGACCGTGCTGGCGCGGGCGCTGGCCCGTGACCTCGGGGCGCCCCTGCTCCACATGGACGACCTCTACCCCGGCTGGGACGGGCTCGCGCAGGCCTCGGGGCTGCTGGCCGAGCAGGTGCTGGAGCCGCTCTCGCGCGGCGAGCGGGCGGCATACCGGCGCTGGGACTGGCACGCCGACGGCTGGGCGCCCGAGCCGGTGCCCGTCGAGGTGGAGCCGGGCGGGGTGCTCGTGGTCGAGGGGTGCGGCTCCAGCGTCGGACCGGCCGCGGAGCACGCGGCGGTCCGCGTCTGGGTCGAGGCCGAGGACGGGCTGCGCATGCGGCGCGGGATCGCCCGGGACGGCGAGACCTTCCGGCCGCACTGGGAGCGCTGGGCCGCCCAGGAGCAGCAGGTCTTCGACGCCGACCGGCCGCGCGAGCGCGCCGACCTGGTCATCGACACCACTCCCGACAAGCCCATTACCCCCACGAGCACCGACCCGTCGAGCCCCACCAACCCCACCAGCCCCTGACTGCCGGAATTCGACCACTCGAAACGTCGCCATGGCGACGATTCGAGAGGTCGAATTCGTGCGGGGCCGGGCGCGCGAACAGACGAGGCGCCGATTTCGTCGCCGGCCCGACCCGGTGGTAAAGTTCTTCGCTGTTGCGCGCCTATAGCTCAATTGGCAGAGCAGCTGACTCTTAATCAGCGGGTTCGGGGTTCGAGTCCCTGTGGGCGCACCGCATCGAGAGCGCCTCGGCATCACGCCGGGGCGCTCTTCGCATCCCCGGAGGTATGTCCTCAGCCCGCCCAGGCGGCGGCGACCAGCCGGCGCAGGGCGGTCTCGTCGACGTCCTCCAGCTGGTTGACGTAGATGCAGCCCTTGCCCAGCTTCGTCGTCCCGAGAGCGTCGACCAGGTCCTCGTGCGAGCCGTAGGACTGCAGGCCGTAGAGCGTGATCGCGCCCTTGCGCGGGGAGAATCCGACGCGCATGGTGTCGCCCTCGCGGCCGGTGGCGTACTGGTAGTGCGCCTCCCCGAACCCGACGATCGACGGGCCCCACATCCGCGGTGGCGCGCCGGTCACGTCCTCGAAGATCTCCAGCAGGCGCAGCCCCTGCTCGACCCGGCGCGGCCAGGGCAGCTGTGCGATCCACTCGCGCGCCGAGTCGCCCGACGGCGCGGTCTTCGCCTCCGCCGATCTGCCCGCCGCGAGCGGCGCCTCCCCGCGATCCGTGGCCGTCCACGAGGCGTGCCCGCCGTCCAGCGCGAGCCCCTCCTGCTCCATCGCCTCCTGGAGGCGAGTCAGCCCGACCTTCCCGACCCCGTGCAGGTGGAGGAGCGCCGTGCGCGACTGCCCGTCGAGGTCGGCCAGGGTGGTGAAGCCGGCCTCCGCCAGGGCCGAGCGCATCGGAGCGGACAGGCCGGGGGTCTCGGCGATCGTCATACTCATGAGCAGGAGCCTAGATCTCGGCACCGACAGACCTGGCCGACCGGCGCCGCCCTGACCGTGCACGCCCGCACGGGGTCGCGCCGCCCTGCCCCTGTCGGACCCGCGTGCCAGACTGGCCGACGTCACCGACAGCACGCACGAGAGGGCGCGATGAAGACCGACTGGAAGGTCGTGGGCAAGCGGACCCTGGCCGAGTTCACCGGCGACAAGGGCACCGACCTCGCTGCCGCGCTGACCTACTACTCGATGATGTCGATCTTCCCGATGATCCTCGCGATCTCGACCTCGCTGACCTTCATCGGCCAGGGCGACGCGACGAGCGAGGCCATCTCCGACCTGGGCAGCGACCTCGGGATGCAGGAGTCCACGATCTCCACGGTGCAGGAGTACCTCGCCAGCATGAGCGGCGCGGGCGGCGCCGGCGTGCTGCTCATCATCGGTCTGCTCGGCTCGCTGTGGTCGGCGTCGAACTATGTCAACGCCTTCAGCCGGATGATGAACACCGTCTACGGGGTCGAGGAGGGCCGGCCGATCTGGAAGCTGCGGCCCTGGCTGCTCGCGCTCACCGTGCTGGTGATGCTCCTGCTCATGACGATCGTGCTGTCGGTGACCCTCTCGGGCACCCTGTCCGAGGCGGTCTTCGGTCTCGTCGGCCTCGACGAGACCGCCACCACGGTCTGGAACATCGCCAAGTGGCCGGTCATCCTCGTCATCCTCATGACCATCGTCAGCCTGCTCTACTGGGGCACCCCCAACGTCCGGCAGCCCAAGTTCCGCCTGCTCGCGCCGGGCGCGATCCTCGCCGTCATCATGGCGATCCTGGCCGGGGCGGGTTTCTTCGTCTACGCCATGAACGCCGGCAGCTACAACGCCACCTACGGCGCCCTCGGTGGTGTCATCATCCTGCTGCTCATGGTCTGGCTCATCAACACCTCGCTGGTCATGGGGGCCGAGCTCGACGCCGAGATCGAGCGCGGCAAGGAGCTCGCCGCCGGGATGGCGGCCGAGGACGAGATCCTGCTGCCGCCGCGCGACGTGGAGGGCACGGAGAAGAAGGAGGCCAAGCAGGCCGAGGTGGTCCGCGAGGCGCGGGAGACCCGCATGCAGGCCGCCGCGGACCTCGAGGCGGCGGGGGAGGAGACCGGGCTGGAGGGTCGCGAGCCCTCGCGGCGTTGAGCCGTCCCCGCGTCCACGCTCCTGCTGACCGCCGCGTTTCTCGGGCACACCCCGGAGGCGCTACGATGGTCGGCGTTGCCCGGGCTCGCCCGCAGGCAGCATGGTGGGCGTAGCTCAGCAGGTAGAGCATCGCGTTGTGGTCGCGAGGGTCGCGGGTTCAAACCCCGTCGCTCACCCCGAGAGAAGGCCCCGGCAATCGTGCCGGGGCCTTCGTCGTGCTCGGGGCGTATGCCGATCGGCCGACCGATCAGGCCGGCGCCGCGCCCTCGGTGTGCCGCGCCGCGATCTCCTTGAGCGTGGTCGAGTCCAGCCCGGGCAGCTCGCGGAAGAGCGCCTCGCGGTAGTAGCGCAGCTCGGCGATGCTGTCCCGGATGTCGCCGAGCGCACGGTGGCCGCCGGTCTTGGCGGGGGCCATGTAGTAGGCGCGGGGGTACCACCGCTTGGCCAGCTCCTTGATCGAGGAGACGTCGACGATCCGGTAGTGCAGGTGCGCGTCCAGCTCGGGCATGTCGCGCGCGATGAAGGCACGGTCGGTGCTCACCGTGTTGCCGCCCAGCGGCGCCTTGCGCGCCTCCGGGACGTGCGCACGGACATACTCCAGGACCTGGCGCTGCGCCTCCTCCAGGGTGATGCCGCTCTCCAGCAGCGGGAGGAGCCCGGAGTCGGTGTGCATCGTGCGCACGAAGTCGCCCATCTGCTCCAGCGCCTCGTCCGGCGGCCGGATCACCACGTCGACGCCGTCACCGAGCACGGTCAGCTCGGAGTCGGTGACGAGGCAGGCCACCTCCACCAGCGCGTCCGCGACCGTGTCCAGGCCGGTCATCTCGCAGTCGATCCAGACGATCCGCTCACCACTCACGGCATCCAGGGTAGGCGCTCGTGTCCCGGTAGCCTCAGGCCCATGCTCTTCCAGCCCACTCCGCCGAGCAGCTCCCTGCCCGGCTCCTCCGCCGGCAGCGGCGCCCCCGGCACGTCCGGGGACTGGCACCAGGTGATGTCCTTCCAGCAGCCGCAGGGGCCGACGCCGCCCAACGCCACGCGGCGCCCGGTCATCCGTCGCGTGCTGCTCTGGAGCGCGGTGGTGAGCGTCTTCGGGCTGGCCGCGCTGGCCATGACCCTCATCGTCACCACGGCGGTCGGGCTGCAGGCCGCGATCCTCGGCATGCTGAGCGCCTCGCTCGCGCTGGGCATCGTCATACCCCTCTTCATCTGGGTCGACCGGCTCGAGGCCGAGCCCGCGCGCCTGCTGTGGTTCGCCTTCCTCTGGGGCGCGCTGATCTCCACGCTCGCGGCGCTGCTGCTCAACGAGATCGGCGTGGCGGTCCTCGCGGGCACCGGGGCCGACCCGCTCGTCGCGGGCGCAGTCCTGGTGGCCCCGCTCACCGAGGAGGTCGCCAAGGGACTCGGCGTGCTGCTGATCTTCCTCTTCGCCAGGCGGGAGTTCAACGGTGTCACCGACGGCATCGTGTATGCCGGGATCGTCGCCGCGGGCTTCGCCTTCGTCGAGAACATCCTCTACCTCGGGCAGACCTTCCTCGAGGCCGGCGCCCCCGGGCTGGTCGGGCTGTTCATCATGCGCTGCCTGGTCAGCCCGTTCGCCCACCCGATGTTCACCGTCTGCACCGGCCTGGCGCTCGGGCTGGTCGCCCACCGTCGCCGGGCCAGCTCCGCCTGGGTCGTGCTCGTCGGTCTGGCGTGCGCGGTCTTCCTGCACGCGCTGTTCAACTACAGCGCGGTCGCCGCCTCGGAGTACTACCTCGTGCTCTTCCTCGTCGTCCAGGTCCCGCTCTTCATCGCCTTCCTGCTGCTTCTGCGCTGGGCCCGCAACCGCGAGTCCCGGCTCATGCGCGACGCGCTCACGACCTACGGCATGGCCGGGTGGTACACCCCCGCCGAGGTCGCCATGCTCGCCAGCCCCGGCGAGCGTCGCCGGGCGCGCCGCTGGGCCGGCGGCGTCGGGGGCAAGCAGGCCGAGAAGGCGATGGAGGCCTTCCAGGACGAGAGCGGGGAGCTGGCGATGGTACGCAAGCACCTGATCTCCGGCGGCCCGGACCCGGTGTGGCAGGCGCGCGAGAAGCGGATCCTCGACGCCGTCACCGCGCACCGGCGGGTCTTCGTGCCCCAGGCCTGAGCGTCCTCCTCAGGCGTCGCGGGCCTCGACCTTGGGCTGGCTGATCTCGACCCCGGGGACCGAGAGGTCCTTGAGGGCCTTGGAGACGCCCGCCACCAGGCTGGAGGCGGCGCGCTCCTCCTCGCGGATGTCGTGCGGGGACAGCGAGTCGTCAGGGGTGTCCTGCTCGACCGACTCCACGAGGGCGTCCTCGTCGGTGATGTCGGCCTCCAGGCTGATGGTGAGGGTGTGCTTGCTCATGCCTCCAGCGTCCCCGATCGCGCCGGGGTGTGCGACCTGGACGGGCCCCGGGCGACGACCCGGTCGTGCCGGACCCGGCACCGTCCGATCGGTGCCCCCGGCGCGACTCGAACGCGCAACCGACGGATTAGAAGGCCGTTGCTCTATCCATTGAGCTACGGGGGCCGGAGCGTCCCAGTCTAGTGCGCGCTCCTCTAGGATCGGTCGCCATGAGCACACCCTCGGGGGCGCAGGAGGCCCTGGCGCCGCTGCGGGACCAGATCGACGACGTCGACGCCCAGGTGATGGAGCTGCTCGCGCGCCGGCTGGAGCTCGTCTCCCAGGTGGGGGAGGTCAAGGGGCGGCACGGGCTGCCGATCTACGACCCCGCGCGGGAACGCGCGATGATCGCCACGAAGCGCGAGCGCGCCGCCGAGCGCGGCCTGCCGCCCGACCTCGTCGAGGATGTGCTGCGCCGGTGCATGCGCGAGGCATACACCCACGAGAAGAACATGGGCTTCACCCGGCAGGCACCCGACCTCGGCCCGGTCGTGGTCGTCGGCGGGGCGGGGCGGATGGGCGCGCTGTGGGGGCGGATGTTCGCGCTGTCCGGGTATGACGTGCGCGTCGTCGAGCGCGACGACACCCCCGAGCAGGTGGCCGAGGCGGTCGACGGGGCGGGGGTGGTGCTCGTCTCGGTGCCGATCGCCGACACCCTCGACGTCGTGCGCGGGCTGCCGCCGCTGCCCGCCGACTGCCTGCTCGCCGACCTGACCTCCACCAAGCGCGAGGTCATGCGGGCGATGCTCGAGACCCACCCGGGACCGGTGCTGGGGCTGCACCCGATGTTCGGCCCGGACGTCGACAGCTTCGCCAAGCAGGTCGTGGCCGCCGTCCCCGGGCGCGAGCCGCAGGCCAGCACCTGGCTGGTCGAGCAGATCCGGCTCTGGGGCGCCCGGGTGCACGAGGTCGACGCCGACGAGCACGACCACGCGATGGGTCTCATCCAGGCGCTGCGCCACTTCTCGACCTTCGCCTACGGCTGGCACCTGGCGCACGAGGACCGCGACCTCGACACCCTCCTGGCGCTGTCCTCCCCGATCTACCGGCTCGAGCTCATCATGGTCGGCCGGCTCTTCGCCCAGGACGCCGAGCTCTACTTCGACATCATCACCGGCTCCTCGGACGCGCTGGAGCTCGTCGAGCGCTACCACGAGCGCTACGCACGAGCCATCGAGCTGCTGCGCACGGGCGACCGCGAGGCCTTCGTGCGGCAGTTCGGCGAGGTCGAGGAGTGGTTCGGCGAGCACGCCGAGCGCTTCCTCGGCGAGTCCAGGGCGCTGCTCGCGCACGCCGACGCCACGCGCAGCTGAGCGGCCCGGCGGTTCGTCTTGGCCGGTGGCGGCGCGAGGGCCACACTAGGCCCGTGACCACGGACCCCGCTGCGCTGCTCGCTGCCGTCGAGAGGCTGCGCGCCGGCGCCGGGGAGGTCGCCCTCCCGCTCGACCTGGACGGCGTCCAGGAGGCCCGCACGGCCCGCCGCGAGATGGAGCAGCAGCTCGACGACTACGTCCTGCCGCGGCTGCGCTCCCTCGACGCCCCGCTGCTCGCGGTCGTCGGCGGCTCCACCGGCGCGGGGAAGTCGACGCTGGTCAACACTGTCGTCGGCCAGGAGGTCAGCCGCGCCGGGGTGCTGCGCCCGACCACCCGCGCCTCGGTCCTCGTGCACCACCCCGACGACGCGCGCTGGTTCACCGGCACCCGGGTGCTGCCCGGGCTGGCACGGGTGGGCGGGGAGGCCGCCGAGGTCGAGGACCCCGGGGCGGTCCGGCTGGTCGCCGCGGAGGCGCTGCCGGCCGGGCTCGCGCTGCTCGACGCCCCCGACATCGACTCCGTCGTCGCGGCCAACCGGCAGCTGTCCAAGCAGCTTCTCTCGGCCGCCGACCTGTGGCTCTTCGTCACCACCGCGTCCCGGTATGCCGACGCCGTCCCGTGGGGGCTGCTGCGCGAGGCCAGCGAGCGCGGCACCTCGGTGGCGATCGTGCTCAACCGGGTGCCGCCGGAGGCCATGGAGCAGGTCCGGGTGCACCTGGCGACCATGTTGCGCGAGCAGGGCCTGGGGAAGTCGCCCATCTTCACCGTCCCCGAGGTCGACCTCGAGGACGGCCGCATCCCCGGGCGGCACAGCGAGCGGCTGCGCGGCTGGCTGCACTCGCTGGCGAGCGACGCCCGCGCCCGCGCGGTCGTCATCCGCCGCACCCTCTCCGGGACCCTCGGCTCGCTCGACGCGCGGGCGCACGCGCTCGCGGACGCGGGGCGGGACCAGGTCGAGGCGCTGGGTGCGCTCCAGGAGGCGCCGGAGCAGGCATACCGGGACGCGCTGGAGTCGGTCGGTGAAGGGGTGCGGGACGGCTCGCTGCTGCGCGGGGAGGTCCTCGCCCGCTGGCACGAGCTGGTCGGCACCGGGGAGTTCTTCCGCTCGATCGAGGCGGGCGTCGGGCGCGTGCGCGACCGGCTGACCTCGTTCTTCACCGGCAAGGAGCTCACCTCCGAGCCGTTGGGGGAGGCGCTGCAGACCGGTGCCGCCGCGCTCATCACCTCGCACGGCCAGGTCGCGGCCAGCACCGCGGCCCGCGCCTGGAAGCAGGCGCCCGGGGGCCGGCGCCTCGTCGAGGAGCACCCCGGGCTCGGCAAGGCCTCGCCCGACTTCACCGAGCAGGTGGAGCGGCTCATCCGCGACTGGCAGCGCGACATCCTCGAGATGGTCCGGGAGGAGGCGGGCTCGCGGCGCACCACCGCGCGCTACCTCGCCTTCGGGGTCAACGGGCTCGGCGTGCTGCTCATGGTCGTGGTCTTCAGCGCCACCGCCTTCATCCCGACCGGGGCCGAGGTCGCGGTCGGCGCCGGGTCGGCCGTGCTGGCGCAGCGTCTGCTCGAGGCGGTCTTCGGGGACGAGGCGGTCCGGCGGATGGCGGCCCGCGCCCGCGACGACCTCGTCGACAAGGTCCGCGCGCTGTATGCCGCGGAGGCCGGACGCTTCGACGGCGTGCTGCAGCGCTCGGTCCCGGTGTCGCCGGAGCCGATCCGCGAGCTGGAGGCGGCCGCCGCGCAGGTCGAGGAGACCCGCTGATGCGGAGGGGCAAGGGGAGCACCACGCAGAGCGTCGTCGAGCGTTCGGAGCGGCTGTCGACCGCGCTGGAGGTGGGCGGGCCCGAGCTGGAGCCGGAGTCGTCCGACGCCGCCCGGCAGGTGCTCGGCCGGGTCGGGGAGCGCTGGGCCATCGCCGGCGGGCGGACCGTCGTCGCGCTCGCGGGCGCGACCGGGTCGGGCAAGTCCAGCCTGTTCAACGCCCTCACCGGCGAGGACGTCTCGACGATCAGCCCGCGCCGCCCCACCACCGCGGAGGCGGGTGCCGCGGTCTGGGGTGAGGAGGACGCCTCCGAGCTGCTCGACTGGCTCGGGGTCGCCAACCGGCACCACGTGACGATGACGCAGGACAACGCGGGCCTGGACGGGCTGGTCCTCGTGGACCTGCCCGACTTCGACTCCCGCGAGCTGCGGCACCGGGTCGAGGCGGACCGGATCCTGGAGCGGGCCGACGTCTTCGTCTGGGTGGCCGACCCGCAGAAGTATGCCGACGCGCGCCTCCACGACGACTACCTCCGGCCGCTGCGGCACCACGACGCGGTGATGCTCGTCGTGCTCAACCAGGTCGACCGGATCCGCGGGGACGGCGAGGTCGAGCAGGTCGCCGCCGACCTGCGCCGGCTGGTCGAGGCGGACGGGGCCGGCCGGCACGAGATCGTCCTCACCTCGGCGCGGACCCAGCGGGGCATACCCGACCTGCGGGACCGGATCGGCGAGGTCGTCGGCGCCCGCAACGCCGCCGAGGCGCGCCTCGTCGCCGACCTGCGCTCCAGCGCCGAGCGGGTGCACGAGCGCGGCGTGGCCGGGCAGACCCCCGAGCTCGGCCAGGAGGCGGACCGGCGGCTGCACCACGCGCTCACCGTCGCCTCCGGCGTCCCCGTGGTGCTCGACGCGGTGGACCGCGACTACCGCCGCCGGGCCGTGGCGCGCACCGGGTGGCCCTTCACCCGCTGGGTCGCCGGGCTGCGGCCGGACCCGCTGCGCCGGCTCCGGCTGGGCGACGACTCGCCGGGCCGCGCCGGCATCGCGCCGTCCGACGTGCGCGCGGTGCTCGGCCGCTCCTCGCTGCCCAGCCCCACCCCGGCGGCCCGCGCCAACGTGCAGCTCGCCACCCGCCAGCTCGGCGAGAACGTCGGCGGGGCGCTGCCGCAGCGCTGGGCCGACGCCGTCCTCGAGGCGGCCAGCCCGCAGGAGGACACCCTGTCCGACGCGCTCGACCAGGCCGTCGTGGGGGTGCCGCTGCGGACGCGCACGCCGTTCTGGTGGTCGCTGCTCGGCGTGCTCCAGCTGCTCCTGGCCGCGACCGCGGTCGTCGGGCTGCTCTGGCTCGTGCTGCTCATGGTGCTCGGCTGGCTCCAGCTGCCGGTGGACGCACCCTTCTGGGGCCCGGTGCCGATCCCGCTGGCCCTGCTCGCCGGGGGAGTGCTGGCCGGGCTCCTGGTCGCGCTGGTCGGCCGGGTCGCGGGCGGCGTCGGGGCGGCGCGGCGCCGACGGCAGGTCGCGCACGTGCTGGACGACGCCATCGACGAGGTGTCCTACCGGCACGTCCGCAAGCCGGTCATGACGGTCCTGGACCGGCACGAGAAGACCCGCGCGCTGCTGGAGCAGGCCGCCGCCTGAGGGCATCCCCGCCTGAGGGCATCCCCGCGACCGGACACCCCTTCCGTCCGCTCGCACGGTTCCCGGCCGCCGACCGGACATACCTTGCCTCCGTTCGTTCGTCCACACCCCTGCGACGGCGAGCCTGCTCGTCCACAGATCCGGGTATGCCGCTGGTCCCGGTCCGCCGTCGGGGGCAGGGTGGGAGCACGCCCGCATCCGTGGGCGCGACGACCAGGAGGGGAACGCACCATGATGAACGAACCCACGATCACCGTCTCGGGCAACGTGACCCGCGACCCGGAGCGCAGGGTCGGCAAGGAGAGCGGCAACGACTTCGCCGTCGTGCCGATCGCGGTCAACCGGCGCAAGTTCGACCGTACGCAGGAGGCCTGGGTCACCTCCGACACGACCTATGTCGATCTGCTCGCCTTCGGCCCGAAGGGTGCCACCGCGCTCGCCAGCTTCAAGAAGGGCGACCCGGTGATCGCCCACGGGCGCGTCACCCTCCACGAGTGGCAGACGGAGAGCTCCGCGGGGGCCCGGCTGGTGGTCGACGTGGACAGCCTCGGTCACGACGTGTCCCTCGGCGTGAGCCGCTTCAGCAAGGGATGGGTCAGCTACGACGGCGACCGGTCTGCGGACTACGACCCCTCGCCGCAGAACGATCTCGTCGGAGCGGTGGACCGGCGAGCCGACGGCGAGCCCGAGCCGGACATCGCCGTGGACGAGGACGGCGTGGTCCAGGACGACCAGCAGGCCGACGCGGCGCTCGCCCGCAGCGCCTGAGGCGGGCCGCGAGATTCGGAGACGACGCGGGAGCCCTTATACCCTGGCGTCATGGCCGAATTCATCTACACCATGACGCGTGCCCGCAAGGCGCACGGCGACAAGGTGATCCTCGACGACGTGACGATGTCCTTCTACCCCGGCGCCAAGATCGGCGTCGTGGGCCCGAACGGCGCCGGCAAGTCCACCATTCTCAAGATCATGGCCGGGATGGACCAGCCGTCCAACGGCGAGGCCCGCCTCACCCCCGGCTACTCCGTCGGCATCCTCGAGCAGGAGCCGCCGCTCAACGAGGACAAGACGGTGCTCGGCAACGTCGAGGAGGGTCTCGGCGAGATCAAGCGCAAGGTCGACCGGTTCAACGAGATCTCCGAGGAGATGTCCGCCCCGGACGCCGACTTCGACGCGCTCATGGCCGAGATGGGCACGCTCCAGGAGGAGATCGACCACGCCGACGCGTGGGACCTCGACGCCCAGCTCGACCAGGCGATGGACGCGCTGCGGTGCCCGCCCGGCGACAGCGACGTCACGGTGCTCTCCGGTGGTGAGCGCCGCCGCGTCGCGCTGTGCAAGCTGCTGCTGTCCAAGCCGGACCTGCTGCTGCTCGACGAGCCCACCAACCACCTCGACGCCGAGTCGGTGCAGTGGCTGGAGCAGCACCTGGCCTCCTACCCCGGCGCCGTCCTGGCCGTCACCCACGACCGGTACTTCCTCGACAACGTGGCCCAGTGGATCGCCGAGGTCGACCGCGGCCGGCTCTACCCCTACGAGGGCAACTACTCCACCTACCTGGAGAAGAAGCGCGAGCGGCTCGCCGTGCAGGGCAAGAAGGACGCCAAGCTGGCCAAGCGGCTGGAGAGCGAGCTGGAGTGGGTCCGCTCCAACGCCAAGGCGAAGCAGACCAAGAACAAGGCCCGCCTGGCCCGCTACGAGGAGATGGCGGCCGAGGCCGAGCGCACCCGCAAGCTCGACTTCGAGGAGATCCAGATCCCGCCGGGTCCGCGCCTGGGCAGCCAGGTCATCGAGGTCAAGGACCTCAAGAAGGGCTTCGGCGAGCGCACCCTCATCGACGGCCTGTCGTTCACGCTGCCGCGCAACGGCATCGTCGGCGTCATCGGTCCCAACGGCGTCGGCAAGACGACGCTGTTCAAGACCATCGTCGGGCTGGAGGAGCCGGACGCCGGCGACGTCAAGGTCGGCGAGACGGTCGAGATCTCCTACGTCGACCAGTCCCGTGGCGGCATCGCCGCGGAGAAGTCGCTGTGGGAGGTCGTCTCCGACGGGCTCGACTTCATCCAGGTCGGGCAGGTCGAGATCCCCAGCCGCGCCTACGTCAGCCAGTTCGGGTTCAAGGGGCCAGACCAGCAGAAGAAGGCCGGGGTCCTCTCCGGCGGGGAGCGCAACCGCCTCAACCTCGCGCTCACCCTCAAGGAGGGCGGCAACCTGCTGCTCCTGGACGAGCCCACCAACGACCTCGACGTCGAGACCCTCGGCAGCCTGGAGAACGCGCTGCTCAACTTCCCGGGCTGCGCCGTGGTCATCAGCCACGACCGGTGGTTCCTCGACCGGGTCGCGACCCACATCCTCGCCTACGAGGGCACCGACGAGGAGCCGGCGAACTGGTACTGGTTCGAGGGCAACTTCGGCGCCTACGAGGAGAACAAGGTGGAGCGCCTCGGCGTCGACGCCGCCCGCCCGCACCGGGTGACCCACCGCAAGCTCACCCGCGACTGAGCGGGAGCGACCGGACTCCCGGGCGACCGCACGGTATGCCCCGCCGCCGCCCCCAGCCGCCGTTGCCGCCGCGCGACGGGCTGGGGGCGGCGCGCGTCCGGATGCCCGACGAGGGCACCTGGCGCACCGTGGTCGCCTTCCTCCTCGAGCGCACCGGCGACGAGGACGGCATCGCCCGCCGTCTCGCCGTGGGCGAGATCCGCCTCGCGGACGGCACGCAAGTCGATCGGGGGACGGCATACCGTCCGGGCGGCGTGGTCCACCTCTACCGCGACCTGCCGGACGAGGTCCCCGTCCCCGTCGACATCGAGATCCTCGAGCACGACGAGAGCACCGGCCTGCTCGTCGTGGACAAGCCGCCCTTCCTCGCGACGATGCCGCGGGGAGCGCACGTCGCCGAGACCGTGGTGGTGCGGCTGCGCCGGGAGCTGGGCCTGCCGGAGATCGTGCCGGTGCACCGCCTCGACCGGCTGACCAGCGGCGTCCTGCTGCTCACGACCCGGGCGCAGGTGCGCGGGGCATACCAGCGGATGGTCGAGGCCGGTGGGCTGCGCAAGACCTACGAGGCCCTCGCCCCCACCTCGGACCGGCTGGACCTGCCGCTGACCCTGAGCAACCGCATCGTCAAGGAGCGCGGGACGCTGCAGGCGCGCGTGGTCGACGGCGAACCCAACGCGACCACCCGCGTCGAGCTGCTCGGTCGACGCGGCGGGCGCGGTCACTACCGGCTCACGCCGCTGACCGGCCGTACCCACCAGCTGCGGCTGCACCTGGCGACCCTGGGCATACCCGTCGACGGAGACCCGCTCTACCCCACGGTCCGCGCCGTCGACCCGGGTGACTTCAGCACGCCGCTGCAGCTGTTGGCCGCGCAGGTGTCCTTCGTCGACCCGGTCAGCGGCCGGGAGCGCAGCTTCTCCTCCCGGCGGGCCCTACCCGTCGTCGGCGTCGGCGTCGGCTCAGCCTGAGCGCGCGCGGAGCATCCCCAGCAGCGGGGAGCCGGCCCCGAGGAGGAAGCCGAGGTCGTACCAGTTGCCGGCGCGCTCGCTGTTGTAGAAGGGGAACTGCTCCCAGGCGCCGAAGACGTGCGCGATGAGGACCACCCAGGCGGTCAGCCCGTTCCACATCCCCCACAGCAGGTCGTGCCACCACATCGCCGGTGTCCTCTCGCTCGGCCGTCACGGACGGGCGGCGTCACGGTGGGCCGCCCACCACCATGGTGCACGCCCCACCTGTGCGGCAGGTGTGCGTCGTGGTCGGGACCCTCGCGACCGGGCCGGGCCGGGCGGCGCGTCGCAGGGGTCTGCTGCGAGACTCGAGGGTATGACTGCGGCGGAGAACCCCACCCCTGACGTGCCCATCGGCGACTACGCGGTGGTCGGCGACATGCGCACCGCCGCGCTCATCTCCCCGGAGGGCAGCGTGGACTGGCTGTGCCTGCCCCGCTTCGACTCGCCCTCGGTCTTCGCCGCGCTGCTCGGGACCGAGCAGGACGGGCGCTGGCTGGTCCGTGTCGTCGGCGGGCACGTCGAGAAGCGGGACTACGTCGAGGGCACCTTCGTCTTCCGCACCGTGTGGCAGGGGCCGGAGGGCTCCGCCGAGGTGACGACCTTCATGCCGCACGTCGACGGCCGCTCCGACATCGTCCGGGTCGTGCGGTGCACCTCGGGGACCGTCGAGATCGAGCACGAGCTGATCATGCGCTTCGACTACGCCACCGTGCGGCCGTGGGTGCACCGGACCGAGATCGAGGAGGAGGACGGCGCGGTCGAGGAGGTGCTCACCGCGGTCGGCGGACCCTCGCGGCTCATCCTGCACGGCCCGCTCCCCGAGCCGGTGCCCGAGGAGGACGCGCACCGCGCCCGGCATACCCTCGCCGAGGGGGAGGAGCTGTGCTGGGTCCTCACCGGCCAGGCGTCGTGGAAGCCGCTCCCGAGCCGGATCGACGTCGACGCCGTGCTCGAGGAGACCATCGACGACTGGTGCTCCTGGAGCGGGCAGATCGAGGCGACCGGTCCCTGGGCCCGGCAGGTCACGCGATCGCTGACCGTCCTGCGCGCGCTCACGCACAAGGACACCGGCGGCATCGTCGCGGCGGCGACCACGTCGCTGCCGGAGAACCCGGGCGGCGAGCGCAACTGGGACTACCGCTACACCTGGCTGCGCGACTCCGCCCTCACCCTGCAGGCGATGGTCCTGCACGGTCTCGACGGCGGTGCGCAGGCGTGGAAGGACTGGCTGCTGCGGGCGATCGCCGGCCACTCCAACCAGCTGCGCATCATGTACGGCCTCGCCGGCGAGCGCGACCTGCTCGAGCGCGAGCTCCCGAACCTGCGGGGGTATGCCGACTCCCGCCCGGTCCGCATCGGCAACGGTGCCGCCGACCAGTACCAGGCCGACGTCATCGGCGAGGTCATGCTCGCCCTGGCGGACCTGCGCCGTGCCGGCATCCCCGAGGGCTCCTACAGCTGGGGGATCCAGAAGATGATGCTCGACACCCAGGCGGAGCGGCTGCACGACCCCGACCACGGCATCTGGGAGATGCGGGGCGACAAGCACTTCTTCACCCACGGGCGGGTCATGGTCTGGGCCGCCTTCGACCAGGGGATCAAGGCCGTCGAGGAGCACGACCTGAGCGGCGACGTGGAGCACTGGCGCACGCTGCGCGACCGGGTGCGGGCCGAGATCGACGAGCAAGGGGTGGGCCCGGGCGGCGCGTTCCGGCAGACCTACGGCGCGGACGAGGTCGACGCCTCGCTGCTGCAGATCCCGCACACCGGCTTCTGCGACTACGACGACCCGCGCATGCTCGCCACGGTCGAGCGGCTGGAGCGCGAGCTCGTCGACGACCAGGGCTTCCTGCACCGCTACCGCATGGGCGAGCAGCACAACATGGACGGTCTGAGAGGGGCCGAGGCGCCCTTCCTCATCTGCACCTTCTGGCTGGTCGAGCAGTATGCCCGCACCGGCCGGATCGAGGACGCCGAGCGGCTCATGCAGGCCTGCGTCGACGCCGGGGCGCCGCTCGACCTGCTGGCCGAGGAGTACGACCCCGCCTCCCGCCGGATGCTCGGCAACTACCCCCAGGCCTTCAGCCACCTCGGGCTGGTGCGGGCCGCGGACGCGATCGCGCACGTGCGGGGAGAGTCCGGCTGAGGCATACCGTGCGGCCGGTCTGCGCAAAGTGCGCGGCCGGTCGACGCAAACCGTGCGGCCGGTCGAGACAAACCGTGCGGCCGGTCGGGGAGGGGCCTGAGGGACATGCGTCGGGCCCGCCCCCTCCGTGAGGGAGGGGACGGGCCCGAGGCGCCGGGTCGGCCGGGCTCAGCTTGGCCGACCGTGGGTCACGGCGTGTTGACCGAGACCAGGGTGGAGGCGACCTCCTCGCCGCCGGTGCTGTAGCCGATGACACCCAGGTAGCGGGTGGCGGCGTCGAGCCCGGTCCACGCGGCGGTCAGGTCGAGCGGCACGCCGGCGGTCACCGCGACCGGGGACGGCGTGACGGTCATGTTGCCCTCGTCCGCGGACGGCATGAAGACGTGCAGCGGACCGCTGGCGACCTCGCCCTCGGCGCCGCTCCAGAAGTCGATCGCCACGAGGTAGTCGCCCGGGGCGGGCGCCACCGTCGTGACCGACTCGTCGGACCCGCCGGCGGCGGACTGACCCACGACGTTCCCCTCGCTGTCCGCGAGGTAGAGGTCGAGGTCGAGGCCGTCCGGCGTCCACTCCGACTCGACGACCTCGACCCGGATGGCCGAGGTGCCCTCGGGCACCGTGACCGGCACCACCGCGTCGGCGATGCCGTCGCCACCGGCCGGGCCGTCAGAGGTGACGTCCAGGTCGGTGACGTCCGAGGCCATGAGGCCGTGGACGACCGAGGTCAGCTCGCCGCTGAAGCCCGGGGTGACCTCGAAGGTCTCCGAGCCCTCGGTGCCCTCGCCGCGGATCTCGGCCGGGGCGCCCATGGCGACCGGGTTGATCGCGATGGGGCTGCGGACGTCCTCGCCCGGGCCGGTCCAGGTCAGCGACCCGAAGGTCCACTCGCCCAGCTCGGCGTCGGTCGTGGTGAAGGTGACCTCGAAGGTCGCCGTGCCACCGGGCTCGACGGTGATCGTCGAGGGCTCGACGACCGCGTCGATCCCCGGGGGAGCCTCGACCTCGGCGGTGAAGGTGCCGCCCTCGCCGCTCGCGTCGGTCACCGTGCGGGTGATCGTCTGCGTACCACCCAGGTCGCCGATGGCGATGCTCGGGTAGTTGAGGTCGCTCGGGTCGCTCTCACCGAGGTCTGCGCAGTCCGCAGCGCCACCGATGAGCTGCCACTGGCCGATGGAGCAGGCGTACCCGATCCAGTCGATGACGTCGGAGTCGTAGACCAGCGGCGTGCCGTAGGCAGCACCCGGCTCGACCTCACCCGACCCGTAGTGGAGCGGGCTCGCGGGCGCACCCGCGTAGTTGATGAGCTCGCCCTCGGAGTTGGTCGGGTCGGCCGTCGTCATCATCGAGGACTTGACCGCCATCGGGCTCCACTCCGGGTTGTCCTGCATCATCAGCGCGGCCAGGCCGGCGATGTGCGGGGCGGACATGGAGGTGCCGGAGTAGCTGTCGAAGTTGTTCCCGCCGTTACCGGCCGGGGAGACCGCGGCGATGACGTCGACACCCGGGGCGGTGATGTCCGGCTTGAGCAGGTCTCCGCCGCCGGCCGAGGCCGGACCGTAGGAGCTGAAGCCGGCCATCTCCGGGTAGGTGAGCTCCGGGCCCTCGCCGGTCGCCGAGATGGTGGCCGTCGGGTTGGGGTCGGAAGCCTCGTAGGCCTTGATCGCGTCGCCGGTGGTGCCGTCGACGTGGATCGTGGGGACGGAGTGGAAGTCACCGTTGAGCGACTCCTCGTTGTTGTTGTTGGCCAGGACCATGCCGATGCCACCGGCCTCGGCGACGGTCTCGCTCTTCTCCACCCGGGCGTTGGTGCCGCGGGTGCAGATGACGATGTTGTCGGCCGCTCCGGCCGCGTCGAGCGAGCCGGGCAGGCAGAGCTCCGCATCGGCGACGGTCGAGTCGGCCGCCACGATGTCGACCGAGTTCACCAGCGGGGCCGGGCCCACGCCCATACCGGAGCTGATGCCCGGGTAGGTCTGCGAGCTGTCCTCGAAGAGCGCCTCGATCTCAGTCCGGACGTCGTCGTTGAGCGCACCCTCACCACCGAGGATGACGGCGGACTCGGGGGCCAGGGCCACCATCCCGTCGCGGACGACGTTGGGCAGCCCGTCGGGGCGGCTCAGCACCACCGGGACGCCCTGGAAGCCAGCCAGCGCCGACCCCGCCAGTGCGTCCGGGTAGTCCCGACCGGTCGCGGTGTGCACGACCGGGGCCGGGTTGTCCGCGTCGTAGCCGAACTGCTCGGCGACGGCGACGGAGGTGCCGTAGCGGTCCGTGCCGGACAGCCGCTCGGAGCCGCCGAGGTCCTCGAAGACGTCCTCGCTCACCGCGGCCGACCCACCGATGACGTGCACCTCGGGGTCACCCATGGCCTCGAGCGCGTCGGAGACGGCGCCGGGGACCATGTCGCTCTTGGTCAGCAGGACGGGCACGCCCTCGCTGCCGGCGAGCGCCGAGCCGGACAGCGCGTCCGGGAAGGCCTCGTCCTGACCGGTGGCGACGTAGACGTGGTCCACCTCGCCGTACTGCTCGGCGACGAGCGCGGCGGTCTCGTAGCGGTTGGCGCCCGCGACGCGGGTCACCGTGCCGTAGTCGCCCAGCGCGTCCTCGACGTCGTCGGAGACCGCGACCTCACCGCCGAGCACGACGATGTTGTCCGGGTCGATCGACTCCAGCGCCTCCATGGTGGCGGAGGGGATCTCGTCGACCTTGGTGAGGAGCACCGGGGCCGGCGAGCCGTCGGGGGCGACGGCGGGCTGGTCGAGACCGTTCGCGGGGACGAGGCCCTGCGAGGCGGCCGCGGCACCCGAGAGGGCGTCGGCGAACTGGTTGCCGGTGGCGATGTAGACGGTGTCCACGCCCTCGGGATAGGCCGCCGCGATCTGCGCCGCGGTGTCGTAGCGGTTGGTGCCCGAGATGCGGGTCACCGGGGCACCGCCACCCAGCTCGACCTCGGCCGAGTTGGTGCGGTCGTGCGTGGAGGCCGCGACCGTCATCGTCCACGGCGAGTTGTGCGCGACCGAGCTCTCGCCGACCGTGTCGCCGGAGTTGCCGGCCGAGGTCGAGACGAAGACGCCGGCGTTCGCGGCGTCGAGGAAGGCCAGCTCGTCCGCGGTGACGACGTAGTCCGAGGACCCGGAGACGGAGTAGTTGATGACGTCGACGCCGTCGGCGACCGCGTCGTCGATCGCGGCGACGAGGCCGGCGCTCGTACCGGAGCCGTTGCCGTCCTCGGTCTGCCAGAGGGCCTTGTAGAAGGCCAGGTGGGCGGCCGGGGCCATACCGCTGCCCTCGCCGAGCTCGACGCCGTTGATCTCCATGGGGACGTCGACGTTGCCCGCCGAGGTGCCGCCGACGTGGCTGCCGTGCCCGTTGGTGTCGCGCGGGGACTCGAAGTCGAAGCTCGTGTCGTTGGTGTCCGGGTAGAAGCGGGCACCGATGACCTTGCTGTTGCAGGTCACGTTGTCGGCCGGGTCGGCCGAGTCGCCCTCGACGCACTCACCGTTCCAGTCGGCGGGCGGCTCCGGGTCGCCCGGCAGGGCGGCGAAGCTGGGGTTCTCCGGCCAGAAGCCGGTGTCGATGATGCCGACCACGATGCCGGAACCCGCGTTGGCGTCGCCGCCGAACTGGGTGTTCCAGACGCCGTCGTCACCGGTCAGCCCGAGGTAGTCCGGGGTGGTGATGGTGTCGGTGTAGCGGACCTCGTTCTCCCACACCGCGGCGACCTTCGGGTCCTTGCGCAGGGCGGACACCTGGGAGCCGGTGAGGTCGGCGGTGAAGCCGTTGAACGCGGTGGAGTAGGTGTAGACGGCGTCGGCGCGGTCCAGGCCCACGGAGTCCAGCACGGCGTTCTGCTGCCGGTCGAGGTAGGCGGTGTAGTCCTCGGCGGCGGCGGTCGTGGTGCTGAGCTTCTCGCCCTCGGCCGGCTTGGTGGCGGGGATGCCCTGGACGCCCCCGTCGTAGGCGGCCAGGGAGCTGTCCGCGAGCATGACGATATAGGTGCCGTCCTCGTTGACCGTCAGGTCCGGGTTGGCCCACGCTGAGGGGGCTACCAGGGCCAACGGCGCGATGACAGCACCCGCGCCGGCGAGCGCCAGCAGGCGCGTCCTCCGGCGTGCAGATGGCTGATGCACTGTATGTCCTTTGTTCGGAACGGTGGACGTCGCCGCTGGACGGCTCCACGTCGTCGAGAAGCCGAGAGATCCCCAGGGGTGACCCCTGGCAGTATTGTCCGGCGCTCCCAGGGTGTCTACAGGGAGATCTCTCCGAGATGCCGTCGTAACCGGATCGTTACCCTGACGTGGCGGCAATCAGGAGGGCTCCTCCGAGGACCGGAGCCGCACCATCCCTTCCTGCCCGACGGTGGCGAGCAGCGTGCCGTCCGCGGCGAACATGTGGCCCGTCCCGAGGCCCCGGCCGCTGCTGGCCGAGGGCGAGGACTGGGTGTAGAGCACCCACTCGTCCACCCGCGCGGGGCGGTGGAACCACATCGAGTGGTCCAGGCTCGCCGGGCGCAGCCGCGGGTCGCCCCAGCCGATGCCGTGGCGCCGCAGCACCGGTTCGAGCAGGACGTAGTCCGAGGCGTAGGCCAGGATCGCCGCGTGCAGCAGGGGGTCGTCGGGCAGCGGACGGGAGATGCGCATCCAGACCGCCTGCTCGCTCGGCCCGGGCTCGCCGGGGCCGAGCAGCAGCGGCTCGACGTGCCGCAGCTCCACCGGTCGCTGGCGGGCGGTCTTCTGCGCCACCGGGTGCTCGACCTGCTCGAGGATCTCCCGGTCCGAGCGCAGCTCCTCGGGGCCGACCACCTGTGGCATGGCCAGCTGGTGCTCCAGCCCCCCGGCGGCCTCCTGGAAGCTCATGATGATCGACATGAGGATGCGACCGTCCTGCACGGCGTGCACCCGGCGGGCGCTGAAGCTGCGCCCGTCGCGCATCCGCTCGACGAGGAAGCGCAGCGGCCGGTTCGCGTCGCCGGGCCGCAGGAAGTAGCCGTGCATCGAGTGGATGGGCCGCGGGAGCGGCTCGGGGTCGCTCCCGTCCTCGACCGGCTCGACGGTGCGGCCGGCGGCGATGAGGCACTGGGCGAGCACCTGCCCGCCGAAGACCCGGCCGTGGGGCATCGGCTGGCTGCGGCCGACGAAGACGTCGCCATGGGAGTCGGCCAGGTCCTCGCCCATGCCCTCGGGGGAGGCGACCCGGATCGTGGTCGACCCCTCCCGGCGCAGGTCGAGCACGTCGAGCAGGTCGTCGACCGGGTAGTCGACGGGAGGGTCCAGGGGTGCGTCGCTCACGAGGAGGAAGCCTAGTGACTCACCCGATGTCGGCGGAGGTCGCCCACAGGTCGACCTCCTCGGTGTAGCCCGAGAGCCGGTCGATCTGCGCGATCTCCTCGTCGGTGAAGTCGGTGCGGTGGGCGGCGGCGAGGTTCTCCTCCAGCTGCCGGACGCTGGAGACCCCGATGAGGGTCGAGGTGACGCCGCCGGGGCGGATCGCCCAGGACAGGGCCATCTGGGCCAGGCTCTGGCCCCGCCCCTCGGCGACCTCGGCCAGCCCGCGCAGCCGCTCCAGGTTGTCCTCGGTGAGCACCGCGTCGTCGAAGGACGGGCGCTGCATGGAGCGCTCCGCCTCGCCCTCGCCGAGGTACTTGCTCGTCAGCAGCCCCTGCGCGAGCGCGGTGAACCCGATCGAGCCCATGCCGTGGCCCGGGAGGGCCTCGAGCAGACCGTCCTCGACCCACCGGTTGAGCATGTTGTAGGCCGGCTGGTGGATGACCAGCGGGGTGCCCAGGTCCCGCGCGACGGCGACCGCCTCGGCGGTGCGCTCGGGGGAGTAGGAGGAGATGCCGGCATACAGCGCCTTGCCCTGGCGGACCGCGGTGTCGAGCGCGCCGACGGTCTCGGCGACGGGGGTGCCCTCGTCGGCCCGGTGCGAGTAGAAGATGTCGACGGCCTCCACGCTCATGCGCCGCAGCGACTCCTCCAGGCTCGACAGGAGGTACTTGCGCGAGCCGAGCATGCCGTAGGGGCCCGGCCACATGTCCCACCCGGCCTTGGTCGAGAGCACCATCTCGTGGCGGTAGGGCGCGAAGTCGGTGCGCATCATCCGCCCGAAGTTCTCCTCCGCCGAGCCGTAGGGCGGGCCGTAGTTGTTGGCGAGGTCGAAGTGGGTGATGCCCTCGTCGAAGGCGCGGCGCAGGATCTCGCGCTGGGTGTCGAAGGGCCGGTTGTCGCCGAAGTTGTACCAGAGCCCCAGCGACAGCGGCGGCAGCAGCAGCCCGCTGTCGCCGACCCGGCGGTACTCGAGCTTCCGGTGCCGGTCGGGGGCCGCGACGTAGGGCCGGTGCGTGTCGGGGACGTCTTGCGCGTAGTAGGCGTCGGTCATGCGCGTCACGCTACGCCGGGCGCCTCCCAGGCGCGTGCCAGCCTCTCCCGGCACGCTGGGGGTATGCCTCCACCGCGCCCGCGTCGACGCGGCGGCGGGTCGGTCGTCACGGTCGGCGTCGTGCTGGTGCTCCTCGCGGCGGTCGCGCTCGCCTGGCGGCCGGTGACCGGCTGGGTGGAGGAGGCCGCCGCCCCGTGCGGCGTCGTCCTGGACGGCGAGGGGGTGCCGCTGGACCGCGAGCAGGCGCAGGCGGCGACCGCGGCCGCGGCCGGGTCGGGGGAGGCGGGCGAGGGCATACCCGCGGGAGTGGTCGAGGCGGTCCGGGGGGCGCGGGAGGGCACCGCGCTGACCTGCCGGGCGGCCGCGCCCGACGTCACGGCGCAGGAGCCGACCGGCAGCGGCCTCACGCCGCGGGCGCAGACCGTGCTCGACGAGATCCGCGGGACCTTCGGCGACCTCCCCACCGGCGGGTATGCCCCGGGCGGGGTCGACTCCGGCCACGGCGAGGACTCCACGCACTACGACGGCCGCGCGGTCGACGTCTTCTTCCGCCCGGTGACCGAGGACAACCTGGACCGCGGGTGGGTGCTCGCCCAGTGGCTGGTCGCGCACGCCGAGGAGCTGTCGGTGCAGTACGTCATCTTCAACGACCACTACTGGGGGGTGCGGGAGTCCGGCCGCGGGTGGCAGGACTACCGCGTGCCCGGCAGCTCGGACGACCCGGTGCTGCGCCACCTCGACCACGTGCACGTGGACGTCGTCCGCGGCCAGGGGTGAGGGCGCGACACAATGGCCGCATGAGCACCTCCCTCCCCGACGTCCCCGGGTCGGCCTCCGTCTTCGGCATCACCGTGCGCTGGTCCGACCTCGACGCCTACGCCCACGTCAACAACGTGCAGTACCTCCGGCTCCTCGAGGAGGCGCGCGTCTACGCCTTCAAGGAGTGGTTCGGGCAGGGGCGCGACGTCATCGACGAGGGCATGCTCGTGGTGTCGCAGGCGATCGACTACCTGCTGCCGATGGAGTTCGCCTACGCACCCGCCCGGGTCGCGGTCTGGTGCGGCGGCGTCGCGGGGGCCAGCTTCGAGCTGGGGTATGCCGTCGCCGGGCCGGAGGGGGACGACACGGTCTACGCGCGGGGCCGGGTGACGCTGGTCGCCTACGACCTGCGCGAGCAGCGGCCGCGCCGGCTCGGCGCGGAGGAGCGGGAGGCGTTGGCCGCGGTGAGCGGCCCCGCCGTCGTGCTGCGCAGCGACCGGGCGGTCGGCGGAGGGGCGCGCGGGGCCGCGTCGTGAGCGGCGGTGCCACGCTGGTCTTCCCCGACGGGGAGGGCCTGGCCGACCTGGCGACGTATGCCCGGCGGGCCGCGCTCCTCGACGAGGAGGGCGCCATCCGGCTGCAGGTGGGCGGCGGGGCGGCGGCGGTGCTCGCCGCCTGGGTCTGCGTGCTCCCCGGCCAGGGGGTGCTGCGCTCCGGGCTGGTGCTCGGGCTGCGCACGATGCGGCTGGAGCCGGGGCAGGAGGCGCTGGACACCACCGTGCCGCTGAGCGGTCTGGCCGACCGCTTCGCGCGACGCGCCTCGACCGGTGACGTCTCGACCGTGCTGCCGGTGCCGCCCACGACGGTCGCCCCGCCGTGGGCCGCGCAGTCCCCGCCGATGGGCGGTTGGGAGCAGGTCGACGAGGTCGCCCCCGAGGTCCTCCAGGAGGCCGCCCGCGCCGGGATCGCGGAGGTGGCCGAGGGCGCGCCCGAGGGCTCCGGTGCGGCCGCCGTCGGTGCCCTGCGCGCCCGGGTGTGGGGCCGCGACCTGCCCGGGCACCGGCCTGCCGTGCCCGCCGGCGCCGCCCTGGCCGCGCACGCCCTGGGCTTCCTCGGGCCGCAGGGGGCGGGCATACCTGCTGGGCGGCCGGCGACCGTCCACCGCAGCGGCCCCTGGCTGCGGGTCTCGACGGCCGCCGGGCACGTCGTGCTGCGGCCCTGAGTCTCCGGGTGGGCCGGCAACCTCACGCGACGGCGCAGGTATGCCGTCAGTCGCGGGGACGGCTGCTCGTGTCCGGGTGCAGCACGAGGAAGAGCGACCACGGCTCGGCGGAGGGGTCGCGGCCGCGGTCGTGGAACTCGGTGACCAGCGCCGCGAGCCGGGAGCGGAACTCCGCCAGCTCCTCCGGGGGCAGCCGCAGCCCGAGCCGGGCCATCGTGACGTCGGTGCGGTCCGCGGGCACCTGCGCCAGCTCGGCGACGAAGGCCTCGACCATGCCGTTGCCGGTGACCGGGGTGTCGGCATACCAGGAGCGGCCGGTGGCGCGGTAGGGGATCTCGCGCGCGCCCCGGCGGCCGCGGCGCGGCTCCTGCGCCTCGAGGAAGCCGGTGTCGACCAGGGTGCGGACGTGGTGCAGGCAGGTCGCGGGGTTGAGCTCCAGCGCTCCGGCGATCTCGCGGTTGGTGAGCGGCTCGTCCAGGGTGACGCGCAGGATCCGCAGCCGGACCCCGGAGGCGAGGGCCCTGGCCTGCGCCTCGCTCGCCTCGAAGCGCTCGCCGCCGGGGCGTGGCTCGCGCCGGCGCTCGCCGCCCGCGCTCACCGGACCGCCCCGGAGCGGCGCATGAGCTCGCCGAGGAGATGGGCATACCCCCGGGCGTCGTCGATGGCGCGATGGGTATGCCCCGCCTCGCCCAGCCACTCCGGCGGCAGCGTGTGCGGCGAGATCTCGCCGACGGGGCGGCCGAGGACAGCGGCGGCGTAGCTGCGCAGGCACAGCGCCCCGTGGTCGAAGAGGGTGTCGGTCTCGTAGGGCCCCTGGGTGAGGCCGTAGCGGGTGAAGCGCCGCAGGTAGTGGTCCATCCACGTCCCGTCGAAGGCGATGGGGGAGGCGGCGAAGGCGCGCGGTCGGGGCAGCGAGCGCACCCACTCGACCCAGCGGGACATGACCTCCGGCACCGGCTCGGGGTCGGTGGTGGCCGCGGCCCACGCCTCGGGGTGCCCCTGGAACCACGCGAGCGTGTCCGGGTGGGGCGCGGCGCCGGGGAGCGGCTCGAGCACGGCCTCGAAGGCGTCGACCTCCTCGCCGGTCTCGCGCACCGCCACGCTGGCGAAGGAGCGCATCGAGTTGGGGCCGGGCCAGGGGCCGTCGACCTCGATGTCGGTCACGAGGTAGAGCCAGTCGTCAGCCGCCATGACGGCATCCTACGCAAAAGTGATTGACAGGACCCAATCACTTGCCGCAGGATCGTCGGCGTGACCGCACCCCGACCCGGCAGCCTCTGGCGCCACCACGACTTCCGGCAGCTGTGGATGGGCGACACCGTCTCCGTCTTCGGCGCGCAGTTCGTGGGCTTCGCCATGCCGCTCATGGCGGTGCAGCTGCTCGGTGCCGACGCGTTCCAGATGGGCCTGCTCGCCGCGCTGGAGTCGCTGGCCTTCCTGCTCATCGGCCTGCCCGCCGGTGCCTGGGTCGACCGCTGGCGCAAGAAGAGGGTGCTCGTGCTGGGGGACCTCACCCGGGCGGCGCTGCTGCTGACCCTGCCGGTCGCCTGGGTGCTGGACGCGTTGACGATGTGGCAGGTCTACGTCGTGGCCTTCGGCGTCGGCTGCATCACGGTCTTCTTCGACGTCGCCAACCAGTCCTACCTGCCCGAGATCGTGGAGTCCGACCAGATCGGCGACGGCAACGGCAAGCTGCAGGCCAGCCAGCAGAGCGCCATGGTCGTCGGGCCGGCGGTCGCCTCCTTCATGGTGCGCTGGCTCGGCTCGCCGCTGACGATCGCGGTCACCTCGGTCTGCATGGGGCTCTCCTCGCTCTTCGTCAGCCGGATCCGGCACGAGGAGCCCGCGCCCGACCCCGCGGCGCGCCGGCCGCTGGTCACCGAGATCCGGGAGGGCCTGGGCTTCGTGCTCGGGCATCCGCTGCTGCGCCGCATCGTCGCCTGCACGGGGCTCACCAACCTCGCCTCCTCGGGCATCTTCGCGCTCTTCGTCCTGTATGCCGTCTCCACCCTGGGCCTGTCCGAGACCACCCTCGGGCTGGTGCTCTCCCTGGGGGCGGTCGGCGGCATCCTCGGCGCGGTGAGCGCGGGACGCTTCGGGCGCCTCGTCGGCGAGGGCCGCTCGATCCCGATCTCCACGCTGCTCGGCGGGATCGCGCTGCTCAGCGTGCCGCTGGCCTCGGTGCTGCCGCCGGTGCCGACGCTGCTGGCCGGCAACCTGCTCATCTCCTGGGCGGTCGTCGTCTACAACGTCGTCCAGGTGAGCTTCCGCCAGCGGCTGTGCCCCAAGCCGCTGCTCGGCCGCATGAACGCCTCGATCCGCTTCCTCGTGTGGGGCCCGATGCCGATCGGCGCCTTCCTCGGCGGCGTGCTCGGCCGGGGGCTCGGGATCGTGCCCACGCTGTGGATCCTGTGCACGCTGGCGCTGCTCGCGTCGCTGCCCGTGCTGCTCTCGCCGCTGGTGCGGATGCGCGACCTGCCGCGCGAGCTCGACGCGCTCACCGGCATACCCTGAGCGCATGGACACCGCGCTGCTCACCAACATCGCGCTGGTGCTGCTCTTCGTGCTCATCGGCGGTGTCTTCGCGGCGACCGAGATGGCGATCGTGTCGTTGCGGCCCTCGCAGGTCGACGACATCGAACGCTCCGGCGAGCGGGGCGCGCGTATCGCCGCGCTGGTGCGCGACCCCAACACCTTCCTCTCCGCAGTCCAGGTCGGGGTCACCGTCGCGGGCTTCTTCTCCTCGGCCTTCGGCGGCGCGACGATCTCGCCGTCGGTGTCCGCCTGGCTGCAGCGGCTCGGTGTGCCCGGTTCCGTCGCCGACCCGCTCGCGCTGGTCGCGATGACGCTGGTCATCGCCTACCTGTCCCTCGTCCTCGGCGAGCTGACGCCCAAGCGGCTGGCGATGCAGCGCTCGGCCGGCTTCACCCGGGTGCTGGCGCCGCCGCTCGGCGTCTTCGCGACGCTGCTGCGGCCGGTCATCTGGTTCCTGTCGGTCTCGACCAACCTCATGGTGCGGGTGCTCGGGGGAGACCCCAGTGCGACGAGCGAGCAGATGACCATCGAGGAGCTGCGGCGGACCGTGGAGGACAACCGCGACCTGCGGCCCTACAGCCGGCAGATCCTCGCCGACGTCTTCCGGGCCGGCGAGCGGACCCTCGGCGACGTGCTGCGGCCGCGCCCGGACGTGGAGTTCCTCGTGGCCGACGCGACGATCGCGCAGGTCATCGGGCCGATCCGAGAGAGCGGGCACAGCCGCTACCCGGTCACCGGCGACGGGGTCGACGACGTGCTCGGCTTCGTGCACATCCGCGACCTGCTCACGCTGCCCGAGGCGGAGCGGGAGACGCGCCGGGTGCGCGAGGTCCTGCGTGACATCACCGCGCTGCCGGTGACCAAGCCGGTGCTCGCGACGCTGGCCCTGCTGCGCGCCGAGCAGCAGCACCTGGCGCTCGTGGTCGACGAGCACGGGGGCACCGAGGGGATCGTCACCATCGAGGATCTGGTCGAGGAGGTCGTGGGCGAGATCTACGACGAGTACGACACCGACCCTGACCCGGAGGACTCGCTCGTCCGGGCCGGCGGCCGCGCCGTCGTCTCGGGCAGCCTCATCGTCGAGGAGCTCGAGGACGCGCTCGGGCTCGCGCTGCCCCACGGCTCCTACGAGACCGTGGCCGGGCTCGTGCTCGCCCTCCTGGGCAGGGTGGCCGAGGAGGGCGACACGGTCGAGGTGGACGACCTGCGGCTCACCGTCGTCGGGCTCGACGGGCTGCGCATCACCGAGGTCGAGGTCAGCCGAGAGCCCTCCCCTGCGGAGGGTGAGGGCGCGGAGCCGGGCTGAGCGGGCATACCTGCCGATTGTGGTGCAGGAACGGTGCGTCACATCCGTCGCCCGGGCGACGGATGTGACACACCGTTCCTGCACAGGCTCACTCCAGCGCCGGGCTCAGCGCGGATCGACAGGCACCTGGATCTCGAGGGTGCCCTTGACGGTGAGGCCGTCGGAGGCATAGGTCGGGATCTCCAGCGGCTCCCGCTCGACCGACTCCCACGCCTCGAGCCCGGACAGGGTCGTCGGCGGCTCGCCGATGAGGTCCTCGAGCTGCTCCGCCTCGACGTAGCCGCCCCCGAGGTCCGAGCCGCGCACCTCGACCAGGTCGGGTCGCGCCAGCGGGGTGTCCACGCCGTAGGTCTGCCCGCGCTCGTTGACGCCGAGGGGGATCTGGTCCACCTCGACCGGCTCGGCCATGAGCTCCCACGAGACGTCGTCCGTCACCTGGACGGAGAACGGCTCCTCGGCGTCCTCCACCGGCACGAGGAAGGACAACGGGAAGATCTCGTCGGCGGGCGACGCCGGGTCTGATGCCTGTCGACACCCGGTGACCGTCGCCCGGAACGGCCACATCACCTCGGCCGGGTCTTCGCACGTGATCTGCAGCCGCAGGGCGTCCGTCCCTCCCGGCGTCCCCACCGTGGACAGGTCCACCTCCTGCACGCCGGCGCCGGTGAAGGTCGTGCCCTCGGCGAGCGCCGACGACCCGAGGATCGTGCCCGGCGAGCGGTTGCTGAACTCGGTGCCGGGGCTGCCGGACCCACCGGTCGTCGCCGGTCCGGTCGGCTGCTCGTCCCCGGGCAGCACCTGGGTCGCTCCCCATCCGGCGAGGACGAGGGCGAGCACGCCCGCGGCGGTCGCGCCGGCCGTCCGGCGCCGGGCGCGCCCGACCCGTCGCTCGACCTGGGCGAAGCGGTCGTCCTGCTCCTCCATCACCGGTGGCAGCGCCTTGAGCTGCTGACTGATCTGCTCGGTCGTCGTCATCGCACCTTCTCCTCCCGCTCCTCCCGCTCGATGGCGGTCCGCAGGCTCGCCAGCCCCTTGGCGGTCTGACTCTTCACGGTGCCCTCCGAGCAGCCCATGAGCCGGGCGGTCTCGGCGACGGACAGGTCGTCGAAGTGCCGCAGCACCACGCACTGCCGCTGGCGGACGGGTAGCGCGCGCAGGGCGCGGGCGAGGTCGATCCGCTCCGGTATGCCCTGCTGCGGGTCTGCGGCCTCGGCCCGGGTCGACGAGGCGTCGCCGGACCGCGCAGCGGCCGCGGTCAGGTCCTCCGTCGGCCGCTCACCGCGCCACCGCCGGGACCACCAGCTGGCGTTGGTCCGCACCATGACCTTGCGGACGTAGGCCTCGGGATGCTGCTCCCGGATCCTGCTCCAGTGCGGCCAGGTGCGGGTGAGGGCGGTCTGCAGCAGGTCCTCGGCACGGTGGGCGTCACCCGTGAGCATCCACGCCGTGCGCAGCAGCGCCGGCGAGCGATCGGTCACGAACTCGCGGAAACCGTCCGGTTCACGCACCATGGTCCATCCCTCCGCTCGGGTGCTCTCCTGGGGTGAACCGTCTGGGGGTGCGGATCGGTTGCCTCGGCCGGCCGACTCAGCCCTCGGGGCGGACCCGCAGGGCCGACATCCGCAGGTCGCGGCGATCGATGACCGCCAGATGGGCGGCGTTGACGAGCCCGGCCAGCGTCCCGCCCGCCACCGTGAGCACGTCGTCGACGACGGCGGCCGGTGGCGCCACCTCGCCGTAGCAGTCGTGCCAGGCCAGCTCGAGCAGATCCAGGACCTGGACCGCGGGGCCGACGTCGTCGGGGAACTGCCGCCGGAGCCGGGGGAGCTGCTCCTCGCGTCGGGCCTGCCGTCCGACGGTCATGCCAGCCAGACGGTCGTGTCCCGCTGCAGCAGCCGCTGGCCGTCGGCGCCGGTGTGCAGGAAGCCGCTGCAGACCAGCACGTCGCGGTCCTGGGGGACCATCACCGGCTCGTCGCCGAGGTTGGTGACAACGGTGACCGCCGGCCCGTCGGCGCGGGCGTTGGTGAACGCGACGACCTCGGCGGGCAACGGCATACCCCCGAGGTCGGTGACCCACTCGAGCCCGCCGACGCCGAGGTCGTGCTCGCGCCGCAGCCGCAGGAGGGTGCGGTAGAGCTCGAGGGTGGAGCCGGCGACGCCCTCCTGCCGGTCGACCGACAGCGGGCCGTAGAGCAGCGGCTGCGGGAGCCAGGGCTCGGTGTCTGCCCCGGTCCCGAAGCCGAAGGACGGCTGGTCGGCGACCCACGGCATCGGGACGCGGCACCCGTCGCGGCCGGTCTCCTCGCCCTGCGTCCGGTGGAAGGCGGGGTCCTGGCGCACGCCGTCCGGCAGCGCCGTGTGGTCCGGCAGACCCAGCTCCTCGCCGTTGTAGAGGTAGGCCGACCCCGGCAGGGCGAGCATCATCGCGGTCGCGGCGCGGGCCCGGCGCAGCCCGAGGACGGCGTTGGGCTGCGGGTCGTCGACTCCGATGCCGTTGGGCCGGGGCGACCCGACCGGCAGGCCCATCCGGGAGGCGTGCCGCACCACGTCGTGGTTGGAGAGCACCCAGGTCGTGGGTGCCCCGACCTCCTCGGCGGCGACCAGGGAGGTCTCGATGATCCGGCGCTGGTCGGTCGCGCGCCACGCGGCCTGGAGGTAGTGGAAGTTGAAGGCCTGGTGCATCTCGTCCTCGCGGACGTAGGCCATCGTGCGCTCCTGCGTGGGCAGCCAGGCCTCGGCGCACAGGATCCGGTCGCGCGCCGGGTCGCCCTCGGGGTTGTAGGAGTCGAGCACCCGGCGCCACCCGCGGTAGACCTCGTGCACCCCGTCCTGGTCCCACATCGGGCCCAGGTCCCCGTGCACCAGCGGCTCGTCGTCGGCGCCGGCCATGACGGCCCGCTGCTCCCAGTCCGGCAGCTCCGGGTCCTTGACCAGCGAGTGCGCGACGTCGACCCGGAAGCCGTCGACGCCGCGGTCCAGCCAGAAGCGCAGGATGTCGTGGAACTCCTCGACGACCTCGGGGTTGTGCCAGTTGAGGTCGGGCTGCTTGGTGTCGAAGAGGTGGAGGTACCACTGGCCGGGCTCGCCGTCGGCCTCGGTCACCCGGGTCCAGGCGATCCCGCCGAAGACGCTCTTCCAGTTGTTGGGCGGCTCGCTGCCGTCGCCGCGGCCGTCCCGGAAGACGAAGCGCTCGCGCTCGGGGCTCCCCGGGGCGGCCGCCAGGGCCTGCTCGAACCACGCATGCTCGTCGCTGGTGTGATTGGGCACGAGGTCGACGAGCACCCGCAGCCCCAGGTCGTGGGCCGTGGCGATGAGGCTGTCGGCGTCGTCCAGGGTGCCGAAGACGGGGTCGATGTCGCGGTAGTCCGCGACGTCATACCCCGCGTCGGCCATGGGGGAGAGATAGAACGGGCTGATCCAGATCGCGTCCACGCCCAGCTCGGCGAGGTAGGGCAGCCGGGAGGTGATGCCCGGGAGGTCACCGACCCCGTCGCCGTCGTGGTCGGCGAAGCTGCGGGGGTAGACCTGGTAGATCACGGCGTGGCGCCACCAAGGCGCGTCGTGGGTCGTGGGGGCGTGCATCGAGGGGGAGGCGGTCACGCTGGGCAACGCTATGTCGCCGCGCCCCCGTCCACGCAATCCGCGCGGTCGGTGCACGCAAACCGTGCGGCCGGTCGACGCAAACCGTGCGGCCGGTCGCTCGGTCAGTCCTCGGCGAGGGTGTTGACCATGGCCTGGGCGGCGTGGGCCATGTAGGCGCGCATCTGCTGCTCGTCCAGCGCGCTCATCCGGTCGCTGACGGTGTCGAGCGCGGCGTTCATGTGGTGCAGCCAGCGGTCCCGCTGCGCGGGAGTGACGCGGAACGGGTGGTGGCGCATACGCAGCCGGGGGTGGCCCCGCTGCTCGGAGTAGGTCGTGGGGCCGCCCCAGTACTGCTCGAGGAACATCCGCAGCCGCACCTCGGCCGGGCCGAGGTCCTCCTCGGGGTAGAGGTCGCGCAGCGGCGGGTCCTGGGCGACGCCGCGGTAGAACTCGCGCACCAGGGCGACGAAGGTGTCGTGGCCACCGACCCGCTCGTAGACGGTGGTGGGGACGTCGGGGGAGGGCTGGGTCACCCGTCCATGGTGCCAAACGCGGACGGCCCCGGACGACGCCGCGGCGGGGCCGCGCCTCCGGGGCTGTCGGTCCCGACCCCTAGGCTCGGACCCGTGCCGGCCAGATCCTCGTCCTACCCCGGTATGGGCGCGGTCCCGCACGACGACGGCGTGACCTTCCGCGTCTGGGCACCGCAGGCGCGGCAGGTCGCCGTCGTGGGCGACTTCTGCGGCTGGGACCAGCGGCGGCGCACCGTCCTCGCGAAGGACCACCACCGTTCCGGCACCTGGTCCGCCTTCGTGCCGGGGGCCGGCGCCGGCACCCACTACCGCTTCCTCGTGCGCCGCGGCGGCCCCTACCTCTCGCGGCAGGACCCGTGCGCCCGACAGGTCACCGGTGCGCGCGGGGCGTCGGTCGTCTTCGACCCGCGGCGGATCGACTGGGGCGGGGAGCACTTCCGGGCGCCGGGGTGGGACGACCTCGTCGTCTACGAGCTGCACGTGCCGACCTTCGCCGCCACCGCCGAGGGCCCGGGCACCTTCGACACCGCCATCGGCCGGCTCGACCACCTCGCCTGGCTCGGGGTCACCGCGGTCGAGGTGATGCCGCCCTTCGAGTTCGCCTCCGGGACGAGCTGGGGCTACAACCCCTCGCAGCTGTATGCCATCGAGTCCAGCTACGGCGGGCCGTGGGCCTTCGCGCGCTTCGTGCGGGAGGCGCACGCCCGCGGCATCGCGGTGCTCCTGGACGTCGTGCACAACCACGTGGGCCCGGACGGTCCCCACCTGTGGCGCTTCGACGGCGCCGCCGGGCGCCGCCGCTACGGCGGCGCCTTCTTCTACAACGACCGACGGGCGCTGACCCCGTGGGGGGCGACCCGCCCCAACTACGACCGCAAGGCGGTGCGCAACTTCCTGCGCGACTCGGCCGTCATGTGGCTGGAGGACTTCCGGGTCGACGGCCTGCGCCTCGACGGCACCAACTTCGTGCGCTCCCGCTGGGGCGACGTGCGCGACCCCGCCCACCACATCGCGGCCGGCGAGCGCTACCTCGCGGCGCTGACCACCGACCTGCGCTCGCGCCAGCCGTGGAAGCTGCTGGTCGCCGAGGACATGCAGCGCGACCCCGCGGTCACCCAGTCCCCGCAGGAGGGCGGGCTGGGCTTCCACAGCCAGTGGGACGCCGGTTTCGTGCACGCGGTCCGGGCCGCGCTGGAGGCGGTCGACGACGGCGCCCGCGACGTCCGGGCCGTCGCCGCCGCGGTCCTGGGGCAGGGCGGTCCCCTGCACGAGCGGGTGGTCTACACCGAGTCGCACGACGAGGTGGCCAACGGCCGCGCCCGCGTGCCCGAGCAGATCATGCCCGGGCGGGCGGACTCCTGGCACTCCCGCACCCGCAGCGCCCTCGGGCTGGCGCTCACCCTGACCTCCCCCGGGATCCCCATGCTCTTCCAGGGCCAGGACGTGCTGGAGGACGGGTGGTTCACCGACACCCGCCCGGTCGACTGGTCCAAGGCCCACGACCGCGCCGGCTTCCTCCACCTCGTCCGGCAGCTGGTCCTGCTGCGCCGCGACGTGGCCGGCACCACCCGGGGGCTGCGTGGCAGGCATACCCACGTCCTGCGCGCGGACGACGGGCTGCTCGCCTACCACCGGTGGGACCGTGGTGGTCCGGGCGACGACGTCGTGGTCGTCGTCAACCTCACGACGCACCCCCGCCGCGACGTGCGTCTCGGGCTGCCGCGGGCCGGCCGGTGGCGGGTCCGCTGCAACACCGACGCACCGTCCTTCGGTCCTTGTCTCGGCGCGGTGCACGCCCACGACACGGACACCGAGCCACGGCCGTGGGACGGTGTGCCTGACAGCGCGCTGGTCAGCGTCGGCCCCTACGCCGCGCTGGTCCTCTCGCAGGACGACTGACCGACGCGCCCGCTCAGTTGCGGAAGAGCTCGATGGTGACGTCCTCGTAGTCCTCGACGGTGATGGTGAGCTCCAGCTCGCCGTCGAGCTCGTAGATCCCCATGAAGAGCGGAGCCTGGGAGACGACCTCGCGGTCGGTCCAGCTGGACCACCATCCCTGGGTGTCCTGCAGCTGGTCGACCGTTCCTCCGTCCACCTGGAAGCGGATGCGGCCCTGGCCCTCCGTGGCGATGCGCGCCCCGAGCTCATAGCTGTTCGGGACGGTCACCGTCGTCCGTCCGTCGTCGCCGAGGTCCTCGCTCGTCACCGTCGCCACCGGCGAGTCGGAGAGGCCCGGCCACGGTGGCACCTCGTCCGGTGGCCAGCTGGTGGCGGGAAGCTGCGCCGCGGCGAAGTCGAAGTCCTCGTAGGCCACCGGCTCGTAGGCCAGCAGCAGTGCCGGGGGATGGCCGGGTGACGCCGGTGCGCTCGCGTGCAGGTCCGGCTCCCCGGTGGGCCCCTCCTGGCCGGACTCGTCGCTCTCGATGATTCTGCCGCCTTCCCGCTTGACCCAGTCTCCTCCCCACCCGAGATCCTGGAACGCGCTGGAGACGTCGGAGGCGGAGTAGGCCGTCCACAGGGTCCGGAGCCACTCCCCGTCGCGCAGGCCACCCTCCGTGACGAAGGGCAGCCAGGCCCCGCGCGCTCCCTCGGGCTCGGGGACGCGCAGCGCCCAGGTGGTGTCCGCCCGCTCCGGCGGCTCGAGCAGCTCGCGCTCCACCCCGTCCATCGGCAGGTCCCAGGCAGCCACCAGGCGGTGCCCCGAGACGTACTCCGGTGCGTCAGGAGCATCGGTCCGCGCCACCGGTGAGCGGTCGGACGTCCCGGCCGCAGCCCCGGTGGCCACCACCTGCAGGTGGTCGGTGCTGTCCGCCACGGCCTCGACGACGACGGACCGCTGCTCGCCGTCCCCGGGGAGCAGGTCCTCGGGCACCGGGAACTCCCGGGCGGTCCCGGGGACGTAGACCATCCACCGGCCGTCCCGCACGTCGGGCTGCTGATCCCGCCAGTCGGGCCGGCCGCCCGCCCACGCCTCGAGGTCCCCGTCGTCGGTGACGGTGATGCCGTCGACGAGGACCGAGACAGCACCGGTGCTCCCGGACCACACCCTGATCGTGCTGTCCGCCGAGAGCTCCACCGGCTGCACGACGCGCTCACCCCAGCCGTAGGGCGATGCCGTCCCGGCCTCGTCGACGACGACCGCGTCCGGGGGGACCGGGAGCCCGGCCGTGAGGTCACCCCGGGGGAGCGGGGTGGCCGGGATGTCGTCGGTCTGCCCGTAGACCCCCAGCACCGCCCGTCCCTCCGGTGGTAGGTCTCCGCTGATGCGGATCTCCGCCCGTCCGCTCGCGGGCAGGGCCACGACGTGGTCCAGCCCCACCGCCGGCTCCCCGCTGGTCCCGGCGCAGGGCAGGGTCAGGGTCGACCCGCCCACCGTGACCTCCCCGACGGGCGGCTCGAGGGCCGGGTCGTCGGCGGGCGGCATGTCGCACCACAGGACGCCGAAGGACGAGACCTGCCCGCCGAAGCGGGCGTCGACGGTGCTGAGGACGAAGCCGGCGCTCTCCCCGGAGCTCACCTCGACCGTGTCCATCCTCGTCAGCCCCGCCGCGCCGCGCGGCGGCTCGCCGTCGTCCAGCTCGAAGCCCGCCTCCGTGAGGTCCACCGAGCCCACCTGGGCGGAGCCCCCTCCCGTCGGTGCCGCCTCGTCCGTCCCGGCGGGCTCGTCGCGGCCGAGGGAGAGCGCATACCCGCCCAGCACGGCGAGCGGCACGGCCGCGGCCGCCACCCACCACCACCGCCGGTCGCGCGACGGCGGCTCCGGCGGTGCCTGCGCCACGGCGGTCCCGAGCTCGCGCTCCAGCTGCTCAGCCGGCAGCGCGTAGCGGTGCGCCAGGGCCTCGAGCGCGACGTCGACCCCCTCCTCGTCCGGGACGAGCCGGGCCACCTTGTCCGGGGCGATGCGCAGCGCCGTGGCGACGTCGGCGACGCTGGCCCCTTCGACGAGGCGCAGCACGGCCGCCGCACGGGCTCGCGGGGAGAGCCGCGCGACGACGTCGCCGGGGTCGCCCGTCCCGACCGCGAGGCTCTTGTCCCGGCGTCGGGGCGCGGTGCGCACGAACGTCCGGACGAGACGGCGGCGCAGCTCCTGGGCGTCCGCGTCCGGCGGCGCCTGGGCCAGGGTGAGGCCCGTCAGACGGGTGGCGCTCGCCGTGTCGCCGGTGAGCATCGCCGCGAGCCGGTGGAGCCCGGCGCCTGCCCGTACGAGCTCCTCGGCGCCGGACCCGGTATCGGTCGGCCTCCCTGCCATGGGTCCAGTCTCGCAAAGACCTCAGCGATCCGCCGGTGCGAGCAGCTCGAGGGTGAGGCTGCCGCCCTCGTAGCCCTCGACCTCGATGCGCAGCTCGTCACCGGAGGAGACGGACCGCTCGAGGTGCGTGGCGACGAGCTGGGTCGACGGCTGGTCGGTCCAGGCGGTCCACCACTGCTCGCCGGCCTCCCGGGCCGAGGCCGAGACGACCCCGGGGTCCAGCAGCGAGCGCTCCTCGTGCGAGACCTCCAGACGACCCACCCCCTCCGAGGTGGCCCGCAGGATCGACGCGCCCTCTGGCACCGCGAGCGTGGCGACGCCGTCCGCGTCGAGGTCGGCCAGCGTGAGCGTGGCCACGACCTCGGGCTCGGCGCGCAGGATCGCCTCGGCCGAGAAGGCCCACTCCGACGTCGCTCCTGCGGCGTGGTCGAAGTCCTCGAAGGGCACGGGCGCGTAGGCCGCGACCAGACCCGTGTCCACCTCGTCCAGCGACGGCAGGCCGACGCGCACGCTGCTCCCCTCGGGCACCTCGGACAGGTCGACCTGGGTTCCCACGAACCCGAACCCGTACTCCGGGTCGGCGCAAGCACGCTCCAACCGCGGGCCGTCGTCGACGGTGATCGTCGCCATGCCGATGGGTGAGGGATCGACACCGGGGCAGGCGACGACCCAGGTCACCGGCTCGCCCCTCACCGCCTCGGGCAGCTCGAGCTCCGCGACGGTGCCGTCGGTGGGCAGCTCCCAGGCGGCCAGGCGGTGCATCCCGCCGGACCACTCGACAAGAGCGTCGGGCAGCGCGTCGGGCGACACCGGTGCCACCGCGTCCACGGCGCCCCGCGGTCCGTCGGCGCCGGTGACCCGGACCTGCCAGGGCTGGCCGTGGTTGGCGCCCGCGCTGACCCGGACCGGCTCGCCGCGCTGCGCCAGCTCCGGCGGCACGGCAAGGGTGAGCCGCTGCCCGGCGGTGAAGGCGCTGAAGGAGCCGTCACGCAGCGCCGGGTCGGCGACCTGCCATTCCTGCAGGTCGTCGCCGTCGTCGGTCAGCAGGGTGCCGTCGAGCCAGACCTGGATCCGGCCGGGCACCGAGGTCCACAGCTCCACGGTGCTGTCCTCGTCGAGGTTTGCTGCGACGGTGCTGGTCACCATGACGGTGACCTCCTGCCCTGAGATCTGCTGCCCGGTCAGCGGGGTGTCCTGGTCCAGGCTCACCTCGCCGTCGGCAACGTCCGGCGCCTGCGGCAGCGGGTCGGGCCACCCCGGGAAGGGGTAGTCGGCGTGCGCGGCCTCCTCGTAGATCCCGAGCACGGCGTCGCCGTCCGCCGGGAGGTCACCCTCCCAGGCGGCCTGCCAGCCGTCCTCGGACGGCGGCAGCGCCACCGGTGGGGCGCCCTCGCCGGAGCCGTCGCTCGAGCGGCAGGGGACCGGGAGAAGCCCGCCCTCCCCGACGTCGAGGGTGAGTCCGGGAGGAGTCACGGCCGGGTCGTCGAGCGCGGGCCCGGTGTCGCACCAGAGCACGGCGTACCGCTGGGCCTGCGTCCCCGTCGCGGGGACGTCCGCCGACCCCGAGGGGTCCAGCGCGGAGGACTCGAGGAGGTGCAGCCCGACGGCATACTCCGGGGGCTCGCCGTCGACGAGCTCCCAACCGGTGCTGACGTCGGCGTCGCGCGCCGGGGTCGGTCGCCGTCGGCCCCGGCAGGGCCTGGGTGACGACGACCGCGGCGGCAGCGGCGGCCGCGACCCCGGCGGCGGCGAGCCAGCCGCGCCGGGTGCGCCGCGCCGACCGCTCCGCGCGCAGCTCGGCCAGCAGGTCCGCGGGGGCGGGCGGGGGATGCTCGTCCGCCATCGCCCGCAGCGTGGTGCGCAGGTCTTCGGTCGTGGGAGCCATCAGTGCCCCCTCCCTTCGCTGGCGACGTGGTCGTCGTCCAGGTGCTCGCTGATCCGCAGCGCCGCCAGGGCGCGCGACTGGTGCGACTTCACCGTGCCCTCGGCGAGGCCGAGGGTCCGGGCGGTGTCGGCGACCGTCAGGGTCGTGGAAGTAGCGCAGCACCACCACCGCCCGCTGCTGCGGCGGCAGGGTGCCGATCGCCCGCTCGAGGTCCAGCCCGGTCGCGGCGTCGGGACCACGGTCGGTGGCGGGCTCGGGCAGCGTCTCGGTGGGCACCTCCCCGTGCCAGCGGCGGCGGCGCGCGGTGAGGAACTCGCGCAGCAGGATCGTGCGGACATACCCCTCGGGGTTGTCCGTCACCCTGCCCCAGGCGCGCCACGCCTTGAGCAGCGCCTCCTGGAGCAGGTCGTGCGCCGTGTGCGGGTCTCGTGTCAGCAGCACCGCGGTGCGGTGCAACCCCTGGCCGTGCGCCAGCACGAACTCGGTGAACCTCTCGCTCGTCATGCGGACACCTCCTGACCCGGACAGACGACCGAGGGGCCGGGAAGGGTTGTCACCGCCGCACGCGGCGCTCAGACCTGGGCGTCCCCGAAGGGCGAGATCCGCGGTCCGCGGACGCCCTCGTCGTCGAAGCGCTCCTTGGCGCGCTCCCGGATCACGCGGGGCACGCCCCACTGCTCGCCCGGCCGGGTCTTCGCGAAGATGCGCAGCGTCATCGTCCCGCCGGAGACCGACTCGACGCCGGCCACCGAGGGCTCCTCGAGCAGCTTCTCGGACCAGTCCGGGTCGGCATACACCTGTGCCGCGACGTCCCGCAGCAGGGGTATGACGCGGGCCGGGTCCTCGTCGTAGGCGACCGGGATGTCGATGGTGGCCACCGCCCAGCCCTGGCTCTTGTTGCCGATCCGGATGATCTCCCCGTTGCGGATGAACCACACGACACCGCTGGGGTCGCGCAGCCGGGTGACCCGCAGGGTGACCTCCTCGACGGTCCCGACGGCCTCGCCGGTGTCGATGAGGTCACCGACGCCGTACTGGTCCTCGATGATCATGAAGATGCCGGAGAGGAAGTCCTTGACCAGGGACTGCGCGCCGAAGCCGATGGCCACACCACCGATGCCGGCGCTGGTGAGCAGCGGCGCGAGCGGCATCCCCAGCTCGGCCATGATCGTCAGCAGGGCCACCGTGGCGATGAGGAACGTCGCGATGCTGCGCAGCAGCGAGCCCATGGTCAGGGCGCGCTGCCGGCGACGCTCCTTGCGGGCCCCGGTGGCGCTGTCGAAGGCGCGCTCGAGGGAGGACCGCTCGTGGTCGTCGGCGCGCTTCGCCGCGCCCTCCACGACCCCGCGGATCGCCCGGTGGGCGGCCCACCGGGCCGCCACGGCGAAGAGCAGGATGAGGACGACGCGCAGGGGGGCACCGAGGAGCCAGTCCAGGGTCGACTCCCAGGTGTCGAAAGGCAGTTCCAGACCAAACATGCCTGCCATTGTGGCGTGGCGCCGACCTCCTGAGAGACTTGCCCCGCACGCCCCCCGCCCGAGAGGTCAGCACCCCTGTGACGCAGCGCACGCCCGCCCTCGCCCACCTGGCGGCCGCCTACGGCATCGCCACCGAGTTCTGGGACTGGCAGGGCCGGCACACCGAGGTCCCCGACGAGACGGTCGTCGCCGTCCTGGCCGCGCTCGGGGTCGACGTCAGCGGCGACTTCGCCGACCGCGAGCTGGACCGTGCCCAGGAGCGGGAGTGGCGGCGCACCCTGCCGCCGGTGCTCGTCATCGCGGGGGGCGAGAGCGCGACGTTGCCCATGCACGTCGCTCCCGGCGACGACGTGAGCGCGCAGCTGGTGACCGAGGAGGGCGCGGAGCACCAGCTCGCCGTGGGTGGGGGCAAGCCTGAGGAGCGCGAGGTCGACGGGGTCACGGTGCGCCGGCTGCTGCTGGAGGTCCCCTCCGACCTGCCGCTCGGCTGGCACGAGGTGGTCGTACAGGCCGGTGGGCAGGGGGCCCGTATGCCGCTGGTCGTGACGCCGCCGCGGCTGGGGCTGCCTCCGGGTCTCGCTGCCGAGGGGGCGCAGGGCTGGGGCCTCATGACCCAGCTGTATGCGATGCGCTCCTCCTCATCCTGGGGCATCGGCGACCTCGCCGACCTGGGTGACGCCGGCGCCTGGGCCGCCGGGCTGGGCGCGGACTTCGTCCTGGTCAACCCGCTGCACGCGGCCGAGCCGGTCGGCGAGATGGAGCCCTCGCCCTACCTGCCCACGAGCCGGCGCTTCGTCAACCCCATCTACCTCCGGGTGGAGGACGTGCCCGAGGTGGGCTACCTCTCCGCCGCGCAGCGCCAGCTCCTCGAGTGGCACGCCGACGACGCCCAGCGCTACCTCGACCTCGACACGCTCGAGCGCGACCCGGTGTGGGCGGCGAAGGAGGCGGCGCTGCGCCTCGTGCACGCGCAGCCGCGCTCGCTGCGGCGCGCCCGCGCGTTCGAGGCCTACGTCGAGCGGGAGGGCCAGGGCCTCGTCGACTTCGCGACCTGGTGCGCGATCAGCCAGGAGCACGGCACCTGGTGGCGGGAGTGGCCGCAGGAGCTGCAGGACGCCCGCGGGGAGGCGGTCGAGGCATACCGCCAGGAGCACGAGGCCGAGGTGGACTTCCACTGCTGGCTGCAGTGGGTGCTCGACGAGCAGCTCGCCCGGGTGCAGCGCGACCTGCTCGACACCGGGATGTCGCTCGGGGTGATCTCTGACCTCGCCGTCGGCGTGCACCCGGACGGCGCCGACGCGTGGGGCCTGGGCGACGCGCTCGCCCGCGGCGTGACGGTCGGCGCGCCGGCGGACCAGTACAACCAGCTCGGCCAGGACTGGTCGCAGCCGCCGTGGCGCCCGGACAAGCTCGCCGAGCTCGGGTATGCCCCCTACCGCGAGATGGTGCGGGCAGCGCTGCGGGACAGCGGGGGCCTGCGGGTGGACCACGTCATCGGGCTCTTCCGGCTGTGGTGGATCCCCGAGGGCGCCGAGCCGTTCCAGGGGACCTACGTGCGCTACGACCACGAGGCGATGATCGGCATCCTGCTGCTCGAGGCGCACCGGGCCGGGGCCGTCGTCATCGGCGAGGACCTGGGCACGGTCGAGCCCTGGGTGCGCGACTACCTGCGCGAGCGCGGGGTCATGGGCACCTCGATCCTGTGGTTCGAGCGCGACTGGGAGGGCGACGGCCGGCTGCTGGACCCCGAGGACTACCGCGAGCTGTGCCTCGCCACGGTCACCACCCACGACCTGCCGCCCACCGCCGGCTACCTCGAGGGCGTGCACGTCGACCTGCGCTCCCGGCTGGGGCTGCTGGACCGGCCGCTGGAGGAGGAAATGGCGGAGGAGGCGCGCTCGCGGGACGAGGTGCTGACCGACCTGCGGCGGCGCGGGCTGCTGGGCGAGGACGCCGACGTCACCGAGCAGGTGCAGGCCCTGCACGCCTTCCTCACCCGTACGCCCGCGAAGCTCCTCGGCGTCAGCGTGAGCGACCTCACCGGCGACACCCGGGTCATCAACCAGCCCGGCACCGACGAGGAGTACCCCAACTGGCGGGTCCCACTCGCCGGGCCCGACGGCAAGCCCGTGCTGCTCGAGGAGTGGGTGACGTGGCGCTCGGCGCGCCGGCTCGCGCGCACGGTGGACACCTCCGGGCAGGACGAGGGTCAGCCGCTCCCGGACGCGGCGGAGGGCGCGCGGACGAAGCGCACCGACTGACCGGGCCGGGCCTGCGCGGCGGCCGGGACGTCGCGCGGGTCGAGCACACCGATGACCGGGTAACCCCCGGTCACGGGGTGGTCGGCCAGGAAGATCGTCGGCTGCCCGGACGGCGGCACCTGCAGGCTCCCCAGCACCATCCCCTCGCTCGGCAGCTCCCGGTCGTCGTCTGCGCGCTCCAACGCCGGGCCCTCGAGCCGCGCACCGACCCGGTCGGAGTCGGCGCTCACCTGGTATGCCTGTCCCAGCAGGGCCTTCTCGGCACCGGGCGCGAACCAGTCCTCCCGTGGCCCCAGGCGGACGCGCAGGCTGATCTCACCGCCGGTGGGCGGCGCCAGCGGCGCGGAGTCGACCACCGGCTCGGCGTCCGGAGCCGGGCCGACCGGGAGCTGCGTGCCTTCCGTGAGCGGCTCCGGCCCGAGCCCGGCCAGGGTGTCGCGCGAGCGGGAGCCGAGGACCGGCTCGACGTCCACGCCCCCGCGGACCGCGAGATAGCTGCGCAGCCCGACGGTCGGCATACCCAGCTCGAGCTCGGCACCGTCGGGGAGCCAGAGGACCGTGTCGGGGGCGGCCGCCCGCCCGTCGAGGGTGAGGGGGCACGGGGCGCCGGTGAGGGCGACGAAGGCGCCACCCGTGCAGCGCACCGCGAGCCCGCCCACGGTGACCTCGAGCGCCGCCGCGCCCTCGTCGTTGCCGAGCAGCCGGTTGGCCAGCCGCAGCGAGGGCACGTCCGCCGCGCCGGAGCGCCCGACGCCGAGGTGCGCGAGGCCCGGCCGGCCGAGGTCCTGGACCGTGGCTCCCGGACCTGCCCGGAGCACCTCGAGGCCGTGTGCCTGGGCGCCGCTGCTCACGACCTCGCCTCCACGAAGCGGACGCGGACCCCGGGCGTGAGCAGGGCCGGCGGGTCCCGGTCGACGTCCCAGAGGGTCGCGTCGGTGCGCCCGATGAGCTGCCACCCGCCCGGCGACTCGCGGGGGTAGACGCCGCCGAACTCACCCGCGAGGCCCACCGCCCCGGCCGGGACCCGCTTGCGCGGGGTGCTGCGGCGCGGGACGTGCAGCCGCCGGTCCTCGCCGACGAGGTAGCCGAAGCCGGGGGCGAAGCCGCAGAAGGCGACGGTCCACTCCTGCCCGGTATGCGCGGCCACCACCTCCTGCGTGGACAGCGAGGTGAGCTCGGCGACCTCGGCCAGGTCCTCCCCGTCGTAGACCACGGGGATCTCCACCTCACCGGCCTCCGGTGCGGCACCGGGGCGGACCGTGGTCGAGCGGACCTGGTCGGCGAGGGTCACGACGTCGGTACGGGCCGGGTCGAGGAGCAGGAGCAGCGTCCGCGCGGCGGGGACCAGGTCGGTGACGCCGGTGGGCGGGTCCTGCTCCAGCGCGGCGTGCAGGGCGAGCACCTGCTGCAGGTCGTCGAGCTCCACGAGGAGACCGACCTCCCCGCACGGCAGGCAGCGCATGGGTCAGGCCCCCGGCCCGGCACCGACGAAGGGCCGGGGCTCCACCCCGGCCGCCTCCAGCGCCGAGCGCACGGCCCGGGCGACCCGGACGGCGCCGGGGCTGTCGCCGTGCACGCACACCGACGCGGCGTCCACCGCGACCTCCGTGCCGTCCACCGCGGTGACCGTCCCCTCGGTGGCGATCCGGACGCACCGGGCGGCGATCTCGTCGGGGTCCTCCAGCACGGCGCCGGCCTCGCGGCGTGAGACCAGGGTGCCCTCGGGCGTGTAGGCCCGGTCGGCGAAGGCCTCCTGGACCGTGCGCAGCCCCGCCTCCTCCGCCAGCCGCAGCCAGGCGGACCCCGGCAGGCCGAGCACGGGCAGGGTCGGGTCGTAGGACCGGACCGCCTCGACCACGGCGGCGGCCTGCTCCTCGTGGTGCACGATCGCGTTGTAGAGGGCGCCGTGCGGCTTGACGTAGGCCACCCGGGTCCCGGCCACCCGGGCCAGGCCCTCGAGGGCACCGATCTGGTAGAGCACGTCGTCGGTGAGCTCGGCGGGCGGCAGGTCGAGGAAGCGTCGGCCGAAGCCGGCCAGGTCGCGGTAGCCGACCTGGGCGCCGACGACCACCCCGCGGGCGGCCGCACCCTCGCAGGCGTGCCGGAGCACGCCGGGGTCGCCGGCGTGGAAGCCGCAGGCGACGTTGGCGCTGGTGACGACCTCGAGCAGGGCGTCGTCGTCGCCCAGCGTCCAGCGCCCGAAGCTCTCGCCGAGATCGGCGTTGAGGTCGATGTGCGTCATGTCATCACTCCCACAGCTGGGCGATCCCGCCGAGCGACTGCCACGCGAGATAGAGCGTCAGGATCCAGACTGCCAGACCGCACAGGCTCAGCCAGAGCGGGTAGCGGTAGCCCTGCAGCAGGTCCCGGCGGCGCAGCGCCACCCACACGATGACGCCGAGGCCGACCGGCAGGATCAGCCCGTTGAGCGCTCCGGCGAGGATGAGCAGCGTGACAGGGGCCTGCCCCAGGGCGACGTAGACCACGGTGGACAGGGCGATGAACGCGACCACCACCCATCCCCGACGTCGCTGCAGCCAGTCGGAGAAGGTGGCGAGGAAGGACACCGAGGTGTAGGAGGCGCCGATCACGCTGGTGATGCCCGCAGCCCAGAGGATCACCCCGAAGATGATGAGGCCGACCTCGCCGAGCGCGGCCTCGAAGGCCGAGGCCGGAGGGTTCTCCTCGGACAGGGCGACGCCCCCGGCCACGACGCCCAGCACGGCCAGGAAGAGCAGCCCGCGCATGACGCCCGCGACCAGGATGCCGGTGACCGAGACCCTGCTGATCTCCCGGACCCGGTCCGGTCCGGTGATCCCGGAGTCCACCAGCCGGTGCGCCCCGGCATACGTGATGTAGCCGCCGACCGTCCCGCCGATGAGGGTGACGATGACCAGGAAGTCCACCCGGTCCGGGCGCACCGTCTGCCGCAGCGCCTCGCCCAGCGGGGGGTCGGAGGTGATCGCCACCCAGGTGACCATGACGATCATCACCAGCCCGAGGACGACCACGATCCGGTCCATGGCCACCCCGGCGCGCTTGCTGAGGAAGATGACGATGGCCACCAGCGCGGAGGCGGCGCCGCCGATCCGCGGGTCGAGCCCGAGCATGGCGTTGGCGCCCAGCGCGGTGCCGCCGATGTTGCCGATGTTGAAGACGAACCCGCCGAAGACGACCAGCGCCGCGAGCAGGTAGCCCGCGCCCGGGAGCGCCCGGTTGGCCAGGTCCTGCGCCCGCAGCCCGCTGACGCCGATGACCCGCCACACGTTGAGCTGCACCGCGACGTCCACGAGCACCGAGACCAGGATCGCGAAGGCGAAGGCCGCACCGAGCTCGGCGGTGAAGACCGTGGTCTGGGTGATGAACCCGGGCCCGATGGCGCTGGTGGCCATGAGGAAGACGGCGCCGAGCAGGGCGCCCCGCCCGGCCCGGGCGGTCGCCGGAGTGCGCGGTGACCCTGCGGCCGCTGGCGGTTGCTCCATGTGCTGATCCTTCCCGTGGAGGCGGCGGGCCGCCGCCTCAGCCGGCGTCGGCCTCCTGGGCGGCCACGGCGCGGGCCACGGCGTCCCGGTTCTCGGCCACGGTGCGCCGCAGGCTGTTGGAGGCCTCCGGGTGCTCGGCGAGCCAGGTCTGGCTCGCCTCGAGCAGCTGCGGGCTCGCCAGCGCCAGGGGGTAGAAGCCCACCGCCAGCGACTCGGCGATGTGGTGGGTCCGCTCCTGCCACACCCGGTCGATCACCGCGTGGTAGCGCTCGACGTAGGGCTCGAGCAGCGCCTCGTCGTGCACCCGGCCGAAGCCGAGGGCCATCGCGGCGAGCACCGAGTTGGACAGGCCGGCGGTCTCCACCGCGTCGACCCACGCCTTGTCCTTGGCCTCGGGCGAGGGCTGGGCCGCCCGGGCCCGGGCGGCCTTCTCGTGCCCGGTGGCGGTGTTGTCCCGCTGCCGCTCGGCCGCGATCTCCTCCTCGCCGACGGCGCCGGCGGTCGCCAGCGCGGTGAGGAGGGTCCAGCGCATGTCCTGGTCGATGGTGAGTCCGGCCAGCTCGCGCTCGCCGTCGAGCAGGGCGTGCACGAGGACGAGGTCCTCCTCGGCCTGCGCGAAGGAGGCCCACGCGGTGACCAGCTGCAGCTGAGCGTCGCTCCCGCCCTCGGCCTGCAGCGTGGCCGCCCGCAGCCCGGCCGTGAGCTCGGCCACCACGGCCTGGCGGTGCCCGGGCGCGGTATACGTGAGGGCGGCAGCGCTGACCTGCTGGATGAGGACCCGGAGCAGCGTGGAGTCGGTCTCCCCGGGCAGCGCGGTGAGCACCAGCCGGACGTAGTCGCTCGCGGACATCTCGCCGTCGCGCGTCATGTCCCAGGCGGCACCGAGGACCAGGGCGCGGGCCAGCGAGTCCTCGATGCGGCGGACGTGCTCCAGGGCGGTCGCGAGCGAGCGCCCGTCCAGCCGCACCTTGGCGTAGGCGAGGTCGTCGTCGTTGACGAGGAGCAGGTCCGGCATCGGGCGGCCGGCCAGGTCGGTCACCTCGGTGCGCTCGCCGTCGACGTCCAGCTCCACCCGGTGGGTCCGGCGCAGCACGCCCTCGACGAGGTCGTAGCACCCGACGGCGAGCCGGTGCGGACGCTGGGTCGGGTGCTCCTCCGGGGTGGTCTGCACGATCTCCAGCGCGGTGATCGTGCCGTCGTCGGCGACCTCGACCTCGGGGGTCAGCGTGTTGACCCCGGCCGTCTCCAGCCAGACCTCGCTCCACGAGGTGAGGTCGCGGCCGCTGGTCGCCTCGAGCTCGGCGAGCAGGTCCCGGAGCGTGGTGTTGCCCCAGGCGTGCTTGGCGAAGTAGGCGCGCAGCCCGTCCCGGAAGGGCTCACGGCCGACGTAGGCGACCAGCTGCTTGAGCACCGAGGCGCCCTTGGCATACGTGATGCCGTCGAAGTTCACCTCGACCGCGGCGAGGTCGACCATGTCCGCGGCGACCGGGTGGGTGGAGGAGAGCTGGTCCTGCTTGTAGGCCCAGGCCTTCTCGGCGGTGCCGAAGGTGGTCCACGCGTCCTTCCACTCCGTCGCCTCGGCCTGGGCGGTCGTCGAGGCCCACTCGGCGAAGGACTCGTTGAGCCACAGGTCGTCCCACCACGTCATGGTCACGAGATCGCCGAACCACATGTGCGCCAGCTCGTGCAGGATCGTCAGCGCGCGCCGCTCCACGACCGCCTCGGTCACCTTGGACCGGAAGACGTAGTTCTCCACGATGGTCACGCACCCGGCGTTCTCCATCGCGCCCATGTTGTACTCCGGCGTGAAGATCTGGTCGTACTTGGTGAAGGGGTAGGCGCGGTCGAACTCCTCCTCGAAGAAGGCGAAGCCCTTCTTGGTGACGTCGAGGATGTTCTCCGCGTCGAGGTGCGGGGTGAGGCTGCGGCGGCAGAAGACGCCGAGCGGGATCTCGCCGGCCCGGGTGCTCACGCTGTCGCGGACGACGTCGTACGGGCCGGCCACCAGCGCGGTGATGTAGGAGGAGATCGGCGGCGTCGCCGGGAAGGACCAGGTGGCGCTCGGGCCGTCGGCGCCTTCGCCGGCGGGGGTGGGCTCGGGCGTCGGCTCGTTGGAGATGACCTGCCAGTGCTCCGGGGCGGTGACCGTGAAGGCGAAGGTGGCCTTGAGGTCGGGCTGCTCGAAGGCGGCATACATCCGGCGGCTGTCCGGGACCTCGAACTGGGTGTAGAGGTAGACCTCGCCGTCCGCGGGGTCGACGAAGCGGTGCAGGCCCTCGCCGGTGTTCATGTAGGTCCCGGTCGCCTCGACGGTGAGCTCGTTGCTCTCCGCGAGACCGGGCAGGGCGATGCGGGAGTCGACCCACGCCGTGGCCGGGTCGAGCTCGGTGCCGTTGAGCTCGACCCGCTCCACCGAGGCGCCGACGAAGTCGATCCAGGTGTCCTCGCCCGGGCTGGCGCAGGTGAACCGGACGATGGTGCGGGTCCCGAAGGTCTCCGCGCCCCGGGTGAGGTCCAGCGCGACGTCGTAGGACTCGGTCTGGATGAGCGCGGACCGGGCGGCGGCCTCGTCACGGGTCAGGTTGGTGCCGGGCATGCAGGTGTCTCCTCGTCGAGGGTCGGGCCGGACTGACGGCCAGGGTATGCCGTGACACGATGGTCGCATGAGCGCCCAGACCACGTCGGACCCGTCCGCGACCACCCAGACCACCCACGCCGAGATGTTCTTCGACCCCCTGTGCCCCTGGGCGTGGATGACGTCCCGGTGGCTGATGGAGGCGGCTGAGGTGCGCGACCTCGAGATCACCTGGTCGGTCATGAGCCTGGCGGTGCTCAACGAGGGCCGCGACCTGGACGAGGACTACCGCGCGATGCTCGACCGTGCGTGGGGGCCGGTCCGCACCATCATCGCGGCGACCGCCGACCTGCCCGCGCAGGAGGCCAACGAGCTGCGCAAGAAGATGTACGACGCCTATGGCCAGCGGATCCACCTGGACGGCCGTGGCAGCGAGGACCTCGAGGCCATCACGCCCGAGGTGATCGAGGAGCTGGGGCTCGACGCCTCGCTGGCGCAGGCGGCCACCTCGGAGGACCACGACGAGGCGCTGCGCGCCAGCCACCAGCGGGCGATCGACCTCGTCGGGGACGACGTGGGCACGCCCGTGGTGGGCGTCGAGGGTGTCGCCTTCTTCGGCCCCGTCGTCACCCCCGCGCCCAAGGGCGAGGCCGCCGGGCGGCTCTGGGACGGCTGCCTGCTGGTCGCCGGCACCCCCGGCTTCTACGAGATCAAGCGGACCCGCTCCGTGGGCCCGGACTTCAGCTAGAGGAGGGCTCCGTGCGGGTACACATCGGCGGTGACCACGCCGCCTACGAGATGCAGCGGGACCTGGTCACCTGGCTGGGCGAGCAGGGCCACGAGGTCGTCGACCACGGGCCCGCGGACTACGACGCCCAGGACGACTACCCCGTCTTCGTGCTGCGTGCCGCCGCCGCCGTGGCCGAGGACCCGGACTCGCTCGGGATCGTCCTCGGCGGGTCCGGCAACGGCGAGCAGATGGCGGCCAACAAGGTCCCCGGCATCCGTGCCGCGCTGGCCTACGACCCCGAGCTTGCCCGCCTGTGCCGCGAGCACAACGACGCGCAGGTCGTCTCGATCGGTGCGCGGATGCATACCCAGGAGGAGGGGCGGGCCATCGTCGAGGCCTTCCTCGGCACGCCCTTCTCCGGGGACGAGCGGCACCAGCGCCGGATCGACATGATGCGCGCCTACGAGGTCGACGGCACGCTCCCGCCGCTGCCCTGAACCCACGCAGGAGGCCCCCGCCCGGTCGGATCCGGGCGGGGGCCTCCTCGCGTGCCTCACTGGTAGCTGATGAAGTCCGGGGTCGGCTCGATCTGCATCGTCTGCTCGGGTGAGAGCGGTCCGGGGATGTCCTCGTCGTAGAAGTTCTTCCAGCCCCAGTGCGTCACCGACGGAGCGGCGTCGTGCAGCGCCTGCCAGGTGGCGAGCTTGTCGCCCTGTGCGCCCTGTCCGTCGGCGTGGATGACCACCGAGACCTCGGAGCGGGACTGGTCGACGTCGTCGGCCCCCGGGATCATCCGGATCTGGAACTGGTGCAGGACGAGGACCTTCTGCGGCAGGTCGTTGTCCCGCGTGAGGTCGGCCAGCCAGTCGACCACGGAGTTGACCTCGTCCACGCCGACCTGCCCGATCTGCTGCAGATGAACCTCGTCCGGGCGCAGGCGCCACTCCGGGTCCAGGGCCAGGCCGACGTGGGGACGCAGGAGCAGCTCCTCGTAGAGCTTCGCCTGCGTGAGGAAGTCCGTCCGGCCCGGCTGCAGGTCCAGGACGACGTACATCCCCTCCTCCTCGGCCAGGTCGACCAGGGGACGCAGGGTCTCCAGGTCCATCTCGGCGGAGTAGTTGCCGTCACCCCCGGCGTCGCCGCTGGCCACGGTGGCGATGATCTCCAGCGACGGGACGACCGGGTGGTCGACGAGGTCGGTGTACTCCGCGGCGATCTCCTCGGCGCGCGCGACCGTCTCCTCCGGCCCCTGCTCGCCGAGGACCCCCAGGGCGGGCGTCGTCGGGTTGCCGTAGAGCGCGACGTAGGTCTTGCCGGGCAGCATGAGCTGACCGCCGCCGGGCAGCTCGACGCCGGTCGCGGCGGTGGCCGCCCGCCAGGCGAGCGTCTGCGCGTCGCCGAACTCCGTGCCGATCCCGACCACGGTCTCCGCGCCCGCGTCAGCGCTGGCCTGCACCGTGTCCGAGGTGGCCCGCGGGTCACCCTCGGGCACGACGAGCACCTGGGCGCCGACGGCCACGGCCGAGGCGACGGCGGCCGCGTCGCGGTCGGCGCCTGTCGTCATGACGGTCAGTCCCTCGACCGGCTGCGGGGCCGAGGTGGAGGGCAGCTCGTCGACGTCGGACTCCAGGGTGGGCGCGGGAGCCGCGGTCGCGCTCGCGCTCTCGCCGGCTGTGCTCGTCGTGGCGTCGGTGTCGTCGCCGGAGGCGCCGTCCTCGGGGGCGCCGGCGAGCAGGGTCATGGAGGACGGGTCGAGCCCGAGCAGAGCCTGCACGTGGTCGCCCTCCGGCACCTGCTCGGCGGCTCCGTCGGTCCCGAGCGCGTCGGCCAACCCCTGCGCGTCCGGGACGGCCAGCACGTCGACCCCTGGGTCCTCGACGGCCCCCACGGTGAGGACCGTCTCCGCCCCGAGCCGGTCCAGCTCCTCGGCCACCCCGGCACCGTCGACGAGGACGGGCACCCCGAGCGCGACACCGGCCGAGGCGGCGGCCAGCTGCTCGCCCTCCGCCGCGACGACGACCACGGGGGCCTGCTCGAAGAAGGTGCTGGAGGCCTCGACGGACAGCTCGGTCGCGCCCTCACCGGGGAGCACGGCCGTCTCCTGGACGGACGCGGGTGCCGCGACGAGGGCGTCGGGGTCCTGCTCCTGCCCGCCGGAGGCTCCGCCGCCCCCGGTGGAGGAGCCGTCATCGCCGGAGGAGCCGGAGCCCGGGGTGCAGGCGCCCAGCACCACCACCGCCGCGGCGGTGAGCGCCGCCCACCGGCGACGGGCGCGGCCTCGGACAGGGTGGACGGACATGGAGCTCCTCGGGACGGGTCGCGACCGGCGCCGGACCGACGCCACCACTCACGGTAACTCCCGCCACGGGGGCGTCCGGGGGAACACGCCCGTCGTGCCGCTGCCCGCGCCCGCACGACGAAGGCCCCCACCCGGACGGACCGGGTGGGGGCCTCGCAGGCGCTGGCGCGCTCAGGCGTTGTCGTCGCCCTCGCCGCCGCCCCCGTCCTCGACGCCGCCGATCGCGTCGGCCTTGTCGTTGGCGAAGTCCTGCGCCTTGTCGACGTGCTCGGAGTGCTCACCCCCGGTCTTGTCGTCGACGAAGTCACCGCCCTGCTCGATGCCCTCGTCGATCTTCTCGTCGTGCTCTCCCGCCAGGTCCTTGGCCTTGTCCATGAAGCCCATGGCGTGACTCCTTCCCATCGGGTCCGGTGCCCCGGCCGGGGCACCTCCTGTGCGTCACCACGCAACCACACTTGTCGAGGGCTGTCGACCGGGAGGATTGCTCAGCCGGTGAGGTCCCAGGTCACCCGCACCTGCACCGTGATCTCGTGGTCCGCGGCGTCCACCGGAGGCCCCGCGGCCTCCGCGCTCATCCGCGCCACGGCTCCGTGGGGGACCGGCGCCCCGGGACCGGGCAGCTCCTCGACGGTCACGGCCCGGCCGACCGCCCGGTCCACGAGGGCGGCATACTCCTCCGCCCGCCGCCGGGCGTCGAGCAGGGCGAGCTCGCGGGCCCGGACCTCGAGCCCGACGGTGTCCGACACCTCCGGCCGCAGCGACTGGACCGTCAGGGCGTCACCGACCGCCTCGGCGAGGGTGGCCACGAGCTCGCCGGCCCGTGCCGGGTCGGGCGCCACGACACGCAGCGACTGCCCGGCGGTATGCCCGTGGGGCGCCCCGTGGTGGTCGTACCTGGGGGACAGGGTCAGTGCGTGGGTGCGCACCCGGTGCTCGGGCAGGGCGTCGGTGCAGGCGCGGGAGGCGGCGGTGAGGGCCTGCAGCGCCTGGGCCACCGTGGACCCGTGCCCCTCCAGGTGCAGGTCGAGCACGACCGAGTCCGGCGGTGCGCCGGCCCGACCGGTCCCGGTGACCACGACCCGGTCCTCGGTCGGTCGGTCCGGGCCCGCGCCCGGGGTGGGGGTGTGCATACCGTCAGGGTAGGCGGGCAGGGGGCCGGACGGGGGAGACTGTGCCGGTGACGCGTCGCTGGGTCCTCCACGTGGACATGGACCAGTTCCTCGCCGCCGTCGAGCTGCTGCGCCGGCCGGAGCTGGTGGGGCGCCCGGTCGTGGTCGGCGGCCGGGGCGACCCCACCGAGCGCGCCGTGGTCTCGACCGCGTCCTACGAGGCGCGTGAGCACGGCATCCGCTCCGGTATGCCGTTGCGCGTCGCGGCCCGGCGCTGCCCCGACGCGGTCTTCCTGCCGGTCGACTTCCCGGTCTACGAGGACGCCTCCGAGCGGGTCATGGACACGCTGCGCGGCTGGCCGGGTGCGGTGGTGCAGGTGCTCGGGTGGGACGAGGCCTTCGTCGGGGTGGAGAGCGACGACGCCGAGGCGGTGGCGTCCGGTCTGCAGGCGGCCGTGCTGGAGCGGACCGGGCTGCACTGCTCCATCGGCATCGGCGACAGCCTGGTGCGCGCCAAGACCGCCACCGACTTCGGCAAGCCGCGCGGGACCTACGTCCTGACACGCGAGACCTGGCCCGAGGTGATGGGGCCGCGACCGACCACGGCGCTCTGGGGCGTGGGCAAGCGCATCGCCACCCGGCTGGAGCGCGTGGGGATCTCGACGGTCGAGCAGCTGGCCCACGCCGACGACGCGGTGCTGCAGGCGGAGTTCGGGCCGACCAGCGGGCCACGGCTGTCCGAGCTGGGTCGGGGCGGGGGAGCTGACTGGCCCGACGACTCGCCCTGGGTGCCGCGCGCACGGGGGCGGGAGACGACATACCAGGAGGACCTGGTCTCGCCGGAGCAGGTGCGGGCGGCGCTGGCCGAGCTGGCCGCCCGGGTGGTGGAGGACGTGGGGGCCGAGGGCCGGCCGGTGCAGCGGGTCTTCCTCAAGGTGCGCTTCGTGCCCTTCTTCACCTACCACCGGGGGCGGAAGCTGGCCGTGCCGACGACCGACCCGCAGGTGCTGGCGGACACGGCATTCGAGCTGTACGAGCGGCTGGACGACGAGCGGCCGGTGCGGCTGCTGGGGGTGCGCGGGGAGATGGTGCCGCCGCCGGGCGGCTACTGAGGGAGAGGTGGAGCGGGTGACGGGAATCGAACCCGCGTAGCCAGTTTGGAAGACTGGGGCTCTACCATTGAGCTACACCCGCGTGACCCTGCGCGGTGCGTGTCCCGCCGGGCCGAGCAGATAGTCTAAGCCCTCGCCCGTGGCGTCCGTGACGCCGCCCGCGACGGGGTATGGCGCAGCTTGGTAGCGCGTCCGCTTTGGGAGCGGAAGGCCGCCGGTTCGAATCCGGCTACCCCGACCACCTAGCATGGTGCTGATCCGCGTCCTCGCCGCGGGCCCTCTGTATGCCCGGCGAGAGACGACATACCCCCGACATGACAACGGAGCAACCAGCAGTGAAGAGCGCTGTCGAGACCCTGACCCCGACCCGGGTCAAGCTGACCGTCGAGGTCCCCGCCGCCGATCTCCAGCCGAAGCTGGACGCCGCCTACAAGAGCATCGGCGCCAACGTGCAGATCCCCGGATTCCGGAAGGGCAAGGTGCCGAACCGGATCATCGACCAGCGCTTCGGACGCGGTGCGGTGGTGCAGGAGGCCGTCAACGACGCCCTACCCGAGTACTACACGCAGGCGATGACCGAGAACGAGCTCACCCCGCTGTCCCAGCCCGAGGTCAACCTCACCTCGCTGCCGATGGAGGAGGGCCAGGACCTCGCCTTCGAGGCCGAGGTCGACATCGTCCCGCAGTTCGAGCTGCCCGACTTCTCCGGCATCGAGGTCGTCGTCGACCCGGCCTCGGCGTCCGAGGAGGACGTGCAGGCCAGGATCGACAACCTGCGCGAGCGCTTCGGCACGCTCAAGCCGATCAAGCGCAAGGCCAAGACCGGTGACCACCTGACGATCGACCTGTCCGCCAAGATCGGCGAGGAGGAGATCGACTCGGTGACCGGCGTCTCCTACGAGATCGGCTCCGGCACGATGCTCGACGGCCTGGACACCGCGCTGCGCGGCACCAAGGCCGGCGACACCGTCGAGTTCAGCTCGCCGCTGGCCGGTGGCGACCGCAAGGGCGAGAGCGCCGACGTCACCGTGACCGTGCAGGCCGCCAAGGAGCGCGAGCTGCCCGAGCTGGACGACGAGTTCGCCCAGCTCGCCAGCCAGTTCGACACGATGGACGAGCTGCGCGAGGACCTGGCCAAGCAGGCCGAGCAGGGCGCCCGCTTCGAGCAGGGCGTCGGCGCCCGCGACAAGGTGCTGGAGGCCATGCTCGAGATGGTCGAGATCCCGGTGCCCGACAGCCTCGTCGAGGCCGAGGTGCACCGTCACCTCGAGGGCGAGAGCCGGCTCGAGGACGACGAGCACCGCGCCGAGGTCACCGAGTCCACGATCAAGGCCATGCAGACGCAGTTCCTGCTCGACGCGCTGGTCAAGCGGGACGAGGTCGAGGTCGACCAGGGCGAGCTCATCGAGTACATCATGATGACCGCGCAGCAGTACGGCATGAACGCCCAGCAGTTCGCGCAGCAGATCGACCAGCAGAACCAGGTGCCCGCCATGGTCGCCGAGGTCGGCCGCCGCAAGGCGCTGGCCAACGTGCTCGAGCAGGCCCAGGTCACCGACACCGAGGGCAACGTCGTCGACCTGGACGCCATCGAGGGTGACGACGAGGACGAGGAGGCCGAGGTCGCTGCCGGTGACCAGGTCGTGGAGGCCGGCGACGAGGTCGTCGAGACCGAGGAGGAGCCGGCCGCCAAGAGCTGACTCACCACTCACGGTGCGCGACTGCACCGGGTATGCCTGCCAGCACGGCGAATCCACGGCATACCCGGTGCAGTCGCGTTCTTGCTTGGTCGGCGGGATGAGGTGTGGACAACTTCTGCGGCCACGGGGAGGCAGCAGGCACGCTGGCTCGATGAGCCGGTCGGAGGGCAGCGTCGAGGGATTCACGGCGATGCCGTTCACCTATCGCCGTGCGCGCGAGGCGGGGATGACCCGTGCCCAGCTGCGCCGGGACCACGTGTGCCTGCTGCGCAGCGTGTACGTCGACCGGCGGGTGCGGGTGGACGGGTATGTGCGCGCCCGGGCCGTGCTGCTGGTCGCGCCGGCCGACGCCTTCGTGTCCCACCACACCGCGGCCGAGCTCTGGGGTGCCGTCGTCCCGCACGCGGTGCGTCCGCACGTCAGCGTGCCGACCGGGCGGCCGAGGTCGGCCCGGGAGGATCTCGTCGTGCACGCCTCGTCGCGCGAGCCGGTGATGTTCCGGGGCCAGCGGGTCACGACGCCGATGGACACCTTCCTCGACTGCGCGCGTGTGCTCGATCTGGTCGACCTGGTGGTGCTGGGCGACAGCCTCGTCGCGCGGCGTCGGATCTCGCCCGAGCAGCTGAGGCAGGGGGCGCAGGAGTCGACGGGCCGGGGGTCTCGCCTCGCCCGGCGCGCTGCCGGCCTCGTCCGGGCGGGCGTGGACTCACCCATGGAGACCCGGTCGCGGATGCTCCGGGTGCTCGCGGGGCTTCCCGAGCTCGAGACCGACATCCGCTTCCACGACGAACGGGGCGACCTGGTGCGCCGACTCGACGCGGGGGATCGGGCCACGCGGACCGCGGTGGAGTACGACGGGCGTCACCACATCGAGCGGGAGCGCAGCTGGGAGGCGGACCTCGGGCGGCGTGAGGACTTCGAGGACGCTCAGTGGCGCATCGTCGTGCTCGTCGCCGCGGACATCTACCGCACGCCAGGGCAGACGGTGGAGCGGCTGCGGCGGATCTTCGCGCAGCGGGGCATCCGGCTCGGGCCGCCGAGCGACGAGTGGCGCCGCTACTTCCCGGGACAGGGCTGAGCGCTGACGCACGCTCGGGCACGATCGGGTCCGGTCATGGTGCGACTGCAGCGGATATGTCACCCGGCAGGGCGATGTCGCGACATACCCGGTGCAGTCGCGCTTTTCCGGGCCGGGGGAGTGGTCAGCGCTGGAGGGACTCGGCGCGCTCGGGCACCCGGACCGACGGCTGCGTGGCGCGCCGCTCGTGCACCGAGAGGGCGACGACCGAGGCGACGACGAGCGCCATACCGATCCACTGGCTCGGCTCCGGACGGCTGGCGAAGGCGATGACGCCCACGGCGGCAGCGGTGAGCGGGAAGGCCAGCTCGGCGAGGGTCGCCCGGGAGGCCGGGGTATGCCGCAGCGCCCGGTAGTAGAGCGTCATCGCGGCCAGGCCGGGCAGCAGCGCCAGGGCCACGATCGACGGCGCGGCGGAGAGCGGCACGGCCAGCGGGGTGCTGGTGAAGCCGGCGATGACGGCCAGGGTCACCAGGCCCACGGCGAACCGCAGCGCGGTCAGGTCGGCGAAGCGCAGCTCGGCGCTGGCGGCCCGCCCCAGCACGGTGCCGCACGCCCACAGGGCCGCGGCCCCCAGCGCCAGCAGGGCCGCCTGGGCCGAGCTGACGCTCACGGCCAGCGGGTCGGCGAAGGTCATGAGCCACGCGCCGAGCACGGCCGGGGCCAGGAAGAGCAGGTAGGAGCGGCGCAGCCGCTCGCCGAGCAGGACGGCGGCGAGGGCCAGCGCGAGGAAGGGCTGCAGCTTCTGCAGCACCTGCGGCGTGATCGGGTCACCGAGGCGGAAGGCGGCGGTGAAGAGGGTCGTGGCCAGGGCCGAGCTGCCCGCTCCGATGACGAGGACGGAGATCTGGGTGCGCAGCGTGGCGGCCCGCCAGCGCCGCACCGCGGGCACCAGCCACGGCAGGAGCAGCAGGGTCAGCAGCGCGTGCTCCCAGAAGACGATCGCCAGCGAGGGCAGCTCGCGGGCCAGCGGTCCGCGCCACAGCGCGGACAGGCCCCAGAGCGAGGCGGCCAGGGCGACCAGCCAGGTGCGGTCGGTGCGGAGGGTGTGGGTCACCGGGACAGCCTCGCACGGGTCGGGGCCCTGCATACCGTGCGGTCGGTCGACGCAAACCGTGCGGCCGGTCGGCGCATACCGTGCGGCCGGTCGGCGCATACCGTGCGGCCGGTCGGCGCATACCGTGCGGCCGGTCGACGCATACCGTGCGGCCGGTCGACGCATACCGTGCGGCCGGTCGACGCAAACCGTGCGGCCGGTCGGGTGGCAGTGCGCTCAGGGCGAACACGGCGCCGGTGGGGGAGTTTCGCGGCAGGGGCGGACGTTAGGGTCGATGACAAGCACAGTGCCGCACGGCATACCCCGGACGAAGCGAGGGAAAGCAGCACATGACTGACGACACCACGATGGCCGAGCGACCGGTCCAGGCGGGTCTGGACGACCAGATCTACAACCGGCTGCTCAAGGAACGCATCATCTTCCTCGGCTCGGACGTGCGCGACGACAACGCCAACGCGATCTGCGCCCAGCTGCTCCTCCTCGCCGCCGAGGATCCGGAGAAGGACATCTGGCTCTACATCAACTCCCCGGGCGGGTCGGTGACCGCGGGCATGGCGATCTTCGACACCATGCAGTGGATCCCCAACGACGTCGCGACGGTCGCGATGGGCCTGGCCGCCTCGATGGGGCAGTTCCTGCTCTCCGCCGGCGCCCCCGGCAAGCGGTACGCCACCCCGCACGCCCGGGTGATGATGCACCAGCCCTCCGGCGGCATCGGCGGCACCGCCTCCGACATCAAGATCCAGGCCGAGCAGATGCTGCACATCAAGAGGCAGATGGCCGAGCTGATCGCCGAGCACACCGGTCAGAGCCAGGAGCAGATCACCCGCGACTCCGACCGCGACCGCTGGTTCACCGCGGCCGAGGCCAAGGACTACGGCTTCGTCGACCACGTCTACGAGCGCTCCGGCGACGCCGGACCCACCTCCTGACCGGCCCCCCTGACGCGAGAAGAGAGCTGACCCCACCATGACCTTCCCCCCGCAGAGCCCGTATGCCGGTGGCGCCTGGATGGGCACCGACCCGGTGCAGCAGCCCGGTGGCGGCATCGCCCGCCCGCTGGCGCCCAGCAGCCGCTACATCCTGCCGCAGTTCGAGGAGCGCACGTCCTACGGCACCAAGCGCCAGGACCCCTACACCAAGCTGTTCGAGGACCGGATCATCTTCCTCGGCGTCCAGGTCGACGACGCCTCGGCCGACGACATCATCGCCCAGCTCATCGTGCTGGAGAGCCAGGACCCGGACCGCGACATCCTCATGTACATCAACTCGCCGGGCGGCTCGTTCACCGCGCTGACGGCGATCTACGACACGATGCAGTACATCAAGCCGGACGTGCAGACCTTCGTCATCGGCCAGGCGGCCTCGGCCGCCGCGGTGCTGCTGGCCGCCGGTGCGCCGGGCAAGCGCTTCGCGCTGCCCAACGCCCGCGTGCTCATCCACCAGCCGGCGCTGGCCGGCGGTGACTACGGCCAGGCCTCGGACATCGAGATCCAGGCCAACGAGGTGCTGCGCATGCGGACCTGGCTCGAGGAGACCTGGGCCAAGCACTCCGGCCGCAGCCCCGAGCAGGTCCAGCAGGACATCGAGCGCGACAAGATCCTCACCGCCAGCGAGGCCAAGGAGTACGGCCTCGTCGACGAGGTGCTCGGCTCGCGCAAGGCGTCGCTGGACGACTGACGGCATACCCGGGGGTGGTCCGTGGCCAGCGTCCGCCGAGCGCGGGTCGCGGGCCCAACACGCGGATCGCCCCCGGAAAACCGTGCCGAAACACGGCCCGGCAAGGTAGCGTCGGGCAGACAGGGCGAGCCCGGCTCGCCCGGACCACGACGAGGATGCAGAAGGCGGGAAGGACGACCACGTGGCACGGATGGGCGAGAGCAGCGAGCTGCTGAAGTGCTCTTTCTGCGGGAAGAGCCAGAAGCAGGTCAAGAAGCTGATCGCGGGCCCCGGGGTCTACATCTGCGACGAGTGCATCGACCTGTGCAACGAGATCATCGAGGAGGAGCTGGCCGAGTCCAGCGATCTCGGGCTCGGGCAGCTGCCCAAGCCGCGGGAGATCTTCGACTTCCTGCAGAACTACGTCGTCGGCCAGGACCCGGCCAAGCGCGCGCTCGCCGTCGCGGTCTACAACCACTACAAGCGCATCCAGGCCGGTGAGGGCAAGAGCGGCAGCGACGAGAACGTCGACATCGCCAAGTCCAACATCCTGCTCATCGGCCCGACCGGCTGCGGCAAGACCTACCTCGCGCAGACCCTGGCCCGGATGCTCAACGTGCCCTTCGCGATCGCCGACGCGACCGCGCTCACCGAGGCGGGGTATGTCGGTGAGGACGTCGAGAACATCCTGCTCAAGCTCATCCAGGCCGCCGACTTCGATGTGAAGAAGGCCGAGACCGGGATCATCTACATCGACGAGATCGACAAGATCGCCCGCAAGAGCGAGAACCCCTCGATCACCCGGGACGTCTCCGGCGAGGGCGTGCAGCAGGCGCTGCTGAAGATCCTCGAGGGCACGGTCGCCAGCGTGCCGCCGCAGGGCGGGCGCAAGCACCCGCACCAGGAGTTCATCCAGATCGACACCGGCAACGTGCTCTTCATCGTGGGCGGTGCCTTCGCCGGCATGGAGAAGATCATCGAGTCCCGCACCGGCAAGCAGGGCCTCGGCTTCGGGGCCGAGCTCAAGTCGGCCAAGGACGTGGGGGAGCACTTCGGGGACGTCCTGCCCGAGGACCTCATGAAGTTCGGGCTCATCCCGGAGTTCATCGGCCGGCTGCCGGTCATCACCACCGTCTCGCCGCTGGACCGGGACGCGCTGGTCAACATCCTCACCGAGCCGCGCAACGCGCTGGTCAAGCAGTACCAGAAGATGTTCGAGATCGACGGCGTCGAGCTGGAGTTCGCCGACGACGCGCTGGAGGCCATCGCCGACCAGGCGCTACTGCGCGGCACCGGTGCCCGCGGGCTGCGCGCCATCCTTGAGGAGGTCCTCCTCCCGGTGATGTTCGACGTCCCCTCCGACGACGAGATCGCCAAGGTCGTCATCACCCGCGAGGTGGTGCAGGAGAACGTCAACCCGACGATCGTGCGGCGCGAGGTCGCGCCGCGCAAGCGCCAGCAGCGCAAGGAGAGCGCCTGACCGATCCGGTCAGGAGAGGCGCTCCAGCCCCACCCGGAGCACGAAGGTCGCCGCCGCGAGGCTGACCAGCCCGAGGCTGATGCTCGCCACCACGAAGGCCATGCCGTCCGAGGCGATGGTGTCGTCGTGGTGCAGCCGCAGGTGGTCCCGGCGGTAGCGACCGGTCGCCCGGTGGTAGGCCCAGGCGGCGCCGGCCACGACGAGCCCCCCGACGACTGCGGCCGTGACCAGCCCCAGGTATGCCCCGGTGAAGCGCGCGATGCCGGCCCCGATGACCGCCAGGGCCAGGCAGGTGCGCCGCCAGGCCAGCAGCGTGCGTTCCGGCTGCAGTCCGGGGTCGTAGGCCGGTGCGCTCACACCAGCAGCCCGATCGCCACGAGCAGGATCGCGAGGAGCAGCCCGACCGCGATGACCGAGCCGATGGTCAGCGGCGGCAGCGCCCGCCCCTCCCGCATGGCGCGCTCCACCCGGAACCACCCGACCCAGGCCTGCAGCGAGGCCAGCATCCCCAGGACCACGAAGACCGCAGACGCGGCCAGCCGGAAGCCCGGGTCGATCGGCACGGCGAGCGCCTCCAGCGCCACGCCCGCGGCGAGGAACGCCAGCGCGGTGCGGATCCACGCGAGGAAGGTCCGCTCGTTGGCGAGGCTGAAGCGGGGGTCGGGCTCCGAGCCCCGGGCATACACCGACCGCGGCAGGCGGGCCGAGCTGCGGCGTCCGGTCATCGGGGCACCGCCTGGGTCGGGTCTGCGCTCACGCGTCCAGCATAGGGAGGATCCTCAGGCCTGCTGTCGCTGGCGCTCGCGCACCCGGACGTAGCCGACCAGGGCCAGGGCGAGCAGCGCGAGCCCCAGCACGGCGGGCAGCGGCCCGCCACCGTCACCGCCGGTCGTCACCAGGGCCGCGAGGGCCCAGACCACGGTGCTGACGAGGGCGACGACCCCGGTGTGGACGGCATACCGTCGCAGGACCGAGGCGGGCACGCTGGCCTGCGGGGGCACCGAGGCCGCGAGCGCGGCGCTGGCGTGCACCAGCAGCAGGCTCCAGGTGGCCGGCAGCAGCGCCCAGTGCCACGGGCCCTCGACCCCGGCCCACCAGCTGGCGATCGCCCACACGAGGAAGAGCGCGGGCATGATGCCGTTCGGCTGGACCACCACGAGCAGGCCTAGGACGACGGCGCCCACCCAGGCGACCGGGCCACCGCCGCCGGCCGCGGCCTGGGAGAGCGCGAAGCCCAGCGCGCCGAGCACGGCGAGCAGACGCACCCGGCGGTGGCTGGGGGTGGCGGTGCGCAGGTTGACCCAGTGCTCCCGGAGCTCGCCCACGGCTACACCCCCGCCCCGCGGCGCCGGTGCGCCAGCTCGCGCAGCACGACGTCCAGGCTGCCCGGCCCGAGCCACGGCACCACGGCCACACCCTGCCCGCGGATCGCGCGGATCTCCCGGTCGCGCTCCAGCATGCGCAGCCGCCAGGCGGTGCGGGCCAGGGGGTCGCGGTCCGCGCTGGGGACGACGCCCGCGCCGGCCTCGACGAGGGCGTCCACCACGACGACCGACAGCCCACGGGCGGCCAGCGTGGCCGCCTGGGTCAGCGCGTCCGGGGAGACCAGGGCCGAGATCATGACGACCAGCGTCCCCGAGCCCACGCCGAGGTGGACCCGGCGCGGGTCGGTCTGGTCGTCGGCCGCCGGCTGGATGCGGCTCAGGGTGTCCAGGATGCGCACGCCGTGGCGCTTCCCGGTGCCCACCGGGACGGTGAGCGGCGTGCGTGCCGAGAGGACCCGCAGGCTCACCCGGTCGCCCTGCTGCAGGAAGTGCTCGCTCACGGCGGCGGCCGCACGGACCGAGCGGTCCAGCGAGCTGGGCGTGCCGGAGAGCCCGCCGGAGCGGCCCAGGTCGTAGTGCGCGTCCACGAGGACGGCGACGTGGGTGTCCTGGTCGGCATAGCTCGACGTGACGTGCAGCTCGCCGGTCCGGGTGGACCGCGGCCAGTGGATGCGGCGCAGCCGGTCACCCACCTGGAAGGGTCGGATCGTCGCGAACTCGCTGCCGTCCCCCGGGCGGGTGGAGCGGTGCATGCCCACGAGCCCGCGGGGGTGCGGCGCCGGTGCCGAGCTGTCGAAGGCGGCGGGCTGGGGCAGCACCCGCAGCCCCTGCGCGTCGAGCGAGACCGGGCCCCAGCGGTAGGAGCCCCATGCGCTGCTGGCCGCCACCTGCATCGGCCCGATCCGCCGGACCCCCCATCGGGTCACCCTCAGCCCGACGAGCAGCCGACGACGGCCCTGCGCGAGCGGACCCTGCGCGTCGGCCACCGTGGCTGTGCGCTGGACGGGCAGGTCGTCGCGGTCCAGCGTGAGGCGCATCTTCTCCCGCACCACCGCCTCCACGAAAGGTGCGGGCGCCAGGGCGGCGGAGAGGACCTGCGCGCCCTCGACCGGCTCGAGGTCGGCGACGGCCAGCGCCTGTTCGCCCTCGCGCACCTGGGCGTGGGAGAGGGCGAAGCGGTGGTCCGGGAGCTCGGTCGGCCGCGTCACCAGGCTCCACGCCAGGACGACGACGAGCGGGCTCAGCAGGACGAGCAGGTCGGGCCGGCGCCACAGCAGCGCGACCGGCGCGACGAGCAGGATGGCCACCAGGCACCGGGCGAAGGCGTGCGTGGGCCGCCACGCGTCGGCCCGCTCGGTGAGGGCCATCAGCCCTGGACGGCGCTGTCGCCGTCGTCCACCGTCGAGGCACCGGTGCGCGAGCCCGGCACCGGCACCTGGCCGAGGGCGGCGGTGACGACCGCCGCGCCGCCGGTGTCCGACATCCACAGCTCGGGCTTGATCGAGATCCGGTGGTCCAGGACGGCGTGCGCCACCGCCTTGACGTCCTCGGGGGTGAGGTAGTCACGGCCGTGGATGACGGCATACGCCCGCGCCGTGAGCATGAGCGCGAGCGAGCCGCGGGGGGATGCCCCGACGAGGACGGCGCGGTGCCGCCGGGTCGCCGAGGCCAGCTCGACGCAGTAGCGCGAGATGTCGTCCTCGACCGGCACCCGCTCGACCGCGTCCTGCATGGCCGACAGCCCGGCGGCGTCCGTCACCGCCTCCAGCCGCTGGTCCTCGGTCCGGCGCGACACCCGCCGGCGCAGCACGTCCCACTCCTCCTCGGGTGAGGGGTAGCCGAAGGAGACCCGGGCCAGGAAGCGGTCCAGCTGCGCCTCGGGCAGCGGGTAGGTGCCCTCGTACTCGACCGGGTTGGCGGTCGCGAGGACGTGGAAGGGCTGCGGCAGCGGGAAGGTCTGCCCCTCGACGGTCACCTGGTGCTCCTGCATCGCCTCCAGCAGCGCGGACTGGGTCTTGGGCGGCGTGCGGTTGATCTCGTCGGCGAGCAGCAGCCCGGTGAACAGCGGACCGGGGCGGAAGGCGAACTCGACCGCCTTCTGGTCGTAGACGAAGGACCCGGTGAGGTCCGAGGGCAGCAGGTCAGGGGTGAACTGCGCGCGGGTGAACTCGAGCCCGAGGGTCTGCGCGAAGGAGCGGGCGGCGAGCGTCTTGCCCAGCCCGGGGAAGTCCTCCAGCAGCACGTGCCCGCGGGACAGGATCGCGGTGAGCACCATCGTCAGGGCCTCGCGCTTGCCGACGACGGCCTGCTCCACCCGGTCGAGCACGTCCGCGGCGCGGCGCGAGACCTCCTCGGTGGTCAGGGCCGGGGCGGGGGTGCTGGTCTGGCTCACAGCTTCTCGACTCCTTCGATGGCGGTGTGCAGCGCGCTCTTGCTGCGCCTGCGGGTGTCGGTGGGCGGGTGCGTGAGGTAGCCCCACAGGTGCGGGTCGAGCACGTCCTGCGCCCTCTCCGGCTCGGTGTCCAGGTCGATGTCGTGGTGGGCCAGCAGCCGCTCGGCCGCGAGCGCGCGGACGACCGGGTAGATCTCGTCGCCCCGGTCGTCCCGGTCCAGCGCGTCCCGCAGGTCGCGGCGCAGCCGGAGCAGGCGGTAGTCCATCGCGTCCGGCGGCGCCGACTCCTGGCGCGGTGTCGAGACCCAGTAGGCCTGCTCCACGTCCTGGGAGGTGCTGCCGGCCCCCCACAGCGCGAGGCCGGTGACCAGGCCCGCCAGCAGCACGGCGAGGACCGCCAGCGGCAGGGCGTACGGCAGCGAGCCGATGAACCACAGCAGGCCACCGACGACCAGAGCAGCCGCGAGCGCCGAGGTCAGGTGGCGACGCAGGCTGCGGCGCGTGACCGCGCCGTGGACCGTGGGGCTCACCGGCTCCCTCCGGTATGCCCGGACCCACCCTCGCGGGCGGCGGCGGCCTGCGCCTCGTCCTCCTCGGCGCGGGCCTGCTCGGCGAGCACCCGCCGGCGCAGGTCGTCGTGGATCCGCTCCAGGGCGGCGACCGCGCGGTCGCGCTGGTCCTCGCTCACCGGGTGCCGGGAGAAGCGTGCCTCGCGGTAGGCCTCGGAGAGCGAGCGGATGGCGGTCTCGTCGACCTCCCACCGCGTGAGGACCCGCCGGGTCAGCTCCGCGGCCGTCTCGGCCGGGTTCTGGTGCAGGCCGGAGCGGCGCACCGCCTCCTCGAGCGCGACCCAGCAGGCGACGACCGCGTTGCGCGGGTCGCCCTCGGCGAGGGCGCGGTAGCGCACGTCGTCGCCGGTGGCCTCGAGCAGGGCGACCAGCTCCTCGTCCTCCTCGACGGTGAGCTGCTCGCGCTCGCGCACCTGCCGGTTGGCCAGCATCCGCAGCACGATGAGGATGACCACCGTCACCAGGACGAGGAAGCCGATGAGCAGCCAGTCGACGGCCCGGCCCTCTCTCTGCTGCCCGTCACCCTCGAGGACCTGCTGGCTGGGACCCTCGGTCACGGCCGGGAAGTCGGGCATACCCATGGAGGGCGCCCAGGTGCTCTGCGGCGGGCCGACGAGCGGCGCGCCGCTGCTGGAGCTCCACAGCAGCAGGGTGATGGCGGCGAGGGCAGCGGCCACGGCGACGGCGACCGTCGACCTCATGCCCCTGCGCATGACCTCACCCTAGGCCGGGTCCTCCACCAGGGCGACGTCACCGACGCGCAGGGTGTCGGCGTCGACGAAGGCGACCTCGCCCACCACCTTGCCGGCGGCGCGCAGGTCGGAGAGGGCCGAGCGCACCTGGTCCAGCTCGCTCGCCGGCCCGGCGATGGTCGCGGCGGAGATCTCCGTGCGCATCTTGACCTTGGCCTCGGACTTGGCCCGCCGCAGCCCCGCGAGCGCCTGCCCGACGGTCGACAGGAGCGCCGGCGGCGCGTCGTCGGCACCGGGCAGGGACAGCTCCTGCACGACCGGCCACGGCTGGGTGTGGACCGAGCTGCCCTCCTCGTGCCACCACGACCAGACCTCCTCGGTCGCGAAGGACACGACCGGGGCCAGCAGGCGCAGCTGCACCGACAGCGCCAGCCGCAGCGCCGCCCGCGCGGAGAGCGTCTCCGGCGAGGGGTCGCTCGTCGGTCCGTCGGCGCTGAAGGCGCCGCCGTAGGCGCGCTCCTTGACCAGCTCGAGGTAGTCGTCGCAGAAGGTCCAGAAGAAGGACTCGGTGACGTCGAGGGCGGTGGAGTAGTCCCAGGCCTCGTAGGCGTCGGTCGCCCGGCGCACCACCTCGGCGAGGCCGGCCAGCATCGCGCGGTCCAGCGGCTCGGTCACGAGCGAGGCCTCGTCGGCGCCCTCCGGCAGCTCGCCGAAGGACAGCACGAACTTGCTCGCGTTGAGCAGCTTGATCGCGAGGCGGCGACCGACCTTGACCTGGCCCGGGTCGTCCACGGTGTCGACGCCGGGGCGGGCGGCGGCCGCCCAGTAGCGCACGGCGTCGGTGCCGTTCTCCTCGAGCATCCCCAGCGGGGTGGCCGCGTTGCCCTTGGACTTGGACATCTTCTTGCGGTCCGGGTCGAGGATCCAGCCGTTGAGGTAGGCGTCGGTCCAGGGCAGCGAGCCGTGCTCGTGGTGCGCGCGCACCACGGTGGCGAAGAGCCAGGTCCGGATGATGTCGTGGCCCTGCGGCCGCATGTCGAAGGGGAAGATCGCGTCGAAGAGCTCCGCGTCGGACCCGTCGCCCTGACCTCCGCGGGTCGGCCAGCCTGCGGCGATCTGCGGCGAGAGCGAGCTGGTCGCCCAGGTGTCCATGACGTCGGTGTCGGCGGTGAAGCCGCCCGGGGCGTCCCGCTGCTCCTCGGTGTAGCCCGGGGGCACGTCGTTCACGGGGTCGACCGGCAGGCTGGCCTCGTCGGCGACGAGCACCCGCTCGTGGTCGATCTCGCCGTGCTCGTCGACGGCATACCAGACCGGGAAGGGGACCCCGAAGAAGCGCTGGCGGCTGATGAGCCAGTCGCCGTTGAGCCCCTCGACCCAGTTCTTGTAGCGGCTGCGCATGAACGCGGGGTGGAAGTCGATCTCGTCGCCGCGCGCGATGAGGGCGGCGCGCAGGTCCTCCTCGCGCCCACCGTTGCGGATGAACCACTGCCGGCTGGTGACGATCTCCAGCGGCTTCTCGCCGCGCTCGTAGAAGTTGGCCTTGCGCTGGGTCTTCGTGGGCTCGCCGTCGAGGTCGCCGCTCTCGCGCAGCGCCGCCACGGTGGCCTCGCGGGCCGAGTGCGTGGTCCGGCCGGCGAGGTGCTCGGCGTACAGCTCCTCCCCGGGGCCGCCGGCGACCCACTCCGGCACCTCGGCCTGGAAGCGTCCGCTGCGGGTGATGACCGAGCGGGTCGGCAGGCCCAGCTCGCGCCACCACACGACGTCGGTCATGTCGCCGAAGGTGCAGCACATGGCGATGCCGGCGCCCTTGTCCATCTCCGCCGCCGGGTGGGCCAGCACCGGCACCTCGACCCCGAAGAGCGGGGAGGTGACCGTCGTGCCGACGAGGTCGGCATACCGCTCGTCGTCGGGGTGGGCGACCAGCGCGACCACGGAGCAGATGAGCTCGGGGCGGGTGGTCTCGATGAAGACCGGGTCGCCACCGGCGCGGTGGTAGGCGACGCGGTGGTAGGCGCCGGGGTAGTCGCGGGCCTCGAGCTCGGCCTGCGCGACCGCGGTCTGGAAGGTGATGTCCCACAGGCCTGGCGCCTCGGACTGGTAGGCCTCGCCGCGGGCGAGGTTGCGCAGGAAGGCCTGCTGGGCGACGGCGCGGGAGCGGTCCTCGATGGTGCGGTACTGCACGTTCCAGTCGATGGCCAGGCCGAGGCGGCGGAAGACCTCCTCGAAGGCCTGCTCGTCGACCACGGTGAGCTCCTCGCAGAGCTCGATGAAGTTGGCGCGGCTCACCGGAACCTGGTCGGCGGCCTTGAGGCTCTTGCCCTCGCCCCCGCGCTGCGGCGGGGTGAAGTCCGGGTCGTAGGGTAGCGAGGCGTCACCGCGGACGCCGTAGTAGTTCTGTACCCGCTTCTCGGTCGGCAGGCCGTTGTCGTCCCAGCCGATCGGGTAGAACACCTGCTTGCCGGTCATCCGGTGGTAGCGGGCCAGGCAGTCCGCCTGGGTGTAGCCGAAGACGTGGCCGAGGTGCAGGGTGCCCGACGCCGTCGGGGGCGGGGTGTCGACGGCGAAGACCTGTTCCCGGGGGCCGGCCAGCGCGGCCTCGCGGTCGAAGGCGTAGACGTCGGCGTCCTTCCATACCCCGACCCACTTCTCCTCCAGGCCGTCGACGGACGGGCGCTCGGGCAGCTGCGCCGGGCGCGAGGGAGCGATCTGGGGGGTGTGGTCCATGCCCGGTATTGTCCCAGACCGTCGGCGGGCCGCACGACCGGGACGAAAGGTCCCCAACGAGGACGTCGCCCGCGGTGTTCCGGGGTTCGGTCACGATTTGGTCACGATAGGGGTATGTCGTTGACCACCGCCGCGTTCTGACTCACTGTGTGACGCATGTTGCGATCCTTTCCCGTGCCCATGAGCGTGACGGAGACGAACGACCCGCAGTGGCTGCAGGCCATCGAGGGTGCCGTCGACAGCGCCTTCACCAACCTGACCGTCTGGTTCGACACCGTCCTGTTCTGGGCGCCGGACTTCTTCCCCATGCCGTGGATCGTGGCCTGGCTCCTCGTGGGTGCCGTGGTCATCACCATCTACCTGGGCTTCCCGCAGCTGCGCGGCCTCAACCTGGCCCGCCAGGTGGTGCAGGGCAAGTTCTCCTCGCCGGACGACCCCGGTGAGATCCCGCACTACCAGGCCCTCACCTCGGCCGTCTCGGGCACCGTCGGCCTCGGCAACATCGCCGGTGTCGGCGCCGCCGTCGTCATGGGTGGTCCCGGAGCCACGTTCTGGATGATCTGCGCGGGCATCCTCGGGATGGCGACCAAGTTCGCCGAGTGCACCCTGGGCGTGAAGTACCGCGAGATCCGGGCCGACGGCACCGTCTCCGGTGGGCCGTTCAAGTACCTCCCCGTCGCCTTCAGCAAGTTCCCGAAGTTCCTGTCCGTCGGCCTGACCGGCGCCTTCGCGGTCGCGATCCTCCTCTTCGGCGTCGCCGGCGGAAACATGTTCCAGTCCAACCAGACCTACGCCCAGCTGGTGCAGGTCACCGGCGGAGAGGACTCGCCGTTCGTCGCGCTGGCCTGGCAGTTCGGGATCGGCATCATCATCGCGGTCATCATCGGCGCGGTCATCATCGGCGGGATGAAGTCCATCGGGCGGGTGACCTCGACGCTGGTGCCGTTCATGGGCGGCATCTACGTCCTGGCCTGCCTCTTCGTCATCCTCACCAACGTCGGCCAGATCCCGGGCGCCATCGGCGAGATCGTCGGCGGCGCCTTCGCCCCGCAGGCCGTGGCCGGCGGCTTCCTCGGTGCCCTCATCGTCGGCCTGCAGCGCTCGGCCTTCTCCAACGAGGCGGGCCTGGGCTCGGCCCCGATCGCCCACTCCACGGTGAAGACGCGCCGCCCGGTGTCGGAGGGCTTCGTCGCCCTCTTCGAGCCGTTCATCGACACGGTCCTCATCTGCACCATGACCGCGCTGACGATCATCATCGCGGACACACAGTTCTACAACGACGCCCGCCAGAGCTACTTCGACGGTGAGGCCGCCGCCGACGGTGTGGTCGTCACCTCCGAGTCCTTCGAGTCGGCCATCAGCTGGTTCCCGCTGCTGCTGGCGCTGGCGGTCGCGCTCTTCGCGGTCTCGACGCTCATCACCTGGTCCTACTACGGCCAGCGGGCGTGGGCCTACCTCTTCAAGGACAGCAAGGCCTCGGTGGCGATCTACCGCGGTGTCTTCCTGCTCTTCACGGTCATGGGTTGTGTGCTGAGCTTCGGCCAGCTCATCGACTTCACCAACGTCATCCTCTTCCTCTGCGCCTTCATCAACCTGCTCGGCGTCTACTTCCTGCTCCCGGTGATCAAGAAGGAGATGAAGGAGTACTGGGCGGACTACCGCTCCGGCAAGCTCTTCGAGCTGGGCAAGCTCGACCACGAGAAGGAGATCGCCGTGGAGGAGCTGGCGGAGGAGAACCAGGTCGTCAACTCCTCGGGCCACAACCAGCTGGCCGACCCGGACGACGACGGCTTCGGCGCCGGTGGCACCACCACGCCGCGCGGCCGCGGCTGACGGCATACCGCACGAACGGCGAGGGCCGGGAGCGAGCACGCTCCCGGCCCTCGCCGCGTCCGGAAGGATCATCGACGTGTCGCACGACGTCCCTCTCGCCCGGCGAGCCGCCGAGGCGTTGTGGCTCTCCGCCGCCCTCGCCGAGACCGGTGCCGCGTCCCGCCCGCCCGGCGAGGCGCAGGAACGTCTGCGCACCCTGGCGGCCGCACGCTGGGGCGGGGCCGACCAGGCCGAGGTGCCGGTGGAGATCCGGCGTGCCCTACGGCGCGCGCTGGGTGAGGTGACCACCACCATCGGCGGTGAGGTGACGCCTCGGCCCGAGGACCAGCTGGAGACAGGGCTCGAGTCGGGGGCCGAGGTGATGCGCATCCTGGCCGACCTCAGCCACGAGGACACCGGGCTCGGGGAGCTGCTCGACCACGACTTCCGTCTCCTGGACGTGGGCACGGGCGTCGGTGGTGTCGCCAGCAGCGTCGCCCTGAAGTGGCCCGGGTCCACGGTCCGGGGGATCGACGTCGACCCCGCCGTCCTGGAGCTGGCGCGCCACGTGGTGAGGAGCAGGGGGTGCACGGAGCGGGTCCGGCTCGACCACGCCGATGTCGTGGACCTGGATGCGCAGGACGTCTACGACCTGGTCTGGTTGTCGCTGCCGATGATCGGCCAGGACGAGGCTCCCCCGGCGCTGCGGGCCGTCGCACGATGCCTGGGCCACGACGGGCGCGTCGTCCTGGCGACCGTCTCGGACGAGGCGGACGTCGACGACGTGCTCCAGCTGGCCAGGGCATGGCGGCTCTCGGTGCAGGGGCGGTGCCGGTGGACCGCGCAGCAGGCGCTGGACGCGGCAGCTGCCCTCGGGCTCGAGCCCCGCGCCAGGCTCGACCAGCACGACGCGCACGTGACGCTGGTCAGTCTGGCGAGACGGACCTAGACGCCCTGCCGTTCCCGCAGCCGAACTGCCCGTGCTCCCGGAGCCGGCGCATGCCCGACGAGCACCTGGTGGAACGACTCCAGGCCCGGCACGTGCACCTGGGCCACGGTGGTGCCCGACGGCCACTGCTGGAGCGGGACCCACCCAGCGCGGTGGCCGGCGTCCTGCAGGCTCCGCACGACCCAGCGCACCTGCTCCGACACGGACCGGTTCGTCGCGGTCAGGGGCACGTGCGTCACCGCGCCGGGAGTCGCAAGGTGGCCGAGACGCAGCGTCGCGCAGCGCAGCAGCGCCGGGTGGGCGGCGAACCGGTCGACGACCTCGCGATGCTGCCCGGCCTGCTCCTGCGAGAGCCGGAGGTACGAGGGGCCCGGGCCGATCTCGGAGCCCTCACCTCCCGACGTGCCGGGCTCGGCCACGGCCCGACGCAGGAGGTGCCCCTGGACGATCTCGGTGAGCGCGCGCTCGACGGCCACGCGCAGATCGTTGGACGCCCCCGACCCGTACACCGGCTCGTCGGTGCTGGTGCCGGCCAGGGCGAGCACGCACGGGACGTCGATGTCGGTCGTGATGTCCAGCAGGGTGATCTCCTCCCCGAGGATCTCCTCGGCGCACGTCCGGCACGACGCGAGCTCCTCGTCCTCGGGGGAGATCCGGACGAGCGGCGGCACGGGGCCACCTCCCAGGACGTGCAGCAGCAGGAAGAGGGAGAGGGCGTCACGCTCCACGCTCTCGTTGAGCCCGTGCAGGATGGCCTCCTGCGCCGTGGCGCCGATCGCGCTGCCGCTGTTGGTCGAGTATGCGGCTGCCGCGCCGTAGTCGGTGTCGTCACCCGTCCGCCGTCGCAGGGCCCCGACCTCGGGGCTCTCGTCGAGCATCCACGGGGCGCTGCGGAACAGGGGTGCGGGGAAGTCCTCGCCCGCGCCCAGGGCGGTGGCCCGGACACAGGCCAGCGAGGATCCGTCGAGTCGATCCCACCACTCCTCGCCCTGCCACGCCTCGACCAGACGAGGGTCCGCCCGGTCCACCGCCGTCACCGGGAGGTGGGGAGCCCACGACGGCCCGGTGACCGCGTGCTCGAGCGCCTCGAAGTGGGCGCCGACGACGGCGACGTCGAGCCGGCCCTTCCCTGCACCGACACCCAGCTCGATCTCTCGCGCACCCTCGCGCAGGATGCACTGCGCGGCGGTCGGGCCGGCGTGGTCGGCCCACCGGGCGCTGCTGCTCCACCCCAGGTGCCCGAGGTCGTCATGGATGCGCTGCCACGCCTGGTCGCCGGACAGCTCGCGTTCCGCCCGGCCTCCCCAGACGAAAGGACGACCGGGGAGCGTGAGCTCCCCGGTCGTCCTTCGCCATGACGTGAAGGTCACTCAGTGGTGCCCCACGTGGCGACGAGCTGGTCCAGCTCGGCCGGATCCACCTCGCTCTTCTTGATCGCTGCGGACAGGTTGTAGGCGACGCATGCCATCGTCATCCTCTCCCTCCGAGCTCCACCTCGAGTGAAACTCTGTCGTGGTGCCCATGACGCTAGCCGCCGCACCCCCGGCAGGCAACCGCACCACCCGGGTCGCGCGGGTCGCCCCCGGGTGGCTCAGCGCACCGGGGAACCGGGTCCGAGGGGGAGGCCGACGGCATACCAGAGCACGAAGAAGGCCACCCAGCCGACGAGGATCGCGAGCGAGGCCGGCAGGGTCATCGCCATGAGGGTGCCGACACCGGCGTCCTTCTTGTAGCGCTGCAGGTAGGTCAGCATGAGGGCGAAGTAGACGTTGAGCGGCGTGATGATGTTGGAGGCCGAGTCGCCGATCCGGAAGCCCATCTGTGCCACCTCGGGGGCGATCCCCAGCAGCATGAGCGCCGGCACGATGACCGGCGCCATGAGCGTCCACTGCGCCGAGCCGCTGGTGATGAACAGGTTGAGCACGTAGGTCATGAGCACGACCAGCAGGATGACGACGAGCGGCGGCACACCCAGGCTCTCGATCGCGTTCGCGCCGGAGACCGCGAGCACCGTGCCCATGTTGGACCAGCCGAACCAGGCGATGAACTGCGCCGCGGCGAAGAAGAGGACGAGCACGGGGGCCAGGTCGGACATGCCCTTGGCCATGAAGGTCGGCAGGTCGGCCCACGAGGTGATCGTGCCCGCGACCCGCCCGTAGGCGACGCCGGCGACGACGAACAGCCCGGCGATGAGGATGGACACGCTGAGGATCGCCGGCCCGGTGAGGACGGCGCCGTCCTCGCCGCGCAGGGGCGAGCCGGGGATCGCGGTGATGATCGCCACGACGGCGAGATAGGCCAGGGCGGCCAGGCCGCCCACCTTCAGCGCGCGCTTCTCGGTCCGGTCCAGCTCGGCGTCCTCGAGGCTCTCGAACTCGGTGTCCGCTGCCTGGTCGTCCTCGTCCGGCTCCTGCCTCGCCTGGTCCTCCTCGACGTCCTCGCCGGCCCGGGTGTCCTCCGAGCGCCATCCCTCGGCCTCCATCCGCGGGCTGATCCACCGCTCGAAGACCACGGTGATGATGACCGCCAGCAGGACCGAGGAGACGACGGTGAAGTAGATGTTGGCCAGCGGGGAGACGACGTAGTCCTCCTCCACGAGCTGGGCCGCGGTCGTCGAGATGCCGGCCAGCAGGGGGTCGGTGGCGTTGATGATGAGCGAGGCGTTGAAGCCGGCGCTCACGGCCGTGAACCCCAGCCCGATGCCCACCAGCGGGTTGCGGCCCACGGCGAGGAAGGCCATCGCGGCCAGCGGCGGCAGGATCACGGTGATGGCGTCCGAGGCGATGGAGCCGGTGATGCCGGTCAAGGCGATGGCGAAGGTCAGCCACCGGCCCGACACCGAGGTGACCACGAGCCGCACGGCGGCCATGATCATCCCGCTGCCCTCGGCCACGGCCACGCCCAGCATGACGACGAGCACGATCCCCAGCGGCGGGAAGCCGGTGAAGTTGCTGATCGACTCCACCACCATGCGGCGCAGGTTCTCCACCGTGAGCAGGTTCTCGATGGCGACCGGGGCGTCCTCGCCCGGGACCTGCACGCTGATCGGGGTCTGGCTGAGGACGGCGCTGAGCAGGGCGACGAGGATCGCGAGGCCGGTGAAGAGCCAGAACGGGTGGGGTATGCGGTTGCCCCAGCGCTCGATGACGTCCAGGACGCCTCCCTGCCGGGAGCCGGTGCTGCGGGCTTCCTCGTCCGTGTCCATGCCGATCCTCTCTTTCCGCCAGGGCAACGTAACGCGGGGCGACCCTCGTGCGCACCCGGCCCGCCGGTGGCCCGGAAGGCCCGCCTCCGTCGGCTAGCATGGAGGCACAGGCGCTCGAGCCGTCATCAGCGGCGAGCCTGCGGAAGAACGGCACCCGCATCCCGGCGGGAGCGCCCACTAGACCCGCACGGGCAGGCCCGTCACAGCCGTCACGAAGCGGCGTGCTGCCAGCCCCGGCCAGGGGCGAGCGGCGCGCAAGCGAGGTGGTACCGCGGTGCCGACCGGGTGGCATACCCGGGCAGCGTCGTCCTCGTGGTGACACGAGTCGATGACGCAGACCAGGAGCCGCCACCCATGGCCTACCCCCGCACCAGCACCTCCGCCGACGCGCTGACCAGCGCCCCGCGCTTCCCGGAGATCGAGCAGGCCGTGCTGGCCTACTGGCGCGAGCACGACACCTTCGCCAGGAGCGTCGAGCAGCGCGACGCGGGCGAGGACGGTGCCAACGAGTACGTCTTCTACGACGGGCCGCCGTTCGCCAACGGCCTCCCGCACTACGGCCACCTGCTCACCGGCTACGTCAAGGACGTCGTGCCGCGCTACCAGACCATGCGCGGGCGCCGGGTCGAGCGCCGCTTCGGCTGGGACACCCACGGCCTGCCCGCCGAGCTCGAGGCGATGGACCAGCTCGGCATCAAGACCAAGGACGAGATCCTCGGCCTCGGCATCGAGGCCTTCAACGCCAAGTGCCGCGAGTCGGTGCTGAAGTACACCGACGAGTGGCAGGACTACGTCACCCGGCAGGCGCGCTGGGTCGACTTCGAGCACGACTACAAGACGCTCAACGTCGACTACATGGAGTCGGTGCTCTGGGCCTTCAAGAGCCTCTTCGACAAGGGGCTCGTCTACGAGGGCTTCCGCGTCCTGCCCTACTGCTGGAACGACCAGACGCCGCTGTCCAACCACGAGCTGCGGATGGACGACGAGGTCTACCAGGTGCGCCAGGACCCGGCCGTGACGGTGGGCGCGCGGCTGCTGCCCGGCGACGCCCCGGACGAGATCCTCGACGGCGCGCTCGCCCTGGTCTGGACGACCACGCCGTGGACCCTGCCCGCCAACCTCGCGATCATGGTCGGCGAGGACATCGAGTATGTCGTCGTGCGAGCCCCGCTGCCCGGTGCCGAGGAGGGTGGGGAGCCGCAGCGCTACCTCATCGCGAAGGAGCGGCTCGGGGCCTACGCCCACGAGCTGGGGGAGGACTCCGAGGTGCTGGGCACCTACACCGGTGCCGAGCTGGCCGGTCGCTCCTACGTGCCGCCGTTCTCCTACTACCAGGGCTGGGAGCGGGCGCACCGGCTCGTCGTCGCCGAGTTCGTGACCACGACGGACGGCACCGGCCTGGTGCACACCGCGGGCGCCTTCGGTGAGGACGACAAGGTGGTCACCGACCGCGAGGGCATCGAGCCGGTCATGCCGGTCGGCGCCGACGGGGCGTTCATGCACCCGGTGGACGAGTACGCGCAGATGCTGGTCTTCGACGCCAACGCGCCGATCCAGGACCACCTCACCGCGGCGACCCGCAACCAGCTGCCGGGGGCGACGCAGCACGACCAGGGCTCGGTGACCGCGGGGACGGTGCTGCTGCGCCGGGAGTCCTACGCCCACTCCTACCCGCACTGCTGGCGCTGCAAGCAGCCGCTCATCTACAAGGCGGTGTCGTCCTGGTTCGTCGAGGTGACGGCCTTCAAGGAGGACATGCTGCGGACCAACCAGGAGATCACCTGGGTCCCGGACCACATCAAGGACGGGCAGTTCGGCAGGTGGCTGGAGAACGCCCGCGACTGGTCGATCTCGCGCAACCGCTTCTGGGGCAGCCCGATCCCGGTCTGGCGCAGCGACGACCCGGCCTACCCGCGGATCGACGTCTACGGCAGCCTCGCCGAGCTCGAGGCCGATTTCGGCGAGCTCCCGCGGGACCGCGAGGGCCACGTCGACCTGCACCGACCGTTCGTCGACGAGCTGACCCGGCCCAACCCGGACGACCCCACCGGGCAGAGCACGATGCGCCGGGTCGAGGACGTGCTCGACGTGTGGTTCGACTCCGGGTCCATGAGCTACGCCCAGGTCCACTACCCGTTCGAGAACGCGGAGTGGTTCGAGCACCACTTCCCGGCCGACTTCATCGTGGAGTACATCGGGCAGACCCGCGGCTGGTTCTACACCCTGCACATCCTCGCGACCGCGCTCTTCGACCGGCCCGCCTTCTCGACCTGCCTCTCCCACGGCATCGTGCTCGGCAGCGACGGGCAGAAGATGTCCAAGTCGCTGAAGAACTACCCCGACGTCCGCGAGGTCTTCGACCGCGACGGCGCCGACGCGATGCGCTGGTTCCTCATGTCCAGCCCGATCCTGCGCGGCGGCAACCTCATCGTCACCGAGCAGGGCATCCGCGACGGCGTGCGCCAGACGATGATCCCGCTGTGGAACGCGTGGTATTTCTTCGGGCTCTACGCCAACGCCGCCGGCTACCAGGCGCGCTGGTCCACCGGATCCGAGCACGAGCTAGACCGGTACGTCCTCGCCAAGACCCGCGAGTTCGTCGGGGCGGCGCAGGCGGCCTACGACGGCGACGAGATCGCGGAGGCCGCCGAGGTCATCCGCGACTTCGTCGACGTGCTGACCAACTGGTACATCCGGCGCTCCCGCGACCGCTTCTGGGCCGAGGACGAGGCAGCCTTCGACACGCTCTACACCGTGCTCGAGATCACCTGCCGGGTCGCCGCCCCGCTGCTCCCGCTCATGACCGAGGAGGTATGGCGCGGGCTCACCGGTGGCGAGTCGGTGCACCTCACGGACTGGCCCGAGGTGGCCGACCTGCCGGCCGACGAGGAGCTGGTGGCCGCCATGGACACCGTGCGCGAGGTGTGCTCGGCTGCGCTCGGGCTGCGCAAGGCCCAGGGGCTGCGCGTGCGCCTTCCCCTGCCCCGGCTCACCGTGGCGACCGCGCACCCGCAGGGTCTGTCGGACCTCGCTGACATCGTGGCCGACGAGGTCAACGTGCGGGAGGTGGTGGTCCACGACCTGAGCGAGGAGGGCGCGAGCGCCACGGACTTCGGGGTGACGCAGCGGCTCACGGTCAACGCCCGTGCCGCCGGTCCTCGGCTCGGCAAGGAGGTGCAGCACGCGATCAAGGGCTCGAAGTCCGGCGACTGGTCGGTGTCCGAGGACGGGACGGTGACCAGCGGCGGCATCGAGCTGGCCGAGGGCGAGTTCACGTTGGAGACGGTGGTGGACGACGGCCCGGGTGGGCAGGACGCCCAGGGCGGCGAGGCCGGGTCCCGGGCCACCGCGATGCTGCGCGGCCACGGCGGCGGCTTCGTCGTGCTCGACACCGAGGTCACCGAGGACCTGGCCAAGGAGGGTCTCGCCCGTGACCTGGTCCGGGCGGTCCAGGGTGCCCGCAAGGACGCCGGGCTGGACATCAGCGACCGGATCAGCCTGACCGTCGTCGGCGACGACGAGGTGTGGGACGCCGCGATGGCGCACCAGCAGCTCGTCATGAGCGAGACCCTCGCCGTCCAGTTCGGTGCGGCGGGCGCCGGGCAGGCGTTGCCCCCCGCGAAGGACGGGGCCCACGCGGGCACCGCGGACCTGGGCGGTGGGCATACCGTGGAGCTGCTGATCAGCCGACGTGAGGAGGCAGGACGATGAGCGACAACTTCTTCGAGGGCGAGGACGGCAGCACCGAGCTGCCGCTGGACCCGGGCAGCGCGGTGCCCACCGCCGAGGTGACCTCGCTGAGCGGGCGGGGCGGGACCGAGACGACGGACCCCGCGCTGCTGGCGCGCTACGCCGAGGTGAGCGAGGCGATCCTCGCGCGCACCCCCGAGCACATGCCGCAGCCGACGCTGCACCGCGTCGCGCGGGTCATGGAGCTCATGGGTGACCCGCAGCGCTCGTTCCGGATGATCCACCTCACCGGCACCAACGGCAAGACGTCCACGGCCCGCATCACCGAGCGGCTGCTCCGGGAGATGGGGCTGCGGACCGGCCGGTTCACCAGCCCGCACCTGCACGACATGCGCGAGCGGGTGAGCATCGACGGCCGGCCGGTCTCGATCGAGGCCTTCCTGGCCGCCTACGACGACGTGCTGCCCTTCGTCGAGATGGTGGACGCCGAGAGCATGGAGTCCCCGGACGAGGCGGACCGGGTGCGGATGACCTACTTCGAGGTCATCGTCGCGCTGGCCTACGCCGCCTTCGCCGCCGCCCCGGTCGAGGTCGCCGTCGTCGAGGTCGGCCTGGGCGGGGTGTGGGACGCCACCTCGGTCGCCGACGGCGACGTCGCGGTCCTCACCCCGGTGGCCCTGGACCACACCCGGCTGCTGGGGTCGACGCTGGAGGAGATCGCGACCGAGAAGGCCGGGATCATCAAGCCCGACGCGATCGCCGTGGTCGGCGTGCAGGAGCCGGAGGTCATGCAGGTCCTCACGGACCGGGCCGAGGAGGTCGGGGCGCAGCTGCGCGCCGAGGGCGTCGCCTTCGGGGTGCTCGCCCGCGAGGTCGCGGTCGGCGGCCAGCAGCTCTCGGTGCGGGGCCTGGCGGGGGACTACCCCGACCTGTTCCTGCCGCTCTTCGGCGCCTACCAGGCGCACAACGCCACGCTGGCGATCGCGGCGGTCGAGGCCTTCGTCGGGGGTGGTGAGCAGCCGCTCTCCGACGAGGTGCTGCGCGCCGGGCTGGCGGAGGTCAGCTCGCCGGGCCGGCTCGAGATCGTCCGGCGCTCGCCCACCGTGCTCGTGGACGCGGCCCACAACCCGGCCGGGGTCGAGGCGCTGGTCGAGGCGGTGCGCGAGTCGTTCACCTTCACCCGGCTCGTCGGGCTGCTCGCGGTGCTCGAGGACAAGGACGCCGAGCAGATGATCCAGGCGCTGGAGCCGGTGCTGGACCACGTCGTGGTCTCGCGCACCACCTCGCCCCGGGCGATCCGGCCGCAGCGGCTCGGCGAGCTGGTCGCCGAGTTCTTCGGCGAGGACCGCGTGACTGTGGTCGCGGACCTGCCGGACGCGCTGGACGTCGCGGCCGGCCTCGCCGACGACGGCGGGGTCGGCGGGGCGGTGCTCGCCACCGGCTCGGTGACCACGGCCGCGGAGGTCCGCGAGCTGCTAGGCCAGCGCTCCGCCTGATCCCCTAGCGGTCGCGGGCCGCGGGAAGCTCGGCCCACCCGACCACCTCGGGTATGCGCACCGACCCCGCCTGGGGCGCGCGGCAGGTCAGCCGCTGGGCGGGCGCGAGTCGCTCGACCCCCGTCGCCCGCCAGGCCCCGTGCCCGCGCACGCTCAGGTCGGTGCGCCACCGGGCGACCACCGGCTCGGAGCCGGGACGGGGCTCGTCCACAGCCTCCGGCGGCAGCGGGACCGGTGCGCCGAGCGGCTGCACCGCGTCCCAGGGCACCGGCCAGCGGCCCAGGGCCGCGAGCACTGCGCTCTGCACCATCCGGTCCTGGCCGACCCGGCCGCGCAGATGCCCCACGGCCGGGGCGCCGCCCCGGTGGTCGCGCACGACCTGGGCCACCGTGCCGGCGTCGAGACCGCCGTAGCAGGCGCCGTCGGGCAGCACGAGGAGGTTGGCGGCGAAGCGGTCACCGCCGGTGTGCGAGCACTCCCAGGTCTGCTCCGGCCAGGTCCGGCCCAGCTCGGCGGCGACCGGCCGGCCGCGCAGCGCGCAGCAGACGTCCTTGCGGCCGTGGGTGCACACGAGCAGCAGCTGCTCGTCCTCGGGGCCGTCCTCGGGGGCGTCGCCGCCGGGCCGGGCCACCTCCTGCGCCATCTGCCGCACCCGGCGGGCCCCGGCGAGCAGCTCCTCCCCGGTCTGCCAGCTGCCCCGCACGGTGCGGGAGCCGGCGGGGGCACCCGGGTCGACGGCATACCAGCGCCACGGACCCTCCCGCCGGGGGTGCTCGCCCGGGCGCCGGATGAGCAGCACCCGAGCCCGGGCCGCGGCGCTCTCTCGGAGGACGTCGTCCCGCACGTCCGCCGGCAGCGCCTGGAGGGCGTCGAAGGGCCAGCCGCCCGGTACCTCGACGAGCAGCAGCCGGGGCTGCGGGGGAGCGGTGCCGCCCATCGGGTCGGCGCGCTCCCGCGCGGCGTCGGAGCAGCGGAAGGTCTCGGTCATTCGGTCAGTCGCGAACGCCTGCGTCCGGCACCACGGCGATGCCCCGCCGCAGGAGCCCGCGCGCCAGCTCCAGGGCCGCGTCGTCGTCGAGCCCGCCCGTCGCCCCCAGGTCCTGCACCGAGACGGGTTCTCCCTCGAGCAGGCGCTCCAGGGCGGGACGGTAGGACCCGGGGAGGGTGAAGGACGCCACCCTCGACCGCACGGTGACGCGGTCGCCCTCGTCGAGCAGCTGCGGCACGAGGTGGGACCGCAGGACGATCGCGTCCCCGGTCTGCAGACCCTGCGCGGCCGCGGCCTGCGCGACCGGCCGCACCGCGGCGGGCCGGGCACTGGCCCGGTGTCTCTGGTGCAGCGCGGTGGCGAGGTCCTCCGCGGGCAGCTCGCGCAGCAGCCGCAGCAGCGTCTCCCGCACCTGCTCCACGTCGTCCCGCCACTCCTCGACGTCCGCGAGACCGGCGCCCAGGGGCAGGCTGCGTCGCACCTCGTCCTCGGTGCCGAGACCCGCCCCGAGCAGGTCCAGCGCCGAGCGCGCCAGGTGGTGCCGCGTCCAGGCGTGCACGCCGATGGTCAGGTGGGTGCTCACCTCACCCATGGCGCGGGCCGAGTGGATCCAGCCGCGGGGGAGGTAGAGGCAGTCGCCGGGCTGCAGCGTGGTCTCGAGGTAGGCCGGCTGCTGCGCGGCCGCGGCCACCTCGTCGCGGCGGTCGGTCCAGGGCTGGCTGCGCAGCGGCTGCGGGAGCACCGGCTCGCGCAGCGCCCACCTCTTGGTCCCCGAGATCTGCAGCACGAAGACGTCGTGCACGTCGTAGTGGTCGTCGAACCCCTGGTTGGCCGGTGGGGTGACGTAGGCGTTCACCTGCACCGGGCTGCCCAGGTCGGCCGCGAGGTCGTCGGCCAGGCGGCGGATCGGCGACCAGGTGCGGTGCAGGCCCTGCAGGACGATCGTGGCCCCGTCCGCGAAGAGCCGCAGCAGCTTGCTGTCGTCCGCCTGGTCCGGCATCCCAGCCCCCGTGCCGCCGGAGGAGGTGAAGGCGCTCTCGGGCAGCGTCGAGCCGTCCTGGGCGACGCGCAGGAAGGGGGTGCGCAGTCCCCGCTCGGAGACGAGCTCGTCGACGGCGTCCAGGGAGAAGAGGTCGGCGAAGTCGTCACCGCCGCGGTCCTCGACGGACGCGAGGTGGAGGGTATGCCCCCAGTGCTCGCGGGCGAAGGTGTCAGGGTCGAGCGTGCCCAGGAGTCGGGTGAGGGCCGGTCTCCCGGCCCTCACCACCTGCGGTCCGTCGGTCACTCGGCGGGACCGTCGGCTCCGCCGTCACCGCCCGCGCCGGCGTGGCCGTCGGCGCCTCCGTCCGCCCCACCGTCGCCACCGGGACCGGCGTGGCCGTCAGCACCGCCGTCGGCTCCACCGTCGCCACCGGGTCCGGCGTGGCCGTCAGCGCCTCCATCGGCTCCACCGTCACCACCGGGTCCGGCGTGGCCGTCGGCACTGCCGTCGGCCCCTCCGTCGCCACCGGGTCCGGCGTGACCGTCAGCACCGCCGTCGGCTCCACCGTCGCCACCGGGTCCGGCGTGACCGTCGGCACCGCCCTCGGTGCCGGGTCCGGCCTCGGGGACGTCCTCGAACGGGTCGTTGTCCTGCGTGCTCATCGCATCCACCCTTCTGTCGGTCGTGGCCGCGAGGTCCGCGGCCCCGCCCCGAGCATCGTCTCTGGCCCAGCGCCGCGCAACCGCAACGTGCGGTGGCCCGTCGGTGGTCAGTGGTCGTGCTCCCCAGAGCCGCCGTCGGGCGCGGTCCCGTCCCCGGCAGGCTCGGTCGCCTCCTGCTCCGCGACCCAGGCGTCGACGTCCTCCCGGGGCTCGGCGCCCCGCTCCTCGAGCATGTCCTGCATGAGGACGATCTCGCCGACCTGGGCGTCGACCATGCGCTGGGCGGCGGCGAGCACCTCGGGCTGGGTGGCCTCCTCAAGCGCCGCGTCGGCCATCTCCACGCCGGCGAGGTGGTGCGTCGTCATGAGCTGCAGGAAGAGCACCTCGGCCTCCTCGCCGGAGTCGTCGGTCAGCTCCTGGATCTCGGTGGGGGAGGCCATGCCCGGCATGGGCACGCCGGCCGGGAGATCCATCATCTCCGCGTGGTTCATCCCGTCCATCGACATCCAGGCCATACGTTCCTCGCCCCGCGCCCGGGGGAGGTCCCACTCCTGCAGCCAGGTGGCCATCATCCCCCGCTCGAAGCCCTGGTTGTTGCTGATGTCAACGGCCAGCCTCCGGACCGCCTCGTCCTCGGTCCGCTGCATCACCAGCTGGGACATCTGCACCGCCTGCGCGTGGTGCTCGCTCATGTCCCGGGCGAAGCCGGCGTCCGCGCCGTCGTCCGGCGGGGGGCGGTCGCCGAAGGACAGCCAGCCCACCAGGGCACCCAGGCACAGCGCCACGACCGTCACCACGGCCAGCGCGGGTGCACCGAAGGTGCGCCAGCGGTCGTTCATCCGCGCTCCACGAGGTCGGTGCTGGTGCCGCTGGTGCAGGCCGCGCCCGGCTCCGGGGTCTGCGGGCCCTGCTTGTACTCCCGGATGAAGGCCTGCAGCGTCCGCTCGTCCGCGGTGTCGAGCGTGAGCTGGTGGTTCCAGGCGGTCGCGACGACCGGGCTCTCCTGGTCCGCCACCGGGCTGACGAGCATGTAGTCCGCGCCGCCGAGCTCGGTCAGCACCTCGATCTGGTCGGCCGGCAGGTCGGGCCGGTAGGTCAGCCACACCGCCCCGTGCTCGAGTGAGTGCACCGCGTGCTCCCGCGGGACCTCCTCGGTGTAGACACCGCAGTTCCACCACGCGGGGTTGTGCGGCCCGCCGACGGGCGGGGTCTGCTCGTAGTCGACCTGGTCGGCGACGTGGTTGGCCGCGTCGTTCTGGTACTCCTCGACCCCGGACAGGTCGACCAGGGCCGGCGAGTCCCGCACGACGGCGAAGACGACCGCCCCGACGATGACCACGACGACGGCCACCACCGACCCCCAGATGAGCATCCCCCGGCGGCGCTCGGCGGCGGCGCCGGCCTTCTGGATCTTGGCCGCCTTGGCGGCGCGGTCGGAGGCCGCGGGCTTGCGGTCGGGTCGGGGCATCGGTGCGCTCCTGGCAGGACGGTTCGGGAATCGGCTGTCGGCGTCGACGCACCCCAGGGTATGCGCTCCGACTGGCGGGTTGCTGGGAAGCCTCCCAGGGTGGGTCTGCGAGACTGGCGCGCGTGACCCCCGGCACCCTCACCCGACGTCTGTGTGCCACGACGTTGCTCGCGCAGGCGATGTCGGTCTTCTTCGGCACCCTCGTCGCGTGGCGGCTCGGGCAGACGACCGCGGACCCCCGGGCGCAGGCATACCTCTGGGGCGGGCTCGTGCTCACGGCCCTGTGCGTGGTCGCCGCCGGCGCGCTGCGCGGCCGGGCCGGGATCCTCCTCGGCTGGCTGGCGCAGTTCCTCACCCTGGCCGCCGGGGTGGTGCTGCCGGCGATGCTCGTCGTCGCGGGGCTCTTCGGCTTCCTGTGGTGGCTCTGCCTGACCCAGGGGATGCGGATGGACCGGGTCACGGCGCAGCGTGCCGCGCAGGAGGAGGCCGGGGTGGGCCCCGACGAGACCGCCAGGGGCGGGGAGAGCGACTGAGATGGATCTGCTGACCGCGATCGTGCTGGGGATCGTGCAGGGGCTGACCGAGTTCCTGCCGATCTCCTCCAGCGCCCACGTGTCCATCGTGGGACGCCTGCTCGGCGACGAGGGCGCGGACCCCGGTGCCGCCTTCACCGCGATCACCCAGCTCGGCACCGAGGCCGCCGTGCTCCTCTACTTCTGGCGCGACATCGTCCGGATCGTCCGCGCATGGTTCGCCTCCCTGGCCGGCCGGATCCCCCGCAACGACCCGGACGCGGTCCTCGGCTGGTGGGTCATCCTCGGCACCTTCCCCATCGGCATCCTGGGGCTGCTGCTGCAGGACTGGATCGAGACCGACCTGCGCAGCCTGTGGATCACGGCGACGATGCTGCTCGTCTTCGCCCTGGTGATCCTCGCCGCGGAACGGGTCGGGCGGCAGCAGCGCCAGCTGGACCAGCTCACCTGGCGGCACGGCCTGGGCTTCGGCCTGTGGCAGGCGCTCGCCCTCGTCCCGGGCGTCTCGCGCAGCGGTGGCACCATCGCCGGCGGCCTCTTCATGGGCTACACGCGGGAGGCAGCGGCGCGCTACTCCTTCCTGCTCGCGATCCCGGCCGTGCTCGCCTCGGGCGGGCTGCAGCTGGTCAAGGTGATGACCGGCGACGCGATCGGGTCGGGCACCGGGTGGGGGGCCATCGCGGTGGCGACCGTCCTCGCCTTCGCCGTGGGGTATGCCGTCATCGCCTGGTTCATGCGCTACATCACCACCCACACGTTCACGCCGTTCATGGTCTACCGGATCGTGCTGGCCCTGGTCCTCTTCGCCCTGCTGGGCCTCGGCGTGCTCCAACCCTGACGGCGATCCCCGGCCCGCACGCCCTACGCTGGGTCCGTGACCGACACCACCGCCGCGCAGACCGAACGCTCCCTCGTCCTCGTCAAGCCCGACGGCTACCGCCGCGGCCTGTCCGGGGAGGTGCTCCGCCGGGTCGAGGCCAAGGGCTACACGCTCGCCGCCCTGGCCGTCGTGACCCCCTCGCGCGAGCAGCTCGAGCAGCACTACGCCGAGCACGAGGGCAAGCCCTTCTACGAGCCGCTGCTGGAGTTCATGTCCTCCGGGCCGGTCACCGCCGCCATCATCGAGGGGAACGGCTGCATCCCCGGCTTCCGCTCCCTCGCCGGGGCGACCGATCCCACCGCCGCCGCCCCGGGCACGATCCGCGGCGACCACGGGCGCGACTGGGGCCTCAAGGTGCAGCAGAACATCGTCCACGGCTCGGACAGCCCGGAGTCCGCGGCGCGCGAGATCGCCATCTGGTTCCCCGCGCAGGGCTGAGCCCGCCGGGCGCTCAGCGGTGACGCCCGTCGCCGGTGACCGAGCTCCGGTAGCGCGGGGCGGAGCGCGCCCGCGTCTGCGCCTCGAAGCCGCCGGCCAGCCGGAGGAGCGTCGGCTCGCTCCACGCCCGACCCATGAACGTCAGGCCCAGCGGCAGGCCGAAGACCGCGCCGCTCGGCACGGTCACCAGCGGGTATCCGGCCATGGCCGCGTAGGACGAGGTGCCGCCGAGGAAGTTGTCCCCGTTGACGAGGTCGGTCACCCACGCGGGGCCGCCCGTCGGGGCCACGAGCGCGTCCAGGTCGTGCTCGTCCAGCACCGCGTCCAGGCCCTCGGTGCGCGAGATGCGCCGGCTCGTGGCCAGCGTCCGCGCATACTCCGGGTCGTCCAGCCCGGTCTTGGCCTGGGCGAGCTCGAAGGTCTCCTGGCCGAACCACCGCAACTCCTCCTCGGCCCGCTCGAGGTTGAGCTCGATGAGGTCGGCCAGGGTGCGCGGTGAGCCCGCGGTGCGGGTGGCGAGGTAGTCGGCGATGCCGGCCTTGAACTCCCACAGCAGCACCTCGAACTCGGCCGAGCTGGTGCTGAACTCCTCGTAGGACGGGATGTCGACGGGGTCGACGAGCACCGCCCCGGCGGCCCGGAGCGCGGCGAGCGACTCCTCGAAGACCGCGGTCGCCTCCGGGCTGTCCACGCCCAGCTGGCGGGGTACGCCGATCCGCGCGCCGGCGAGACCGTCGGGGCGCAGGAACCGGGTGTAGTCCTCGTGGGTGCGGCCCTCGCTGTCGGCGGTGGCCTCGTCGCGGGGGTCCGGACCGGCGAGGACACCCAGGACGGCGGCGGCATCGGCCACGGTCCGGCCCAGGGGTCCGACCGTGTCCTGGGTGCGGCTGATCGGCACGACACCCGCGCGGCTGGTGAGGCCGACGGTCGGCTTGATCCCCACGACGCCGCACGCCTGTGCCGGGCTGACGATCGACCCGTCCGTCTCGGTGCCGAGGGTCACCGGGGCGAGGAAGGCCGAGACGGCGGCCGCGGACCCCGAGGAGCTCCCCGAGGGGTTGCGGGGGAGCACGTAGGGGTTCTTCGTCTGCCCGCCCCGGGCGGACCAGCCGCCGGAGGACTGGTCGCCGCGGAAGTTGGCCCACTCCGAGAGGTTGGTCTTGCCGAGCAGCACCATGCCCGCCTCGCGCATCCGCGCGACCACGGTGGCATCCGCGCCGGGACGGGAGTCGACCAGGGCGAGCGACCCGGCGGTGGTGAGCATCGCGTCGTCGGTGTCGATGTTGTCCTTGACGAGCACGGGTATGCCGTGCAGCGGCCCGCGGACGTGCCCGCGCCGGCGCTCGCGGTCCAGCTCGCGCGCGATGCGCTCGGCGTCCGGGTTGACCTCGATGACCGAGGCGAGCCGCGGCCCGCCGGCGTCGATGCGCTCGATGCGTCGCAGGTAGGCCCGGGTGAGGTCGCGGGAGGACAGCCGGCCGCGCGCGAGGAGGCGCTGCAGCTCCGCGAGGCTGCGCCCCGTGGGGTCGTCGTCCCCGCCCCGGTGGTCGCCGGTCGTGGCGCCCGCCGTGCGGGCGCTGCCCGCCAGCGCGGTGCCGCCGCCGGCTCCCAGGATGGTCCGTCGTGAGATCTGGCGTGTCATGTGCGGTCCTCTCTGCCCGTCGCCCGCCACTCTGGCGCGGGGTCCCGGCCCCGGCAACCGCCCGCGCACGTCACGATCCGATGTATCTGCGGGGCGAGGGGCTGCTCTGAGGGTCACCTGACCCCTAGGCTGGGTCTCGTAGGGGACCGAGCCGGCCAAGGAGGCCTGATGCCCCACCGCGACGCCGTCGAGCTCACCCTCCCCTCCGCCTTGCTGCGCCGCCACGACGCCAGACTGCTGGACCCCTCGACCGCCGCCCGCGAGACCACCCGCGACGGTGCGGGGCTGCAGGCGCCGTCGGCGACGGCATACCGCAACAGCCGGCTGCTCGTCACCGGGCTGCTGGGCCTCTCCGCGGTGGACCGCATCGGCGAGCTGGAGCGGGTCCTGCGCGAGGCAGGGTTCGACGTCTCCCTGCGTCCCGACGCCGCCGACGAGGCCTTCACCCGGTGGCTGCTGCTCGCGGTGGAGACCGGCGCCGAGGACGGGGCCGGCAAGGAGTTCGAGCGGGTGCGCAGCACACCGCTGGGCCCCGAGGACACGGTGACCCGCGTCGACCCCGGGCTGCGGGTGGGCGCCCTCAGCGCCCGGGAGCTGGACGCGGGGTATGCCTCCCGCGTCTTCGTCGTGCCGGGCAGCGGCACCCGGGAGCCGGACCCCTGGGCGCTGCTGCTGGCGGCGCGGGCGGCGGGCCTGGAGGACGTGGACCTGGAGCACCTCGTCCTCCCGGGGACGGGCGGTCTCTACTGGGGCGGCCAGACCGGCGGTCTCTACTGGGGCGGGCAGACGGGCGGTCTCTACTGGGGCGGCCAGGGCGGGGTGCCCGGCGTGACCCCCGACCGGACGCCGGTCCAGCTGGCGCTGCCCGACCCGACGAGGAAGGCGCGGGGCAGGCGCGCCCCGGTCGTCGTCGTCCCGGACACGGGCCTGGGGAAGCACCCGTGGTTCGACCACGGCGACCTGGCCGCCGAGCGCCGCTCGCTCCTGGGCTGGCCCGTGCTCCCGGACGGGGAGCCCGACCCGTGGCCCGAGGGCGACGGGGTCTACGACGAGCTCACCGGGGGGCTGGACCTGCTGTCCGGGCACGGGACCTTCATCGCCGGCATCGTGCGGCAGTGCGCCCCGGACGCCCGGATCGTCGCGCTGCCGGTGCTGGACTCCGCGGGGCTGGCGGCGGAGCATGACGTCGTCCGCACGCTGGCGGTCCTGCTCGTCCTGCACACCCTCGGCCAGGCACGTGGACGGGACGACTTCGGCGACGCCGGCGGGGTGGTGGACGTGCTGAGCCTGTCCCTGGGCTTCTACCACCAGGACGGGGAGGTGGACCAGCACCCGGTGCGGAGCCTGCTCGAGCTCTACGGGCGCTCCGGGGTCAGCGTCGTGGCCGCGGCCGGCAACCAGGCGACCACGACCCCGATGTACCCCGCCGGGTGGGCGCTGCACGCCGGGTCCTCCCCGGGCCGGACGAAGGGGGTGCCGCTCGTCGGCGTCGGTGCCCTCAACCCGGACCGGTGCTCGGTCGCCCTCTTCGGCAACGCCGGCCCGTGGGTGACGACGCACCGACCGGGCGTCAACGTCGTGAGCACGCTGCCCGTCACCTTCGACGCCTCGGCCCAGCCGGCCCGCAGGGTCGGCACCGCGCGCGGCACCCGGTCGACCCCCGACCCGGACGACCTCCGCGGCGGCTTCGGCGTCTGGAGCGGCACGAGCTTCGCCGCCCCGTGGCTGGCCGGCGAGCTCGCCGACGCCCTGTCCGTGCAGCTGGCCGACGACGACGAGGGTGATGCCCCGGAGGCGCTGCGGGGTCGTGCCCTCCGGTGCCTGCCCGCGTTGCTGAGCGAGGAGGACCGATGCTGACCGAGGACGGGCCGGAGACCGGGGTGCAGGGGGACCCGCCGTCGCTGGGTGACCGCGCCGGCGCCTGCTTCCACCGCTACCGCGAGGGCCAGGACCAGGCCCTGGGCGAGCTCGTGGAGCTGGCGACCCCCTTGCTGTGGAACGTCGCGCGTGCCCACGGCTGCGACCGGGAGGCCGCCGAGGATGTCGTCCAGGACGTCTGGATCCGCCTCGTGGACCGCGCCGCGGACATCCGGGAGAGCGGGGCCGTGCTGGGCTGGCTCGTTATCGCCGTCAAGCGGGAGAGCTGGCGCACCGCCCGGGTGGCGCGCCGCACGTCCTACGACCCGACCGGGACGGTCGACCCCGGCGGGACCGAGGCCGGCCCCGAGGCGGCCACCATCCTCACCGAGCGTCAGCAGCTGCTGTGGGGTGCCGTCCACGACCTCTCCGAGCGGTGCCGGCAGCTGCTGCGCATCGTCGCCTTCTGCGACCGCCCCGACTACGACGAGGTCTCGGCGGCGCTGGGTATGCCGAGGGGGAGCATCGGGCCCACCCGCGGCCGGTGCCTGGACAAGCTGCGGCGGTCGCTGGCCGCCGACGAGAGGTGGGAGGACCGATGACCGACGACGACCGTGGGCTGGCGCCCCTCGACGGCTCCGACGTCGCGCTATTGCACGAGCTGCGCGAGACGTTCGACCGG